>NZ_OZ243912.1:0-1471979 GCF_965213695.1 Rubrivirga sp. | reverse complement strand
GCCCGGGGCCGAGCCCGTCGCCGTCGTCTCGCGCGCCAGCCGCGTGGTGTTCGTCGGCGGCGAGCCGACGCGCGTGGGCTACGTCGGGGGCCTGCGGGCGCGGCCGGACCGGCCGGTGCGGACGCTCGTCGGCCAGGGGTGGACCCAGCTCCGGGCGCTCCACGACGCCGACCCGGTCGCGCTCACCACGCTCGCGGTGACGGCCGAGAACGACCGGATCCGCCGGCTTCTGTCGCTCGCCCGCGGCGACGCACCGGCCCTCACGCCCGTCGCCGACGTGGTGACGCTGGCATTCTTCGTCCACCGCCGCCACCGGCCGCCAGCGCCGACGCCGGCCGGTGTCGCGGACGCCGTCCGCCAGTCGCTCGGCCCGCGCCGCGACCTCTTCCCGGCCGACCCGCTCGCGCTCCCCGGCCTCTCCCCCACCGACGACATCGCCGTCGACGGCGCCGCGCTGTCGCTGTGGGACGCCTCGTCCGTCCGTCAGTCGGTCGTGCGCGGGTACCAAGGCGCGCTCGGACGTCTCCGTCCCCTCGTGAACGGGGCACTGCGGGTGCTCGGCGCGGCGCCGCTGCCAGACACGGGCGAGCCGCTTCGGGCGGCGTTCGCGGTGCGGCCCGTATGGCGAGATCCGCAAGCGCTCGACGCGCTCGTCGGCGCGGCGCTGGGGACGGCGCGAGCGCGGGGACTGGCGTTCGTCCTGCTCGGCTTGGACGCGAGGGACCCGGCGCTGCCCCTCCTCCGACGCCGGCTCCACGTGGCGTACCGGAGCACGCTGGTCGCCGCGCGGTGGCCCGGGGACGACCCGCCTGCCCTTTCTTCCCCCATCCATGTCCAGATCGCCAGCTACTAGCGGCCGAGCCACGTCGGCCCCCTCACCCTGTTCCTCTCCCCCAGGGAGAGGGGACTCCGTAGGGAAGGCCGACGCCTCGCGGAGCCCCGACGCTCCGTCCAGCACGGGCGAGGTCCGCCCGGTCGCCAGCTTGACCGGCGCCGAGCGCGCCGCGATGCGGGCGCTGCTGGAGGACCAGTTCCGCGACGTCACGCCCTCCACGTTCGACGCCGACCTCGACGAGAAGGACGCGGCCGTCCTGCTGGCCGACGCCGACGGCCGGCTGGCAGGCTTCTCGACGCTGCTCCGGATCGAGACGGCGCACGCCGACGGCCGGCCGGTGACAGCGTTCTTCAGCGGCGACACGGTCGTTCGGCCCGACGCGCGCGGCGCGGCGCTGCTGCCGCGCCTGTGGAGCCAGCACGTCTTCGCGGAGGCGGCCCGCCACCGCGAGCGCGACACGGTCTGGTTCCTCCTGTCGTCGGGCTACCGGACGTACCGCTTCCTCCCGACGTTCTTCCGCACCTTCGCGCCAGCCCACGACGGCCGCGCTGGGGCCGCCGACCGCGCCCTGCTTGCGGCGCTCGCGAGCGCCCGCTACGGCGACCGCTACGAGCCGACGACCGGCGTCGTCCGCCTCGCCCACCCGACCCCGCTCCGCGACGGCGCTGACGACCTGGCCCGCCGCCTGGGCGACCCCCACGTGGCCTTCTTCGCCCGGGCCAACCCCGGCTGGGCGCGCGGCGACGAGCTCGCCTGCCTCACCCGCATCCACCCGGACAACCTCACCGAGGCGGGGCGCCGGATGGTCGGGCTCGCTCCGCTCGCGGGAATGGGGAATGGGGAAATGGGAACGGGCAGAGGCGAACGTTCGCCGAGCGTCGGACCTCTTTCGGCGCCGCCAGGTGACCTCTGAACCGCTCCCCGCCATGCTGACTCCAGAACCGCTGGCCACCCGGGACGCCCGCGCGGCCTTGACCGAGATCCTGGGCGACGCCCTGCCGCCGCTCCGCCAGCTCCGCATCGGACGGCGGTTGGAGGACCTCGCCGCGTTCGGGGGCCTGTGGGCCGTCGGGCTGGCGCTGGCGACTTGGAGCGGGTCGGCCGACGGGGCCGCGGTGTGGGCGCTGCGGACTGGCGCCGTCGTCGCGTCCGCGCTGGCGCTGAACGCATTCGTGCTGCTGCTCCACGAGGGGATGCACGGCGTCCTGTTCCGCTCGCGCAGGCTGAATCGCTGGGCGGCCGTCGCGCTCGGGGCGACGGTCGGCATGTCGTTCTCGGCGTACCGCGTGCTCCACACGTTGCACCACGACCACCTCGGGACCGACGACGACCCGGACGACTACGCGGCCTACACCGACCGGCCCGTCCTGTTCTGGGCGATGCAGGGGCTCCGGCTGACGGTCGGCGCGGCGATCTACTTGGTGGCCATTCCGGTCGTCGCGTCGCTGCGCGGGGAGCGGGCGGACCGGGTGCGGATCGCGCAGGAGTACGTCGTGCTGGCCGGGCTCTGGGCCGCCGCGCTCTGGCTCGCCCCGGCCGACGTGCTGGTGTGGGGCTGGCTCGCGCCGTTGCCGGTCGTGGCCCTGATGGTCCAGGTCCGCGGCCTCACCCAGCACGGGCTGACCGACCGCCACGACGCGCTGCTGTCGAGCCGGACGGTCCGCCCCCACCCGGTCGTGGCGTTCCTGCTGCTCAACGAGAACTACCACCTGGAGCACCACCTCTTCCCCGAAGTCCCGAGCTACCACCTGCCGGCGCTCCACCGCGCGGCCTGGGCGCACCTGCCGCGTGCGTGCGAGGACACGTCGTACCTCGGCTTCCTCGGCCGCTTCCTGCGGCAGTCGCTGGCGCTCGACGAGACGCCCGTCGGGGTCGTCCGCCGGGAGGCGTGAGGGCGCGGCTGGCGAACGCGGCGTGGGCGCTGGCCGCGCGGCCGGCGGCCACCGCGTTCCACCGCGCGCTCGCGGACCCGGAGCGGGCGCAGACCCGGCTCCTGCACTCGATCCTCCGAGCAAACGCGGATACCGTCGTCGGGCGAGCCCACGGGTTCGGGCAGATCCGGACGCTCCGCGAGTTTCAGGACGCCGTCCCGCTCGTCGGCTGGGACGAGGTCGCGCCGTTCGTCGAGCGGATCGCGGCCGGAGAACCGAACGTGCTGACGTCCGAGCCGGTCCGCTTGCTCGAACCGACGGGCGGGTCGTCGGGCGGGACAAAGCTCGTGCCTTACACCCGGACGCTTCAGAGGCAGATCCGCGCCGCCGTCGCCCCGTGGGTCGCCGACCTGTTCCGGCACGTCCCGGCCGCCGCGCACGGCCCGGCCTACTGGTCCGTCTCGCCGGCCGTCCCCCACGAGCGGACGGCCGGCGGCGTCCCGGTCGGGTTCGAGGACGACGGCGCCTACCTCTCCCCGCTCCACCGGACGCTGGCGCGGGCCACGCTCGCCGCTCCGAGTGCGCTCCGCCACGTCGCCGATCCCGAGGCGTTCCGCTACGCGACGCTCCGCTGGCTCGTCGCCCGCCGCGACCTCGCCCTCGTCTCGGTCTGGAACCCGACGTTCCTGGCGCTCCTGCTCTGCCCGCTCCGCGACTGGGCCGACCGGCTGGCCGATGACCTCGACCGAGGCACGCTCTCCGCCGACGTCCCGCCCGCCGTCCGCGCCGGTCTGGACCGCGACTCGGCTCGCGCTCGCGACCTGCGCCGGCTCGCGGCGGGCACCACGACCGACGCCGACCTGGTCGCTGGGCTGTGGCCCCGGCTCGCCCTCGTGAGCGCCTGGGCCGACGGCCACGCGGCGGGCCCGGCCGATGACCTCCGAGCGCTCGTGCCCCAGGCCGCGTTCCAGGCGAAGGGCTTGCTGGCGACGGAGGGCGTCGTCACAGTCCCGCTGTGGGGCCGCGACGGCGGGGCGCCGGCGCTCACGAGCCACGTCTTGGAGTTCGTCCCCGAGTCGGGCGGGCGGCCTGTGTTCGCGCACCACGTCGAGACGGGCGAGCGCTACGGCGTCGTCCTGACGACGGGCGGCGGGCTCTACCGCTACCGCCTCGGGGACACGGTCGAGGCGGTCGGCCGGGTGGCCGCGTCGCCGCTGCTCCGGTTCGTCGGGCGCGAGGGACCCGTGTCGGACCGCGTTGGCGAGAAGCTGCACGAGGGGCACGTCGCCCGGGCGCTGGCGGGCCTCGGTCTCGGCGGGTTCGCGCTCGTTGCCCCGGACGGCGACGCCCGTCCGTGCCGCTACGTCCTGTTCACCGACGGCACCGCCTCCGACGCGCGGCTGGCGCAAGCGGCCCGGCGGCTCGACGCGGCGCTGGTCGGCAACGTCCACTACGCGCTCGCGCGACGGCTCGGGCAGCTCGGACCCGTCGCCGCGTTCCGGATTCGGGACGGTGGGGCCACGGCGTTTTTGGAGGGGTGCGTCGCGCTCGGCCAGCGGTTGGGCGACGTCAAGTCGACCGCGCTCCACCGCGACGGCGGCTGGGCCGGCCGGTTCGACGGGGCGTTCGTGAGCGCGGAGTCCTGAACGGCAGACCATGCACGCCTTGCGGACACGGCACGCCGTGTCCCTACGGCACGGGTGGCCGGCCCTAGGAGGACGTGGGGGAAACCTTTCGGCCCGTTCCCCCTCTGCCCATCCCCAGTTCCCCGTTCCCCGTCCCCCTCAGCCCAAAGACGCCACCACGTCGCCCATCAGCATCGTCAGCTTGGGCTCGGCCTCGCCGGCCGCCGCCAGGACGTCTTCGATCGAGACCGGCTCGAGCGCGTCCGGGAAGCACTCGTCGGTGACGACGGAGAACGCGAGGCAGCGGAGCCCGTGGTGCCGGGCCACGATGACCTCGGGGACCGTGCTCATCCCCACCACGTCGGCCCCGATCATCCGCAGGAACCGGTACTCGGCGCGCGTCTCCAGGTTGGGCCCGACGACGGCCACGTAGACGCCCTGCTGCAACCGGATCCCCCGGTCGAGCGCCGCCGCCTCGGCTTGGTCGCGGAGCGCTCGGTCGTACGGCGCCGACATGTCCGGGAAGCGGGGCCCCCACTCGTCCACGTTGGGACCGATCAGCGGGTTGGCGCCCTGGAGGTTGATGTGGTCCGTCGTCAGCATGAGGTCGCCGCGGCGGTAGAGCGGGTTCATGCCGCCGGCCGCGTTCGAGATCAAGAGCGCCTCGACGCCCAGCGTGGCCATCGCGCGGACGGGCAACGTGACCTCCCACGCCGAGTACCCCTCGTAGAGGTGGAACCGGCCCTGCATCGCGAGGACCTCGACGCCCCGCAGCGTCCCCGCGAGCAGCCGCCCGTGGTGGCTCTCAACCGTCGACAGCGGGAACCCGGGGATCTCGCCGTACGGGACGGACTCGCGGACGTCGATCTCGTCGGCCAGCGCGCCCAGCCCGGTGCCGAGGATGATCCCGACTCGGGCCGCGTCGCCGATGCGAGAACGGAGGGCGTCGGCGGCCTCGGTGACCTGGGCGCGGGCGGTGTCGATGTCGGGGGTCATGCGCGGGCGATGGGTGAAGAGGGATGAGGACAGGGGAAGAGCGCCCTTCCCCCTTCGCTTCTCACCCTTGACTCGCTAGTCCAGCTCGTCGAGGATCCGGCGGATCCGCTCGCGCTCCTCGTCGGAGGCGGACACGCTCCGTTCTTCGCCGGTCACGAGCGAGCGGAGGTCCCAGCCGCCCGTGAGGGCCGGCGGCGGCTCGGCCGGGGCGTCGGCGGCCGGCTCGGGAGCCGGCGACTCGGAGACCGGAGGCTCGGAAGACGATAGGTCGGGAGCCGACGGGTCAGAGGCCGGCGTGTCGGCGGGCGAGGCGCTCGCGTCGTCAGAGACGCTGGCGTCGGGCTCCGTCTCGGCGGGAGCGTCCGAGACGTCGGGAGCGAGTGGGGCGGCGATGGGGTCCGGCTCTGCGACCGGCTCTGGAGTCGGCTCGGGCTCCGGCGCCGGGTCTGGGGCGTCGTACGACGGCTCCCAGGCCGAGGGCTCGGAGTCCGCCGCGGACGTGGGGGCGGCCGGCCCGTCGGTCTGCCAGTCGGTCGTGTCGTCGGCGATGGGCGCTTCCAGGCGGGCGTGCGCGGGCGGGAGCGCGCCGGCCGACTCGGCCGACTGGAGGCGGATGAACCCGACGGGGTCGTCGCCCTGGAACTGGGCCAGCACTTCGAGCTCGGAGAGCAAGAACCCGCGCAGGCGCGCGGCGGCCTCGGCCTGGCGCGACGACAGCCGGACGATGTCCTGGCGGAGCCCGTGCCGCTCGCGCTCGGCGTCGCGGACGATGGTCTCGGCCCGGAGCTCGGCCTCCTGCACGATCATCCGCGCCTTCTCGCCGGCCGAGGCCGCCGTGCTCCGCGCCGTCTCGCGCGCCGACTCGAGCGCCTCCTGGAGCGCGAGCTCCACCTTCTCATAGTGCGTCAGCTTGGCCTCGGCGTCGCGCGCCCGCTCCTCGGCCCGGCGCGTCTCCTCCTGGAGCGCCTCGAGCCGCTCGGCGACCTGCTTCAAGAACAGGTCGACCTCCGTCGGGTCGTACCCGCGGAAGCCCTTGTCGAACTCTTTCCGGCGGACGTCGAGGGGCGTGAGGTTCATGGCCGATCAGGGGTGGCGGGCGGTCCGACACGGCGGACGCGGCGGCGCGGACGGCGCTCGGCGGCGGGGTCGGGCCGCGCCTCGGCTGTCTCCGAGCCGGCGTCGCCGGTCCCCTCCGCCCAGCGGAGCGACGCCAGGGCGCGCTCGGCCTGGACCTCGACCTCGGCCAACCGCGCCGGCACGGACGCGGCGGCGCGGCGGAGCCGGGCCTGCCGGATCAAGAGCGCGACGAGGGCGGCGGCCAGGAGCCCATCGAGGACGAGGAGGGGGACGAACATGATCGCGAAAGGTACGACCTCGGGCGTGCGGCTCCGGCGGGTCAGCGCGGCCCGAACAGGGCCGTCCCCACGCGGACGTGCGTCGCGCCCTCCTCGACGGCCACCTCGAAGTCGCCGCTCATCCCCATCGACAGGACGGTGAGGCCGGGCTCGGCGTCGAACAGCCGGCGGAGCTTCTGGAACGCTGGCCGGACGACCCGGTCGAGGTCGCCGGGGTCCTCGGCGATGGCGGCCATCCCCATCAGCCCGACCGGGCGGAGGTGGGCGCACTCGGCCGCGACGCCGAGCAGGTCGGCCGTCGCGTCGGGCTCGACGCCGTGCTTGGCGTCCTCGCCCGAGATGTTGACCTGGACGAGCACCGGCAAGACGCGCCCGGCCTCGGCCGCCCACTTGTCGAGGGCTCGCGCCAGCCGGACCGAGTCGAGCGCGTGGAACAGGTCGGCGCGGGCGGCGGCGTCCCGAGCCTTGTTCCGCTGGAGCGAGCCGATGAGGTGCCACCGGACGTCGCCCCCGTCGCCCTCGCCCGGCAGCGCGTCCGACTTGTCGACCAGCTCCCCGACCCGGTTCTCGCCCAGGTCGCGGAGCCCGGCAGCAACCGCCGCGCGGACGGTCTCGATGGGCCGCGTCTTGGTCACAGCCACCAGCGTCACGTCGGCCGGGTCACGGCCGGCACGGTCGGCGGCCTCGGCGATCCGCTGGCGGACGGCGTGGGCGCGGTCGGCGATGGCATCGACGAGGGCCGGGTCGGCGGCGTGGGCGGGCGTCATGGGCTGGGTACCCGCCGGCCCGACCTGGGATCCGAGCCCCGGGCCGGGTCGGAACGGTGCGTCCCGGTTCCATTCTACCGGCCCAATCTCCCCCGATCCCACGAGGGGACGGCCCGGGCTTTTCGGCGAGGTTGTTGGACCCCGGCGAGATCCACCCGCCCCCGACGCCATGCCGACCTCGCTCCCGGCCCCGATCCCGACCGCGCTCGACCACGCCCGCGCCGCCTGGCTCGCCGGCGCGCCCGGCGCGTGGGCCCGCTACCAGACCTGCCTCCGCCAGCTCGACGCCCGGCTCGCGACGGCCGCCCGGGTCTCGCTGCCTCGCCGTCCGCGCCGGCCCCGGGCTCGCGCGTAGGCTCCCGACGCAGGGCGAGCGCACACTCCGGTGCAGACTCCCTTTCCCCTCCCGATCGCGGAGCCTGTCCTGAGCAGAGCCGAAGGGCTCCCAGGTCGGGGAGCTGTCCCCCTTCAAGGGGGACCGTCCGCGCGCCCGCTGAGCGGAGCGAGGGGCGTGCGGACAGGGGGTCCGCCCGCCGGTGCCGAGGTGCCGTTCGAACATGCGCTCGCCCTGGCCCCCGGCGAGTTCCTGACGGATCGAGCGACGGTTTGCCGTAGGATGGGGAGCCCCACTCCTGCTCCTGCCATGCCCGTCCACGACATCGACTACCGCCTGATCGGCGACGACCTCCAGATCGTCGAGATCGAGCTCGACCCCCACGAGGCCGTCCGCGCCGAGGCCGGCGCCATGCTCTACATGGACGAGCACGTCCGGATGGACACGGGGACCGGCGGCGGGTTCATGCGCGGCCTCAAACGGCGGATCGCGGGCGAGAGCTTCTTCATCACGTCGTTCGTCAACGAGGGGTCGACGAAGGCGCGCGTCGCCTTCAGCGCACCGTACCCGGGCAAGGTGATCCCGCTCGACCTGGGCGCCCACGGCGGCCGGTTCCTGTGCCAGAAGGACACGTTCCTGTGCGCCGCCGACGGGATCGAGATCGAGGTCGCGTTCACCAAGAAGATGGGGGCTGGCCTGTTCGGCGGCGAGGGGTTCATCTTGCAGCGGCTCGAAGGCGACGGGCTCGCGTTCTGCCACGCCGGCGGGACCATCGTCGAGCGCGACCTGGCCGGCGGCGAGGTGTTGCGCGTCGACACGGGCTGCCTGGTCGCGTTCTCGGAGTCGGTCGACTACGACATCCAGTTCCAGGGCGGCTTCAAGAACGCGCTGTTCGGCGGCGAGGGCCTGTTTCTGGCGCGGATCGAGGGCCCGGGCACGGTGTACCTCCAGAGCCTGCCGTTCTCGCGCTTGGCCGACCGGATCGTGGCCGCCAGCCGGATGTACGCGAACAAGGGCGAGACGAACCGGGGCGGCGCGGGCGCGCTCGGGGCGTTGGGCGGACTCGCCGCGGGCGGCCTGCTCGGAGGCATCCTCGGGGAGGACAACTAATCCACTCCTGTCATGGTCCGCCCTGCCCACCCTGCCGACGCCGACGCCCTCTCCGCACTCGTCACGAACAGCGGGATGTTCGACGACGCCGGCACCCGCGAGGTCCACGACACGCTGGCCGGCCACCTCGACGGTGAGAACGGCGACGCCCTGTGGTTGGTGGCCGACGACGGCGAGCCGGTCGGCGTGCTTTTCGCCGCGCCCGAGCCCATGACCGACGGGACGTGGAACGCGCTCATGCTCATCGTCCGGCCTGACCGTCACGGCCGCGGCCACGCTCAGGCGCTGATGGGCGCCCTCGACAGTGCGCTCGCTGACCGAGGCGCGCGGCTCTTGCTGGTCGAGACGTCGAGCCTGGACGAGTACGAGCGGGCCCGGGCCTTCTACCCGGCTAACGGGTTCCGCGAGGAGGCCCGCGTGCGCGACTACTACCAGGCGGGCGACGACAAGATCATCTTCAGCCGGCCTGTGACGTCCGCGCGCGGGTGACGGCTCGCCCTAGCCCGCGACCTCCTCGAAGAGCGCGTCGAAGCGGGGCGCCTGGAGCGGCCACGCCAGGTCGGCCGGGATCTCGCGCAGGACCTCGGCCGGGAGCGGCTGGGCGTCGCCGCGGACGATGGCGCGCAACGTCTCGAACAGGGCGTCCTCGGAGCCGTAGAGGACCGGCGCGTGCAACAGCGGCGAGTGGAGCCGGTCCGGGATCAGCTCGGGGTACGTCAGCCGGTCGGGCAGGAGCGGGTGGCAGCCGCAGTGGATGGCCTCCAGCATCGAGACGCCAAAAAACTCGTGAATGGACGTCGAGACGACGACGTCGGACCGCCACAGGAGCGCGGCGTAGTCGGCGAACGACTCAGCGAAGCCGTAGTGGAGCACGCGCTCGGCGTAGCGCCGGAAGCCGGCCTCGAACGCCGGCGGCTGCTCGGCGAACGTCTTGCCCGCGAGCACCAGGCGGAACCGCTCGCCCGCGTCGTCCAACCGGTTCATCACGCGGAAAAAGGCCTCGGGGTCCTTGTCGTACTCCCAGCGGTGGTTCCACAGGACGACCGGCGGGCCGGGCTCGCGGGCTCGTCGGGCCTCGGCGGAGGGCCGGGCCGCGTCCAGCCCTTCAAGGTCGAGCCCGAGGCGGAGCACGGCGCTCTTGGCCCGCAGCGCCGGCAGCTCGCCGACGTGGGTGTAGTCGGGGAACCGGCGGAGGAGGTCCGGCAGCGCCCCGAAAAACTCGTCGAGGTGGAACTGGCTGTTGAACACGACGCGGTCGGCCGCCAGCGCCGAGAGGTAGTTGACCGTCGCGTAGGTGTAGTCGCGCTCCTTCCCCTCGCGGAGCGGGTACGTCAGCTGGTTCTCGTGGAGGTAGAGGACGACGGGGACGGCGGCGAGCCAGTCGCGGCTGAGCGCGAGCACGGCCGGCAGGTTCACCATGTCGGACGCCAGCAGGACGTCGGGCCGCCAGCCGTCGGCGCAGGTCTCGCGCGCTTTCTCAGCGAGCGTGACGGCGCCGCCCTGCATCCGCCACTTCCAGTAGCGCGCCGCCATCGACACCACGCGGACGTCGTGGGCGCTGTGGCCCGCGAGCCCGTCCAAGAACACGCGGTGCGAGCCGCCGAACCAGGGCTCCAGGGCGAGGACGTTCATCGGGGCTCGCTCCGCTTGCGGAAAGGGGAACTGGGAAAGGGGAACGGGCAGAGGGCGCGCCGAAGCCGCCTCCCTGCCCTCGACAAGAGACCGCTCTGCTCCCCGGCTACCCCTCGCTCAGCTCGGCGTCGAGGGCGTCGGCCTCCTCGGGCGTCGTGGGGCGGACGATGGCGATGGACCGGACCTGCAAGGCCTGCCGGAGCCGGGCGTCCTTGACCTCGACCGCGGTCACGGGCCGCTCGTCGCCGGCGTCGAGGTGGAGGGTCCGCGTGTCGAGGCGGAGGTCGAAGGCGTCCTCGGACACGTTCTTGATGATCATCCCACGGCGTTCGGGCATCGGGCGGAGTTGGAGGAGAAGGGGGAGACGAAGATATTCCCCCACGCCCGCCCCGCCCCGCGTGTCGCGTCTCCCCTCTGCCCGCCAGTTGCTCGACCGCCTCGGCCGGTGGGCGCGCGACCTGTCGGGCGGCGCGGCGGCGCTGGCGTACCCCCCGCTGTGCCTGGGCTGCGAGGGCCGCCTGCCCGAGCCCTCCGACGCCCTGTGCGCGACGTGCCTCCGCGGCCTGCCCCGCGCCGACGCCGAGACGGTCGCCGGCCTGCTCGCCGACGGCCCGGTCGAGCAGGCCGTCGCGCTGTGGGCGTTCGACCCCGGCGGGACGGTCCGCCGCCTCCAGCACGCCCTCAAGTACGGCGGCCGGCCGACACTCGGGCGCGGGCTCGGGGAGGTCCTGGGCGCCGCCGTCCGCCAGGCCGGCATCGTGGCGGACGTCGTGGTCCCGATCCCGCTCTCGCACGTCCGCCAGCTCGAGCGGGGCTACAACCAGGCCGCCGCCTTGGCCGACGGCGTGGCCACGGCGCTCGGCGTCCCGTCGGCGCCCCTCCTGGTCCGCACCCGGACGACGCTGGCGCAGGCCCGCCTCTCGAAGTCCGAGCGCCGCCGGAACGTGGACGGCGCGTTCGCCCTCGCCCCGGGCGCCGACGTCGCTAGCCTCCGCGTGCTCCTGGTCGACGACGTGTTGACGACGGGCGCAACGCTCGCCGCCGCCGCCACTCCCCTCGCGGCCGGCGGCGCCCAGGTCGCCGTCGCCGCGCTGGCCCTCGCCGGGGCGTGAGGGGCAAGGGGCAAAAGCTGCTTGGCCCGAAGGCGTGGTGCCACTCCGCGGCCTCCTTCTGCCAGTTCCCCGTTCCCATTTCCGCGAGCGCAGCGAGCCCTTCCCGCGAGCGCCAGCGAGCCTACCCCAACTCCACCCGCCGGGCGCAGAGCCCCGCCTCGACCGGGTCATTGGTCGCCAGGACCACGACGCGCGAAGGGTCGGCGACGAGGGCGGCGATGAGGTCGCGGCCGGCGGCGTCGAGCGTCGCGCCGGGTTCATCCAAAAGCAAAACCGGCGGGTCGTGGACGAGGGCCGTCGCGATCCGGAGCCGCTGGCGCATCCCGGTCGAGAACGCCGCGACGGGGTCGTCCGCCCGGTCGCCCAGGCCGACGCGGGCGAGCGTGGCCGCGACCCGGTTCGCGGCGTCGGGCAGCGACCGGGCCCGAGCGAGGAACGCCAGCGTCTCGCGCGCCGTCAGCGCGTCGTAGAGGTCGAGCGCCGGGGCCACAAAGCCGACCCGGAGCGGCACGTCGCGCGCCGGCACCGTCGCCCCGTCGACCTCGAGCCGAGCTTGGCCGCCGGTCGGCGCCAGGAGGCCGGCCCAGAGCAGGAGCAGCGTCGACTTGCCGGACCCGTTCGCGCCCACGACGGCGAGGGGGGCGCCCGGCTCGACCGCGACCGAGAGCCCGTCGAACAGCCGCCGCCGGCCGAACCGCATCGAGAGCTGGTCGGCGACGAGACGGGTGGGCACGGGCGGTCACGGGGGGTCCCCGAGAAGCTACCCAGGCAGAACAGAGGTCCCGCCGGCCCGTTCACCTCACATGTGGCTCACCCATCCCCTGGCTCTCGCCGCCGCGCTCGCGCTCGCTGCGACGGCCTGCGACACGGCGCCGCCCGCCGCCCCGGTCGCCGACGCGGCGGGCCCGGTGGCCACCGACTCGCTCGCGGCTGACTCGCTGGCCGTGGACTCCGTCGAAGCGGTCGCGCTGCCGCCCGACACGGTCGACGTCCGGGGCGTCCAGACCGCTCGGGCCCGGATCGAGCCGGCCGGCGACGGGTCGGTATCGGGCACCCTCCGCCTGGCGCGCGTGGCCGGCGGCGTCCGCGTGCTCATCGCGCTCGACGGGCTGAGCAGCAGCGGCTTCCACGCCGTCCAGATCCTGCGTGGCCGCGACTGCGACGCCGAACCGGCCGTCCACCTCGGCGTCGACGCGGGGACGCCGCACGGCGGTCCGTACTCGCTGCCCGGCTTGCGCCACGCCGGCGACCTGGGCAGCATCCGCGGCGACGGGGGCGACGGCCGCTACGACCGGATCGACGCCGCGCTCTCGCTCGACGGCACGATGTCGCCCGTCGGCCGGGCCGTCGTGGTCCGGGCCGAGCGGGACGACGGCGCCAGCGCGGACGGCGCGGCGGGCGACGTGGTCGGGTGCGGCGTGATCGAGCGGGGCCGATGAGACAAACCGCACTCGCACTCGCCGCCCTGGTGGTGGGCCTGGGCCTGGGCTGGGCGCTCCGCCCCGAGGTCGCCCCGCCGCCTCCACCTCCGCCCGCGCCGGCCGCCGGCGACGCGCCCGCCGTCGATTCGCTGGCGGCGTTCGTGACCCAGTTGCGCGGCCGGTTCGAGCAGCTCCGCGAGCCGACGTCGGGCGAGGAGAACCGGCTCCGCCGCCCCCGGACGCCGTCGTACACCGACCACCTCGACATGGCCGACTCGCTCGGCGTCCCGCCGCTCGCGACCGAGGCCGAGCTGGCGGAGCACCTCCGGACCGGCGAGCTCGTCCCGCTCGTCGACAACGCCTTCTACGTCGTCCGCGTGCTGGAGCACTCGAAGCCGTTCGTTCGGCCCCTCCTCCGCGACCGCGTCGACGAGGTGGGCCGGCGGTTCCAGGCCGCCCTCGCCCAAGCCGGGCTCCCGCCGTACCGGATCACCGTCTCGTCCGCGTTGCGGACGGCCGACCTCCAGCGCGACCTGGCGCAGTCCAACCGGAACGCGACGACGGGCCGGTCGAGCCACGAGTACGGCGCCTCCGTCGACGTCGTCTACGCCCGCTACGCGCTGTGGCCGTCGGCCGCCGACACGCTCGCCGTCCCGTTCTCCGACCCCGCCCTCCCCACGGTCCAGCGCCTGGCCTCGCGCTGGGCCGACGACCTCGCCGGCGTCTACGACGACCGCCTGTTCGGCGCGCTCGCGCGCGTTCTCGGCCAGATGCAGGACGAGGGCCGGCTCCTCGTGCTCTTGGAAGACGAGCAGCCCGTGTTCCACCTCACCCTCGACGGCGAGTAGCCGACCTGTTTCCCCCCGCTCCGTTTCGTGTCCGACACCGCTCCGCCGCCCGCCCTCGTCGAGCCCGACCCCGACGCCGAATCGATCCTGCCGACGCCGCTGGCCCCGAGACGGCGACGCCGGCGGTGGGTCGCCGGGCTTGCGGTCGGGCTGGCCGTCGTCACCGTCGCCGCCCTCGCTGTCGTCGGGACGCGGGCAAACGCGGGGATCCGGGCGACGGAGGAGGCCCAGGACCGGTGGGTGGCCGAGGCCGAGGCCGCCTTCGAGTCGATCCCGCTCTTGAGCGATGACGAGATCGCGACGCTCCGGCGCTCGCGCAACGACCGTCACGTCGAGTTGGCCGAGTCGCTCGGCGTCGGCCCGCCCGACACGCGCGGCGAGGCCGACAGCCTGGCCCAGCGCTACGACTTCGTCCGCGTCGCGACCGACTCGCTCTACGTCGTCCTGCCGACGACGGCCTCGCTCCCCCTCCTCACGCCGAGCGCGGCGGCGTCGCTCGACAGCATCGCCGTCCGGTTCCGCGACCGGCTCGCGACCGTGGGCCTGCCGCCGTTCCGGTTCGCCGTCTCATCGCTCTGGCGGACCGGGGCCGACCAGGCCGCGCTCCGAGGCCGCAACGTCAACGCCGCCGCAGGCCGGTCGAGCCACGAGTACGGCACGACCTACGACATCACCTACAACCCGACGCGCTACTCGCCGGCCCCGGACGCGCTTCCGCCGCCGCCGCGCGTCGACCCGCGCGTGCCGGGGTTCCTGGAGCCGACGGTCCGCGAGCGGCTGATCCGCGAGCAGCGCGACGCGCTCGACCGGCTCGCCGCCGACTACCCGTCGCGGCTGACGGCCGCGCTCGGCCGCGCGCTCATCGAGTTGGAGGACGAGGGCGTGCTCGTCGTCGTCCGCGAGCGGCGCCAGCCGGTGTACCACGTGACGGTCGCCCGGCGGCTGGTGCCCCGGCCGTGACACGCCCGCAGCGAGCACATGCTGAAACGTGGCTTCGGCATCGCCTCGCGGACCCCCTGTCCGGGCGCCCATCGCTCCGCTCAATGGGCGCGCGGACGGTCCCCCTTGAAGGGGGACAGCTCCCCGACCTGGGAGCGGAGCGACCGGAAGGGGAGCAGGGGGTCGGCACCGGAGCGTGCGCTCGCCCTGGGGACCGACCCGCAGTGACGGAGCGTCGTCGCCGGTTCGGGGTAGACTGGCCGAGATGCCCGACGTTGACCTCGCGGACGATGCCCTCCTCTACGGCCACGACCCGGCCGAGCGGATCGTCGCGCTCCACACCGTCGGCCCGGCCACGATGCGGCTGTACCGCCGCCGCTCGCCGACCGAGGTCGAGACCGAGGACGTCCGCGTCCACCCGTTCTTCTTCCTCTCCGACGCCGACCTCCTCCGCGGCTTCCCACGCGACCGGTTCCAGTTCCAGGAGCTCGCCGGGCCCGGCTTCTTCCGGTTCGTCGTGGCCTTCCCGGACCGGGGGAGCTACTTCGACGCGCTCCGCCACGTCCAGCGCAAGGCCGAGACCGAGAAGACGCGGCCCGACGAGGTCTACCTGCCCGGCTCGCCCGAGCAGCAGTACCTCATGCAGACCGGGCGGACGCTGTTCAAGGGGATGGCCTTTGAGGACCTCGTCCGGCTCCAGCTCGACATCGAGGTCTACAGCCGCAACGGGTTCCCCCAGGCGACCGAGCCCGACCACCGCGTGATCCTGGTCGCGCTCAGCGACTCGACCGGGTGGAGCCGGCTCGTCGGCACGCCGGACATGACCGAGGAGGACGTCTTGCGCGAGACGATGGACCTCGTGAAAGAGCGAGACCCTGACGTCATCGAAGGCCACAACATCACCGGCTTCGACTTCCCCTACCTGTTCGAGCGGTGCCGGCGGCACCGCGTCCCGGTCGACTTGGGCCGCGACGGGAGCGCGCCCCGGACCTACCCGACCTCGATGCGGTTCGCCGAGCGCCAGATCGAGTTCGACGCCGTCGAGATCGCCGGGCGCCACGTCGTCGACACGCTCCACCAGGTGATGGCGTTCGACGTGGTTCGGCGGGACCTCCCGAACTACACGCTGAAGGGGGCCGCCAAATACTTCGGCTTCGCGCCCGAGGGCCGGACCTACGTGCCGGGCGACGAGATCGCCGAGGTCTGGGACACCGACCCGCACCGGCTGATGGAGTACGCCATCGACGACGCGACCGAGACCGAGCGGCTGGCGCGGCACTTGTCCGGCAGCACGTTCTACCTGACGCAGATGGTGCCGATGCCGTACGGCCAGGCCGCGCGGACCGGCCCGGCGGCCAAGATCGAGAGCCTGTTCGTGCGCGGCTACCTCCACGCCCGCCACGCGCTCCCCCGCGCCGACGTCGGCAGCCAGGTCGTCGGCGGCTACACCGACGTGTTCGTGACCGGCGTCGTCGGGCCCGTCGTCTACGCCGACGTCGAGAGCCTGTACCCGTCGGTCATGCTCAACTACGGCGTCCAGCCCCGGGGCGACGCGCTCGGCCTGTTCCCCCGCCTGCTCCAGCGGCTCACCGACTTGCGGTTCGAGACCAAGCACGCGATGGCCGGGGTGAGTGGCCACGACCGGGACGAGCTCGACGCCCGGCAGAGTGCGTTCAAAATCGTCATCAACTGCTTCGCGCCCGACACCGAGGTGCTGACCACCGACGGGCCGAAACAGGTCGGCGACGTGGCCGTGGGCGACCTCGTCTACGCGATCGACCCGGAGACACTCGTGCCGGCGCTCAAGCGGGTCGAGGCGACAGACCGCCAGCCCTACGCCGGGCCGATGGTCGAGATCAAGAGTCAGCACGTCGACTTCCTGGTCACGCCTGAGCATCGGTTCTTGACCGCCCGCTTCCTGTCGGGCGGCGCGTTCGCGGACTACGCCTGGGAGACGGCCGGCGACCTCCTCCGCGACACGGTCCGCCGGAAGCTCCCGCCGCTCGCGCCGTTGCCGCCGACGGCCGAGGCCCCCGAGCACGTGCTCGTCGCCGACCTGTGCGACCGACACGGGATCCTCTACAAGACGGGCCCGCGTGGCATCAAAGAGCACCGCCAGCAGGGCCGCTGGCAGCCCGGCCGGTTCGCCCTCGACGACTGGCTCGCCTTCGTCGGGTGGTACGCGAGCGAGGGGACGCTGTACAGGAGCACGCCGAAGGTCTTCCCGAGTGGGCACGCTCGCGGCGAGGGCTACCGGGTCACGCTCTGCCAGAAGCGGGCGGAGGGGCGGGCCGAGATCCGGGCACTGCTCGACCGGATGAGGATCGCGTACGCCGAGGACCGGAACGGCTTCGCCTTCTCGTCGCGCGTGCTCTACGAGGTGCTGGAGGCCGAGTGCGGCCGGGGCTCTTTCGAGAAGCGGTTGCCGCCCTGGGTGTTCGGGCTCCCGCCGGACCGGCTCCCCCCCCTCTTCGGCGCGCTCATGGCCGGAGACGGCGATGTCCACGGCAGGCGGTACACGACCGTCAGCCGCCAGCTCGCCGACGACTTCGTCCGCCTCTCGCTCCACCTCGGCCGCCGCGCGTACGTCATGTCGCACGACGGGGCGTACCGGATCGCCGTGAACGACCCGGCCGCGTCGGTGCCGAGGGGGCTCGCGCCCGTCGTCAAGGGCGAGCACCGGCGGGCGGTGCCGTACGACGGCGAGGTCGTGTGCCTCACCGTGGCCGACCACCACACGGTCCTCGCCGGGCGGAACGGGCGGTTCAACTGGTGCGGCCAGAGCTTCTACGGAAACCTCGGCTTTGGATTCGCTCTGTTCAACGACTTCGCCGAGGCCGACCGCGTGGCCGCGACCGGCCAGGACATCTTGCGCCAGATGATGCGGCTGGCGAGGAGCGCCGGCGCGACCGTCGTCGAGGTGGACACCGACGGCGTCCTGCTCGTGCCGCCGGCCGGCGTCGAGGGCGAGGCGGCCGAGCGCGCGTTCGTCGCGTCGCTGAGCGAGCAGATGCCCGACGGCATCCGGATCGGGTTCGACGGCCGGTTCCAGCGGATGCTCTCGTACAAGAAGAAGAACTACGCGCTGCTGGGCTACGACGGGGCGCTGAAGTTCAAGGGGTCGAGCCTGGTCTCGCGGTCGTCGGAGCGGTTCGGGCGGGCGTTCGTCCGCGAGGCGATCCGCCTGCTGCTGGCCCAGGACGTCCAGGGCGTCCACGACCTCTACCTGAGCCACCGCCGCCAGATCGAGGCCCACGACTGGAAGAGCGTCGAGAGCTTCCAGCGCGTCGAGACGCTCAAGCTCTCGATGGCCGACTACGACCGGGCCGTGGCCAACGGCGACCGGACCCGAGCTGCGGCCTACGAGGTCGCCCGGGCGGACGTCGCGCGGACGGGCCGCGAGCCCCGCGTCGGCGACCGCGTGGCGTACTACATCGCCGAGGGCGGAGGCCGGGTGTTCGAGGCCGCCGCGCCCGCCAGCGCCTGGGAGCAGGGGCGGCCGGACGAGAGCACGGCGTTCTACCTCGACCGGCTCGACCAGCTGGCGGCCCGGTTCGAGCCGTTCTTCGAGACGCCCGCCCAGTTCCGGCTCGTCTTTTCCGAGGAGGACCTGTTCGGGTTCGACGCCTCGGCCGTCCGCCTGGTCGTCCGCGAGCGGGACCCGGACGAGGTCGAGGACGACGTGCCGTTTTAGCCCGCGACAGGTCGAGGCGCCGGACAGCACGTACCCTGTACCGCGTACCTCGCACCCCGCCATGCGCACGGCTCTCTTGCTCGGCGCCTCCGGCCTCGTCGGGGGCCACCTCTTGCGCCACCTCGCCGCCGACGGCCGGTGGGCCCGCGTCGTCACGCTCGGCCGCCGGCCCCTCGCGACGGCCGGGCCGACGCATGAGGACCACGTGGTCGATTTCGACCGACTGGCGGAGCAGGCCGCGCTGTTCGCCTGCGACGACCTGTTCTGCGCGCTCGGCACGACCATCAAGCAGGCCGGGTCCCGGGCCGCGTTCCGCCGCGTCGACCTGGAGCTCCCGTTCGAGGCGGCGCAGTTGGCGCACTCGGCTGGCGCGACCCAGACGCTGCTCGTGAGCGCGCTCGGCGCCGACCCGGACTCCCGCGTCTTCTACAACCGGACGAAGGGCGAGGCCGAGCGGGCCGTGGCGAGCGTCGGGTTCGAGGCCGTCCAGATCGCGCGGCCGTCGCTGCTGGCCGGCGACCGCGCCGAGGTCCGGTGGGGCGAGCGGGTCGCGCTCGCGGTCCTGTCGCCGCTGGCGCCGGTCTTGCGGGGCCCGCTCGCCGCCTTGCGCCCGACCGAGGCCGACGACGTGGCCCGGGCGCTCGTGGCCGTCGCCGCGGCGCGGCCGGCCGGGACGCACGTCTATCCACCGGAGGCGATCCGCGAGTGGGCCCGGTCCGGTGGGGCCGAGGCCTAGAACCCGTTGCGACGCCCCGGCCGCGTGGCTCCGTCGGCACGCATCTTGGCGTCGCCGAGCCCGTAGCCGCTCGTCCGTGCCTGATCCGCGTCCCAAGCCCCGCCTCGTCCTGAGCACTCGCGTCGCGGGGGTGCCCCTCGTCGACGCCGTCTATCCCCGGGGGCACGAGTACCCCTACCACTGCGACGGACAGCCGCGGATCAGCATCGTGTTGGGCGGGACTCTGATGGAGGAAGCGCGGGGCGACGAGGTCACCGCGAGCGCTGCGAGCGTCGTCGTCAAGCCGGCCGACGTCCGCCACCGGAACACGTTCGGGCCCGCTGGCGCGCGGCTGCTGTCGGTCGTCGCCCCGACGCCGCTCCTCGACGGCTACAACGGCCGCGGCCTCGACGACTGGCGATGGCACCACGCCGGGCCGGTCGGCCGCGCGGCCCTCCGGTTCGTCCGGGCGTCCGCCATGCCCCTGCCGACGCCGAGGACGACCTGTGGGGCTTGCTCGGGTCGGTCGTCGCCCCGACCGGCGCGGCCTCGAAGGCCGTCCCCCCGTGGGTGCTCCGGGCACGTGAGCGGCTCGACGACGAGGCCACCGCAGCGCCGTCGGTGGCCACGCTCGCAGCGGATGCCGACGTCCACCCCGTCTCGCTCGCCCGCGCGTTCCGCCGCGCCTTCGGGTGTTCGCCCACGGCCTACCGGCGGCGGCTCCGCGTGCGCGCCGCGACGGGGCTCCTCGCCTCGACGCCTCTCCCGGCCGTCGAGGTCGCGCTCGCGGCGGGGTTCGCTGACCAGAGCCACATGTGCCGCGACGTCCGCACCGAGCTCGGGACGACCCCGGGTCGTCTTCGAACGCTCCTGCGGGCCTGAGCCGGGTTCGATCCGTTCAAGACTCGGCGGGGAGCCGGGGGCTAGCGTTCCCAGACCGACGCTCCCCCGACGATGCGCCCGCTCTTCTTCGCCCTCGCCCTGCTCTCCGCCTTCCCCGCCCGCTCTCAGGACCCCGTCCCCGACGCGGCCTTCGCGGAGGCCGCCGACGCCCTCGTCGCCGAGACGCTGGACCTGTTCGGGACCGTGCCCGGCCTGGCCGTCGCCGTCGTCCGCGACGGGCGGACGGTCTACGTGCGGGGGTTCGGGTATGCCGACCGCGAGGCCGGGGAGGCGACCACGGCCGACACCCCGTTCTACATCGCCTCGGCGACGAAACCGTTCACGGCGCTCCTGGCCGCGCTCGCTGACCACGACGGGACCCTCGCCCTCGACGCCTCGCTCGCGTCGCTCTTCCCGGACGTGGCCTTCGCGTCCGAGGCCGGGGCCGACGCCGTGACTGTCCGGCACCTCCTCTCCCACACGGCCGGCGTCGAGAACGAGCCGCTCGCGTTCCGCGCGGCCTACACCGGCCAGCACACGCCCGCCCTCATGCGCCGGCTGCTGGCGGGCACGGTCCCGAACCCCACGCCACGCGGCACCTACCGCTACACCAACACGGGCTACAACGTCCTCAGCCTCCGCCTCGACCAGGACGGGCCGTGGCAGGACCAGCTCGCCGAGCGCGTCCTCCGGCCCCTCGGCATGACGCGAGCGACGGCGTACGCCTCGGAGGCCGCTCTGCGGCGCCCAGCCGTTCCTTATGCCGTCCATCCAGCGCGCGGCGTCGAGCGGGTTGCCCTCGTCAAGCACGACGACACGATGCAGGCGGCGGGCGGGCTCTACGCGAGCGCAACCGACCTCGCGCGGTGGCTGACGGCCCACCTGAACGAGGGGCGCGTGGACGGCCGGCAGGTGGTCCCCGCTGAGGTCGTCGCCGAGAGCCACCGGCCCGTGGTCACGGGACGCGACGAGAGGTACGGGCCGTTCGGCCGCGACGGGTACGCACTCGGGTGGCACACCGGCACCTACGACGGGGAGCCGATGCTCCACCACCTCGGCGGGTTCTCGGGCTTCCACGCCCACACGTCGTTCATGCCCGGCCGCGACCTCGGCGTGGTCGTCCTCGCCAACGAGGCCGACACGGGCGGACGGCTGGCGACGCTCCTGGCGTCGTTCGTCTACGACTGGTGGGCCGCGGAGCCTGGTGCGCGAGACGCCGTCGTCGAGCAGGTCCGCGACGCTCGCGCTGAGCTCCACGCCGGGCTCACGGGCTACCTCGACCGCGCTCGCGCGCAGCTCGAGGAGCGGGCCGAAGGGACGTGGCAGCTCTCGCTCGCCCCGAGCACCTATGCCGGGATCTACGAGAACCCGACGTGGGGCGTGATCGAAGTCGAGGCCGCGGGCGACGGGATTGCCGTCCGGTTTGGTCGGCTCTACGGACCTGCAACTCCGTACTCCGAACCCGAGACCGTCCGCGTCGAACTCGTCCCGGGCCGTGGGGAGGCCGTCGCGTTCGACCTCGAGGGCGGCCGAGTCCTCTCGCTTCGGTACGACGGCCAGACCTTCGTCCGCACGGCCGACTGATCCTACGCCCCACGCACATCCCCGACCGCCTCCACATCCGACATGAGCAGCCAGAGCGACACCTCCACGCCGACCGACGAGTGGTTCTCCGACGACACGTTCTGGGAGGCCTCGTACGGGGTCATGTTCCCTGACGAGCGGTTCGACGGCGCCGCTGCCGAGCTAGACGCCGTCCTCCGCTTGGTCGGCCAGACGCCAGAGCGCGTGCTCGACGTCGCGTGCGGGCCGGGGCGCCATGCCGTCGATGCCGCCCGGCGCGGAGCGACCGTCGTCGGCGTAGACCGGAGCGCGTTCCTGCTCGACAAGGCCAGGAGGCTCGCCGAGAGAGAGGGCGTGGAGGTCGAGTGGGTCCACGCCGACATGCGGGACCACGTCCAGGGCCCGCCGGTCGACCTCGTGCTCAACCTGTTCACGTCGTTCGGCTACTTCGCCGACGACGCGGACAACGCGCGCGTCCTGGAGAACGCCCACCGGAGCCTCCGCCCCGGCGGATCGCTCGTCGTGGACGTGATGGGCAAGGAGGTGCTGGCCCGGATCTTCTCCCCGAGCACGGTCCTGGACGGGCCCGGTGGGATGGTCGTCCAGCGCCGCCGTGCGATCGACGACTGGAGCCGGATGGAGAACGAGTGGACGTTCGTGCAGGAGGGGTCCGTCCGGGTCTTCGAGCACGTGCACTGGATCTACTCCGGCCGCGAGCTCGCGCAGATGCTCGCCCGAGCGGGGTTCACGGATGTCGACCTCTTCGGAGACTTCGAGGGCGCACCGTACGGCTCGGAGGCGTCCCGGCTCGTGGCCGTTGCGCGGAAAGCGTGAGCCGCCAGCCATCGAAAGACTAGGGCGTGTCGCTCGCCGCGGCGCGACCGGCCGGGACGCACGTCTACGAGCCGGACGCGCTCCGCGAGTGGGCCCACGGCGGGAGGCGGTCTGATTAGGGGACCAGGGAGTTCCTCAGAAGACCCGGGATCGCGGGAGGAATGGTCGGGGTACGGTATCGGGCGAACCCCGAGTGACGCGCTCTCGTTGCTCTCCTCCCCCCCCTCTCCCCCTCCCCATGACACGTCTCCTCTCCCTCCTCCTGCTCGTCGGCTTGGTCGGGTGCTCGACCGGGCGCACCAACACCGACAACGACCTCCGCGGCGACCTCCGGCTCGACGCCGGGGCGCTCTCGGCGAACCAGACGATCGTCGCGAACGCGATGACCCAGCCCGAGCTCTCGACGCTCGTCGCCGCCGTCCAGCGGGCCGGCCTGGTCGACGCGCTCAACGGGCCCGGTCCGTTCACCGTCTTCGCTCCCATCAACGCGGCGTGGACCGGCAACGTCGACGCGATGTCGGCGGACGACCTCCGCGACGTCTTGCAGTACCACGTGGTCGAGGGCGACTTCTCGGCCTCCGAGCTCACCGACGGCATGAACCTGGTCACGCTCGGCGGCGAGGACCTGACCATCCAGGCCCTCCAGGCCCTCGACCCGATGATGAAGGTCGACGACGCCGACATCGTCTACGCCGACATCGAGGCGAGCAACGGCCGGATCCACCTCATCAACCTGGTGCTCGACCCGACGCGCGGGAGCGGCGCCCAGTAGGCCCTGCCGATCCGGTCGACGCGCGCGGGCCGTTCTCCGGAGCGGCCCGCGCGTTCGTGTCGGGCTGCGGAGACGGCGGCGTGCCCTGCCGGTGCCCGGCGGGGTGCGTAGCTTGCCGGCCCACGTTGCCCCCTCGCATCTGACCGCTTGAGACGCCCGTCTGCTCTCCTGCCCCGGCCCGCCGGGTCCGATGCTCCGCGAACGTAGCCTCTTCCTCCAGCGCCTCCTGTTCGGCGCCGACCTCGCGCTGATCGCCCTGGCGTGGGTCCTGGCGTGGGTCCTCCGGTTCGAGGTCTTGACGCCGCCGGAATGGGTCCCGCTCACGCCGTACCTCGGGTTCCTCCCGTTCGTGCTGGCCGTGTGGGGCGGCGTCCTGCTGGTGTCCGGGCTGTACCGGACGCGCCGGGCCCAACGGCTGACGCTCGTGGTCTACGCCGTGGCCCGGGCCGTGGCGCTCGGGCTCGTGGTGTCGCTCGGGGCCCTGTTCTTTTACCGGGAGTTCTCGTTCTCGCGGCTCCACGTGATCCTGTTCGCGCTGCTGGCGTCGGGCCTGCTGGTGGGGCTGAGGCTGGCGATCTACACGGTGCTGCGGCGGGGGCGCGAGAGCGGGCGGAACGTCCGACGGGTCCTGATCGTGGGCGCGGGCAAGGCCGGCCAGCGGCTGGCCCGGGCATTCCGCCACTACCCGTGGATGGGGTTCGAGGTGGTCGGCTTCTTGGACGACCGCGAGGGGGACGTCGAGGCCGAGCCGCCGGACCCGCTCTACCCCCAGCCCGTCCGGCGCCCCCACGTGCTCGGGCCCGTCGACGCCATCGGCGACGTGCTCGACCGCCACGCGGACGGCGGCGGCGGGGTCGATTTGGTCTACGCCGCGCTCCCGCTCGCGGCGGTCGACAAGATCCAGGCCGTCGCCGAGGCCTGCGCCCGCCACACGGCCCACCTCTGCCTGGTCCCCGACCTGTTCGGGCTCGACCTGCTGGTCAACAGCCGGATCTCGGACGTCGACGGGCTCCCGGTGATCCACCTGCTCGACGAGGCCCCGTTCGACTTCCGCCAGGTCGTCAAGCGCGCGGCCGACGTCGTGTTCTCGCTCACCGCGCTCGTCGCGCTGTCGCCGCTGCTGGCGCTCATCGCCGTCGCCGTCAAGCGGTCGTCGCCGGGGCCCGTCCTGTACCGCCAGGAGCGGATGAGCCTGAACGGGCAGACGTTCGACATCCTCAAGTTCCGGTCGATGCCCGTCGACGCCGAGGCGGGCACCGGCGCCGTGTGGTCGCGGAAGGGCGAGGCCCGGGCGACGCGCGTCGGCTCGTTCTTGCGTCGGACCTCGCTCGACGAGCTCCCCCAGTTCTGGAACGTGCTGATGGGCGACATGTCGGTCGTCGGGCCCCGCCCGGAGCGGCCGACGCTCATCGAGGGGTTCCGCCACCAGATCCCAGGCTACATGCTCCGCCACAAGACGAAGGCCGGCATCACCGGCTGGGCCCAGGTCCACGGCTGGCGCGGCGACACGAGCCTGACCAAGCGGATCGAGTACGACCTGTACTACATCCAGAACTGGTCGCTCTGGCTCGACCTCAAGATCGTGGCGATGACCGTGTTCAAGGGGTTCGTCCACGAGAACGCGCACTAGCGCGCGGGACGGCGGGGTCGGGGAGCGGACGAGTGCCACCAGCGCGGGAACGGGGAATGAGGAACGGGGAACGGGCAGACACCACGGCCGGCGCGCGCCCCGTGGCCGGCGCGCGACCCGTGGCCGGGGGGACAGGCGGCCCGGCCGAACGGTCCCGAGCCGCGCGTGTAGCGCGCGTGCTCGCGGTCAACGTGGCCGTCGGGCTGGCGCTCCTGTTGGCGCTGGAGGGGGCCGTCCGCCTCCTCCGGCCCGACATCGCAGCGGCGGGGACCGACGCCGCGCTCCTGCTCGACCGCGCGTTCGTCGACGCCGACGGCGAGACGACGGGGCTCCGGCCGGGCGCCGTGGGCGAGGCCAACGGCGTGCCCGTCCGCGTCGACGGCGCCGGGTTCCACCTCTACGCCGGCAACGCGGCGGTGCCCGACTCGGCCGGCGCGTGGCTCTGGCTCGGCGACTCGGTCCTGTTCGGCGTCGGCGTCGCTCAGGACTCGACGGTCGCGGGCCGGCTCGCGGCGCGGCAGGACACGGCCCGGGTGCTCAACCCGGCCGTGCTCGGCTGGGGCACGGCCGACTACCGCCGCCGCCTGGACGCGGCCCTGGCCGCCGGCCTCCGCCCCGACCGCGTCACGCTCCTGTGGTGCCTCAACGACGCCGACCCCGCTCGCCCCGCCGGCGCTGGCGACGTGCCACGGCCGGAGGACGTGCGGCGGCGCGGCAAGATGTGGCTCAACGTCCACTCGCGGCTGTACCGGTTCGCGAAGGACCTCGCGCTCGACCGGCCGGCCCGCTACTTCGCCCACGACGGCGCGCTCTACGAACCGCTCGCGGTCTCGGCGTCGGCTCGGCCGGAGGCGCCCGTCGACCGGGCGCTGGCGCCGCTGTGGGCCCTCGTCGACACGTTGGGCGCGCGCGGGATCCCGCTCGACGTGGCCGTCGCGCCGTACGAGCCCCAGCTCCGGCCGGGCGGGAGCCGGGCCCCGCAGGCCGCTTTGGTGGCTCGTCTCCGCGCTCGCGGCGTCCCGACGCTCGACCTGTTCGACGCCTTCGCCCAGGCGGCCGGCGACGACCCCGCGGCCCTCTACCTGTGGTCCGACGGCATCCACTTCTCGGCGCGCGGCCACGCCGTCGCGGCCGAGGCCGTCGCGCGCTGGCGGCCGGAGCGCTGAGGGCGCGCCGGCGGGGCACCGAGACGGGCTTGCGCCGTGAGGGCCCCTCCCCTACCCTGGCGACGTCCACCTCGACCGTCATGCGGGTCCTCTCGCTCTGGATCGCCGCCCTCGCCCTCGCCATGCCGGCAACCGCCCAGGAGGTCTTCCCCCTCGGCGACGCCGACGTGTGGGAGTACGGCTACATCATCGACCCGCCGTTCTCAGACCCGGACACGGTTCGGTTCGAGGTCCGTGTGGCGGGCCGCGTGACGATCAACGACACGGCCTACGCCATCGCCCGCTTTCCCGCCCTCCCGGTGGACACGCTCCGCGCCGATGCCGAGGGCCGCGTGTGGTGCCGGGCCGGAGGCCGGGACGTCTTGCTGTTCGACACCACCCTCCCGGACGGAGCCGTCTACCCCTTCCATCGATCGAAAGACGAGTACGACGAATACGAGGTCACGGTCTACCGGCCCATTGTGGTCGACGTCCCCGCCGGCCTCTTCGAGGACGCGATCACGTTCGGCTTCGACGTCCCCGGGGTGTTCGACGACGAGTTCTCCGTGACGCTGGCGCCCGGCGTGGGCGTCGTCTCGGGGTCCTCTCTCTACGACGGGCTCGGCAACCTCTACACGGCGACCATCGACGGCGTGGTCTACACACCCGTCGAGGCCGGGTCTGTCGCGTCCGCCGTGCGGGCGTTCCCCAACCCGTTCGCGTCGTCGGTGACGGTCGCCCTCCCGCCGGGCCGCTGGCGGACGGCCGAGGTCACGGACGCGCTGGGCCGCCGCGTGGCCACGCTCGACGTCGGCAGATGCGGGGCCGGGCGGTGCGCGGTGGGCTGGGACGGGGCGGGCCACCCGGCGGGCGTCTACGGGGTTCGGGCCTGGGGAGCGGACGGGACGGCGTCGCTCCGGATCACGCTCGCCCGGTAACAGCCGGCGTGCCATGCCGGGCCGAGGGCATGGCACGCCATGCCCCTACGGGACGTCGTCGGGACTCCGCCATCCTCTCTCCTCCATTTTTCACCCTCCCCGCTTCCCCCCGTTCTTCGCCCGGGTGGCCGCAGCGGCGGGCTAGCTTGCGGGCCGACTCCCCCCGGCCCATGCTCATCCTCCGCGATCTCCACCTCGCCTTCGGCGGGCGCGTCCTGTTCGACGGGCTCGGCTGGACCGTCCGCGCCGGCGAGCGCGTCGGGCTCGTGGGGCCGAACGGGGCCGGCAAGTCGACGTTGCTCCGCGTGATCGCCGGCGAGCAGTCGGTCGAGCAGGGCGAGGTGATCTACGAGGGCGGCGCGACGGTCGGCTTCCTCCGCCAGGACACCCAGGAGGAGGACCTGTCGATCTCGCCGCTTGAGGAGGCGCTCCACGCCTTCGACGACGTGCTCCGGCTGGAGGCCGAGGCCGAGCGGCTGACGGCCGAGATGGAGGCCCACCCCGATCACACGACCGACGGCTACTTCAAGCTCGTCGAGCAGTTCTCGCGCGTCCACGACCGCCTCGTCACGCGCGAGGCCCACACGGCCGAGGCCCGCGCAGCGACGATCCTCTCCGGCCTGGGGTTCTCCGAGGACGAGATGCGGCGCCCGTTGTCGACGTTCTCGGGCGGCTGGCGGATGCGGGTGGCCCTCGCCCGGCTCCTCTTGGGTGCCCCCGACGTCCTGCTCCTCGACGAGCCGACGAACCACCTCGACATCGAGTCCATCGACTGGCTCGAAGCCTACCTGACCACGTATCCCGGCGCCGTCGTCCTGGTGAGCCACGACCGCTACTTCCTCGACCGGATGACGACGTCGACGGCCGACCTGGTCCGCGGCCAGATCGACGTGTACCCGGGCAACTACGAGCACTACCTCGACGCGCGCCAGGAGCGGCGGATTCACTGGCAGGCCCGCTACGACAACCAGCAGAAGGAGATCGCCGACGCCGAGCGGTTTATCGCCCGGTTCCGGGCCAAGGCGACCAAGGCGAAGCAGGCCCAGAGCCGGATCAAGGCGCTCGAAAAGCTGGAGCGGATCCCGCCGCCGCCGCCCGAGGCCGGCTCGATGCGGTTCCGCTTCCCCGACCCGCCCCCGTCGGGCCGGCAGGTGGTCGAGATCGGCGAGTTCTCGAAGAGCTACCCCGCGCCCGAGGGCGGGGTCACGCGCGTGTTCGACCGGGCCGGGCCCGTCACCCTAGAGCGCGGCGACAAGGTGGCCCTCGTCGGCAAAAACGGGGCGGGCAAGTCGACGCTGGCGCGGATCCTCTTGGGGACCGAGTCCATCGAGGGCACGCGCGAGGTCGACCGCCGGGCCGAAATGGCCCACTTCGCCCAGCACCAGGCCGAGTCGCTCGAGCCAAGCCACACCGTGTTCCAGTCGCTCCAGGAGCGCTCGCGCGGCCACTCGGACACCCAGCTCCGGAGCCTGCTCGGCGCGTTCCTGTTCACCGGCGACGACGTCGAGAAGAGCGTGTCGGTGCTCTCCGGCGGCGAGCGGTCCCGCCTCGCGCTGGCGCGGACGTTGCTTTCCCCGGCCAACGTCCTGGTCCTGGACGAGCCGACGAACCACCTCGACATCGTCTCGAAGAACGTGCTCGCCGAGGCGCTCCGCCAGTACACCGGCACGTTCGTGCTCGTGAGCCACGACCGCGCGTTCATCGACGCCGTCGCCGAGTCCATCTGGTACGTCGAGCACGGGGCGGTCCAGACCTACCGCGGGACGTACTCGGAGGCCCAGTGGCAGCGTGAGCACGGGACGGCCTCGAAGCTGGCGACGCCGGCCTCCGGCGACGGCCAGGCGACTGGCAAGCGGACGCCCACGCCCTCGGCCCCGGCGCAGGCCAAGCCGAGCGGCGGCAAAAAGTCGAAGGACGAGAAACGGCGCGAGGCCGAGGCCCGCAACGCGCTCTACCGGATGATGCAGGACGGGACGGTCCCCCCCGCCAAAGAGCTCGGCGCCGACCTCGCCGCGCGGGCGCTCGAACTGCTGGAGCAGTCGGTCGAGGAAAAAGAGGCCGAGAAGACGCGCCTGGAAACGGCCATGGCCGACCCCGACCTCTACAACCGCCCGGCCGAGTTCCAGAAGACGATGGAGGCGCTCAACGCGGCGCAGGCCGACCTGAAGGAGCTGATGCAGCGCTGGGAGCGGCTGGCCGCCGAGGTCGAGGCGCTGGCGTGACGCCCGATCCGGCGGAGGGGGTCCGTCGGTCGTAGGGACACGATGAATCGTGTCCCTACAAGCGGATAGAAGGCGGCTCGGCCACGCTCGGGATGAGCGCCCGGTAGAGACACCATGCGTGGTGTCCCCACGGAAGGCTCACCTGAGGTGGTCGGCAACGAACCCCGCCGCCCGCTGCAACGAGGCGTCGGCCTCCGCCAGCCACGGCGTCCAGAGCTGCCACATGTGGAACGCGTCGGGCTCGACGTGGAGCTCGACCTGGGCGCCGGCCTCTTTCCCCTTTTCGGCCAGGATCTGGGCCTCGCCGAGCAGCACCTCGGTCCCACCGACCTCGACCCACAATGGCGGCAAGAGCGACAGGTCGTCGACGAGCGGCGAGATGGTCACGTCGTCGTCGGGGAGGTCGACGGGGCCGGTCGAGATCGAGGCGCAGCGTCGGTCGTCCTCGTCGTTGTTCATCGCGTCGGTCTCGGAGTTGGGCTCGCGCGTGTCGCTGAGGCCGGTCCGGTCGGCGTTCGGCGAGAACACGGCGGCGACCGTCGCCGGGCGGCCCTCGCGCGCCAGCTGCAACACGGTCCCGAGCGTGAGGTGGCCGCCGGCGCTGTCGCCCACGACCGCCAGCGCTAGGCCGCGGTCCTGGACGGCGCGGGCCACGTCGAGCGCGTCCCGCAGTGGGGCCGGCCACAGCGCCTCGGGCGCCAGCGGGTAGCGCGGCATGAACACGGTCTCGCCGAGCCGAGCCGCGAACGTGGCCGCGGCCCGCCAGTGCGTCTCGGGCGAGCCGAACACGTAGCCGCCGCCGTGGAGCCACACCACGCGGATCTCGACGTCGGATGCGGTCTCGGCGTCGCGGCCGGGCGGGACCGCCCAGCCCTGGACCTGCCCAATCCGGGCCGGCCGGCCGACGGGGATTGGGCGGCCGAGCGCGTCGCCCCGGATCAGCCAGGCGTAGGCCCGGCGCATCTCGTCCGGCGTGCCGTCGATGGGGACGGAGCCGATCCGCTCGGCCACGTCGTCGAAGGTGACGGGCGCGTCGAACGGGCCGTCGGGGTCCCGGGCGGGGTGGTCGTGGAGGTCCATGTCGGGCAGGCGAGGGGCCCGTCGTGGACGGCTCCGGCCGTCGCCCGGTTCGACCCGAGCCGCTGGGGATTCCCCTGGATCCCCGCCCGCGCTAGAGTGATGCCGAATTGCTCGTGGGTCAACCCCCCGCTCCCAGAGAAGGGCTGCTACGTTCCGTCAATAGCAACCGACGAACAGTCGTCATTCCCGCGCACGCGGGAATCCATGCGCCCCTCGTGTCCGGCGAGCGGCCCCGTATGGGTCCCCGCCTGCGCGGGGATGACTGTCGTTTTGTGTAGGGATACGACTCGCGCCCGAGAACGTAGCGGCCCTACCCTTCAAGGGGAACAGTCCGTCCGCCCGCTGAGCCCTTCGACTACGCTCAGGACAGGCTCCGCGAGGGGCGAACGGGGGGGTCCGGCCCACGACCAAAGGGTCGTGACACTAGCGGACGACGAACGAGCCCGTCGCTACTTCGACGTCGCCGAAGGCCTGCACGAACCGATAGGTGCCCGCGCGGACGCCGTCGAGGTCGGCCTCGTCCGTGTAGGCGTCGCCGGGCGGGACGGTAATCCCGAGGAGGATGCAACCGCGCTCGTTGCGGTCGACGTCGCGCGTCCAGCCGTCGTCGGTGCGGCGCTCGAGGAGGGAGCAGGTGAGCACGCCGGTCAAGACCTCGCGGTCGCCGTCGTTGCGGAGCGTGAGCGTGACGTCGTCGCCGGATCGGTACTCGGACCGGTCGGTCGTGAGCGAGAGGTCGGCGGCGGTGACGGGCGCCTCGGGCGGGTAGACGCCGAGCGTGTCGCAGGCGGCGAGCGCGAGCAGGATGACGAAGGCAAGCGGGCGCATGACGTCGGGAGGATGGGCGGTCCTCTCAACATCGCATCCTCCGCGACCACCCGCTCGGCACCGACCGCCAGCGGACGGACGACGGAGCCGAGCGTGCGCGGTGACGTCCTGATCGGTCGCCGCTACGGGCTGTCGTCGCTTTCGACGTCGCCCTCCGGAATGGTGACCGCGGCGAGGCCGGCCGCGACGAGTGCCAGCGCGGCCCCGATCCCCATGGCCCACCGGAAGCCGCGGACGAACGCGGCGCCCGTCGCTTCGGCCACGGCCGCGCGCTCCGCCTCGGGCACGGCGTCCATCGACGGCGTCGCCCCGGGATCGGCCTCGGCCGCGAGGATGGCCGTCCGGCCGGCCTCGGACCCCTCGAAGGCGTCGGCGCTCGACGCCAGCTCGGACCCGTAGACGCCGAGCGCGACCGCGCCCAAGACCGTCACCGCCAGCAACTGGGCGACGCGGCTCGCGGCGTTGTTGACGCCCGACGCCGTCCCCGCCTGGTCGTCCGGAACGGCGTCCATCACGACCGTCGTCAGCGGGGCGACCGAGATGGCCATGCCGAGCCCGAGGACGAGGAACGGGGCGAAGAACGTCGTCCAGTACGAGCCGTCCGTGCCGGGGAGCAGGAACAGGCCCAGGCCGATCGCGGCGACCGTCGGCCCGACGACCAGCATCCGGCGGGCGCCGAAGCGGTCGATCTGGCCGCCCACCCAGCGGCTCAGCCCGCCCATCAGCAGCGTGAACGGCAAGAACGCCGCGCCGGCCGCCGCCGCCGAGTAGCCGTGGACGCCGATCAGCAGGTACGGCAGCAGGAACGACAGGCCGCCGAGCGAGACGTAGAGCGCCAGCGTCAGCGCGTTCGCGCCCGAGAACGCGGCCGAGCGGAACAGGCCGAGCGGCAGCATCGGCGCTGGGGCCACCCGCTCGCGCGCCACGAACCCGACGAGCCCCGCGACGCCGACGGCGACGGGCGCCCAGACCGTCGGATCGGCCCAGCCCGCGGCGCCCTGGCGGACGAGCCCGAACACGACGGCGCCCAGCCCGACCGCCGCCAGCGCCGCGCCGGCCACGTCGAGGGGCCCGCCGCCCCCCTCCGCCCGGCTCTCGGGCACGCGCCACACGGCGAGCGCCAGCGCCGCCAGCGCGACCGGGACCACGGCGACGAACACCCAGCGCCAGCCCGGCCCGTCGACCAAAAAACCGCCCACGAGCGGGCCGGCCGCGCTCGTCAGCGCCGCCGCGCCGGCCCACGTCCCGATGGCGCGGCCCCGCTCGTCGGGCGGGAAGAACGCCCGCAGGAGCGCCAGGCTGCCGGGGACCAGGAGCGCCGCGCCGAGCCCCTGCACGGCTCGCGCCGCGATGAGCCAGCCGGCCGTCGGCGCGAGCGCGCAGGCGAGGGTGGCCGCGGCCACGATGGCGAGCCCGAGCGCGAACGCCCGCGTCCGCCCGAACCGGTCGCCGAGGGCGCCGCCGACCAGGATGAACGCGGCCAGCGGCAGCAGGTAGGCGTTGACAACCCACTGCATGGTGGCCGCCGTCGCCCCGAGGTCGGCCTGGATGGCCGGCAGCGCCACGTTGACGACCGACGACAGGACGAACGCCGCGCTCGACCCGAGCACGGACGCGACGAGGACCCATCGCCGGGCGTCGCCGTCGGCCGTCGCGTCGTGCGCGCCCGCCGCGACGGCGTCGGCGTCGTGGGCGCGGCAGTCGGCCGGCACTACAGCCGCAGGCGGACGATCCGGCCCTCCGGCCCCGTCACCCAGACGGCGTCGCGGCCGGCGGCGGCGACGCCCCAGAACGTCCGCTCGTCGACGAGCGTCCAGGTCCGCCCGTCGTCGCGCGACAAGCCGACGCCGCCCGGCCCGACGGCCACGAGCGCGTTGGTCTCGGGCACGTAGGCGGCGCCGTAGGCCGCGCCCGGGAACGGGAGCCGGCCGCCGAGCCCCCACGTCGCCCCGCCGTCGGCCGTGATCGCGACGGCGTCGGCGGGCTCGGCCGCGTTGGCGATGTCGCCGCCGACGGCGACCCCGTGGCGGTCGTCGCGGAAGGCGACCGAGGCCGCGCCGGCCGCGTCGCCGGCCACGAGGGGGAGCGCGCTCGCGGCCCAGGTCGCTCCGCCGTCGGTCGTGCGCAGGACGCGGGCCGGGTCGGCGTTGCCGGTCGCGATCCAGGCGTGGCCGGTGCCCCGGGTGGCGACGCAGGTGCCCGACGCCGCGAACCCGCCCTCGCCCGGGGCCGCCGCCGGGAGCGCGGTCGCAGGGACGATCCGCCACGTCTCGCCCCCGTCGTCGGTGCGCCGGATGCGGAGCTCGCCCTCGACCGAGTCGCTGTAGGCCAGCCCGCGGCGGGCGTCCCAGAACGACAAGCAGTCGTAGAACGCCTCGGCCTCGTTGTTGACGAACACGGTCCGCCAGCTTGAGCCGCCATCGGTCGTCTTGACGATGGTCGACGAGGCGCCGGGCCCGATGGACAGCGCCCACGCCGTCTCGGCGTCGAGCGCGACGACATCGCGGAACTGCAACGTGTCGGCCCCGGCGACCGTCACCGGCACGGCCGTCCAGGTCGTCCCCCCGTCGACCGTCTTGACGACCGTCCCGCGTGCGCCCGACGCCCACACGACCCCGCCGTCGACGGCGTGGGCCGCGATGAGCAGCGCGTCGGTGCCCGAGGCCTGCTCTTCGAGTCGCGGCGGGAGCACGGACCCGCTCGTCCCGGCAATGCCGCCGCAGGCGGAGAGGGCGAGCGCCAGCGGGAGGGCGAGGAGGGCGAGGCGCATGGCGGTGGAGGATGGAGGGCGGAGAATAGAGGACGGCGGGAGACCGGGGACGGGAGACCTAGGACGGACCCCTCTGGCGGCCCTCCGTCTCCGGTCCTCGGCCCCGGAGGCCACCCCGTCCTTCGGGCTCTCCGCTTTACTTCCGCCCGACCATCGGCCGCAGGACGACCTCCGAGATCAGCGTCCCGTGCGGCGCCGCGACGACGTGGTGGACCGTCTCGGCGATGGACTCGGGGCTCATCGCGTTCGGGTTCGGACCGGAGCCCGAGCCCTGGCCGAAGTCGGTGTCGACCGAGCCCGGGTAGAGGCAGCTCACTTTGATCCCGAACGGCCGGAGCTCCTTCATGATGGCGTCGGAGAACCCCCTCAGCCCGTACTTCGTCGCGTTGTACCCGCTCAGCCGGGGGTTGCCGACGAGCCCGGCGATGCTGGCGACGTTGACGATGAACCCCGCTGTCGCGTCGGGCCCGCGGTCCTCGCCCTGGGCCTTCATGTGGGGGACGGCCGCGCGCGTGCAGTGGAAGACGCCCGAGAGGTTCGTGTCGAGTTGGACGTTCCAGTCGTCGACCGCCAGCTCGTCGACCGCGTCGAACCGTCCCAGGCCGGCGTTGTTGACGAGCACGTCGAGCCGGCCGAGATCGTCGGCCACACCGTCGATGGCGGAGGCCGTGGCGTCGGCGTCGGTGACGTCGCAGACGACGGGCGTGAAGGCGTCGCCGAACGTCTCGGCGATCCGGTCGAGGTCGTCGGCCGAGCGGGCGAGCCCGGCCACCGTCGCGCCGGCGTCGAGGAAACGGCGGGCCGTCGCCAGGCCGATGCCGCGGCTCGCGCCGGTGACGACGACGACGGCGTCGTGGAGGTCCATGAGTCGGAGGGGTCGAGGAGAGGGATCGGCTGGGACGCGAGCCCGACGGGGCGGATCCGCCCGCGCCCTACTCCTCCGCCCCCACGCGGACGGCCTCGACTTCCAGCGTCATCTCCGAGATGCCCTCCGCGATCACGCGCTGCTGAGCTTCGAGGTTAGCGATCTGGGCGTCGCGCTCGGGCGTCGGCGGCTCCATCTTGAGCCGCTCCTTCTGGATCCCGAGTTGGCCGCCCATCAGCATCCGGTCGTCGTCGGCCATGGCCAGGTTGAGCCCGGTCTCGATCTGGCGGACCGTGTGCGGGAGCGTGACCCCGTCGGTCTCCTGGAAGTCGCTGTACAAGATCCGGCTGGTGATGGGCTGGCGGAGCGTGTCCGAGGCGACGAGCTGGTAGATCTCGAGCACGTCGAACCGGTCGGCGTCGACGTAGACCCGGAACTCGCGCGTCTCGGTCGTGTCGGTCGAGGCCAGGCCGGGCTCGCCGAAGAGCGCGCCGGGGTCGGTCGTGGACAGGACGTAGGCGCGGCGGCCGTCGCGCGTGAGCGGGCCGGCGAGCTCGGCCGAGCGGAGTCCGCGCGCGATCCGGGGCACGTTGGGGACCTGGACGAACAAGAGCTGCGCCGCCATCTGGGGCGCCGCGTCGCCGACGGGCGCCACCTGGGGCGGGCCGAACCGGTCGAGCCCCGTCGTGTCGCCGGACAGCGAGTACCGGGCCTCGGCGCCCCCGCCGACGACGGTGAAGGCCTCGACGTCGCCCAGGTTGTCGGCGTAGCGCGCGAGCATGGCGTCGGCCACGGCGCCGGCGGTCGTGAGGTCCTCGGCGGGCGCCTCGGCGCGGTCGCCGCAGGCGGAGACCAAGAGGAGCGCCGGGAGCAGGGCGAGGAGGGCGAGGCGGGGCATAGGCGGGGGTGGAGCGCAGCTCGGAAGCTACGGACCGGGCCGGGCTAGCTTTCCCGGCCACGCCGACTGCCATGCTCCCCGCGCCGCCATTCTTCGACCTGCCCGACGCCGTCCCGGTCGGCGACACGGCGTATCCGGCCGAGACCGTGGTGCGCGTGCTCGACGCCTACCTCAGCGACGAGCGGCGGGACCGGATCGCGTCCGTTGCCGCCGCGCGCGCGTTCGGCGTGGTGCCCGTGCTGGAGGGGCTCGTCGACCCCGGCAACGTCAACGCGGTCCTGCGGAGCGCCGAGGGGCTGGGGTTCGGGGCGGCCCACGTCGTCGGCCTCGAAGGCGACGCGGCCGAGATGGTGGCCCAAATCCTCGGCGGCGACGACCAACCGACCGTCGCCGACCGCCGGGCGACGCGCCGGGCCAGCCAGGGCGCCCACAAGTGGGTCGAGCTCCGGGCCTGGGATGACCCCGCCGCCTACGTCCGCTGGGTCCACGACCGCGGCGGGCGCGTCGCCGTGACCGCGCTCCGCGACGACGCGCTCCCCATCGAGGCCTGGGACTTTTCCCGGCCCACGGCGCTCGTCGTCGGCAACGAGCACGCGGGCGCCAGCGACGCCATGCTCGACGCCGCCGACGCCGCGCTCCTCCTCCCGCTCGACGGGTTCGTCCAGAGCTACAACGTGTCGGTCGCCGCCGCGCTCGCTCTCTTCTGGGCCCGCGCCGACCGCCTGCGCCGGACCGGCCACCACGCCGACCTCGACGCCGACGCCCAACGTCGCTTGCGCGCCCACTACACGGCCCGCGCCGTCCCGCTCGCACCGGCGCTCCTGGCCGAGCACGAACGACGAGAAGGGGTAGAGGATGGAGAGTAGAGGACGGAAGGCGGAGCGTCGGGGGCCGTCCGTTCGTTGCAGGGCGGCGTGACGGCCGGCGCGTTCGCGGCGGCCTCTCGTGCGACCGCTCGTCTCGGTTCTCGGTAAGGGTCTCGAACCCGACCGTTCAACCTCTACCCTCTATCCTCCCGACCATGCGCCTCGCTACTCTCGCCCTGATCGCCGTCGTCGCCTGGGGGTGCGCCTCGGGAAAGAGGGCCTACACCGACGGGATGGCCCTCGAAACGTCGGGCGACTACGCCGCCGCGTCGGACGCCTACGCGACGGCGCTCGAACGGGACCCGTCGTTGCCGAACGTGGCCGGGCGGCTGGCCGTCGCCGGGCGCGAGGCCGTCCGCCAGGCCGTCGCTCGGGCGGCCGGGCTCGACCCCGAGGGTGCGGCGCTGAGCTACCGCCGGGCCCAGGCGCTCGTCGACCGGGCCGCCGCGCTCGGCGTCGACTTCCGGCGGCCGGCCAGGTTCGAGGCCGACCGCGACGCGGCCTACGCCGCCGCCGTCGACGCGCTCCTGGACGGCGGCACGCGGGCCTACGACGCGGCCGACTTCCCGGGCGCGCTCGACCGCGCCGCGCGGGCCCGCACCTTCGGCCCGTCGGCGGGACAGGCCGATGCCCTCGACCGGCTCGTCCTCGACACGCGGCAGGCCTGGGCCGAGGCCGACCTCGACGCCGGCCACGTCCGCGCCGCGCTCGCTCACGCCGACGCGGCGCTCGCGCTCGGGCCCGACCCCGCGCGCGCGGTGGCGCTGGAGGACCTGCGCGGGGCCATCGTCGACGCCGGCCGCCTGGTCGTGGCCGTGTTCCCGACGGAGGGCGGCGACCTCCCGGAGGCGTTCCGCCGCGACCTCACCGACGCGCTCGCGGACGACCACCTCCGCGACGCCGGCCCGTTCGTCGTCCTGGTGGACCCCGCCGACGTCCGCCGGTGGGACCGGGGCCGGCGGCGCGGCCCCGCCCTCGGCGACAGCCCGCGGCGGCTCGGACGGGCCGCCCTCGACCTGGGCGCCGACCTCGGCGCTGTCGTCGTCCTGGGCGACCTGAGCGAGCGCGAGGTGGCCGGCGACGCCCGCGCCGAGACCGTCCGCGTCCGCAGCACCGGCGACGACGCGGTGATCTCGGCCCGCCAGATCCAAATCGACCTGACGACCAACGCCGACGTGGTCGTCGTCGACGCCGGGGGCCGGCCGGTCTGCGACGTCGCCGTCGAGGCGCGGGGCCGCGCGAGCTACGACCGGGCGACGACGGCCGGCGACTGGCGCGCGCTCGACCTGTCGCGCCGCCAGCGCGCCGCCTTCGCCGACGACGCAGCCGACCGGGCCTACAGTGACGCGCTGGTCGACCTCCGCGAGCACCTCGCCCAGGCCGTCGCCGACCGGCTCCGCGAGTGCCTCGACGCCCGCGTGCCGTAGTAGTGGTGTGGGCCACGCAGCCGGCCACTGGGCCCCCCGGCTATGCCGCCGGGACCGCGAGCGTCGGGATCGACGTGACGGAGAACGAGCCGAGGTCCGCCCGCTCGCTCGCGTGCTCGATCGTGATTCCGACGACGGCCCCCTCGGCATCGTAGTCGAGCACGACGTCCGACGCCACCTCCTCGGCGTCCGCGCCCGGACCGTGGCGGAGTGCGATGTAGAGCGTGTCGGTCTCGGGGAAGTACTCGAACGTCATGGCTCGTTTGGGGGCCGGAAGGAGCGGTCTGGGAAAGCGTTGTGGAGCGTCTTCCGGTCCGGCAACGTTACGACGCGAAGGTACTTCCCCAACTCCGGGACGAACCGCCAGTGTCGCACCGCCCGTCAGACTGGACCTCTGTAGCCTCCGGCGCGCGGACGGTGGCCTCGCACCACGCGAGGTCGATGTACGGACGCTCTCCGAGGACGCGGCGTTTGAAATACTCCGTTTGGCGGAGAGGACTCAAGGGTCCCTCTCCACGCGCAAACCGGTAGAGAGAGCCTTCGATCCTGCGAAGCACAGGCGTCTTGTCCCTAGACGGACGGACCTCTCGCGTGAGCCCGTCGATGACGAGTAGGTCCGCCCCGACGAGGACCAACGGTCCCTCGACGAAGGACTCGCGCCCCAGCAGTCGCCCACGTTCGACGCGGAATCGGGTGACGCGCGCTGTTCGAGAGTCGCGGTCGAGACCGTCTGCCTCGACCGCGTAGTAGCGACCAGTGTCTTTGAACCCGGTCTCTCCCTCTGGGAGCAGCCCGGCGGACAGGACGTCGCTGACCATGGCGAGCCTACAGCCCGTAGTGCTTGCGGACGGCAGCCTGCGCCGCCTGGACCGACTTCAGCGTCTCCTTGAGCAAGTTCTGCTGGCTCTTGTGCATCCCGTCCGGGTCGACGAGGTCCGTCGGCGTCTGGCCCCGCTCGGCCGACTGCATCTGCTCGCGGAGGTGGATGTCGACGAGCGTCGTGAACGGCGGGACGAGCGCCTTGGCCTGGGCCGCCAGCGCGTGGCCGCTCTGGCCGACGTGGCGGAGCCGGTCGAACGTGTTGGCCGAGCCCAGGTAGTCGGCGTCGAGCGCGAGCGCCCGGGCCAGCCGGACGACCGGCTGGATGGCCCGCGTCCGCAGGTCGAGGCCGGTCCGGCCGCCGACCTCCTCGACCTCGATCCGGCCGAACGTCGACAGCGGGAGGTCGAGACGGGTGCCCTCCCGGGCCATGATCTTGGACAAGCGCGGGTTGGGGAGGTGGCCGGCGATCGTCGAGCACAGCGCGTCGGCCAGCTCGGTGTCGCCGTAGAGCGCGCGCAAGTCGAAGCAGAGCGCGGCCCGGGCCGAGGCGTCGGCGTCGGTGCCCGAGGCCCAGGCGTCGAAGGCGGCCTGCCACTTCGAGAGCGGCTGGCGGAAGGCCTGGTGGCTCGCGTCGATCCCGTTCTCGGGGTCGCCGTAGCCGCACTCGCGGAGCGCCTCCACGACGCGGCTCGCCAGCCGCTCGTAGTAGGCCCGGGCGCGGTCGGCGTCGGCCGGGTCGGGGTCGGCGTAGACGAGCCCGTTGTCCTGCCACGCCCGGAGGACCGACTCGCGGCGGCCGGCGGCCCCGAACGTGAGCCAGGCCCACGGCCCGTCGTAGGCGTCGGGCCCGAGCTCGTCGCGGAGGTCGCGCTCGACGGTCGTCAGCACGCGCCGCTTGAGCTGGTCGTCGATCTCGGTGACCAAGTCGAGCAGGTCCTCGGAGTGGACGCCCTGGTGGTAGAGCCGGTAGAGCCGGCGGTTCGAGTCGGCCCGGAGCGCGGCGAGCTCGGCGACCGACTGGGCCCGCTCCAGCCGCTCGGTCGTGGCCACGGGGTCGAGCCCGCGGTAGTGGCTCACGTCCTCGGCCGTGAGCAGCCCGCGGAGCGCCCCGCCGTCGGCGTCGACGACGACGACCCGGCGGATCCGCTCGCGCATCATGGTCCGCATGGCGTCGTAGAGCCGCTCGTCGGTTCGGAGCGCGATCGGCGGCCGCTCGACCAGGCCCATGGCCGGGCCGTCGGCGCTGGCGCCGGCCGCGAGCACGCGCTCGACCAGGTCGCCCTCGGTGACGACCCCGACCGGGACGTCGCCCTGGACGATCACGACCGAGTCGGCGTCGGAGGCGGCCATGACCTGGGCCGCCTGCCGGACGGTCCCGTCGACCTCGACGGTCGGCGGGTCGGCCCGGAGCACGCTCCCCAGCGTCGTGTCGAACAGGAGGAAGGCGCCGCTGGCGTCGATGTCCTCGTCGAGCGTCCGGACGTAGCGCTTGATGTCGGCCTCGAAGTAGGCCCGGAACGCCTCGTTGGTCTCGATCAGGTGCTGGAAGCTCTCGGCCGCGATGAGCGCGCACGACGTCTGCTCGGCCGCCCTCGCTTCGTACGGGAGGGCCCCGCCCTGGAGCAGGCCGTACGACCCGAAGTGGGACCCGGCCCCGGCCATCTCGACCGTCCGCCCGCTCTCGGCCTCGGCCAACCGGACGAGCCCCTCGGTGATGACGTAGAGCGCCCGGTGGATGTCGTCGCCTTGCTGGAGGATGACCTCGCCCGGGGCGTACAGCTCGAGCGTCATCTTTTGGAGCAGCGACTGGCGCTCGTCGTCGGAGAGGACGTCGAACGGTTCGGTCTCGGCGAGGAGCTCGGCGATCTGGGCGGAGAGGGAGGCGGCCATGCGGTCGGGTCTAGAGGGGGCGGCTAGGACGCGGGGCCGCCGGGCCGGATCCCCTCCGCGCGCGCGCGGCCGGGGCGGAGCGGACGGCGGGGCCGGAGGGGGCCGGCCGTCTCCCTCAGCCCTCCCGTCCCCGACCGGCGGAGGCCTCTGGGGCTCGGGCCGGACCCGACCCCGGGCCCTCCAAGTCGCACCAGGGTCCCCCGAACGCCCGACATCGACGCGCACGAAAGGGGGCACGGAACGGGACCGACCTGGGGTGTCGGATGGAAGTACGTTCGGGCCGCCGTTCCCCCCACCGCCGTGCTCCGTCTGCTCCCGCTCGCGCTCCTGGCGGTCGCCCTGCCCGCGCTCGCCCAGCCCTCCGACGGGCCCCTCGCGGTGGCCGTGGACTGCCCGGGCTACGTGCCCGGCTGCGACCTCGACTTTTTCCAGACCGAGGTGGGGTTCGCCCGGTTCGTCCGCGACCAGGCCGACGCCGCCGTCTACGTCCTGGTCGTCCGCGAGGGGACGGGCGGCGGGGGCGACCGCTACACGCTGTTCTTCGACGGCCGGCGCGCGCCCCTGGCCGGGCGCCGCGACACGCTGCGGACGTCGACGCCGCCCGGCGCCAGCGACGACGACCAGCGGCGGGGGCTCCGGGACCGGCTCGCGCTCGGGCTCGCCGGCTTCGCCGCGCGGACCGGGCTCGCCAACCGGCTCTCGGTCTCGTACACAGCCCCCGACGCCGCCCAGGCGGCCACCGAGGCGGCCGACGGGGTCGACCCGTGGAACAGCTGGGTCTTCCGGATCAACGCCCAGGGGTACTTCAGCGGCCAGTCCCAGTCGTCGTCGTCGAACCTGTTCGGGTCGGTCTCGGCCGAGCGCGTGACGGAGGCGCTGAAGGTGTCGATCCGGCCGCGCGCGAGCTACAACCGGAGCGAGTTCGAGCTGAGCGACGGGAGCCCGTTCGTGAGCGACAACGCGAGCTACGGGCTCAACTCGGGCGTGGTCGTGTCGCTCTCCGACCACTGGTCGGCCGGGGGCCGCGTGGACCTCTCGCGCAACACGTTCTCGAACTACGACGCCCGCGCCGAGGTCACGCCGGCCGTCGAGTACAACCTGTACCCGTACGCCGAGTCGACCCAGCGCCAGCTCCGGTTCTTCTACCAGGCCGGCGTCGAGGCCGTGGCCTACCAGGACACGACGGTCTTCTTGGAGACCTCGGCGGTGCTCCCGGTCCACGAGGGCGGCGTGGCCGCCGAGTTCGCCCAGCCGTGGGGCTCGGTCGACATCTACTCGAGCGCGTCGCAGTACCTCTCGCGGACGGACAGGTACAACCTGTCGCTCGGCGGCGGCGTCGAGCTCCGCCTGCTGCGCGGGCTCAGCCTGCGCGTCGACGGGTACTACGAGTTCGTCCGCGACCAGATCAACCTGCGGGCCGCGCGCGCCGAGGACGGCCAGATCCTGACCGGCGACCAGGAGCTCCCGACCGGCTTCCAGTACTTCGCCTCGGTGGGCGTGTCATACTCGTTTGGGTCGATCTACAACCAGGTCGTCAACGCGCGCTTCGGGAACTGACGGGGGGGGACGGGGGACGGGGGACGGGGGACGGGGGACGGGGAAGGTGGCCGACGTTGAACCCCGCCGCACGCTCGGAGGCCACGGGTTGCCCGGAATTTTTCCACGGCGCCAGACCCCTCACTCCTCACTCCTCGCCCCCCGATGCCCGACTGGCGCGACCGGCTCCTCGACCTCTACCGCCGCGACCTGTTCGACGCGCCGGCGGGCGACCGGCTGTTCAACCCGTACCGCGACACCGACGCGCACGACGGGCCGGACGCGCCGGCCACGCGCCGAGCCAACCTGGTGGCCGCCCTCGACGCCGTCGCCCGGCACGGGACGCCCGAGGTGCTCGTCGTCGCCGAGGCGCCCGGGCCGTGGGGGTGCCGGTTCTCGGGCGTCCCGTTCACCAGCGAGCGCCAGCTCCTCGACCCCGCGTTCCCGGTCGATGGCACCCCATCGTCGGCCCAGTTCGCAACGTCGGGCGAGCCGATGCGCGAGATGAGCGGCGGCATCTACTGGGGCGCCATGCTCCCCCACTGGGGCCGGTTCTGGACGTGGAACGCCGTCCCCCTCCACCCGCACAAGGCCGGCGAGCCGCTGACGATCCGGACGCCCGGCGTGCGCGAGGTCCGCCGCTGGCACGGGCTGCTGGCGGCGACGGTCGACGCGCTGTCCCCGCGCGCGGTCGTGGCCGTCGGGCGGAAGGCCGAGGGCGCGCTCCAGGCCGTCGGCGCTGGGCCGGTCTACGTCCGCCATCCGTCGCAGGGCGGGGCGACGTTGTTCCGGGAGGGCATCGCCGAGGTCTGGGACCGGCTCTGATCGGGCGTCACGTCACGACGCTCCAGAGGGCCGCCGCGACCACTGCGATCGCGATCACGACCCACTCGGCACCGATGGCGAGGACGAGCCCGATCCACGCGGCGAGCCCGCGGCGTCGCCCCTCCCGGTCCGCCTTCGCGACCTCCGCCCGGACGCTCGCGACGACCCCAACCGCGAGCCATACGGCGAAGACGACGGAGGCGAGCGTGGTCACGACCCGAACGACAAAGAGAGCCCCTGAACGGAGCCGCGCCCGGGGAGATCCGCCCTACACCTCTCCGAACGCCGGGACCGCGTCGACGAACCGCCAGCCCGCGCCGTCGCGGACGCAGCAGTACCGCGCCGCGCCGTTGTCGACGACGAGGACGGGTGCGTCCAGCACCGCGTTGTACCGGCCGAGCTGGTCGAAGGTGGTCTGGTCGATGGCGACGCCGGGCGCCTTGCACTCGGCCAGGAGCGCCGGGCGCTGGTCGCGGCCGTAGGCCACCACGTCCGCCCGCCACATCTTGCCGCCGAAGACGACGCCGCGCTCGACGGCCAGCAGCCCGGCCGGGTAGCCCAGCGCGAGCAGGTCGAGCAGGAGCCGCTGGCGGACCCCCTCCTCGGGCGTCAGCGCGACCCACCGGCGGCGGACCGGGTCGTGGACGACCGTCCGCCCACCCTCCGTCCGGGTGCGGAGGTCGCTCACGCGGCGGCCTGGGCCCGCCGGACGAGCGCGCGGTGGGCCCCGACCCAGTGGTCCGCGTCCCGCGTCATCTTGGCGATGGTGACGTCGGCGAAACGCGGGATGAGACCCAGGAGGACCGGGACCACGGCCGCCCAGTCGTCGGCGACGACGAGCGCCTCGAGGGCGTCGGCGGTCTGGGGCGCCCACCGGTAGTCGGCCCGGAGTTTTTCGGACTTCCGCCAGTAGTTCCGGTCGTCCCAGGACTGGGCCGCGTCCTCGATGGTGTCGCCGATGCCGCGCAAGTGGAGGGCGAGGTAGGCGACGAGGTCCTTGGCCTCGGCGTCGAACGCGCCGGCGGCCAGGCTCGGGCGCTGGGCGAGCAGGCGGAGGGCCTCCGCCGAGGCGCGGGTGTGCGCGCGGCGGCGCTTGGCCGGCGTCTCGCCGGCGTGGATGATGCGGGCCACAGGGGTCGGGGGGAGACGGCGGGAAGCTACGGGAGGAGCGCGGAGAGCGCGGACGGGACGCCCTGCTTCATCCTCCCTGTGAAGCGGGTCTCCCCGTGCTCTCGGCGGCGCCAGCCGCGCTCTCGCCGCGAAGCGGCCCTCTCCGCCTCCAGGGCTATCACATACTCGGGAAGCGGAGTCTCCCTCTCCACCCTTTGGGGGGAGAGGGGACCTCGTAGGGGGCCACGGAGCCCAGCTCTGAAGAGGATGCGATAGCCCTGTCTCCGCCTCTCCCCCCGCACGCTCGGCCCGACCGTCGCGTTACGTTGGGCCGCCCGCCTCGTCCCCCCCGATGGCTCCTCCCCCCCTCTCCCGGCGCGACGTCGTGCGCCGGCTCGGTCTCGGCGCGCTCGCGTTGCCCCTGGCCGGGTGCGGCGTGACGCTGCCGCTGTGGCCTCGCCCCACACCGCCCGTCGCCCCGTCGCCGCCGCCGCCGGTGGGCGCACCGCCCGTCGAGACCGCCGAGGTGATGGCGGTGCCCCGGGGCGGCCGGATCCGGCGGATCGCCGTCGAGCGGCCCGTCGTGGTGCCGCCGCGGCTGCCGGCCGGCGGGACGGTCGCGCTGGTGGCCCCGGCCGGCGTGCTGCGGGGGCGGAGCCAGGTCGACGAGGCCGTCGAGGCGCTGGAGGGGCTCGGGTTCCGGACGACCGTCGGCCGCCACGTGTTGGACCGGATGGGATTTTTGGCGGGGTCCGATGCGGCCCGCGCCCGCGACGTGATGGACGCCTTCCGCGACCCCGACGTCGACGCCATCGTCGCGGTTCGGGGCGGGTGGGGCTGCGCCCGGATGCTCCCGCTCTTGGACTACGACGAGATCGCGGCCCACCCCAAGCCGCTCGTCGGCTACTCCGACATCACGGCGCTCCTGCTGGCGGTCTACGCCCGGACGGGGATGGTCACGTTCCACGGCCCCGTCGGCGTCTCGACGTGGGCCGGCCTGACGGCCGAGAGCTTCGTCCGGACGCTGGTCGACGGCGAGCCGCCGGTCGTCGGGCCCGAGACGCGGTCGAACCGGGACCGGACCCGGACCGTCCGCGGGGGCGTGGCCGAGGGGCCCGTCGTCGGCGGCAACTTGACCGTGATCTCGGCGCTCGCCGGGACCGGCTTCCTCCCGGACGTCGAGGACCACGTCGTCTTTTTCGAGGAGGTCGGCGAGGACGCCTACCGGATCGACCGGATGCTGGTCCAGCTCCAGCTGGCGGCCGGGTTGCCGAAGGCGGCCGGGATCGCGTTCGGGCAGTGCTCGTCGTGCGGCTCGGGCGGCTCGTCGTGGACGGCCGAGGAGACGATCCGCCGGCACCTCCGGGGCTACCCGTGTCCGTCCGTCGTGGGCGCCCCCATCGGCCACGTCTCGCCGGTGTACACGCTGCCCATCGGCTTGCGCGCCCGCCTCGACGCCGACGCGGGGACGCTCGAGTACCTCCGCGCGCCGGTGGCCTGAGAGAGCACGGAGAGCACGGAGAGCACGGAGAGCACGGAGAGCACGGAGAGCACGGAGAGCACGGAGAGCACGGAGAGCACGGAACGTGCGGGCGACTGACCGACGGGTCAAGCCACTCTCCGCGCCCTCTGCGGCGCCAGCCGCGCTCTCCGTGCCCCATCCCCCCGAACCCTGAACCCCGGCGACGGGTTGACGGCGGCCCCTCCCCCCTTCCCATCGTGTTCGAGGTCATCCCGCTCGGCGTCGGCTCCGCCATCCCCACGCGCACGCGCCACCTGGCCGGCACGCTCGTCCGCCGCGAGGGCCGGAGCGTCCTGTTCGACTGCGGCGAGGGGAGCCAGCTCCAGCTCGTCCGTGGCGGGCTGACCCGGGGCGCGCTCGACGCCATCTGCATCACGCACCTCCACGGCGATCACCTCTACGGCCTGCCCGGGCTCGTGACGACGCTGGCGCTGCTGGAGCGGACCGACCCGCTGACCATCGTCGGGCCCGAGGGGATCCGGGACGTGATGCGGGCGATGCCCGGGCTGAAGAACGACTGGCTCCCGTTCGACGTGGCGTACCGCGAGCTGGCCGAGGGCTTCGAGCACCAGGTCGTGTTCGAGGACGACCACGTGACCGTCGAGGCGCGGCCCATCGACCACCGCGTGTTCTGCGCCGGCTTCCGCTACCAGGAGAAGACGCGGCCCGGCTCCATCGACGGCGACGCCGCACGGGCCGCCGGCGTCTCGGAGGGGTGGCAGTTCGAGGCGCTCAAGCGGCGCGAGACCGTCACGCTCGACGACGGGACCGAGGTGACGCCGGACGGGCTCGTCGGGCCGGAGCGGCCGGGCGGCGCCTTCGCCTACGTCTTGGACACGGTCCCGTGCGAGGGCGGCCGCCAGCTCGCGGCCGGCGCCGACCTCGTGCTCCACGAGGCCACGTTCACCGACGAGCACGCCGAGCGCGCCGCCGAGGTCGGCCACTCGACCGCGCGGCAGGCCGCCGAGGTCGCTCGGGACGCCGGCGCCGAGCGGCTGCTCCTGACCCACTTCTCGGCCCGGTACTCGGACCCCGCCCCGCTCGTCGCCGAGGCGCGGGAGGTGTTCCCCAACACGGACGCCGCCGAGGAGCTGGCGCGGTACGAGGTTCGCCGGTGAGCCCGCGTCGCCGGACTCGCCTCGGGGCGACGGCGCCCTCCCGCGCTTTACCCGGCCGGTGTTACGGAGAGGGCCTGGCGAGCGGCCTCCGACGTGCGCCCTCCAGCGCCTGCTCACTCCCACGATGACCTCGCGCCTCGCCCTCCCCGGTGGGTGGCCCTCGATCGGTTTCGGGACGGCGGGGCAGGCCTGGCGCCTGGAAGAGCTACAGGCCGGTCTGGTCGCGGAACCGCTGGGCCTGGCGCCGCGACAGCTCGACCGCCTCGCCGGCCTCGAGGACGAGCCGGAGCCCCCCCTTGAACCACGGCTCGACGCCGACCACGTGCGCGAGGTTGACGACGTGCTTCCGGCTGGCCCGGAAGAACGCGGCCGGGTCCAGTCGGCCCTCGAGCGCGCTCAGCGACCGGAGCACGAGCGGCCGCTCGGCCCCGTGGTAGAGCCGGACGTAGTTGCCCTCGGACTCGAACAGGCGGACGTCGCCGAGCCGGACGAAGTGGAGCCGCTCGCCGTCCTTGACGAACACGCGGTCGGCCTCGCCGAGCAGCGGGCCCGCGTCGGCCGGAGGCGGGGCGGGGGGCGGGGCGCTGGCGACGCGCTCCAGCGTCTGGGCCAGGCGGGCCGGGGAGACGGGCTTGACGAGGTAGTCCAACGCCGAGACCTCGAAGGCCCGGATCGCGTGGTCGTCGTAGGCCGTCACGAACACGACGGCCGACGGCGCGCGGCCGAGCCCGGCGAGCAGGTCGAACCCGGTCTCGCGCGGCATCTGGACGTCGAGGAACAGCACGTCGGGCGGGGTCCCCGCCTGGGCGAGGTCGTCCAGCAGGTCCCGCGCCGCCGCCGCGCTGGTCGCCTCGCCGACGACCTCGACCTCGGGGTGGGCCGCGAGCAGGCGCCGGAGCTCGACGCGCGCCAGCCGCTCGTCGTCCACGACCACGGCGCGGAGCCGGGCGCTCACGGCTCGACGGGCGCGACGGCCCCGACGGGCACCAGGACCTCGGCGCGGACCGTCGCCGGGTCGGACTGGCGGACGACGAGGGCGGCGTGCTCGCCACACAGCCGCCGCAGGCGCTCCGTCGCGTTCGCCAGGCCCAGGCCGCTCTCGGGCTCGGCGTCGGGGTCGAGCCGGCCCGGGCTCTCGACGACCACGCGGACAACGCCCGCCTCGGCGCGGGCCTCGACCCGGAGCACGCCGCCCTCGGCCGTCTGGCCGATCCCGTGCTTGATCCCGTTCTCGACCAGCGTCTGGATCACCATCGGCGGGACGCGCGCCGCCAGCGCGTCGGGGTCGACCGAGACGCGGGCGTCCAGCCGGTCCTCGAACCGGAGCGCCTCCAGCGCGAGGTAGCGCCGGACGGCCTCGACCTCGTCGGCCAGCGGGACGGTCGGGCGGCGGCCCGAGGCGAGCGCGTAGCGGAGCAGGTCGGCCAGCTCGGTCACGGCCCTCCGCGCCGCGTCGGGGTCCTCGCCGACGAGCGCGCGGACGGTGTTGAGGCTGTTGAACAGGAAGTGAGGGTTGACCTGGGCCTGGAGCGCCCGCAGCTCGGCCTCGCGCGCCAGCGCCTGGAACCGCCAGCGCTCGGCGTCGGCGTGCGCCCGCTCGCGCTCGGCCCGCTGCCACCGGCGGACGCCGTGGACGCCCCCGTAGACGAGCGACCACAGCAGCACCAGGAACGACCAGTTGACCGCGGCGCCCAGCAACACCGACGCCGGCGCCTCGGCCCACCCGAGCGCCGCCGCGAGCCGGACCCCGCCCTCGGCGACCGCCGCCATCGCGCACGCCGCGACGACGCTGGCCGCTGTCAGTCGCACGGCCGCCGGCCCGACACCGAGTGTGAGCCACCCGCGCCGCCGGATCACGGCCCGGAGCGCGTGCGTGGCCCCCAACCCCAGGGCACTCGCGCCGACGCTGAACGCGAGCGCGGTCTCGGAGAACCCGCCGTACGCCACCGCCAACGCGAGGTTGACGGCGGCGTACAAGCCCCACCCGGAAAGCTGGCAGGTCCAGTAGAGGCGCGGGCTCACGGCGTGGCGGGGTCGTCGGCGAGGAACGCCCGGAGGTGCGCGGCGAACGCGGCGGGCTGGTCGAGCATGATAAAGTGCCGCGCGCCTGGGACGACCTCGACGCGGACGGCCGGGCCGTCGCCGTACTGGGCGTCGTAGAGGTCGCGGACGCCGTCCGGCCCCATCATCCCGAACCCGGCCCCGGCGGCCAACACCAACGTCGGCGTCGTGAGCGTGGGGACGAGCGGGCGCAAGTCGGTCGTGTACATGTCGTGCATGGCCTGGGCCACGGCCGCGGGGTCGGAGGCGGCGTGGACGTCGAGGTAGGCCGCGGCCGTGTCGGGGTCAGTAATCATCCCGGTCAACGCCATCTCCTGCTGGACGCGGAACTGCTCGGGCGAGGCGAGCGCCATCATGCGGAGCATCTGGGCGCCCTGCTCGGCGACGCCGGCCTCGGTCGCAGCCGGGTTCTGCATCGCGGCCAGGAACGGGACGGCGTCCACGACGACGACGTGGGAGACGGCCTCGGGCGCGGCGGCGCCGACGCGGAGCGCGGTCCACCCGCCCAAGCTGTGGCCGACGACGGCCGCCGGTCGGCCGAGCGCGCGGACGTAGGCGACCAAGTCGTCGCGGACGGCGTCGAGGAACCCGTCTTGGGTGCTGGCCTCGACGGGCGGGACGTGCCCGAACCCGGCCAGGGTCACGACGTGGAGCGTGTGCGTGCCGGAGAACGCGGCGACGGTCCCGTCCCAGACCGGGCCGGAGCTGGACAGGCCGGGGACGAGCACGACGTCGGGGCCGGAGCCGGTGACCTCGACGGCAAACGTCGCGTGCGGTGCCGCTGGCGGCTGCGCGCTCGCGCTGGCGGCGATCGTCGCCAGCAGGACGGGGAGGAGGGAGAGTCGGGACATGGCCTCGCGGGGTGTGGTGTAGCCCCAACGTCAGGGCTCCCTGCCGTTCTCGAAAGCGAACCCGGACGAGCGGTCGGTTTCCGGGACGAGCGGGACATGAGCTCCACGAGGACCCACAATCGAGCTGACGCACTAGGGAGCCCGTTCCGCCCAGCGCCGCCGAACTCTGCTCAGCGTCCCGCCAGGGGCCGGGAATTCTCAAGAGCGGCGGAACGGGCGCGGGCCGACGAAGAAGGCGGGCCACGTCGCTACGAGCGGCGGGGCGAAGACGGCGACCGGGACGAGGTTGATCATCCACACGTTGAAGGCGGCCCCGTGCGCGATCGAGAGCGCCGAGTCGGTCACGAACCACACGACGAGCCCGACGAGCGTGGCCCACCACGCCCACGGCTCGCGCCGGGCAAAGGGGACGGCGGCGATAAAAGCCTGGAGCGCGTACGACCCCGCGATCGTCGCGCCGAGCGGGCCGAGGACGAACGCGCGGAACGCCGCGGCGTCCGAGGGCTCGGCGCCGCCGTAGAACGTCTCGGCGACGGCCCCATTCCAGAGCGCCAGGAACGGCGCGTCCGGGAACAGGGCCACGACGATCCCGAACGCACAGAAGAACGCGCTGGCCCCGAGCAGCCACCTCTGCCAGAACCGGAAGGACCTGTCTGCTCTCGCTTCCGTGCTCACAGCTCCGCGAGCGTGAGCCGCGCGACGGTTTCGGTGTGCTGGCGGGTCATGGTGTCGAGGGGATCGGGCCGGTTATGCGGACCGGCACCTGAGGAGTTGCGCCGCGCAGGAGAGCATAGACCGCTCTCGTCGCACCCTGCCTCGGTCGGCCCTCCGACAAGCGGCCGTTTTCTGGACGGCTCGGTCGGGCGCGGCGACTCGGGCCTGACGGGGCCGACCAGGAACCGCGCCCGGCGGCCCCGGGGTAGCTTGCGCCGTGGCCGACGACGCACCCCAAACTCCCGCGGGCTGGCGCCCTCCGCGCGGCCTCGTTCGGCGCCTGGGCGCGCTGCTGTGGCCGTACCGCTGGCACGTCGCCGCGGCGCTCGCGCTGACGTTCACGGTCGCGTTCCTGGGCCCGCTCCGGCCGCGCCTGGTCCAGACCGCCGTCGACGACTTCATCATCCCCGGCGACGTGCCCGGGCTGGTCCGGATCGTGCTCCTGATCGCGGCCGTGCTCGCGGCCGAGGGCGTGGCCTACTTCGGGCTCGGCTACCTCACGCAGTGGGTCGGGCAGCACGCGCTCTACGACCTCCGCACGCGCGTCTTCCGGTTCGTCGAGCGCCAGCGGCTCGCGTTCTTCGACAAGACGCCCCTCGGCACGTTGATCACCCGGGCGACGTCGGACATCGAGGCGCTCGCGGACCTGCTCTCGGCCGGCGCCGTGACGATGCTGGGCGACCTGGCGCGGCTGGTGTTCATCGGCTACTTCATGCTGTCGCTCGACGTCGAGCTCGGGCTCGTCGCCCTCCTCGCGCTGCCGCCGATGGTCCTGGCGACCGAGGTGTTCCGGCGCAAGATGCGGGCGGCGTACCGCGAGACGCGGAAGCAGGTCGGCCGGCTCAACGCCTTCTTGCAGGAGCACGTGACGGGGATGAGCGTGGTCCAGATCTTCGGCCGCGAGCCCGAGGAGCAGCGCCGCTTTGAAGCGGTCAACGCGGCCCACCGCGACGCCCACGTCCAGACGGTCTACTACTACGCCCTGTTCTACCCCGTCGTCGACATCATCGCGTCGGCCGCGCTGGCCCTCGTGATCTGGTTCGGGGGGACCGAGGCCATGCGCGAGGCGGTCACGATCGGCACGCTGATCGCGTTCGTCCAGTACGTCCGCCTGTTCTTCGAGCCGGTCCGGAACCTGTCCGACCAGCTCAACTCGATCCAGGCCGCGTTCGCCGCGTCCGAGCGCGTGTTCGACTTGCTCGACGACGACCAGTCGCTGGCGGAGCCGGCCACGCCGACACGTCTGCCGAACGGCCGCGCCGCCGGCCGGATCGCGTTCGAGGACGTGTGGTTCGCGTACGAGCGGCTCCCTACGGTCGCGGGAAATGGGAACGAGGAACTGGGAAATGGGCAGAACGGCGAGGGAGGCACAGAGGCATCCGGCGACGATCCGTCCGTTCCCCGTTCCCCGTTCCCCGTTCCCCCTGAGCCGGACTGGAACTGGGTCTTGCGCGACGTCTCGTTCACGGCCGAGCCCGGCGACACCCTGGCCCTCGTCGGCGCGACGGGCTCGGGGAAGACGACGATCCTGTCACTGCTGCTCCGGTTCTACGAGCCCCAGCGCGGGCGCATCACGCTCGACGGGGTCGACGTGCGCGAGCTGCCGCTGGCCGAGCTCCGCCGCCAGGTCGGGCTCGTGCTCCAGGACGTCTTCCTGTTCTCCGGGTCCATCGCCGAGAACGTCACGCTCGGCGACCCCGACGTGTCGACCGAGCGCGTGGCGGAGGCCGCCCGACTCGTCGGGGCCGACCGGTTTATCGACGCGCTGCCGGCCGGCTACGCCTCCGACGTCGGCGAGCGGGGGGCGACGTTGTCGCTGGGCCAGCGCCAGCTGCTCTCGTTCGTCCGGGCGCTGCTGTACGACCCGGCCGTGCTCGTGCTCGACGAGGCCACGTCGTCGGTCGACACCGAGACCGAGGAGATGGTCCAGCGAGCCGTCGACGTGCTGATGGAGGGGCGGACGGCGCTCGTCGTGGCCCACCGGCTCTCGACGGTCCAGCACGCCGACCAGATCCTGGTCCTGCACAAGGGCGAGGTCCGCGAGCGCGGCGACCACCAGGCGCTCCTCGCGGCCGACGGCCTGTACCGCCGGCTCTACGAGCTCCAGTACGCCGACCAGGAGCGGGCGGCGACGGCGTAGACGACGGCTCGGTCCGCGCTCCTCCTGAGGGCCGTTGACGTCGGGCGAGGCCCCGGCCTGAGAGCGGAAGAGGCCGCACAGGACTGCTCCAATGGAGCAAAGTCGAGGGGATCTGAAATAGACTGGCGAGTTGTCGCCCGCGTGCTGCATATTGCAGCTTCTCCTCTCCATCCGTGACTGCCCCTCCCCTGGCCCGCGCAGGCGCAGTCACCCTCCCCACCGCGTCATGAGGCTTTCGTCTACGCTCACACGGCGACTCTCGCAGCCCATCCTCCTCACCGCGCTCGTGCTGGCGGCTGCGCTCCCGGCCTCGGCCGCCATCATCACGGTCAACTCGTCCACCGACGACGGGACGGGGTGCACGCTCCGCGAGGCCGTGGCCTCGGCCAACACGGACTCGGCCATCGGCGGGTGCACGGCCGGCGACGACTCGAACGACGAGATCCAGTTCACCGTCGCCACGGTCGCCCTCGCAGGCCCGGGGCTCAGGGTCGAAGAGTCCCTGACGGTGAGCGGGCCGGTCACGATCACAGCGGCTCCGTCGCGGCGGATCTTCCGAGTGGGCGCGCCTGGGGACGTCGTCTTTGACAACATCACGTTCCGCGGGGGCTTCAGGGACGGCGGCGCTATCGCCATCATCGACGCGTCCGTCACGGTCACCAACTGCCAGTTCAACAGCAACCGGGCCCCGCTCACGGGAGGAGCGATCATGGTCCTCGCCCCGGGCTCGCTCACGGTGGACGGCTCGTCCTTCACGGGCAACCGCTCGCTCGGCAGCAGCGCGAACGAGGGCGGCGGCGCGATCTACACCGACGGCGCCCCCGTCACGGTCACGAACTCGACGTTCACGGACAACCGGGCGCTGGGGACGTCCGGCTCGGGCGGGGCGATCCTGAGCCCGAACGGGGCGACGCTGACCGTCGAGAACTCGACGTTCACGCTCAACCGGTCGCAGCGGGCCGGCGGGGCCATCGAGACGGTCGGCGGGACGACCGAGATCACCGGGGGCACGTTCGACCGGAACACGGCCGGGTCGAACCCCGGCAACGGCGGCGCCGTCCACGGCGGCGGCGACGTGTCGATCACGATCCGGAACAGCACGGCCATGCGGAACCGGGCCCAGGAGGGCGGCGCGTACTGGATCTCCGGCTCCGGCACCCTCACGCTGATGGGCGGGACGCTCATGACCAACCTCGCCGAGGGCGACGACGCCGACAAGGGGGGTGGCGGCGTCTACGTCGACGGTGGTACCCTGACCGTCGAGATGGGCGACGAGGGGACGACCTTCGTGAACAACCGGGCGGTCGGAGCCTCGGGCTCGGGCGGCGCCATCCTGGTCAACGGCGGCTCGGCCACGCTGGACAGCGCGACGTTTAGCGAGAACCGGTCGCAGCGGGCCGGCGGCGCCATCGAGGTCACGGCTAGCGACTCGGGCGCCGACGTCGACGTCACGATCATGAACTCGGCGTTCACTGAGAACGTGACGGCCATGGCGCCGGGCAACGGCGGGGCCATCCACACGACGACCGGCGACGTCGACCTCGACATCGACGACACCGAGTTCTCGGGCAACGAGGCCGGCTCCGAAGGCGGCGCCATCTGGATCAACACCGGGACCACGCTCACCCTCGACAACTCCACGCTGTCCTCGAACGCAGCGCGCGGCCGGACGCTCGGCAACGGCGGCGGCGGCCTCTACGTCAACGGCGGCGACGCGACCGTCACCACGACGACCATCGCCAACAACCGGACGTTCGACGCGAACTCGAGCGGCGGCGGCATCCAGGCCGTGAGCGGCACGACGACGGTCTCGCAGAGCCTGGTCTCGAACAACACGAGCGGCAACGGTGGCGGCCTGGCTGCGTACTCCGGCGCCTCGATCACGGTCGAGAACTCGACGGTCTACGCCAACAACGCTCGGTTCGGCGCTGGCGCCTTCGCCTCGGACGGGTCGATCACCTTCGACAGCGCGACGATTGCCGAGAACGTGGCGAGCATCGCCGGCGGCGGCCTCAACACCGAGGGCGAGACGTCGATGACGCTCCGAAACACGATCGTCGCTGACAACGAGGCGACAAACCGACCCAACCTCCGGGGCCAGTTCGAGTCCGACGGGTTCAACGTGATCGGGACGACGCCGTCGGACGACACCTTCCCGGCCCAGTCGAGCGACCAGACCGGGACGGACCCGATGCTGGAGCCGCTCGCCGACAACGGCGGGCCGACGCTGACGGCGGCGCTGATGAGTGGGAGCCCGGCCATCGACGCCGGCAACACCGACCTCGACGTCGACCAGCGCGGGTTTAGCCGGGACGACGGGTCCGACGACGTCGGCGCGTTCGAGGCCGGCGAGACGAGCGAGGACCTTATCGCCGCCCCGTCGTCGGCGCTCGAGTCGATGACGGAGCCGGTCCGGCTCGGCGTGGCCCCGAACCCGTTCGGGGCCCGGGCCTCGGCCACGTTCGCCGTCCGCGAGGCCCAGCCGGTCACGGTCGCGCTCTACGACGTGATGGGCCGCCGGGTCCAGGACGTGTTCTCAGGCCCGGCCCAGGCCGAGGGCGTGATCTCGGTCGACGTCGACGGGTCGTCGCTGGCCGCGGGCGTCTACGTCCTCGTGCTCCAGGGCCAGACGGTCCGGGCCACCCAGCAGGTCACCGTCACCCGCTGACGTCTCCCGGTTTATCTGACCGTAGCGAGGCCCCCTGCTCTAGCGAGCGGGGGGCCTCGTTTGTATGGCCGTGCGGTATCCCTTCCGCTGAAAGAGGATCCCATGGCGTACGCGCCGGGCGCGTCCGGGCCCACGGCCGGGCCGATCCCTGTAGGACGACGGGCCCTCGCCCTGTGAAATCTGGCGAGGAACAACCGGTGGGAAAGCGCGAGCCCGTCGCCTGGTCAGAGTCAGCGGCGGACGTCTCGGCGCGAAAGACGCAGGCTCTCGGGGCGAAAGACTCGCAATTCGGTCATGGAACTGTCAGGCGCTTGCTCCATATTGGCTTCACCCCTACCATCGGTACGCGCGGCATCCCTGGCTCTGTGGCAACGCGGCTTCTCTCTCCCCCATCTCCTTGATCCTATGAGGCTCACACCTACCCTCGGCCGGCTGCTTCCGCAGTCCGCCCTCTTTGCCGCGCTCGGACTCGCATTTGCGCTCCCGGCCTCGGCCGCCACCATCACGGTCGACTCGGCCACGGACGACGGGGCCGGGTGCACGCTCCGCGAGGCCGTGGCCTCGGCCAACACGGACACGGCCGTCGGCGGGTGCACGGCCGGCGACGACTCGAACGACGAGATCCAGTTCGCCGTCGCCACGGTCACGCTGACGGCGGGCCAGCTCACCATCACGGAGGAGGTCACCGTGAGCGGGCCGGTCACGATCACGGCCGCCTCGGGCAGCCGGATCTTCCAGGTCGACGGCGACGACGACGTCTCGTTTGCCGACGTCACGTTCCAGGGCGGCCGGGACAACGGCGGCGCGCTCTTGATCACGGGCGGTGCCGACGTCACGGTAACGGACGGGGCGGCCACCCAGAACAGGGCCCCGGTCTTCGGCGGCGCGTTCTGGGTCTCGGCCGAGGGCAGCCTCACCGTCGACGGCACATCCTTCACGGGCAACCAGGCCCGCGGCAGCGCGGCGAACGAGGGCGGCGGCGCGATCTACACCGACGGCGGCGACGTCACGGTGACCGACGCCACATTCACCGACAACCGGGCGCTCGGGACCTCGGGCTCGGGCGGGGCGATCCTCAACCCGAACGGGGCGAGCCTGACGGTGATGAGCTCAGCGTTCACGCTCAACCGGTCGCAGCGGGCCGGTGGGGCCATCGAGACGGTCGGTGGGGCCACGCTCATCACCGGGGGCTCGTTCGACCGGAACACGGCTGGGACGAACCCCGGCAACGGCGGCGCCGTCCACGGCGGCGGCGACGTGTCCATCGTGATCGCCGAGACCGTGGCGACGGGCAACCGGGCCAACGAGGGCGGCGCGTACTGGATCTCCGGGTCTGGCACGATGACGCTCCAGGGCATCACGGCCACCGGCAACATCGCCGAGGGCGCCGACGCCGACAAGGGCGGCGGCGCGGTCTACTCGGACGGCGGGACGCTCCGGATCGACACCGGCAGCGCCCCCTCGAACCTGTCACAGAACCGGGCCACCGGGGCCTCGGGCTCGGGCGGAGCCGTGCTCGTCAACGGCGGGACGGCCATGTTCATCAACGTCACGTTTAGTCAGAACCGGTCGCAGCGGGCCGGCGGGGCCATCGAGATCACGGCCGGCGACGCCGACGACGAGGTCGAGGTGACCGTTTCGTCGGGCACGTTCATGGCGAATGTGACGGCCATGGCGCCGGGCAACGGCGGGGCCATCCACACGACGACCGGCGACATTGACCTGACCATCGCCGACACCGAGTTCTCGGGCAACGAGGCCGGCTCCGAAGGCGGCGCCCTGTGGATCAACACCGGGACCATGCTCGCGCTCATGGGCTCGGACCTCACCTCGAACGAGGCCCGGGGCTCGGGCGCCGACAACGGCGGCGGCGGCCTGTACGTCAACGGCGGCGACGCGACCGTCACCACGACGACCATCAACGCGAACCGGACGTTCGGCCAGACCCCGGCCGGCGGCGGCATCCTTGCCGGCGGCGGGACGACGACGGTCTCGCAGAGCCTGATCGTCAACAACACGTCGGGCAACGGCGGCGGCCTGGCCGTCCTCGACGGGGCCTCGGCCACGGTCGAGAACTCGACGATCTACGCCAACAACGCGCGCCTGGGCGGCGGCGTGTTCTCGATGAGCGGGTCGATCGACTTCGACAGCGCGACCATCGCCGAGAACGAGGCGACGGTCGGCGGCGGCGGGCTCTACAACCAGAACACGCCGAACCAGGGCGACCCGTTCGTGACGCTCCGGAACACGATCGTCGCCGACAACCAAGCGACGAACGGGCCGAACCTCCAGGGCCGCTACGGCTCGAACGGGTGGAACGTGATCGGGACGACGCCGTCGGCGCTCACCTTCCCGGCCCAGTCGAGCGACCAGACCGGGACGGACCCGATGCTGGAGCCGCTCGCCGACAACGGTGGGCCGACGCTGACGGCGGCGCTGATGAGTGGGAGCCCGGCCATCGACGCCGGCAACACCGACCTCGACGTCGACCAGCGCGGCGTGGCCCGGACCGAGCCCGACGACGTCGGCGCGGTCGAGTTCGGCGACGCGACCGGCGGCGGCGAGGAGGGCATGGCCCTCGTCATCACCGGCGTCATCGACGCGACGCTCTCGGGCGGGACGCCGAAGGCCATCGAGTTCTACGTCTTGGAAGACGTCGCCGACCTCTCGGTCTACGGCGTCGAGTCGGCCAACAACGGGGGCGGCGCGGACGGTCCCGAGTTCACGTTCCCGGCGGTCTCGGCCTCGGCCGGCGACTTCATCTACGTCGCGAGCGAGGTGCCCAACTTCACCGAGTGGTTCGGGTTCGCCCCGGACTACACCGCCGGCGCCGCCAACATCAACGGCGACGACGCCATCGTCCTTTACTTCACCGGCGACGGCGACAACGAGGTTGTCGACACGTTCGGTGATCCCGATACGGACGGGACCGGCGAGGAGTGGGAGTACACCAACGGCTGGGCCTACCGCTCGGACGGGACCGGCCCGGACGGCGACTTCGACCCGGACAACTGGTTCTACAGCGGCGTCGACGCGCTCAACGGCGAGACGTCGAACGACACCGCCGACACCCCCTTCCCGGTCGGGTCGTACTCGCCGGGGATCGACCAGACAATTCTGGCCGCCCCGGCCTCGCTGGTCGAGTCGATGACGGAGCCGGTCCGGCTCGGCGTGGCCCCGAACCCGTTCGGGGCCCGGGCCTCGGCCACGTTCGCCGTGGCTGAGGGCCAGCCGGTCACCGTCGCGCTCTACGACGTGATGGGCCGCCGGGTCCAGGACGTGTTCTCAGGCCCGGCCCAGGCCGAGACGCCGTTCGAGGTCGACATCGACGGGTTGTCGCTGGCCGCGGGCGTCTACGTCCTCGTGCTCCAGGGCGAGACGGTCCGGGCCACGCGCCAAGTCACCGTCGCCCGCTAGCGCGGACGCCACCACCCGGCCTCAGCCGGTGCGTCACGGGTCCCCCCGTTCTTCGGAGCGGGGGGGCCCGCTGCATGACGGGGGTTGACATGGTGCCACCGCAACCTTATCGTTCATCGTCGATCGACGATCATCTTGTTCCACCAGACTCCCACCTCTATGGCATCCTGTGCCTGCTGCGACTGCGGTTGCGGCGACGGTGGCTGCTGCGACTCCGGTCGTTGCTGCTGCTGCTAACCCCTTCCGGCGGCGGGGCCCGTCTCCGCCGCCGGTCCTGCCTTTGTCTCTCATGACCGACACCTCCCCTTCTCACGCCGCGCTCGCGGACTGGGCGAAGGCCCTCGCTCACCCAGCACGGCTCGCCATCTTGAAGACGCTCGGCGCGCGCGGCCAGTGCGTGTGCGGCGAGGTCGTCGAGGTCGTCGGGTTGGCCCAGTCGACGGTGTCCCAGCACCTCAAGGTCCTCCGCGAGGCCGGCCTTATCACCGGCACCGCCGACGGTCCGCGCTCGTGCTACTGCCTCGACGACGACGCGCTGGCCGCCCTCTCCGACCGCTTCTCCGACTTTTTCGACGGACTCGTCCCGTGCTCCTGCGATGACGACTGCTGCTGACGCCCGCCCCTCCGTCCTGTTCGTGTGCACCCACAACTCGGCCCGGTCGCAGCTCGCCGAAGGGCTGTTGCGGGACCGTCACGGCGACCGATTTGAGGCGTTCAGCGCGGGGACGGTCGCGCGCGGCGTCCACCCGCTGGCCGCCGACGCCTTGCGCGAGGTCGACATCGACCCGAGTGGGCAAACGTCGAAGACGATCGACGAGCTGGGGGACCGGACGTTCGACGTGGTCGTGACCGTGTGCGACTCGGCGCGTGAGGCGTGCCCGTACCTGCCGGCTCGGATTCGCAACGTCCACCGCGCCTTCCGCGACCCGTCCGCCGTGGAGGGGTCCGAGGCCGAGCGCCGGGCGGCGTTCGCGGCCGTCCGTGACGAGATTGGAGCCTGGCTCGACGCGGCTTTCGGACGCCCCGAGCCCGCGACGAGCGCCGACTGGCCCGCCCTCCGCGACCTCCTCTCCGCCTCCGACCTACCCACGCGCGACCTGTCGGCGTCGGACGCCGGCCGCTTCCTCGTCCTCCGCGCTGGGAACGCCGTCGTCGGGTGCGTGGCCGTCGAGCCGTACGGCGACGCGGGCCTGCTCCGGTCGCTCGCCGTCGCGCCCGAGCTCCGGGGCCTCGGCCTCGGCGACCGGCTCGTCGACGCGGCTGAGGCGACGGCCCGCACGGGCGGCCTGGGCTCGCTGGTCCTGCTGACGACCACGGCCGCGGGCTTCTTCCAGGCCCGCGGCTACGCTCCGCTCGACCGGGCCGATGCGCCCCCCGCCATCCGCCAGTCCAGCGAGTTCACGGCGACGTGCCCCGCCTCGGCCGCTTGTCTGGGCAAAGCGCTATCCCCCTGAGACGTCGGGGCACCGGGCGGCGGCGAACAACGTTGTCCCAGCCTCTCGCCCCCCTCGCCATGCGCACGCTCGCCGCCCTCGTCCTCTTGTCGCTCGGCTTGGCCGGCTGCGCGACGGCCTCGATCGAGGAGGCCTACGGCCAGCCCGACCCGTTCGAGTGGACCTACTTCCACGGCTCGCCGGGCGACGTGGTCTCGGCCATCGGCGAGGCGTTCCAGCAGTCGGGCACCCGGATCGAGTCGGTCCAGAACGAGGCCGACGGCGTCGTGATGACGCTCTCGACTCGGTTCGGCTCGGCCGACTTCTCCCAGATCCGCGTCCAGGCGACCGACGTCGAGGACTACTCGGCGCGAGCGCAAATCTACCCGCAGGGCGACCCGCTGCCGCGCTGGCTGGAGACCGAGGTCTCGGGCCGGATGTGACCCGGCCCGGCGGTATCGTGGGCCCATGACCGCTGCCCGCCTCTCGCTCGTCGCCCTCGCTGTCCTGGCGGGGTGCCGGGCCCCCACCCCGCCCGTGCCCGACCCCTCGCCGCTCGTGGCCTCCGTCGAGGCCGTCGTCGCTCGGTACCCGGGCGCGACCGTCGCCGTGGCCGTCCGCCGCGCCGCACCGGGCGACACCATCGTCTACCGCCGGAACGCCGACCGCCCGTTCCACGCCGCCTCGACGATGAAGGTGGGCGTGATGGTCGAGGCCTTCCGCCAGGTCGAGGCCGGCCGCCGGGCCTGGGACGACCCGGTCCGCGTCGAGAACCGGTTCCGCTCGATCGTCGACGGGTCCGAGTACCGGATCGAGGACGACACGGACGACGGGCTCTACGCGCTCCAGGGCCAGGACGTGACGTTCCGCGACCTGGTCGAGCGCGCCATCACCACGTCGTCGAACCTGGCGACGAACCTGCTCATCGGGCTCGTCACGGCCGACTCGGTCCAGGCCACGATGGACCGGCTGGAGGCGCCCGACCTCCGCGTGCTCCGGGGCGTCGAGGACCTGAAAGCGTTCCGCGCCGGCCTCAGCAACGCGACGACCGCGAACGCGCTGGCGACCGTCCTGGAGGCGATCCGCGACGGCCGCGCCGTCTCGCCCGCAGCCGACGCCGAGATGCGCGACATCCTGGACGACCAGGCGTTCAACGAGATGATCCCGGCCGGCCTGCCACCGGGCACGCGCGTCGCGCACAAAACGGGCTGGATCACCGAGATCCACCACGACGCCGCCATCGTCTACCCGACCGAGGGAGCCCCCTACGTGCTGGTGATCCTGACCGAGGGGATCGCCGACCGCGAGGCGTCGGCGCGGCTGGGCGCCGAGATCACGCGCGCCGTCCACACCGCGCTGGCGGGCTGACGCGCCTCGGCGAGAGGGACAAGGGGGGAGCGCAGGGCAGGCGCGTTCTCCAACCCGCGAGCCGGACTCGGAGTGTGGGGGACGTCCACTCCCATACGCCCACACCCCCGCCCTCCGAACCCGTCTCCGAGCCGCGAGCCGAGAATGGCGCTCGCCCTGGGGGGAGCGCGGACGAGCGATAGGCGTAGGTTCAGCGCCCCGCCCCCCACGCCTGCTCGTGCCCCTTCGCTCCGCTCTCGCTGCCCTCCTCACCCTCGCTGGCCTCGGAGTGGCCGGGTGCTCCGGCCCCGAGCCTGTCCGCCCGGCGCCGCCGGCTGTGGTGGCCCCTCCCGCTCCGGCACCCGTCCCGACGCCGCCGCCCGCGCCCGCCGACCCGATGCGCGGCGGCGAGGTGGTCGACGCGGCGACGCTGCCCGGGCCGACGCGCGAGTTCCGCGCGGCCTGGATCGCGACCGTCGCCAACATCGACTGGCCGAGCCGGCCCGGCCTGACGCCCGAGCAGCAGCGGACGGAGCTGACCGGGCTGCTCGACCGAGCGCAGGAGGTGGGGCTCAACGCCGTCGTGCTCCAGGTCCGCCCGCAAGCCGACGCCCTGTACTTCTCGGCCATCGAGCCGTGGTCGGGCTACCTCACCGGCGAGCAGGGCCGGGCGCCGAACCCGTGGTACGACCCGTTGGCGTTCGCCATTGACGAGGCGCACGCGCGCGGGCTCGAGCTCCACGCCTGGTTCAACCCGTACCGGGCCGGCCACCCGGCCGCCGTCGGCGGAACGGACCTCACCCACATCTCGCGCCAGCGGCCCGACTTGGTCCGCCGCTACGGCGACTACCTGTGGCTCGACCCCGGCGAGCCCGAGGCCGCCGACCACTCGCTGGGCGTGATCTTGGACGTGGTCCGCCGCTACGACGTCGACGGCGTCCACCTCGACGACTACTTCTACCCGTACCCCGTCAACGACCGCCGCGGCCGACGCACCCCGTTCCCCGACGCCGACTCGTACGCTCGGGCACAGGCCGCCGGCGAGACGCTGGGCCGCGACGACTGGCGCCGCCAGAACGTCGACCAATTCATCGAGCGGCTCTACGACGGCGTCAAGGCCGAGAAGCCCCACGTCAAGGTCGGCATCAGCCCGTTCGGGATCTGGCGGCCGGGCCACCCGGCGTCGGTGACAGGCTTCGACCAGTACGCCGAGATCTACGCCGACGCGCGGAAGTGGTGGCGCGAGGGCTGGCTGGACTACCTCGCGCCCCAGCTCTACTGGGCCATCAGCAGCCGGGGCCAGAGTTTTCCGGCGCTGCTGGACTGGTGGGGGTCGGAGAACGTTCGGGGCCGCCACCTGTGGCCCGGCCTCTACGACAGCCGGACGCTGCCCGACGTCGGCGGGTACCGGCCCCAAGAGATCGTCGACCAGGTCCGGCTGGTCCGCGACGACGCCGAGGCGACGGGGACCGTCCACTTCTCGATGAAGGCGCTGCTCGACCGCTACTCGTCGCTCGGCGACGACCTGGCGGCGGGCCCGTACGCCGAGCCGGCGCTCGTCCCGGCGACGCCCTGGCTCGACGCCGAGCCGCCCGACGCCCCGCGCCTCGCGGTCACCCGGCGCGGCGATGGGGCCGACGTGATCGCCCTCCCTGGCGGGGCCGAGCCCGTGCGCCAGTGGGTCGTCCGCTCGCGGCGCGGGGGGGCGTGGACCTGGGAGATCGTCCCAGGCGACGTCGGGACGTACGTGCTGCCGGCCGACGGCGGGCCGGTCGAGACCGTGGCCGTGTCGGGGATCGACCGGGTCGGGAACGAGGGGCCGGCCCGGGTGGTCGAGGTCGGTGGGAGGTAGGGAGCCCAGGCGGGCGGCTAGAACGCGATCTGGACCTGGCTGCGGAACGAGACGAGCGGGTCCCGAGCGCCGTCGCTGGGGAGGAACACGTCGAGGTTCAGAGCCAGCCGCGTGTTCTCGGCCGCGTACAGGTTGAGGCCCGGCGTGAGGAGCACCCCGTCGCTCTCGCCCACGGGCCCCTCGGCGTCGGCGACGCTCGCGCGGAACAGCGGCTCGACGGCCACGAGCACGTCGCCGGTCGGGCCCGCCAGGCCGCCGACGCGGTAGGCGACCCAGCCCTGGGCGCCGACGAACCCGTGGTCCTGGAACGGGTCGAGCGTGCCGGCCACCACCTCGCCGAGCGCGTGGAACCCGGGCTCGCCGTAGTCGCCGACCTCGAAGTCCAGCGCCATCCCGCTCCCCCGCTTCGTCTCGCCGGAGGGGTCGGCGCCGGACCCCGTCTGGAGGCCGGGCGGGTCGGCACGGGCGAACGCCCGGTTCGTCACCCCCAGCCCGACCTTGACCCCGGCCACGGGCGCGACCTGGAGGCGGGCCGCGACCTGGCGGATGTCGGCGTCGCCTCCCTCCTCGCCGGTCGCGCCCCGGAAGTACCCGGCGGCGTAGACCAGCGCGCCCGCCTCGCCGAGCACCTGGACGCCGACCGACCGGCCGGCGTAAGACAGGGTCTCGAGCGTCCGGTAAAGCTCGACGGCCTCCGCCCCGCGGAACCGCCCCCCCCGCTCGATCGGCGTCAAGGTGGCCGCCGTGGTCGCGTCGATGATCCCGAACGGCCGCCCGCCCTTGCCCACCAAGACCCCGAACGAGGGGACGAACTGGAACAGCGCGTAGGCCTCGTTCAGCTCGGCCGCCCCGCCTACGGCCGCGTTCGCGAGCTCGGCCTGGAGCCGCCCGCTCACGATCGGACTCACGCGCGCGTTGGCGGCGAGCCGGACGCGGCGGAGCGCGAGCTCTGTCGGGTCCTCGTCGGCCTGCCGCGACGTGTTGAACTGGGTCTGAACGAGGCCCCCAAACGAGAGCTCGGGCCCCCCGCTCTCCAGGTTCGGGTCCTCGGCCACCTCCTGGGCGCGGGCGGGGTGGAGCGAGAGGGCGAAGACGAAGAGGACAGCGGCGTGACGGAGCACGGGCGGGGTGGGGTCGGTGGGGGACGTGGGCCAACGACCGGCCGCCCGGCCCGGTTCGCGGCCCCCGAGCCGCTCCGCCGCTGAGCGCAGGGCGACGTCGCCAGGGGACTGCGACTGTTCCGCGTGACGCCAGGGCGAGCGCATGCTATCTGAACTCGGCCAGAGCGACGCCCTGTCGCGTTGTGGCGGAGCCCCGAGGCCGTGAGACCGGGGACGGAGGACCGAGGACCGGGGCCCTCCAACGATCCGAGCCGGCCTCCCGTCCCCGGTCTTCGGTCTGGGCGAGCGAGAGCAAAAGAGTCCTCGCTCCATTTCTTAGCATGCGCTCGCCCTGCGCGTGACGCCGGCGCGCGGGCCGGCGGCCGTCGTACCATCTGGCCGCCCCGCCCCCGACCGCATGGACTCCGCCCCTCCTCCCGACTCCGAGGTCGCCACCACGATCACCGACGGCGACGTCCGCGTCGGCGAGACGCCGGGCGAGCCGGACCGCCGGAGCCCGTGGGCCTGGGTGCCGACGCTCTACTTCGCCGAGGCGCTGCCGTACATGGCCGTGATGGCGCTCGCCGTCATCCTGTACAAGCGGATGGGGCTGTCGAACACCGACATCGCGCTGTACACGAGCTGGCTGTACCTGCCCTGGGTCATCAAGCCGTTCTGGAGCCCGCTCGTCGACGTGCTCAAGACCAAGCGGTGGTGGATCCTGGCCACCCAGATCCTGATCGGCGGCGGCCTGGCCGGCGTGGCCTTGACGTTGCCGACGCCGGGCTGGGTCCAGGGCTCGCTCGCGTTCTTCTGGCTGCTCGCGTTCGCCTCGGCCACCCACGACATCGCCGCCGACGGGTTCTACATGCTGGCGCTCGACGAGCACGACCAGGCGTGGTACGTCGGCATCCGGAGCACGTTTTACCGGGCGGCCATCTTCGCCGTCTCGGGCGCGGTCCCGTTCCTGGCCGGCTCGCTCGAGAGCTCGACCGGGCTGGGCGCCGTCGACGTCGAGGTCCGGGCGGTCCCGGCCGAGGCCGGCGCCCCGCTGCTGACGCCGGAGGCCCTCCCGCTGGGGGCGACCGACCGGACGGCCGCCGCCGGCGCCGAGCGCGGGGACCTGGAGCTCTCGGCCTCGACCGACGCGCTCGACGTGCCGCTGGCGCTCCGCCCGACGGCCGACGTCGATTCCCTCATCGCCACGGCGCGGGCGTCGAACCGAGCCGCCGGGTTCTACCCCGTCGAGGAGGCCACGGCCGGCGACGACGACGGCCCCTCGTGGTTCGGGCGAACCGTCTCCGGCCCGCTCGGCCGCGCCATCGCCGAGCTGTTCGGCGAGCAAGAGGCCGCGCCGAGCGCCGTCGCCGGCAACGTCGGCGTGGTCGCGTTCCGGCTGTCCGGCCCGCCGCCGCCGGGCGAGGAGGTGGCCGTCAACCTCGGCCTTGAGGACGGCGACCCGAGCTTGCACCTGGTCGAGGGCGGCCAGCGGTTCACGTTCACCGAGGCCAACTGGGACCGCCCGTTCGCCGCCGTCGTCCAGGCCGACGCCAAGCTCGACGGGCCGACGGCGGCCACCTTCCGGGCCACGTCCGGCAACATCCCCCTGGCGTGGTCCATCTCGTTCTTCGTCCTGGCCGGCGTGTTCCTGGGCCTCATGGCGTGGCACGCCTTCGTGCTCCCCCGCCCTGCCGTCGACGTGGGCGCCGAGGGCGCGGGCGCCGGCGGGATCGTCCAGTACCTCGGCTTCCTGGCCGCGTTCATCCCGACCCTCGCCGTCTTGCTCCTCCCGATGATGATCGCCGGGCTCGTCGCGCCGCGCACGACCGGGCCGTGGGGCCGCATGTTCCGAGCCCTGCCGTTCTCGGGCACGCCGTTCGCCGAGACGATCGTGTCGTTCTTCGAGAAGCCCGAGATCGGCATCGCGGTCGCGTTCGTGCTGTTCTACCGGTTCGCTGAGGGCCAGGTGGTCAAGCTGGTGACGCCGTTCCTGCTCGACTCGGTCGAGGCCGGCGGGCTCGCGCTGACGACCGGCGAGGTCGGGCTGGTGTACGGGACGGTCGGCGTGGCGTGCCTGACGGTCGGCGGGATTCTGGGCGGGATCGTCGCCGCGCGCGACGGGTTGGGCCGGTGGCTGTGGCCGATGGTGCTCGCGATCAACCTGCCGAACGCGGTCTACCTCGTCCTCGCCATCGTCCGGCCGGAGAGCCTGTGGGCGATCTCGGCGGCCGTCGGCGTCGAGCAGTTCGGCTACGGGTTCGGGTTCGCGGCCTTCCTGCTGGTGCTCATCTGGATCGCCGAGGGCGAGCACAAGACGGCCCACTACGCCATCGGGACGGGCCTGATGGCGCTGGGCATGATGATCCCGGGCATGTTCTCGGGCTGGCTCGAGGACATCGTCGGCTACCAGAGCTTCTTCGTCTGGGTGCTCATCGCGACGATCCCGAGCTTCCTGGTCGTCGCCCGGATCCGGATCGACCCGTCGTTCGGAAAGAAAAAGGACGACGAGGCGGCCACGTGACGGCCGAGATCCGACCGCTCCGGCCGGACGACGACGGGCTCGCGCTCTGGAACCGGAGCGTCCCACTCGACCCGATGACGCCGGCCCGGTTCGCCGAGCAGACCGACGCCGACCTCGCCCTCGTCGCCGTCGAGGCCGGCCACGTCGTCGGGCTGGGTGTCGGGGCGCTGTGGCCGGTCGCGGGCGACGTGCGCGGGAGCGCCCGCCTGCTCGCCGTCGACCCCGGGCGGCGGCGGCGCGGGATCGGGACGGCGCTGCTCGACGCGCTTGGGGACGGGCTCCGCCAGCGCGGGGCGACCGCCCTGCGCCTGGGCGAGTGCGCGCCGGTCTACCTCACGCCCGGCGTCGACCTCCGCCTGGAGTCCGGCCTAGCGTTCGCGGAAGCGACCGGCTTCCACGCCATCGGCGAGTCGGTCGACTTGGGCGTCGATCTGGCGCAGGACTGGGCCACCGACGCCGACGAAGCCCGGCTTCAGGCCGAGGGCGTCGCCGTCCGCCGCGTGTCGGGCGACGCCGACCGGACCGCGCTCGGCCGGCTCCTCGACGCCGAGTGGCCGGCGTGGCGCCCCGAGGTGGCCTTGGCTCTGGCTCACGACCCGCCGGCGGTTCACGTCGCCCTTCGAGACGGGGACTCGCTCGGGTTCGCGGCCCACAGCGCCAGCCACGTCGGGCTCGCGTGGTTCGGCCCGATGGGGACGGCGCCGGCCGCGCGCGGGCTCGGCATCGGCGCCGTCCTGCTCCGCCGCTGCCTCGCCGACCTGCGCGCAGCCGGCCGCGACCGGGCCACGATTGCCTGGGCCGCCTCGCTCCCCTTTTACGAGCGAGCCGTCGGGGCGACCGTCGACCGGCGCTACCGCCGGTTCGAGCGGGGGTTGTAAGGACTACCCTTGCAGGGGCTCGCCGAGTCGCCCCTACCCGAGCCCGGCGTAGAGGTCCGCCAGATCCAGCGCCACGCCCAAGGCGCCAATCTCGACGGGGCCCTCGGTGACGGGCTCGTCCCGAACCCACGTCGTCTCCGTCCGCCGCGCGAGCTGGGCCCAGCGCCGGTCGGGGTCGGCGTAAAGGACGGTCTGGATCGAGGGGACGCCGCGGTACAGCGCCAGCTTCTCGCCGAGGTCGTACGCCCGGGTGTCCGGCGAGAGCACCTCGCACACGACAGCCGGGTTGACGAGCGTCATTTTTCGGTCGTTGACGAACGCCGGCTCACCGCAGTAGACCGTGACGTCGGGGTAAACGTACTGACCTCCAGCGAGCACCTCGACGCGCATGTCGTTCGAGACGGGTCGGCAGTTCGAGCCTCGAAGCGCGACGAGGAGGGCAGAGCCCAGGTTGAGAGAGACGGTGGCGTGGGCGAACGTTCCTCCGGGCGTCGGGAACACCTCACCAAAGTGGTACTCGTGGCGGACCTCTTGCGTCGTCTCCCACTCGAAGTACTCCTCCGGGGTGAACGTCAGCGTGCGGGCGGCGGTGGCGGGCATGGCAGTAGGGGCAGAGCGTCAAGGTAGGGTCAGCCGTCGAGGGCTCGGCGCACGGCGTCGGCGATCACGGCCGCACGCTGGCGCTCGTCCACGATCGACTCGAGCGGGATGCCGACGCTGACGGCCCGTCCGCGCTGGACGGCGGCCCCCCGCTCGGCGTCGCCGTAGAACCGGACGACCTCGGCGCCGGGCACGGCCCGGAGCACGTCGGGCCGGCGGACGGCAGCGCGCTCGGGACCGTAGTCGACGCCGAACGGGGCGAAGGTGTCCTCGACGGCGAGCGCGCGCGTGGCGGGCGCCTCAGTCGGCTCGACGACGCCGACGGCCTCGACGCCCAGCCTCTCTCGGACCCAGGCAGCCGAGGCCGGATCAGTCGCCGCGTCGGACGCCCAGTGCGCGCCCGAGACCACGAGCGCGCCGCCGCCGTCGAGGGTTGCCGAGAGACGGTCGCGGAGCGCCGCCGGCAGCGCCTCGAACGCGGGCTGGCGGGCGTCGTCGGGGTCGGGCCACGGCGTCCGCCGCTCCAGGCCGAGCGCGAGGTCGACCGCGTCGAACCGGTCCAGACCGACCGTCCCATCCCAGACGGCCTCGTCACTCGACGACGAGACGGAGTAGCCGGCCGCGACGAGGGCCCGGGCATGCGCCGCCGCGTGGTCGCGGTCGTTGCCCATGACGGGCGTCCCCTCCAGCTCGCGCCCGCTCGCGCCCCACCCCGGCTCGCGGTCGCTCACGAACGCGAGGCTCGGGTCGAACAGCCGCTGCGCGCCGACGGCGACCACACCCAGTCCCTCGGGCACGCCGACCGGGTCTACGAATCCGACGCGGTCCGGCTGGTCGACGGCATCGGGTGCGGCCACCCGATCGAACCCGTCGATCACAAGGACGTCGCCCAGGCTCTCGGCCGGCTGGCCGACGGCGAGCGCTTCGGACGGCCGCCCCTCCCCGCCCGCGTTGACGCCGGCCACCCGGTAGCTCCGCACGACGCCCAGCGGCGGCGCGGGCAACTGGGCCGACGTCCCCTCGACGCGCGTCCCGGCGTCCCACCCCCACTCGCCGTCGCGCGCGTAGACGACGTACGCCGTCGGGAGCGCGTCGGGCTCGACGGGATCGGGCTGGGAACGCCAGCTTAGCGCCACGGCGTCGCCGGTCAGCTCGGCCGCGACGTGCGTCGGGCGGAGCGGCTGCGGGACGAACGGCTGGCCGCGCTGGTCGGCGAGGAACCGGCCGAGCCCTTTGTAGACCGCGCGGGCCGCGTCGAACCGGAACCGGGGGTCGAGCGCGTGGCGCACGTCGCGGTAGTTGTGGTGCGACAGGAGCTCGATCAGGATCGACGGGACCGTCGGCCGAGCGGCCTCGGAGTAGTTCCGGTCCCACAGCGGGCGGCGAGGCCAGTCCGGCGTGTAGAGCCGGCGGAGGTCGTCGACGATCTGGGTCTGGACGCCGTCGGCGAGGTCGCGGTTGGCCAGACGCGAGACGCCATTCGGGAACGTCCGCGTCGAGTCCATACCGGGGACGTCGTAGATCATCAAGGTCCCGATCAGGCCGTCGCGGGTCTGGCCGGCGTCGGTGTGCCACGCGACCGAGGCGTCGATGGGGACGCCCAGGCCCGGGTTATCCCGGTCTCCGGTCGGGCCGAACGGCGCGCCGCGGAGCCAGCTTACCCACTCGCCCCGGCTCCGGTAGTCGTCGACGTAGTCGCCGTCGGGCTCGCCGGTCACGTTGTAGACCGACGGCGGGGCGCCGGCGAACTGCTCGTAATACCGTGCGGCCTCGGTCCACCGCGGTTTTTCGCTCGCCGCGCCGCCCCGACGGATGACGCCGGTCCCTCCTCCGAACCGGACGGCGTCGGCCGAGACCGTCCCGCCGTCGCCCCCGAGCAAGACGACGGCGCCGTCCGTGCCGGCCGCGAACTCGAAGGTGCCGAGGTACACCCACGTCCCCGCCCCCATCGTCTGGTTGACGACGACCTCGGACGTGCCGCCCGCATGAGCGACCCGGTACCGCGTGGCCACGGACCGGTCCGGGCCCGGCGCGTAGCTGACGTGGATGGCGTACGCCCCGGCCTCCGGGATCGTCGGCCGCCACGTCGCCGAACCCGAGGCGCCGGCCGCCTGGCGGGACGTGCCCAAGCGGAAGGGGTTCTCGCCGTCGCCGTACGACGGGCGCGGCGCGAAGCCGGCCGGCCCATCGGTCCAGCGCCCCGTCTCCGAGTAACCCGGCCCGCCGTCGTCGACGATCACCTCGCGCGCGCGGACGTCGCGCTCGCGCGCCAGGAACGTGACAGCCCCGGCCCGCTCCAGCATCGGCGCCAGCTCGCGCGTCACGAACCCGACCGTGAGCAGATCCTCGACCGTCGTGAAGAGGCGGGCGCGCTGCCAGCCCCACAGGCCGTCGCCCGGAGCGCCTGGGCCGCCCGTCGCGTTGTGGTACCACCCGTGGCTCGGCCATAGCGCGACGTGCCGGCCCGCCATCCCGGCCGTCGGGACGCGCTCGGCGTCGGCCGGGCGGACGAGCGCGGGGCCGGTCACAGACGGGGCGAATACGCGGTCGGCGTCGCGGTCGGCCGCCGGACGCTCGGCGTTGGGGACGAGCGCGGCGAGCGCGGCCCCTCGGGTTTCGACCCGGACCGACGCGCCGGGATACACGCCTCGGACGGCCTCTGCGACGGCCGCCTCGAACGCGGCCACGGACTCGGGCCGGGCCGGCGCGTCGCCCAGGTCGCGCGAGAACTGGACCACCACGGCGCCCCCGACCACGTCGACCGTGTCGACCTGAACGCCTGGTCCGACGGCCAGCCCGCACCCGCCCGACCGGCACCGCGCGAGCACGCCGTCGAGCGCCGCCATTGCGCTCGCGTTCCGCGCGGCCGTCTCGGCCACCGGTGCCTCCGGCGGCACGGCGGCCGGCGGCCCGGACGCGGCGCACCCGGCGACCGCGAGCGCAGCGAGAACGAGGAGGGAAGAGCGGACGGGCATCGGCGCGGGGGGGATCTGCCCACAGGTACGCCTGCCTCGACCGACCGTTCGCCAACGCCTCAGGCTGCAATTCTCCGCTCGCGGATGACGGTTCTGCAAACGTTGTCAAGAAAGACCGGTCTGTTGGGGCCGGCGGCGCTAGACTACGGGCTCCATTCCCTCGGAGCCCGCCGCGTCGCGTGCTGCTCACCCAGGATGGGGCGCCCGGCTCGGCCGGGTGACAGCGCGCAGGACCCGACAGGCCCTCCCCAGACCGCCCGGTCATGCCCGCTTTCGTCGGCACCGCGTCCCGTGCCCTCCCCACCCCGGAGCCCTCGTTCACCCGCCAGCCGTGGCGCGACCACGGCGTCGAGCGCGTCCCGGTCCTGATCTTCGACGACCCCGGCGCGCTCGCCAAGCAGGCCGCCCGCCAGGTCCGCACGCTCGTCGAGGCCAAGGCAGCGGCCGGCGACACGGCCGTGCTCGGGCTCCCGACCGGCTCGACGCCCATCGGCGTCTACCAGGAGCTCATCCGGATGCACCGCGAGGAGGGCCTGGACTTCTCGAACGTGGTCACGTTCAACATCGACGAGTACGTCCCGATGGACCCGGACAGCTTGCAGAGCTACCACCGGTTTATGCGGGAGAACTTTTTCGACCACGTCAACGTGCCGCCGGACAACGTCCACATCCCGCGCGGGGACCTCCCCGAGAGCGAGATCGAGGCCCACGCCGCCGAGTACGAGCGGCTCATCCAGCGGGCCGGCGGGATGGACCTGCTCTTGCTCGGGATCGGGCGGAGCGGCCACATCGGGTTCAACGAGCCCGGCTCGACGCCCGACGACCGGACCCGGCTCATCGTGCTCGACGAGATCACGCGGAAGGACGCCGCGTCCGACTTTTTCGAGGAGCGCTACGTCCCGCGCGAGGCCATCACGATGGGCGTCGGGACGATCCTCGACGCGCGCGAGATCATCCTGATCGCGACCGGCGAGCACAAGGCGCCCATCGTGCGCCAAGCCGTCGAGGAGGCCCCGAACCAGCAGGTCTCGGCGACCTACCTCCAGCTCCACTCGAACGCCTCGTTCTACGTCGACCGGGCCGCCGCGTCCGAGCTCACGCGCGAGAAGACGCCGTGGCTCACGCGGCGCGTCGAGTGGACGCCCGACGCGGCCAAGCGCGCCGTGATCTGGCTCTCGCGCGAGACCGGCAAGGCCATCCTGCGCCTCGACGCCGGCGACTTCCACCGGCACCACCTCCACGACCTGGTCCACGCCCACGGCGTCGACACCCTCTGCCAGACCGTGTTCGAGGACTTGCGCCAGCGCGTGATCTACCGCGACCGGCTCCCCTCGAAGGAGAAGGTGATCGTGTTCAGCCCGCACCCCGACGACGACGTGATCTCGATGGGCGGGATGTTGCACGCGCTCGTCCGCAACCAGTGCGACGTGACGGTCGCCTACATGACGAACGGGTCGGTCGCCGTGTTCGACCAGGACGTCCGGCGGCACCTCCAGTTTGTGGGGATGGCCCACGACGTGCTGGCGCCGGCCGCCGAGGACGGGCTCCAGGACCGGATTACGACCATCTTGCGCGACCTCGACAAAAAGAAGCCGGCCCAGGTCGACACCGGCGACGTCCAGAAGATCAAGGCGTTCATCCGCTACACCGAGGCGATCGCGGCCATCGAGGTGATGGGGCTCGGCGCCGAGCACGCCCGGTTCCTCGACATGCCGTTCTACAAGACGGGCCGCGTCAAGAAGGCGCCCATCGGCCAAGCCGACGTCCAGATCGTGCTCGACCTCTTGGAGGAGACCGGGGCGACGCACCTGTTCGTGGCCGGCGACCTTTCGGACCCGCACGGGACGCACCGGATGTGCTACAGCGCCATCGACCAGGCCGTCCGCCGCTACGGCGAGGGGCTGGCGACCGCCGACCCCGGTGGCGACGGGGCACCTGCGAAGAAGGGCCGCCGCAAAAAGGCCGACGACGACCCGCGCCCGCTCGTCTGGCTCTACCGCGGGGCGTGGCAGGAGTGGGAGATCGACCGGGCCGACGTGTTCCTGCCGCTCTCGAAGGCCGAGCTCGACCTCAAGATCGAGGCCATCTACAAGCACGAGAGCCAGAAGGACCGGGCCCTCTTCCCCGGGGCCTACGACGACCGCGAGTTCTGGGAGCGCGCGCGCGACCGGAACGCCGAGACGGCGCGGGCGCTCGACGCGCTCGGCCTGCCCGAGTGCTACGCCGCCGAGGCGTTCGTCACCGTCCGCGAGATGCCCTAATCACAACGCCGTCCGGCGGCGGGTGACGTAGGTCCCTCCAGAATCACCTTGCGGAGCTCGCGTCCCGGCCCCATCTTCGGCGGCGGCGGCCCGAGACCGCGCCCCGTTCCGAAAGCGCTTTCCCCTTTGCACAGGCCCGTCCGCTGATGACCCTTGCCACCGCGCTCCGCATCCCCGTCCTCCTGCTCGTCGCCGCTGCCGCCCCGCTCGCGGCGGCCCAGACGTCCGGCAAGCTCTCCGGCCGCATCGTCGACGAGGGCGGCCAGCCGATCATCGGCGCGACGGTGTTCGTCGTCGAGACGTCGCGTGGGGCGACGGCCGACGTCGACGGGTACTACACGATCCTGAGCGTGCCCGCGGGCACGTACACCGTCCGGATCTCGTCGATCGGGTACGCCACCCAGTTGACCGAGAACGTCAACATCGACATCGACCAGACGACGGCGCTCAACGTCACGCTCCGGCCGGAGACGGCGACGTTTGAGGAGGTCGTGGTCCGGGCCGAGCGCCCGCCGGTCGAGGTCGACGTGTCGAACTCGCGGACGAACATCGGCTCGGCCGAGATCGCCGCGCTGCCCGTCGCGTCTATCGAGAACGCGGTCCAGCTCCAGGCCGGCGTCCAGGACGGGTTCACCATCCGGGGCTCGGGCGCCGACGAGATCGCGTTCCAGGTCAACGGGCTCACGTTGCGCGACGAGCGGAACAACGCGCCGTTCACCAACATCAGCCTGGCGTCGGTGGAGGAGGTCCAGGTCCAGACCGGCGGGTTCAACGCCGAGTACGGCAACGTCCGCTCGGGCGTGGTCAACGTGGTCACGAAGGAGGGCGACCCGCGCCGGTACCAGGCCGACATCCGGACGCGCTACAGCCCGGCGGCCCAGAAGAACTTCGGCGGGAGCGCCAACGACCTCGACGCCTACTGGATCCGCCCGTTCACCGACCCCGCCGTCGCGTTCACGGGCACCGGCAACGGGGCGTGGGACCAGGCCACCCAGGACCAGTACCCGGACTTCGAGGGGTGGAACTCGATCTCGGCCGGCCTGCTCTCGGACAACGACCCGACCAACGACCTGACCCCGCAGGCGCTCCAGGACGCGTTCCTGTTCCAGCACCGGAAGTCGTTCGAGATCACGATGCCGGACTACGAGGTCGACCTCGGGATCGGCGGGCCGGTCCCGGGCGGGCAGCGGCTGGGCAACCTCCGCTTTTTCGGTTCGTTCCGCCAGGAGGAGGACGCTTACCTCGTCCCGCTCCACACCGACCGCTACGCCGAGCGGACGGGCCACCTCAAGCTGACGAGCGACGTCCGGCCGGGGATGAAGCTGAGCGTCGAAGGCCGCTACGGCGCGCTCGAAGGGACCGCCTCGACGCGGTCGGGCGCCATCAGCACGGGGACCGGGAGCGTCTTCCGTTCGCCCGAGAGCATCGCGACCTACCTCTCGGGCGTGAGCCCGATCGGGTCCAGCTTTATCGACAGCCGGACGTTCTCGGGCGACTTCTGGGGGCCGTCGCAGACGACGTATGACCAGGTCGGCGCCCAGTTCTCGCACGCGCTCTCGGCCACGTCGGTGTACCAGGTCCGCCTCAACCGGTTCGAGAGCCGCTACGACACGAACCCGGGCCCGCGCCGGGACTCGACGATCGTCGCCACGTTCGGCGGGGTCGGGTTCAACGAGGGCCCGTTTGGGTGGCAGCCGTTCCCGTCCGAGGGCGTCGACGGGATGCGGATGGGCGTCGGGATGTCGAACGCGCGCGACTCGTCCCGCGTCACGACCTACAACGTCCAGGCCGACTACACGAACCAGCTCACGCGCTTTGCCGAGGTCAAGACGGGGCTCGAGTACAACCTGACTCGGAGCCTGATCAACTACGCCCGGATCGACTCCTTCCTGACGAGCTCGAACGTGCGGACGGTCTGGGACGAGACGCCGATCCGAGCAGCCGGCTACGCCCAGACGAAGCTGGAGCTCGACGGGATGATCGCCAACCTCGGCCTGCGCTTGGACTACTTCACGGCCGGCGGCAACTGGTACGACTACAACCTGTTCGACCCGGTCCTGGCCGGCGTCCAGCTCGGCCGCGACGGGACGCCAACGGCCGCGCTCGACTCGCTGCTGGAGACGTCGCCCGCGCGGAGCCTGGTCACGCTGAGCCCCCGGCTGGGCGTCTCGTTCCCGGTGACGGAGTTGAGCAAGCTCTACTTCAACTACGGCCACTTCCGGTCGCTCCCGGACTCGGACCAGCTCTACGTCGTGCGGGCGTTCTCGGTCGGCGGCCAGATCACCCAGATCGCTGACCCGAACAACCCGTTGCCGCGAACGATCGCCTACGAGCTCGGCTACGAGCAGTCGTTCTTCGGCCAGTTCACGGCCCGGGTCGCCGGCTACTACAAGGACGTCTCGCTCGAGCCGCGGCTGGTGACGTACCAGAGCCGCGACGGCCGCGTCGAGTACGACCGGACGGAGGCCAACAACTACGCCGACATTCGGGGTTTCGAGGTGACGCTCCAGAAGCCGACTGGGAAATACGTCAACGGGTTCATCAACTACACCTACGACGTCCGCCAGTCGGGCTACTTCGGGTTCCGGGACGTCTTCGAGAACTCGACGACCCAGCGCGAGCAGGAGGAGAGCGACGGGCTCCGGCGGCTGGCGTCGTCGCGGCCGGTCCCGCGCCCGTTTGCCCGGGCCAACCTCAACCTGTTCTCACCGATCGACTTCGGACCGAGCCTGGGTGGGGTCCACCCGCTGGGCGGCTGGCGGACGTCGTTTATCGGCCGGTGGCAGGACGGCGGGGCCTACACCTGGGGCGACAATGGCGTCGCCGCGCCGGGCGTGACCCAGAACGTCGCGGTCCGCGACCGGTGGTCGCTCGACCTGCGGTTCCAGCGCGAGTTCGCCGTCGCCGGCCGCGAGGTCCTGTTCTATGCCGACGTCTACAACGCGCTCAACCGCCGCGAGATGTCGTTCTTCGGTACTCGGTTCTACGGGGCCGCCGACGGGAACGACCGGAACGCCTACCTCGCCAGCTTGCACTTCCCGGCGAGCGACGACTACTCGAACATCCCCGGGACGGACGTCGTCGGCGACTACCGGCCGGACGACGTGGCCTACCAACCAATGTTCTCGGTCCAAACCCGGACCGAGCTGGGCAACCCGGATCCCGGCGCGATCTACTACGAGGAGAACACGCAGACCTACATCGTCAACCGCGATGGGGTGTGGTCCCCGGCCGACCCGGCGCGCGTGGACGAGGTGCTCGAAACGAAGGCCTACATCGACATGCCGAACCAGGGGTACCTCAACTTCCTCAACCCCCGCGACGTGTTCTTCGGCGTCCGCGTGAGCCTCTAACGCTGTGACTGGTCGTGAGCCGTATCCCCCGTCCGTCCGCCCCTCGCTCCGCTCAGCGGGCGGACGGACTGTCCCCCTTCAAGGGGGACAGCTCCCGCTGTACGGAGCGGAGCGATGGCAGCGGGAGCGGGGGGTCGGCCCACGAGCCACCTGACACCCTCTAGGCCCTCCCCTGCCCGCCGGGCCCCTCTCGCCGGCAGACCTCCGACTCATGCCCCTCGCTCCTTCCGTGCGCCCGACCGCCCGCCTTTTCCTCACTCTCGGCCTGCTCGCCGCGACGTTCGTAGCCGCGCCCAGCGCGAGCGCCCAGTTCCAGACCAAGTGGGTCTCGGGCGGCTCGTTCCACAACTGGTACTCGTCGGCCGGGAGCGAGATCGAGGAGGGGCTCGTCCGCGTGCAGCAGTACGGGTGGCGGTGGCCCGGCGTCTACGACTTCAAGGACTCGCAGGCGGCGAAGGGGCTGTGGATCGGGGCCCAGAACGTCCGCGACGAGTTCGGGAATGACTACCCCGTCCGCGTGGTCCACGTCGGGCCGCGGACCACGGGGATCGGCGAGATGTTTCCGGTCGCCTTCGAGCTGGTAAGCAAGTACCCGCTGACGGTCGTGACCGTCGACGGGGACCAGTCGTTCGCCTCGGCGGCGATGGTCGTCGACCGCGTGGACCCCGACATGGAGGCCGACTTTATGCTGATCAGCCGGGTCAACACGCTCCTGGGGATCACGATGGAGCGGCGCGTGATGCAGTTCAGCCAGGAGTACCACGACAACTACCACGTGATCGAGTACGTCCTGACGAACACGGGCAACACCGACGGCGACCCCGACATCGAGCTCCCGAACCAGACGCTGGAGGGCGTCATCGCCTACCTCCAGTACCGGCTGGCGGTCTCGGCCGAGACCCGGTACGTGATGGGGAACCCGACCGGGTGGGGCAAGAACACGATGAACGACGCCCGCGGCGACGGCCTGTTGCCGGACAGCCCCGGCGAGCAGTTCCGGGCCCAGTTCTCGTGGCACGGGCTCTTCCCGGGTCGGAACGTCAGCTACGACAACCTGGGTGGGTCGATCCAGCAAGAGGCCATCAACGTGGCCCCGGCCGACACCGTCGGCCGCCTGGGCGCCAGCTCGTTCGCCGGCGTCGTCACGCTCCACGCGGACGCCTCCGCGTCGGACGAGTCCGACGACCCCGGCCAGCCGTCGACGACGAACTGGGTCGGCTCCGACGACACCTACCAGTCGAACAACGACCCATTCAGCATCGGCCGGATGACGACCGAGTACGGCGTGATGTCGCAGGGGCACAAGTCGCCGCGCCACGCGCTCGCCGTCGAGCCGTCCGGCTTGCCGGGCTTCCTCAACCCGACGCGCGACCCGTCGGCGGCCGAGGGCCAGGCCAACTCGGGCGGCTACTCGTTCGGGAACGGCTACGGGCCGTACACGCTGGCGCCGGGCGAGAGCGTCCGGTTCGTGATCGCCGAGGGGAGCGCCGGGCTGAGTCGGGAGGCCAACACGGTCATCGGCCGCCAGTTCAAGGACTCCGGCAACAACGCCAACGCCGGGCTGACCTACGCCGGCGAGACCAAGACCAAGAACGAGTGGGTGTTCACGAGCCGGGACTCCCTGTTCCAGACGTTCCGCCGGGCGCTCGCGCTGTACGAGGCCGACTTCGAGATCCCGGAGCCGCCGGCCCCGCCGCTGACGTTCGACGTGTCCGGCGGCGGCGACCGGATCGTGCTCACCTGGGAGCCCAACGCCGAAGGGCCCCAGCCCGACCGCTGGGAGATCTACCGGGCGTCGTCGCGGCGGGACAGCACGTACACCCTCGTCCACACGGCCGGGCCCGGCGAGACGTCGTACGCCGACACGTCGCCGGTCCGAGGCGTCAACTACTTCTACTACCTCCAGGGCGTCCGCGACGGGGCCGCCAACGACGGCGGGGCGCTGACGCCGGCCGGCCGGCCGCTCCGGAGCTCGCGCTACGCGACCCAGACCTACGACGGGTCGACGCTCAAGCGCCAGCAGGGCGAGTCGCTCGAAGCCATCCGCGTCGTGCCCAACCCGTTCTACATCGGGGCCAGCCGTGGGCTCGGCGGCGACACGGCCCTGCGGTTCCCCGACCGGAACGACAAGCTGGCCTTCTTCAACATCCCGGGCATCTGCCGGATCGACATCTACACCGAGCTCGGCGAGCTCGTCGACTCGATCGAGCACACCGACGGGTCGGGCGACGAGTTCTGGGACCACACGACGTCGTCGCGGCAGGTGGTCGCGAGCGGGCTCTACATCGCCGTGATCACGGTGACCGAGGACGTGGTCGACCTTGACACCGGGGCCACCCTGTTCCAAGCCGGCGAGCAGGCCTTCCGCAAGTTCGTCGTCATCCGCTAGAACCGTGGCCCTCTCATCCCGTCGACCCCGGAGAACGTGTGCGGAGGCCCCTGCGGCGTCCCCTCTCCCTTGGGGAGAGGGACAGGGTGAGGGGTCCGGTTACACGCCGACTTCGGGCCGCCCCCCTCACCCCAGCCCTTTCCCCCCGAGGGGTGGAGGGGGAGCCTCCCCTTCCAAGGCTACGCCCCCCCCGCCCCGTCTCCGCAGTCGCATCCCGCTTGCGACGGGGACGAGGCGGGGCGGTCGTGGTCGTCGCGTCGCCCGTCGGCTCATGCCAGCACATCGCACCGCCCTCTCCCCCATGCCGACGCCCGTGCTCGCCCGCTTCCTCCTGCTCGTCTTGTTCCTCGCGCCGGCCGCGCTCGCCCAGCAGGTCGAGGAGCGCGACAAGCTGGCCCAGTCGGGGATGAAGTTCCTCAGCGTCTCGGCCGACCCCCGCGCGGCGGCGCTCGGTGGGGCCGCGACGGCGCTCACGACCGGGCCGGGCGCCCTGTTCTACAACCCGGCTGGCCTGGCCCGCGCCGAAGGCGGCGCCGGCGTGTTCCTGGGCCAGACAAACTGGATCGCCGACGTGAGCTACAACCACGGGGCCGTCGCGCTCCAGCCCGCCGGCGGGCGCTACGGCACGTTCGGAGTCTCCGTGATGGCCGTCGACTACGGCGAGCTCCAGGAGACCGTGTTCGACGCCACCACCGACGACGGCTTCCGCGACCTCGGCACGTTCTCGCCGACGGCCTTCGCGCTGGGCGTCGGGTACGGGCGGACGGTGACGGACCGGTTCTCGGTCGGCGGCCAGGTCAAGCTGGTCACCCAGGACTTCGGGGCGGTCCCCGTCTCGGAGGCCGGCTTTGACCTGACGCGCGAGGACGTCTCGGAGAGCGTGCTGGCCTACGACTTCGGCGTCTTGTACGACACGCCGTTCCCGGGCCTGGCGTTCGCGGTCAGCGCCCGCAACTTCTCGCAGCAGGCGGCCTTCGGCGACGGCGAGGGGTTCCAGCTCCCGCTCACGCTCCAGATCGGGGCCTCGCTCGACACGCGCGGGCTGACGGGGTTCGACCCGTCGCTCCACCGGCTGGTCCTGGCCGTCGACGCCGAGGACCCATACGACTTCACGAGCCAGATCGAGGCCGGCGGCGAATACACGTTCGCCAACACGTTGGCGCTCCGGGCCGGCTACGTGTTCCCGTCCGACGTCCAGGGCGTCAGCCTGGGCGCCGGCGTCCGCCAGCGGCTCGGCGGCGTCGGCTTCGGGGCCGATTACTCGTACAGCGCCATGAGCGTGTTCGACCCCGTCCACCGGATCGCCGTCCGGTTCGACCTCTAACACGCCAGCGAGGGAGGCGCGCGGGAGCGACCTCCCGCCCATGGCTCCCACCTCATCACGGCTAGCTCCGTCCCTTCAGACCTGTCATCCTGAACGAACGTGAAGGATCTCAACTCGGACCTCCAGACCGACCGCACCGGTGCTGACGGCTCGGAACGTCGGCGTCGAGATCCTTCGCGCGCTCAGGATGACACGATGGGGAGTTCTCGGTAGACCCGGACACTCTCTCCTTTTCCGTTCTCCCATGCTCCGCCTCGCCCGTTTCGGGACCGCCCTCGCTCTCATCGTCCTCGTCGCCGCGTGCGACTCGGGCGAAGGCAGCAGCCTCTACGACCCTGATGTCGACCGCAACCCGGCCCCGGTCATCGCCAGCGTCAGCCCCCAGGGCATCGTCCTGGCTGGCGTCGACGTGGTGACCATCGAGGGCCAGAACTTCTCGGCGACGCCGACCGACAACGCGGTCGTGTTCGACGACGCCCAGGGCAACTCGGCGCCGGGCACGATCCTCTCGGCCTCCGCCACGCGGCTCGAAGTCCGCGTCCCGAACCTCCCCAGTGCGGCGCTCCGCCTCCGCGTGGCCGTCCTGGGCTCCCAAGACTACAGCAACGCCGTCTCCTTTCCGCTGACGGCCGCCGTTGTGCCGTTCGGGGAGCTCTCCCAGACGGAAGTCCCCTCCGGGATCGCCGCCGACGCTGACGGGACGCTCTACCTCTCACTCGCGAGAGAGGAAGTCGCCGTCGGCGTCATCCAGATCGCGGCGGACGGAACGCGGTCGGACTACTTCGACTCGACGTTCCCGTGGTCCGACCTCGCCTTCGCTGGTGACCAACTCGTCGGGGTCCGGCGGGTCCGGGCCGTGTTCGGGCTGCCGGAAGGCGGCAGCCAGCAGGTGCTCTCGGCGTTCCAGCCGTCGTCGCTCTCGCTCGTCGCTATCGCGGGCAGCCCGGACGGGTCAACCTACGCGGGCGGCAACGCCCAGACCTTATTCCGCGTCGCGCCCGATGGGCCAACATCGGAGACGGCCCTTCCAACGACGGTCCGCGCGCTTGCTGCCGCGGGCGGCCAACTCTACGTCGTCTCAGGCGGGACGGGCCCGGGCCGCATCTACTCGCTTCCCATCGCCAGCGACGGCTCGCTCGGCGCGCCGACGGCCATCGCCGACCTCCCGGCCGTTGGCAACGCGGTTGCCGTCGCGACGGACGGGACGCTGTTCGTCGGGCTCGACCGCGTGGTCGACCCGGTCGTGACGGTCTCCCCCGCCGGCGACGTCTCCCCGCTCTACCCCGGCGTGCTCCGGGGACCAGCCTCGGCTCTCGCCTACGGGGCAGGAAGCCAACTCTATATGGTTCGTGGGGCCTCGGCAGACCAGCGGGCCGACGTCCTCCTCATCGAGACCCGGCGCGAGGGCGCACGCTAGGCCCGGATCATTCGGGCTACTTCACGGTTCCCTGACGAACCACCTCCCGGGCCTCTCCGGCTCGGAACTCCTTCCCACCTCCCTCCTCTTTCCATGCGAAAACTGCTACTCCTGGCCTTCGTGGCCTCCCTCCCGTTGACGGCCTCGGCCCAGTGGACCTTCGACACCGTCTTCCCCCAAGACACCCTCGCCACCAACGGCAACGGCTTCCAGGGCATCGCTGTCGACGACGACGGGACGGTCTTCCTTCAGACATTCAACACGGCCGCCGACAGCATCGACATCGCGGGCGTGCGGACGGGTGTGTTCGGCCTCCGCATCTTCAACCCGGACGGCTCGGAGGTCGACGCCTCCCCACTCGTCTTCATCGACTACGCCGACGGCACGACGCCGCGCGACACGCTCGGGTACTACTCGTACACGAGGGCCGACGGTACGATCGGGATCGATACCCGGACGGGCCGTGGGATCCGCTACTGCGAGGCCGAGGACGCCGTCTACATCTCGCAGTTCGCCACGATCTTTAAGATCGATGCGGACACGTACAAGGGCCTCGCCCGGGTCAACCCGTTCCCCGGCGCCACGGAGAACCTTGACGCCTCGCTCTCGGCCGTCGGCGTGGACGACAACTGCAACGTGACCGTCCAGTCGGTCGGCACGGGCGGCCGCCAGATTACTCAGTTCGACCCGAACCTTGAGGAGTCGACCGGCACCGTCGGCTTCGCAAGCGACTTCACACGGACAGTCCTCGTTTCGCCCGACGGCAACACCGTGTTCGAGACGGCGTTCGAGAACCCGTACGCCGTGGTCTACCAGCGGGAGAACGAATTCGCCCCGTACGACTCGCTCGGGTACACGTTCGCCGGCCTCCGCATCGAGGCGACGGCGGTCAACCCGAAGACGGGCTACTACTGGGTCAGCTCGGGGAACCCGCTCAACCCCGGCAACAACTTCAACGACATCGACCCGGCGACGGGCGACACGCTGCGGACGTTCTACACGTCCCAGACGTTCTATGCCTTCGATCCGGCCGACCTGTTCGACGCCGACGGCAACCCAGTCCTGAACCCGATGCCGGTCGACAGCCTCCTCTACCGGGAGCCGGGCATCTACGTCAGTGGCCCCCGCGACGTTGGAGGGTTGGGCCGCCCGCGCAGCATCGCGTTCACGGCAGACGGCGACACGGCCTATGTGGCCCTGTTCAACCTCGCGGGCGGTGCTCAGCGGTTCATTCGCGGCGGAGGCACGGCGACCGAGCCGGGCGCCTTCTCCTCGGGCTCGCTCGAGCAGAACCGGCCGAACCCGTTCTCGGGCACGACCGACATCCGGTTCGAGCTCGACCGAGCGGCGCAGGTGACGCTCCGCGTCTACGACACGACGGGCCGCCAGGTGGCCACGCTCGCCGACGGCCCGTTCGCGGCCGGTCCGCACGCGGTCTCGTTCGACGCGGGCTCGCTCGCGGCCGGCGTCTACGTGTACACCCTCAACGTCGAGGGCGAGGTGCAGAGCCGGCGGATGATGGTCGTCCGCTAAATGGCCCCGCCCCTCGGGGCGACGCCCGACCATCGAGGGGGCGCCGAGCTTCGGTTCGGCGCCCCCTCTTTTTCTGTGGACGCCCCCCTTTATACCGGTAGCCCCCTACATCTGGACCTCTTGGTCTGGCAGACCCACCCACAGACGTCATCCCCGCGCACGCGGCAGGACCGGTAACTTCTCATCCACCTACTTGTCATCCTGAGCTTGCGAAGGATCTCAGCGCCAGCGTTGGAGGCCATTGGAGTCGGCACGGCAAGTTTCCATAGTCCGAGTTGAGATCCTTCACTCCGTTCAGGATGACAAACCTGGAGGGCTTGAGGTAGGACTTAACAGCCCTGCCGCGCACGCGGGGATCCATAGGCCGCCGCTCGCTGAGACGGAGCCCCGCATGGATTCCCGCGTGCGCGGGAATGACTCGTGGTAGTTGTTTGGCATCAGAAGAACGTCGCACTCCCTCCTTCCTCCCCGTTCCCATGCGCTTGCTCCTCCTGTCCCTGCTGGTCGTTGCCAGCGTCCTCCGCCCTGCCGCCGCGCAGGAGCTCCCGAAGCACGAGTTCCGCGGCGCCTGGATCGCAACCGTCGCCAACCTCGACTGGCCATCGTGCCGGACGTGCAGCGCCAGCTCTCAGCAGGTGGAGTTGGTCGGCATCCTCGACAAGCTCCAGGACGTCGGCATCAACGCGGTCCTGTTCCAGGTCCGAACCGAGTCCGACGCCTTCTACGACTCGCCGTACGAGCCGTCGTCGTACTGGCTGACGGGTGAGCAGGGCGCGGACCCCGGCTACGACCCGCTGGCGTTCGCCATCGAGGAGTCCCACAAGCGCGGGATGGAGCTCCATGCCTGGCTCAACCCGTACCGCGCCGACCGGGGCTCGAACTACGCCAAGGACTCGACGCACGTCACGGTCCAGCATCCCGAGTGGATCCTTGACTTCGGCGCGATCCAGATCACCGACCCCGGCCTCCCCGCCGTCCGCGACTACGTCACGACCATCGTCGCCGACGTCGCGCGGCGCTACGACATCGACGGCGTCCACTTCGACGACTACTTCTATCCGTACCCGCCCAACCAGATCACGAACCAGGACGACGCCTCGTTCGCTCAGTACGGCGGCGGGCTCAGCCGAAGCGACTGGCGGCGGTCCAACATCTTCCAGTTCGTCGAGCAGGTCCGGGACAGCTTGGCCGTCGTCAACCCCGACGCCGTGTTCGGGATCAGCCCGTTCGGGATCTGGAAGAACGGCGTGCCCTCCGGCATCACCGGCCTCGACGCCTACAACACGCTCTACGCCGACGCCGTGAGTTGGCTCGCCAACGACCTCATCGACTACGTGACGCCCCAGCTCTATTGGAAGTTCGGTGGCGGGCAGGACTACGGCCTGCTGGCGCCGTGGTGGGAGTCGGTCCGCAACGACCGCCACCTCTACCCCGGCCACGGGCTCTACCGCTCCGACCCCAACACGTTCTCTAACACGCTCTTCGCGGCAAACGAGGTACCGCGCCAGGTCCGCTTCAACCGGGTCACCGAGGGCATCCAGGGCAGCGTGTTCTTCCGCGCCAAGAACCTGACGCAGTTCCCGTCGAAGGGCTTCGCCGACTCGCTCCGGACGGACCTCTACCGCTATCCCGCGCTCCCGCCGCCGATGGACTGGCGGAGCCAGGACGCCCCACGCGCGCCGACCGACCTCGCGCTGGACGACGACCCCGCCGACGGCCAGCCCGGCGAGGTCGAGCTGACGTGGACGGCGCCCGCCGCCGGTGACACCCAGGCCCGGTTCTTCGCTGTCTACCGCGTGCCCCAGGCTGAGGCCGGCGACCTCGACGCGGCGCTGGAGCGGGCCGAGAACCTGGTCGGCGTGACCGGCGAGACCGTCTTGCGCGACGTGCTCCTCGACGGCGGCGCCTACACCTACGTCGTCACGTCGGTCAGCCCGAACTCGATCGAGAGCGCGCCGAGCAACGCGGCCACAGTCTCAGGCTCGGTCGACGCCGAGAACGGCCCGGCGCTCGCGCTCCGCCTGGACGCCCCGCGCCCGAACCCGTCGGCGGGCCCGGTGACGCTGGCGTTCACACTGCCCGAGGCCGCCCGCGTCACGCTCCGCGTGGTCGACGTGCTCGGCCGCGAGGTGGCCGTGCTGGTCGATAGCGACCAGGCGGCCGGTCCGCACACGGCGACGTGGAGGGCACGTACGCCGGGCACCTACCTCGTCGTCCTCGACGCCGACGGCGCGCGAATCACGCGGCCGGCGGTCGTGGTGCGGTAGGGTCCCCGCGGGGGCGCATAGACGGCGTCCCCGCGGTCCTTACTGGGCCGTGTCGCTGCGAGGATCTACTCCGCCTTCTCCAAGACTCGGAGGACGGCGTCGACGAACGTGTGGGCATCGGCGAGGAGGTCCGCCGCACCGGCGGTGTCCGTCACCGTCACCGCCTCGTAGTCGGCACGCTCGCGCAGGCTGGCTGCGTACGGCAGGGTCCGACCCAACTCAGCCGGAACGAGACCTGGAAGGACGGCCCGCTCTCGAAATCGGTGGTGGACACCCCGATGCGTCCGTGGCTCCTCGCCGTAGGTCAAGAGAAGCGCTTGGGCCACGTAGAAACAGGCGTAGTACGCCCGGTTGAGTGCGCCCTCTACGTCACCGTCGTCGAGGACAAGACGGGCCGTGCTGAGCGCCCGCCTCGCCTTCTCGACGAGCCGTGTCTGCTGGTCGGTCACAGCGTTACCCCCTCGCGGTCGACGTTCCTGGGGAAGGTGAGCGTGTGGTTGCGAAGTTCGCCATCCCCGTAGGGCTGAGCCGACACGGCCACCCCGTAGCGGTCGAGGAGGTCGAGCGTTACGGGGACGAGCCGATCCTTCAACTCGCGGTGTGCCTGGTAGTCGCCCCGGAGGACGACCAGCAGGTCGACGTCGGAGTCGGGCCGGGCGTCGCCGCGCGCGCGCGAGCCGTAGAGGACCACCCGGACCAGGCGGTCCCCGTAGATCGCTTCGAGTCGGGCCTTCGCCTCGGCGAGGGCGGCCCGGACGTGGGGCGGCGTCGAGTCGGGAAGGACAGCGGTCATGGGACCAAGGTAGGCCCGGGCACGCCGCCGCCCGAACCCCCTATCGCGCGACGACGACCGACGCCGACGCCCGCTCGGTGCCCGCCGTCACGCGGACGACGTAGACGCCCGACGCGGCGCCCGCCGTCGGCCACGTCAGCCGGTGCTCGCCGGCCGCGCGCGGGACGCCGTCGGCCAAGACGGCGACGCGCTGGCCGATGGCGTTGAACACTTCGGCCGTCACGGTCGTCGGGGCCCCGAGCACGAGCCGGACCTCGGCCGTCGTGCGGGCGGGGTTCGGCCAGATCGGCGCGACGCGCAAGGCGGGATCGCCATCGGGCCCGCCGGCCGCCGCGACGGGGGCCGAGCTGAGGAGGGCGAGGTCGTCGAAGACCAGGGCGCCGAAGCGGGGCGAGGCCCCGTCGTAGCCGAGCTGGAACGAGTCGAAGCGGAGCTGCGACGGCGCGTCCCACGCCCCGTTCCCGATCCACGTCCCGAACCCGTCGGCGTCGAGGTCCCACGTGACGGTCCGCCAGCCGAGCCAGTCGACGGCCGTCCACGGGCTGACCTCGTGGCCGCCGCTCAGCCCGTCGTCGACGGCGAACCGGAACAGGGTCCCAGTCCCGTCGCCGAAGACGCGGGCGCGGAGCGTGAACGAGTCGTCGAAGATCCGGTCGCGGGGCGCCCCCCCGGCGAGGTACTCGCGGATCAGCCACGGGCCGGTTTCGGCCCAGCCGTAGTCGACGCGCATGGCGGTCTCGCCGCCGAGCGGATACGCCAGCGAGTCGGCGGCGGCGCTGGTCGAGTCGGTCACGATGCCGCCCGTCGAGCCGCTCTGCTGCGGGACCCACCAGTTGTCCGAGATCGAGCTCCCCTCGAAGTCGTCCAGGAGCTCGACCATCGGGTCGGCGGCGGCGGTCTCGAAGAGGAAGGCGTAGCGCGCCGTGGTCGCGTTCGAGAACACGTCCTCGACGCCGGGCTCGATGGCGAACCGGTACCGCGTGTCGGACGCGAGCGGCGCGTCCGGCACGAAGCTCACCGTGCTCTGGGGATCGGGGTCCTCCCCCACGACGCCGGCCAGCGTGTGGACGAACGTCCCGGCGACGGCCGCGCCCGCGACCGTCTCCAACGTCACGCGGCCGTCGAGCGTGGCCGGGTCGACCGCCTCGGTGAACGCGACCGTCACCACGGGCCGCAGCTCGGCGCCGGTCGCGTTCGGGCGCGGGTCGCTTTGGGCCAGGCGCGGGGCCGTCGTGTCGGGGAAGCTCGACGTGAACGTGAGCGTAAAGTCGTCGCCGCCGGTCCCGTCGCCGTCGCCGTCAATCGGGCTGCCGTTGGCCGTCGTGGCCGTGCCGGCGAGCGTCAGCGTGAACGCGGTCGTGGGCGCCAGCGGCTCGTCCGGAGTGAACACGAGCTCGTAGCCCCCGCGCTCGAACGTGACGGTGCCCGCGACCGGCGGGCCGCCCGCGCTCGGGACGAGCGAGAACGCGGGCGCGGCCGTGGCCGGGTCGAGCGGCCGGCTGAACGTCAAGCGGATCGCGTCCGTGATCGGGAAGCTGGGGTCGCCCTCGGCCGGGTCCGCTTCGGCCACCACCGGGGGCACCGTCGAGGTCAGAGCGACGTCGGCGAAGGTGAACGTGGTGTCCTTCATCGTCACCGTGGCCGTCGCGGAGGCGTAGCCGTCGGCCGAGACCGTGACGGTGTGCGTCCCGGGCCCGACGTCTTCGAGGTAGTAGAACCCGTTCCGGAGCTGGTCGGGGTCGTTCGAGAAGCGGTTGAAGAGCGACTCGTAGGTGTCGGTCGTGTACGTCTGGCCGTCGACCTCGACGGTCGCCCCGTTGATCGGCCGGCCGCTCTCGGCGTCGGTGACGAAGCCCGTCGCGATCCGGTGCGTCGAGCGCGGGATCCCGTGCCAGTCCAGGATGGCCCAGTAGTGCGCCTGCGCCTCGAGCCGTTTCCAGTCGGCGTTCATGTTGCGCGTGTTCTGGGTCGGGTTCGTGTGGAACCCGCCCTCGCTCAGGACCGACGCCATGTTCGACGTCCGGTTGACGAACAGGTAGGGGAACTGATTGGCGTGGGTCTCCGGGAAGCCGAGGTAGAACGTCCGGTCGGCGAAGTTGCCGATGGTCGGCAAGCGCATGGCGCGCGACAGGGCGTCCTCGTATTCGGCGCCCATCCGGCGCCCGCCCTCGGGCGTCTTCTCGACCGTGACGCCATTCGACCGCCAGCCGCCGTAGAGCATCAGGACGTTGTTGGCGCTCGGCGGTCCGGCGTTGCTGTGGATCGAGTGGAAAAAGTCGGCCCCGAGTGAGTTGGCGAGGTCCGTCCGCTGCGACAGGCTCACCTGCTGGGTGTCGTCGGTCCGCGACATGTACACGGCCTCGATGTCGGTCCGCGTCTCCAGCATCTCGCGGAGCGCGAGCCCGACGCGGAGGACCTTCTCGGGCTCGGAGTAGCCGTAGATGCCGACGTTCTCGTCGGTCCCGCTGTGGCCGGGGTCGAGGAAGAGGCTCCAGTCGGACAGGCCCGTCACCTGCTGGGCCTGAGCGGAGCCGACGAGCACGAGGGCGAGGAGCGGGGTCACAAACCTGGTCATCGGGCTACTCGGAAACGGGGAGGAGAAACAGGGCGCCGTCGGCGTCGAAGGCGATGGCGCGGCCGTCGGGCGACCACGAGGGGTTCATCTCGAACCGGTCCGCGGTCTGCGTGAGCGCGACCCGGGCGGACCCGTCGGCGCGGGCGGCGACCAGGTCGGAGGCCGTGAACTGGTGGCCGTCGTCCTCGGTGGTCTGAAACACGACCCAGCGGCCGTCCGGCGACCACGAGGGTCGACCACCGGGCCCCAGGTCGACGCGGCCCGAGCCGTCCAAGCCGGACACGAACAGGTGGCCGCCGACGACCTCGAACGCGATGCGCGTCCCGTCCGGCGACGGCGTCACGTTGAGCAGCCGCTCGCCCTCGAACGCGCCGACCTCGCGGACCACGCCCGAGCCGACCTCGGCGACCGACAGCCCGCCGTCGAGCCCGGCCGCTGGAACTGTGCCCGCGGGGACGGCGCGTGCGTTGGCGTCGACCGCGAGTACGTCGAGGGCGCCGCCAGTTACGACGGCGACGTGGCCGGGCCCGGCCCACCGCGGCAGGCCGACCGCCGAGGTCCGCTCGTCGGTGAGCGCCGTCGCGGTCCCGTCGAGGCCGAAGATGGAGACCGTCGAGCGGCGGATCGGGCCGTCGTACCGCGCGGTCCGGGCGGCGATGGCCGTGCCGTCCGGCGACCACGCGAAGCCGAAGCCGGCGGCCGGCGCGTCGGCCAGCGGCCGGGCGCCGGACCCATCGGGGCGGACGACCCACAGGCCGGCGAGTTGGTCGCGCGTAAAGGCGATCCAGGCGCCGTCGGGCGACCACGCCGGCCTCGCGGCCGGCGCGTCGTCGGAGAAGAGGCGGACGGCGGGGCCGTCGGCGCGGAGCGCCTGGGCGCTCAGCGGAGGAGCGCAGACGAGCAGCGCGAGGGCGATGAGAGAGACGCGAGAGCGCATGTGCGGTCCGGGTGCGGATCCGCAAGGTAGGCCATCGGCCCGGCCGGCGACCGGCTTATGCGCCCTCCAACTCGGCTTCGAGCTGCTGCTTGCGGACCATCGTCGCGTAGGCCCCGCCGGCAGCGACCAGCTCGGCGTGTGTGCCGCGCTCGGCGACCCGGCCGTCGTCCAAGACCAGGATCTGGTCGGCGTCCTGGACCGCCGAGACGCGGTGGCTGACCACCAAGACCGTCCGCTGGCCGAACTGGGCCCGCAGGTTCTCCAAGATCGTCGCCTCCGTTCGCGTGTCGACGGCCGAGAGCGCGTCGTCGAAGATCAGGATGGGCGCGCGGCGGATGAGGGCCCGGGCGATGGCCGTCCGCTGCTTCTGGCCGCCCGAGAGCGTGATCCCGCGCTCGCCGACGCGCGTCTCGAACCCGAGCGGGAAGCCCTCGACGTTGTCGAGCAGGTCGGCCTCGCGCGCGGCCCGCTCGATGGCGTCGGCCTCGGCCTCGGGCACACCGAACGCGATGTTGTTGCCGACCGTGTCGGAAAACAGGAACACCTCTTGGGGCACATACCCGACGGCCGCCCGCAGCGTCTTGAGCGGCACCTCGCGGACGTCGGCCCCGTCGACGCGGACCGTGCCGGCGGTCGGGTCCATCAGCCGGGGGATCAGCTCGACGAGCGTCGACTTGCCCGCGCCGGTCCGCCCGACGATGCCGACCGACGAGCCGGCGGGGACGTCGAACGAGACGGCGTCGAGCACGGGCGGGCCATCCGGCGTGTAGCGGAACGTGACGTCGTCGAACGTGACCCGACCTCGGACCGCGTCGACCCCGAGGTCGTCGACGTCGGCGGGGTCGGCCACGGCGGGCTGGGTGTCCAGGATCTCCTCGATCCGGCTCATCGACGCCGACGCCTGCTGGACCATCGACACGACGTAGCCGAACGAGGCCACCGGCCACGTTAGGTTGGCGACGTAGATGATGAACTCGGCGATGTTGCCGAGCGAGAGCTGGCCCTCGATCACCAGCCGCCCGCCCACGCCGACGACGAGCACGGTGCTCAGCCCGATCAGGATCATCAGGACCGGGCGGAAGGCGGCGTCGACGAGCGCGAGGTCGAGCGCCTTCTCCTGGTAATCCTCGCTGGCGTCGTCGATCCGGCGCCCCCACGTCTCCTCCTGGGCGTAGGCCTTGACCACGCGGATGCCGGACAGCGCCTCCTGGACGCGGCTCGTCAGGCCGGAGTACGCCCTCTGCTGGCGGTCCGTGCGGACGTGGACGAGCCGGCTGACGAAGAACACGGACACCGCGAGGACCGGCATCGGCAGGATGGCCCAGAACGTCAGCGTGGGCGAGATGGCCAGCATGAACGTGAGCGCCATCACGATCGCGGCGACGGCCCGGGCCAGGTACATCAGCGCCGGGCCGACGTAGCGGCGGACCTTCTCGACGTCGCTCGTCGCCCGCGTCATCACGTCGCCGGTCGGGAACCGGTGGTAGAACGCGCCCGACAACCGCTGGAGGTGGGCGTAGAGCCGGTTCCGCAAGTCGTACTCGATGTAGCGGCTGGCGACGACGACGAGGCGCCGCATCAGGAACATGAACAGGCCCGAGAGCGCGGCGAGGGCCAGGATCATCCCGCCCAAGAGCACGAGCGACCACCGGAAGTCGTCGTAGAGCGCGGCGCCGGCGGCGGTCCCGGCCGCGTAGCCCTGGACGGCCACCATCCGCGGGATCGCGTCGATGGCCTCCCTCACCAGGCCGGGGATGAACAGGGTGAACAGCGCCGAGACGAGGGCGCACAGGAGCCCCGGACCGAGCGTCCAGCGGTAGCGCCAGAGGTCGGCGTTGAGGCGGCGGAGCGGGGAGGCCATGCGGTCGGGGAGGCGGCGCCCGGAGCGGCGCGCGGCACCTACGCGGGGCACCCACTGCGGGTCCCGACGGGTCGGTGGGACAGAAGCAGCGTGGTCGTCCCGACGCTGTCAAGCCGCGTCGGTCGGAGTTGTCCACGTCGAGGGGACAAGTTCTCCCCACGACTCCACCACTGACGACTGACGCACCGACGACCGGCGCCTCAGGCGAGCGCCGCGAAGTGGTCCAGCGTCTCTTCGGTCTGCTCGGTCGCGGCACGGAGCCCGTCGGTCGACGGGACCCGCCCACCGCGGACGTCCGTCTCGACGGCGTCCCAGTACGACGCGAGCGCGGTCAGCCCCACGTTCGAGGCGCTCCCCTTGAGCGAGTGGGCCGCCGCGGCCAGCGCGGCGACGTCCCCGGCGGCCTCGGCCACAGCGACCGACGCGAGGGCCTCCCGGGCCGACTCGACAAACGTCTCCGTCAACTCGGCCACGAAGTCCTCGTCGTCCTCGCCGAGGAGCGACCGGACGTGGGCGCGGACGTCGCTCAGCAACGAGTCGTCCTCTCCCGGAGCGGACGGAGGGGCGCCCACGGGCCGGACCGCTTCCGCCAGCAGACCGACCGAGAGCGGCTTGGTACAGACCCCGTCGAACCCGATCTCCAGCATCCGCTCCCTCGTCCCGAGCACGCCGTGCTCGGTCACCGCGACGACGCGCGGGGCGCCTCCCGGGCGCCGTGCCCGGATCGCGCGCATCGCCTCGGCCCCGTCCATCACGGGCATCTGGACGGTCAGCAGGACCACGTCGTAGTCCGTCTCGGACGCCATCTGGACGCCGGCAGCCCCGCTCGACGCCGCGTCGGCCTCGATCCCGAGGTGGCGGAGCATCGAGAGCGCGATGAGCTGGTGGGTCGGGTCGTCTTCGACGAGGAGGACAGCCGGAGGCGTGGACATGGGGCCCGGGGAAACGCGGTGGCGGGGTGTCCGCGAGGACGGGGGGAGTATCGGCAACGCCGGCCCTCGCTAAAGGGCCGACGCGCGGACGCATGTTGGAACGAGGACCGAGCCGGAAGCGCTCCCAGACCGGCGGCCGGAGCCCGCTGGACCGCGCCCGAGAGCCCATCCGCGGCCCTGGCGTCACACCTCGAGCACGCGGACCTCGGCCCGGACCTCGCTCTTGGGGATGAGCGCCGGCCAGTAGGCCACGACCTCGCTCGGCCGGGGCCGCCCGCCCGCGAACCCGGTGACGGCGCTCGGGCCGGTCAGGATGAGCGGGGCGATCTCGCGTCCGAACTGCTCGACGGCCGCCTTGTCTTGGCTGCGGACCGACACGCGGAGCTGGACCTCGTCGAGGTCGGCCTCGCGGAGCGGGTCGGCGCCGGCCACCTCGGAGAGCGCGTTGAGCCCGATGATCTCGGCGCGGACCTCATCGAACGTCAGGCCGAGCGCTTCCAAGCGGTCCTGCAGGATCTGGGCGGCGGCGCGGGCCTTGGCGGCGGCCTCGGGCCAGGCGTACACCAGCGTCGAGGTCGCCTTCCAGCCGTCGGCGTAGGCGGCCGAGACCTTGAGGAACTCGGTGTCCTCGGTCCCCCGGATCCCGCTCACCCGGACGCGGTCGCCGCCCTGGTCATCGAGGCGGATCGACGTAAAGTCGGCCACGACGTCGGGCGTGATGTAGTCGGTCGGGTCGCCGATCTCGTACAGGAGCTGCTCGGCGACGGTCCCGCGCGAGACCAACCCGCCGGTCCCGTCGTGCTTCGTGACGACGAACGAGCCGTCGGCGGAGACCTCGGCGATGGGGAACCCGATGCCCGCCATGTCGGGCACGTCGCGCCAGTCGGTGAAGTTGCCGCCCGACGACTGCGCGCCGCACTCCAGGATGTGGCCGGCCACGGTCCCGGCGGCCATCTTGTCCCAGTCGGCCCAGTCCCAGCCGAACCTGTGGACGAGCGGGGCGAGCGTAAGCCCGGTGTCGGTCGTCCGCCCGGTGACGACGACGTCGGCGCCCTCGGCCAACGCTTGGGCGATGGGCTGGGCCCCGAGGTAGGCGTTCGCGCTGACGATCTGGTCCCTCACCTCGGCCAGCGGTTGGCCCGTCTCCATGTGCTTGAGCTCGACGCCGCGCGCGAGCAGGTCGTCCAACCGGTCGAGCAGGTCGTCGCCGGTGACGACGGCCACTTTGAGGCCGGTCGCACCGCGCTGGCGGGCGCCCTCGACGATGGCGTGGGCGCACGCCACGGGGTTCACGCCGCCCGCGTTCGAGATCACCTTGAACCCCTTTTCCCGGATGTCGGGCGCCAGCTCGGTCACGACCTCGACAAAGTCCCGAGCGTAGCCCATCGACGGGTCGCGGAGCTTCTGCTTCTGCAAGATCGACATGGTCACCTCGGCGAGGTAGTCCATGACGAGCACGTCGATGGGGCCCAGCCGGGCCTGGTCGATGGGCGCGCGCTGGAGGTCGCCCCAGAAGCCTTGCCCGGAGGCGATGCGGAGCGTGGTGGCGCCGTCTCGTGCGGGGGCGTCGGGCATGGGTCGAGGGGCGGGGTGGAAGGGCTTTCGGACAAGCTACCGAACCCGAGTGGTGTCTGAACCGAAGGAGGCGGTGGGACCGGAGACGGAGGACCGGGGACCGGCTTCCCCGACGAGCCTCAGGCGGTCCTCCGTCCCCCGTCCTCGGTCCCGACGAACGTGAGGACCGGAGGCACAACTCGGGTTACCGAGGCGCCGGACGGAGCGCGTGGAGCGCGCGTGGAGCCGCGCACGCCGAGCGCCCCGTGAAGATTGGCTGGCTCGCCCCTAACCCATTGACGGGGGCTCGCGATTCCGTTTCTTCGCGCGCTTCGCCAACCCCGGGCCGCGGCCCCCCCATGACCCCATTCCACCGCTCAGCCGCCCGGCTGGTCCTGGTCGCCGCGGCGGCCTCCCTCGCGCTGGCGGCCGGCGCGCAGACGGCCCCCACCGGCGCGTGGTCCGACGTGTTCGCGTACCCCGGCGTCCGCCTGTCCATCGACCTCGCTCCGTACAACGGCGGGGACGCCGTCGTCGAGGCCGTCGAGCCCGACGGGAACGGCGGCGTCTACGTGGCCGGCCGGTTCGACACCGTCGACGGCGTGGCCGTCACGAGCGTGGCCCACTGGGACGGGCAGGCGTGGCGGTCGCTCGGGCGCGGCCTCACGAACGGGGGCACGTACTCGGGCGGGATCCCGACGGTGAACGACCTGCTCCTCGCCAGCGACGGGTCGCTCTACGTGGCCGGCCAGTTTACCGGGGCGCTCCAGGCGAACGGCCGGGCCGTGCTCGCGCGGTCCGTCGTCCGGTGGACCGGGACGGCGTGGGAGCCCCTGGGCGGCGGGCTCCTCAACGGCGACCCGTTCTACTACTCGGCCACGGCCGGCGCGCTGGCGGAGGGCCCCGACGGGGCCATCTACGTCGGCGGTATCTTCGACTCGGCCGTCGGGGCCGACGGCCAGCCGGTCGGGGCGAAGGGCGTGGCCGTCTGGGCCGACGGCGTCTGGGCCGACCTCCCCGCCCTCGGCACGTCGGCCGTGAACGTCGAGGCCATCGCCGTCCGCGAGGACGGGACGGTCGCTCTCGGCGGGACGTTCGACGGCGCCGGGTACTACTCGCCGGGCCTCCTTCTCTACCGGCCCGACGGGACGACCGAGCGGATCCTCGACGGGACCTACGGCGTGACCGCGCTCGCCTGGGTCGACGGCGCGCTCTACGCGGGCGGAACGTTCGACGTGTGGACGTCCGACGTCGACGGCGTTGTCGTTCGGAACGTGGCCCGGTGGCGAGACGGGCAGTGGGACGGGCTCGAGGGCGGGACGAGCGGGCCGGTCTACGGGATCGAGCCCGACGGGGCCGGCGGCGTCTACGTCGTGGGGGCGTTCGCGTGGGCCGGGACCGACAGCGGGGCGTTCCCCGAGCCGGGCGGGCCGCCGAGCGGCACCTCGGTCGCGGCCGGCGGCGTCGCCCGGTGGGACGGCACCGCGTGGTCGGGTGAGGGCACGGTCACGCCGATCCCGACGCCGTACTGGTACGGGACCGGGCCGCGGTCGGTGGCCGTCGTCGGCGGGGACTTGGTGATCGGGGGCCTCTTCGACGGCGTGCGGGGGCCGGACGGGTCGACCCGCAACGCCTCGGGCGTCGCCATCCGCCGCGCGGGCGCGTGGGGGCCGCTGAGCCGGTTCGGGGGCGAGGCCGCCCTCGGCCGCCGCCAGTCGGTCCAGTACGTCGCGCCGTCGGTCCGGGCGACCGCCCCGAACCCGTGCGGCGCGGGCGTCCTCGTCGCCGGCCACCTCGAGACCATCGGCACGGCCGACGCCGCGAGCGTGGCGCTGTGGGACGGCGCGGCGTGGCGCGCGATCCCCGGCACGCTCAGCGCCTACGGATCCGTCGGGACGGCGACGGCCCTGGCCCCTGCCGGGTGCGCCGGCGGCCAGCCCCGGTTCTTCGTCGCCGGCGCGTTCTCGTCGGTCCTCCTCGAAGACGGGACGGCCCTCGACGCGCCGGGCGTGGCGTATTGGGACGGCACGGCGTGGTCCGCGCTCGCCGGGACGGCGCCGGAGGGCGAGGTCAAGACGCTCGCCTACGACGGCCAGACGCTCGTGGCCGGCGGCGCCCTCACCCGAAGCGGCGTCCCAGCCGTGTTCTCCTGGGCGCCCGGCCGGGGCTGGCAGGCGCTCGGTCGCGTCGACGGGACCGTCTACGCGCTCACCTACGGCCCCGACGGCGCGCTCTACGTGGGCGGCGTGTTCTCGTCGGTCCAGCAGCCGAACGGGCTCACGCTCCAGATCCAGGGCCTCGTCCGGTGGTCCGGGACCGAGTGGACCTGGATCGGGAGCCCGACCTACGGCGAGGTCCGCGCCCTCGCGTTCGGGCCCGACGGGACGCTCTACGCCGGCGGCTCGTTCGACCGGTTCGAGCAGCCGTCCCGCCCGGACACGCCGGCCCGGCAGATCGCGGCCTGGGACGGGACGTCGTGGACCGACGCGGGCGACCCCGGCGTCGCGGTCTCGGCCCTCGCCGTCGGCGCGGGCGGGCGGATCTACGCCGGCTACGACCCGGCCGGCAGCGGCTACTACTCCGGGACCGAGACCGACCGCCTGCTCGCGTTCGGCGACGACGGGTGGGAGGGGCTCGGCGTCCGCGAGGGCGGCGTCACGACGCTCACGCTCCTCGGGGCCGACCTCTACGTGGGCGGGACGTTCCGGACGGCCGGCCCCACGCCCTCGGCCTACCTCGGGCTCTACGTCGACCCGCAGGCGACGCCCACCGCCAGCGGCCCGGCGCCGAGCGCGTTTGCCCTCACGGTCGCGCCGAACCCGGTGCGCGACCGGGCCGTGCTCACGGTCGAGGTCCCAGCCGCCGGCCCGGTCCGCGCGGCCGTCTACGACGCGCTCGGCCGCGAGGTGGCCGTGCTGTGGGACGGGGCGCGCTCGGCCGGCCCGCTGGCGCTCGACCTCGACGCGGCGCGGCTGCCGGCCGGCGTCTATGTTGCCCGAGTCCAGACCGGCGGCAGCACGGCGACGCGCACGCTGACCGTCGTCCGGTGACTCCCCCACCCCGATGTTCCGTTCCCGCTCCGTCCCGTCGCTGGCGCTCCTCGTCCTGGCGGCGGCGTCCGCCAGCGCGCAGACGGCGGGCGCGTGGTCGGACGTGTTCGCGTATCCCGGCGCGCGCCTTGACCTCGGGGTCGAGTCCGTCCGCCAGAGCGTCGTCGAGACTGTCGAGCCCGACGGCCAGGGTGGCGTCTACGTCGGCGGGCTGTTCACGTCCATCGACGGGGTCCCGCTGACGTCGGTCGGGCAGTGGGACGGGCAGGCGTGGGAGCCCTTGGGTCGCGGGATCAACGGGGACGGCGGCTTCTTCGTGGTCGGCGCCGTCTACGACCTCCTCCTCGCTCGTGACGGGTCGCTCTACGTCGCCGGCAGCTTTACGAACGTCGTCCAGACCGACGGGCAGGCCGTGGCCTCGCGCGGCGTCGCCCGGTGGACGGGGACCACGTGGGAGCCCGTCGGGGGCGGCCTCCTGCTGTACGGGTTCGGCACCGCGTTCGAGGGGACCGCGCGAGCGCTCGCCGAGGCCCCGGACGGGGCGATCTACGTGGCCGGCCAGTTCGACGCGGTCCTCGGAGCCGACGGCGACACGCTTGCCATCGGCGGCGTCGCGCGGTGGGCGGACGGTCAGTGGGAGGCGGTCGTCCAGGTGGACCCGCCCCGGACCGTTGGGGGGACAGACTTCGGCGCCGTCGCCGTCCGCGAGGACGGAACGGTGGCGGTATCGGGGATCAGCGACGAGAGCGGCTCGCGCCTCGTCATCGTGCCCGCGGATGACGGCCCGCAGCCGGTGCTCGGTGGGCCCGTGTCCAGCCTGGCCTGGGTTGGCGACGACCTCTACGTGGCCGGGTCCGGGTTCGCCATCTCCACCGAGGAGACGTCGACCATCGAGTTCGCGAACGTCGCCCGTTGGCGAGACGGAACCTGGGACCTCCTCGATGGCGGGACCGACGGGGCGGTCGCCGAGGTCCGGCCCGATGGGACAGGCGGGGTCTTCGTCGTAGGGTCCTTCACGCTCGTGGCTGACGCCACCCCGGACCCCATCCCGGCGGGCGGCATCGCCCGCTGGACCGGGACTGCGTGGACCTCGGAGGGCGACGTCCTCCTACCGGAGAGGCCGTACGTCCCCTTCACCCCGCCCGGAGCCCGAGCCGTCGCCGAGACCGACGCGGGCCTCGTCATCGGGGGCGCGTTTGAGGGTGTCCGGGACGCCGACGATCGCGTGACGCACGCCGTCGCGCTCGCCGTCCGACGCGACGGCGCGTGGTCTCCGCTGAGCACGTACCCGGGGACGGCGGCCGTCGGCCGGCACAACTTCGCGAGCAACGGGGAGTCCGTCGTCCTCGCCACCGCGCCGTCGCCGTGCGGGCGGGGCGCCGTGGTCGGCGGTGCCATCGCTTCCGTCGGGCCCGAGCCGACCGCGGGCGTGGGGCTGTGGGACGGACACTCGTGGCGAGCCTTCCCGGGACGGCTTGCTTTTTCGGACCAAGACGGCGAGGTCCGCGCAATTGCCCCAGCGGGATGCGAGGACGGGCGCCCCCAGTTTTTTGCCGCCGGCCGGTTCACGACGGTCGAGCTCGCGGACGGGTCCGAGGTGGACGTCCCCGGCGTGGTCCACTGGGACGGGACGGCATGGGAGCCCCTCGGCGGCGAGGCTCCTGAGGGCGTCGTCGACGCGGTGGTGTTCGACGGCCAAGCGCTTTACCTAGCAGGCCCCCTCGCAGGGCCCCAGCCGGACGACCCATACAGCGTGTATCGCTGGCAGTCAGGGGCCGGATGGGCGTTCGTCGGCGGCTTCGACGAGCGCGTCTTCGCCCTTACACTCGGGCCCGACGGGGCGCTTTACGCGGGCGGCTCGTTCACCACCGTCCGCCGACCGGACGGGACCACGGTCGACGCCCGCGGCCTGGCGAGGCGGACGGGGTCGACGTGGGAGTGGATCGGGGCACCGACGTCGGGGTCCGTCCGCGCGCTCGCGTTCGGGCCCGACGGGCGGCTCTACGCTGGCGGCACCTTCCTTCGCTTCACGCAGCCCACAAGTGCGGCGGTCAACGCCAACAGCCTCGCCGTATGGGATGGGGAGGAGTGGACGGGCGTTGGCGATCCCGGGATCGCTGTGACCTCCCTCGCGGTCGGCGCGGCCGGCCGGGTCTACGCGGGTTTCTCTCCCGACTTTGGCCTGTCCTCGCAGGCGGCTGGTCAACTCGCCGTCCTCGACGCCGACCGGTGGGGTCTCCTTGACGTCCGTGGCCGCGGTGTAGCCACGTTGACGCTCGACGGGGCAGACCTCTACGTCGGTGGCTCGTTCACGTCGGCCGGCCCGACACCCTCGGCCTACCTCGCCCTCTACGTCGACCCGCTGGCGACGGCCCGCGACGAGCGGGCGCGGCCGTCGGCACTGGCCGTCGCGGTGGCGCCGAACCCGGTCCGCGGACGGGCCTCCGTCGCCGTAACCGTGGCCGAGCCGGGCCCGGTCCGGGTGGCCGTCTACGACGCGCTCGGCCGCGAGGTCGCCATGCTGTGGGACGGGCCGGCGCCGACCGGGCCGCTCGCCCTCGACGCGAGCGCGCTGCGGTCCGGCGTCTACGTCGCCCGGGTCCAGACGGCGACGGCGACGGCGACGCGCACGCTGACCGTCGTCCGTTGAGGTCGCCCCGCCTGCTCCGTCCCGGAGCGGGTGGGATCAGTCGGCCGGCTCGTCGGCCGCCGCCGGGAACGTGACCGCGACGACGGTCCCCCCGCCCTCCTTCGGGCGGACCTCGAACTCGCCGCCGACGCGGTCGGCCCGGTACCGCATCGTCCGGAGCCCGAGACCCTCACCGCCGGCCAGGGCCGCGTCCGGGATGCCAACGCCGTCGTCGCAGACGGTGAGCGTGGCGAGGCCGCCGTCCTGGGCGAGGGCGATCTCGACGGTCCCGGCGCGCCCGTGGCGGGCCGCGTTCGCCATGGCCTCCTGGGCGATCCGGTAGAGGTGGGCCGCGTGCTCGCGCGACGAGACCACGACGGGCGGACCGTCAAACGAGCACACGATGCCGAAGGCCAGCTCGGCGTCCGTCGCGAGCCGGGCCAAGGCCTCGGCCAGCCCGTCCGGCTCGGTGTTGATCGGGAACAGGCCCCGGGCGATGGCGCGGGCCTGGCCCAGCGCGTCCTCGACCAACTCGCGCGAGCGCAGGGCGTCGGCCGCGAGCTCGGGGTCGTCGGCCTGCTCGAGCCGGTTGTGGAGGGCCTGGAGCCGAAAGGCGGCCCCGGTCAGGACCTGGCCCAGCCCGTCGTGGAGGTCCCGGGCCATCCGCTCCTGCTCGCGCGCGGCGACCTCCAGGATCTCGCGCTCGAGCCGCCGCTGCTCGGTCACGTCGCGCTGGGTCCCGACCCAGTTGACGAGCACCCCGTCCTCGTCGCGGACCGGGGCGATCTCCCACTGGAGCACGAACTCGGACCCGTCCTTCCGGTAGTTCACGGTCTCGGCCTGGACGGCCTCGCCGGCCTCGAGCCGCGCGCGGACCCGGTCGAGCACGGCCCGCTCGGTCTTGGACCCCTGGAACATCCGGGGGCTCTGGCCCAGGATCTCGGAGACGGTGTACCCGAACGTCCGGGCGTGGGCCGCGTTGGCGTACAAGATGCGGGGGCTCGGCTCGTCGAGGCCGACGTCGGTCACGACGATGGGCTCGGCCGCCTGCTCGACGGCGGCCGCCAACAGGCGGCGTTCGGCGTCGGGCCGGCGCCGCTCGGTCACGTCCTCGACGACGTACGAGAACCGCGAGGCCTCGCGGTCGGCCACGTTGAGGACCACGTCGAGGCTCCGGACGCCCTCCCCCGCGTGCTCGGCGCCCCACGGGAAGGCGGTCGAGAAGTGGACGGGCCGGCCGGCCTCCCCGCACTCGCGGACGTGGCGCTCCCACACTGCCGCCTCGTCCTCGGTGAACCCGAGCTCGGCGAAGGTCGCGCCCTCGACGCGGTCGACCGTGGCCCCGTCGGACCGGAACAGGTCGAGGGCCGCCTGGTTCGCCGCCTGGTGTCGGACCTCGCCGTCACGGTGCTCGACGACGCCCATCAGGAACGGGGCGCTGTCGAAGAAGGCGCGGAGCAGGTCGTCGGCGTCTTGGCCCCGGAGGGCGTGGGAGGGGTCGGGCATGCAGGGACGCGGGGGTGGGCCGGCCGACGCGCCACGCTCGGGGCGCCCCGTGACGGGGATCGGCGCGCAACCTACGCACCCCCCGACCTCGCGCTCGGCCTCCACCGCCGGCCGCTAGCGGACGACGCGGACCGAGTCGAGGACGACCGCCGAGACCTCGAACGTGGTGCCCCCGTCGTAGCGGTCGCCGAAGTCGCGGAGGTCCCCGAGCGAGTCGGCCGTGAGGTTCCGCCAGTCCTGGAAGAGGACGCCCTCGACGCGCCGCGTTCGGATCGGGACGCGGAACCGGGTCCCGGTCTCGGTGCGGGACGTGTCGCCGGGCGTGGGCTCGTAGGTGTAGGCGTAGTGTCCGATCTGGCCGTCGAGCCGGCGGAGCCAGTAGACGTAGCGGTCGTCGAAGTCGGCGCCGCCGCCCTCGCGCGCGAACGTGACCTCGACGCGGTCGTAGTCCTCGCCCCCGACGCGGTCCGGCGTCAGGAGCCGCGCGCGAACGGCGGGGTCCGCGAGCGGCGCCGGCAGCAGCGCGAAGTAGGCGACCGAGTTGACGGCCGTGTGGACGCGCGCGGCCTCGTCGGGCCCCAGCGACACCTCGGCCCCGTCCACGAACCGGTGCGTCCCGGCGTTGTCGACGACCTCCTCGACGGTCCGCCCCAGGCTGTCCGCCACCGTTCGCGCGTAGCGGAAGTCGTCGCCGACGCGGAGCGAGAACGGCGTCCCGCGGAACGAGAACCGGACCTCGGCGCCGTCCAGGAGCGCCGAGCCGTGGTGGGTCCGGGTCCGGTCGAGCAGCGCGAGGGCCTCGGCGTCGCCCTGGGGCGCGGGCCGCTCGCAGGCGACCAGCAGGACGGCGAGGGCGAGGACGGCTCGTTTCACGGGTTTCGCGGGTTCAGCGGGTCCATCGATGTCAACCCGCGTGACCTGCTGAACCCCCGAACCCGCCGAACCTTACACGAACGGCGACTGCCTCGCGGCCGTCGCCAGCTTCTGCGTGTCCTGGGCGATCACGAGCTCCTCGTTCGTGGGGACCACCCAGACCGGGATCGGGCTGGCGTCGGTGGTGATGCGGGCCTCGGTCCCGTCGGCCGCCCGGTTGGCGTCGGCGTCCACGGTGATCCCCAGGCCCTCGAGCCCGGCCAGGACCTGGGCCCGGATGGGCGCGGCGAACGTGCCGATCCCGGCCGTGAACGCGACCGCGTCGATCCCCCCGAGCACCGCGAGGTACCGGCCGAGGTACGACCTGACCCGGTAGCAGAAGACGTCGATGGCCTGCTGGCAGCGGACGTCGCCGTCGGCCGCCTCGGCGAGCAGGTCGCGCATGTCGGCCGCGTAGCCGCTCAGGCCCAGGAGCCCCGAGTAGCGGTTGAGCATCGTGTGGACCTCGGCCAGCGGGACGTCCTCCTTCTCGGCGATCTCGAACACGATCGACGGGTCGAGGTCGCCCGAGCGCGTCCCCATCACCAGCCCTTCGAGCGGCGTCATCCCCATGGACGTGTCGACCGAGCGGCCGTCTCGGATGGCGGCCATCGAGCACCCGTTGCCGAGGTGGACGGTGACGACCCGGCTCGCCCCGAGTTCGAGCCCGGCAAGCTCGACCAGGCGCCGCGAGACGTAGTAGTGGCTCGTCCCGTGGAACCCGTAGCGGCGGATCTTGTGGCGCCGGTAGAGCCGGTTCGGGAGCGCGTAGAGGTAGGCCTGCGGCGGGATCGTCTGGTGGAACGCCGTGTCGAAGACGGCCACGTGGGGGACGTCGGGGAACGCCTTCTGGGCCGCCCGAACGCCCTGCAAGTTGGCCGGGTTGTGGAGCGGCGCCAGGTCGAAGGCGTCGCGGATGGCGTCGACCACCTCGCCGTCGACGAGGGCCGACTCGGCGAACTGCTCGCCGCCGTGGACCACGCGGTGGCCGACGGCCTCGATCTCGGGGAGCACGTCCTGCTCGGGCCCGTCGGCCTCGCGCATCCGGTCGAGCAAGTGGGACAGCGCCGTCGCGTGGTCGGGCGCCTGGAGCGTGACCCGCTCGGGCTTGGCGTCGCCGAGCCGGAACGAGGCGAGCGACGAGACGGCCCCGATCCGCTCGACCTGCCCGGCCGCCAGCGTCCGCCCGGCCTCGGCGTCGATGAGGTCGATCTTGAGCGACGACGAGCCGGCGTTGAGGACGAGGACGGTCATCGGGTGGACGGGTGGACGGGTGGACGGGTGGAATCTCCGGCCGTCGGCGCGTTCCCGCCAGCATGGAGGCTGTTCGTAGGGACACGGTTCATCGTGTCCGCCGGCCACACCGCGGGCGGTAGGGACACCATGCATGGTGTCCGTACGGCGGGGTTCCGTGCAGCGACGCTCGGCAAGGACACGACGAGTCGTGTCCGTACGGGACGCTCGCGGGCGGGCTCGCGTCTCGCTCTGCCATTTCCCCTTTCCTGTTTCCCGTTTCCGCGAGCGGAGCGAGCCATTCCCTGCGAGCGGAGCGAGCTAGGCCTCGACGACGCGGGCGCGGCGCTGGTCGTAGGCGTCGTGGAGCGCCTGGGCCGCCGCGTTGCGGATGCTCGTGGGGTCGCCGTCGGCCGGGGCGACGGCGCCGATGAAGAGCGGGGGCTCGCCCGAGGCGAGCCGGTCGCACCACGTCGCGGCGCCGCTCGGGTCGAGGTCGAGGAAGACGCCGAAGAGCAGGGCCCCGAACGGCTCGATCCGCCGGACGTCGGGGGCCGCGCCGAGCCGATCGCGGAGGTCGGCCTCGGCGCCGGCGACGTCCGCGGGGTCGTGGCGGGTCAGGCGCTCCTCGGCGTCGGCGAGCGTGACGAGGGCGAAGGCGAGTGGGCGCTCGGCGGCGCGGGCGGCCCGCTGCTCTTGGGCGATGATGGTGGCCCGGGGGACGGGCGGCTCGTCGTCCGGCGCGGGGAGGTCGGCGGCCACGATCGGCGTAACGACGGCCGGTCGGGCGTCGCCCGCGCCGAGGTCGAGGGCCGGGACGAGCGTCGCCAGCAACTCGAGGTGGGCGTCGGCGTCGTCGGCGTCGCCGCCGACCAGGAGGGTGGAGCGGCCTGCCGAGACGGCCCGCGCGCGACCGCCGACCAGGGCCGCGAGCCCGCCCAAGGCGTCGGACCCGAGGTGCCGCTCGCCGTCGACGTCGAGGGCCCGGCCCGCGACGGCCGTCAGCGCCCCCCCGTCGGTCCGCGCCTCGACGAGGTGGCGGTCGCCGTCGTGGCGGACGACGGCGACCCGGCCGCCGACGTGGGCGGCCAGCGAGGCGAGGAGCAGCGAGACGGCGGGCTCGGCCCAGGGCGTGCCGGGCACCGCCGCCGTCGGGCCCGTGTCGCGCGAGCGCGAGACCGGCCGCGGGCCGGCGTCGGTGGCGCCCGGGGGGACCGTCCGGCGGGCCGGGGCCTCGGCGAGCGGCGCCCCGTCGGGGTCGGTCACGGCCGCGGCGCTCCGCGGGCGGACGGCCGAGAGCCCGAGGCTGCTCAGGTCGTCGCCGTCGCCGGTCACGCGCGGGACCGTCGGCGCGGGCAGCTTGGGCCGGCGCTGGCGCGCGACGTACGCCCCGACGGCGGCGAGGACGACGAGGAGCAGGAACCAGCCGACGAGGGACACAGGGGGCGCGGGGAGGCCGCGAACGGGAGGGCAGACGCGAATCCGGTAAGGTATCCGTCCGACGGACGCTCCACAACCTCCCCCCTTCGGCCTGGGCGGCTGGCGGCCTCGGTCCGACGGCCTCTAGCTTCGCGCCTCCCTTTCCCCCGATCCCCTCCGTGGAGACCTACTACAAGCCCGAGCACCTCCCTCGCTTCCCCGAGATCGCCGAGGGCTCGAAGCCCCTGGCCGACGCCTTCTTCAGCTACTACGGCAAGGTGTTCGAGGACGGCGCGCTGACCGCCCGCGAGAAGGCCCTCATCGCGCTCGCCGTGGCCCACACGGTCCAGTGCCCCTACTGCATCGACGCCTACACGCAGGAGTCGCTGGCGAAGGGCTCGGACCTCGAGCAGATGACCGAGGCCGTCCACGTGGCGACGGCCATCCGGGGCGGCGCGTCGCTCGTCCACGGGCTCCAGATGCTCGACGGCGTCAAGGCGCAGACGATGTAGGCCCGGGCCTCGTGTCAGACGACCGCTGATCCCGGTGTGGGACCGATCTCCGCACGGCCCCCGGCGGTTCCACCTCCTCCCCGACTCTCTCTCCCCCTTCATGTCTGACGGCGACGGCGCAGCCATCTCTCTCCCCGTCCTCTCCGCCGAGCTCCTGGCCGACGTCATGGACGGGCCGAAGCGGACGACGAGCCTGTACGCCCGGCGCACGCCGCTGGCGGCGCCGGCCGCCCAGATCGCCGCGCTCGACGCCGTCGACACCCACCTCGGCCCGAGTGGGACCGGCCGGTTCCACGCCGACTTGGTCGCCAGCGGGTGGGCCGCCGGGATCACGCCGGCGCCCCTCGAGATCTTCCAGATCAACATCGGCAAGCTGTGCAACATGACGTGCCGGCACTGCCACGTCGACTCCGGGCCGGACCGGACCGAGGAGAACATGGACCGGGCGGCCGTCGACGCCTGCCTTGAGGCCATCGACCACATCCAGGGCCATCCGGACGGCGGCGCGCTCCACACGGTCGACCTCACGGGCGGCGCGCCGGAGCTCAACCCGCACTTCGAGTACCTCGTCGACGAGTGCGTCGCGCGCGGGCTCCACGTGATCGACCGGTGCAACCTGACCATCCTGACCGTCCGCCGCTACGCCCACCTCGCCGGGTGGATGGCCGAGCGCGGTGTCGAGGTGGCCTGCTCGCTCCCCCACTACCGCCAACTCGGGACCGACGCCCAGCGCGGCGACGGGACCTACGAAAAGTCGATCCGGGCGCTCCGGATGCTCAACGACGTCGGCTACGGCCAGGGCGACCCGGGCCGCGTGCTGACGCTCGTCACGAACCCGGTCGGGAGCTTCCTGGCCGGCGCCCAGGACTCGCTCGAGGACGAGTGGAAGGCGGCACTCCAACGGAACCACGGCGTCACGTTCGACCGCCTGTTCGCGCTCAACAACATGCCGATGAGCCGCTACCTCGAGTGGCTCTTGGAAAAAGGCCAGCTCGACGCCTACCTCGACCGGCTCCTGGGCGCGTTCAACCCGGCCACCATCGACGGGCTGATGTGCCGGAACACGGTCTCGGTCGGGTGGGACGGCGCGGTCTACGACTGCGACTTCAACCAGCAGCTCGAGATGGACGCGGCCGTCCCGTTCACGACGGTCGCCGACTTCGACTTGTCCGCGTGGCAGGCGCGGACGGTGCGGACCGAGCGGCACTGCTACGGCTGCACGGCCGGCGCCGGCTCGTCGTGCGGCGGGGCCACGGCGTGAGGCTGTGGGTCGGCATAAGTTCTGGTTAGGCGTACCTCCCAACCATATCAATCGATGCTCAGATTTTACGGGACCACCCCCCCAGCATGGTTCAATGAATTGCAGATCGGAGGTAAGTGTCCGCACTGCGGAACTGGCTCCCGCTTCACGCTCCACAACACTCCCAGCTTCGACAAGATCAACAGAGACGGAGTGACTGAGTTTGTCGCAGGCTATTCCTGTGACGCCTGCCTTGAAGCCATTCCCGTTATCTGGGACATCGTTGGTCGGGCTACGAATGGCGTTCAAGTGGACTACCCCAGGGTTGTCCTACCTGTCCGAGATGATTATGATTTCTCGCACGTTCCCGAGGAGGTCAAGAAGGAAGTGGACGAGGCTTTGGCCTGTCTCTCAGTTGGAGCCTACAACGGTTTTGCAGCCCTCTGTCGGCGGGCGGTACAGGCTATGTGCGAGCAGATCGGCGCCAAAGGGAGTTCCAAAGTCCAGAATCAGATTACCGAGATGATTGAGTTGACTGGACTGGACGACGAATGGAAGGAACTTTCAAGCCAGATCATGCTGACCGGCCACGACGGAGCGCACCCTCACTTACCTGAGGTAAACGCCGACAGAGCCGTTGTTCTCCTGTCGTTGCTGCAAGACCTGACTTACCAACTCTACACGCGACCAGGTAAGGTCCAAGAAGCTGCACTTCTACGGCGCCAAGCAATCGAGCAAAACAGGTAATCAGACCGCCGGTACGCCTAACCTGCCGCTGCAGGCCGACAAAGGGCGCCAGCGTTCTCGCGCTGTTTGGCGTCCGGTGTATCTTGCGCTCCGCCCCGCCGCCGTGCTCGGTGCCCTTTGCGGCTGAGCGTCCATCTGTTATATATCCTGCAACCTCTATTCGGTCGGTGGCTCGGCGACGCGCCCGACGACCGGGCCTGAGGTCCGCTGCCTGACGATGGATCGGTCGGGACGTGAGCGCGTTCCACAGTTCCCCAGCGCAGCGAGCCATGACGCCCCAACAGGTCTACCACACCGACCCGGAGATCATGAGCGGGACGCCCGTGTTCGTCGGCACGCGCGTCCCGGTGCATACGCTGATCGACCATCTCGCCTCGGGCGTGTCGCTGGACGAGTTCTTGGCCGACTTCCCGACCGTGACGCGGGACCAGGCCATCGCGTTCTTGGCGCTCTCGGAGGCGGCCCTCGTCGGGGCCGATGGCTGAGCGCCCGCGGGTCCCGCTCGACGAGAGTATCCCGGAGCGGTTGCGCACGGCCTTCTCGGACGCGGTGGAGGTGGTGACCGTCCGGTACCAGGGGTGGGCCGGGATGAAGAACGGGGCGCTGCTCCGAGCGGCCGAAGCGTCCTTCGACGTGCCGGTCACGGTGGACAAGGGCTCGCGCTACCAGCAGAACGTCGGAGAGCGCGAGGTCGCCGTCGTCGTCCTGGACGCGGGCGGGACGACGCTCGCCGACCTCCTCCCGCTCGTCCCGGACGCCGAGGTCGCGGCTCTCCGGTCCGGTCCAGGAACCGTGACGGTCGTGTGCGGCTGACCGCGCGGCCTCTCGACCTATGGCGGGATCACGCATCGACGGCGGTGGCGGCCGGCGCCCCCTCGACGCGCTCGCCCTGCCCGGCCGTGTTGATCCGCGTCCGCTGCATGACGATGGGGACGCGGCGGCCTGGCCCGAACGCCTTCGACGAGACGCGCAGGCCCGGCGCGGCCTGGCGTCGCTTGTACTCGTTCCGGTCGACCATCCGGGCGATCCGGTCGACGAGCGCCAAGTCGTAGCCGGTCTCCGAAGCGATGGCGGCCGGCGACTCGTGCTGCTCGACGAAGCGTTCCAAGATGGCGTCGAGCACGTCGTACGGCGGCAGCGAGTCCTGGTCCACCTGGCCCGGTTTCAGCTCGGCCGACGGCGGCTTGGTGATCGTGGTCCGGGGGATGAGGTCGCGGCCGGCCCGCGCGTTGACGTGCTCGGCGACGCGGTAGACCTCCGTCTTGAACACGTCCGACAGGACCGCGAGCCCGCCCGACATGTCGCCGTAGAGCGTCGCGTAGCCGACGGCCATCTCGGACTTGTTGCCGGTCGTGAGCAGGAGGTGGCCGAACTTGTTCGAGATCGCCATCAACGTCACGCCGCGCGCTCGCGCTTGGACGTTCTCCTCGGCCACGCCCTCGTCGGTGCCGGCGAACAGCGGCTCCAGCATCGCCCTGAAGGCGTCGACGGCCGGGCGGATCGACACTTGGTGGAACTCAATGCCCAGGTTCTCCGCCAGCGCCCGGCTGTCGTCGACCGACCCCGACGACGAGTAGGCCGACGGCATCGTGACGCCGACGACGCGGTCCGCGCCGAGCGCCTCGACCGCGAGCGCGCACGTCACCGCCGAGTCGATCCCGCCGCTCAGCCCGACGAGCGCCTTGTCGAACACGCCCGGCCCCGTTTTCTCGACGTAGTCGCGGACGCCCAGCACGAGCGCGTCGTGGATCTCGGCCGTCACGTCTTCGGGCGCGACCTCGACCGGGTCGCCTGGCGCCTCGCTGTCCCACACGTGGAACGCCTCTTCGAACAGCGGCGCGTGCCACAGCCCCTCGCCGGCCGCCGACTGGACCTGGCTGTCGCCGTCGAAGATCAGCTCCGTGTTGGCGCCGACCTGGTTGACGTAGACGAACGGCACGCCGTGCTCGCGGCAGCTCTCCCGGATCAGCCGACGCCGCTCGGTCGGCTTGCCCGTCGCGTACGGGCTGGCCGAGAGGTTGACGAACAGGTCCACGCCGAGCGCCGCCAGCTCGTCGATGGGGTTGGCGGCGTAGAGGTGGTAGGGCGCCTGCTCCTCGTTGTTCCACATGTCCTCGCAGAGGTGGACGCCCAACCGGAGCCCGCCCCACTCGATCACCTCGCGCTCGGGGCACGGCTCGAAGTAGCGGTACTCGTCGAACACGTCGTAGGTCGGGAGCAGCGTCTTCGAGACGCCGGCCTGGACCGCGCCCTCGGCCAGCAGCAGGGCCGTGTTGAACAGCCGCTTCCCGACCGGCGTGTCGTTGCGGACCGGCGCGCCGACGAGCAGCGCCAGCCCGTCCGGCGCGTGCTGCGCGAGGTGCTCGACGGCGGCGTCCACGTCGTCCAAGAAGGCGGGCCGGTCGAGCAAGTCTTGGGGCGGGTAGCCCGTGACGCAGAGCTCGGGGAAGACGGCGAGGTCGGCGCCGGCGTCGGCCGCGCGCCGGGCGTCGCGCAGGACGCGGGCGACGTTGCCGGCCAGGTCGCCGACGGTGGTGTTGATCTGGCAGAGGGCGATCCGCATGGGCTGGCGCTTCGGGTGGGCGGCTTTGACGACCGAGCGCGAGCGGGGTGCCGAGGTCGGGTGGGGACCGGGGACGGTGGCCGGGGACGGTGGCCGCCTGCCGCCTTCCTAACCCGCGTTGTGTCTGAACCGAAAGAGGCGGTGGGACCGGAGACGGAGGACCGGCTTCCCTGACGAGTCCCAGGCGGTCTCCCGTCCCCCGTCCTCGGTCCCAACGAACGCGAGGACCGGAGGCACAACTTCGGTTTCCTACGCCAGCGCGAGCGCGTCCTCGATCCGGGCCGACGCCGGCTCGGACTCCGACGCCGGCGCGTCCAGCTCGACGACGAACGTTGTCCCCTCGCCGAGCGCGTTCTCGGCCCACACGCGGCCCTGGTGGAACTCGACGACCTTCTTGACGATCGAGAGCCCGAGCCCGGTCGACGACTCGCCGCCGGTGGGCTGGGCGCTGAGCCGCTGGAACCGGCCGAACAGCTTGGCCTGGTCGTCGGCGCTGAGCCCCGGCCCCTCGTCGCGGACACGGAGTTGGACTCGGCCCTCGGCCTGGGCCACCGACACCCAGATCCGGCGGCCCGCCGGCGTGTACTTGACGGCGTTCGAGATCAGATTGTCGACGACCTCCTTGAGCCAGTCGCGGTCGCCGTCGACCCAGGCGGGCCCTCGGCTCTCGACCGCGAGCGCCTGGTCCTTGCGAGCGGCGGCCGGGCGGAACCGGTCGACCACGTGGTCGGCGAGCGCCGCCAGGTCGAACCGGGACGTGTGGAGCGCCAAGCGGCCGTCGTCGAGGGTCTCGGCGCCCAAGAACCGCTGGACGAGCGCGAGCATGTCGGTGGCCGCCGTCTCGACGATCCCGATGAGGTCGTGGGCCTCGCCGTCGAGCAGCTTCGGCTCCGCCGCTGCGCGGCTTCGCTCAGGACGACACGGTGGGGGGCTCGGGCGGCGCGTAGCAGCCTCGTTGTGAGTGGCCTGGCGAGCCCCCCTCCCCCCTTGGCTCCCGATGAAGAGCGCGGGCAGCACAGGACCGAGCCCGGCCCGCCCGTTGGCACGGGTCCTACCTTGGCCGCCGCCCGCCCTCGCCCCGATGCTCCGCCTGTCCGCCCTGCCCTGGCTCGTCGCCGCGTTCGCGCTGGCGGCCCCCGCCTGCCAGCCGTCCGAGGCGACGCCCGACACGCGCTCGGCGCCCGCCCCCGAGCCCCCGGTCCCGCCGGTGGTCACGGCCACACCGACGGCCGCCCCGCCCGCGCCCGACACGACCGACCGCGTGCCGTTGCCCGACGGGTTCGCGAGGCTGAGCGAGGTGGCCCCCGAGATCGCCCAGGAGATCCGCTACACGACGGCGTACAACTTCGTCGGCACGCCCATCGACGGGTACCTCGCCGCCGAGTGCGTCCTGACGGAGCCGGCCGCCCGGGCGCTCGCCGACGTGGCCCGGGTGCTGGCGCGGGACGGGCTCGGGCTGAAGGTGTACGACTGCTACCGGCCCCAGACGGCCGTCACCCACTTCGTCCGGTGGGCCAACACGCCCGACGCGCTCGCCTACAAAGACGCCTTCTACCCGGAGGAGGACAAGGGCCGCCTGTTCTCGCGCGGCTACATCTCGACCCGGAGCGGCCACAGCCGCGGCTCGACCGTCGACCTCACGCTCGTCCGCTTGCCCGTCGCCGCGTCGGTCCGCACGACGTTCCCGACGCCGGACGGCCCGCTCCCCCGCTGCGACCGCCCGCTGGGCCCGGACGGGCGGTTGGACGAGGGCGACCTCGACATGGGCACGGCCTACGACTGCCTCAGCCCGGCCGCGGCCACCGACAGCCGTGCCGTCTCGGCCCAGGCGCGGCGGAACCGGGAGCGCTTGCGGGCGGCCATGAGCGCGGGCGGATTCCGCAACTACTCGAAGGAGTGGTGGCACTTCACGCTCCGCGGCGAGCCCCACACGCGGACCTACTTCGACTTCCCGGTCGAGTAGTGGACTGGGCTACCGAACAGGGCGACCGCATGCTCGCCCCGGACCCCCCGCTGTCTGGCCGGTCGCGGAGCCTGTCCTGAGCGGAGCCGAAGGGCTCCCAGGCTCGGAACGTTGTCCTCCTTCAAGGGGGACCGTCTGAGCGCCCGCTGAGCGAAGCGATGGGCGCTCGGACGGGGGGTCCGGGCCGGAGATCAGTAGCATGCGGTCGCCCAGGGCTACCGAATCTGCCCCTCGGCCCGGAGCCAGGCCTCGGTCCGCGCCATCCCATCGTCCAGGGACACGGCGGGCCGCCAACCGAGCACACGCGCGGCCTTGTCGATGGCGTAGGTGCCCGAGTGCGTGACGTACTCCAGCGTCCGCCCCGACAGCGGGGGCGCCTTCCCTACCAAGCGGAACGCGCCGGCCACGACGGGCGCCGCCACCCGGGCCACGCTTGGCGGCACCGACCGCAGGCGGACGCCCAGCATCCGGGCGTAGTGGCCGAAGAACACCCGAGGCGAGACGCCCTCCCCGCCGGTCACGTGGAAGACCTCGCCGAGCCCGGCCGGGTGCCGAGCCGCTCGAAGGCCGCCGGCCACCACGTCGTCCACGAACGTGGGCGAGAGCACGCCGCGGTCGCCGTCGACGAGCGCGAACGTGCCGGCCCGGAGCATCTCGACGGCCCGGACGGTCCACTGGCGGCTGCCCGGCCCGTAGACGTCGCCCGGCCGGATCACCGTCGCCCGGACGCGGCCCGCCGCGACGGCCTGCAAGACGGCGTGCTCGGCGGCGATCTTGGCGTCGGTGTACGGGTTGCCCGTCGGCTGGGGCGGGTGCTCTTCGGGGCACGGGTCCGGGAAGTGGCGGCCGTGGACGACGACCGACGACAGGTGGACCAGCCGCCCGGCGCCGGCGGCCGACGCGACGACGCGGCGCGTGGCCTCGACGGTCTGGGCCCGGAACTGGGCTCGCGTCCCGACCTCGCCCACCCTCGCCGCCGCGTGGACCACCAGGTCGGCGCCCTCGACCCGGCGGGTCCAGTCGCCGGGCCGGGCGAGGTCGGCGACGAGGGTCTCCCACTCGGCCGGGCCGGGGACGAGGTCGAGGCCGAGCACGTCGGCGCCGTCGGCGACGAGGGCCCGAGCGAAGGCGCTCCCCAGGAACCCGCTTGCCCCCGTGACGACGGCGCGCACGGGCTAGTCGATGGGGTCGGCCACGACGGCGAGCGCGACCGTCTCGGTGTCGAGGCAGTCGGGGTCGCCGTCGCACGACGGCGCCAGCAGGTTGCTCGGGGCGTACTCGATCTGGACGCGCCGGTCCAGGATCACGTTCGAGTCGCACACCGAGTAGTCCGCGTGGACGGCCTCCGTTGCGCCGCCGTCGGTGCGGAGGGTGAGGGTGCACGAGACGTCGCCGCTCTCGATGTCGGTGACCACGCCGCGCGTGGGGACCGTGGCCCCGGCGACGGTGACCTGGGCCGGGCCCGTCGTGTCGACCTCGGCCGCGAGGTCGGGCGCCGCCACGTCCGTCGTCTCGTTGGACTGGACCTCGACCTCGCCCCGTGGCGCGTCGCGGGCCTCGTCGGTGGCGTCGGTGGCGCAACCGACAAAGAGGGAGGCGAGCAGGAAGGTCGACGCGGTGAGCAAGCGGGGCATCGGGGGGTCGAGAGCCGGGGCCGGAGTCTACGGGTGGGGCGCCGCCGCGATCCCCGTGCCTCGCCCCTCACCCCGGATGTGCCCGAAGGACGGGCTGAGAATCGCGCGCCGACGCGTGACACGGCCGGCGCGCAGACCCTGTATAAGAAGGCGACGCCCGGCGCGACCCGCCGGGGACGCTTTCCCTCCGTTCGCCCCGCGACGCCATGCGCCTCCTCATCCTGCTTCTCGTCGTGTTCCCGACGCTCGCCGTCCATGCCCAGCCGCCCCTCACGTCCGGGGTGCGGCCGATCGGAACCCGACCTGTCATCTCGGACTATGTATTGCAAGAGGTGAGGCGAAGGGCCACGCTGGTCAAGCCGTCGCTCCTGAACCTGCCTCCCCGCCCGTACCAGATCGCCGACGGGGACCAGATCCAGGTCGTCACGGACCGCGTGCGCACCCTCTCGTTCTGGGTGTCGAGCCCGGAGCACAACCAGACGACGACCGTGACGGTGAGCGACCCCGAGGGGGTGGTCCTGGACTCGCGGATCACGCCCGGCGCGTACGCGAGCGTCGAGCTGGACGTGGCCGTGTACGGCGGCCTTGGCGTCACCGACGGGAGCTACTCGGCCCCGGTCACCATCACCGCGCAGGACAACGGCTTCGGCCCGCGGAGCACGACGGTCACGGTCACGGTCGAACCGGTCGACCCGCCGGCGGCCGACTGCGATCCGGCCGTCAACATGGGGCTCAACCGCTTCGACACGGCGGGGTTGCTCGACGTGTACCGCGGCGGCAACCAGCCGTTCGACCTGAGCTCGTGCACGCTCGTGGTCTTCGGCCCGCGCTCGGGGACCGTGCTGAGCGCCGTGTCCCTGCCGACGACGATCCGGCCCTACCACGACGTCGAGCTGTCGGTGTCTACCGGCCACCTCCTCCCCGACCTGTTCACGCCAGGGCAGGGCGCGTTCGCGCTCGTGCGCGGGACCGCTGCACCCGGCGACGCGCTCGCCGACGTGCTGGCGTCGACCGACTTCGTGCTGGGCGCTGTCTACGGCGGGCGGTTTTACCTCCCGATCCACGCCGTCTACGACCAATCCGTCCCGGACACGATCTTCGACGCCTACTCCCACCCCGATGACCCTGTCGGCCGGCGGGCCGCCTTCGACGCCGCGCTCGACGAGGTGCTCGGCTTGTCTGCCGAGCGGCCACCGATGGTCCCGTTTCCCTTTCTCCCCGGTCCCTCTCTCCCCGGTCACTGACCCCTGCACGAGGCGAAGACGCTGTCCAAAGCCGCGAGGACGACGGCCTCAGTGCCCACTTCGTCGGCGGACGGCAGCGCGAAATCGCCGGGACCCGTCGTGGGGACGGTCGCCTGGAGACCGGACGGCGCGGGCCGGAGCCCGGAGACGTCGGGAGCGCCGAGAGACTCCCGAGCGCAGCGGGCAGCGTCGCCGGCTCGGGGGGAGCGGTCCGCGCGCGGGTCACTCAGACGCCGGCGCGTAGTCGAACGCACCGATCACGCCCGGGAACACGACCGGGCTCTCGCTCCCGTCGGCGGCGACGGACGAGACGCCGAACAGGTAGTTGTCGATGACGACGTTCTCCAGCGTGTACGTCTGCCGGGCGTCGCCCGAGTCCGGGACGAAGACCGACCGTTGCCACTGGGGCTCGGTCGTCAGCCGCCACCACACGCGGAAGCCGGCGAGCTGGGGGTTCGTCGCCGCGTCCGGCCGGTCCCAGCTCAGCGTCGTGCTCGGCTGGACGGCCCCCTCGATGGCGACGCCCGACGGCGGGGCCGGGGCGCCGGCGAGGACCGCCAACGTCACCGCGTTGAGCGCCGTCAGTTTGGCCGCGTAGTCAAAGTCGACGTACTCGACGGTGTCGCCGAAATGGCGTGGCGAGCCGTCGGGGTGCGTCTCCGTCCGCAGGTCCTGGTGCTGGCGGTCGTAGTGCTCGTGCGTCTCCATGATCCGGACGCCCGGGTAGCCGACGTTCGTGAACGGCGTGTGGTGGCCGCCTCGCCCGAACCGGTCGAGCCGGTAGACCATCATCACGTCCAGGTTGCGGACGTACTGGTCGGCCATCCGATCCACGACGCGGGCGAGGTTGCGGCTGGGCCCGTCGTTCTCGCCGCCCGTGAACCGGCGGACGCGGGCCTCGCGCTCGGTCTCGGTCGGCCGCGTTGCCTCCGAGAAGACGCGGGCACTCGTGTTGTCGCAGACCCCGTCGATCCCGCACGAGTTGCCGATCATGTCGTTGTTCAGGACAGCCTCGATGTCCCACCCCTCGTCCCGTGCGATCTCGGCCATGATCTGGCCGCCGAACAGGCCCTGCTCCTCGCCGCTCAGCCCGGCGTAGACGATGGTCCCGGGGAACCGGTACTGGCTCAGGACGCGGGCCGCCTCGATGGCACCGGCCATGCCGGAGGCGTTGTCGTTGGCGCCGGGCGCATCGCTCTCGCCGTCGAGCGCGTCCGAGGCCCGGCTGTCGATGTCGCCCGACATGACCACGTAGCGGTTCGGGTCGGCCGTCCCGCGTTGGATGGCGAGCACGTTGACGACCTCGGTCGGTTGGGGAATCCGCGTCTCGCCGGCGATGGTGCGGCGCTGCTCGACGACCTCGAGACACCCGCCGCACGCCGCCGAGATCCGCTCGAACTCGGCCCGGATCCACCGCCGCGCCGCGCCGATCCCGCGCGTGTCGGAGACCGTGTCGCTCAGCGTGTGGCGCGTGCCGAAGCCCGCGAGCGTCCGGATGTCGGCCTCGACGCGGTCGGCCGAGACGGCGGCGGCGACGGCGTAGAGGGCCTGGACCTCGGCCGGCGGCGCGACCCCGCCGACGAGCGAGTCGGGCCACGCGGGGTCGGCGGGCCGGTTCGGCTCGACGCCGGGCTGGGCCAGCGCGGCGGGCGCGGCGAGGACGACGAGGACAGCGAGCAGGCGCATCGGACGCGGCAGGCGAGGGGACCGCCAACGTACGAGCCCAGCACACTCTCGGACGGTCGGGGGCTCCCCCACCCAAGGCGGGCGCGTCCTCGCCTGACGACGTCCCCTCTCCCCGTGGGAGAGGGGACCCGATCTCGCTCACCAAACAACTTCTCAGCGCTTTGACGAGTCGCTACTGCTCCGTCCACCGTGCGCCGGAGTCCGTCGCGAAGTCTCCCTCCTGGACAGGGAGGGACAGGGGTGGCAGACCGGGCCGATTACGCGGCCGTCAACAAGAGCCTGTCGCAGCACTCAGCCGGGCGTCACACCGCGGCCAGCAGCAGGGCGTAGCCGATGGCCCCGAACGCGAACGGGGCGAACCGGCTCGCACGGTCCTCGGGCAGCTCTTCCTTGAGCGTGTTGAGGACGACGCCGCCGGCCAGGAACGACACGAGCCCGGCCACGACCGCCTCGTGGACCTCGGTCACGACCCCGACCGCCGCGCCGGCGACGACGGCCGCCGCCAGCACCCACCGTCCGACCCGGTCGTACCGGGCCTTGTGGTGGTCCCGCAGCCCGAAGTCGTTGACGAAAAAGTGGAGGGCCATCGCCGTCCAGAACAGCGCGACGCCGACGCCCGTCCCGCCCTCCCCCTCGCCCAGGAGGTAGCCCACGAGGACGTTGTACAGGCCGTAGCTGCCCATGTGGAGCCAGAACACGCCGGGCTCCGTCCGGTCCTCGGGCTCCGCCGCGTCGTCCCGCGACGACTGGGCCGCGCGTTCGAGCCCGTAGAACGCGACCAGCCCCAGCAGCGCCAGCAGCCACACGTGGCCCTCGCCGATGACGAACTCGGTCAGGCCCGTCTCGGCGAGCGCGCGCTGACCGGCGGCCACCTGCGGCAGCAGGTGCGCGAACACGTAGGCGACCGAGATTCCGCCCGCCAGCGACAGCCACCGGCTCCGCGGGACGACGCTGAGGAACCGGAGCTTCCCGGCCACCAGGTGGACGGCGGCGAGACCGGCGGCGAGGACGAGCGCGAGCATAAGGCAACCTACCGCCGGCCTCCTGAGCAGGGCCCCGAGTGGCGGGGTCTCGGGTAGGGAATCCAAATTGTGAGGTACAGGCCTTGACGTCACAGGACCGAGGACCGAAGACGGGTCCGTCTGGCGGTCTTCCATCCTCCGTCTCCGACGCCTCAGCGACGGATGGAGCCAGGCCGCGTCAGTGCGCGTCGAGCCAGTTGTCGGCCACGCCCACGTCGACGACGATGGGGACGTCGCCGAGCGGGAACGCCGTCGCCATCTGCTCCCTCACGAACGCCGACACCGGCTCGATGTCGGGCTCCGGCACCTCGAAGACGAGCTCGTCGTGGACCTGCAAGATCATCCGGGCACCGGCCGACACGTCCGCCAGCCCGGCCTGGATGGCGATCATCGCGATCTTGATCATGTCCGCCTGCGTCCCCTGGATGGGCATGTTGACGGCGACGCGCTCGGCGAAGGCCCGGTCGTTCGGGTTGCGGGACGTGATGAGCGGGAGGTAGCGGCGCCGGCCCAGCAGCGTCTCGACGTAGCCGCGCTCGCGGGCCTCCTCGATCAGCCCGTCCAGGAACGCGATCACGCGCGGGTACGACTGGCGGTACTGGTCGATGAGCTCCTGCGCCTCGGCGTTCCCGATTCGGAGCCGGTTGGCGAGGCCGAACGCCGAGATCCCGTACGGGATGCCGTAGTTGACCTGCTTCACGCGGTCGCGCTGGGCCCGCGTCACGGCGTCGTAGTCGACCGAGAACACGCGCGCGGCAGCGGCCGTGTGGATGTCCTGGGCCTGGGCGAACGCGGCCGTCATGTCGGGGTCGCCCGACATCGACGCGATGATGCGGAGCTCGATCTGGGCGTAGTCGGCCGCCATCAGGACGTGCCCCGGCTCGGCCACGAACGCCCGGCGGATCTCCTTCCCCAGGTCCGTCCGGATCGGGATGTTCTGGAGGTTGGGGTTCGAGGAATTATGCACCACGATCCCCTGCGCTGTGTATTGCTCCACGTCCTCCACGGCGATGTCGAACATGGGCGTCGCCGCCTCGTGCTCAATGGTCGAGACGGTCACCTCGAAATATCGAGCAGCGACGGCTTCCTCGAGGAAAGACGCCGACTCGAATGGAACGGCCTCGTTCACATGGTCCACGACCCACTCGGCTCGGGAGAGCACGACGGTGTCGGTTTCGCCTCGGAGCTTTGAGGTGAACTGGTGAACCGCATTCGGCACCCGCCCGTCTCCGTCACGGAGCGCGTCGTAAAGGGCGGTCTGGACCGGAGCGAGGTCGAAGTCCTCCGGCAACGTAAGGAGCTCGGCACGGCTTTTCGAGGTCGGCTTCGATGCGAGGTCCGCGCAGGCTCGTCGCTTGCGGTCGGACAGGAAGCCGATGCGCTTGTGGAACGCCCGCTTCGAGCGGTCGCCCGAAATGCGGAGCGTGAAGCGCGGAGCGTATCCGCGCGGATCGGCGCTGCCCTCGGTAATGCCCGACGGGATGCCAAACAGCGTGAGGAGGTGCTGGACCCCCTCCAGCATCCCGCGGCTGACGGAACGCACGCTGATGCCATAGTCCGGCGCCACGCATCCGTCCCCCTCGAAGTAGCCCCGAAGGAACGCAGCGACGACAGGCTCCGGAGCCCCGAACAGTCCGGGAGGCACACCGATGTCGGCTGAGAGCCCTCCGGCCCCCAGCTGTTCGATGGCACCGCCGATGTCAACGCCGGACACCTCCAGCACTGGGCACGTCCGGGTCGTGCGGCGAGTCGGCTCCTTCCCGAACAGCGCCTGGATGTGATCGCTGAAATGATCCATGAGATCCTCCTCGCCCCACCCGAACGCCAGCACCACCTTGGACGGCTTGCCATTGTAGGCACTCCGTGCGATGTGGCCATCGGCCATGACGTACCCGACCAATTCGGCGAGGGACGGCGTCCAGTGCTCCGGGAGCCGGGGCGACTTCCGCGTCGCGTAGGCCGCCGTCCGCTCCAGGGCAAGCTCGGTGGCCGTCCCGAAGAGCCCGTCGGTGTGCGTCAGGTAGACGGGATCGCCCGGGCGCAACGCATCCGCCCGGACCCAACGCCCTCGGCTCCGAACGCGGTGCTCTGGGCTGCACCGCAGCGCCGCCCCGTGCGAGAGGTGGAGCGCGACCATCGGCTTGACACCCGTCGCCTGCCACGCGAGCACGCGACGCGGGCCGAACGGGGTCCGCACCCGCTCGCCCGGCTGCACCGACTCGATGCCGACGAGGCCCCGGTCTGTGTTCACGAGAGTCCCGGCCGGGAGGCACGACAGCCGGCCCGTCGCCGTGACGGTCTGGTTGAAGTCGGTGTGGACGCGGCCCGTGTCCGGGTGGATCAGCTCGGGCAGCTTGTCGACGTAGGTCGACTTCAGCTTCGACACCTTGCGCCAGTCCAGGACGAGCGCCGGAAGCGGGTGCTCCTGGGCCAGCTCGCTCAGGACGCCCTCGTCGGTCTTGGGCTTGCCCGTTTTGGTCTTGCCGAGCGGCTTGAGCCCGACCCCGAACGTCGGCGCCTCCTCCGCCAGTTGCTTTTTGGTCTTGGGCTTGGCGTCGGGGTCGCCCTCGACCTCACCGGCCTCGTTGTCCTTCACGTCCTGCTCCCACTGGACCGCCGCGGCCTTTTCCTCGTCCGTCGGCGGCGGGTTGAACAGGACCTCGCCGAGTTGCTTGGTCGAGCCGATGCCGAACGGCCGGCCGGCCTGCTCGGTGATCTGCTCCTCGAGCTCGGCGAGCTGGGCGTCGAGCTGGCGGCTGATCTCGGCGAGCACTTTCTCGTCCACCTTGACGCCGGCCATCTCCATCTGGGCCAGGACCGGCACGAGCGGGAACTCGATCTCCTGGGCGATCTGCAACAGCCGGCCCTCGCCCCCGTCGATCTCTTTTAGCGCCTCGGTCAGGATGGGGACCAACCGGAGCGCGACGTCGGCGTCCTCGCAGGCGTACGGGCCGACGTCCTCGACCGGCACCTGGTCCATCGTCAGCGCGTTCTTGCCCGTCCCGATAAGGTCGGTGATGGGCTGGGGCCGGTAGTTCAGGTGGAAGCTGGCGACGTCGTCGAGCTTGTGGCTGGCCTCGGGGTTCAAGAGGTAGTGGGCCACCATCGTGTCGAAGATGGGGCCGCGGACGGTGACCCCGTGCCGGGCCATCACCTCCAGGTCGTACTTCACGTTGTGGCCGACCTTGAGCAGCGCGTCGTCTTCGAGCGCAGCGCGGATAGGCGCGAGCGCCTGTTGCTCGGGCGTCCCGTCGGGCAGCGGCGTGGGGACGTAGACGGCCCGCTTCTCCTCGGCCGCCAGCGACACGCCGACGAGGCGCGCGCGCATCGAGTCGGTCGACGTGGTCTCGGTGTCGAACGACAGGCGCTCGGCGCCCTCGACGAGGGCCGCGGCGGCGTCGAGGTCGTCCTGCTCGTAGACCGTCGTGTAGGCCACGGCGTCCTCGTCGAGCGCCGTGACGGGCTCGTACGGGCCGAAGTCGAACGAGAGCGAGGGGTCGTCCTCGGGCAACGTGGTAAAGGCCCGGCCGGGCTTCCCGTCGGCCCGCTGGCGCAGGCGTCCCTCGGCGTAGTCTCGCGCCCGGTTCCGCAAGCGGGACCCGAAGCCGACCTCGTCGAACAGCGCGTTGATCTCGTCGAGGTCGGGGTCGGTCCGGCGCAGCGTGTGCCAGTCGAGCTCTTGACCGTCCGGGCCTTCCAGCGGGACGTCCGTCCGGATGGTGACGAGCTTCTTGCTCAGGCGCGCGTCGTCGGCGTGGTTCGTCATCCCCTCGCGGGCGCGCTTCCCCTTGAGGTCGGCGGCGTGCTCGATGAGCGACTCGACGTCGCCGTATTGGTCGATCAGCTTGACGGCCGTCTTCTCGCCGATCCCGGGCACGCCCGGCACGTTGTCGGACGAGTCGCCCATCAGCGCGAGCAAGTCCACGAACTGGGCCGGTTCGAGCCCACCGTACTTCTCGCGGAAGGTCTCGGGCGTCTCGCGGTCGAACGTCTCGCCCATGTAAGGCGGCCGGAGCATCGAGACGCGGTCGGACAGGAGCTGGCGGAAGTCCTTGTCGGCCGAGAAGATGACGGCGTCGACGCCCTCGTCCTCGGCCCGCTTCGCGAGCGTCCCGATCACGTCGTCGGCCTCGACGCCCTCGACTTCGAGGACGGGGATGTCGAACGCCTGGACGAGCCGCTTGATGAGCGGGACGTTGATCTTGATCTCGGGCGGCATCGGCGGCCGGTGCGCCTTGTAGTCGTCGTAGAGTTGGTCGCGGAAGGTGGGCTGGCCGCCGAGCGCGTCGAACACGACGGCGATGTGCTCGGGCCGCTCGTCCTCCAAGAGCTTGAGGAGGGCCGTCGCGAAGCCGTAGAGCGTCCGCGTGTCGGTCCCGTCGGGGGCGCTGAGGCTGGCGTTCTTCATCGAGAAGAACGCGCGGTAGGCGAGCGCCATCGCGTCGGCGAGGAAGAGCGTCTCGCGGGCCTCGTCGGCCTCGACGGCGGTGAGGTCGTCGGCGAGATCGGCGGGCCGGGCGTCGGGGTCGTCGAGGTCGGCAGGAAGGGTGACGCGGAGGTCGGCGTGGGGCGGCGCGTCGTCGTCGAAGAGGGAGGGCTGGTCGGCCATCGGAGCGGGCGTGTTCGGATCGGGCAGGCTAACGCCGCCCGGTGCCGACGGGTTGTCGCCCGTTGGGTCTCGCGAGTCGGGCCGGTTTAGCTTCGCGTCGGCTTCTCTCCTTCTCATGCCTGGCCCGATCTGGACGCTCTCCGACTTCGGCGCCTCGACCCGCGACGGCACCTCGCGCGCCCAGGCCCTGCTCGACGGGGAGCCGTTGTGGTTCGAGTCGGACACGCACGCTCTGGAGCCGCTGCCCGAGGCGTTCGCGGCCGGCCTGGTGATCCCGGCCTTGCATGCCGGCGCGACGATCCGCATCGAGGGCGACCTCGACGAGCGCTGGGTCGACAACATCCGCCAGCTGGCCGACCTCTACGCCGGCTGGTGGGACCTGCGGGCCACCCTCCCGCTCGACCCGACGGGGCTCATCCGACGCCCGTCCGTCCGGTCCGACGCCCGCGCCCAGTGCTTCACCGGCGGCGTCGACTCGTTCTACACGCTGCTCAAGGAGCCCGAGCACCGGACGACCCACCTGTTCTTCGCCGAGAGCTACGAGCGGGCGCTCGTGTCGGAGGCGCACTGGGCGGCGGTCCGCGAGCTGCTGGGCGAGGTGGCCGACGAGTTCGGGATCGGCCTCCTGTCGCTCCGCTCGAACCTCCGGTCGTTCCCCCAGCTCGACGGGCTCCAGTTCGGGACCCACACCCAGGGCGGCGCGCTCGCCGCCGGCGGCCTGGTGTACTCGTCGGCCATCGACGTCATGACGATCCCGTCGAGCTACGGCTACGTCTACGGCACGCCCTACGGCACCCACTGGGATCTCGACCCGCTGTGGTCGCTCCCGGGCCGGATCGAGTTCGTCCACGGCGACGCCCCGATCCGCAGTGCCAAGGTCGCCGCCATCATCGGCGAGCCCGCCGTGCAGGCCCACCTCCGGGTCTGTTGGATGCCCGGGGCGCCGCCTGGCGGGAACTGCTCCCGATGCGAGAAGTGCGTCCGGACGATGATGTCGCTCGCCAACTCTGGCGACCTCGACCGGTTCGCGCGGTTCGACACCTCGGTCCCGCTGGCGAAGCGCGTCCACGGACTCCAGGACGTCGTCCCCTCCCTGTGGGGGATTTGGGCCGACCTCGGGCGGGACAACCCCGACCGGTCGGTCCGGCTCGCCGTCCGCTGGCTGCTCGCCCGGAGCCGGCTCCGCCAGCTCCGGATGAAGGCGGGCGTGCGGACGCGCGCGCGCGCGATCCGGGACGCCGTCCGCCCGTGAGATTCAGCCGGCCGGCCGGGACGCGACCAGGATCTGGAGCTCCCAGTTCATCTCGCACCCGTCGGCCTCGGTGGACCCGAGCCACTCGGCGATGCCGCTGCGGACGTGGTCCGGCGTCGCCCGGTCGAGCCCGAACATCAGCGTGCAGCAGTCGACCATCTCGTCGGCCGAGCCGAACACCCAGGGGTAGGCGGCCGTCTCGTCTCGAGCGACCTCGAACCCGGCCCCGGCGAGCGCCGCCCGGAACCCGTCGTCGACGAACGTGCCGGTGTGGCCCATCGAGTTGTGCGCGTCGACGAACGTGTCGAGGAACCCCTCGACCCGGGACCCCGCCCGGACGTCGGCCGCGACGAACCGGCCGCCGGGCTGGAGGATCCGGTGGACCTCGGCGAAGACGCCAGCCTTGTCGTCGACGTGGTGGAGCCCGGCCAGGCTGATCACGACGTCGGCGGAGGCGTCGGGGAGCCCGGTCTGGTCGAGCGGGCTGAGGCGGCGCTGGAGGCCCGGCCGCTCGGGGCACTGGTCGTAGAACGCCTGGGTGGTCTCGATGGCGACGACCTCGACACCCTCCGTGCCGATCCAGTCACGCAGGTACCCCCCGCCCGACGGCATGTCGACGACGACGTCCCCCGGACAGAGGCGGGCGGCGTCGAGGACGAGCGCGAACTCGTGCCGCCGGGCCTCGGGGTAGCGGAGCATCGCCTGGTGGTAGGCCACGCCGCGCTGGTTGAAGATGTCCTGGTACGAGTCGAACATGAGCCGAGATCGGGTGACGCTGAGGGGAGAAAGTCTAAAGCGAACACGCTTCGTGCCAGACGCCGCCTGTTGCGTTCCGTCGAAGATCTGGTCTCGCAGGCTCCCCACCGCCGCGACCGCGTAGCGGGGCTCCCCCCTCCCCCACTCCATGCCCGTTCTCCTCTTCGACATCGACGGCACGCTGCTCCAGTCGCACGGGGTCGGCCGGCGGTCGGTGACCGCGGCGCTCGACGCGCTGGCCGGCGACACGTTCGACTTTTCCGACGTCGAGTTCTCGGGCAAGACCGACCGCCAGATCTTCCGCGAGGTGTTGGAGGCGGGCCAGCGGTGCGGCCTCGACGTCTCGCCCGACCAGGCCGACGCGCTCGGCGAGCTCTACCGGAGCGAGATGGAGACGAACCTGCCCCAAGCGACCGTCGAGGGCCTGCCCGGCGCCGTCGCCCTCGTCCGTCGGCTGGCCGAGACGGAGACCGAGATGGGGATGCTGACGGGCAACCTGGAGCCGCTGGCCTACCTCAAGATCGAGCAGATCGGGCTGGGCCGCGACGAGCTCCCGTTCGGCGCCTTCGGCAGCGACGACGCCGACCGGAACGCGCTCCCGGCCGTCGCCGCGCGCCGGGCCTCGGAGCGCTACGGCCGCGAGGTGACGCCGGACCAACTCGTCGTCATCGGCGACACGCCGCGCGACATCGCCTGCGCCCGGGCCGTCGGCGCGACGGCCGTCGCGGTCGCCACGGGCCGCTACTCGGCCGACGACTTGCGCGAGGCCGACGTGGTGCTCGACACGCTGGAAGCGTTCGACCTGGCGGCGCTGGCGTGACCGCGCGGGGACGCGACCGGAGCGATCAGGACGTGAGGGCCTTCCGCATCGTGACCGAGCCGCCCTTCGACTCCCCGACGACGACGAACCCGAGCCGCCTGTAGAGCTGGAGTGCCGGGTTCGACTCGGACACGCTCAGGCTCACGGCGTCGGACTCGCGCCGAGCCTCCGCCAGCAGGCGACGGAGCACCGTAGTCCCGACGCCGCGCCCACGGTGCCCCGGCAGGAGCGCCATCGACAGCTCCGGCGTCGCTTGGTCGACGAACCCGAACCCCCGGTCGCTGGCCGGCCAGCGGCGGAGCCACGCGGCCCCGACCGGCACGCCGCCCACCTCGGCGACGACACCGAGGTCGCCCGGCCGCCCCATCCAGCCGGCGACGTAGCGGGCGATCTCGGGCCGGCGGACGGCCTCGGCCGGGAACGGCTCGGCCCCGGGCGGGACGTGGAGGGCGTGGTAGAGCGCCGTCCAGAGGAACGGCTCGTCGCCGGGCGTAGCCAGTCGGACGTGCGGCTCCACGGGGGCGGCCCCGAGCTACTGGACCACCAGCCGCGCGCGCCCGACGAGGTAGACGCCGGCCGCGTGGGGCGCGTCGAAGGAGCCGTCGGCCCGGGCGTGGCCGACGAGCCGGCCGCGGACGTCGTAGATCGGCGCGCCGGGGCGGGCGCCCGTCACGCGCGCACGCACGCGCGCCGGGTTGGGCGCGAGGGGCACCACCGTCGGCGACGGGCCCGGCTCGGTGGCCACGATCCCCCGAGCCAGGACGTCGCCCAGGACGGCCGAGAAGAACAGGGCGCCCTCCTCGTCCGGGTGGAGCCCCCCCGTGAGGAGGTTGGCGCCGTACCGGCTGAGGAGACGGATCGGCCCGTCGGCGCCCGCGCGGTGGGTCCCGAACGAGAGCTCGGCCCACCCGTTGTCCGCGAGCCACGCCCGGGCCTCCGCGCTGCCGTCGAAGAGGACCCCGTCGGTGGCGTCGTAGATCGAGACGAACGCGACGTCGGGGTTGGCCAGGGCCACCTCACGCATGGCGATCCCGGACCGCTCGTTCTCCTCGGCCGTCGTGATCGACAGGTTCTGGATGGCGTGGGGGTGAACGAGGAGGATCACCGGGGGCGCGAGGCCGGCGGCGGCGAAGGCGTCGCGGGTCTGCCCGACGACTCGCTGGAACACGTCGCGCTGGTCCTCCACCGACGCGCGTTCCTGGGCGAGGTAGATCGCGGCGACCGACGGCTGGTCCGGGTCGAGCGTCGTCGCGGCGAGGTAGCCCGCGAGGTCGGCCGTCCGGAACCGCTTGACCGAGTCCGGCGGGGCCGGGTCGGCATCGGACCCGAACCCCCAGTAGCTCCACGACCGGTCGGCGAGGAACTGGGCGTAGTGGCCCGGGCCCGGCGCTCCGGCCAGCACCGTCCCCGCCATGTGGACGAAGCCGGGCGCCGTGAGGGTCGCGCTCACCGAGACCGTGCCCCCGTCGTCGTCGACCGAGGTCGGGGCGCCGAGCGCGAACCCGCTCGTCGGGAGCGGGGTCGAGGCCGCGTCCGAGCCGGCCAGCCGCAGGGTGCCCCGGGCCGTCGCGCCGGGCTGGGCGTAGAGGAGCGGCCGGACCGTGGCCCCGCCGTCGAACACTCGGCCCTCGGCCCCGGCGTTGCCGTCGGTGAGCAGGGGGACCTGGAGGTCTATCGAGCCGAGCGAGCGGGTCCCCTGGGGCAGGTTCCATTCGAGGAGCCGGAAGAGCGGGAGGCCCAGCGTCGACTCGAGCGACGTGCCAGACGCGAGCACGTAGTTGTTCTCGTCCCACACGACACGGGCCGCCGGGCCCGCCGGGACCAGCCGGGTCAACGTGGACTGCGACCCCGTGGCGACCGCGGCGACCCGGTCGAGCGGCCACGTCCGGAGCGCCGCGAATGGGACCCGCAGCGGGGTCGGAACGGCGAAGCTGTCGCCGAGCCAGACCCACCGGCCGTCCTTCATGAGCGGCCCGACGAGGTCGAGCCCGACCGGCGACAGGTCGGCCCGGGCGGGCTCCGGCCGGTCGACGTGGGCGCGCTCCAGCGGGTCGGCGCGGGAGCCTGCCAGCCCGAGCTGGGCCGCGCCCAGGGCGATCAGCGCGCAGGCGCCGGCGACACCGGCCCACCGTCGGAAGGCGCTCGTCTGTCGGAAAAAGCGAGGTCCAGTCATGGGACGGAGCGACGGGATGCGGGACCCTCCGCGCGCCGGGCACGTGTCGTCGGGGTCGCGCGGGGACGCCGGGGATCGGCGGGGTCCGTTCTCAACGGGAGAGGAGCGCGGAGCGTGCGCCAGGGACTCCGCGGCCGGAGAAACGGAACGCTCGCCCGGGCGTTCCCGTGTCCGGCCTCCGGGAATCTACCGCGCCACCACGACCCGACGGACGGCCACGGCGCCCCCGACCGTCACGCGGACAACGTAGACGCCGGGCGGCGCGGCGCTCAGGTCGACCGTGTACCGGTCCGCCGCCGCGCGCGCCCAGGCCACCCGCCGGCCGACGACGTCGAGCACCTCGACCTCGGCCCCCCGCAGCCCGGCGCCCTCGACCACCACGCGGCCGGCCGTCGGGTTGGGGAAGACGGCCAGGCCGAGGCCGGCCGGCCCGTCCTCGGCGGCCACCGACGACGGCGCGTAGGCCCGCCGCGCCAGCGACGGGTCGACGACGAACGGGTTGGGCGTCCCCTGCTTCGAGGCGATCCACTCGCTCCGCGCGGCCTCGCGGTCGTCGACGGCGTCGGTCTCGTTCCACGTCAGGAGGTCGTCGAGCATCTGGGCGAAGAAGGCGTCGCCGGTCGAGGTGATGGGCCCTGGGTAGATCGCGTAGAAGTAAAACACGGCGCGGGCCGCGTTGCCCTTGTGGTCGTGGCGCGGCTCGAAGCGGTCGGGCCGGTCCTCGCTCCACTCGTCGAGGTCGGTCGTCGGGATGGCCGACTGCTGGGCCGAGCCGCGGTACCACCGCTGGGTCTGGGCGTCCGGGATCTCGCCGAACGGGTCGTTCCCCCGGGCCGCGTTGACGTCCTCGCGCGACGGGAACAGGTTGTGCATGTCCGAGCCCTGGGGCTGGTTGGTGTCGGCGCCGAAGGACTGGGGCCACGTGTGCTCGGCGTTGATCCCCTTTGCAAAGGCGTGTTGCGACGGGTCGGCGTTGGGCGAGAGTTGGACGCAGAACCCAGTGTAGACGCCGCACAGCGCGCCGTCGGCCTGCTGGTTGTAGGTGTAGAGCTGATCTCGGGCCGGGCCGTAGCCCAGTGTCTGGGCCGGCGCGTAGCTCGCGCGGATGGAGTCGAGCAGGGCGGGGCCCTGGACGCCGGGGAACAGGACGGTCTGCCCGAGGGCGGACGCGGAGACGAGGAGGCCGAGGAGGGCCGCGGAGAGAACGCGCACGGGGAGGGACGATGGGGCCGGGCAACTTCGCGCGCCACAACGCCGACGGCGAGGCCCTTCGGCGATCACACCGGATTTCCTCTCACCCGAACCGCCGCAACGTCCGCTCGACCGGCGCGCGGTAGCCCGGCCCGTGCGTCAGGTGGTCGATGAGGTGGAACAGGTTGTAGACCTCGCGGCGGTCGGCGTATCCGGCCGGGCCGTCGAGCGGCCACGCCTGGCGGTAGCCGTCGTAGAACGCATCGGAGAACCCGCCGAACAGCTCGGTCATGGCCAGGTCCGCCTCGCGGTGGCCGACCGACACGGCCGGGTCGATGATCGCGAACGCCACGGGCGACGGCGCAGCCAACCGGCCGTCGGCGGTGGGGAGCGCGTTGCCGGCCCACAGGTCGCCGTGGAGCAGCGACCGCGGCGGCGTCTCGGGAAGAAGCTCGCCCAGCCGTTCGATCATCCGATCGAGCGGGCCGTCCCACGCCGCGTCCCACGCGCCCCGCTGGCGGACCGTCTCGGCCTGCGCTCGCAACCGCCGCTCGCCGAAGAAGGCCGGCCACGAGGCCCGCCACCCGTTCCGCTGCGGCTTGCTCCCGATCCAGTTGTCGGCGTCCCAGCCGTAGCCGTCGCCGGGCGCGGGGGCGCGGTGGAGCGCCGCGAGCGCCGCCCCGAACCGCCGCCAGTCGGCCGACGTTGGGCGCCCGCGCTCGATCCAGGGCAGGACGAGGACGCCAGGCCCGTCGCCGTCGGACTCGCGGACCGCGAGCGGAGCGGGGACCGTCAGGTCGGGCCCGGCCGCGTCCGCCAGGGCCGCCAGCCCCTCGGCCTCGGCGGCGTAGGTCCGGCCGGCCGCGCCCTCGCCCCACTTGGCGAACACCGGACCGGCCGCCGTCTCGACCCGCGCCGCGCGCGACACGTCGCCCCCGCCGACCGGCGTCACGGACGCGACCGCACCGACCTCGGCCTCGATCCGCTGTCGGACGGTCTCGGGAAGGCTACTGGTCACGGATCGCGTCGAGCAGGCGCTGCATAAACCCGCCCTGCGCCCGGGCGCCCTGGCGGACGAGGTCGAGCGAGGCGGATCGGTGCCCGCGATCCCACGCCGCAACGAGGGGCTGGCGGCGACCGGGCAGCGGGTCCAGCGCGCCGCGGGCCCCATTCGGCGGCGCCTCCAGGGCGTAGATCGTGGCGTGGATGCCGGCCTCGGTCATGGCGCCCAAGCACATGCTGCACGGCTCGAGCGTGGTCGCCAGCACCAGGCCGTCGTCGGCGCCCGGCCCGGCCATCAGGGTGTGGAGCGCGTCGGTCTCGGCGTGGCGCAAGCGGTCGCCGGCGGTCGTGGCCCGATTGCGGCCCCGCGCGAGTACGGTCCCGTCCGCCCGGCCGATGACGGCGCCGATGGGCGCGTCGCCCGCGTCGAGCGCCGCGCGGGCCTGGTCGAGCGCCTCCGCCATGAGCGCGTCGGCGGCGTCGGCCGTGAGCGCGGCTTGGCCGGGCTGGGCGGCGTCGAGCGCCGCGTCGAAGTCGTCCGCCAGCGCGGCGACGGACGGGTAGACCGCGCGGGCGCCCGCGCCCTCCAGGTCTTCTTGGGACCACGTCCACGTCGTCACGCCGACGAAGGCGGCCCCGCCCCGCCGTGCCGCCTGTCCGTCGTAGACCGTGTCGCCGACCAACACACAGCCGGCCGCCGGCACGCCGAAGTGCTCGGCCACGACGCGCACCAGGTCCGGCTCGGGCTTGCTGCCGTCCACGTCCGACGAGGTGGTGACGTAGTCGACCCGGTCGCGGAAGTCGACGCCGGCCGAGGCGAACAAGGCGTCGAGGTCGTCCTCGGAGGACGAGGTGGCCAGGGCGACTGAGAGGCCCCGCCGGCGGGCGGCCTCGGCGAGCCGCTCGGCGCCGTCGAACACCGCGAGCGACTCCTCGCGGGCGATCTGGTGGAAGTGGCGGCCCAGCGCGTCGCGGAAGGCATCGCCGCGGTCGCGCTCGAACGACGTCCCGAACACGTCCGGCACGACGTGGTCGGCGCCCTTGCCGATGACGCGGTCGAACCGGTCCCGGGCGATGGGGATGCCGAACTCGGCGGCGGCGCGGGCGAAGGCGCGCGCGTGCGCGGCGTTCGAGTCGACGAGGGTGCCGTCGAGGTCGAGCAGCAGGACGGAAGCGGACATGGGATGGGGGCGAGAGCCCGGCCTACGCGCCGGCCGCGCCTGGTGTCCGGCTCTCCCGGTCTTCAGGCCACGCCCGACGGACCGACGCCAGCGCTCCCGCCGAGCGGAGCGTCACAGCTTGTCTGACGGGTCCGTGCGGGGGCGGATACGTGATGCGTGATCCGTGACCCCGGTCGGGCGAGTCACGCATCACGGGTCACGCATCAGCGGCGACCGAGGGGCCACCCCACCCGTCAAAGACTCTGTGACAGAGCACTGGTGCAGCTTCAAGCCAACGGTGACGGGTCCGCGCGGTCGTGTTGCGTGTTGCGTACTTCAGATCGGGACACGCAACACGCGATACGCAACACCGAGCACGACTCGACAGGATTCTGTTGACGTTGCACTAACCACGTCCCCGCTCGCGCAGGACCATCATCAGGAGCGCGACCACGACCAGCTCCTCGTGTTCCATCATCAAGTCGCCGGCCCGGTCGAGCGTGAACTGGCCCTCCCACACGGCCGGCTCCTTGGCCAGCGTCATCACCGGGGTGCCCTCGCGCTCGGGCGTCGCCCGGTCGTCGGCCTCGACGGTGTAGCTCGGGTTGACGTAGTACCCGACGACCGCGCCCGCGATGCCGAACTGGCCCAGGAACGAGTCGATCACTTTCTTCCAGACGTCGTCCTCGTGGACCCGGAATACCGCTCGGCCCTCGACGTCCAAGATGTCGTAGCGGGCCCGCCAGAGCGACCGCCGCCCCCGCCGCGCCAGCGCGCCGACCTCGCGCCCCAGCCCGTCGCGGATCCGGTAGACCGCGTTGAAGTCGAGGACGCGGTCGGCGGCGATGGTGTAGAGCGCCGTCTGCTTGGTCTCGTCGCGGTAGACCGTCACGGCCTCCTTGAGCTTGAACGCCTTCTGGTGGACGAACAGGACCGGCGCGCCGTCGGCGTCGGTGACCCGGACCTGGGGCGCGACCGCCAAGATCTTGAACGACAGCGTGAGCGGGTACTTCAAGGCGGAAGGCGGAAGTCAGCGAGATCGTCGTGGCGTTGTCAAGCCGCGGGCGCGAGAGTTGTCCACACCGAGGGCAGGATCTCTCCCCACGTCATGCCTTCCCCACTGACCCACCGACGCGCTGACGCACGGATCACTGACCTCCGGGGACGTCCCAGCCGTAGACGCCGGCCAGGCGGCGCAAGATCGCCGTGGTCGTCCGGTCGGCGATGTCGAAGACCCGGTCGAAGCCCTCGGGCCCGCCGTAGTACGGGTCGGGCACCTGGTAGTCGCCCGGCTCGGGGTCGAACTCGCGGAAGAGGCGGACGCGCGTGCCGTGGTCGCCGTCGGGGTCGAGCGCTAGGGTGTCGTGGAGGTTCGCCTTGTCCATCACGAACACGTGGTCGTACTCGTCGAGGTCGGCGCGGTCGAGCTGGCGGGCCTGGAGGCGCGAGAGGTCGGTCCCGCGCTGGGCGGCCGTCGCCGTCATCCGCCGGTCCGGTGGCGCGCCGACGTGCCACCCGCCGGTCCCGGCCGAGTCGACCTCGACTTCGGCGTCGAGGCCGGCCTCGGTCACCTTCTGCTGGAACAGGCCCTCGGCCAACGGGCTCCGGCAGATGTTGCCGAGACAGACGAACAAGACGCGGACGGGGCGGCCGGACGGTCGTTTTGGGGACATGGATCGCGATTCGGGCGTCTGGGGGCCGGTACGGCTTCGTATCCGCTCGTACCCATTCGTAGATCGTTTGGAAGGTCTTTGGAACCCTTCCCAAACAGGCGGGAGGTGGCGCGGGCCCGCTCGGCTGGGAGCAGCGCGAGGTACCGTTCGGTCGTCTTGACCGAGGCGTGGCCGAGCTCGTCGCGGACCTGGACGAGAGAGGCCCCGCGGAGAAGGAGGTTGACGGCAAATGAACGCCTGAGCCCGTGGGATGGGCCCGAGGGGAGGTCGGCAAGCTCGCGGCACGTCCGGAAGGTATGGGAGAGCGTGGTCGGGCTCACGGGGAGACGGCCGGTCGCCCCTCCAACCCGTGCTCGTCGTCACGGTCCGTCCGGCGGGTCGCTTCGTAAGGTCGCGGAGGACGGCCTCGGCGCAGGGGACCATCGTGACATGCCGGCTCCGACCTGGCTTGATCCCGCGCCCCTCGTCGATGCCCTCGACAAACCCGACGCCCCAGGGTGAGGCCTCGGGGAACACGACGTCGCGCCGCCTCAGCCCGCCCCTTCCCCACGAGGGGCCAACGCGCTCGTCAGCGAGTGACCGTGAGGGTACGGGTCCGGCGAAGGGTGTCGCCCGCGACCCGGACCAGGTACGTGCCCGACGGGAGCAAGGACGTGTCGATCCGGACCTCGTGCGCGACTCCAGCCGTGACGGGCTCGGTCCACCCGGACACCCGGCGGCCGATCGAGTCGTACACCTCGACTCGCAGATCTTGTGGCTGCGACGCCGTGACTGTGAGCGTCGCGGTTCGCGCGGCCGGGTTCGGCGCCGGGAGCGAGACGGCGTCGGCGGCATCGGGGCCGTCGTCCGATGGGACGCCCATGCAGGAGAGGTCGCTGCCCCAGTGAGACTGGAGTCCGTCGAGCCACGCATGGAACGCCTCGTCGTCGGGGACGCAGAGGTTGGTGTCGCGGTAGTTGAGAAACCGCAGGTTTAGTCGGGTCAGGTCGATCGGGAGCGGGCCGGAGAGCCGTGGGTTTCGGTACACGTAGAGGGTCGAGAGGTTAGTCGCGTCGGCGATCTCGTCCGGGAGCGGCCCTTCCAGATCATTCTTGCCGAGGTTGAGCCAACGGAGGGTTGGCAACGCGCCGAGCCACTCGGGGATCGGTCCCGTCCGGTTCGTGCCCTCGATCGCGAGGGCGTACCAGGGGTAGGGGTCCGATGACCCTCTCGCCCATCGGAGCCACTCGGGGATCGGGCCGGGGTCGAAGTCGTTCTCTCCCGCATGCAAGTCCGACAGAACCGGAAACGAGTCTGTGAGGTCGGGGAAAGGGCCGGTCCGCGACGTCCTGTCCACGCGCAGGGAAAAGACCGACTCGGACCGGAACGATTCCGGGAGAGGCCCGGGGTCGAAGCCGTTGTCCGATAGAGCCAGACCGCCGAGCTCCGGGTAGCCGGAGAGGTCGGTCGGGAAGGGCCCCGTCAGTGCCGCACCTCCGAGTCTGAGGTATTGAACGGCCGACACGTCACGGGGCGTCGGGAACTCCCCCCCGATGGAGGTATGGGACAGGAAGAGGCTCACCAGTCGAGGGAGCTCGACGAGCTCCGTTGGGACGCCGCCCGACAAGTCGTTCAACGAGAGCTCCAGGTACCGAAGGTTGCGCGCCCGGGTGTAGCTGGCGGGGATGGAGCCCGTGAACGAGTTCCAGAAGAGGTCCACGACTTCGATCGACTCGGCGGACCCCTCGACGGAGGGGAGAGGGCCTGTGAACCCGTTGTACGACAGGTCGAGCTGTCGGAGGCCGGTCATGCCGTCGAGCGTCGGGAGCGGACCGGTGAGCTCGTTGCGCGAGAGGTCCAGCTCGCGGACCGACGTGAGCTCCGAGAGCGACGCCGGGACCGACCCGTTTAGGCCGTTGCTGGGAAGACGGATGGCGAGCACGTTCCCATTCCGAACCGCGACGCCGAACCGGTCCACGTCGCCCCCTTCGGACCACCCGTCCCGCTCGACCCACGCGCCTCCCCCCGTGGTCGCGTACAGGTCGTCGAGCGCCGCGACGTCTGACGCCGCCAGCGGCTGGCGAACATACGAGGGCGCGCACGCGGCGACCTCCACACGCGACCGGATGTAGTCGCGGACCGTCGGGTGGAGCTCCAGCCGTCGCGTCCTGCAGTAGCTCATGATCGTCCCTTCTGACGCGACCCTCGGCTCCGCGTAGCAGTTGCCCTCGACGGACACGCAGTAGTCGATGGGGCCGTCGGGCCAGAAGCACGAGTGCGTGTGGGGGGACCCGAAGTTGTGGCCGAGCTCGTGGCTAAACAGTCGGACCCGGTCTGACTCTGGACTCACGCGGCCCGTGAACCCGTACCCGAAGTCCTCCGAGCACAGACCGTCACGAAACGCGATCCCGTCGAAGCTCGGCGGACGCTTGGGAGAGAAGTAGTGGGCGAGCGTCCGGTCGACGTGGCCCATGTGGTCCCGCCAGTAGTCTCGGAACGAGTCAAACAGACCGCCGTTGTCGGTCTCCGGGCCGTACGGGTCGTTCTCGTCGCTCCACACGCGGACGTACGGGACGACCAGCCGGGTGCCGGCGTCCCGCTCGAAGATGGACGACGCCGCGGCGACCTGCGCGACCATCCACTCGGCCGCGGCCTCGACGGACCCGAACTCCTGGAACATCTCGTAGTCGCCCTCGAGCGCGACGGCGACCTCGACCGAGTCGATGGCGCCCCCGGCCATCTGGGCGCCGACCCGGTCGAGGAACGCCTGGGAGGGCGGCCCGGTCGGCTGAGCCGGGGTGCTGCGTCGCTCTGGCGGCGTGCCCGGCTCGCCGTCGAGGAGGCGAGACCGGTGGAGGTCATAGAGGTCGGGGGCCGCCTGTTGTCGCGATCCGCTCTGGACAGGGGGACCTGTCTCGACCCCACACTGGGGGGGTGGCGCGAGGAGGGCGTCGGCGCGGTAGAGCACGTGGGCCCCCGGGCCGGCCTCTGCCAGCGGGGCGAGCGTGTAAGTGTGGTCGTCCGTCTCGAACCGGCCGTACACGCCGCCCGGCGCCACGGTGGCCGTCGACCGGGCGTCGGGGCTCGCGAACGTCGCCACCTCGAGCCGGACGGGGACGTCGCCTCCCGGCCTGCCGGCCACGACGACGGCGCCGTCGGTCAGGACGGCCGTCTTCCGCATCGCGACCGTGCCGAGGCGCGGCACGTCCAGCACCAACCCGCCCGACGAGTGGGGGGCCACCCCGACCACGTCCTGCGGCGGGACCCTCACGAGGTCGTATCCGGACAGGGCGAGAGCCGGACGGACGCCGTCGGCGTCGACGCGGGAAAACTGGAGCGCCACCGGCTGGGCCGCGGCTCCAGACACGAGGGCGAGGGCGAGGAGCGTACGGAGCATTGCAGAAACGAACAGGTGCAGACAGGGGGCGAAACCTCGGCATCGAGAGGAGTTACCGGGCGACGGTGATTCGACGGGCGACCCGCTGGCGCCCCGCGACGAGGCGGAGCACGTAGGCGCCCGGCGTCAGCGCCGGTGCGAGCGAGGGCTCCAGCCACGTCCAGAGCGCCTGCCCTCCCCTATCAGCGGACGATTGTAGCGGGGCGTGTGAAGACCTCCGCGCCCGTCCGCATCCGGAGGAGGTAGACGCCGGGGGAGAGTCCGTCGGCGTTCCACCGCACCTCGTGGGCGCCGGCCTCGTGGGGGCCGTCCGCCAGGACCCCGAGCCGGCGTCCCGTGACGTCGTACGCCTCGATCCGGACGTCGGCGGGCGCGGCCAACGAGAAGCGGACCCGCGCGACTCCCAGGGACGGGTTGGGGACGGCACCGACCAGGTCCGTGCTCCCAGGACGCGGCGACGACGACACGGGCGTCGCGCGCCCCCGGACCAGCTCGACGGTCCCACCGCTCCCAGTGGCCCTCGCGTTCGACGACGTGACCCCGACGTCGTACGATGCGGAAGCGGAGTCGGGCTCGGCGACCTGGAGGGTCCACGCGAGCTCGCGGGCTTGGCCGGGCGCGAGCGTCCCCACCTCCACGGCCTCGGGGCCGCTCACGAGCGTGAGCACGTCGCCGTCGAACGTGAACTGGACCGCGACGTCCTCGGCGGGGCCGCCGCCGCCATTCGCGACCGTCGCCCGGACCTCGACCGTGGCGCCGTCGTCGAGCACGGAGGGGTCGGAGGAGGCATAGACGTAGGGGGCCGCCTCGGCTCCCTCGACCGCGTCCAAGAGACCGGCCGTGTCGTCGAGCACGTCCGTGAGGGAGGCTTCGACGTCGCCGGCCTGCTCCCGGACCTCCTCCGCCGTGACCGACCCGTCGGCGTGGCCGAGAAGGGCTACGGCGAGACCGAGGCGGGCGAACACAGACTGGAGCCCGCTCTCCATCAGCGCGCCGGCCGATCCCTGAACCGCCGCCGCCTCGGCGTTGGGGGCGGCGGCGTAGCCGGGGAGCGCGGCGACGAACAGGCCATCGACGAGCTGGCGCTCGGCCTGGAGGAGAGACACGGCCGCCTCGGCGCTGGCCTCGCGGTCCCCGGACTCGACGTGGCCCACGGCCTCGGCCACGAGATCTCGGTAGGCGTCCACCGAAGGGGGGACGGGCAGGACCCAACGCGAGTGGATGTGACCGGACGCCCGCGAGGCCACGGCCGCGGGCGCGTCGGCGGCGTCCGGGAACGGCGCCCCCGGACGGAACGGGCGTTCGAGGAGCGTGCGGAAGTCCACGCTGCGGAGCTGATTCATCCGCCGGGCGGAGACGGCCACCGAGGCTCCGGTGCCCCCCCATTCGAGCGCGCGGAACACCTTGAGCAAGGCGAGGATGCCCCTAGCGGGAACGGGGTCGAAGAGCTCGGCAAAGAACCCGTAGGCCGAGGCCGCCTCACGCAGTGAGGACGAAGCGGCGACCGCCGCCTGGTTCCGAGTGCGGATCTCGTTGAGCCCGTCGTCGACGGCGTCTCGTGCGGCGACCAACTCCCCCTCGGCGTTCCCATAGGCCAGGGCGATGGCGTTCTCCAGGTCGCCCTGGGTTCGAGTGATGAGGCTGCTGAGCAAGACCCGGTCCGCGACGAAGGTCGAGATGCCCGTGATCACCTCGTCGACCGCCGTGCCCGTAGCCGCTTCGAACGCCCCGCCCCGGTGCCTCGCCACGAGCGCCTTGAGAATGACGGGCCGCATTACGTCTACGGTAGATGCCCATTTGGTGCCTTCGGCGATCGCTTCAAGGGCGGCGAAGATCGTCTTCTCATACACGAAGCTTCTCAACTCATCCAAGGCATTGGCCATGAGTGCGTCGAGGATCTGGTCGTTGGTCCGTGCCGATTTGTTCTTGGCCGCGGTGGTGGCAGCGAACAGGGCCGTACTGGCGACGACGAGGGCTTCGGCCATCTCGTTCGTGACGTCCCGGCTGTCACTGAGGCCGGTCAGCAGAGCCTCCTCGGCCATCTGGAGCCGCGCGACGGACTCGTCCCGCGCCGACTCGCCGTTGGGCATCACGGCCCAGTCGTCCACGAGTGTCCGAATCGACTCCGCGTCGTAGCCGGTGACGTTGAGGCGGAGGAGGGGGCCGAGGTCAAGGGGCACGGGGGAGAGGCCGTCGATCTCCGGCTTCGCGAGCGCGTCCGCCAGTTCGAGCTGGCGGTTGAAGAGGCCGACCGGGAGGTCGATCCGGACGCTGTCGGGCGTCGCGCCCTCGACCCACGGCTCGTGGCCCTCGCTGTAGCGGACGAGGTCCTCCCCGTTCGAGAGCGTCCACGATGCCGCGACCGTGTAGTCCGTCAGTTCCGCATCGGACCATTTGAAGACGCCGCCGTCTCCGCTCCCAGACGTGCCTGCGGAGCTCCCCCCGTAGCCTCCCTCGAAAAACTCGATTGCGGCACTGAAGAGAGGCTGTCGTTGAAGCAGCCCCTGCGAGCGGAGCAGACGGGTGTCCCGGATCACTCCGGCGATCTGCGGCTCGCCCAGGCCGCCGGTCAGGGGGATGACGACGGGAGTCTCGGGGTCGTCGGCCTCGTGGTCGATCTGGAGCACGCCCTCGTAGGCGAGCACGTCCGGGGGCGCGAACGTGACCGTGATCGTGTGGTACTCCCCGGGTTCGAGGTCGAACCCGCCGGCGCCGTCCGTGATCGAGAACGGGGCGTCGCCGGTGACGGCCACCAGCCCGCCCGTGGCGACGTCGCCGACGTTCGTGACCGTGACGTACTGGGAGGCCTCGTCGCCGGGCGGGACCTCGCCGAACCCGAGCGAGTCGGCCGAGACCGCCAGCTCGCGGCGGACCACCCCCGTCCCCGTCAGTGCGACCTCGACGGGGCTTGCGACGCCGTCCGCGTCGTGCTCGATGGAGAGCGTGGCGACGGCGTCGCCGACCTCGACGGCGGCGAACGTGACGTCGACCGCGAGGGACTGACCGGACGCGAGCGTGAACGCGCCGCCGCCCGACGTGAGGGAGAACACGTCGGTCTCGGAGAGCGACACGCTGCCGCCGACGGGGGTGCTTCCCCCGTTCGAGACGGTGACCGTTCGGGTCGAGTCGGCCCCTACGGACACCGCGTCGAACGTGAGCGCGCCCGGTGACACGCTGAGCGCGACCGAGCAAATGTCGTCGGGCCAACTCAGGTCCGTGACTGTGATCGATGCGATCCAGTTCTCGAACTGGCTGTTGTCGGGCACGCAGACGCCAGCACCGAAAAGGGCCGATGTCAAGTCGAGACTCAAATAGCTGAGAGGGACCGGACCCGTCAGCGCGTTGCCGGCGAGGTACAAGGTCCTCAGAGTGGTGAGGCCACCGAGCGCAACGGGGACCGGTCCGGACAGGTCGTTCTCACTGAGCTGCAGGTTTCCTAGCAAAGGGAGGTCGCCTAGCGCATCGGGAATCGAGCCCGTCAGGGCGTTGCGGCTGAGGAACAAGCCCCTTAGCTCGTGGAGGTCGCCAAGCGTGTCGGGGATCGGACCGGACAGCTCGTTGTCCGTGAGGTCCAAGCTCAGAAGGGCGGAGAGGTTGCCGAGCGCGTCGGGGATCGACCCGGACAGCGCGTTGTTGTTCAGCCTCAGTTCGGTCAGCGCGGGGAGGTTGCCCAGCGCGGCGGGGATCGGCCCCGACAACTCATTCCCGCTGAGCCACAGACGCCACAGCGTCGATAGGTCGCCGAGCGAGGCCGGGATTGGCCCCGTCAGCGCGTTGCCCGTGAGCCACATCTCTCGTAGCGCGGGGAGGTCGCCGAGTGCGGCCGGGATCGGCCCGGACAGGGCGTTGCTGCTGAGACTCAGGTACTCCAGCGACGGGAGGTTGCCCAGCGCGTCGGGGATCGTGCCGGACAGCTCGTTGTTGGCGAGGATCAGGCGCCTCAGTGCGGAGAGGTTGCCGAGCGCACTGGGGATCGACCCGGATAGCTTGTTCCCCCCAAGGCCCAGGTGACTCAGTTCGGAGAGGTTGCCGAACGAAGCGGGGACCGGCCCCGTCAGTGCGTTCTCGCTGAGGTCCAAGAGCGCCAACGTGGAGAGGTTGCCGAGCACGTCGGGGATCGGCCCCGTCAGGGCGTTGCCGTAAAGCCACAGGAGCCCCAACTCAGAGAGGTTGCCCAGCGCGTCGGGGATCGGTCCAGACAGCCCGTTGTTGTTGAGGTTCAACTGGAGGACGCGCTTGGGGGAGTCAGACGAGGGGGCGCCGGATGTGACTCCGTGCCACACGCTGACAGGCCCGGTGAGCCACCCGTCGCTGTTGGTCCACTCCGGTCCGTTCGTCGCGTTGTAGAGCGCCACCAGCGCGAGTGAGTCGGACGTGGCCACTTGAGCACGCGCGGGCGCGAACGCCGCCAGCGCCCCGACGGCTAGGAGCGAGAGGGCACGGTTCAGAAGCGGTCGTGTCATGGCTCTGCGTGTCGGTCGGCTGCGAGGACGTCCCGAGCTGGCGTCGCACCGGGCCCCGGGTCGGGCGTCGAAAGCCCAGGCTAGCGGAGCCGCGGATCAGCCGCATGGGCAGAGAGTGCCCATCTTCTTGCGCGGCCGGCGTCCCCCTTCTTATCATTAGGTTTCAAATCGTTTTAGCGGCTCACTCCAGACTCCGTGTCTCTCTCGACGTCGGACACGCTCGGCCACGGCGGCCCGGCCGTCCTCGCCCTCCACGGCGGGCTCGGGTGGGACTCCGCCACGCTCCGCCCCTGGCTCGACCCGCTCGCCGAGCGCGCCCGGCTGACCTACGTCGACCTCCTCGGGTGCGGGGCCTCGCCCGAGCCCGACGACTGGTCCGAGGTCACGAACGAGACGTGGGCCGAGGGCGTCGAGGACGTCCGCGACCGGCTCGACGCCGAGGCGGGCGGCCACGGCTGCGTCGTCGTGTTCGGCCACTCGTACGGGGCCGCGGTCGCCCTCGAGGTCGCCCGGCTCTTCCCGGACCGCGTGGCCGGGCTCGTGCTCTGCGCGCCGCCCCCGCGACCGGCCCACCTCGGGGCCGCCGCCGCCCGTGCCGAGGCTCGTCTTCCCAACCTCCCACCCGAGACGGGCCCGGCGCTCCGGGCCGCCCTCTCGGCCCCGCCCGAGACCGACGCCGAGTTCGCTGCGGCGATGGCCGCGCTTCTCCCGCTCTACGTCGCCGACCCCGACGCCCACGACCTCGGCGCCTTCGCCGGCCGCGTCCGGTTCCGGGCCGGCGCCGTCCGGCGGTCGTTCTACGGGCTCCTCGCCGAGTACGACCCGCGGAGTTGCCTTGGGGAGATCAATGCCCCGGCCCTCGTCCTCTCGGGCCGCCGCGACTGGGTGAGCCCGCCCGACGAGGCGCCGGCCGAGCTGGCGGCGGGCCTCGGCGCCGAGCACGTCGTGTTCGAGCGGAGCGGGCACTTCCCGTTCCTGGAGGAGCCCGGCGCGTTTGCGAGCGCCGTCGGCCGGTGGCTCGGCCGCCTCGCCGACGCGCCGGGCCCCTCGCTTCCCCAGGCCGGATGAGCGTCGCGCTCTCGTCCGACGACCGGGACCGGATCGCGCGCGCGGCCCGGACGCTCGCCTCGCCGCTCGCCTTCGAGACCACCGCGGCGTGGGGCCTGGCGGTCCAGCGGGCGACGGTCGAAGCCGTCGGAGCGGACAAGGCGTTTGTCCATTGGACCGGCGTCGACGACTTCGTCACAGAGACGTACTCGCCAGCCGATGTCGCTCGGTACCCGAGCTACCTCCCGCTCCTCCAGGAGATCGGGCTGTACGAGCGGTCCGAGCGGCTCGGCGTCTTTACCCGGCGCGAGGGGTATGGGCCGCACTACGACCGGATGTGTGAGACCGAGTACGTCCGGGAGTTCCTCCCGTCGGTCGACGCCCACGACTCGCTCACGATCTACGTCCCCGCCAGCCGCCAGCCCTCCCCGGAGCCCGCCGTCCAACTCCTCGTCCACTCGTCGGCGCCGGGGCGGCCATTCGGCGCGCGCCACGTCGAGGTCGCCCGCCGGCTCCGCCCGGCGTTCGTGGCCGGCGTCGCGGTCCTGCGCCAGATGGCCCGGGTCCGGGGCGACCTCCTGGGACTCGTCGACGCCACTGGCGGGCCGTGCGCCGTGTTCTCCGCGGGCGGCCGGCTCGTCCACGTGTCGCGGGCGCTGGAGGAGGCCCTGGCCCGGGAGCCCCGCCGGGAGGCGCTCCTCGACCGCGTCCGTCGCCTGGCGACCGAGGCGCTGCCGCCGACCGCGACGGCCGGGGCCGCCGGCTCCGCGGGGACGGCCGGGTTCGCGGGGACGGCCGGCCGCTACCGGTTGTCGGCGAGCCCGACCGCCGGGGCACGCCCGCTCTTGGTCGTCGCCGTCGGGGTCCCGCCGCCGCCGAGGCGAGCGCCGTCGCCGGGCGAGGTCGCCGGGCGGCTCGGGCTCACGCCGCGCCAGTCCGAGGTGGCGCTGCTCCTGGCCGAGCGGTACTCGAACAAGGAGATCGCGGCGGCGCTGTCGGTCAGCGCCCACACGGCGCGGCACCACGTGGAGGCCGTGCTGGGCCGGCTCGGGGTCGTGAGGGCCGAGGTCGGCGACCTCTTGTCACTCGGACGCCGAGTGACATCGAGCCCGTCACCGAGTGGCAACCCGCGCCTCCAGTAGGAGCGCCGGCCCCTCGGTCGGTGAGTAGGAGATGGGAATCAGGAGCTGTCCCCCGGAGGGGCGGTCTCCCGAGGTGTGGACCTAGTGCCGTGACACGTTGCTCGTGAGCGGCCCCCCTGGTCGGCCGGCCATCGCTCCGCTCAGCGGCCGGCCGACCTGTCCCCCTTGAAGGGGGACCGCTCCTGCGGCACGGAGCGGAGCGATGGCAGCAGGAGTGGGGGTCTGCCCACGAGCAACCGGGCATCGCTCTAGTGGGCGGTGGAGGGACACCCTGCATGGCGTCCGTATGGGGCTCGCGGACCGACTCCGGTAGCCCTTGCCTCTGCCCGCTCCCCCATTCCCATTCTCGCGCCCGTCCCGCTTGCGGGGAGCGAAGCGAGCCCCCTTTCAACTCTCGCTGAAACCGCGAGGGAGCGCCGGGGGTCACACGGCGGCCCGGTATCTTCGGCCCTTTCGCGCCTCGCCCATGTCCCAGGTGACCCACACACCCGGCCCCCTTCTGGCCACGATCGACTCGCCGGCCGACGTCCGGGCGCTGCCCGTCGAGCGACTGCCCCAGCTCTGCGACGAGCTCCGCGAGTTCATCGTCGACGTCGTCTCGGTCCACGGCGGCCACTTCGGGGCGTCGCTCGGCGTCGTCGAGCTGACGGTCGCGCTGCACTGGGCCTACGAGACGCCCGACGACCAGCTGGTGTGGGACGTCGGCCACCAGGCGTACGGGCACAAGATCCTGACCGGCCGCCGCGACGCTTTCCCGACGAACCGGACCTACGGCGGGCTCAGCGGCTTCCCCAAGCGCGACGAGTCTGAGTACGACACGTTCGGGGTCGGCCACGCGAGCACGTCGATCTCGGCCGCGCTCGGGATGGCCACGGCCAGCGACCTCATGGGGACGGGCCAGAAGGTGGTCGCCGTGATCGGCGACGGGTCGATGACGGGCGGGCTCGCCTTCGAGGGGATGAACAACGCCGGCGCCTCGGACGCCGACCTGTTGGTGGTCCTCAACGACAACCGGATCTCGATCGACCCCAACGTCGGCGCGCTCCACGAGTACCTCGCGCGGGTGTCGTCGTCGGGGTCGTGGAACGCGCTCAAGGGCGAGGTCTGGGAGATGTTCGACAAGATGAAGGGGCTGGGCGGCGGCCACCTCCAGCGGCTGGCGTCGCGCGTCGAGGACGGGCTCAAGGCGGTCTTGACGCCCGGCATGTTGTTCGAGGCGCTCGGCTTCCGCTACATCGGCCCCGTCGACGGCCACGACGTCCAGGACCTCGCGCTCAAGCTGAAGAAGCTCCGCGCGCTGCCGGGCCCGATCCTGCTCCACACGCTCACGGTCAAGGGCAAGGGGTTCGCGCCGGCCGAGGCCGACCAGGTCAAATGGCACGCTCAGTCGAGCCCGTTCGACAAGCTGACCGGCAAGAGCCTGGCGACGCCCTCGGCCAACGGGACCAAGCCGCCCAAGTGGCAGGACGTGTTCGCCGACGCCGTGATCGAGCTGGCCGAGCAGGACGACCGCGTCGTCGGGATCACGGCGGCCATGCCGTCGGGGACCAGCCTGGGCAAGATGATGGCGGCGATGCCGGACCGGGCGTTCGACGTCGGCATCGCCGAGATGCACGCGGTGGTCTTCGCGGCCGGGCTCGCGACCCAGGGGATGCGCCCGTTCGCGGCCATCTACTCGACGTTCTTGCAACGGGCCTACGACGGCGTCGTCCACGACGTGGCGTTGCAGAACCTGCCCGTCGTGTTCTGCATGGACCGGGCCGGGATCGCCGGCGCCGACGGGCCGACGCACCACGGGGCGCTCGACGTGGCCTACATGCGGGCCGTCCAGAACCTGGTCGTGGCCGCGCCGCTCGACGAGCAGGACTTGCGCGACCTGCTGTTCACGGCGCTCCAGCACGACGGCCCGTTCGCCGTCCGCTACCCGCGCGGGGCCGCGACGGGGATGGCGCTGCGCGACGGGTTCCAGGCGCTGCCGATCGGGAAGGGCCGGAAGGTCCGGGACGGCGGCGACGTCGCGTTCGTGACCTACGGGGCCATCGGTCAGTACGCCGTCGAGGCGTGCGAGCGGCTGGCGGCGGAGGGCGTCGAGGCCGCTCACTACGACTTGCGGTTCGTGAAGCCGCTCGACGCGGCGCTCCTGACCGAGGTGTTCGGCCGGCACAGCCGCGTGGTGACGGTCGAGGACGGCGTCCGCGACGGGGGCGCCGGCTCGGCGGTGCTCGAGTGGGCCTCCGACGCGGGCGTGCTCGACGGGACCCGGGTCGTCCGGCTCGGCTTGCCGGACCGGTTCGTCGAGCACGGGACCCAGCGCCAGCTCCACGACGAGGTGGGGATCGGGCCGGACGGGCTGGTCCGCGCCGCGCGAGCGCTCGTCGGGGCCGAGGCCGAGGCGGCGTAGGACAGGGCAGGCTGTTCTCCCTGAGCCGGCCGCAAGGCAGAGTCGTATCGTCCTCGCGGCGACACTCGCCTCACTCCACCTGATGACATCCCGCCTCCTTCTCGCCATCGCCAGCCTCGTCCTCCTCGGCGCGTGCGACGCCGCTCCGGGTCTTGAGCCTGGGGACGAGGAGATCCCGACGGCCCCTCTCCGCGCGCAGTCCCGACTGGCTGAGGTCGCGGTCGGCGACTTCACGCTCGGACTCAAGGCAGACGCAGGGATGCAGGGTGGGACCCCGTTGGAGGTCGGGGCGGGCGGCTTCGCTCGGTTCTCCGCCTACCAATCTGGGGTCTGGCTTGGCGGCGTCCAGGACGGCGCGACCCGGTCGAGCATCGTGTACTGGGAGAGCAACTTCACAACCGACTGCGGCGACGGCCAGGGCCGCCTGTTCGCCCTCGACTCGGACACGACGTACACCGACACCGAGGCCTGGCCTCGGGCGCTCGGCGCACCGACGGAGGCCGACGGGAGCCCGCGCGTCTACGGCAACCAAATGCTCTGGGGCTCATTCTGCTCCGTCCCGCTGACGTTCTCCGGCCAGTGGGCCAACCGCCACGCGGACCCTCTCCAAGGCCTCCGGATGAACATGGCCGTGTACCGATACCGACGGGATGATCTCGACGGGGCGCTGTTCGTCCGCTACGAGGTGTCGAACGAGGGCGCCGCCCCGATCACCGACCTCCGCGTCGGGACCTTCTCCGACACCGAGTCGCCCGGGCTCTACGCGCGACCGGAGGGCGCCCCGGGTCCGTTCTACAGCCACGACGCCGTCGCCTTCGACCCGGCCTCCGGCCTCAGCTACGTGTACCAGATGCCGTTCCGTGAGAGCGACGGCTCGTTGTACGTCTCGACGTGGGTCTCGGGCTACACCTTCCTCGACCTCCCCCTCCTCTCCCACCGGATCCTCCGCCGGTACACTTGGCAGGAGCCCGAGGGGTTCGGACAAGGCCCGGCCTCTGCTACGGAGGTCGTCCGCGCCTTGGACGGCCTGTCGTACGCGGGCGACCCGATGATCGACCCGACCACGGGCGCTCCGTCCCGGTTCGCGTTCTCGACCGACCCGTTCGCCCGGACGACCGGGTGGCTCGACGGTCGCGACGAAGACGGCGTGTTCGAGGGCTTCGATGTTCGCCAGCTGCTGTCGGCGGGGCCTGTCGCGCTCGGCGCCGGAGAGACGCTAACGTTCACCGTCGTCTGGGTCACCGCCGATGAGCAACCGACGAGCTTCGACTCGTACCGGCAGGTGCAGCAGACGCTGGCGGCCGTCCGCGCCGAGCCGTCGCTGTGGCGGTTCGGGCCGGAGGGCTAGGCCCGCTCGCGGAGCGGGCTGAGAGCTGGCGACCTGGAGCGGCGTTGTGGGGCACGAACCGAGGAGATGCCGCGTATCCTGACGGAGCCGCCTCCGCCGCCATGCCCGCCGTCCTCCTCCAGCCGCTCCTCGACTCGCCCGCGCTGCCGCACCACGTCGAGGCGCTCCAGCGCGCGCTCCGCGCCGAGGCCGAGTCGCGCGAGCGGTTCCGCAAGTGGCTGACGCCGTCGACCAAGGCCGAGTTCATCAACGGAGAGGTCGTTATGCACTCCCCCGCCCGAGACGTCCACAACCAGGTCGTCCGCCGTCTCGTCACCTTGCTCGGCGCCCACAACGACGCGCACGCGCTCGGCGGGACGGTCGCCGCTGAGAAAGCGCTCGTCGGGCTCACGCGGAACGACTACGAGCCGGACGTGGCGTTTTGGGGGCCCGACAAAACCCAGGAGATCGGGCGAGACACCAAGGTCTACCCCGCGCCGGACCTCGTGGTCGAGGTGCTGAGCGCGAGCACGTCCGGCCGCGACCGCGGCGTCAAGCGCGAGGACTATGCGGCCCACGGCGTCGCCGAGTACTGGATCGTCGACGCCGACGACGAGTCCGTGGTCGTTCACCGGCTCGGGGGCCGGCAGTACACCGAGGCGACGGCCGGGGCGACGCTCGCGAGCGAGGTCGCGGCCGGCTTCGCGATCCCGACACGGGCGCTCTTCGACGACGCGGCGTCGCTGGCCGCGCTCCGAGCCGTCGTCGGCTAGGCCCGCTCTTTCAGCAGGTCCAGCACGGCGGCCTCGGGCGGGCGGAGGCCGGCCGGCGTGTTGCCGGCGTTCCGGCGTCGGACGCGGTCGCGCAAGTCGCCCTCGCGGAAGGCGTCGAGCACGTCGGGGTGGACGTAGTACCGGCGGCAGACGGCCGGCGTGTTGCCGAGCGCCTCGGCCGTGTCCTGGATGGCCCGGACGATGAGCCCGTCCGCGTCGTCGACGGTGTCGTGGGCCGCGAGCGACTCGGCGGCGGCGACGGTCCCGCCCCACGTCCGGAAGTCCTTGGCCGTGAACGGCTCGCCGGTCGTCTCGTGGAGGTACCCGTTGACGTGGCCGCTCTCGACGTCGTGCTTGTCGCCGCCCTCGTCGTAGAACTGGAACAGGTCGTAGCCCGGGATGTCGCGACACGCCTTGACGAGCCGGGCCAGCCGCCGGTCGCGGACCGCCAGCGACTGGCTCTTCCCGCTCTTGCCGACGAACTCGAACCGGACCTCGGACCCCTCGAACGAGACGTGCTTGTCGCGGATCGTCGTCAGCCCGTACGACCCGTTCTCGGTCGCGTACTGCTCGTTGCCGACGCGGACCAGGGTCTCGTCCAAGAGCCGAACGCAGAGCGCGAGCACCTTCTCGCGGCCGAGCCCGGACGCGCCGAGGTCGGTCTCGACGCGGGCGCGGAGCCCGGGGAGCGCGTCGCCGAACCCGACCATCCGGTCGAACTTGAGCCGGTTCCGGTGGGCGAGCCAGTCGTCGTGGTAGCGGTACTGCTTGCGGCCCTTGTCGTCGCGGCCGGTCGCCTGGAGGTGGCCGTTCGCCGAGGGGCAGATCCAGACGTCGTCCCAGGCCGGCGGGATCGCGAGCGCCTCGATCCGGTCGCGGACGGCGTCGGAGACGAGCTCGCCGTCGGGCCGGTGGTACGAGAACCCGGCGCCCCGGCGGACCCGGGCGATCCCGGGGCGGGCGTCGTCGGCGTAGCGGAGGCCGGGGGGCGTGTCGGGCATCGGCGGTGGGACGACGGGCCCGGCCTCGGGGTCCCGCACGGGCCCCAGGATTCGGGCTCCTCCTGATCCAATCGTACCAGACGAACCCCGCACACGCACCACGGGGCGCGGCGCCGGACCGAGCACCTTGCCTCTCCACACGCACCGACCGCCATGTCCCGCCTCCTCGCGCTGCTCACGCTCCTGCTCGCCGCCCCCGTCGTCGCCCAGGGGGTCCCGCTCGACCCCGAGCCCTCAGACACCGAGCCGGCCCTTCCCCCACCGCCGGCCGCGCAGCCGCCCGCCGCCCCGTCCCCGGCGCCCGCCCCGGTCGTCGCCCGCGCCACCCAGCGGGTCGGCCCGGCGCGGCTCAGCGGCCCGCGCGTCGGCGTCACGATCCTGAACGCCGCGACGGTCGACGACATCAACGAGACGTTTCCCGGAGACGACGGCGAGCGGATCAGCATGGAGATGCCGGTCATCACGCAGTTCGGGTGGCAGTTCGAGACCCGGCTGTTCCAGACCGAGTCCGGCCTGACCGGAGTGACCGAGGTCGTCGGGCTGGTGGGCGGGCTCGACCGGAACCTGCTGCTGCCCAGCGCCACCTTCCTGGTCGGGATGCGGACGGTCAACGGGATGGAGATCGGGATGGGACCGAACCTGTCGCTGAGCGGCACCGGCTACGCCGTCGCGCTGGGCATGAACACGCCCATCGGCGAGGTGAACGTGCCGATCAACGTGGCCGCGGTGTTCGGCCAGGGCGGGCCGCGCATCAGCCTGCTGGCCGGATTCACGCTGTCGTCCCGCACGTATTAGCGGAGTGCCACATCGAGTGTGACGGGTGGGTCCCCGGTCGCTGCTGATCCGTGATTCGTGACTCCCACGAGCGGGCTCACGCATCACGGATCACGCATCGGGCACGCGCTACCCGTCAGATACTCCGGATGGTTCATCAGCGGCACAACCGGCGGTGGCCCGGGCGGCGCGGGTAGCTTCTGGCAGCCCCCCGCGCCGATGCCTGACACCCCGCCGTTCCGCCTCACCAACACGCTCAGCCGGTCCGTCGAGACCATCGAGCCCGCCGCGACCGCGCCCGACGGGCGCCCGCTCCTGCGGTTCTACAGCTGCGGCCCGACGGTCTACAGCTACGCCCACATCGGCAACTTCCGGACGTTCCTGACGGCCGACCTGGTCGTCCGCACGGCCGAGGCGCTGGGGTGGGCCGTCCGCTACGTCTCGAACGTGACCGACGTCGGCCACCTCACCGAGGACGACGTGGCCGATGGGGGCGGCGAGGACAAGATGGCCCGAGCGCTGGCGTCGAAGGAGGGCGAGGCGTTCGAGACCGTCTGGGACCTGGCCCGCCACTACACGGAGGCGCTCGTCGAGGACTGGCACGCGCTCGGCCTCCGCGAGCCCGACGTCCGCCCGCGCGCGACCGAGCACGTGCGTGAGCAGATCGAGGCGGTCCAGGCCCTCGTCGCGGCCGGCCACGCCTACGAGACCGACGACGGCGTCTACTTCCACGTCCCGTCGTTCCCCGACTACGGCACGCTCTCGGGCAACACGGACGCCGAGGGGCTGGTCGAGGGCACGCGCGAGGTCGTGAAGGACGACGGCAAGCGGGACCCCCGCGACTTCGCCCTGTGGAAAAAGCCGGTCGGCTCGCAGAGCGGCCACCTGATGCAGTGGTACTCGCCGTTCATCGACGGCCCGGCCGGCGGGTGGGGCTTCCCCGGGTGGCACCTCGAGTGCTCGGTGATGGCCCAGAAGTACCTCGGCGAGACCATCGACCTCCACGGCGGCGGCGAGGACCTGCGGTTTCCCCACCACGAGTGCGAGATCGCCCAGGCCGAGGCGCTGACCGGCGAGCCGTTCTCGCGCTACTGGATGCACACGCGCTTTTTGCAGGTCGAGGGCGAGAAGATGTCGAAGTCGACCGGCAACTTCTTGACCGTCCGCGACCTCACGGCCGACCCGGCCGAGGGCGGGCGGCCAGACTGGGGCGCCCCGCTCGACCCGCTGGCCCTCCGCTACGCCCTGATCTCGGGCCACTACGCAAAGCCGTTCAACCTGACCCGCAAGACGCTCTCCGACGCCGCCAAAAACCTCCAGCGCTACCGCGAGGCGGCCGACGCCGTGGCCGACGCGCTCGACGCCGATCGGCCCGGCGAGGACGATGTCTCCGCCGACCTCGACGCCGCGTACGCCGAGGCGCTGGCGGCGATGGCCGACGACCTGACCACGCCGATCGCGCTCGCGGCGGCGCTCCGGGGTACGAACGCGCTCCTCAAAACCCACCGCGAGTCGCCGCTCTCGGGCGCCTCCGCGCGCGCTGGCGCAAGCTACCTCGACCGCGTCGACGCGCTCCTCGGCATCGTCCCCTCGGCCACCGACGCCGACGCCTCGGCCGAGGACCCGCTGGCGGCCCAGGTCGAGCCGCTCGTGGCCCAGCGGACCGAGGCCCGCGCCGCCCGAGACTGGGCCCGCGCCGACGCCATCCGCGACGAGCTGGCGGCGTTGGGCGTCGAGGTGATGGACACGCCCGCGGGCCCGGAGTGGCGGCGGGTCTGACCGGGACCGCCGCTCCGCGACCGAAAGAGCGACCCGTGGCCGTAGGGGCGACTCGGCGAGTCGCCCCTACCCGGTGTCGGACGGCAGGACTACCTCACGCTCTTCTCACTTGTCATCCTGAGCGTGAAGGATCTCAACACGAGCCGTCGAGCCCGTCGGCGCCCCTTCCTACGGCCTGGACCCCCGAGTTGAGATCCTTCGCTGACGCTCAGGATGACACGGTGGGGTGATCGAGCTCCGAGTGTGTGATCGCCCGGCGCCGAGACAGGCCGTCAGCGGGCGGCTACATCACGACGGCCTCGAGCTCGGCCCAGACGCCGGCGTGGTCGCTCGGCCACAGCCCGCCGACGCGCTCGGCCGGCGTGTCGAGCACGACCTCGCCCTCGGCCGTCGTCGTGAACCCGCGCGAGAGCACGACGTCGATCCGCGTCTGGAGCTGGGAGGCCGCGTTGCGGAGGTCGGCCGCCTGGCAGCACGTCGGCTCGGAGCCGGCGGCGAAGGCGTCGCGGAGCGGGACCGTCAGCGTCTGGTAGCTCGTCCCGTTCGCGTTCGCGTCCGAGTTGATGTCGCCGACGAAGATGACCGGGCCGGTGATGGCGCCCAAGACCGGGAGAAGCTCGCTGGCCTGGAGCACCTGGAGCGGCTCGGCCGGACCGCCGACTTCGAGGTGCGTGTTGATGAACGTGAACGAGAGCCCGTCGACCGTCGCCTCGACCGTCTGGAACCCCCGCGTGAACGTCTGGGGGACGCCGCCGACCGGCTGCGTGAGAAGAGCCCGGAACGACTGCTCGGTCGTGGCCCCCGTCGTCACGCCCTCTTTGGCCAGGACCACGTCGGCATCTTGGTAGCGGACGTCGAAGAACGTCTGGCCGTTCGTCGTGGCCGGCAGCTCGACGACGGCGTTGTTCGAGACCGAGACGACGCGGTAGTCGGCGCCAGCGTCGTCGAGCGCGTCCATGAGCAGGTCGAGGAAGTCGAACGTGACGTCGGTCGCCGGCGTGCCTGGCAGGCCCGGGAGGTTGTCGCCGGGCATCTGGACGGCGTACGTCGAGACCTCCTGCAACCCGACGAGGTCGGGCCCGACACGGACGATCTCGGCGGCGATGGCGGCCATCCGCGCGGCCGGGTCGGAGTCCTGGACGGTCTGGTAGAGCTCGGCCACGCGGACCGGCACCATCTGAGGGTTCGTCTCGCCGGCGACCAGGAACAGGTCGGCCCCGAGGTAGAGGTTCTGCGTCATCACGCGGACGCTGGCGTCGGTGCCGTCGTCGGTCGAGTCGCAGCCGGCCGTGCCAACAAGGAGGGCGAGACCGAGGAAGAGAGAGAGTCGGCGCATGGGGGGAGAGGCTGTGGGAAGGCGGGAAGATCGGACCCGAAGAAGGCGTCCGCATGGTCTCCCCGTACCACGCCGTGCACCGGGCGAGGACCGTCGCGATCTTGGGGCGCCCCACGCAGCACGCCCCATGCCCCTCGACGCCTCCGACTACTCCGCCCTCGAGGGCGGTCTCGTCCGCATGCTCGACCGGCTCCAGGCCGAGGGCACGGCCACCAAGGACCCCGACGTCGACCAGTTCTTGCGCGACGAGCCGGGCGCCGTCCTGCTCGGGCTCCTCTACGACCAGCGCGTGCTCGCCGAGACGGCCTTCGCCGGGCCGTACAAGCTCCGCCAGCGCCTGGGCCACCTCGACTTCGCCCGGATCGCGGCGATGGACCGCGACGCCTTCGCCGAGGTGTTCGTCGAGGCGCCGGCCGTCCACCGGTTCACCAACAAGATGGTCGACACGACGCAGGCCGTGGCCCGGGCCGTCGCCGACGACTACGGCGGCGACGCCGCCCGGATCTGGGCCGACGGCGACTGCGCGGCGGTCGAGGCGCGGCTCAAGAAGCTGCCCGGGTTCGGACCGCAGAAGGCGGCGAAGCTGAAGCACTGCCTGTTCTACTTCGGGCACCGCGACCTCAGCGGGTAGGCCCCGGGACGGGCACGGAGCGGAGGAAGGCGGCACGGGGCACGAACCTGGGCCGGGGCCTCGCGTTCACGCCGCCCCTCGGACCTCCCCCATGCCGCACCTCGACGTCCCCGCCTGGGCCTGGGCCGCGTTCAACGCGTACGTGGTCGGCCTCCTCCTGCTCGACCTGTTCGGGTTCAACCGCGAGGCCCACGAGATCGAGTGGAAGGAGGCCGCCTGGCTCTCGGCCTTCTTCGTCGGCGCGTCCTTGGCCGTCAACGGGGTCATCTGGTGGGCGTACGGCCACGACCCGGCCCTCACGTTCTTCACGGCCTACGTCGTCGAGAAGTCGCTCTCGGTCGACAACCTGTTCGTCATCGCCGTCCTGTTCGGGTACTTCGCCGTCCCGGCCCGGTACCAGCACCGGGTCCTGTTCTGGGGGATCTTCGGGGCCATCGTGATGCGGGCGTTCATGATCCTCCTGGGCGTGGCCTTGGTCGACCGGTTCCACTGGGTCCTCTACGTCTTCGGCGCGTTCTTGGTGCTCACGGGCGCCCGGATGTTCGTCGGGTCCGAGGACGCCGAGGACGTGGCGGGCAACCGGGTCCTCGGGCTCCTCCGCCGCGTGCTCCCCGTCACGCGGGGCTACCACGGCCAGCGCTTCTTCGTGCGGAAGCTGGGCCGGCTCTGGGCGACCCCCCTGTTCCTCGTCCTCGTCATGATCGAGCTGACCGACGTCGTGTTCGCCGTCGACTCGATCCCGGCCATCCTGGGGATCACGACCGACCCGTTCCTGGCGTACTCGTCGAACATCCTGGCCGTCGTCGGGCTGAGGGCCCTGTACTTCCTCCTGGCCGGGGTCATCGAGCGGATCCGGTACCTCCACGTCGGGCTCGGGGCGGTCCTCGTCTTTATCGGGGCCAAGATGCTGGCCGAGCCGTTCCTCGAGCCCCGGGGGATCGAGGTCCCGACGTCGGTCTCGCTCGCGGTCGTCGTCGGGTGCATTACGGTCGCCGCGGCCGTGTCGTGGGCGGCGACGGTGAGGGACCACCGCCGGGCCGCGCTCCCGACCCCGCCCGGGGCGCCGACGCCCGGCGGCGACGGGACGGCCGAGAACGCGCCCGTCGTCGACGACCGCGAGACGGCCGAGCGGTAGGACGGGCGGACCTGTGGACGGGTGCCCGCGATCTCCCTCGCCACGTAGACCCGTCGTGCCCGCTGGGAGCCGCCCCGTGCTGGCGGCCTCCGAGGGAGACCCGCGCTCGGCAGGAACGCGACGAGTCGTGTCCGTAATACGGAGTCGGAGAGTTCGCTGTGCATGAGTGCCCCTCCCGATTCCCCCTCACCCTGTCCCTCACCCTCGGGGAGAGGGGACCTCGTAGGAGAGTGCACGGCTTTCTCCGCGATCCCGTATAAGAGGGGAGGCTCGGCGACCGGCTCGCGACCTCATCCCTGCGAGCCCCCGACTCCCGCGCCCGCCCGCTAGGCGTCGATCACGAACACGTGGGCAAGGTGGTTCGGCCGCGTCGAGATGTGGGCCCGGCCGCTGGCGGCGCGGCCCGTGGGGAGCGTCGTCGCGATGGACGCGCGGCCGGGGCTCGTGGGCGCCGTGGTGACGGTCCGCGTCTGGCCGGGCGCGTTGGGGTCGTAGACCGAGAGCGTGGCCGCGAGCGGGCCGCGCCGCTCGACCCCGAAGGCGACGACCTGGTGGAGCGCGAACGGGTCCGGCGCGTCGCCGACGAGCCCGAGCAGGGCGGGCCGGCCGGCGCCGAGCCGGGCCTCGACCCGGTCTAGCTCGCGGCGGAGGGCGTCGGCCCAGCCGTCGGGGTTGGGCGAGGCGAGGGCCCGGAGCCACCACCCGGCGAAGCGCGGGAGCGACGCCCGGAGCGTCCGCTCCTGGCGGCGGCGCAAGAGGGCCCGGAGCGGCTCCGGCTTCAGATCGGCCGTGGCGACGGCGCCCGGTCCCTGGGGCCACCGCTCGATGGCCGCCAGCGCCATCCCCCCGCACAGCCCGAACGTCGACCACCGCCGGGCGACGGACCGGACGATCCCGTCGCCCAGCCCGGCACGGCCCAGCGCGGCCCCGACCGCCAGCCCGACGGCGCCCCCGACGGGCCCGCTGACGGCGCCGCCCAGGCCGGCACCCAGGGTCACCGGCAGCGCCGACGCCGCCCGGAGCTTGGCCGCCAAGACGCCTAAGTCGTCGTCGGTCCAGGTGTAGCGGTTGCCAAACGAGAACCCGTCGCGGGCCGGGTCGAAGTCGAGCGAGACGCGGCGGGTGGCCGGGGCGGATGGGGACATACCTGAGGTCGGTGGACAGGCGAGATGAAACCGTTTCCCCCTTGATCGGCGGGCGTGCAGCCCTGATCTTGATATGTGCGGACCACACGGGGAGACGCGGGCCTACGACGGCCCGGCCGATGGGGTCCGCGAGGCACACACATCCACCGCCATGCGCGACCGACTCCGGCGCCGGCCCCTCCTGTTCACGCTCGTCGTCGGGCTCGTGCTCGCCGCGGGCGGCGCCTCGGCCGAGTACGTCCGCCAGCGGAGCCTGCGCGTGACGCCGGCGACGGTCGCCCCGCACCTCGCCGAGCGGCTCTCGGCCGACAGCCTGGCGCTGGCGCCGGGCGTCCACACGGTCTACGCTGCCCAGGGGCGGATGCCGGTCTGGTTCGCGCCGGCCGCGCGCGAGGCCGCGCTCGCGACGCTCCGCCGGGCCGACCGCGACGCGCTCGCGCTCGACTCGGCCCTGGCCGACCTCGGGACCCTGGCCGACACCGCCGCGACGTCGCCGTCGCTCGCCGCCCTCGACGTCGGGCTGACCGCCGCGCTGCTCCGCTTCGGCGACGCCCTGGTCCGGCCCCGCGCCGACGCCGCCGCGCTCTACGGGCACCAGTGGACCGCCGCTCCGCCGACGCCGCCCGACGTGGCCGCCCGGCTGGCGGAGGCGCTGGCGGAGGCCCCGACCGCGGCCGCGGCCGTCCAGGCGTGGGCCGACGGGCTGCGCCCGCAGCACCCCGGCTACCGACGGCTCCGGCAGGCGCTCGCCCGGGAGCTCGACCTCCGCGACCGGCCCGACCTGGCGCTCGACCGCGACCTCGCCCCGGGCGACTCCGGCGCCGCCATCGTCCGCCTGCGCGACCGGCTGGCCGTTGAGGGCCTGACGCCAGCGTCCGAGACGCCGCGCGTGTTCGACGCCGCCCTGGCCGAGGCCGTCCGCCAGGTCCAGCGCGACCGCACGCTGGCGCCGACCGGCCGGCTCGACGCGCCGACGCGGGCCGCGCTCAACCGCCGCCGGGCCGAGCTGATTCCGCTGCTCGCCCTCAACCTGGAGCGCTGGCGCTGGCTCCCGGCCGACCTGGGCGACTTGCACGTCTGGGTCAACGTGCCCCGGTTCGAGCTGGCCGTCCGCGAGCGCGCGGGCGCTGACTGGGCCGAGGCGACCCGGTTCGTGACCGTCGTCGGGGCCCACGACTGGGAGACGCCCGCGTTCACCGACACGCTCGAGACCGTCGTGTTCAGCCCGACGTGGACCGTGCCGGCGTCGATCCAGCGCGAGTCGTACGGCCGCGTCCGGGGCCGGGTCGTCCGCCCGCCGGGGCCGGGCAACGCGATGGGCCGGGTCAAATTCCTGTTCCCCAACGCCCACGCCGTCTACGTCCACGACACGCCGTCGAAGTGGGCGTTCGGGCTCGACGACCGGGCGCGCTCGCACGGCTGCGTCCGGGCCGGCGACCCCCAAGCGCTGGCACGCGCGCTGCTGACGCGGACGAACGGGTGGACCGAGGACGAGGTCGCCGCCGAGTTCCGCGGGCGCTGGCGGACGCGCTACGTCCCGGTCGAGGCGACGGTCCCCGTCCACCTCGTCTACTTCACGGCCGAGGTCGACCCCGACGGCCGGCTCCGCGTCTACGACGACGTCTACCGCCGCGACCGACGCCTGGCCGACGCGCTCGGCTTGGATCTCCCCGACCTCAGCCCGGACGTCATCGCCACGCTCATCGCCGACGCCATCGGAGACGAGGCGGAGGTGGAAGCTGCGGAGGCGGAGGAGAGCGCTCCCGCCGATCCGCCCGCGCCGCCGCTCGTCCCCGTTCTGCCCGTGCCGGAGGACACGACGGACGGCGTGTCGGACGAACTCTTGACGGTGCCGTCGGACACGGCCGGAACGGCGGCGGAGGGCGTACTTTCGCGCCCCGCGCGTCGTTGAGCCCGGGTCTCTGCCCGTCCCGTTCCGCCCGCCCTGACTGTGCCCCTCGCTCCGCTCTCCGTCCTCCTCGCCGCCCTCTTGGGATGGGGCTTCCTCGACGGCCTGTTCGGTCCGGACGAGGTCGAGGCCCCGACGGCGCCCGCACTCGAGAAGGCCGTCGACGCCCGCCTCCGCACCGACGCCGCCCGGCTCCACCCGGCCACGGCCGACCTGTACGGCGACCGCGAGCTGCTGTGGGCCGATGCCCGGTCCCGCGCCGCGCTCGCCCGCCTGCTCGACGCCGCGCCTGCCGACGGCGTCTCGGCGCGGGAGGTCCACGCCGACGCGGTCCCCGCTCTGCGTCGCGCGCTCGCCGACGCGGAGCGCGAGTGGGAGGCGCTTGACGGCCAAGCCCGCGACACGCTCGCCGATCCGCGCCCGGCGCGCTTGGCCGCGCTCGACCTCGCGATCACCGACGGGCTCGTCCGCTTCGGCGACGCCCTCCGGGGCCGCCGGACCGACCCGCGCCGGCTTTACACCCACTCGTGGTTCCCGACCGTCCGCGACTCGTCCGGCGCCGCGTTCGACGCGCTCGCCCAAGCCGTCGGCCGGTCCGACGTCCGGGCCGTGGCCCGAGCGCTCGACGCGCTCCGCCCGCCGCACGCCGGGTACCGCCGGCTCCGCGCCCGGCTCGACGCGCTTCAGGGCGACTTGGCTCCGGTCCCCGACGGCGCCGACCTCGCGCCCGGCGAGCGGTCGGTCCGGGTGCCCCACCTCCGCGACCGGCTGACGGCGTGGGGCTACCTCGCCGCCGACACGCTCGACGCCTGGGGCCGCCCCGACGCCTACGTCTTCGACGACTCGCTCGCCGCCGTGCTCGGCCGGTTCGAGGCCGCGAATGGCCTCGACCGCGACAGCGTCCTGGACGACAGCGCGACGGACGCGCTCAACGCCGACCTCGCCCCGCTCCGCCGCACGCTCGCGCTCAACCTGGAGCGCTGGCGGTGGCTCCCCGACGACTTGGGCGACCACTTTGTCTGGGTCAACCTGCCGGCCTTCGAGTTGCGCGTGTTGCAGCGCGACAGCTCCGCAAGCCCCGGCGACGAGTACGCCGAGCGCCTGCGGATGCCGGTCAACATCGGCAACGCCCAGACGGCGGGGTGGACGACGCCCGTGATCACCGACTCGGTCCACACCGTCGAGTTCCAGCCGGCGTGGTACGTGCCGCGATCCCTCGCGGCGGCGAACGTGTTCCCGATGGCGGTCCGCGACAGCCTGGCGCTGTGGCGGGCCGGCTTCGAGGTGTACCAGAACGGGGCGGCCGTCGACAGCCGGCTGGTCCCGTGGGATTCGGTCTCGGTCGGCCAGTTCCGGTTCGTGCAGCGGCCGGGCCCGAGCAACCCGCTGGGCCGGGTCAAATTCCTGATGCACAACCCGTACGCCATCCTGATCCACGACACGAACAAGCGCTACACGTTCGACGACGGCGCCGGCTCGTCGATGTCGAGCGGGTGCGTCCAGGCCGGGGCGCCCGACGTGCTGGCGGAGTACCTGTTGACGACGGTCAACGGGTGGGAGCCGGGGCAGGCCCGAGCGGCGTGGCAGCGGGGCCCGCGGCGGGGCGTCCGGCTGGACCGGCCGTTCCTGTCGCAGTTCACCTACTTCACGGCCTGGGCCGAGGCCGACGGCGCGCTCCGCGTCTACAGCGACCCCTACGGCTACGACGAGCGGCTGGCGAAGGCCCTCGGCCTGGGGCCCGCCGCGACGACGGACGACGACCCGGAACCGGCCAGCTGACCCGACCAACCATGCGCGCGCTCCTCTTGCCGGTCCTCGTCGTGGCCACCGCCAGCGCGCAAGACGTCCGCGTCCTCCCGGCGCCGCCGGAGCGGGAGGAGCCGGTCACGCTCGCCGACCGCTGCGGAACAGCCGTCCCGATGCCGACGCCTTTCGAGAACGCTGACGACGCGGCCATCCGGGCGGTCCCGCTGGGCGGCCCGGACCCGGCGCCGATGCCGAACCTGTGCGACGGGCCGGCGCCGCTGGCGGCCCGATTGGGTGAGACCGATCCCGCGTTCCCGTTTGCTCGGCCGCCAGTGCGGCGGTATCCGCTCCGCCCGCCCCCCTTCCTCCGGTTCCGCGAGCCGGCGCCCGACCTGCTCGGCCTCCCGCCGGTTGCCCCGCCCGGCGAACGCGAGTAGCTTCGACGCATGACGCTCCGCGCCCACACCGTCTGGCCCTGGTGGCACCCCGCACTCCCAGTGGGCAGACGGCCTGTGGCCTGACGCGAACGCGCCTCCTTCCGCGAGCCCACTGTTCAGCCGAGCAGGGGGCTTTTTTGTTTGAATGAGCACCGAGGCGCCCGGCGCCAGCCGTGAGCTTCCCCCCCACGCCTCACACCTCCCCCACTGTGACCCTCACCGAGTTCGAGACGATCGTCCGCGAGCAGCTCCCGGCCGACGGGCGGCGGCTGGCAGTGCCCGTCTACGTCCGCCGCTCGGCCGACCTGTTGACGCCGGTCTCGGCGTTCCTCGCGCTCCGGGAGGAGGGCACGTTCGGGTTCCTGCTGGAGTCGGTCGAGGGCGGCGAGCGGCTGGGGCGCTACTCGTTCATCGGGAAGAGCCCGTACCTCGTGGTCGAGAGCCGGGGCGACCGGGTCTGGGCCCACCGCCCGGCCGGCACCTACGAGGGCGACGGCGCCCCGCACGAGGTCGAGCCGCTGGCGGGGACCGTGTTCGAGGCGTTGGGCGCGATCCTGGCCCAGACTGAGCAGGCCGAGGTCCCCGGCTTGCCGCGCTTGACGGCCGGCGCCGTCGGCTACGTGGGCTACGACGCCGTCCGCCAACTGGAATCGTTGCCACCCGCCCCGCCGGACCTCCTCGGCCTTCCCGACGGCGTGTGGGGCTTCTACGACACCGTCGCCGCGTTCGACCGGGTCAAGCACCAGCTGGTGCTGATGGCGACCGCGTTCGTCGACGCCGAGACCGACCTCCACCGCGCGTATGCCGAGGCGACCGAGCGGCTGGTCGAGTTGGAAGACGACCTGCTCCACGGCGGCGTGCCGGGCGAGCCGGTCCGCCTGCTGGCCGCCGAGCCGGCCGCGTCGGTCGAGCGGGCCGCGTACGAGGCGGCCGTCCGCAAGGGGAAAGCGTACATCGTCGAGGGCGACGTCTTCCAGGTCGTTTTGAGCCAGCGGTTCGCGATGCCGTTCGCCGGCGACAAGTTCAACCTGTACCGCGCGCTCCGGCAGGTGAACCCGAGCCCGTACCTGTTCTACCTCGATGTCGACGGGCTGGGCGCGCCGGGCGAGGGGTTCTCGCTCGTCGGCTCGTCGCCCGAGGTTCTGACGCGCGTCGAGCCGCGCGGGCCGGAGCGCCGGGCGCTCGTGCTCCCCATCGCCGGGACGCGCCGCCGCGGCGAGACGCCGGCCGAGGACGCCTCGAACGAGGCCGACCTGCTCGCCGACCCCAAGGAGCGGGCCGAGCACCTGATGCTGGTCGACCTCGGCCGCAACGACATGGGCCGGGTCTCGGACGTCGGCACCGTCACCGTCGACCGGTTCGCCGAGGTCGAGCGGTTCAGCCACGTGATGCACTTGGTGTCGTCGGTGTCGGGCGCCGTCGGCGAGCGGCCGGCGACCGACGTGCTGGCGGCCTGCTTCCCGGCCGGGACGGTGAGCGGCGCCCCCAAGGTCCGCGCGATGGAGCTCATCGACGAGCTCGAGCCGATCAAGCGCGGGCCCTACGCCGGCGCCGTCGGCTACGCCGGCTTCGACGGGGCCCTCGACACGTGCATCGCCATCCGCACCATGATCGTCAAGGACGACGTGGCCTACGTCCAGGCCGGCGCCGGCGTCGTCGCCGACTCGGACCCGGCCGCCGAGTACGACGAGACAAAAGACAAGGCCGCCGCCCTCTTCGCCGCCATGCGCTCGGCCACGTCCGATTTGCTGTGACCGAGTTCGGAGTTCGGGGTTCAGAGTTCCTGGACTCCAGCTCCGAACTCCCAACTCTGAACTCCCCCACCCCATGTTCCCCGCCCTCCGACCCCTCCTCAACAAGGGCGGCGCCGGCCGCTACATCTCCCGCCAAGAGAGCGCCGAGCGCCTGCTGCCCATCGCCGACCGCCACCTCGACCTGATGCGGACCTACAACGCCGTGCTCGCGGCGCTGCCCGACGGGCCGGCACGGGAGCGGGTCGAGGCCATGATGCCGTACCTGCGGACCGAGGCGGCCAAGGTCTCGGAGACCATCCTGAGCCTGGGCGGCACGCCGCCGTCGGGGGCCGGCGCCGGCCCGCTCGCGACGGCCCCCGGCCGGACCGACCGCGACCACGTCCGGGCCCTGCTCGACGCCGAGACGGACTTCGGCAACGCGCTCCGCGCCGAGGTCGACAGCGTCCACCACCAGGAGCGGACCCGAGCCATCCTGGGCCACAACGCCGACGCCTCGGACTCGCGCCTGGGCCTGCTCCGCGCCGTCGCCGCCGACCTCGCGCGCTGACCACCGGCGCGGGCCGCCACCGGTGGGCTGCGTGCCGTCGGTGGCCTCCGGGACGGCGGTGCTACGGGATTTCTCTCTTATGCTTGATTCTTCCTCCCTGCCCGTCATCGTCTCCGGCATCCAGCCATCGGGGACGCTCCACCTGGGCAACTACCTCGGGGCCATCCGCCAGAACGTGGCGCTGGCGAACGACGAGACCGCCCGGAGCGAGGCCTACCTCTTCATCGTCGACTACCACGCGCTGACGACGTTGCGCGACGCCGACGCGCTCCGCCGGTACACGCTCGACGTAGCACTCGACTACCTCGCGCTCGGGCTCGACCCCGAGAAGGCGTCGCTGTTCGTCCAGTCCGACGTGCCCCAGCTCGGGGAGCTGACCTGGATCTTCCTGTGCCTCACGCCGACATCGCTCTTGGAAAAGGGCGTCTCGTACAAGGACAAGGTGGCCCAGGGGCTGACGGCCAACGGTGGCCTCTTGACCTACCCCATCCTGCAGGCCGCCGACATCTTGGCCTACACGGCGCCCGGCCACGGGCTGACGGTGCCCGTCGGGGCCGACCAGAAGCAGAACCTCGAGATCAGCCGCGACACGGCGGCCCGGTTCAACCAGGCGTACCGGCCGGACGACGACCCGCTGTTCCCGCTCCCCGAGCCGCTCATCCTGGACGACGTCGCCGTCATCCCCGGCGTCGACGGGCGGAAGATGTCGAAGAGCTACGACAACACGATCGGCATCTTCGACGAGGGGAAACCGCTCAAGAAGAAGGTCATGTCGATCCTGTCGGACTCGACGCCGCTCGATGACCCCAAGGACCCGGACGCCGACCACACGTTCGCCTTGATCCGCCACTTCGCGACCGACGACGAGCGGGCCGAGATCGCCGACGCCTACCGGGCCGGCGGCTACGGCTACGGCCACGCCAAGAAGGCGTTGTTGGGGATGATCGACCGCCACTTCGGCGAGGCGCGCGAGCGCCGCCGCGAGCTGGCCGAGCGGCCCGACGAGGTCCGCCAGATCTTGCAGGCCGGCGCCCACGCCGCCCGGTCGCGGGCGTCCGAGGTAATGGCCGAGGTCCGCGACGCCGTCGGATTCTTCAATGCGGGTACGGGGTACGAGGTACGACGTACGAACTAGTCCCGCCACCTCGCTCCTCAGTACCCCGTACTCAGTACCCCGTACCTCGAATGATTCTGATCATCGACAACTACGACTCGTTCACGTACAACCTGGTCCACCTGGTGGGCGGGGTGACGGACGCCTACCGCGTCGTGCGGAACGACCAGATCGGGCTCGACGAGATCGGGGAGCTGGCGCCGGCGGGCGTGTTGATCTCGCCGGGCCCGGGGCGGCCGGACGAGGCGGGCGTGAGCGAGGCCGTCATCGAGCGGTTCGGGCAAGAGACGCCGGTCCTGGGCGTGTGCCTCGGCCACCAGGCCATCGGCGAGGTCTACGGGGGCCGCGTCGTTCACGCGCCGACGCTGATGCACGGGAAGACGTCGACGGTCCGCCACGACGGCCGGTCGGTGTTCGAGGGCGTGGCCCAGGACTTCGTGGCGACCCGCTACCACTCGCTGGTGGTCGACCGCGAGACGTTGCCGGACGTGCTGGAGGTGACCGCGGAGACGGCCGACGGCGTGGTGATGGGCTTGCGTCACCGCCAGTTCCCCGTCGAAGGCGTCCAGTTCCACCCCGAGTCGGTCCTGACGACAGAGGGGCCGCGGATCGTGCAGAACTGGGTCGCGTCGACGTTGGAACGTGCGGGGTTGAAGGTGGAAGGTTCTGTTCGGGACTCGCTATGAGTTCGTTCCAGCGGTTCGAGGAGATCGAGGCGTGGCAGCTCGGCCGGGAGCTAACGCAGCGCGTCTACGCGGCGACGCGGGGCAACGCATTCAGCCGCGACTTCGCGCTCCGCGACCAGATCCGCCGGGCGGTCATTTCCATCACGTCTAACATCGCCGAGGGCTTTGAGCGGCGGTCCCGTCGCGAGTTCTGTCGGTTCCTCGACATTGCCAAGGCATCGAACGCTGAGGTCCGCTCTCAGCTCTACGTCGCCCTTGACGAAGGCTACCTCCCGCCCGAAGAGTTCGACACGCTATACGAACTGAGCACACGCATCGGCGCGAAGCTAGGTGGTTTGCTCCGCTACCTCCGTTCGACTCCGGATCCGTCCTGAGCGTCTTCACCTTCAACATTCCACGTTTCACATTTCACCGATGACCACGTTGAAGCCCATCCTCACCGCCATCGCCGAGGGCGAGACGCTGACGCAGCCCCAGGCCGAGTCGGCCATGCACGTGATGCTGTCCGGCGAGGCCGACCCCGCCCAGATCGCCGGGCTCCTGATGGGGCTCCGGTCGCGCGGCGAGACCATCGACGAGCTGGTCGGCTTTACCAAGGTGATGCGCGAGTACGCCGTCCCGGTCGAGACCGACCTCGACCCGATCGACCTGTGCGGGACCGGGGGCGACCACTCGGGCACGTTCAACATCTCGACGGCCGCCAGCTTCGTCGCCGCCGGGGCCGGCGTGCCCGTCGCCAAGCACGGCAACAAGGGCGTCTCGTCGTCGAGCGGCTCGGCCGACGTGCTGTCGGCGCTCGGCGTCCGCGCCGACCTCGACGCCGACGGCGTCACGCGGTGTCTGGAGGAGGCTGGCATCGCGTTCTTGTTTGCGCCCCAGTTCCACCCCGCGCTCCGCCACGTCGGCCCGGTCCGGCGGTCGTTGGGGGTGCGGACGTTCTTCAACATCCTGGGACCGCTCTGCAACCCCGCCCGCGTCAAGCGCCAGCTTATCGGCGCGTTCTCGGACCCCGTCGCCCGGCAGATGGCCCAGATCCTGATGCGGCTGGGCAGCGAGCACGTGGTCGTGGTGTACGCCCACGACGGGCTCGACGAGCTGTCGACGACGAGCCCGACGACGATCTACCAGACCGGGAGCCACGCCTTCGACGGCGGGCTCCTGGAGCAGGAGGTGGTGCCCGAGCGGTTCGGGCTGGCGCGCGTGTCGGCGGCGGCGCTCCAGGGCGGGACGCCGGAGGAGAACGCCGAGATCGTCCGCGGCGTGCTGGACGGCCAGGCCGGTCCGCAGGCCGACGTGGTGCTGCTAAACGCGGCCTACGCGCTGCTGGCGTCGGGCGAGTACGAAGGTCTCGACGAGTGCCTCGACGCCGCGCGCCAGAGCGTCGCCAGCGGGGCCGCGCTCGCCAAGCTGGACGCGCTCGTCGAGGTCTCGACGGAGCTCTCCGAGGCGGCCTGATGGCGACGATCCTCGACCAGATCCTGGCCGACACGCGAGCGCTCGTCGCCGAGCGGAAGGCGGTCACGCCGGCCGCCGCGCTCGAACGGCGCTCGGCCTTCCACGCGCCGACGCTGTCGCTCGCGCGGGCGCTCCGCCGGCCCGACGGCCCGGCCACGATTGCCGAGTGCAAGCGGGCCAGCCCGTCGGAGGGCGTCCTCCGCCGCGAGTACGACCCGGCGGCCATTGCCCGCGCCTACAAGAACGCCGCCGCCGCCGCGCTCTCCGTCCTTACCGAGCCGACCCACTTCCAGGGCTCGCTCGACCACCTCGCCCAGGTCCGCCAGGCCGTCGACCTCCCGCTGGTGCGGAAAGACTTCGTCGTGGACCCCTACCAGCTCGTCGAGGCCCGCGCCTACGGCGCCGACGCGGTCCTGCTGATCGCCGCCGCGCTTGACCCGGCCGAGATGGCCGACCTCCTGGACGCCGCCCGTGACCTCGGCCTGGGCGTGCTCGTCGAGGTCCACGCCGACGCCGAGCTCGACGCCCTCGACCTCGACCGCGTCGACGTGCTCGGCGTCAACAGCCGAGACCTGGCCACGTTCGAGGTCGACCTGGGCCGGGCCGCGCGCATCTTCTCGCGGCTCCCCGACCGGATCGTCCGAGTGGCCGAGAGCGGCATCCGAACGGCCGCCGACGCCGCCCGCTTGCGGAGCTACGGCGCCGACGCCTTCCTGGTCGGCACCCACTTTATGCGCCAGCCCGACCCCGGCCGCGCCCTCGCCGCCTTCCGCCGCGAGACGGCGTTGGCGCTCGCCGCCTCGTCCGTGGAACGTGAGAACGTGGAAAGTGGAATGTGACGGCCCCTCACCCGTCCTCCTCCCGACTCACGCTCCACACGTTCCACCTTCCACTCCGCACGTTGAACCGAACCAAGGTCAAGATCTGCGGCCTCACGCGCCTGCACGACGCCCGGACGGCCGCAGCCGCCGGGGCCGACTTCCTGGGATTCATCCAACACCCGGAGAGCCCGCGCTACGTCAAACCCGACGTGGCGAAGGAGATCATCGAGTGGGTGCGGGGGCCGGAGCCCGTCGGCGTGTTCGTCAACCGGCCGGCCGACGAGGTCAACGCGACGTGCGCCCGGGTCGGGTTCCGGCTGGCGCAGCTCCACGGCCACGAGCCGCCCGAGACGTGCGCAGCCGTCGAGGTGCCCGTCATCAAGGCGATCCGGGTCCAGCACGACGCCTCGTCGGAGCAGGTCCGCGCCCTCGTGGAGCCCTACCTGGACGTGGTCGACTTCGTGCTGCTCGACACGCACCACACGAGCCTGTGGGGCGGCACGGGCGAGAGCTTCAACTGGCGCGTCGCCCGCGAGCTTGGGAGCGACGTCGACCTGTTCCTCGCCGGCGGCCTCTCGGCCGAGAACGTGGCCCAGGCGGTCCAGACGATGCGGCCGTACGCCGTCGACCTGTCGTCGTCGGTCGAGTCCGAGCCGGGCGTCAAGGACCTCGACAAGCTGGCGGATTTCTTCGACGCCTTCCACGCCGCCGTCGAGGGCTGACGCCCTCGGACAGAGGACCGGAGACGGAGGACCGGCCGCTCCCTGACCTTGCGCCCTCCCTGCCACCGACCGCCACACTCACCCCTTGTCATCCTGAGCGGAGCGAAGGATCTCAGCACGATCTCTAAGCCCTGCCGCACCGCTCCCTACGACCGGCGCACCGCGTTGAGATCCTTCGCTGACGCTCAGGATGACAAGAGAAGGACTCTCTAGCTCGCCGACCGACCATGCCCGTTCAGATCGCGCCCGCTCCGTCTTCCGTCCCCCGTCCCCCGTCCCTCCCCGACGCCCGGGGCCGGTTCGGCGCGTTCGGCGGCGCGTTCGTCCCCGAGATCTTGCAGCCCGTCCTGGCCGACGTCCGCCAGGCGTGGGCCGAGGCCCAGAGCGACCCCGAGTACCAGGCCGAACTGGCGCGGCTCCTGCGCGACTACGTCGGCCGGCCGACGCCGCTGACCCGGCTCGACCGGCTGACCGAGCGGCTGGGCGGGGCGACGATCTGGGCCAAGCGCGAGGACTTGTGCCACACCGGGGCCCACAAGATCAACAGCGCGCTCGGCCAGGTGCTGCTGGCGCGGCGGATGGGCAAGGACCGCGTCATCGCCGAGACCGGGGCCGGACAGCACGGCGTGGCCACGGCGACCGCGTGCGCCCTCTTTGGGATCGAGTGCGTGGTCTACATGGGCGCCGAGGACATCGAGCGGCAGAGCCTCAACGTCAAGCGGATGCGGCTGCTCGGCGCCGAAGTCCGACCGGCCACGTCCGGCAGCCAGACGCTGAAGGACGCCACGAACGAGGCGTTCCGCGACTGGGTCTCGAACCCGAGCACGACCTACTACATCATCGGCTCGGCTATCGGGCCGCACCCGTACCCGGCGATGGTCCGCGACCTCCACCGGGTCATCGGCGAAGAGACCCGAGCGCAGCTGCTGGAGCAGACGGGCTCCGAGCTGCCCGACGCCGTCGTGGCGTGCGTCGGCGGCGGGTCGAACGCCATCGGGATCTGGGCGCCGTTCTTCGGGGACGAGGGGGTCCGCCTGATCGGGGTCGAGGCGTCGGGCGAGGGGCTCGACGGGCGCCACGCGGCGACGCTGACGCGGGGCGAGCCCGCCGTCTTCCACGGGACGATGACGTACTTGCTCCAGGACGCCGACGGCCAGGTCGAGATCGCCCACTCGATCTCGGCCGGGCTCGACTACCCCGGCGTCGGGCCCGAGCACGCCTACCACGCGAGCACCGGCCGCGTCGAGGTCCGCACGGCGACCGACGCCGACGCGCTGGCGGCGGTCCGGCTCCTAAGCGAGACTGAGGGCATCATCCCGGCGCTCGAGACGGCCCACGCCGTCCACGCGCTGGCGGAGGTGGCCACGGAGATCGGCCCGGGCGGCGTGCTCGTGTTCAACTGCTCCGGCCGCGGCGACAAGGACATGGCGACGATTGCCGAGAACCTGTTCGGTGACGACGGATGAGCCCCGCGCGCCGCCGCCCTCTCTCCCGCATGACCCGACTCCGCGTCCACCTCGACGGCCTCCGCGCCCGCGGCGAGACCGCGATGGGCCTGTTCCTCACCGCCGGCTTCCCGTCGCCCGACGCCACGCTCCCGATCTTGCAGGCCGTCGACGACGCCGGGGCCGACTTTGTGGAGCTGGGGATGCCGTTCTCGGACCCGGTCGCCGAGGGGCTCCCGATCCAGCAGGCGTCGGAGCGGGCGCTGAGCCAGGGGGCGACGATGGCCGGCACGTTCGAGACGGCCGCCGCCTTCCGCCGCACGTCCGACACGCCGCTCGTGCTGATGGGCTACGCCAACCCGGTGATGCGCTACGGCGTGGGCGACTTTTGCGCCGACGCCGCGTCTTCCGGCGTGGACGGCCTGATCCTGCCCGACGTGCCTCCCGAGGAGGCGGACGAGATCGAGGCCGCCGCCGCCGACCACGGCCTGTCCATCACCCACCTTATCGCGCCGAACACGTCCGACGACCGCGTCCGACTCGTCGACGCCCGCTCGACCGGGTTCGTCTACGCCGTGAGCGTGACGGGCCTGACCGGCTCGGGCCTGGGCGACACCGACGCGACCGACGCCTACCTCGCCCGGGCCCGTAGCCTCGTCGCGCAGCCGCTGCTCGTCGGCTTCGGGATCTCGACGCACGCCGACGCCGAGCGGCTGACGCGGCACACCGACGGGTTCATCGTCGGGAGCGCGCTCATCCGCCAGGCCGAGCGGCTGTGGGACAACCCGGATCTCACCGATTCCGCACGTCGAGCCCGGGTCGGCGAGTGGGCGCGGGCGTTGAAGACCGGCGACGACACCACGCCATGACCCGCTTTCTCTCCCTCGCCCTGCTCGCCGCGGCCACGCTCGTCACCGGCTGCGAGGCCGTCGACATGGGGCAGGCCGAGGCCCGGGGCGACACCGAGGAGATCATCGTCCTAACCGACAGTGCGACCTGGGCGGGCCCCGTCGGCGACGCGATCCGGGCGGAGCTGGGCCGGCCCATCGTGACGTTGCCCAGCAACCAGGGCGCGTTCAAGCTCCGGCACCAGCCGCTCACGTCGCGCTTTTTCGAGAACCTCAAGCTCCAGCCGAACCTGGTGTTCGCGGCGCCCATCGACACCGAGGGCGACATCGGCGACTTTCTGCGGGCGCGCGTGGGCGAGGAGAACCTGGCGCAGGTCCGCTCCGGGACGGTCTCGGCGGTCAACCTCCGCGAGGACCTGTGGGCCAACAACCAGTTGGTGACGATTGCGACGGCCGCCTCGGACAGCGCGCTCGCGGCCCAGATCCGCCGGCGCGGGCCCGAGCTCCGCCAAGCGTACGAGACGCTGGCGCGCGAGCGGACCATCGGCGAGATGTTCTCACGACTCCAACAGACCGACCTCGAGGAGGAGCTGCTCGCGGCGCGCGGCTACCGCGTCAACATCCAGTACGACTACGTCAAGGTCCAGGACACGACGGCGACCGTCGCCGGGCGGACGGGCTCGTTCGTCCGCTACCGCCGCGTGCTCTCGGACACCTGGCGCGACTTTTTCGTGTTCGCCCAGGACGGCGTGGCCACGCTGCCGCCGCCGGCCGAGATCGACCGGATCACCGACGGCCTGCTGGAGACGTTCGCCCGGGGCTCGCTCGACAGTTCGTACGTCCAGCTCGACGACCAGCGCCCGATGCGCCGCGGCACGGCCGAGATCGCCGGCCGGCCCGCGCGCGAGCAGCGGGGGTTCTGGTACATGACCAACGACCTGATGGCCGGGTCGTACGTCCGCTACGCCTTCGTCGACGAGGAGACCGACCGGCTCTACGTCTACTACGGGATGACGTTCGCGCCGAGCCGGACGCTCGACAAGCGCGAGTTCCTGCGCCAGATGGAGGCCATCGTCTACACCTTCCGCACCGCCGCCGACGTCCGCCGCGAGGCCGACCCGTGAACGTGACCCGCCCTCCGCTCTGTCATCCTGAGCGGAGCGAAGAGCCTGCCCCCGCGAAGGCGGGGGATCTCAGCACGAGCGGTCGGGTCCGTCGGCACCGCCTCCTACGGCTTGAGACCTCGCGTTGAGATCCTTCACGTTCGTTGGCTGCGCCGTCGCTTCGCGGTCAGGATGACAAGGTGGGGCGCCGAAACGACGACTCAGGTGAACGCGCTCGCCCCACCTTCCACACGCTTTCCCTCTCGTTTCAGACCCATCCCCCCGATGTCCACTCAGACCGCCCCCTCCCCCACCGACGCCCCCGAGGGCGAGGCCCAGATCCTCCGCCTCGGGCTCCCCAAGGGGAGCCTTCAGGAGTCCACGTTCGACCTGCTCGACAAGGCCGGCTACAGCTTCTCCGTCCGCTCGCGGAGCTACTTCCCGTCGATCGACGACGACGAGCTGACGGCCATGCTGGTCCGCGCCCAGGAGATGGGCAAGTACGTCGCCGACGGCGTGTTCGACGCCGGGATCACGGGGCTCGACTGGATCGCCGAGACCGGCGCCGACGTCCACGTCGTGGCCGACCTGGTGTACTCGAAGGCCTCGATGCGGCCGGTCCGCTGGGTGCTCGCGGTCCCGGAGGACTCCGAGATCCAGTCGGTCCAAGACTTGGAGGGCAAGCGGATCGCGACCGAGGTCGTCGGGCTCACCGAGCGGTGGCTCGCCGAGCACGGCGTGACGGCCGACGTCGAGTTCTCGTGGGGCGCGACCGAGGTCAAGGCGCCCGACCTCGTCGACGCCATCGTCGAGGTGACCGAGACCGGCAACTCGCTCCGGGCCAACAAGCTCCGGATCGTCGACGTGCTCCTGTCCTCGAACACGCAGCTCGTCGCCAACCACGCCGCGTGGGAGGACCCGTGGAAGCGAGAGAAGATCGAGAACCTGGCGCTGCTCTTGGAGGGCGCGATTCGGGCCGAGGGCAAGGTCGGCCTCAAGCTCAACGTCCGCCGCGACGATCTGGGGCGGGTCGTCGAGACGCTGCCGGCGCTACGCAACCCGACGATCTCGCCGCTGTTCTCGGACGAGTGGGTGGCCGTCGAGACGATCATCGAGGAGCGCCAAGTCCGCCGGCTCATCCCCGAGCTCAAGCGCCTCGGTGCCGAGGGCATCATCGAGTACCCGCTGAACAAGATGATCCCGTAGGGAATCGGGGGATCGGGCGATTTGTGATCGGGTGATTGGGTTGCCACCCCCGACTCACGCGCCCGACCTTGTTTCCCCAATCGTCCATCACTCGATCTACAATCACCCCATGCCCAAACTCCTCGACCTCTGCTTCGGCCGCTCCGGCGACAAGGGCGACGCCGTCAACGTCGGCCTGATCGCGCGCGACCCGGCCCACTTCGACTGGCTCCGCGAGACGGTCACGGCCGAGCGCGTCAAGGCCCACTTCGGCCCGCGCGTCGACGGCGAGGTCGAGCGGTTCGAGCTGCCCAACCTGTCGGCGCTGAACTTTTTGCTCCACGGGGCGCTCGGCGGCGGCGGGACGGTCTCGCTCAAGCTCGACGCCCAGGGCAAGACGTACGCGGCGCACCTGCTGCGGATGGAGGTCGAGGCGCCCCCGGCCGCGTGACCGTGCGGCTCGGGCTGCTCGCGGCCGGCCTCGTCCTGGGCGGCTGCGGGCCGGGCGACACCGTCGACCCGGCCCTCGTCGACGCGCTCGTCGAGCTCCACCTCGCCGACGCCCGGGCCGCCCTCGACACCTCGGACGCCCGGCGCCCGGCCCTCGCCGACAGCTTGCGCCGGGTCGCCCTCGACGCCCACGGCCTCGACTCGACCGCGCTCGCCGCCCGCTTGGACGCGCTCGCCGTGTCGCCCGACCTCGCCCAGGCCACCTACGACTCGGTCGAGGCCCGGCTCACGCGCGAGCGCCAGGGTCCGCCCGCCGAGTGAGTGCGGGCAGGGGTGCCGACTCCAGCGAAGTGGCGGGACCGGGACGACGGGGATGGAGAGGGAGGCCGCCCCCTGAGACCCACCCCTTCGGTCCCCTCCGTTCCTCTTCCTCTCCGGGACCCCACCCGACCTGGAGCCGTCGTCTACACTCCCTCCTCCCACACCCCCCGCTCCGCCCATGTCCGCTCCCGAGACCGTCCAGGTGTTCACGACCGGCGGGACCATCGACAAGGAGTACTTCGACGCCAAGAGCGCCTACGAGATCGGCGAGCCCCAGATCGGGGCGCTGCTGCGGGAGGCCGACGTCGCGTTCCCGGTCGAGGTCGAGGCGCTCATGCGGAAGGACAGCTTGGACCTGACCGACGCCGACCGCCGGCTCATCGCCGACCGCGTGCTGGCGACGCCGCACCGCCGCGTGGTCGTCACGCACGGGACCGACACGATGGCCGCGACGGCCCGCGTCGTGGCCGACGCGCTCGGGCCCGACGGCGACACGACGGTCGTGTTCGTGGGGTCGCTGGCGCCGGCCCGGTTCAAGTCGACCGACGCCGCGTTCAACGTGGGCTTCGCGGTGGCCGCGGCACAGACGCTTCCGCCCGGTGCGTACGTTGCCATGAACGGGCGGGTCTTCGACCCCCACCACGTCCGGAAGGACCGGGAACGGAACCGATTCGAGCCTGTCACTCCCGAGGCGTAGCCCCGTACGCCTCCCTTCTGCTCTTCACCCCACCGACTTTATGACCCGCTTGTCCCTCTCGGGCGCCCTCGCGCTCGCCCTCTTCGCCACCGGCTGCGCCAGCTCGTCCATGGGGGCGATGGACGGCGACACGGACATGGACGACGTGCCCGGCGACGGGATGGCCGCCGCGGCCTGCGTCGACGGCCTAGCCACGCTCCCCACCGACGTCGCCTCCGACGACGCCGACGGCCCGTTCGAGTGCTCGAACGTCGACCTGGTCGCCTTCGTCCCGCTGTCGATGTTCGACGCGAACCAGCTCAACGACATCTGGGGTTGGACCGACCCGGAGACGGGCAAGGAGTACGCGCTCGTCGGGCTCGACAACGGGACCGAGTTCGTCGACATCTCGGACCCGATGGCCCCGGTCCTGCTCGGCAAGCTCCCCACGAACACGGTCGCCACGGTCTGGCGCGACATCAAGGTGTACGACGACCACGCCTTCATCGTGTCCGAGGCCCGGGACCACGGGATGCAGGTGTTCGACCTGTCCCGGCTCCGCGGCCTGACGTCCGACCAGGGCGAGTTCACGGCCGACGCGCTCTACGAGGGCGTGACCAACGTCCACAACCTCGTCATCAACGAGGACACGGGCTTCGCCTACGCCGTCGGCTCGGGCTCGCGCGGCGACGACTTGCCGGCCGAGTGCGGGGCGCCGGGCTTCCACGTGATCAACGTCCAGGACCCGACCAACCCGACGTTCGTCAACTGCTTCTCGGACGCCTCGAAGGACACGTCGCCGGTCTCGGCCCCGGGCTACACCCACGACGCCCAGTGCATCGTGTACGACGGCCCGGACGAGGACTACGCGGGCCGCGAGGTCTGCGCCGCCTCGAACGAGGACGTCGTCACGTTCTTCGACGTGACCGACAAGCAGAACGTCCGCATCATCTCGATCGCCGAGTACCCGTCGGACGCCTACACGCACCAGGGCTGGTTCACGGAGGACCGGACGGGCTTCCTCGCCAACGACGAGCTCGACGAGACGAACGGGTTCGTCTCGACCCAGCGGACGCTGCTGTTCAACGTGACCAACCTCGACGAGCCCGAGTTCGTCGGCGCCTACGACTCGGGGATCACGACGATCGACCACAACCTCTACGTCCTGGGCGACCTCAACTTCCAGAGCAACTACGAGTCGGGCTTGCGGATCCGGGACCACAGCCGGATGATGGACGGCGTGCTCACCGAGGTCGGCTACTTCGACACGTACCCCCAGGACACGTCGATCAACTTCGCCGGCCAGTGGAGCAACTACCCGTACTTCGGGAGCGGGCTCGTGGTCGCGAGCGACACGAACAACGGCCTGTTCGTCTTGCGCCCGACCGTGGCGATGTAGCCGCCGGCCCTCGCCGACACGCCCGCGGGGGGCTCCGGACGGTCCGGGGCCCCCCGCGTCGTTTTGCCCCGGCGGGCCACGACCGGGGCTCAGGGCCCGGCGTAGGTTGCCGCGCTGCCTCCGCTCCCCTGTGATGACGCTCCGCTCCGTCCTCGTCGCCCTCGCGCTCGTCGCGGCTCCGGCCCCTCAGGCGCAGGACGCCCGCGCCGAGTGCCTCAACGGGGTCGCGGCCCTGCCCGACGTGGGCGCGTTCCCGTGCAGCCGGGTCGACCTCGTGGGCTACCTCTCGGTCGCGTCGTTCGCGACGCCGGGCTCGCCGGCGGCCACCGGCCACAACGACATCTGGGGCTGGACCGACCCGGAGACCGGCGTCGAGTACGCGCTCGTGGGGACGTACAACGGGACCGGCTTCGTCGACCTCTCGGACCCCCAGTTCCCCCGGGTCGTCGGGAAGCTCCCGTCGTCGAACGAGCGGACGCCGGTCTGGCGCGACATCAAGGTGTACCGCGACCACGCCTTTATCGTGGCCGACAACGCGCGCGACCACGGGATGCAGGTGTTCGACCTGACCCGGCTCCGGGGCGTCACCGGCGACGCGGTCACCTTCGAGCCCGACACGGTGTACACCGGCATCCGGTCGGCCCACAACGTCGTGATCGACGAGGAGACCGGGTTCGCGTACGCCGTCGGCTTCCGGTACCCGGAGGGCAAGCGGGCCGAGCTCGGGCTGCCAGCCGCGTGCGACGCGCCGGGCTTCCACGCCGTCGACATCCGCGATCCCAAGAACCCGACGTTCGCGGCGTGCTTCTCGGACGCCGCGGTGGACCCGTCGCCGGTCTCGAGCCCGGGCTACACGCACGACGCCCAGTGCGTCGTCTACCGCGGCCCGGACGCCGACTACCAGGGCCGCGAGCTGTGCTTCGCCGCCAACGAGGACGTCGTGACGGTCTTCGACGTGACGGACAAGGCCGCCGTCTCGATCATCACCCAGGCGTCGTACCCGCTGCCGGCGTACACGCACCAGGGCTGGCTCACCGAGGACCACCGGTTCTTCCTGGCCGACGACGAGCTCGACGAGCTCAACGGGCTCGTCGCCACCCAGCGGACGATCGTCCTCGACTTTGCCGACCTCGACGACCCCGAGGTCTCGTTCGTCTACGACTCCGGCAACCGGTCCATCGATCACAACCAGTACGTCCGGGGCCGGTACAGCTTCCAGAGCAACTACGAGACCGGCCTGCGCATCGTCGACCTGAGCCAGATCGCGGACGGGACGATGACCGAGGCGGCCTTTTTCGACACGTTCCCGCCCAGCGACCGGGTCTCGTTCGACGGCCAGTGGAGCAACTACCCGTACTTCGGGAGCGGGCTCGTGGTCGCCAACGACGACACGTTCGGGCTGTTCGTCCTCCGCCCGGCCGCCTCGCTCGACGTCGACCGGATCGATGGGCCGGCGCTGCCGGAGGGCTACTCGCTGAGCCCACCGCGCCCGAACCCGACGGCGGTCGGGGCCCGCCTGGCGCTCCGCGTGGACCGGGCCCAGGCGGTCCGGGCCGACCTCTTCGACGTGGCCGGCCGGCGCGTGGCCGCGGTGTACGAGGGGCCGGCCGGTCCCGGGGCCGAGGTCGTGCTGGCGGTCTCGGGCGACGGGCTGCCCGCGGGCGTCTACGTCGTCCGCGTGGTCGGCGAGACGTTCGAGGCCTCCCGCCGCGTCGTGCTCACGCGGTAGTTGGGTCAGGGGGAGGGCGCACGGCGGTGGGAGACGGGGCTGGGCGGGAGCCCGCTCCCGACGACGTTTTGCCCTGGGCGGCGGAGACCCACGGAGGATTCAGGGCGTACGCGCTCTCCCCCTTTCCTCTTCCGATGCTGCGCTCTCTGCTCGCCCTCGCCGCGCTCGCGGTGGTCTTCGCCATCCCCGTGTCCGCCCAGCCGGTCGCCTGCGCCGACGGCGCCGCCGGCGAATACGAGTGCGACCGGGTGGACCTTCTCGCCCACTTTACGCCGCAGGAGCTCGGCGCGCCGCCGGTCGGGCAGTGCCCGAACCCGTACCCGGGGCTGTGCGCCAACGACATCTGGGGGTGGGAGGACGCCGAGACCGGACGGCGCTACGCCATCGTCGGGCTGGCGACCGGCACCGCGTTCGTCGACGTGACCACGCCGAGCGCGCCGATCCGGCTGGGCTTTCTTCCGACCGCTACGGACCCGTCGAGCTGGCGCGACGTGAAGGCGCTCGGCAACGTGGCCCTAGTCGTGTCGGAGGCCGCGAACCACGGGATCCAGGTGTTCGACCTCACCCGGCTCCGCGGGCTGAGCGAGGACCCCGCCCGCCAGTTCGCCGCCGACGCCCGCTACACCGGCGTGGGCTCGGCGCACAACGTCGTCGTCGACGAGAGCGCGGGCATGGCCTACGCCGTCGGCTCGCGCTCGGGGACCGTGCCGCTCCCGGGCTCGTGCTCGGCGCGGGGGCTCCACGCCGTCGACTTTTCGGACCCGCTCGCGCCGACCTTCGCCGGGTGCTTCAACGACGCGATCAGCGGCGTCGACAGCGGCTACACGCACGACGCCCAGTGCGTCACCTACGACGGCCCCGATGCCGACTACGCGGGCCGGCGGGTCTGTTTCGCCTCGAACACGGACGAGGTCTCGATCTTCGACGCGACCGACCCCGGCGCCGCGGCGCTCATCTCGCAGGTCCGCTACCCGACGCCGGCCTACACCCACCAGGGGTGGCTGACGGAGGACGGCCGGTACTTCCTGGTCAACGACGAGCTGGACGAGGCGAACGCGGTCAACGGCGGCGACACGACGCCCCAGCGGACGCTGGTCCTGGACGTCGAGGACCTCGACGCGCCCGAGTTCGCCTTCGTTTATCGGTCGGGTCTGGCCACCATCGACCACAACCTGTACGTCGTCGGCGACCTCGCCTTCGAGAGCAACTACGAGGCGGGCCTCCGCGTGATCGACCTGTCGCGGATCGACGAGGGCGTGCTCGAGGAGGTCGCCTTTTTCGACACGTACCCGCTCGACACGTCGGTCAACTTCGCGGGCCAGTGGAGCAACTACCCGTTCTTCGGGGGCGGGCTCGTGGTCGCGAACGACGGCGAGACGGGCTTCTTCGTCCTCCAGGTCGACGCCAGCCTGAGCACGGCGACGAGCGGCCGGCCCGGCGCCGACGGCGTCGACCTGTCGGAGCCCGTCCCGAACCCGACGGCGGGCGGGGCCCGCCTGGCGCTCCGCGTGGACCAGGCCCAGGCGGTCCGGGCCGACCTCTTCGACGTGGCCGGCCGCCGCGTGGCCGCGGTGTACGAGGGGCCGGCCGGGCCTGAGGCCGAGGTCGTGCTGGCGGTCTCGGGCGACGGGCTGCCCGCGGGCGTCTACGTCGTCCGCGTGGTCGGCGAGACGTTCGAGGCCTCCCGCCGCGTCGTGCTCACGCGGTAGAGCGGGTCTTACCGCGCGAGATGGCGCTGGCCGGCCGGCGTCAGCTCGAAGCGGGCCGCGAGCGGGTCGGTCAGGCGGAGCAGGCCCTCGGCCACGAGCCAGTCGGCGAGTTGGCGGGTCCGGCGCGGGGCGTCGGGCCCGGCCGGCTGGTCGCCCCGGTCGACGGCGTCCAAGATCGTGCGGAGCCGGGGCTCGTCGGCCGGCGTGACCACGTCGGGGCGGTGGCGACCGAGGCACACGTCGCACCGCCCGCAGCGGCCGGGCGCGGCCTCGCCGAAGTAGGCCAGGAGGTGCTGGCGCCGGCACCCGACCGCGTTCGCGTAGCGGACCACGTCGTCCAGGCGGGCGTGGGCGCGTTGGCGGCCCCGGTCGAGCGCGGCGACGTCGACGGGGGCCGCCCGGCTCCGGGCGTGGTGCCACGCCAACGTGAGCCCCTCCTCGGGCCGGGACACCTCCAGAAGGCGGCGCGCCGCGAGGTAGTCGAGCCCGGCGTCGAGCCGGGCGGCGGGCAAGCCCAGGGCCTCGGCGAGCGGCGCCAGCCGGAGCGTCGCCCCGCCGCCGGCCTCGGGTGGGAGGCGGCGGACGAGCGCGTCGGCGAACGCCTGGACCGCGACGCTCTCGACCTCGGCAGCCCGCATCAGCCCGTCGCGCCCCTGGGGAAGGCGGACACGGACATCGCCCGGGCGGGGCTGAACTACCGTCCACAGGCCGTCGGCCGCCAACCGGTCCACGGCCGCGCGGACGATCCCGACGGGACGCTCGGCGACGGCGGCGAGCCGGCCGAGGTCGAGCGTGACGGGCCCCTCGGGCTCGCTCCCCAGCGCCACCTGCCCCAGGCTCCCGACGGCGGCGTAGACGGCCTGGACGTCGGCGGGCGTCGGGTGGCCACGGTCGGCGAGGTCGCGGGGGAACGCCTCGGCGTCGGGCCCGAGAGCGAGCGCGGCGTAGGCCCGCTCGCCGTCGCGCCCCGCCCGCCCGGCCTCCTGGTAGTACGCCTCCAGCGTCGGCGGCAGCGCCGTGTGGACGACGGCCCGGACGTCGGCCTTGTCGATCCCCATCCCGAACGCGCTCGTCGCCGCGACCACGCGCGTCTCGTCGTCCAGCCACCGCCGCTGCGTCGCCTGCCGCGTGTTCCGGTCGAGGCCGGCGTGGTACGGCTCGGCCGAGACCCCCTCGCCCCGCAAGCGCTCGGCGACGGCCTCGGTCGCCCGCCGCGTCCCGGCGTAGACGAGGCCCGCGCCCGGCACGGCGCGGAACACGTCGAGCGCCTGGCCCACCGGGTCCTGCACGTGGTGGACGCTCCACACCAGGTTGGGCCGGTCGAACCCCCGGACCACGACGGCCGGGTCGACGAGCCCGAGTTGGTCCAAGATGTCGCGGCGGACCTCGGGCGTGGCCGTGGCTGTGACGGCGACGACGGGCGCCGGCGTGCCGTCGGCGCTCGTCACGAGCGGCCGGGCCTGGGCGATCTGGCGGTAGGCCGGGCGGAAATCGTGGCCCCACTCCGAGATGCAATGGGCCTCGTCGATGGCGAGCAGCGTCACGTCGAGCCGGGGCGCTCGCGCCTGGAACAGGTCGGTCTGGAGCCGCTCCGGCGTGAGGTAGACGAGCCGGTACAGGCCGTGCTCGGCGTCGGTCCACACCTGGTCGGACTGACGGCGGCCGAGCCCGCTGTGGAGCGCGGCGGCGCGGACGCCCCGCCGGGCGAGCGCGTCGACCTGGTCCTGCATCAGGGCCACCAGGGGCGAGACGACGAGCGCGAGCCCACGGCGGGCGACGGGCGACACCTGGTACACGAGCGACTTCCCGCCGCCGGTGGGGAGGACGGCGAGCGCGTCGCGGCCAGCGAGGACGGCGGCGACCGCCTCGTCCTGGCCCGGGCGGAAGGCCGGGTAGCCCCAGACCTCGCGCAGGGCCCGGAGCGCGTCGTCGGGGATCGCAGGCGTCATGGCCGAAAGCTACCGGCACCCGGTGCCCCTCCCCGTGCCCCCCAGGGCGGACCGCAGGGCGAGCGCATGCTAAACCTGGACGACGTGGCCGCCCGCACTCCCCCCGTCCGATCGCCCATCGCTCCGCTCAACGGGCGCTCGGACTGTCCCCCTCACACGCGAGGGGGACAGCTTGTCGGCCTGGGAGCGCAGCGACCGGCCGAGAAGCGGGGGGAGCCGGTAGCATGCGCTCGCCCCAGGGCGGACCGGGACCGGGAGGTAGCTTCCGCGGTCCCCCGCGTCCGTCCCCGTGCCCCTCCCCCGCGTCTCGGTCGTCGTCGTCACCTGGAACGGGCGGGCGCTGCTGGAGCGGTTCCTCCCGAGCGTCCTGGCGACCGACTACCCCGACGTCGAGGTCGTCGTCGCCGACAACGCTTCGGAGGACGGGACGGCCGAGTGGCTGACCCAGATGCACCCCGAGGTCGCAGTCGTCCGGCACCCGGAGAACCGTCTGTTCGCGGGCGGCAACAACGGCGCCGTGCCTCGGGCGACGGGCGAGGTCCTGTGCTTCCTCAACAACGACGTCGAGGTCCCGCCGGGCTGGCTCCGCCCGCTCGTGGCCGCCCTCGACGACCCCGGCGTCGTCGCGGTCCAGCCCAAGCTGCTCCAGCACGCCGACCGCGAGCGGTTCGAGTACGCCGGCGCCTCCGGCGGCTTCCTCGACGCCTTCGGCTACCCGTTCACCCGGGGCCGTCTGTTCGACACGTTGGAGCCGGACCTCGGCCAGTACGACGACGCCCGCGACGTCTTCTGGGCGACGGGCGCCGCGCTCGTCGTCCGGCGCGGTGCGTTCGAGGCGGCCGGCGGGTTCGATGAGTCGTTCGGGATGCACATGGAGGAGATCGACCTGTGCTGGCGGCTCTGGCGGATGGGGGGCCGCGTCCGCGTCGAGCCGGCGTCGGAGGTGTACCACCTGGGCGGCGCGTCGCTGCCCCGGGGCGACGCGCGCAAGATGTTCTACAACGTCCGCAACGGGCTGGTGATGCTGGCCAAGAACCTGCCGGCCCCGGAGGCGCGACGCGCGCTCCGGGCGCGGCGCGTGCTCGACGCCGTCGCCGCGGCCCGGGCCTGGATCGGCGGGAGCCGAGGCGAGGCGTCGGCCATCCGCCGCGCCCGCCGCGAGGCCCGAGTCCGGATCGCCCAGATCGCACCGCCGACCGACGCCGTGCCGGTCCTCCCCCCCTACCGGGGGAGCGTCGTCCTCGACTACTTCGCCCGGGGCCGGCGACGCTTTTCGGACCTCCCGCCCCACCGCTTCGACGACGCCTGGCGGACCGGATTCTCGATCATCGACGGCCTCCTCTACATCGACGACGACGTCCAGATCACCGTCGGCCCACCCGGCGATGGCGGCCCGTAGCGGTGCCGGGCGTCAAGCGTCGTGCGACGTGACGACGGCGGCGATGGACGCCAGCACGACCGCCATGCCGACCACGCCCAGCGCCGTCGGCACCTCGCCGAAAGCGACGAGCGCGACGGTCGATGCGAACACGGGCTCGGCCAGGCTCAGCAGACCGATGAGCGCTGCCGGGAGGTACTTCAGCGCGTAGGCGAACGAGCCGTGGCCGATCAGCCCGGGACCGATCCCCATGGCGAGGGCCAGCCCGGCGACGGGCCACGACAGCCCGAGCGGGACGCCCGCGACGACGCAGCCGACGACGCACGTCACGGCCGCCGCCCCGTTCAGCAGCGCGAAGTAGGCCACGAACGATGTCCGCTGGCGGACCGACCGGCCGATCAGGAGGTAGATCGAGACCATGATGGCCGCGCCGAGCGCCAAGCTGTTGCCCAGTGCCGGGTTCGGGTAGACGCCGGCCCCGTCGCCCTCGCTCAGCCCGATCAGCACGGCACCGACGACGGCCACGGCGATGGCCGCCGACGTCCGCCGCGACGGCCGCTCGGACAGGAAGACGGCGCCGAGCACGGCGATGAAGACGGGGCTCGTGGTCACCAGGACCGAGGCGCTGGCGATGCTCGTCAGCTGGACCGACACGATCCAGGCCATGAAGTGGAGCCCGAGCAGGACGCCGGCCCCGAGCACGAGGGCCCAGTCCCGAGCGGAGAACGCGGCGACCTCGGCGCGCGACCGCACGAGCGCGACCGGCGCGAACACGGCCGTGACCGCTAGCGTCCGCCACGCCGCCAGCGTGAGCGCGGGCGCGTCGCCGGCCAGCCGGATCAGGATCGGCGACGACCCGATGGCCAGGAGGCCGGCGCCGACCAGCACCCAGACGTGCGCCGGCGCCCGCCCCACTAGCGGATCCGGTCCATCGACCGGACTGTCTCGATGTCGGCCGTCACCCGCTGCCGCGCCATCCGCAGCAGGACGTAGGCCACGATGGGCTGCATCGCGACGAGGTAGTAGCCGACCGGCGCCGCGAAGTCCGAGCTGTCGAACGCGAGGTAGAGCCCGACCAGGACCACCACCACGAGCGCCAGGTCGAGCCACTGGGCCGCCAGGATCACGCGCCGCTGGAGCTCGCGGTTCTTGAACAGGGCGACGGCGACGAGCGCCACCAGGGCCGTCACCCCGGCCAGGGCGTAGCCAAGCGTCCCGAGCCACGCGAGCTCGGCGGCGATGGCCGAGGCCCACGTGTCGCCCAGGGCGACGAACAGCGCGAGCAGGAGCGCGCCGGCGACGAGGTACAGGGACTGGATGCGCTGGATCATTCCGATGTGCGTAGGGCGTGGAGAGCGTGGGTCGGCCCGCGAGCTACGCCGCGACGTGGGCGCGGACGCGGTCGGCCAGGGCGTCGCCGAACTCAGCCGTGGTGGCCGTCCCGCCCAGGTCGCGCGTGAGCTTCGACGGGTCGGCGTAGACGTCGTGGAGCGCCCGGCGGACGGCCTCGGCGGCGGCGTCCTCGCCGAGGTACTTCAGCATCATCTCGCCCGAGCGGATGACGGCGGTCGGGTTCGCCACGCCCTGCCCCGCGATGTCGGGCGCCGAGCCGTGGACGGCCTCGAACACGGCGCAGTCGGCGCCGATGTTGGCCGAGCCCGTCACGCCGAGCCCGCCGACCAGGCCCGACATCAAGTCCGACAGGATGTCCCCGAACATGTTCGTCGTGACGATCGAGTCGTACTCGCCGGGGTGGATGACGAGCTGCATCGCCATGTTGTCGATGATCCGGTCGTCGAACTCGATGTCGGGGAAGTCGGGCGCGATCTCCCTCCCGATGGCCAGGAACATGCCGCCGGTCTCCTTCAGGATGTTGGCCTTGTGGACGAGCGTGAGCCGCGTGCGGCCCCGGCGGAGCGCGTCCTCGAAGGCGTACCGGATGATCCGCTCCGAGCCGGTCCGCGTGATCCGGTTGATCGAGTCGGCGATCTGGTTCCGTTCGTCGAAGTACTCGATCCCGGCGTAGAGCCCCTCCGTGTTCTCGCGGTACAGGACCAGGTCGACGCCCTCGAACGGCCCGTGCGTGTTCGGCAGCGTCTCGCACGGGCGGACGTTGGCGTACAGGTCGAAGTGCTGGCGGATCCGGACGTTGATGCTCCGGAAGCCCGTCCCGACCGGCGTCGTGAGCGGGCCCTTGAACGCGAGCCGCGTCCGCTCGATCGAGTCGAGCGTGGCCTGGGGGAGCGGGTCGCCGGTGTCCTCGAAGGCGCCCATCCCGGCCTCCTGGCGGTCCCAGTCGAACGCGACGCCCGTCGCCTCGATCACCCGGACCGCGGCGTCGACGACCTCGGGGCCGATCCCGTCGCCGGGGATGAGGGTTGCGGAGTAAGCCATGGCGTGGAGCGGGAGGCGAGACGGGGAGCGGGGAAGCTAGACGGGGCCGGAGCCGGGCCGGCGTGGAGTCCGGGCGAAACGCGGGGCCACCGGCGAGGTGCCCGGGACGGACGGCGACCGATGGGCCACCGACGGCACCGGCGCGGCCACCGACAAAAAACCGGGGCGCCCCGTGTGGAACGCCCCGGCGGAATCGAGCGGTGGTCGCCGACTACTCGGCCTCGCGCGACGTCGAGTAGTTGACCCGGAGCGCCTCGGCCTCGCGGAGCTCCTGCTGGACGTCGTAGAGCAGGCCCGTCTCGACGTCCCGGTCGACCCGCATCGAGACGATGGTCCGGGGCTCGTCGCGGAGCGCGCCGTACATCGCCTGGCGGATCTGCGACATCTCACGGACGATGGCGTCGTCGATCTGGACCGCGGGGTCCCCGACGCCGCCCGTCTCGAGCTTCTCGGGCCCGATGTAGACGTACTGGATCAGCCGCTTCTGGTCGATCTTCTCGATGGCCTCGGCCTGCGGGATCGAGACGTTGACGAGCAGCTCCGTCTCGCGGAGCACGGTCGTCACCATGAAGAAGATGAGCAGCATGAAGATGATGTCCGGCAGCGAGGCTGTCGGGATGTCCTGCTTCGTGTTGGCGCTCTTCTTCTTGAAGTGGGCGGACATGGGGCGTGATGCGTAAAAGGTGACGAGTGACGGGCACAGAATGATGAGGGGACGGGGCGATGTCTCACCCCCACCCTTCGCCCTTCACTCAATCGGGGTCGGGCTCGGCGAGCGAGATCTTGAGCGGGAACCGCTCGGCGATCTCGTCGGGGGCCTCGTCGTCGAGGCGGGCCTTGTACTCGCCGTAGGTGGTCCCGAACTCCTGGCGCGCCGCGTCGTCGCGGACGTCGTTGTAGGCGGACTTGATCTCGTCCAGGACCGCGATGTAGGTCTCGTACGGCAACCCGCGCTTGGTCTTGAACGACGTGACCGCCTTGTCGGGCGAGACCGAGAGCTGGGGCTCGCGGCCGTTGTTCAAGATGTGGCGCTTGACGATGTCGCGGATGGCCGCCACGTTCGTCACCTCGTTGTCGATCAAGACCTGGCCGTCGGCGGCCACGAGGACGTTGAGCAGGTTCCGCTGGTTGATCTCCGGCGGCACCTGGTCGTCCAGCTTCGGCGGGAGCTGCATGTAGATCCCCTTGTCGGCGTTGATCGTCGTCGTGACCAAGAAGAAGATCAGCAGCAGGAACGCGATGTCGGCCATCGAGGACGACGGGATCTCGGCGTCGCGCTTTTTGCGGGGCTTGAGGAGCGGCATGGGGTCGTGCGGGGAGTCCGCGGAGAGGGCGGCGGGCCGGCGGCCGGTCGTACCGGCGCCTTACGAGAACAGGCTCTTGGCGCCCGAGATCAGGAGGGCGAGGAAGCCCGAGAGCGCGAGCGCGAGCGCGGTCGCGACCGCGGCGCCGGTCGCCGTGCCGTCGACGGCGTAGGCGATGACGAAGATGAGCAAGGGCAGCGCGAAGGCGGCCAGGCCGAGCTTGCTCTGGCTGAGCACGGTCCCGGCGTTCTTGAGCCCGAACCCCACCATCATCAGCAGCGAGACGGCGATGAGGGCGAGGACGAGGTAGATGAGGATGGTTTCCATCGGGGGAGGGGCTGGCGGGGGCCGGCGGCGCGCCCTCGTGGGCGCGCCGGGCGCAGGACTGCCGAGGGCCGAGGCGGCCCCGGCCGCAGGCTTACGAGAGGTCGGCGCCGGTCAGGTCGTCGCCGGTGCCGAGCTCGGCGCTCGGGCGCGGCAGCGTGCCCCGGGCCGAGCGGCCCGAGAGCGCCGGGCGCCCGACCGACATCATCGCCAGCGAGTCGATGAGCTCGACCGAGGCCTCCTCCATGTCGGCCGTGATCCGGTCGATCTTGGACACGCAGTAGTTGTAGAACACCTGCAAGATGATGGCCGCGATGAGCCCGAAGACCGTCGTCAGGAGGGCGATCTTGATGCCCCGGGCCACGAGCGACGGCGAGATGTCGCCGGCCGCCTCGATGGCGTCGAACGCCTCGACCATCCCGACGACCGTCCCGAGGAACCCGAACATCGGGGCCAGCGAGATGAACAGGGAGAGCCAGACGAGCCCGCGCTCCAAGAAGCTCATCTCGATCGAGCCGTAGGACACGACGGCCTTCTCGACCGCGTCCATGCCCTCGTCGAACCGGGTGAGGCCGGCCTGGACCACCGACGCGACCGGGCCGCGCGTGTTGGCGCAGACGTCCTCGGCCGCCGAGACGCCGCCGTTGTCGAGCGCCTCCTTGACGCGGGCCATGAACTTGGGCGCGTTGATGTCGGACCGGTTCAGCGACAGGATCCGCTCGAAGGCGATCGCGAGGCCGATGATGAGCGAGATGAGCACGGGCCACATGTAGCTACCGCCCTCGTTGAAGCGGTAGACGAGGTCGTTGGCGAAGCCGTCGGAGGCGGCCTCCTGCAGCAGGAGCAGGGCGGAAAGCGTCATGGGTGAGTACCTCGGGTGGGGAAACGGGTGGGGTCGGGAGGGCCGCCGGTGGCCGGCCCCGGTGCGAGCGAGAGGGAGCGACGCGGTGGGCGCCAGGCGTGGGGGGCAATATCCCTCCGCCCCCCAGGAATGTCAACGCGCCACGAAGGACGGGGGCTTGAGTCCGACGAGGCGAGCCCCCGAGAGGGTCCCGTCCTCCCCCAGACACGCGAGCGCTCGGGGAGTTGCCGGGATCTGGGAGTTCTTGTCCCCTTGCCACCCTGAGCGGCAGCGAGCGGAGTCGAAGGATCTACTCGACGCGGCCTCCCGGTCGTGGGCGGCCCCTCAACGACGAGCGGCGAGATCGTTCGACTCCGGCCGAAGACGGCCTCCGCTCAGACTGACAAAGCGGGACTATCGCAACCTCGCCTACCGTGTCATCCTGAGCCTGCGAAGGATCTCACCTCGGACTTCGAGACCTGTCGCGCCGGCTCCGATGGCCTCTAACGTCGGCGTTGAGATCTTTCGCTCCGCTCAAGATGACAAGTGAGGGAGAGGTTGCGATGGCCCTGATGACAAGGAGGGGGCGACGGGGAAAACCGGAGACCGGGTATGACGAGGGGATGGGTGCGGGCAGCACATGGCAGGCCGGAGGCTCCGTAGGGCCACGCCCCAAACGAGCGCGCCCCGCTGGCGGCGAGGCCAGCGGGGCGCGGAAGAAACACGAGCCGGAGCCTACCGCCCCGCCTGCGCCAGCGTGACCGCGTCGCGCCAGTGCGCCATCGCCTCGCGGAGCGCCGGGTCGATCTGGCCGACGACCGGGTAGAAGGCGTCGGCGTTGAACAGGCGGCGGGCCATGAACGCCCGGACGCGGGTCTCGATGTCGGACCGGGCCGCGACCGCCTCGCTGCGGACCAGGACGTCCTCGTCCTCGTCGTCCGGCCGCTCGGCCACGACCGGCGTCCCCTGGCTCGCGACGTAGTCGAGGAACCGCTCGAAGTCGGCGTCGGACAGGCGGTAGCTCCGGACGAACTCGGTCTCCTTCCCCTCCCACTGCTCGCGGAAGGCGTCGCCGCGCCGCTCCAAGTCGACCCGGGCGAAGCTGTTGTCGAGGTTCTTCCCGATCACCGTCCGCAGCGCCGGCGCCAGCGTGTCGACGGCCACCACGTAGTCCGGCAGGATGCCGCCGCCGCCGAAGACGGTCCGCCCCCCGTCGGTCTCGAACACGAGCGAGTCGGGGACCTGAGCCCGGAACGCGCGGACGTCGACGGCCCCGCCGGTCTTGACGAGCTCGTTCTCGACGCCCTCGCGCAACGTCCGCTTGGACTCGAAGTAGTCCTCGTCGCTCTCGCCGACGACGTAGGGCGTCTGGATGAGCCGGCCCGACGGCGTGTAGTAGCGCGAGACCGTCATCTGGAGCACGCTCCCGTCGGTCATCGGGAACTGCTGCTGGACGAGGCCCTTCCCGAACGTCCGCCGTCCGATAAGGTAGGCCCGGTCGTGGTCCTGGAGCGCGCCGGCCACGATCTCCGACGCGCTCGCCGAGTTCTCGTCGATGAGCACGATGACCGGCCCGTCCTCGTAGACGCCGCCGGCCGTGGCCCGGTACTGGCGCCGGTTCCCCGGGTGGCGGCTCTCGGTGTAGACGATCATCTCGCCCGAGCCCAAGAACTCGTCGGCGATCTCGTAGGCCTGGTCCAAGAGCCCGCCCGCGTTGCCGCGCAGGTCGAGGATGAGCCGCTCCATGCCCTCGCCCTGGAGCTCGCGGATGGCGGCCCGGACCTCGTCGTGGCTCGTCCGCGCGAACCGCTGGAGCTTGATGAGCCCCGTCTGGTCGTCGACCATGTAGGACGCGATGACGGTGTTGAGCGGGATCCGGTCCCGGGTGATGGTGTAGTCGAGCCGCTCGCGGTAGCCCGGCCGCTTGACCACGATGTCGACGGTCGTCCCGCGCGGGCCCTTCAGCCGGCTCTGGACCCCGTCCTGGTCGATCCCGACCGACGACTCGCCGTCGATCTCGACGATCCGGTCGCCGGGCTGGAGGCCGGCCTCGTCGCTCGGCCCGCCCGCAATCGGCATGAGCACGACGAGCGTGTCGGCGTCTTCGGGCCCCTCGACGAACTCGTAGTAGATCCCGACGCCCTCGAAGCTCGCGTCGAAGCTCTCGCGGACGCGCCGCATCTCGTCCGACGAGACGTAGATCGAGTGGGGGTCGAGCCCAGCCAGCATCCCCTCGATGGCGTCCTCGGCCAGCTCGGACGAGTCGACCTGCTCGACGTAGGCGCGCGTGATGTACTCGTAGGCCTCCTCGATCTTGCGGAGCTGCTCCACGTCGTCGGAGCCGGAGACGGCGTCTTGGACCTGGACGCCAGCGAGCAGGCCGACGGCCAGGAGGCCGGCGCCGAGGAGGGGGGTCAGGCGGATCTGGGGCATGGAGTGCGGCGGGTTCGGGGCCCGGCCCAACGGCCGGGGGCGGGCGTTCGTGCGGGTACGGGGCAACGGGGTGTCGGTTCGTCGTCGGTCCGACAAAAGTAGGAGGCTCGCTTCGCTCGCGGGAATTGGGAAACGGGGAAATGGGAACGGGCAGGGGTCACGGGCCCGGCACGCGACGGGGTCTGGCGCCCGGACGGGGCGAGGGCGCGACACGCCGCGCCCCTACGTCGGACCCGGCGGAACCTTTTGGGGCGCACGGTTGAACCCCGTCCCCCGTCCCCCGTCCCCCGTCCCCCGTCCCCCATGACCAACAAAGCCGTCGCCCGCCAGTTGGCGCTCACCGCCGACCTCGTCGAGCTCACCGGCGGCAACCCGTACCGGGCCCGCGCCTACGCCTCGGGCGCCCGGGCCGTCGAGCGGCTGGACGAGCCGGTCGAGGGCTTGGTGGCCGCGGGCGACCTGGCCGGCGTCAAAGGGATCGGCAAGGGACTGGTCGCCGAGATCGAGGAGTTTATCGGGACGGGCACGATGGGGAGCACCGAGGCGCTGTTGCAGGCGCTGCCGCCCGGGTTGCCCGAGGTGCTGCGCGTCAAGGGGCTCGGCGTCAAGAAAGTCCGCGTGCTGTGGCAGGACGCCGGGGTGACGTCGCTCGAAGACTTGGAGGCGGCGGCCATCGCCGGGCGGCTGGCCGAGCTGCCGGGGTTCGGGGCGAAGACGGTCGAGAACATCCTCAACGCCGTCGACCAACTCAAGGCGTACCGCGGCAAGGCCCACCTCCGCGACGCCGCGACGGCCGCGCTCGCCGTCCGCCAGCGCCTGCGCGACGCGGGCGTGCGGGCCGACTTGGCCGGCGCCATCCGCCGCCAGTGCAACGTGGTCGACGCCATCGACCTCGTCGCCGTCGGGACGCCCGCGACCGTGGCCCAGGCGCTCGGGGGCGGGCGGGCCCACGAGGACCGCGTCGAGGGCGCCCTGCCCATCGGCCTCCCCCTCACCGTCTGGACCGCCGACGCCGACGCCTACGGCCGCGTGTGGTGGGAGCGGACCGGGCCGGACGCGCACGTCGAGGCCATCGTCGCAGCCCACGGGGCGCCGGCCGACCACGCCGAGGAGGACGAGGTGTACCGCGCCGCCGGCCTCCCCACGATCCCCGCACCCTTGCGCGACGACCCGCACTGGCTGACGGCCGACGCCATCCCCACGCTCGTCCGCACGGCCGACCTCCGGGGGACGATCCACAACCACACGACGGCGTCGGACGGGGCCCACACGCTGCGCGAGATGTGCGACGCGGCGCGCGAGCGCGGGCTGACCTACTTCGGCGTCTGCGACCACAGCCGGAGCCTGCAGATCGCCCACGGCCTGAGCCTGGACGCGATGGACGAGCAGATCCGCCGCGTCGAGACGCTCAACGAGACGTACGCCGCCGAGGGCGTCGACGTCCGCGTGTTCGCCGGGTCGGAGGTCGACATCCTGACCGACGGGACGATGGACTACCCGGACGACCTCCTGGCCCGGCTCGACCTGGTCGTCGCGAGCGTCCACACGGGCTTCCGGATGACGGAGGACGAGGCGACCGCGCGCGTCGTGGCCGCCGTCTCAAACCCCTACGTCGACGTACTGGGCCACCCGACGGGCCGGCTCCTGCTCCGCCGCGAGGGCTACCCGCTCGACCACGTCGCCGTCCTGGATGCGTGTGCCGAGCACGGCGTGGCCGTCGAGCTCAACGCGAACCCGTGGCGGCTCGACGTCGACTGGCGGTTCGTCCGGGCGGCGACCGACCGCGGCGTCCCGGTCTCGATCAACCCCGACGCCCACTCGGTCGACGGGCTCGACGACACGCGCTGGGGCGTCGCCTCGGCCCAGAAGGGCGGCCTGACGGCGGCCGACTCGCTCACCTCGAAGTCGGCCGACGAGTTGGAGGCGTGGCTCGCGGCGCGGAGGCCGTGAGGCGGGGACGGGGGACGGTGGCCGCGCCGGAGTCCGCCGCGCGCGAGACGGCCGGATGTTGCCCGGAACTTTTCCACGGCCCTCCGCCCCGGGAGCGCCGGCGGGGTGGGCGCGTAGGCCCGGGTCATCGGTAGCTTCCCGTCCCCCCTTCTCCCCCCGTTGGCCCGCGTTCTCCTCACCCTCGGCGTCGTGTTGGTGCTCGTCGTCGGGCTCGCCGCCGCGGTCGGCGTGCTGGCGTACGGGACCGAGCCGCCGCGCGAGGGGACGCTCGAAATCGCCGGGCTCGCGGAGCCGGTGACGCTGGCCTGGGACGACAGCGGGCGGGTCTGGGTCGAGGGCCCCGACGAGGTCGCCCTCGCCGCCGGGCTCGGCTACGCCCACGCGGCCGACCACGGCTGGGCCGTGTCGCTCTGGCGCCAGGCCGCTCGCGGGACGCTCGCCGAGTGGTTCGGCGGCGACGCCCGCGACCTCGACCTCCACGCGCGGACGTTGGGGTTCGCGGCGCTGGGCCGGCGGACCTACGAGGCGCTGCCCGCCGCCGACCGGGCCGTCCTCGACGCCTACGCACGCGGGGCCTCGGCCGCGCTCGCCCAGCCCGGCGTCGCCCAGGGCGACGCCTTCATCCTGGCCGACGTCGTGCCCCAGCCGTGGGCGCCGTGGGACGCCCTGGCCGTCGAGCGGCTCCACGCCTACCTCGCCGCGCCGGCGCCCTCGGCCGACTCGACCTGGCGCCGCGCCGCCCGCGCCGACTCGGCCGTCGCCCGGTTCCTCACGGCCGACTCGTCGTTCCGCGCGTTCCTCGGGATGCCGGGCGGCGGCTACGACCGGGCCTACGTGGTGTCCGACGGGGGCGCCGGCCGCCGGCTCGTCCAGCAGGTCTCGGCCGGCTCGTCGGCCCTGGCGCTGCTGGCGCCGGCCGTGCTCCGGACGCCCGGCCAGGCGGCCGTCGCGCTCACGATCCCCGGCACGCTCGTCTCGCCCGGGGGGTGGACGAACGGCTTCGGATGGGGCCTGCTCCTCGGCTCCGACCTCCGCCTCGAACGGTACGACGGGCCCGCCCCGCCGCCGCTCTACAGCCGGGTCGTCGAGCGCGACGGGGACGAGACGCTGCTCGCGGTCGCGCTCGACACGACGGGCCTGGTCTTGCGGGCCGGCCGCGACCGGCCCGCGTCCGACACGACGGCCGCGCCGACGCCGTCTCCATCGGCGACCTCGCCTTCATCGGCGACCCCAGCCGGGGACGCGACGGCCGAGGCCGACACGACCACGGCGCCCGGCGTCGGGAGCGGGTGGCGCGTCCGGTGGCGCGGGTTCCGGCTGGGCACCGACCTCGGCGCGTTCCGGGCCCTCCGCGCCGGCCGCGTCCCGCCCCGGTTCGTGCTGTTCGACGGCGCCGGCCTGGCCGCCACCCGCGCCGACACGCGAGTGATGGGGACGCCGCGCGTGGCGATGAGCGACGGGGTGGCCACGCTCGTCGCCCAAGACTCGCTCGCCCGCCGAGCCGCGGCGCTCCTCACCAGCACGGCCCGTGCGGATTCGTCCGTGGCCGACACGTCGCGACCGGTCGCCCGGCCCGTCGGCCCCGCCGACCGCGAGGTGGCCAGCGCGTGGGCCCGCCGGCAGCTCCCGGGCCTGCTCGCCGGCCTGGGCGCGCGCGACTCGCTCGCCGACGTCTTGCAGGGCCCGTACTCCTACCTCAACGGGTGGGACGGCGCCTACCGCGCCGACGGCATCGCCCCGTCCCTGTTCGAGTGGTGGCTCGTGGCCCACCGCGACTTTACCGGCCACCTCCCCGACCCCGCCGACTCGCTCGACGTGGCCCTGCTCCCGTCGACGTTGCGGATCGCCCGGGCCGAGCTCCGCGACCGCTACGGCCCGCGACCGACCGACTGGCGGTGGGGGCGCCTCCAGGGGGGCCCGCGCTATCCAGTCCTGGGCGAGCGAAGAGGGGCGGCGGCCCGGCGGTTCCGCGACGCGCTCGGCGCGCCCGGCGGCCACCCGACATCGCTTCTGCCCGGCCCCTCGGTCGTGTTCGAGGGCGCCCAGCCGGGGCTGGCGGCCTGGACGGTCCGGACGGACCTCCGCACGGGCCGCGTCGCCGTCCTCTCGCCCGCTCGGCGCGAGCTCACCCCCGACATCGTCGACATGGGGACGGGCCCGGACGGGTCGCCGCTGGTCCTCGACCCGTCGGCCCCGCTGCCGGCCGAGCGGCTCCGCCTCTTGCCCATCGTCTCATGAACGAGAGCGTCTACGTCGGCGTCGACGCCGGCGGCACCAAGACGGCCGCCCTGGCCACGGCCGACGGCCAGAGCGCGCCGGTCGGGCTCGCCGGGCCCGCGGCCCAGGCCTTGCGCGACGGTCCCGAGGCGGCGGCGGCCGTCGTCGCGGCGCTCGTCGCGGAGGCGCGGCAGGCGGTCGGCGGGGGCCCGCTGGGCGGGGTCGCCGTCGGCCTGGCCGGGGCCGGCCGCGAGACCGTCCGCCGGGCCGTCGCCGACGCGCTCCGCCCGGCCCTCGGCGGCGCCCCGCTCGTCGTCACCCACGACGCCGACGTGGCCTACCACGCCGCCTGGGGCGCGGAGAGCGGCGCGCTGCTCCTCGTCGGCACCGGCTCGCTCGTGTTCGCGCGGACCGAGGCCGGCGAGCCCGCCCGCGCCGGGGGCTGGGGGGCCGCCCTGGGCGACGACGGGAGCGGCGCCGCGCTCGGCCGGGCCGCCTTGCGCGCGCTCCTGGCCGCGCTCGACGGCGGCCCGCCCTCCGCCCTGCCCGACCTCGCCGCCGACACGTGGGGCCTGGCCTCGGCCGACGAGGTGCTGACGGCCGTCTACGCCGAGGGCCGGCCGCTGGCGGCGTTCGCGCCTCTTCTGCTGGCCGCCGTCGACGCGGGCGACTGGGCGGCCGAGGCCGCGCTGCGCGCCGAGACGAACACGCTCGCGACGCAGGCCGGCTGGCTCGCCACGCGCCTGGGCGACGGCGTGGCCCACCGCTTGGCGTACTCGGGCGGGCTCGCGACCGAGGCCACCTATCGGGAGGCCATCGAGTCCGCGCTCGGCCGTCACCTCCCGGGGTGGGCCGTCGGCCCGTGCGAGGCGGAGCCCGTCGAGGGCGCCCTCGCCATGGCCCGGGCGCTGGCCGACGGTAGAGCGGAGGCCTCGTAGCGTAGCGGCGGCGATTCCAGGCCAAGAGCCGCGGCACGAGAGGAACCCGGACGCGCGGCGCGGCGCTCTGTGGTCGGAGTCCGACTGAGTTGGAGCAGTCGGAATCCACTTGGGGAGGGGTCGTCGAGAGTGCGAGGTGGACCGCCGCTGGGCGGCTCCCCCTCGTTCACAGGCCCGAGGCCGCGCCCGCCGACCCGACATTGCGTCTCTGATGTCCGCCCCCTATCCTAGTAGAGTTCTTCTGGCACGGCGCGGCCTCGACGCCTGGACCTGCCCGGCGCGAGTCGGGCTCTCGGCCTAGAGCGCGGCCCAGATGCCCCCTCAACCTGCGCGAGCGGCTAGGCATGACGACGAAGCACCTCGGTCAGCGAGCACCCTCGGCCGCGGACGGCCCGACACGGAGCAGCCTCCGGCGAGCGTGCGTGTGCGGTAGACCACTCGGCCCGGCGGCCGAGTGCGCCGAGTGCCGCCGCCACCGACCGCTCGGCCTTCAACCGAAGCTCCGCGTCGGCCCTGCTGGCGACCGTTACGAGCGCGAGGCCGACCGGGCGGCGGAGGCCGTCGTGAGTAGGTCCCGGACGCCGCGCGCGTTCTCGCCGCTCTCGTCCCGAGTAGACGGCCCCGCGGGGTCCGAGGACGCGCCGCCGGAGGTGGAGAGCGCGCTGGCAGCGCCGGGCCGGCCGCTCGACGGCGGCACACGCGCGGCGATGGAGGCCGGGTTCGGCCGGAACTTCAGCGCCGTCCGCGTTCACACCGACGGGCTCGCGGCAGCGTCGGCGAGCGCGGTCGGTGCCCGGGCGTACGCGGTCGGCCATGACGTCGTGTTCGGGGCCGGAGAGTACCGGCTGGGCTCGCCGGACGGTCGGCGACTGCTCGCCCACGAGCTCGCGCACACGGTCCAGCAGGGGGCGTCTGCGGGTTCTCTCGCCGTCCAGCGCGGGCCGCTCGCGCCAGCGAGCGCACCGCCGGCCGTGCCCAAGCCCGGGCAGGACCGGCCCCGGCTGCCCGGGGTCATCGACAACTGGGTCCTCGCCCTGTCGCCGGCGGAGTTCGAAGTGAACGAGCCCGCGCAGGACCGCCTGTTCGAGATGGCCCAGGCGGTCCGGAGCCGGCAGCAGACGTTCGGGGAGGACGCCCTCGGCGTCACCAAGGAGGGGGGTGACGTCACGTCCATCCTCAAGCGGAACTCGAAGGGCGCGTTCGTCAGCGGCGTCGTCGCTAAGTGCAAGCGGAACGGGTACCGGACCATCGGGCAGATGGACGACATGGTCCGCGGCCGGTTCGACCTCAACGGAGGCGACGACGTGTACCGGGTCGCGAGGTACCTGCTCTACGACCTGCCCATCCAGGCCTCGCTCCGGAGTCCTGTCACGTCCCTCCACCCGGCCGACGTGCCCGTGGTCGTGCTAGAGGCCGCCGAGGCGCCGCGCAGGGAGGTCGAGGTGCCCGAGTGCACAGGCGGGGGGCACGGGTACCCAAGGTTCCACGTCATCGTGATGGACCCCGAGACGTCGATCACGCACGAGTGGCAGATCGGCACGGAGTCCGTGTCGAGGGTGTATGAGCTCCACGGCGTGAAGCTCCCGCCAGGGATGGACCTCGACTTCGAGTTGGGCAGGATCGGGGCCGACCTCCACGACATCGACTACGACATTTTCCGGCAGGGGGTCAAGAAGCACTCGAAGAAGGCGTACTCCGAATTGGAGTTGGACGTCTTCGGCCACCGTCTCGACATGCTCTCGGCCAAAGCCCACTGCGTCGGCGTCTCCAAGGGCGAGATCGAGGACATCCAAGACGCCGCTGCGGACCGTCTCGAGGAGGTGGTGGACAGGTTCGGAATCGATCAGGTGAGAGAGTGGTACCACTGACCTCCGGGCCCGTGCTCTGTCTGACCTGTCCGCCTCGTGCCGGGCGCGCGCGCATTGTCGGGTCCGAGCTGGGCGGGCGTCCGTCCTGAGGGTCCCGGGTCTGCGCCGCTGTCCCGCCCCGGGAGGGAGGAACACCGCTCCGACTCTGTAGAGTTGGTCTGCGGGCGGAAGGGTCTAGCGGCCCCGATCACGACGGCATCAACGCGCTTCTCCGGCGCGCCTCACTCGATGGAGCCCGGCGGGTAGTCGGCCGGGTCGAAGTCGGGCTCGGGGTACTGCGGGTCCAGCGCCTCTAGCGTATCGACCAAGATCTGGCTGACGACGAGGTCGCGGTACCACCGCGTCTCGGCCGGGACCACGTACCACGGCGCGGCCTCGGTGCTCGTCCGCTCGATGGCCACCTCGAACGCCCGCATGTAGTCGTCCCAGAGCTTGCGTTCGTCGAGGTCGTCGGGGTTGAACTTCCAATGCTTGTCGGGCCGCTCCAGGCGGCGGCGGAACCGCTCGAGCTGGTAGTCCTTCGAGATGTTCAGCATCACCTTGACCACGCGCGTCCCGGCGTCCGCGAGCAACGCCTCGAAGTTCCGGATGTGATCGTAGCGCCGCTCGATCACGTCGGGCTCGGCCCACCCGTGGACCTTGACGATGAGCACGTCCTCGTAGTGCGACCGGTTGAACACGCGGATCATCCCGCGCTCCGGCGCCTTGGCGTGGACCCGCCACAAAAAGTCGTGGCTCTTCTCCAACGTGCTCGGCGCCTTGAAGCTGGCCACGCGGACGCCCTGCGGGTTCATCGGCCCGAACACGTGCTCCGTCGTCGAGTCCTTGCCGCCGGCGTCCATCGCCTGGAACACGAACAGGACGGACCGCTCATCCTCGGCGTAGAGCCGCTCCTGGAGGTCGCGCGCCCGGTCGACGTTGTCGTCGAGCCGGTCCTTCCCCTCGTCCTTGTCGAGCCCGCCGTCGTCGTCGGTGGGCCGCTCGGAGAGGCGGACGGTGTCGCCGGGGGCGATGCGGTAGCGGTCGAGGTCGAGGGACATGGGGGACGGGGAATGAGGAACGGGGAACGGGCAGAGGGACCGGACGGAGCCATCTGCTCGTTCCCCGTCCCCCTTTCCTCGTTCCTGACTACCGGCCGAACAGGGTGCCGAGGGCGGCCTGGCCGGCCTTCGCGAGCAGGTCGTCCTGGATGGAGCCGTCGCCGTCGCGGTCGAGGAAGCCGGAGAGCGCGCCGATGACGCCGGAGGGCGCGGCCTGGCGGGCGCGCGTGGCGTCCTCGCCCAGGATGCCCGACAAGCCGGCCTCGTCGAGCCCGGCCTGCCGCTTCCGCTTGCCGAGCGCGGCCATCACGATGGGCGCCAGGATGGGGAGGAGCCGGGCGACCTGGGCCATGTCGAGGCCGGACGCCTGGGCCACGCCCTGCTCGACCGTCTGGCGCTGGCCGCCCAGGACGTGGCCGAGGATGCCGCCGCCGTCGGCCGCCTTGCCCTGGACCTGGCCCCCGAGGAAGCCGCCGAGGTGGTCGAGGAGCGAGCCGTCGTGGTCGCGCTCCAGCGCGCGCGCCAAGCCCTGCGCGCCGGCCGTCGTGTTGGTCTGGCGGTTGAGCGCGGTCAGGATCGCCGGGAGCGCGGCGGCCACGGCCGTCTGCGTCTGGCCCCGGTCGGCACCGATGGCGCTGGCGATCTGGCCCACGTTGTCGCCGCCGATGCGGTCGGCCAGGAGGTCGAGGATGGTGTTCATGGGGAGGGGGGTTGAGCGGGTCCGGCAGGGTACGCCGGTTCGGCGGGCCGGGTGCCGACGACCGCAACCGCAGGGGCTGGCGGGCCAGGCGCCGACGACCGCGGCCGTAGGGGCACGGCGTGCCGTGCCCTCTCTTTCGAGGCGAGAGCCACGGTCGTCAGCCCGCGAGCGCGACCGGCATCCACCCGCGCAAGGCGTTCGAGAGGAACACGGCGTCGGCGGCCCGGAGGTCGGCCGGCGTCAGGACGCGCTCGCCCGCGAGGGGGTCCGTCGCCAGCACGTGCGCTCGGAAGACGCCCGCCAGCCCACCGGCCGCCAGCGGCGGCGTCCACAGCCGGCCGCCGATCTCTGCCCACACGTTGGTCCGCGTGCCCTCGGTGATCTCGCCGCGGCCGTTGACGAGGATGGCCTCGTCGGCGCCGCGCTGGCGGGCGCGCTCGTGGCGGAGGCGGTAGGGATCGCGCGCCGTCGTCTTGTGGACGCAGCGCCAGGTCCCGGCGTCGGGGAACGGCTCGGGGTCGATCCAGGCCGTTCGGAACGGGACGTCGCCCAGCGCCCACGACGCGACCTCGGCGTCGCCCGCCGACCCCACCGTCAGGCGGACGCCCCGGACGCCGTCCGCCGCGCGCGCCTCGGCCTCGACGCGCTGGCGGACGGCCTCGGCGTCGAGCGCGTAGCCGAGGGCCTCGGCGCTCGACGCCAGCCGGGCGAGGTGCCGGTCCAACAGAGCGACGGCCCGGCCCTCGGCCCGCATCGTCTCCAAGAGGTGGGGCGCGCTCACGGCGCCAGGTCCGTCAGCACGCGCGCCTTGAGGAGGCACTCGGCGTACTCGGCGCCGGCGTCGCTGTCCCACACGATCCCGCTGCCGACGTCGTAGCGGCCCTCGCCGTCGGCGACGACGGCCGTGCGGATGGCGACGTTGAACGCGGCCGTCCCGTCCGGCGACGCCGCGCCAATGGCGCCGCAGTACACCCCGCGCGGGCCGACCTCGAGGTCGCGGATGATTCCCATCGCGCGGAGCTTGGGCGCGCCCGTGATCGAGCCGCACGGGAACAGCGCCCGGAGCACGTCGCCCAGCCCGACGTTCGGGCGGAGGTCGCCGGCCACGGTCGACGTCATCTGGGTGACGGTCTCGTACCGCTCGGCCTCGAACAGCGCCGGCACGCGGACGCTCCCGGGCTCCGTCACCCGCGACAGGTCGTTGCGCAGGAGGTCGACGATCATCAGGTTCTCGGCGCGGTCCTTCGGGCTGGCCCGGAGCGCGTCCGCCAGCGCGTCGTCGGCGGCGGGCGACGGGCCACGGCCGACGGTCCCCTTCATCGGCCGGGCCGTGATCGTGCGCCCGGCGTCGACCCGGAAGAACAACTCGGGCGAGACCGACGCGACGGCGGCCCGGTCGAGCCGGACGAACGCGCCGTAGGCCACCCGCTGACGGCGGCGCAGGGCGGCGAACAGGGCGACCGGGTCGGCGTCGGTCGAAAACCGGACCGGCGCCGTCAGGTTGACCTGGTACACGTCGCCCGCCCGGATGTGGGCGCGGATGGCGGCCACGCGAGCTCGGTACGCCTCCGGCGAGAGGGCGAACGTCGGCGCGGCAACGGTGGCCGGCCCCGCGGCGGCGAGGGCCGCGTCGACGACGTCGGGTGGCACGTCGACCGGCGCGTCGTAGACGCCGAACCAGCCGAGCGGGACCGGCCCGCCGGCGACCGTGTCCGCGACGGGGCCGCCGGAGAGCGCGGCGCCGGCCTCGTAGCTCAGCAGCCCGGCCACGTGGTGGCCCTCCGCCAGCGCCCGGTCGAGCGCGCTGAGGAGCGGGCCGACCTCGGCGGCCGTCCGCGCGGTTAGCGCTCGGATGGGGTCTGCGAACAGCCGCGCGCCCTGGCGGCCGGTGTCGGCATCGGGGCGCGGGCCGTCGAGCAGGACGGTGCCGGGGCAGCGGAGGGCGGCAGCGAGCACGGGCGCGGGGAGGAGCGCCCGGGTCGTCGGGCGCCGGGCACGTAGCCCCGACCCTCGCGCCTCGTTCCCCGATGCCGATCTGTGGGGAGTGTGGGGGTCGTGGTGGGAGGAGGAGGGTAGTGGCGTCGTCCCCTCCCACACTCCCCATTCGTAACCCGTGTTGCGCCCTCTACCTTCGGGGGACCGCCGGACGTTCCCGTCCCCCGTCCTCGGTCTCGTGGCACCCGGGCCGGGACCCCGCGACGTGGGTCTCCTACCGCCCCATCTGGGCGTCGGTGTCTTCGGGCCCGAGGTCGGCCTCGGTCAGGTTGGCGAGGGCCGGGCCGAGCGCGGTCCGGAACTCCTGCGCCCGCATCCGCTCCATCACGTCGCCGCGGCCGGCGCAGTAGCCGAGCAGCGTGTGGGGCCGCTGCATGTGCTGGAGCCCCTCCCGGACCACCCAGGTGTGCCACGGCCTCATGTCCCGGTCGAAGGGGCCGATAAGCCGGGCGTAGAGCCGGTTCGCCGCGCGCTCGACGTCGGCCTCCGACGTCAGCTCGCCCAGCTCCAGGAGCCGCTGGAGGCCGCCCCACACGTAGCCGGCGAGGAAGTCGTGCTGCCCGTCGGTCAGGGTCAGGCCGGACTCGGGGCCGGCGTAGCCGAGGTCGGCGAGCGGCGTGCGGATGCAGGCCTCGACGTGGGCGACGGCCTCGCGGATCATCGCCTCGACGTAGGCGGGAGACTTGGACGGGCTGGACATGGACGGGCGGCGAGAAGGGAGGGGGTGACCGGGACGCCCGACGCTCTTGCAACCGGCGCTACCACGGCCACCGGAAGCGCTTCACCGGGCCGAGATGTCACGGCAACGCTCCATTTGCCGAGGCCAGCCGCCGCCCGATTAGGAATTGGGACCAGCGGCTCAGAGTGAGATCCATTTCATCGCGCGGCGGGGGCCGCCTTCCGCCCGGCGGAGGGGGGCCCGGCTCCGGAGGCGCACGCGCTCGGCCGGCCGGAAACCCGTTCCCGCCGGAGGCAGGCCGTTCCGGGCCGAGGCGCGCGTACGGGCCGGAATCGGCCTCGGCGGACCGGCAGGGCACTTGCAGACGGTCCGAGCCCGGCCCCCTCCTCCCATGCTCCTCCGACTCCGCAACGCCGCCGCCTCGATGGCCGAGCTGGCCCAGCGCCAGGACCGCGTCGCCAACAACCTCGCCAACGCCAACACCGTCGGGTACCGCCGCGACCAGGCGTTCGCGACCGCGCTCCGCGAGCGGATCGACGCCGAGGGCGCGCCCCAGAGCACGCGCGTGGCCGGCCAGGTGGCCGACCTCGAGCCGGGCGCCCTCACGCAGACCGGTAACGCGCTCGACCTCGCGCTCGACGGCGACGGGTTCTTCGCCATCCAGGGCGCCGACGGCCGGCCCCGCTTGACCCGCGCTGGCGAGTTCTTGCTGGCCGACGACGGGACCGTCCGCTCGCCCCAGGGCCACACGCTCCTGCGCGACGACGGGACGCCGCTCACGGTCCCGCCCTCCGGTGGCGAGGTCGTCGTCACCACGGCCGGCCAGGTGTCGGTCGGCGGCGTCGCCGTGGGCCGCGTCCAAGTCGTCGAGGTCGACGACCCCGGTGGGCTGACGCGGCTCGACGCGGCCACGTTCGACGCGACCGGCGTCGAGACCCGGCCCGCGGGCGCCCGCGTCCGCCAGGGCTTCCTGGAGACCTCCAACGTCGACGCCGTCGGCGAGATGGTCGACCTGATGGCCCACGTCCGCCTGTTCGAGTCCCAGCAGAAGGCGCTCCGCACGACCGACGACACGCTGGCCGCCGTCACGAGAGACCTCGGCACGTTCTAAAAGGGCAAGGGGCGTGAGGCGTAGGGCAGGAGGCCCGTCGCCCTGGCCCCCTGCCTCATGCCCCTTCCCCCTTGCCCTGACCCCATGCTCCGCGCCCTCCGCACCGCCGCCCTCGGCATGAGCGCCCAACAGCTCAGCGTCGACAACACGGCGAACAACCTCGCCAACGCCAACACGACCGGGTTCAAGCGCTCGCGCGTGGCCTTCCAGGACCTGCTGTACCAGCGCGTCCGCGCGGCCGGCGGCGAGGACGGGGCCGCGCCCCCGGCCGACCTCCAGCTCGGCCACGGCGCCATCGCCGTCGCGACCGTCGGGACGTTCACCCAGGGCGGGCTGAGCGAGACCGGGAACGCGCTCGACCTCGCCGTCAACGGGGCCGGCTTCTTCGCCGTCCAGATGCCCGACGGGTCCCGGACGTACACCCGCGACGGCGCCTTCACGCTGACGGCCGAGGGGCTCCTCGTGACCCAGAGCGGGTTCACCGTCGAGCCCGGCATCGAGGTCCCGCCGGACGCGCTCGACGTCCAGGTCCAGGCCGACGGGACCGTCCGCGCGCTCCTGCCGGGCGAGACGGAGCCGGTCGAGCTCGGCCAGATCGAGCTGGCGCGGTTCCAGAACCCGGCCGGCCTGCGGGCGCTCGGCGGCAACCTGTTCGCCCAGACCGAGGGGAGCGGCGACCCCATCGTCGCGCCCCCGGGCGAGGACGGCGTCGGCACGGTCCACCAGGGGTTCCTGGAGGCGTCCAACGTCGACGTGGTCCAGGAGATGGTGGACCTCATCGCGAGCCAGCGGGCCTACGAGCTCAACTCGAAGATGGTGCAGGCCGGTGAGGAGATGCTCCAGATCGCCAACGGCGTCAAGCGATGACCGGGGCTGGGTGGACTCGTGGGCTCGTGGACCTGTGGGGCCGCCGTCGGGCGGGCTCGCGGTCGCTGTGGGCCCTCGCTCTGCTCGTACTCGCGCCGACGGCACGGGCGACGGAGGCCGACGTGGTGGCCGCGGCGCAGGCCGTGGCCGATTCCGTGTGGGCCGACGCCGAGGTCCGTGTCATCCGCTTGAGCGGAGGTGCCGAGACGGCCCCGCCCCCGCTCCGCGTCCGCTTTAGGGAGGCCAACCCGCCCCGTGTCTCGGCCGAGGTCGAGACCTTGTCCGATGGCGAGTGGACGTCGGCCGGCTGGGCCTTTCTCGAGGTCGCCGTGTTCGACACGGTCGCCGTGCTCACGCGCGACGTCGCGAGGGGTGAGCCCGTCGCCGACGCCCTCCGCTGGGCCCGCGCCGACGTCACCCGCCTCCCCGATGCCCTCGGCGCCGCGTTTGCCGACGGGACGGCCACCCGGTCGCTCCGAGCGGGCACGGTTCTCACGTCGCGGCACGTCGAGGCGCCGGCGGCCGTCGAGTCTGGCGAGCCCGTCCGTATCCGCTACGCCCGCGGCGCGGTCGTCGTCGTCCTCGACTGCCAGGCGCGCGAGCGCGGGGCCGTCGGCGACGTCGTCCGCGCGACCTGCTCTGGCACCCGCGCGAGCTACCGCGTCCGCCTGACCGCCCCGGGCGAGGGCGACTGGGCGGCCACCCTGTGATGCGAAAGCCGGGGGGAGTGTGAGGAGGGGGTTCCTCTCCAACCTCTCCCCACCCCCATCGACTCCAAACGTTGGCCCGCCCACTGACCAAACGTGATCCGACCGATATGATCCGAACGCTCCTCCTGCTCTTGGTCGCCGGCCCGGCCGCGGCCCAGGCGCCTGCGCCGCCGCCCGAGCCCGCGCCGCGCCAGCCCCTCTCCCTGTACTCGAGCCTCCGCGCCTACCAGGCCGGCGACCTGCTGACGGTGGTCCTGGCCGAGCGGACGTCGGCGCGGCGGGCGTCCGAGAGCTCGGCCGAGTCGAGCGCCCAGGTGGGCGGGGCCGGGTCGTCGTCGCTGGGCGGATTCTTCGGGCTCGACGCGACGGCCGGCGGGCGCCGCGACGCCGACAGCCGGACGGTCCAGAGCGACCTGCTCGCGGGCACCATCACGGCGCGCGTGGTCGCGGTGGACCCCGCCGGCAACCTGTCCATCGAGGGCGAGCGCCGGCTCAACGTCGACGGCGACGTCCACCTGATGACCGTCCGCGGGCTCGTCCGCCCGGCCGACGTGACGACGGCCAACACGGTCCTGTCGTACCAGATCGCCGGGGCCGACGTGGTCTACCGCCAGGAGGGCGGCGGCCCCAAGTTCCTGCGCGGCCGGTTCCTGACGCTCGTCGGGACGGTGGCCGTCGTCGTCGGTGCCGTCCTGCTCACCTCGTCGGCCGGCGGTGGCGCCGACGCCCTCGCCCCGTAGTGCGACCGCCCTTCGGCAGGCCCCTCACCCTGTCCCTCTCCCACGGGGAGAGGGGACTTCGCAGGGGGCACCGGCGGCAACCACGCCTTCACACCCACTCGTGATGCACCGACTCCTCTGTGTTCTCCTCCTGGCGCTGCTCGCCGGGCCGGCGCTCGCCCAGCCGGCGGCCAGCGCCCGCCTCAAGGACCTGGTGGTCCCGGCCGGCGCCGCGCCGGTCCAGCTGTTGGGCTACGGGATCGTCGTCGGGCTCGACCGGACGGGCGACCGGGCCCGGGGCCGGTCCGGCTCGCCGTACACGGTCCAGGGCATCGCCAACATGTTGCAGCGATTCGGGATCGCCGTCGACCCGCAGACCCTCGGCTCGCGGAACGCGGCGGCCGTCATGGTGACGGCGACGCTCGACCCGTTCGCCGGGCCCGGCTCGGCGCTCGACGTGACCGTCTCGTCGCTCGGCGACGCCCGCTCGCTCGCGGGCGGCGTGCTGCTCCAGACGCCGCTCCAGGACATGGCGGCCGGCGGCGCGGTCCACGCGCTGGCCCAGGGCCCGGTCCTCACCGGGACGCTGCTCGCCAGCGCCGCCGGCACGTCGCAGCGGACGGGCCCGACGAACACGGGCCGCGTGCCCGGCGGCGGGCTCGTGACGCTCGCCCCGGCCACCACGTTGCCGACCGGGACGCTGGGGCTCGTCCTGCGCGACCCCGACTTCTCGAACGCCGCCGCCCTCGCCGACGTCGTCAACGGGGCGTTCCCGGGCTCGGCGACGGCCGTCCACGCGGGCCTGGTCCAGGTCGATGTCCCCGCCGACGCGGGCGGCCCGGCCGGGCTGATGGCCGCGCTCGAAGGGCTGCGCGTCGACGTCGACGTGCCGGCCCGCGTGGTCGTCAACGAGCGGACGGGGACGGTCGTGGCCGGCGGCGCGGTCTCGATCGCCGAGGTCATGATCACCTACGGCTCGCTGACGATCTCGACGGCCGTCGACCCCGCCATCGCCCAGCCGGAGCCGTTCGCCAACGGGCGGACGGTCGCCGTGCCGGTCGGCAGCGTGGGCATCGACCAAGCCCCGGCGCGGTCGGTCGTCCTCCAGCCCAACACGACCATCGCCGAGCTGGCGGCGGCGCTCAACGAGCTCGGCCTGGCCGCCCGCGACGTGATCGCCGTGTTCCAGGCCATCGACCGGGCCGGCGCGCTCCAGGGCGAGCTGGTGGTGCTGTGACGGTTCGTCTCCGCCCGTTTGTGAGATCCGACCGGAGCGGATGCGTGATTCGTGATGCGTGATCTCTCACACGGAGAATCACGAATCACACATCCGGTCTCGCCCTCCCTGACGACTCCCCGACATCCCCGCCATGTCCCCCCTCTCCCCCACGTCCTCCGCCCGCCCGCCCGCCGGAGCCGCCCGCCCGGCCGACGACCCCGCCGAGGCGGCCCGCCAGTTCGAGGCCGTCCTGGTCCGCCAGTTCGTCGAGGTGATGACGAAGGACCTGTTCCAGAGTGAGGAAGGCGGGCTGCTCTCCGGCCAGTCCGACCTCCAGCGCGACACGCTGACGGACACGCTGGCCGAGCACCTCGTCGACAGCGGCACGTTCGGCATCGCCGACCTGCTGATGCAGCAGTGGGACCGCGCCGGCCGGCTCCCGGAGTCGACACCAGCGGGCCCCCCGTCCGAACGCCCATCGCTCCGCTCAAGGGCGCCCGAACTGTCCCCCTCGATGAGGGGGACGGCTTCTACGGCTCGGAGCGGAGCGATGGCTGCTGAAGCGGGGGGTCCAGGGCCCGCCGACGCCCTCGACCCGCAACACCAATCGGCCGGGCGCGCTCAAGGTCCGGCCGGTTCCATCGATCCTAGCCTTCCCCCCTCATGACCGACGTGTTCGCCCCCGAGCGCCAGGCGCTCTCCGCCCTCGCCGACGCCGCCCGCGCCCAGCTCCTCGCCCTGCGCGAGGGCACGCCCGACACGTTCGAGGCCGCCGCCGCCCAGACCCTCGACGCCGTCGCCGACCTCGACCGCCGCCGGGCCGACCGCGAGCGCCGGGTGGCCGCGCCCGACGCGCCGCCGGTCGGGCCCGAGGCCCGGGCCGCGCTCCACGCCTCGGCCCAGGAGGCCCGCCTCGCCTGCGACGAGCTCGAGCTCGCGCTCCACCACGCGGCGGCCCTGGGCCGCGACCTGATCGGGGCGTGGCAGCAGGCGACGGCGCCGGCCGCCGCCCTCGTCTACACCGCCCGGGGCGCCGTCGGCGCGTCGGGGTCAGCGGGCCGCATCCACCAGACCGGCTAACTCCCATGAGCCTGACCCGCCTTTTCTCGACCGCCCGGCAGTCGCTCCTCGCCAACCAGGCGGCGATCAACGCCACCGGCCTCAACATCGCGAATGCCGAGACGCCCGGCTACACGCGGCGGACGGTCGGCCTGCGGGCGACGCCGGCGGCGCGCGGCGGCGTCTTTATCCGGTCGGGTCCGAGCCCGGGCGGCGGCGTCCAGGTCGGCAGCTTCGACCGGGTCCGCAACGGGATCCTGGACGGGGCCGTGCGGCGCGGCCGGGCCGGCAGCGGCGGAGCAAACGAGGGCGCGCTGTTGCTGTCGGGCCTGGAGAGCCAGCTCGCGGCCGACGGCGGCGACGCCTTCCTCGGCGCGCTCGGCGGCTTCTTCGACGCCTGGGGCGACGTGGCCGACGCGCCCGCCGACCTCAGCGTCCGCGACACGCTCCTGTCAAAGGCGGGCCAGCTTGCCCAGACCTTGAACGGCGCCGCCAGCCGGCTCCAGAGCTACGGCGCCTCCGTCCAGACTGACCTCAAGGCGACGGTCGAGCAGACGAACGCGCTGCTGGCCGAGGTCGCCGACCTCAACGTGGCCATCCGCACGGCCCAGGCGCAGGGGTCCTCGGATCTCGACGCGCTCGACCGCCGCGACGTGGTGCTCGACGAGTTGGCGGGCCTGGCCCCGTTCGCGCTCCAGGACCAGCCCGACGGGTCGGTCACCGTCACGCTCGACGGCATGATGGCCGTCCAGGACGACGAGGTCCTGCCGCTCCGGCTCGCCCTCCCCCCCGACGTCGCCGCGCCCCAGATCCGCGCCCAGGGGTCCGACCGTTCGCTCCGCCTGGGCGCGCTCGACGGCGGCGCGCTCGGGGCTCAACTCGACCTGCTCGGCACGGCGTTGCCCGGCGCCCGGGCCGCGCTCGACGGCCTAGCCGCCGATCTCGTCGCCGCCGTCAACGCGGCGCACGCCGGCGGGACCGGGCTCGACGGCTCGACGGGCCAGCCGTTCTTCGATCCCGCCGGCGTCACAGCCGGCACGATCTCGCTCGCCCCGGGCCTGACGGCCGAGAGCGTCGCCGCCGGCACCACCGGACCCGGCGACGCCAGTGTCGCCACCCTCATCGCCGGGCTGAGCGAGGAGACGTCCACCGCAGCCACTCGCCTGCTCGCCAACCTCGGATCCGGCGCCCGGAAGGCGTCGACGGCGGCCGGAGCGAACGGGGCGGTGGCCGCCCACGCCGAGGCCCTGCGCGACGGCGTCTCTCGGGTCTCCCTCGACGAGGAGATGACGAACCTCATCCGCTTCCAGCAGACCTACGCCGCCTCGGCGAGAGTCCTCGAGACGGCCGACTCCCTGTTCGACACGCTGCTCGCGATCTAGCTCAGACGGGTACGAGGTACAGGGTACGCGGTACGACTCCGCTCCCAGGCGCGCGCGCGCGAGTACCCCGTACCGAGTACCCCGTACCCATCAACCCGACCATGACCCGGCCCATCCAGTCCGTCCTGACCCGCGCCGTCGCCCAGAGCCGGGCGTCGGGTGCGCTCCCCGCCGCCCGCGCCGCCGTCGACACCCTCACGAGCCAGCTCGCGACGGGCCTCCGCATCCAGCGGCCGTCCGACGACCCCGCCGGGTTCTCCCAGGCCAAGGGGTTGGGCGCGTTGCAGGGCCGGCTCGCCCAGTACGGCCGGAGCCTGGACGCGGCCCAGCTCTGGGTGGACCGGACCCAGACCGAGGTCGACGCCGTCGCCGACCTGTTCTCGGAGGCCCACACGGTCGGGCTGAGGGCGGCCAACGGGGTCTTCTCGCCGGACGAGCTGGCCGACCAGGTCGAGTCGCTCCGGGCCGAGGTCGTCACCCGGCTCAATGCCAAGAGCAACGGGGAGCACCTGTTCGCGGGCAACGAGACCGACACCGCGCCGCTCGACGCGGCCGGCGCCATTGCGCCCGGCGACTTCAGCGGCCAGCGCCGACGCGAGGTGGCCCCCGGCACCGTGCTCGCGCTCAACGCCACCGACGCGCTGGTGGTCGACGGCCTCTCGGCGCCGGACCGGCTCCAGGCGCTCGCCGACGCCATCCGCGCGGAAGACCCCACCGCCATCGCGGCGGCGCTCGACGGGACCCAGGCCGGGACCGACCACTACATCCGGATCGGGGCCCGGACCGGCGGCGTGGCCCGGACGCTTCAGAATGCCCGCGGCGCCGTCGAGGCGCAAGACCTGCTGGCCGGCGAGCGCCGGGCGTCCATCGAGGAGATCGACCTGGCCGAGGTGCTCGGCGAGATGCAGCGGCGCCAGACCGGGCTCGAGGCCGCGCTCCGGGCCACGGCCGCGACGGTCCAGACGTCGCTCCTGAACTACCTCTCGTAGCCCTCGGCACGCTCCCCTCCACCCGGCGGCTCCGCAGCGGCTGGGGCCGCCGGAGGACGACGGGGCGACGCGCGGCCCTGCGTCAACGCCTCCAGCCTTTGGCGCGAGCGACGATGCTCCCACGCCAGGAGCGGCCACAGCGCGAAGTACACCGCCCCCGACATCGGCGACCACCGCAGCGGGAGCGCGAACGCGAGCGCGGTGGCCGCGACGGCGACGGACACGTGGATCACGTTGCCCCAAATCCGCTGCCGAGTGAGGACACGCTCGACATCGCTCAGTCCCAGCTCGTCCGCTTTGGACAGCGCGTGGCGGTAGAGCAGCGCGAAGACCGCGAACACGCCCGCGTACCCCGCCGAGTAGATCGCTTGCAGCCACGGCCCTTGCCCGAACGCCAACACGTCGCGGATCTCGGCGCCCCGGAGCTCGCCCGTGATCAGGTCCGTCTGGAAGTTGGTCAGGAAGCGCAGGGGGTAGACGTAGAACAGGATGAGGAACAGCAGGAGCGAGTTGAGCAGGACCGTCCGCCCGTCCTCCAGCCCGTAGCGGCGGAAAAACAGGTAGTGCACGTACCAGACCAGGAGGATGACGGCGAAGCACACCCCGATGCCGACAAAGTCGACCATGACCCGGGCGAGCTCGCCGAACGTGGAGGGCACCTCGGCGCTGGCGACGAGGAACGAGACCGCGAAGGCGAACACGATGTCGGAGAGGTTCTCCAAGCGCGAGACGCCTTCGCCGCGCCAGCGGAAGTCGTCCTCGAGATCGCGGCGGGCGGTGCGGCCGAAGAGGGCGGTGCGGATCATGGCGGAGACAGAGGGCGCCAGAAGCTAGGCGACGCCCGCTCCTCCACGAGAGCCCGGTCTGGGCCCAGCGGCGCCACCAGTTCCCCGCTCGCGGTGGCAGAGCGGGTCGAGCCGGCGGGCCGAGGGCCGGCTCAGGCCGTTCAGGCGGGGCGCGTGGGAACGCGGCGGTTCCCTGACCCGGCGACGAACGAAAAAGGGGACGCGGAGGGGCTGGGCGGATAAAGGGGACCCGGCGGACCTCGATAAGTCCCTCAGCGGCCGGTCCACGGTCCGCCAGAACCACACTCCAACACCCCCGGGTCACACCATGTCGTTCCGCATCAACACCAACACCCAGGCCGCCCTCTCGCTGTCGTCGCTCAACAAGACGTCGAACGAGATCGGGATGCGCCAGCTCCGCCTCGCCACCGGCTCCAAGATCAACTCGGCCGCCGACGACTCGGCCGGCTTCACGATCTCGAACAAGCTGACCGCCACGACGCGCGGCCAGGCCCAGGCGCTCTCGAACATCGGCGACGCCAAGTCCATGCTGACCGTCGCCGAGGGCGCGCTCGGCTCGACGATGGACATTCTCCAGACGATGAAGGAGAAGGCCATCCAGGCCGGCAACGACACCTACGGCTCCGAGGAGCGGGCGGCGATCCAGACCCAGCTCGACGCGCTCTCGTCCGAGATCGACGACATCCTGGGCGGCGCCGAGTTCAACGGGAAGAAGCTGTTCTCGGGCACCGACACGCTCGACAACGGCAACACGGGCACGTCGCTCTCCTTCCAGGTCGGCGCCGCCGCGGGCCAGACGTTCGGCGTCGAGTTCAACGAGCTCGGGACCGACTCGCTCTCGAAGACGGCCACGGTCGGCGGCACGAACGCGGCCAAGGTCGAGTCCGCCACGTTCTCGGGCGACGCCGACGTCGCGACGGGCACGTTCGCCATCGCGGCGGGCACGTCGGCCGGCACGTTCAAGCTCACCTACAACGACGGCTCGACGACGGTCGACCTGGCCGACGATGTGGCCTCGCTCGACGACTTCAAGGGCGCCTCGTACTCGACGGCCGACGGGATCTCGGTCACGCTGGACGCGGACGCCACGTTCGTCAGCGGTGACACGTTCACCGTGGCCGGCGACGCCTCGGCGGCGCTCGACCTCGACGTGAGCACGGCCGAGACGGCCACGGCCGCCCTCGCCCAGATCGACGGGGCCATCGCCAAGATCAACAAGGCGGCCGGCCGGATCGGCGACAGCCAGAACCGGCTCGACTTCAAGGCCCAGAACCTGGAGACGTCGATGAACAACTACGAGGCGGCCAACAGCCGGATCAAGGACGCCGACTTCGCCAAGGAGCAGATGGAGGTCGTCAAGCTCCAGATCCTCCAGCAGACGGGCTCGGCCATGTTCGCCCAGTCGAACGCCGCGCCGCAGTCCGTCCTCTCGTTCTTCTAGGCCTCGCCTCGGAGACAAGGACCAGGACGGGGCCTCTTCTGGACCCTGGTTCTGGCGGCCCTCGGGCCCTGTCCTCCCGGCCCGCCGGCGCCCTGTGCGCTGGCGGGCCGGTGCCGTTTCGGGCCGAGCGGCGGGGCCGGCTCTTTTTCCGCCGGCCGGTAAAGGGGTCCGGCCGGCCATCGATAAGGAAGGCGAGGGGCCCGCGCCCTTCCGTCGTCCCCCTTGAACCCCCTTCGCCGCCCCCATGCCCGCCCCCAGTCCGCTCCGTCTCTACCAGCAGCAGGCCGTGCGCACCGCCTCGCCCGCCGCCCTCGTCGACAAGCTCTACGGGATCGGCGTGAGCGCGGCCCAGGCCGGCGACACGGCCCGGACGCGCCGCGCGCTCGTCGAGCTGACAGCGGCGCTCGACCTCGACCGGGGCGGCGAGCTGGCCGAGAACTTGCAGGGGCTCTACGACTTCTCGATCCGCGCGGCGACCGAGGGCGATCTCGGCGTCGTGGTCGAGATCCTGTCGGGCCTGCGCCAGGCGTGGCGCCAGGCGACGCTCGCCCCGGTCGCCGCCGCCGCCTGACCCCGGCCCTCCCCCGGACGCCATGACGAACCTCTCGAAGATCTACAACTCGGGCTCGCTCTACGAGCAGCTCATCAGCCAGGTCATCGCCGTCGAGTCGCAGCCGCGGCTGAAGCTCGTCGCCGAGAAGACCGAGCAGGGCGTCTACAAGGGCGTCCTGAACGACTTCTCGAGCAAGGCGTCGGCCCTCGACTCGTTGCTCGACAAGCTCGCCGACCCGCTCCGGTCGCCGTTCTCGGCCAAGGCGGCCACGGTCGCCGACGGGGCCGGGTTCAGCGCGACCGCCAGCGACAGCGCGGCGGCCGGCCAGCACGAGGTCCAGGTGACCCAGCTCGCCCGGGCCGACGCCCGGCTGTCGAAGCGCTACGCCGACGGCGGGACCGGCCTGGCCGAGATGTTCGTGGACCCGGGCAACCCGGGCGGCCCGTTCGGCATCCCCCCGCCGACGCCGGACACGATCGGCACGCGGTCGTTCACGGTCCACCTCGCCCAGCCCGACGGCGACCCCGTGGACCTGGCCGTGAGCTACTCGCCGCCCGAGGGCGCGACGGACGCCGACGTCCTGGCCGGCCTCGCGGCGGCCGTCAACGACGCGGTCGCGGCGGCCCAGGCCGACGGCCTGCTCGCCGAGGGGACCGGCGCCTCGGCGTCGGTCGTCCACGAGACGAGCGGGACCTCGCGGCTCTCGCTCCGGAGCGAGGCCACCGGCTTCGGCAACCGGCTCACCTTCTCGGACCCCGACGGGATCCTGGCCGCGCTCGAAGTCGACCGGACGGAGGTCCGCTCGGGCACGGGCGGCGGGGCCGTCGTGGCGGTCGGGACGAGCGTCGAGGACTCGGCGCTCAGCGCGGCGTTCACGCTCGACGGCCTGTCGATCTACCGCGACTCGAACACCGTCGGCGACGCGCTCGACGGGGTCACGCTCACGCTGTCGTCGGTCTCCGGCGCGCCCGCCGCGCTCACCGTCGGCGCCGACGCGGCGGGGATGCGGTCCGAGGTCGAGGCGTTCGTCAAGGCCTACAACGGCCTGGTCTCGTTCCTCAACACCAAGTCCAAGGTGGACGGCGACACGGGCGCCCGGGGCCGGTTCGCCGGCGACTCCGCCATCAGCGGGCTCCGCGCCGGGCTCCGCAACGACCTCTCGCGCGGGATCGGCGGCACGGGCGACCTCCGCCGGCTGGCCGACCTCGGCATCGAGACGGCCCGCGACGGGACGCTCTCCATCGCCGATGGGGACGCGCTCGACCAGGCCCTCCGCGACACGCCCGACGCCGTCGGCGCGCTGTTCTCGTCCGAGGGCGGCCTGTCCGAGCGCCTGTCGGCCCGGGTCGAGGGGCTCCTGGGGCCGCAGGGCACGATCGAGCAGCGCAGGCGCGGGAGCGACGACCGGATCCGACGGATCGACGGCCAGATCTCGCGGTGGGAGACGCGGCTGGCGGCCCGCGAGGAGCTGCTCCGGGCCCAGTTCGCCCAGCTCCAGGTGATCACCACCCAGGCCGAGGGCCAGTTCGCGTCCCTCCAGTCGCTGTTCTACTTCTAGCCGTGGAGACCCCTCCCCTTTACACCGACGTCCTGGACGCGGGCGACCGCGTGGTCGCAGCGCTCGTCGAGGGCGACCTCGACCGGGCCGCCGTTGCCCTCGACGACCAGCGCCGGCTCCTGGACCGGATCCGGGACGCCGCGCTCCCCCGGCCTCCGGCCGCGCTGGCCGACCGGCTCCGCGACCAGCACGCCCGGTTCCACCGAGCCCTCGCCGACCGGACGCAGGTGCTGACCGAAGCGCTCGCCGCCGTCGGCCGGGCCACCGACGCCGGCCACCGCTACGCCGCCGACCCGCGCGCGTCCCTCGTTGACACCGCCCCGCGGATCTCTTTTCGCGCGGGGGCTTAAGTCCGCCCGCCGTCCCTCGATGAGTCCGGTACAGGCCCTCCTCCCATTGCCATGATCGCCCCGATCCCCCCCGACACCCACGCGACCGTCCCTGCCGTCGACCCCGTCCGCCAGCAGCCGGCCGACGGCCGCCCGGCCGACCGGCCCGTCGGCACCGAGGCCCCGCCGAGCCGGGACCGCGTCGAGATCTCGGCCGCTGCCCGCGCCCAGGCCGGCGCCGCGCCCGAGGCCTCCGACGCCGACGTCGAGGCGGCCCGGGTCGCCCTCCGGTCCGAGTCCGACCTCGGCCCGGCCCGCCTGCACGAGCTCCGCGAGCGCGTTCGGACGGGGTACTACGACCGGCCGGAGGCCCTCGACCAGCTCGCGGCGTCGGTGGCCTCCGACCTCGCGGGGTCCGACCGCGCGTAGCGCCGGGCGGCGTCGCGGACCGTACGACCCGCGCTTCTGGCACATCGAGCGTGCTCGATGCGTGATCCGTGATTCTGCGCGTGAGAGTCACGGATCACGCATCCGAACCAAACGAAGGCTCCCGGCGAGGACTTCGAGCCGCGGCGTTAGTCGATGGTGCCCTCCTCGCGGTACTTTTTCAGCTTGTTCCGGATCGTCCGGTCGCTGACGCCCAACCGCTCGGCGGCCTGGACCTGGTTGCCGCCCGTGTCCTCCAGGGCCTGGAGGATCATCCGCCGCTCCATCTCGTCGAGCGTCGTGACGGCGTGGGCGCGGGGCGCGAGCCCGTGGCCGCCCTCGATGGGCGCCGCGTCCATCAGGTCGGCGTGGTCGACGTCGCCGGGCTCGATCGCGTCGCGCTCGGCCGAGAGCACGACGCCGCGGTGGACCATGTTCTCGAGCTGGCGGACGTTGCCGGGCCACTCGGCGGCGAGGAACCGGTCGAGGAGCGCCGGCGCGAGCCGCTTCGGGCCGAGCCCGTAGAGCGCCCGGTACTTCTCGATAAACCGCTCGGCCAGGAGCCGGACGTCGTCGCCGCGGGCGCGGAGCGGGGGCAGGCTCACCGGGAACACCGCCAGCCGGTGGTACAGGTCCTCGCGGAACTGGCCCCCGGCGATGGCCTCGGCCACGTCCCGGTTCGTCGTCGCCACGATCCGGACGTCGACGGCCTTGGGCCGCTGGGCCCCGACGGCCTGGACCTCGCCCTCCTGGAGCACGCGCAGCAGCTTGGCCTGGACGGCCGGGTCCACCTCGGTCACCTCGTCCAGGAGCAGCGTCCCGCCGTCGGCCTCCTCGAACACGCCCTTGTGATCGCCGACGGCGCCCGTGAACGCCCCCTTCTTGTGGCCGAAGAGGGCGCTCTCGACCAGCTCGCGCGGGAGGTTGGCGCAGTTGATGGCGACGAAGGGCCCCGGCCGGCCGCTCTGGGCGTGGAGGTACTTGGCCATGACCTCCTTGCCCGTCCCGCTCTCGCCGTGGATGAACACGGGCGCCTGGCTCGGCGCGACGCGGTCGGCCAACTCGCGGAGCCGGACGACGGCCGGGTGCTCGCCGACGAACTGGACCGAGGGGCCGGGGGCCGAGCGCGGGGCCCGGCGCGGCGCGGCGGCCCCGTCGCCGCTCGACGCCGCCCGGCGCGCCTCGATCTGGCCCAGCACCCGGTCCGCCAAGGCGTCGACGGCGAACGGTTTGGGGAGGTAGTCGACGGCGCCGCCGGCCATGGCCTGGACGGCGTGCTGGACGCTCGCGTGGCCCGTGATCATGATGGCCGGGAGGTCCGGGTAGTGCTCGCGGACGTGGGCGAGCAGCTCGAACCCATCCATGTCCGGCATCTGGAAGTCCGTCATGACCAGGTCGAACGGCCGGTCGCGCAGGATCTCGACGGCCGTGACCGCGTCGCCCGCCGTCGTGACGTCGACGCCGCGCCGGGACAGCAGCCGCGAGACCACGTCGCGCAGCGGGAGCTCGTCGTCGACGAAGAGGACGCGCGGGGGGCCGCCTCCGGGGGAGGACGACGATGCGGTGGACATACGGAACGGTGGGATGTATCGGCGATCAAAAGATAGCATCCGCCCGGACGAGCCGGGCTGAGAGCGGGGCCCAGGGCGAGCGCGTTCTCCAGTCCGCGAGCCGGACCCAGCGTGTGGGAGGGGGAGTGTGGGGGAAACCCACTCCCATCCGCCCGCACCCCATCCTCCGAACCCGTCCGGTCTCCGAGCCGCGAGCCGAGAACGCGCTTGCCCCGGGCCGCGAGGCCGCCCGGTTGTTTCCGGGCGTCGGAAAGAGATTCCGAGGGCGGCGGGCCCGTCCGCCCGCCTCAACGCGACCCAATCGGCGACGAACGCCCTGGCGGGCGTCCCGCCGTTCCGTTGGCACGGGCTTGGAGAAGGGACGGGCTCCACCGCTCCCGGCCCCGTGACCACTCCCCCGCTCCAGCTCCTCCGGAACGCCATGCAGGCCTACACCTGGCGGCTCGAAGGCCTGGCCTCGAACGTGGCCAACCTCGACACGCCCGGCTACGACCGGCTCGACGTCCGCTTCGAGGACACGCTCCAGCGGGCCCGCCGCCGGGGCCCCGACGCCACCGCCGACGTCGCCGCCGAGCTGGTCGAGCAGGACCGGCCGCCGCTCCTCGAGGACGAGCTGATGGCGATGGCCGACACCCAGATGCGGGTCCAGCTCGCCACGCGCGCGCTCCACGAGCACTTCGCCCGGCTCCGGACGGGCGTCACTGGACGCGCCGGCTAGCCATGCTCTCCCCCCTCCGAGGCGGCGGCAGCCGCACCTTCAGCCCGTTCCGGACGGCCGCCCGCGGCTTGGAGGCCCAGCGCGTCGCGCTCGGCGTCGCGACCGAGAACATCGCCAACGCGACCACGACCCGGACCGCCGACGGCACGCCGTACCAGCCCAAGCGAGCGCTCCAGGAGGCGCCGGGCGCGCTCCGCCGGTTCGAGGCCAGCTTGCGGCGGGCCCAGCTCCCGCTCCGGACCTCCGACCCGCGCCACCTGGGCGGCGTCCAGATCGCGCGCCCCGGGACCTCAGCCGAGCTCGGCCCCACGACCGAGGTCGTCGGCGAGGACCGCGAGCGGCTCGAGTACGACCCGACGCACCCCGACGCCGACGGCGACGGCTACGTCCACTACCCCGACGTCAACGTCGTCGACGAGATGGCGCGGATGATCTCGGCGAACCGGATCTACGAGGCCAACCTCACCTCGGTGAAGGCGGCCAAGGAGATGATCAAGCGCTCGCTCGAAATCTGACGACACCCCCACCCCGCTCCTTTTCCCCGCAATGACAGGGCTCTCTCCCTCCGCCGCCCGCTTGGGCTCCTCGGCCGTCCACCCGACGCGCCCCGCCGTGGCCATCGCCCCGGCCGCCCCGCTCACCGCCGCCGAAGAGGCCCGGATCGCCGACGCCTTCCCGGCCCGGCCGTCCGTGGCCCAGAAGCTGTACGGGCCGGGCCGCGAGGTCCACGCGGCGCCCCAGCTCGGCACCCAGATCGACGTCTCCGCTTGACATGACCGTCGCCGCCATCGCCGCCCGCGTCCAGAGCGGGCCGCCCGTCCGAATCCTGGGCCCGCCCGCCGAGGGCGCCACCCGGCCCGCCGGCCCCGCCTTCCACGAGACCCTGGCCGGCGCCGTCGACCGCGTCGACGGGACCCAGAAAGTGGCCGACGCCCAGGTCGAGGCCTTCCTCGCGGGCGAGACCGAGAACGTCCACGAGGTGATGATCGCGCTGAACCAGGCCGAGCTCCACTTTCAACTGCTGACCGAGGTCCGGAACAAGCTCCTGGACGGCTACCAGGAGCTCATGCGGATGCAGGTGTAAGCGAGGGGTCGGGGGGTAGGGATTGGGTGTTGGGGCAGCAGCCCGGCGCCATCCGTTAGCCCCCTTCCCCAACCCCTACCCCCCAATCCCCAACCCCCATCTCCCCGTGCTCGACCAGGCCCGCCAGTCGCTCGAACAGCTCCCGCCCCAGCGGCGCCTCCTGCTGGGCGGCGTCGTGGTCGGCGTGGTCGTGGCGCTGCTGGCCGTCGGCCGGTGGGCGGCCCAGCCCGACTACGCCTTGCTGTTCGGCAACCTCCCGGCCCAGGACGCCGGGCGGATCGTCGAGCAGCTCGAGGGCGAGGGCGTGGCCTACGACCTGCGCGACGGCGGGGCCTCGGTCTACGTCCCGCGCGACGAGGTCTACGGGCTCCGCCTACGGCTCGCGTCGGACGGCGTCGTGACCGACGGGCCGGCCGGCTACGAGCTGTTCGACGGCGGGACGCTGGGGATGACGGACTTTATGCAGCGGCTCAACGTCAAGCGCGCGCTCGAAGGCGAGCTCTCGCGGACGGTCTCGTCGATCCGCCAGGTCGAGCGGGCCCGGGTCCACCTGGTGCTCCCCGAGCGGAGCCCGTTCCGGGACCAGCAGGTCGCCCCGAGCGCGTCGGTCGTCCTCGCCGTCCGCGGGTCGCTGTCGCCCGAGCAGGTCGTCGGCGTGACGGCGCTCGTGGCCGGGGCCGTCGAGGGCATGTCGCCGAACGAGGTGACGGTCCTAGACGAGGCCGGCCGGATGCTGGCCGGGCCCGGGGCCGAGAGCTCCGAGAGCGGGATGTCGACGGCCCAGATCCGGATGCGCCAGGAGGTCGAGGCCTACCTCGCCGGGGCCGGCCAGTCGATGTTGGACGAGATGCTCGGGCCCGGCCGCGCCGTCGTCCGCGTCGCCGCCGACCTCGACCTGGCGCGGACGAGCGTCGAGACGAACGCGGTCGACCCCGAGAGCCAGACGGTGCTGTCGGAGGAAACGCAGGAGGAGATGGTCCAGGGCGGCGGCGGGTCGTCGTCGGTCACGAACTACGAGGTCACGCGGAGCACGACGCGGTCGGAGCAGGAGGCCGGCGCGATCCGGACGCTGACGGTCTCCGTCGTCCTCGACGAGGCCGCCCCGGCGCCCGACCTCGACCGGCCCCAGGAGGAAGGCACGCCGACCCCGTTCACCGACGCCCAGCTCCGCCAGATCGAGAGCCTGGTCAAGAACGCCGTCGGCTTCGACGAGGGCCGCGGCGACCGGTTCGCCGTCCAGCAGATCCGGTTCTCGGCCCCGCCCGAGGACGACGCCGGCTTCTTCGCCTCGGCCGACGGGACGGTCTGGGCCGGGCTCGGCTTGCGCTACGGCGTCATCCTGTTGGTCCTGGTCCTCGGCTACCGCCTGCTCCGCTCGCTCGCCGACGGCCTGACGACCCCGCCCGACGCGGCCGACGACTCGGACTCCGACCCGGACGCGGCCCCGCCCCAGCTCGCCGTCGGCGAGGACGGCCAGTTGGTCGGGTTGCCCGAGGCCGGCGCCCGGGCCACCATCGCCAGCGTCGAGGCCGACCCCTACGCGGCCAAGCTCTCGCCCGAAGCCCAGGCCCTCGCCGACGACTCCGCCCTCTTGGACGACCTGCGCGCCTCCGTCGCCGACGACCCCGAGGCCGCCGCCGCCGTCGTCCGTGCCTGGCTCCGCGAAGACGCCGCCTGACCCCATGACCGCCCTCTCCCCCACCCTCACCGGCGTCCAGCGCGCCGCCGTCCTGGTCATCGCGCTCGGCGTCGAGACGGCCAGCCGGCTGCTCCCGACGCTCGACGACGACGAGGTCGAGCGGCTCTCGGTCGAGGTCGCCCGGCTCCAGCGCGTCCCGGCCGCGACCGTCGCCGACGTGCTCGACGCCTTCCGCGCGTCGTCCGGCGTGGCCCCGTCGGCCGAGGCCGTCGGCGGGCTCGAGACGGCCCGGACGTTCCTGCGCGAGGGGCTCGACGACGACCGCGTGGGCGCCATCCTGCCCCGCGTCGAGGCGGCGACAGAGGGGACCGGGTTCGACTTGGTCCAGTCCGTCCCGGCCGACGACCTCGCGGCGTTCCTGGCCGAGGAGCACCCCCAGACGGCCGCCGTCATCCTGTCGCGGCTGCCGGCCCGGACGGCGGCGGCGGCCCTCGCTGGGCTCCCGGCCGACCAGCGCGGCGACGTGATCCGCCGGCTCTCGACGCTCACGGTCCCGCCCCCGGCCGCGCTCGGCGCCCTCGACGCCGCGCTCCGCCAGCGGTTCGGGCCCGGCAACCGCTCGGCACAGGCCGACGGCGTCAAGCAGGCCGCCGACATCCTCATGCAGACGGGCCGCTCGACCGGCCGCGCCGTCTTGGACGACCTCAAGGCCCGCACGCCCGACCTCGCCGAGCGCATCGAGGGCCTGCTGTTCGTGTTCGAGGACCTGATGCGCCTGGACGACCGCGCCCTCGCCCGGATCTTGTCCGCCGTCGACTCGGGCGCGCTCGCTCGGGCCCTCCACGGCTGCGACGACGGCTTGCGCGACCGGATCTTCGGCAGCGTCAGCGAGCGCGTCGGGGCCGGCTTGCGCGAGGAGATCGAGATGGCCGGCGACGTCTCCGTGGCCGACGCCGAGGACGCCCAGCGCGCCGTGGTCGGCGTGGTGATGGAGCTGGCCGAGGGCGGCGAGGTCGACATCGCCGCGCCCCAGCCCGCCTGAGATGGCCGCGTTGTCCCCCTCGGCCCGGGTCCTGCGCGACAACGCGCCGCTCGAGCCGTTCCTCTTCCAGGTGCTCGACGAGGACGAGCCGCTCGACGCCGCCGCGCTCCCGGCGTTCGTCCCGTTCCCCTCGCTCTTCCCCGACCCCGTCGGCGAGGCCCCGGAGGACGGGCCGGACGCCGAGAGCGCCGAGGCCCTCGAAGCCGCCCAGGCCGCCGCGCACGACGCCGAGACCGACGCGCTCCGCGCCGAGGTCGACCGGCTCACGGCCGCGCTCGACCAAGCGAACGACGCGCGCGAGGCCGCCTCCGACGCGGCCCGGCAGACGGCCGACCGGCTCACCGACCTGTGGGCCGAGGCGCTCCGCCAGATCGAGCCCGAGCTGGTCGCGCTCGCGTTGGAGGCGGCCGAGGCCGTCTTGGACGCGCCCCTCAGCCCGGACCAGCGGGCAGCGGCCGACCACGCGCTCGCCGAGACCGTCGACGGCCTGGCGGGCGGCGGCCCGGTCGTCGTGGCCGTCCCGCCCGTCGACCTCCTCCACCTCCAGGAGTCCGGGCTCGCGGCCACCCTGTCGGGCGCGCACCCCGACCTCCGGTGGGAGCCCAGCGACGCGCTCGCCGAGGGCGACTGGTCGGTCTCGACGTCCCAAGCCGCCGTCCGCCGCGTCCGCGCCGACATGCTGGCGACGCTCCGCGACCGGCTCGGCCTCGACGCGCTGGAGCGGTGAGCCGCGAGCCGTCCACTGAGAAGCTGTTCGGCGAAGGCAGGACTCTTCCTACGGGGCCCCCTCTCCCCGTGGGAGAGGGACAGGGTGAGGGGCCTCCCGGCCTCCCGGCCGCCCGGCGAGCGGCCCCGCATGGACCCCCGCGTTCGCGGGGATGACGGCTGGAGGGCTTCCCCAGACAGTTTCTGAGAACAGACCTACCGACCCGATGATCGCCCACGCCCTCCGAGAGCTCCGCGCCGCGCCGCCCCGGCCCGCCCACTTCGGGAAGGTCCGCTCGGCGACCGGCCTGGTCATCGAGGCGACGGGGTTGGAAGCGGCCATCGGCGACATGTGCCTGATCCGCCCGGACGGGCCGGCCGAGGGCGCGGCGCCGGTCGAGGCCGAGGTCATCGGGATCCGGGGCTCGGCCGCGCTGCTGATGCCCCTCGGCGAGTCGACCGGTCTGCGGGCCGGGAGCCTGGTCGAGCGGGCCGCCCGCCCCCACGCCGTCGCCGTGGGCGACGCGCTGCTGGGCCGCGTGATCGACGCCTCGGGCCGGCCCATCGACGGGAAGGGGCCGCTGGCGCTGCCCGAGCGCCGGCCCGTCCGCGCCGAGCCGCCGGCGCCGCTCGACCGCCAGCTCATTGACGCGCCCCTCGCGACGGGCGTCCGCGCCATCGACGCGCTGCTGACGTTCGCCAAGGGCCAGCGCGTCGGGATCTTCGCCGGGTCGGGCGTGGGCAAGAGCACGCTGCTCGGGACCATCGCCGAGCGGTCCGAGGCCGACGTCAACGTGATCGCGCTCATCGGCGAGCGCGGGCGCGAGGTGCGCGAGTTCGTCCACGACACGCTGGGGGAGGACGGGCTGCGCCGGTCGGTCGTCGTCGCGGTGACGGGCGACCAGGCCGCGCTGGCGAGAGTTCGCGGGGCGCTCGTGGCGACGGCTGTGGCCGAACATTTCCGGGACGAGGGAAAAGACGTCCTCCTGATGATGGACTCGGTCACGCGCGTGGCCCAGGCCCAGCGCGAGATCGGGCTGGCCGCCGGCGAGCCGCCGACGACGCGGGGCTACACGCCGAGCGTGTTCGCGCTGCTGCCCCGGATCTTGGAGCGGGCCGGGCCCGGCGCCCGGGGCACCATCACCGGCCTGTTCACCGTGCTCGTCGACGGCGGCGACCTCGACGAGCCCGTGGCCGACGCCGTCCGCGGCATCCTCGACGGCCACGTGGTCCTCTCGCGGAAACTGGCCGACGCGGGCCATTTTCCGGCCATCGACGTCCCCGCGAGCGTGTCCCGGGTGATGCCGCGCGTGACGACGGCGGCCCAGCAGGAGGCCGCCCGCGACGCCCGCGCCCTCATCGCGGCCTACCGCGAGGTCGAGCCGCTCGTCCGCGTCGGCGCCTTCGAGCCGGGCCAGGACCCCGACGCCGACCGGGCCGTCGCGCTCCACCCGGCGCTCACCGCCTTCCTGCGCCAGCCACCGAGGGACGCCGACGCGGGCGACGCCGCCGCCCAGCTCGCCGCGCTCCTGGCCTGAGCACGATGGCCCGGCCTTTGCCGGCCTCCCCTCGTCCCCCCTCCCCCCGCATGTCCGCCGGCCGCTTCCAGTTCGCCTTGTCCCCCGCGCTCCAGCTCCGCACCCGAGCCGTCGACGCCGCGCGCCAGGCACTCGTCCGGGCCGCGAGGGCTCGGGCTGTGGCCGAGGCGACGCTGGCCCGAGCCGAGGCCGACCTCGCGGGGAGCCTCGCGGCCGACGCCTCTCCCCGGACGGCCAGGCAGTTCGGGGGCGCCTCGTCGCATCGGAGCAGCTTGGCCCGTGCGGCACGGTCCGCGCGCCAGACCGCCGACCGGCTCCGGACCGACGAAACGCACGCACGCCGCGCCCTGGCCACCGCCTTGCGCGCGCAAGAAGCCCTCGTCACTCTCCGCGACCAGGCGGCCGACGCCCACCGCGTCCGGGCCCACCGCCGCGAGATCGCCGGCCTCGACGACCTCACCACCGCGGGCCGCGCCGCCCGCGCCCTGACCTCGACCTCGACCTCGACCTCATGAAGATGGCCCTCCTCACGCTCGGCCTGACCGGCGTCTTCTTCGCCGTCGGCGTGGTCGTCCTCCGCCAGCCGCCGGCCGACGCGGCGGCCGATGACACGACGGCCCCCTCCGACTCGTCCGCCGTGGCCGCCGCGCCCGGCGAGGTGGCCGCACTCTCGCAAGAGCTGGCCCAGATGCAGGGGCAGCTCGCCGCCGCCGAGGCCCGCGCCGACTCGCTCCGCGACGTCATCGAGGGCCGCCAGGACGGCGAGGCCGAGTCGTCCACGACGGCGGCCGAGCTGGCGACGACGGTCACCAAGCTCGACGACGACGCGCTCGGCGAGGTCGTCCAGCGCCTCGACGGCCGCTCGTTCGTCCGCCTCTACCAAGCGGCGTCGGCGCGGAACCGGTCGCGGCTGCTCGACGCGCTGACGCCGGCCCAGGCGGCGGCGTTCGTCCGCCACCAGTTGCCGGGCGGCGCCTCGGTCCCGCTCCACACCGCGTCGGCGCGCGACAGCTCCAAGGTCGACCGATGATGCTGGCGCTCCTCGACACCGTGGCCACCCGGCTCGGCGCGCTCCTCCCGGGGCCGGCGCCGACGTCCGCGCCGAGCGGGTTCCCCGCGCTCTTGGACGCGGAAGCCGCGCTCCCATCGCCGAGCCGGCCGGCGCCGGACCCGGAGGCCGCACGCGAGCTCCCGGACGGCGCGGAGCCGGCCGACGCGCCTCCCCACGCCGCGGTCGACCCGTCGCCGTTGTGGGCGCCCGACCCCAAAACGCTGGCGGCCTTGGGCCAGCCGGAGCCCGTCCCCGTCCCCGATGGCCACGACCCGGTGCCGTCCGACACGCCGAGGGAGGGCGACCCGACCGTCGGTGCCCTCGCCCCTCCCGTCCCGCAGGCTCCTCAGACCGTTGGTGGGGACGTCGTGCGACCGAACGAACCGCTGCCCCGACCGCAGACCGGGGCGCCCGCCGATCTGCCGGCCGAGCCCGCCCGACCGACCCCTCCTGCGTTTGGGGAGCGCCCGGCTCGGACCGCCAGCCCTCCGGCACGCCCGGCGTCGGCGAACGTGCCGCACGAGCCGATCTCTCGGCCGACGCCTGCCGGGAGCTCTGGACCCGTCGACGCCGCTCCGACGATGGCGCCCGTGCGTCCGCCCCAAGCGAGCGACGTCGACGCCCCGGCGCCCCCGGCAGCGGCTCGCGCATCGACCCGGACGGCGCCTCCGCGAATGGTGTCGTTTGCGGACCTGCCGGACGCTCTGCCGGCCACGTCGCGACCTCGCACGAATGAGCCGCGCGACCGTCCGGTGGGGGCTGCGACTCTCCTCGGAGACAACGGCGCCGGGGAGAGCCCGGCCACCACTCGGCCACCGACGGCCCCTGTGCCGATGGCTCCTCTGCCGCCGCCTGCCGCTGCCCGTCTGCCCGTCGACGCTCGCTCGCCCGTTTTCTCTCAGGTCCCGGCGGCTGAGCGGCCGGACGGACCGACCGTGGCCCCCGCCCGTCCGACGGTGACCGACGGCGGCTCGACGCCGCGACCTACGACGGGGGCCGCGCCGGTGCCCGAGCCCGCTCCCGCCTCACCGCAACCGGCGCCCGCCTCTCTGACCGACAATGCGAGCTCGGAGGCGCCGTCGCTTCTCGCGTCTCGGCAACGCCCCCACCCCGCTCCGGTGACGCCGCCCGACGCCCACGACGCGAGGACGGAGACCGATCCGCTGAGCGCCCCCGCCCTTGGGCCGGACGCCGAGGCGGCCGACGGGCCGCCGTCTCTGACCGCAGCTCGCGCGTCGGCTCCGGTGGCCGCTCCGACCGCGCCGGCTCCGGCCTCCACACTGGCGCCCGCGCTGCCGGCCGCCGTGCTCGCCGTGATTGACGACGAGGCCACCGACGCCGCGGACCCGGCGGCTCTGGACGCGGCCGACGCCGCCCCCGACCTCGCGCTGGGGGCGGGCCCGTCCACGCCGGCCGGCACTCGGGCGGTCCCGCCCGGCGCTGGGCTACCCGCCCGCCTGTCCCCCTCGGCCTGGCTCGGGGCGCTCGGCGCCGCGAGCGGCCGGAGCGTCCAGGTGGCGCTGGGCGACGACGGGACGGTCCGCCTGCGGACCGACCACGAGGGCGACGGGGTGACCGTCCGCCTCCACTTTAGCGACCCTGAGCTCCAGTCGCTCGCCGGGGCCCACGCCGGCCGGCTCCGCGACGTCCTGGCCGAGCACTTTGCCGAGCCGGTCCAGCTCTCGCTCGCCGACGGCTCGACCACGGGCGACGGCGCTGCGACCGGCGACGGCTCGACGGGCTCCCACGCCGGCACGCCAGGCGAGCGCAGCGGTTCGGCCTCGTCTTCGGCCGCGCTCGACTCTTCCCCGACCTCCCCCCGCTCCTTCGTCGCCGGCCGGCGCGAGTGGATCGGCTGACCCCCCACCTCCCATGTCCACGATCTCCACCAACGCCCTCGCGGGCCCGTCCCCGGCCGCCCTGGCGGGTGGCGCCGGGAGCAGCGCGCTCGGACGCGACGAGTTCTTGCAGCTCCTGGTCGCCCAGCTCCGCAACCAGGACCCGACGAGCCCCCAAAACGGCCACGAGTTCGCGGCCCAGCTCGCCCAGTTTTCCCAGGTCGAGCAGCTGACGAACATCAGCGCCTCGATGGCGGGCCAGGCGCGGCAGGTCGCCGCCCTCGCCGGCGCGATCGACGGCCTCCGCGCCGGGCAGGCCGGGATGACGAGCCAGCTCACGGGCCGGATCGACCTCCAGTCGGCGACGGCGCTGATCGGGCAGACGGTCGAGATGGCCGGGGCCACGGTCGCGTGGGCCGGCACGGGCGAGGCGCCGATCCCGGTCCGCTTGGACGGTGCCGCTCGGGAGGTCGAGGTCACCATCCGCGACGCCGACGGCGCCCTCGTCCGGACGATGCGGACGGGCGCGCTCAGCGAGGGCGACCACGAGCTGTCGTGGGACGGCGCGCTCGACGACGGCTCGGCCGCGCCCGAGGGCGCCTACACGGTCAGCGTCTCGGCCCTCGGGCCCGAGGGCGAGCCCGTCCGCGCGACGGCCGTCACGCGCGGGACCGTCGACCGGCTGACGGTCGAGCGCGACGGGCTCTTCCTCTGGGTCGGCGGCCGGCCGATCCCGTTCCAGTCGCTGCTCTCCGTCGTCCCGGGCGGGGCGTAGGGCTCTGCCACGACGCCTCGGACGGGCCGACCCCAATCGCCGCGGATGCGTGATCCGTGATGCGTGACCCTCACGCACAGAATCACGCATCACGTATCGGCCACGTCCAGCCTGCCAGAATCGCTGCGACGCCACACGTTCGGACTGCCCCTTTTCCTCACCCTCCCCCCGCCCATGCCATGACCGTCCAACAGATCGCCGGCCGCGTCGCGGCGCTCCCGGCTCCTCCGAGCCCGGGCGCTCCGTCGGCCCCGCGCGGTCCCGGGTTCGCCGAGTGGCTCGACCGCGCGGCCGGCCCGCCGAGCCTCACCGTCTCGGCCCACGCCGCCCAGCGGCTCGGCGAGCGCGGGCTGGCGCTGACCGACGGCGACCGCGCCCGGATCGCCGACGCGCTCGACACGCTCGCGGCCAAGGGCTCGCGCGACGCCGTCCTGCTCGGGCCCGACGCCGCCTTCGTCGTCAACGTCCCGAACCGGACCGTCGTCACGGCGCTGGCGCCCGACGAGATGCGCGACCGGGCCGTCACCCAGATCGACAGCGCCCTCATTCTCTAACCCCGTTTTCCTTTTATCCGGCCGGACCCACCCGCTCTTGCGGGCGCCCCTCGGGGCGACGGGAGGCCATCGCCGCGGCCGACCGACCGACGCCGCGGCTCTTCCCCACACCCCCCATGATCCGTTCTCTCCGCACCGGCATCGCCGGTCTCCGCAGCAACCAGCTCCGCTTGGACGTCATCGGCAACAACATCGCCGGCGTCAACACGACGGCGTTCAAGCGCTCCCGCGTCCTGTTCCAGGACGCCCTCGCCCAGCGCATCTCGACCGGCGGCCGGCTCACCGGCCCGGCCCCGACGTCGATCTCCGACGTCGGCAACGGCGTCTCCGTCGGCGCCATCGACCAGGTCTGGGAGCAGGGCGCGCTCGAGTACACCAACCTCGCCACCGACCTCGCCATCGCCGGCGACGGGTTCTTCATCGCCAAGGGGACCCAGGGCCAGGTGCTCACCCGGAACGGGGCGACGCAGTTCGACGCCGACGGCTACCTCGTGACGACCGGCGGGCTCCGGATCCAGGGCTGGGCCGCCAACCCCGACGGCTCGGTCACGACGGGCCCGCTCCAGGACGTCCGGCTCGACCCCTCGGTGACGTCGCCGCCGAAGCCGACCGACGACATCGCCGTGGCCGGCAACCTCTCGGCCGAGCGCGTGGCCAACACCGGCGAGCCGGTCACGATGTCGACCGTGGTCTACGACGGGACGGGCCAGGCCCACACGCTCGTGCTCACGCTCACCAAGACCGTCGACGCGGCGCCCTCGGTCAACGCGGCGTGGGAGGTGACGAGCGCCGAGATCGAGGGGGCCACGATCACGTTCCCCCCGACCACGTTCGAGTTCGACGCCAACGGCGAGCTCGTCACGACGCCGCTCACGGTCGACCTCTCGGGCACGTTCGACAACGGGACCCCGCTCGGCGGGACGACCGGGGCCATCACCGTCGACCTGGACCTGACCCAGTACGGCGGCTCGACGACGGCGACGGTGACGGGCCAGGACGGCTCCGCCGCCGGCGACCTCATCGACTACGGGTTCGACCAGACGGGCACGCTCGTCCTGTCGTTCTCGAACGGGGTCCGCCAGTCCGTCGCCCAGCTCGCGTTCGGGGACGTCTCGAACCCGGACGGGCTGAGCCAGGTCGGCGACGGGTTCTACGCGACGACGGCGGCCTCGGGCGACCTCCGGTTCGGCCGGGCCGGCTCCGAGATCTCGTCGAGCGTGATCTCGGGCGCGCTCGAGGGGAGCAACGTGGACCTCGCCCAGGAGTTCACCGACATGATCATCGCGCAGCGGGGCTACCAGGCCAACGCCCGCGTGATCACGACGTCGGACGAGCTGCTCCAGGAGACGGTCCAGCTCAAGCGCTAGCCCCAGCGTAGGGACACCATGCATGGTGTCCCTCCAGACCCACCGCGCGGCGGCCCCGGGACTCTGGTCTCGGGGCCGCCGCTGCGTTTGGGCCGACTGCCAACTGCCCCCGAGCGACCTAGCACAGCCCCGAGGGCCGGATCAATCAGGCCGACGCTCGGGCACGGCGCCGTTCCTCCGGCGCCGACCGAACCGCCGACGATTGACCTGAGGCGTCCACGCTCGATACGAGCGTCAACGGTCCCCCACCCATGGAGAAGTCAACGCCCATCGGCCTCGTCGCCGGCCTCGTCCTCGTCTTCGGCGCCGTCATCGCGGGCGACGGGGCAGCGACGTTCTTCGACCCCGTCTCGCTGCTGATCGTCGTCGGCGGGACGTTCTCGGGGTTGCTGATCACGTTCACGATGGACGAGATGAAGGGGATGGTCCCGCTCCTCAAGGGGTTCCTCGGGTTCCAGGTGCCGGACTACGGCGCGCTCGCGGCCCAGCTCGCCGACTTCGCGCGGACGGCCCGGCGCGACGGCCCGCTCGCGCTCGACGCCCGGCTCGACGAGGCCGACGACCCGATCCTCCGCTCGGCGCTCGAGATGGTCGTCGACGGCGTCGACGCCGAGCAGGCCGAGGCCGCGCTCCAGACGCAGTCGGCCGAGGCCGCCGCCAAGCCGGCCCTGCTCACCAAGTTCTTCAACAAGGCCGGGATGTACGCCCCGGCCTTCGGGATGGTCGGCACGCTGATCGGGCTGATCCAGATGCTCCAGAACCTCAACGACCCGGCGGCGATCGGCCCGGCCATGGCCGTGGCCATGATCACGACGTTCTGGGGGGCCCTGCTCGCCAACTTGGTCTTCCTCCCGATGGCCGGCAAGGTCCAGGGCCAGATGATGGCGACCGCCAAGGCCCACCAGATGGTCCGGGTCGGCGCGCTGGGGATCCTGGCCGGCGAGGCCCCGAGCGCGCTCGCGCAGCGGCTCAGCCTGTACACCGGCGAGGCCCCGGCCGACGCCTCCGAGCCGGCCCCGCTCCGCCGCGCCGCCTAGCCATGGCCGAGTCCCCGCTCGCGGCGTTCGCCGAAGAAGAGGAGCCGTCGTCGCCGTTCTGGATGGCGACGTTCAGCGACATGATGACGCTGCTGCTGACGTTCTTCGTGATGCTGGTGGCCATGTCGACGGTCGAGGTCAAGAAGTTCGAGGAGGCCATGAGCTACTTCACCGGCAAGCGCGGGGTGATGAGCGAGCCCGGCGTGATGCCGGGCGTCATGGGGATCGTCGGCAAGCAGGACGTCCGCGAGCAGGCCCGCGAGTTCGAGGAGATCGCCCGCGAGGTCCAGGCGCGCGGGCTCGCGGAGGCCGTCGACGTGGACCTGACCGAGCGCGGCGTCCGCGTGACGTTCGTCGACTCGGTGGCGTTCGCGCCGGGCTCGGTCGCGCTCGAGAGCCCGGCCCGCGAGGTCCTGCGCGACGTGGCCGCGATGGCGACGGCCGCGGCGGCCGTCGAGGTCGAGGGCCACACCGACGACGTCCCGATCTCGACCTCGGCGTACCCCTCGAACTGGGAGCTCTCGGCCGCCCGCGCGGCGGCCGTCGTCCGGTTCCTGCTCGACCAGCCCGGGGCGCTCGCGCCCGAGCACTACATGGCCGCGGGCTACGGCGAGTTCCAGCCCCGCGCGCCCAACGACATCCCCGAGGGCCGGGCCCGCAACCGCCGGATCACCGTCCTCTTCCGCACCGCCGACGCCGAGCCGGCCTCGGCCACCGTCTTCCCCCCGACCCATGTCCGCTGACGCCCCCGCCCCCGACGCCGCCCCCAAGCGCGGCAAGAGCTGGCTCATCCCCGTCTTGGCCCTGGTCCTGGGCGGGGCCGGCGCCGCCGCCGTCACCCAGTCCGACGAGATCCGGGCCTCGGTCCTGGGCGCGCCGGTCGCCGTCGCTGCCGACTCGACGGCCCCGCCGCCGCCGGCCGAGTTCGGCGAGTTCGCCGAGCTCGACGGGATCGTCGTCAACCCGCGCGAGACCGACGGCCGGCGCTACCTCATGGTCAAGGTGGGCGTCGAGGCCGAGGACGCGGCGACGCTCGAGCGGCTCGACGCGCTTAAGCCGGCCGCCATCGACGCCGTCATCGGCCTGCTGAGCGCCGAGACGGTCGGCGTGCTCGGCGACATCGGCCGGCGCGACTCGCTCAAGGCCGAGGTCCGGAACCGGTTCAACCAGATGCTCGGCGAGGACGGCCCGGTCTCGCGCGTCTACTTCACCCAGTACGTGCTCCAGTAGACCGGTGGGCCAGCCGTCAGTGCGTCCGTCGTCAGCGGGTCGGTCGTCGGTCGCCAGTAGGCCGCCGACAGAGGGGCCGTGACCGAGGGCAAGCGTCCCTCCGCCCCGCCGACCATCGACCCGCCACCCCGGGGTCTGGCCCGGTCCTTGCCAGCCTCCCGTCCCATGCCGACGCCCCACCTCGACCCCCTGATCCGCGCGCCTCGCGGCTCCGAGCCCGACGCGCGGCCGTACGATTTCGCCCGGCCCCGGTCGTTCTCGGACCGCCAGGTGCGGGCGGTCGAGGTGGCCCACGGCACGCTGGCGGCCGGCCTGGCCGCCGGGCTCGGCGACGCGCTCGGCGAGCCCGTCGGCGCCCGGTGCACGGCCGTGACCGAGGTGCTGGCCGTCGACCTGGCCGAGAGCCGGGCTCGGCCCACGGCGTTCGTCACGGCCGCGCTCGGGCCCGGCGGCCCGCGCCTGGGCCTCGACCTCCCCCCGGCCCTCGCGCTGTTCCTGGTCGAGCGCCAGCTCGGCGGGTCGGACCCGCTGGGCGCCGAGGGCCGGGCGCTCTCCGGGCTCGAGCGGGCCGTCGTGCTGCGGGACTGGCTCCCGCGCGTCGGCGTCGCCTTCGCCGAGGCCTGGGGGACGGCCCCGCCCACGCCCCTCCACCTCGACGACGGGGCCGACGGGCTCGCCCCGCCCGACGCGACCGTCGTCGTGGCCGATGTCGCCGTCGAGGTCGGCGGCGAGACGGCGACGGTGTCGTTCGCCTACCCCGCCGCCACGCTCCGCACGCTCCTCGCCGTCTCCGGCCGCCCCGCCGCCCCGGCCGACGCCGCGCCCGAGCGGGCCGGCGACCTCCTGGTCGACCTCCGCGCCGAGCTCGGCCGCGTCCGCCTGCCCATCGGCGACCTGTTGCGCCTGGCCCAGGACGACGTGATCCCGCTCGACCGGCCGGCCGACGCGCCCGTCGCCGTCTGGGTCGGCGACCAGCTCCGGTGCGACGCCCGCGCCGGAACGCGCGGGGCCCGCCTCGCCCTCCAACTCTTGACCCCGCCCGAGCCGCCCTCCGCCCCATGACCTCCACCGACGCCCCGATGGCCCCGAGCGCCCTCCCCGACCTCTCCGACGAGGCCCCCGCCGCCGAGCCGACCTTTACCGCGCCGACGCCGACGCTGGGCCTGCTCGCGTCGGTCGAGATCGAGGTGACGGTCGAGTTCGGCCGCCGCCGGCTCCCGCTCGGCGACGTCGCCCGGCTCGACGCCGGGAGCCTGGTCGTGCTCGACACGCTGGCGGGCGAGCCGCTCGTGGTCTACGCCAACGGCCGCCGGATCGCGACGGGCGAGGCCGTCGTCGTGGACGGCCAGTTCGGCATCCGCATCCAGCACCTCGTGGGGCAGGGCGAGGACTGATCCCCGCTCTTCGAGTGGGCAGGGCATGAGGCATGGGGTGGTCCCCTCCCCTTTTCGCGCGGCCGGGTCCTTCGGGGCTCGGCCGCGTTGCGTTTGAGAAGGCCGGCCGGCGCGGCACCGTATTGGCGTGACCGGGGTCATGCCCGATTCCTCCCCCCTGTCCGACCTCCGCGCGCGCCTCGGCAGCCTGCCCCTCGACCGGGCGCCGTTGCGCCGTGCGGGCCTGTTGTCGGTCCTGTTGGTGGCCCTGCTCGTCGTCGGCAAGGCGTTCGGGCCGAGCGGCGGGGCCGCGCTGGCTCCGGCGCCCCGGCACGACGTGCAGACGCCGACGGAAGAGGTTTCCGCCGCGCCCCGGCCCTCGCCCCGGTCGTCGGGGTGGACCGGCGGGCGCGTGCTGGCCCTCGTGCTGCTGGCCGCCGGCGGCGCGGTCGCCGTCGCGCTCCACCGCCGCCGGGGCCCCGCGGCCTCCGGCGACGCCGCGCTCGACGTGATCGAGACGCACCCGCTCGGGCCCGGCCACTCGCTCCGCCTGGTCGGCTGCGGCGACGAGGTGCTCCTGCTGAGCGTCGGCGGCGACGGGGCCCGGCTCCTCCGGCACTGGCCGCGCGAGCACTTCGACCGCGACGCCGTCTCCTTCGCCGACGCCCTCGCCGAGGCCGCAGATGACCTCGACCCGGACGCCCCGGAGCCGTCGGTGGAGCTCGAAGCGGCCACCGACGCGGAGCTCCCGCGATGGCTCTGCACGCCCGAGCCAACGTCCCCGCTCCCCCCGGAAGAGGGACAGGGCCTGCCCCGGACTCGCTCCGGGGGTGAGGACGAGTCGAGCACGCCGCCCCGCACAGAGACCCTCCAGGGCCAGTCCGAGAACGGGGGCCGGACTTTGGTCGCCCTCGACGCGCCCTCCGAGCGATCACGAGTTGCTCTGCCGAGCCGCTACGGGGAGGCTCACCAGCCACCGGAGCCCGTCGAGGAGTCCCCCTCCTGGACAGGAGGGGACAGGGGCGACAGATCGGGCCGAGCGCGGGACCGTCAGCAAGAGCTTGACGCCGCACCGAGTCTAGGAGAGACCCTCTCCTTTCACCCTGCGTGGGGCGACAACGCCGCCGTCCGAGTCGGGCCGGACGAGGTCCCCTCACCGGGCTCTCCCACAGGGAGAGGAGACGTCGCTGGCGAGGTCGAGACGACGCCCCCGGCTGCCGCCCAGTGGGCCGAGGAGACGCCAGCCGGCTCCCCGTCGCGTTGCGCGCCCGAGTGGCGGCCAGTCTCGTCCGGCGACGTCGCCCTGTTCCCGCCGCCGGCCCCGGCACGTGGGCTCCGCCAGTTCGGGACCGCCGATGCGTAGCGCGCTCCTCCTGATTGCCGCGGTCCTGGCGCCCGCGCTCGCGGCCCAGCCCGCCCGGACGCTCACGCCCGAGCAGCTCGAGGTGGCCCGGTCGCTGACCGACCAGGCCGTCGCTGACGCCCAGCAGGGCGCGCCGACCCAGCCGCTGCCGCCCGCCGCCCGCGACCTCGCGCCCGTCGACGGCGGCGACCCGACGGCCCCGCCCCGCCGCCTCGCCCGGGCGACCCCGGCCACCTCCCCGATCCCCGGCGTCACGGTGACCGACGACGGCGAGTACGCGCTGCCCGTCCAGCTCATCCTGCTGATGACGGTGCTCACGCTGGCGCCGGCGATCTTGATCCTGATGACGAGCTTCACCCGGCTCATCGTCGTGTTCTCGATCCTGCGGACGGCCCTCGGCCTCCAGCAGAGCCCGCCGACCCAGGTGCTCATCGGGCTCTCGCTGTTCCTGACGTTCTTCGTCATGAACCCGGTCTTTACCCAGATCGACGACGAGGCGCTCCAGCCCTACCTCGACGGCCAGCTCGGGCAGAAGGAGGCGATGGAGGTGGCCTCGAAGCCGATCAAGCGGTTCATGCTCGAGCACACGCGCGACAAGGACCTCGTCCAGTTCATGGACATGGCCGGCCTGCCCGCGCTCGCCCAGCCCGACGACGTCCCGTTCCACGTGCTCGTCCCGTCGTTCGTGATCTCGGAGCTCCGGGTCGCCTTCCAGATCGGGTTCATGCTGTTCTTGCCCTTCCTGGTCGTCGACTTGATCGTCGCCAGCGTGCTCATGTCGATGGGCATGATGATGCTGCCGCCCGTGATGATCTCGCTCCCCATCAAGCTCCTCCTGTTCGTGCTCACCGACGGCTGGTTCCTCATCGTCCAGTCCGTCGTCCGGGGCTACGTGGGGTGATGGGTAAAGAGTGATGGGTGAAGAGTCGCGTCTTCACCCCCCGCTCTTTTCTCTTTCCCCTTCACTCTTCCCCCTTCACCCGCTGTGACTCCCGAGACCGCCCTCCACTGGACCCAGACGGCGCTGATCCTGGCGCTGACGGTCGCCGCGCCGCTGCTGTCGGTGGCCCTGGCGGTCGGGCTCGTGGTGAGCCTGTTCCAGGCGATGACGTCGATCCAGGAGATGACGCTGAGCGTGATCCCCAAGATGCTGGCCGTCGCCGCGATCCTGCTGCTGCTGGCGCCCTGGATGCTCGAGATGATGACCGACTTCTCGACCGAGGTCTTCCGCGCCGTCGCCGACGTCTCACACTGATGCGGGTACACGGTACGCGGTACGGGGTACGCTCGGATGGCTCGGCGGGCGCCGTACCCGGTACCGCGTACCCCGTACCCGCGTAGCCGTGGCCCTCGACCCCGACTCGCTGCTCCGGCTCGCGCTCGTCTTCGGACGGGTGAGCGGGGTGATGGTGGCCGCGCCCGTGTTCGGGCAGAAGGGGGTCCCGGTGATGCTGAAGGTGCTGCTCGGCGTCCTGCTGAGCGTGATCCTGGTCGGGTTCGCCCAGGACCCGCTGCCGGCCCACATCGGCCACCCGGTCGGGTTCGTGCTCGCGGTCTCGGTCGAGGTGCTGACGGGCCTCCTGATCGGCTACGCCGTCCGGTTCGTGTTCTGGGCCGTCGAGTTCGCCGGCGAGATGATCGGGTTCCAGATGAGCCTGTCGATGGCCCAGGTCTACGACCCGATGACGCAGGCGGCCTCGAACCCGTTGGGACGGATGATCAACTGGGCCTTCCTGTTGCTGTTCATCCTGCTCGACGGGCCCCAGGCCATCGTCGGCGGGCTGGCGCGGTCGTTCGTGGCCGTGCCCCTGGGCGGGGCCGACCTCTCGGGGAGCGGGCCGCTGCTGCTGTCGTGGACCGGTGGCTTTTTCGACACGGCGATCCGCCTGGCGATGCCGTTCCTCGTCGCCCTGTTCCTGGTCGACGTCGGGCTGGGCGTGTTCGCCCGGGTCGTCCCCCAGGCCGACCTGTTCTCGATCAGCCTCCCGCTGAAGCTGCTGGCCGGGATGGCCATCTCGATCGCGTTCGTAGCCGCGTTCTTCCCGCTCGCCCCGTCGCTGGTGGACCAGGCCACGGCCGGTCTCGACGCCCTCTTCGCCGCGCTCCGCCCGTGAGCCCTCGGCTTGGCAGAGCGTCAAACGGCGAAAGCGCCCCTGGCTCGGCGCTACTCCAGGTCGACGCAGAGGTCGGCCTCGTCGGGCGACTCGAACACCTGCTCCGCGACCTCGGCCTGGGCCCCGTCTCGGTCCCCTCCGGCGACGAGGAGGGTGGCCCCGAACAGCAGGCTCACGACCGCCGTCCCGAGCACCACGTACTGCGCCGTCGCGCTCTTCAGCAACGCGGCCAGCCCCGCCGTCACCAGCGTGATCGCCAGGAAGATGACCGAGAGCGAGAGCCACCCCCCGCGGTTGTCGGCGACGCGCCCCGCGAAGATCGCGCACTGGGCGGCGCCCATGTGGTCGTCCCCGCGCATCAGAAGACCGACCGAGGGCAGGTCCCCGTAGGCCGGGTAGCTCTCGACGGCCTCGGGAGAGAACGGGTCGAGGATGCCGTCGTCCTCGGCGGCGTTCCACTCCTCGATGAGGACCCAGACCTCGGGCGGCATGGCGTCGGCGAGGTATGCCGCCGCCGGCTGGTCATTCCAGTGCGCGACGTTCCAGCTGAAGAACCAGTCGCGCTCGATCGCCTGCTGGGCGCTGGCGTCGTTGTAGACGTCGTTCGCGTAGCTCGTCTGGGCGAGCGCCTCCGTGTTCTGGTCCCGCACCTCGCCGTCGAGCGCGCCCTCCTGGTACGTGGCCACCGCCGTCAGGACCGACGCGAGGCCGATGAGGACGGCGGAGATGAGCTCGATGCGGTCCCGTCGCGAGGTCGGTGTCGAGGCGTCTGCGTTCATGGCCGGAGCGGAGAGAGCCCTGCGTCACCGGTGGCCACCCGTCGGCCGGGTGGCCTGGGAGCAGGATGGGCCACGATAGCGCGAACGCGCTTGCCGGCCATGGACACCGGAGGCCCGACGGCGCCGCCACCCGAGCGGCAGGGATTTCCTCGGTGACCCCGCCCTTTCCGGGCGCGAGCGCTGAGGCAGGCCACAGCGCACGGTCCGGCCGTGGCACAGACCGTGCAGAGAGCCGGTCGATGTCCGACGCCCCCGACCGCAGCGACAAGCAGTTCGACCCGACCCCGCGGCGCCTCCAGAAGGCCCGCGAGGACGGCAACGTCTACCGCTCGCGCGAGCTCGCCTCGGTCGGCCTGCTGGCGACGGCGACGGCCGTGATCGGGATGGGCGCCCCGGGCGCGCTCGACACGCTCCGCACGATGACCGCGCGGACGTTCCTCGACGCCCCGACCGCCGTCCTCACCCCGACCTCGGTCCCGACGATCCTGGCGGACCTCGGCCGCGACGCGCTCGTCGTCGTCGGGCCGCTCTTCGCGGCGCTCATGGTGATGGCCTTGGGCGCGAACGTGGCCCAGAGCGGGTGGACGTTCACGGCCAAGCCACTCACGCCCAAGGGCAGCCGGATCTCGCCGGCCGAGGGCGCCAAGCGGCTGTTCTCGACCAAGGGCCTGTTCGAGCTCGGCAAGGCCCTCAGCAAGGTCGTCATCGTGGGCCCGCTCGTGTACCTCACGCTCAAGGCGTGGCTGCCCGAGATCCTGCTGCTCCACACGGTCCCGCTCGACGTGGCCTTCGGCGCGCTCGGCGGGTGGACGCTGGGGCTCCTGGCCCAGATGCTGCTGGCGCTCCTGCTCCTCTCCGGCGTCGACTACGCCTTCGGCAAGTGGAAGCATACGCAGGACCTCAAGATGACGCACCGGGAGGTCAAGGACGAGGGCAAGGAGTCCGAGGGCGACCCCCAGATGAAGGGGAAGCGGCGCCAGATCGCGCGCGAACGGGCCCAGCGCCCGCGCCTCGACCACGCCGTCTTGCAGGCCGACGTGGTCGTGACCAACCCGACCCACTACGCCGTGGCCCTCCGCTACGACGCCGCCGAGGGCCACGCGCCCAAGGTCCTCGTCAAGGGGATGCGCAAGCGGGCGCTCCGGATCAAGGAGCTCGCCGCCGAGCACGACGTCCCCACCGTCGAGGACGTCCCGCTGGCCCGGGCGCTCCACGCGACCGTCGACGAGGGCGCCTTTATCGACGAGGCCCTGTTCCAGGCCGTCGCCGCCGTCCTGGCCGAGGTCTACCGCCAGCGCAACGGCCGCCGATGACCACGCGCGCGCCCTCCGTCCGTCCGACCCCCCGCTCGTCGGCCGGTCGCTCCGCTCCCAGGCCGACGAGCTGTCCCCCTTCAAGGGGGACAGTCCGAGCGCCCTTGAGCGAAGCGATGGGCGCCCGGACGGGGGGTTCTGTTCCCGCCTGACCGACCCATGTCCGCCGCCGCTGTCCCCGCCGCCCGCCCGCCCGCGTTCCGCCCCACCGGCGAGATGCTGGCCGCGTCGGGCCTGGTGCTCGTCCTGTTCGTGATGGTGGTGCCGCTGCCCGGCGCCCTGCTGGACCTGCTGCTGGCGACAAACATCGCCATCAGCCTGGCCATCCTGCTGACGGCGTTCTACGCCGAGCGCCCGCTCGACTTCGGCATCTTCCCCGGGCTCCTGCTCGTGACGACGCTGTTCCGGCTGTCGCTCAACGTGGCGAGCACGCGGCTGATCCTGGGCGAGGCCAAGGCGGGCCAACTTATCGACGCCTTCGGCCAGTTCGTCGTCAGCGGCAACTACGTCGTCGGCGCGATTGTCTTTTTGGTCCTGGTCTTGATCAACTTCGTCGTGATCACGAAGGGGTCTGGGCGGATCGCCGAGGTCGGCGCGCGCTTCACACTCGACGCGCTGCCGGGCAAGCAGATGGCCATCGACGCCGACCTCAACGCCGGGCTCATCAATGAGGCCGAGGCCAAGCAGCGCCGGTCCGACGTCTCTCGCGAGGCCGACTTCTACGGGGCGATGGACGGCGCGTCGAAGTTCGTCCGCGGCGACGCGATGGCCGGGCTCGTCATCACGGCCATCAACATCATCGGCGGGCTGATCATCGGGATCGCGCAGTACGGGATGAGCCCGTCCGAGGCCGCGGCCACGTTCACGCTGCTGTCCATCGGCGACGGGCTGGTGAGCCAGATCCCGGCGCTCTTGATCTCGACGGCCGCCGGCCTGATCGTGTCGCGGGCGTCCGGCGAGGGCAACCTCTCGGCCGACACCAAGGCGCAGCTCTTGGGCAAGCCCGAGGCCCTGTTCGTCACGGCCGGGTTCATGGCGCTCCTGGGCGTGCTGCCCGGCCTGCCGATCCTCCCGTTCTGGGCCCTCGCGGGCGGGATCGCGTTCGCCGCCGTCCGCCGCGCGAATGTTCTGAACGACCAGGCCGAGGACCGCGACGCGCCCGCGCCGGCCGCCCCGGCCGAGGAGCCCGAGCCGGCCGACCTCCTCTTGGTCGACGAGCTCGAGCTCGAGATCGGCTACGGGCTGATCCCGATTGTCGATCCGTCTCAAGGAGGCGACCTGCTCGACCGGATCTCGAGCTTGCGGCGCCAGCTGGCGACCGAGATGGGGATTGTGGTCCCCCCGGTCCGCATCCGCGACAACGTCGAGCTCGAGGCCAACGCCTACCTCGTCAAGCTGCGCGGGAACGAGGTGGCCCGGGCCGAGGCGCTGCCCGGCTACCACCTCGCGCTCCTGATGGACGGGGCCGACGAGGCGCCGCCCGGCATCCGCACGACGGACCCGACGTTCGGGATCGACGCCGTCTGGGTCGCCGAGCGGTCGCTCGGCGAGGCCGAGCGGCTGGGGCTGGCGACCATCGAGGCGCCGGCCGTCGTCGCGACGCACCTGCTGGAGACCCTGCGGAAGCACGCCCACGCGCTGCTCACGCGGCAGGGCACGCGCGAGCTGCTCGACAAGGTCCAGGAGTCGGCCCCGTCGCTCGTGGCCGAGCTGGTGCCGGACCAGCTCGGCGTGGGCCAGGTCCAGCGGGTGCTGAAGAAGCTGCTGGAGGAGCGCGTCCCGATCCGCGACCTGGTCCTGATCCTGGAGGCCCTGGCCGACCGCGCCGCGTCGACCAAGAACACCGACGTCCTGACCGAATTCGCTCGGGCCGCTCTCGCGCCGACGCTGACGCGCCACTTCTCCGGGCCCGACGGCCGGCTCCACGTTGTGGTCTTGGACCCGGCCCTGGAACACCACTTGCTAGACCGGGCCCAGAGCGGCGAGCTCAACCCGAACACCCTCGGTCTCGACCCCGACCGCGCCGCCCGGCTCCAGGCCGCGGTCGACGCCCAGCTCTCGCCGCTCGTCGCCGCCGGCCACCCGCCGGTCCTGCTGACCTCCCCCGTGCTCCGCGCCACGCTCTTCGCCTTCCTCGACCCGGTCTTGGCCGACGTCACCGTCCTGTCCTACCAGGACCTGGTGCCCGAGGCCCCGGTCGACGTGGAGGGCCAGGTCAGCCTCCCGTAGCGCCTCTCGCCCCCTATGACCCTCAAGACCGTTACCGGCCCCTCGATCCGCGACGCCCTCGCCGACGCCCGCCGCCTGTTCGGCGCCGACGTCGTGATGCTCCAGTCGGCGCCGGCCGCGCACGGCCACCCGGCCTCGGTGACCGTCGCCTTCGACACGGCGCCGGCGCCCGGCGCGCCCTCGGCGACCCGGCCCGTGGCCCGCCCGCCCGCGACGCCCGCGGTCCCGGAGCCGGTTGCGGAGGTCGCCCCGCGAGCCTACGGCTACGGCGCGGTGCGGAACATGCGTCCGCCGGTTCAGGAATCGGTTGCCGCCCCGGGCGGCGTGTGGGAGGGCGGGAGTGTGAGAGAGGCTGCGTCCCCTTCACCCTCCGATTCTGACCGGACGGGGCCCGAGCCCGCCGTCACGGCGGCCGAGGTCGCCTCGCTCCGCGCTCGGCTGGCCGAGTTGGAGGCGGCGCTGGCCGAGGTCCGCGCCTCGGCGCCCGTCCCGGTCCCGAGCCGGGCCCCGGTCGTGTTCGTCGGCCCCGGCGGGAGTGGGAAGACGTCGCTTGCGCTCCGGCTGGCCCGCGCACCCGCGCTGGTCGGCGCCGAGCGGCCGGCGGCCCTCATCGTCGCGCCCGAGACCGAGCGGACGGCCGACCCGGCCCCGCTGTTCTGGGCCGTCGGCGTGCCCGTCGCCGTGGTCCAGACGGCCGACGACGTTCGGGAGGCGCTGCGGACGTTCGCCGACGCCGACGTGATCGTCGTCGACACGCCGGCGCTGCCGCTGGCGCCCGAGCGGGCGCGTCCGGCCGTCGCCCGGTTGGGCGAGGTGCTGGCGCCGCTCGGCACGGCCGAGGTCCACCTCGTCATCGACGCGACGCGGTCGGCGGCGACGCTGGGTGCGGCCACCATCGGCGACCTCGGCCTGCGGCCGGACGCGCTCGCGCTGACGCGGCTCGACGAGGCGCCCGGCGCCGAGGCCACGTGGACGGCCGCGCTCGGCCTCCCGCTCCGCCTGGTCGCCGCCGGCCCCGACGACCTGGCCCTGGCGACCCAGCGCCCGGCCCTGCCGTCTGCCCCTCCCTTCCCGCGAGCTGCGCCGATGCCGACCGCGCCCACGCAAGCCGCACCGACGCCGACACCAGTCGTGCCGACGCCAGCCGCGCCGACGCCGGCCCCGTCGCTGTGGCTCGAGGCCGTCGTCCCGGCCGCCCCGGCGACTCCGGTTCAGGCGACGCCGATCGACCTGCGCGACTTGGTGTGGGCGCCCCTCGACCGGCCGGCCCGCGCCGAGGCCTCCTCCCCCGTCTTCGCCTAGCCCCCCCGCCCGATGCCTCACCTCTCCCCTGGCCTGGTGGTCGCCGTCGTGAGCGGCAAGGGCGGCACCGGCAAGAGCACGGTCTCCGTCAACCTCGCCGAGACGCTCTGCGAGACCGGCCTGGCCGTCGCGCTCATCGACGCCGACCTGTGCCAGAGCTCGTGCGCGACGCTCCTCAATGAGGAGCCGCCAGCCAGCGTCCTGGCCCTGGCCCGGGGCGCCGTCTCGGCCGACCGCGTGTTCCACCGGACCGCCTGCGGGGTCACGCTCGTCGTGACCGGCACCGCGACGCGCCCTGGCGGCCCAGCCCCGTTCCTGTTCGACGCCCTCGACGACGTGCTCGAAACGGTGGCCCAGAGCCACGACGTCGTCCTGATCGACGCGCCGGCGGGGATGGACGACGCCGTCCGGTGGGCGCTCGACCGGGCCCACGTCGGGCTCCTGGTCCTGGTCGGCGAGCCGACGTCGGTGACGGGCGCCTACGCCCTCGCGAAGACGGTCTGGCAGACGGTCCCGAGCTACCCGTTCCTCACCGTCGTCAACGCGGCCGACACCGACGCCGACGCGGTCCAGACGGCCACGCGGTTCGCCGAGCTGACGACGCAGTTCCTGGGCCAGACGCCGACGGCGGCCGGGTGGCTCCCGTACGACGCCCACGTCCGGGCGGCGGTCCGCGACCAGGTCCCGGCCGTCCGGCGCTCGCCCGCGCTCCAGGCCGCGTTCGCCGGCCTGGCGCGGGGGCTCGCCCCGCTCCTCCCGTCCGCCCGCGCCGCCGCCTGAGATGTCCCACGGCCTCGCCCGCTCCGCCGCCCTGCTCACCGTCCTGGCGGTCCTGCTCGCGCGCGGGCTCGCCCTGACGCCGGGCGACCTCCGCATCGCCGGCGCCGCCGGGCTGGTCGTCTACGGCGTGCTCACCCTCGGTCGGCCGCTCCTCCGGCGCTTGCTCACCCACCCGTCCGACGACTGACGCCGTGCCCGCTGACCTCCAAGACCTCGTCGAACAGCTCCACGCCGACCCCACGCCGGCCCGGCGCGAGGCCGCCGTGCTGGCCGGCGTCCCGCTCGTCCGGTCCGTCGTCGGGAAGGTGCCCGTGCCGGACCACCCGCTCGCGAGCCGCGAGGACCTCGAGGGGGCCGGGCTCGTCGGGCTCGTTGAGGCGCTCAACGCCTACGAGCCCGATGGCGGCGCCTCGTTCATGACGTACGCCTACCTCCGCGTGCGGGGCGCCGTCATCGACTACCTCCGGTCGCTCGACGTGCTGTCGCTCGACAAGCGGCGCCGCGTGGCCGAGGCCGGGCGCGTGGCCGAGGCGCTCCGCCAGGAGCTCGGCGCCGAGCCGTCCGACCGCGAGGTGGCCGACCGGCTCGGCCTCGACCTCGCCGACTACGACCGGCTCCTGGTCGAGGCCCAGGCCCGGTTCGCCCTGTCGCTCGACGCCCCCGTCGGCGACGACGACGGCGCCGTGTTCCACGACCTCGTCGCCGACGACGACGCGACGGAGGGGTTCGACCGCTCGGACCGGGACCACACGGTCGGCCTGGTCCGGACGGTGATCGAGGGGCTCCCGTCGCGGACGCGGGCCATGATCGGGATGTACTACGACGAGGGGCTGACGCTGCGCGAGATCGGCGTGGTGTTCCAGGTCAGCGAGGCCCGAGTCTCGCAGATCCTGGGCAAGACGATGCTGACGATCCGCTCGCGGCTGGCCGCGCCGTCGGCGGTCGCGGCGTAGCTGGGCGCTGCGGGACCGGACGTCGGCGCCGCGCTTCCGTCTCCGCGCGCGAGGCGGGGCCCCCGCCACCGTGCGCCAGGGCGAGCGCATTCTCACGAGTCAGAGGCCGTTTGGCAGTGGCTCCGTGCCGCTCGTGACGTCCCCTCTCCCTCTGGGACCGGGATACCCGGACCGGAGGGACAGGGTGAGGGTCTGGAGGCGCTTCGTGTAGCCTCGTGCTCGTCCCGACCGCCCCCCTCACCCTAGAGCTTGTCATGGACTCGGTGGCGGGGTGAGCTTCGGCGATGCCGCAGCCCTACTCCTACCCCTCCGACGTCTCCGACGACGAGTGGGCCTTCTGCGTCGGGTACCTCGCCCTCGTCCGCGAGGACGCCCCCCAGCGCAAGCACGACCTCCGCGCCGTCTTCGACGGCCTCCGCTACGTCACCCGCACCGGCGCGCCCTGGCGCTACCTCCCGGGCGACTTCCCGCCCTGGCAGGCCGTCCAGCAGCAGGCCGAGCGCTGGACCGCGGCGGGCGTCTTCGAGGCCATGGCCCACGACCTCCGCGCCATCGTCCGGTGGCTCGACGGCCGCCACGCCGACCCGTCGGCGGCCATCCTCGACAGCCGGACGCTCCAATCGACGCCCACGAGCGGCGCGCGCGCCGGGTACGACGGGGCCAAGCGGCGGAAGGGCTCGAAGGTCCACGCCGCCGTCGACACGCTCGGCAACCTGCTCGCGGTCGTAGTGACGCCGGCCAACGAGGGCGACCGCGACCAGGTCGGCGCGCTCTGTGAGCGGGTCCAGGCGGTGTGCGGCGAGCGGGTCGAGGTCGCGTTCGTGGACCAGGGCTACACCGGGGCGCCGGCGCGAGCGGCGGGGGCCGCGCACAAGATCCGGCTGGAGGTCGTCAAGCACACCGAGGCGAAGCGGGGGTTCGTACTGCTACCGCGCCGGTGGGTCGTCGAGCGTTCGTTCGGGTGGCTGGCGCGGTTCCGGCGGCTCGCTCGGGACTACGAGCGGCTGCCGGAGACGCTGGCGAGCCTCCACTTCTTGGCGTTCGTCGCGCTGCTGCTGCGTCAGTTGGCGGCCCTGGGCGTTCTGAGTCCATGACAAGCTCTAGTCTCCCCCCAGGGGGTGGAGAGGGAACCTGATCTCCTCGTACCAAACAGCTTCTCATTGCTCCGCAGCCGCATCTTGTCATCGTGACCGCGCAGCGACGGCGCAGCCAACGAACGTGAAGGATCTCGACGTGGGGTCCTGAGCCGTAGGGCGTGGTGCCGAAGGGGTCGGGCATCGCGCTGAGATCCTTCGCTGGCGCTCAGGATGACATAGGGTGGGAGAATGTGCCCGTCTTGCACCGTGCCCTCGTCCCGTGCCGCGATGGGGCGGCGTGGCGTAGTCTTGGAGACGCCCGACTCCCCGCCCGATGCCCACGACCCGCCGCCGCTTCCTCGCCTCCGCCGGGACCCTCGTCGCCGGGAGCCCGCTCCTCCCACACACGCTCCACGGCCTCTCGCGACCCGCCTCGGACCGCCTCCGGATCGGCCTGATCGGCGCGAAGGGGATGGGGTGGGCCAACCTCAACGCCCAGCTCGCGGTCGACGCGAACACCGAGCTGGCGTGGCTCTGCGACGTCGACGAGGCCGTGCTCTCGGGCCGGCTCGGAGACTACGCCGCGCTCCGCGAGAACGCCCCGCGCACGACGGGCGACTACCGCGAGCTGCTCGACGCGCCCGACGTGGACGTCGTCGTGATCGGGACGCCCGACCACTGGCACGCCCGGATGTTCGTCGACGCCGTGGACGCGGGCAAGGACGTCTACGTCGAGAAGCCCATCGCCAACACCGTCGAGGAGTGCCGCGCGATGGTCGCGGCCCAGGAGCGGACGGGCCGGGTCGTGCAGGTCGGGCAGTGGCAGCGCTCGGGCGAGCACTACGCCCGGGCCATCGAGATCGTCCGCTCCGGCGGGCTCGGTCGCATCCGCCTCGTCAAGTGCTGGGCGTACCAGGGCTGGATGAAGCCGGTCCCGCCCCAGCCGGACCAGCCGGCCCCGCCGGGCGTCGACTACGCGATGTGGCTCGGGCCGGCGCCCGCGCGCGCGTTCAACCCCAACCGGTTCCACTTTACCTTCCGGTGGTTCTGGGACTACGCCGGCGGGCTGATGACCGACTGGGGCGTCCACCAGCTCGACATCGCGCTGCTCGCGATGGGCGCCGACGCGCCCCGCTCCGTCATGGCCAGCGGCGGCAAGTTCGCCTACCCCGACGACGCCTCCGAGACGCCGGACACGTTGCAGACCGTGTACGACTTCGGCGACTACTCGCTGCTCTGGGAGCACGCCGTCGGGATCGACCTGGGGCCGGACCGCAAGCCGGAGGGGATCGCGTTCGTGGGCAACCAAGCCACGCTCGTCCTGACCCGGGGCGGGTTCGAGGTCGTCCCCGAGCGCGAGTTCGTGGGGTGGGGCCAGGAGGGCCCGCAGAAGCGGGCGCCCGAGGTCGGGAGCGTCCCCGACGGCGTCGACTACGTCCACGAGCACAACCGGAACTTCCTCCGGTGCGTCCGGGACCGGACGCCGGCGGCGTGCGCGACCCGGATCGACTCGGGCGCGGTGGCCGCCGTCAACGCCCAGCTCGGCAACATCGCCTACAAGACCGGCCGCACGCTGCACTGGGAGGGCGACGGGATGACGGGCGACTTCCGCGACGACGCCGAGGCCTCCGCCCTCCTCCGCGCGACGTACCACAACGGCTGGGACGTCCCGACGGGCTAGCCGCGAGCGCCCGCTCCGTTGGCCTCGGCGCCCTCAGAGACGATGGGAAGAGCGGTCGGGCCCTCGCGGCGTGGGGGGTGACGACCGACTCGGCGATCCGGTCGAGGCGCGCGTCGACGAGCTCCGTCTCGGCTGTAGAGGTCCTACCGCCAGCGGGCCGGTGGTGAGGCCGCCTACGACGCCCGCGCCGCCGAGATCGAGGGCCACGCCGCCCCCCTCCGGCGCGTCCTGGCGGCGACCCGGCCGCGCGGCCGGCGTTGCTGGAACCGAGCGCGCGCCTCGTACCTTCGACCTGTAGGTGCTAGATCCCGCCGCCGTGGCGCAGGGACGGACTCTCGCACCCCGTCCCACCTCGACGCCGCGAGCCATGGAACCCGACGCCTCCGAGAGGAACGACACCGCGATGACGGCCGGGCGGCCCCCCGGCGCCGGGGCCCTCGTCGTGGCCGGGCTCGGCGCCTCGGCCGGCGGGATCGAGGCGCTCGAGGCGTTCTTCGCCGGGCTCCCCGAGATCGACGGCGTCGCGTTCGTCGTCGTCCTCCACCTCGCGCCCGACGAGGAGAGCCGGCTCGCCGACGTGCTCCAGGGCGGCCTGCCGCTCCCGGTCACCCAGGTGACGGAGTCCGTCCCCATCGAGCCCGGCCACGTCTACGTGATCCCGCCCAACAAGAACCTGCTCGCGGCCGACGGGCGGCTGGTGCTCGAGCCCATCGAGGAGGAGCGCGTCCGGCGGCGGCCCATCGACCACTTTTTCCGGACGCTGGCGAAGGCCTACGGCAAGCGGGCCGTCGGCGTCGTCCTCTCGGGGACCGGGGCCAACGGGACCGTCGGCGTCCGCGCGGTCAAGGAGGCCGGCGGGATGATCCTGGCCCAGGACCCGGCCGACGCCGCGTTCGACGAGATGCCGCGGACGGCCATCGCGGCCGGCGTCGTCGACGCCGTGGGGCCGGCGGGCGCGCTCGCGGCCGAGGTCGCCGCCTACGCCCACCGGCTCCGGCGCGTCCACCTCCCGGACGCGCCCGCCGAGCTCCCCGACGACGGGCAGAAGGCGCTCCAGGGCGTCCTCGCCCAGCTCCGGGCCCGGACCGGCCACGACTTCGCCCACTACAAGCGCGCGACGGTCCTGCGCCGGCTCGACCGGCGGCTCCACGTGACCGGGGCCGAGACGCTGGCCGAGTACCTCGGCCACCTCCGCGACGACGCCGCCGAGGCCCAAGCGCTCCTGGCCGACCTGCTGATCTCGGTCACCAACTTCTTCCGGGACCCCGAGGCCTTCGCCGTGCTGGCGGCGGCCGTCCCCCGGCTGTTCGAGGGGAAGGGCCTGGACGCCGAGGTCCGCGTGTGGGTCCCGGGCTGCGCGACGGGCGAGGAGGCGTACTCGGTCGCGATGGTGCTGATGGAGCACGCGGCGACGCTCGCCGAGGCGCCGCGCGTCCAGGTGTTCGCGACGGACCTGAGCGAGGAGGCCGTCCGGACGGCCCGGACCGGGGTCTACCCCGAGTCCATCGAGGCCGACGTGAGCCCGGAGCGGCTGAGGCGGTTCTTCGCGCACGAGAGCGGGCGGTACCGCGTGGCCGGGCCGCTCCGCGAGGCCGTCCTGTTCGCCCCGCACAGCCTGCTCGCGGACCCCCCGTTCTCGCGCCTCGACCTGGTCAGCTGCCGGAACGTCCTGATCTACTTCCAGCGGGACCTCCAGCGGCGGGCGCTCGCCCTGTTCCACTACGCGCTCCGGCCGGGCGGCCTCCTGTTCCTGGGCACGAGCGAGTCGACGGACGTCGGCCCGGACCTGTTCGAGACGCTGGACAAGAAGGCCCGGCTCTTCCGGCGCCTCGACGTCGAGACCCCGGCCCCGGCGCTCCCCCACGTCCCGCGCGTGCTCTCCGCCCCCCCGTCGGCCGGCGGCGACGCGGCGGGGCCCCTCGCGCCCGACGGAGGGCCCGACGGCAGGCCCGACGGGGAGGCCCGGCCGGCCGGGGAGGCCGAGCGCGTCCACCGGGCGCTCCGCGAGCAGATGGCCCCGCCGAGCGTGCTCGTCGGCGAGGGCGGCGACGTGGCCCACGTCTCGGAGGGCGCCGCGCGGTTCCTCCGGTTCGTGGCCGGGACGCCGAGCCGGGCGCTCGCGACGGTGCTCCGTCCCGAGCTTCGGGCCGCGGCCCAGACGGCCCTGTTCCGGGCCCGCCGCGAGGGCCACGGGGCGGCCGGGCCGGTCTCGCTCGACCTCGACGGCGAGGCGCTCCGGGTCGCCGTCCGGGCCCGCGCGGCGCCGGCCGGGGCCCTCGTCCAGGTCGTGTTCGACGTGCTCCCGGCGGCGCCCGCGCTCCACGCCCCCCCGGCCGACGCCGACGGCGTGCTCGCCGAGGCGCTCCGCCAGACCGAGGAGCAGCTCCAGGTCTCCGTCGAGGAGTTCGAGACGAGCCGCGAGGAGCTCCGCGCCCAGAACGAGGAGCTCCAGTCGATCAACGAGGAGCTGCGCTCGACCGCCGAGGAGCTCGAGACGTCGAAGGAGGAGGCCCAGTCCATGTCCGAGGAGCTCCGGACGGTCAACGACGAGCTCAAGGCCAAGGTGGACGAGACGGCCCGGGCCAAGGGCGACCTCGAGAACCTCATCACGTCGACGGAGATCGCGACGCTGTTCCTCGACCGCGAGCTCCGCATCCAGCGGTTCACGCCGCCCGTCCGCGACCTTTTCCACGTGCTCGCGAGCGACGTCGGGCGCCCGCTCGGCGACCTCGCGCAGAAGTTCGGGGGCGCCCGGCTCGCCGAGGACGCCGAGGCCGTCGTCGCGCGGCTGTCGGTGACCGAGCGCGAGGTCGAGGGCGAGGACGGCCGGTGGTACCTCGTCCACGCCCGGCCCTACCGGACGGTCGAGGACCGGATCGACGGCGTCGTGGTCACGTTCGTCGACATCACGCGGCGGAAGGCCGACGAGGCCGCGCTCGCCGCCAGCGCCGACCGGGCCGCCTTCCGGGCCGCCCTCGCCGACGCCCTCCGCGACCCCGCCGACCCCGCCGAGGCCCAGGCCCAGGCGACCCGGCTGCTGGGCGAGTACCTCGGCGCCAGCCGCGTCCACTACGCCGAGGTCGGGCCCGACGGCCAGGTCGTCGTCGAGGAGGACTACACCGACGGCGTCGCCCCGCTCCGGGGGCGCTTCGGGGCCGACGCCCTGGGGCCGACGCCGGTCCGCGCGCGCCGCACGCTCGTGGTGCCCGACCTCGACGCCGACGGCGACCTCACGGCCGAGGCGCGGGCGGCGGCGGCCGATCTCGGCGTGGCGGCCCAGGTCAGCGTCCCCCTCGTCAAGGACGGCCGCGTGCGGGCCGTGCTCTCGGTCCACCAGTCGGCCCCGCGCGAGTGGACGGACGCCGAGGTCGCGCTCGTCGAGGAGACGGCCGAGCGGACCCAGGCCGCCGTCGAGCGCGCCCGCGCCGAGGCCGCGCTCCGCGCCAACGAGGCCCTCTTCGACGCCACGCTCTCGACCATCAACGACTTCGCCTACGCCTTCGACCGCGACGGGCGGATCCTCTTCGTCAACCAGCCGCTCCTCGACCTCTGGGGGCTCACGCTGGCCGACGTCGTGGGCAAGACGTTCCACGAGCTCGACTACCCCGCCGACCTCGCCGACCGGCTCCAGCGCCAGATCGAGCGGGTCTTCGAGACCGGCGAGGGCTTGACCGACGACACGCCCTACACCGGCGCCGACGGCCAAGAGGGGTTCTACGAGTACATCTTCCGCCCGCTCCTGGCCGACGACGGCTCGGTCTCGCTCGTCGTCGGGTCCACGCGCGACGTGACCGCGCGCCACCAGGCCGGGCTGGCGCTCCAGGCCGAGGCCCGGCGCGCGTCGTTCCGCGCCGCCCTCGCCGACGCGCTCCGCTCGCTCTCCGACCCGGTCGAGGTCCAGGCCGAGGCCGCCCGCGCGCTCGGCGAGTACCTGGGCGCCAGCCGCGTCCACTACGCCGAGGTCGAGCCCGACGGCCTGCACGCCGCCGTCGCCCGCGATTACGCACGGACCGTGCCCGACCGGAGCGGCCGGTACTCGCTCGCCGACTTCTCCTTCCTCATCGCCGAGGCCCGCGCCGGCCGCACGCTCGTCGTCTCCGACGTGGCCGCCGACGACCGCCTGAGCCCGGCCGAGCGGGAGCAGTACGCGGGGCTCCCCGTCTCCGCCCTCGTGGTGGTGCCCCTCGTCAAGGACGGCCACCTCGTCGCTCTCTTCGCCGTCCACCACGACGCGCCCCACGACTGGACCGATGCCGAGGCGGCGCTCGTCGAGGAGACGGCCGAGCGGACGTGGGGGGCGGTCGAGCGCGCCCGCGCCGAGGCCGCGCTGCGCCAGAGCGAGGAGCGCCTCCGGCAGGTGGCCGAGACCGTCCCGGACGTCCTGTTCCGGGCCGACCCCGACGGCCGGATCGACTTCGTGAACCACCAGTTCGAGACGCTCACCGGCCGGCCGGCCGACGCCGTCTTGGGCACGACGCTGTGGCCCGACCTCGTCCACCCCGACGACCGCGAGCCGACCGAGGCGGCCTGGGCCGAGGCGCGAGAGCGCGGCGGGCGGTTCGAGGTCCGCCACCGGCTCGTCACCGCCGACGGCCCGTGCTGGGTCATCACGCGCGCCCGGCCGTTCTCGGACGGCGCGGGCGCCGTGACGGCCTGGTTCGGGACCTTGACCGACGTCGACGCCCTCGTCCGCACCGAGGACGAGGTCCGCCGGCTCAACGCGACGCTCGAGGCCCGCGTCGCCGAGCGGACCGAGCAGGTCCGCCAGCTCTCGGCCCGGCTCACGGCCGCCGAGGACGAGGAGCGCCGCCGGATCGCGCTCGTGCTCCACGACGACCTCCAGCAGCGGCTCGCCGGCCTCTCCATCATCCACAGCATCCTGTGGAAGTCCACGTCGCCCAGCGAGCAGCGGGAGCTCCGGGCCAAGGCCGACGAGATCCTCGACGGGGCCGCCGCGCTCACCCGGACGCTGGCCTCGGAGGTGAGCCCGCCGTCGCTCGCCGTCGAGGACTTCGCCGAGACGCTCCGCTGGCTCGCCGCCCGCAAGCGGGAGGACCACCGCCTCGACGTCTCGGTCGAGGTCGACGGCGAGTGCGAGGTCCCGGACCGCGGCGTCCGCGCGCTCCTCTACCACGCCCTCCACGAGCTCCTCTTCAACGTGGTCAAGCACGCCGGGACCGGGCGGGCCACGGTCCGCGCGCGCCGGGACGGCGAGGCCGTCGAGGTCGTGGTCGAGGACGACGGCGACGGGTTCGACGGCGCCGCGGCGGCGCCCGGGGACGGCGGGCTCGGGCTGTTCAGCGTCCGCGAGCGGATCGAGATGGCCGGGGGCAGCCTCGGCGTGGACTCGGAGCCCGGCCGGGGCGCCCGCGTCACCCTCCGGGTCCCGGCGGACGGCCCGGAGGCTCAGGGCTAGGCGCAGGGCGCCGTGAGGGAAACCACGGGTTCGGCCCGCGGGGGAGCGTCCGCTCGCGCTCGCGGTACACGGGGGAGCCCCCCCGCGCACGTCCGCGACGCCCCCGTGTCCCACTCCGTCTTCCTCGTCGAGGACCACGCCGTCGTGCGGCTCGCCCTGTCGATGCTGCTCGGGGCCGAGGCCGACCTCGACCTCTGCGGGACGGCGGCGAGCGCCGAGGAGGCCGTCGACCGCCAGGTGTGGACCGCGTGCGACCTCCTCCTCACCGACGTCTCGCTGCCCGGCATGGACGGCATCGCGCTCGCCGAGCGCGTCCGCGCCGAGCGCCCCGGCCTCCCGGTCGTCGTGGTCTCCGCCGACGTCGGGACCGCCACGGCGAGCCGAGCCGAGGCCGCCGGCGCGCGGGCGACCCTCCTAAAGGCCGGGCTCGGGAACACGCTGGCCCCCACGCTCCGCGACGTGCTGAGCGGGGAGGCGCCCCCGCCGGTCGGGGGGGGGGGGGGGGGGAATGAGCGACCTCGCCCCCCACCGCGTCGTCCTGGTCGACGACCGCGCCGTCCTCCGCTGGGGCCTCCGCCAGCTTTTAGAGCCCGGCCAGACGTCGAGTCGGTGGAGCGGGACGGCCGGGCCGTCGGAGGACGTCTACGGCGTCGCGTCGCGCGCCCGGAGCCGCCGCGCGACGACGTGCCAGGCGAGCCCGACGGCGAGGAGGCCGAGGCCGAGGCCCCAGGTCAGCGGCTCGACGAAGAACGCGAGCCCGAGGCACGCGACGAGCCCGGCCACCGACACCCAGCGCGGAAACAGCCGGCCCTCGTCCGGCACGCGGAGCGCGGCCAGGTTCGTGAGGGCGTAGTAGACCAGGACGGCGAACGCGCTGAACGACCACGTCGTCCGCACGTCGCCGACGAGGGCGATGGCCGCGATGACCGCGCCCATCATGAGGACGGCCGGGCCGGGGGTCGTCCCGGCCGCGTCGACCCGGCCGAACAGGCGGGGCACGTCGGCGCGGCGGCCCATGGCGAGGAGCACGCGCGAGAGCCCGAGCACGAGGTTGAGGAGCACGCCGAGCATCGCCGTGATCGCCCCGAACGCGACGACCTGCGCGACGCCCGGCACCCCGAACGCCCGCGCGGCGACCTCCAGGGGCGCCGCCTGCTCGGCCGTCGCCGCCGCCAGCCCGTCGGCGCCGACCGCCCCGACGGCCACGAGCGCGACGGCGAGGTAGAGCGCGGCCGTGACCCAGAGCGTCGTGACGATGGCGCGGGGGATGGTCGTGCGCGGCTCCTTGACCTCCTCGCCCAGCGTGGCGATCCGCCCGTAGCCGGTGTAGGCCACGAACATGAGCGCCGAGGCGTAGAGCACGGCCCGGAGCCCGCCCCCGCCCTCGGGCGCCTCGAAGAAGCCCGCGAAGCTCGCGCCCGCGTTCCCGAGCGCCGTCGGCGTGCCGGCACCGACGAACGCCGCCAGCGCGGCGAGCGTGACGGAGACGACGACGACGTTGGTCACGTTCGACCGCCGCAGGCCCGAGTACACGACGGCCGTGACGACGGCCGTGGCGAGAAGCGCGACGGGCACAAGCCACCGCCCGACGTCGGCCCCCAGCGCGAGGAGCAGGTAGCCCGAGAACCCGAGGGCCGCCGTCGCCGCCGAGGCGCTTTTGGCGACCAAGAACATCCACCCGGCCGCGAACCCGAGCGTGGGCGTGAGGAAGCGGTAGCCGTACTCGTAGGTCCCCCCCGAGACCGGATGGTTGGCCGCGAGCTGGGCGCTGGAGAGCCCGTTGAACGTGGCGACGAGCGCGCCGACGGCGACGGCCACGACGACCGCCGGGCCGGCCACGCCCGCCGCGATCCCGATGCTCACGAACACGCCGGTCCCGACGATGGAGCCGAGCCCCATCATGACGGCGCCGAACGTGCCGAGCTCGCGGGCGAGGCGGGGAGGAGAGGGAGCCATGTCGGAGCAGGTGGGTGTCCAGGTCAGTCGGTGTCGCCGGGGGCCACCTCGCGCGTCCGCTCGGCGGCCTCTGCCCGGGCCTCCACCGGCGTCTCAGCCGACGGCCCCGCGTACGGCCGCGACGGACCGCTCGGCGTCGCCGAGGAGAGCGGCCGTGGCCGCGTAGAAGCAGGCGCGGTAGGCCCGGTTCACCGAGGCGTTCGCGTCGCCCGCATCGAGGTTCCGCCGCGCTGTCTGGAGCGCCCCCGCCGCCCTCTCGAAGAACGCCCGCTGGTGCTCCGTCATACGGCGACCCCCTCCCGCTCGACGTTCCACACCAGGGGCCGCCCGGTGTCGGCGACCTCGGCCTCGCTGTACGGCTGGGCCGCGAGCGAGAGGTCGTACGCGAGTTCGAGGTCGAAGAGGGCCTCCGTGATCCGCTTGGTCTCGGCGTACGCCCGGTAGGGTCCCCGGAGGACGACGCGAGCGAGCCGGTCGCCGTACAGCGCTTCGAGTTGGACCTTCGCCTCGGCGACCGCGTCGCGGACGCGGGGCGGGGTGGAGTCGGGGAGCGGGGCGGGCATGGGGGGAAGGTAGGCCCGCCGGCCCCGGGCTCAGACGGGCACGAGGTCCCGCTCGACGTGCAGGACGGTCCGGGGCTTCAACATCGGCCGCGTGGCGAGATCCACCCGCAGGCCGAGTTGGTCCTCCAGCCCGTGAGCGAGCCCGACGAACCCGAGCATCCCCGGCACCCGGTCGAACTCGACCAAGAGGTCGAGGTCGCTCTCGGCCGTCTGCTCCCCTCTCGCGTAGGACCCGAAGATGGACAGCGACCGGACGCCGTGCTCGGCCCGGAGCTCGGGCAAGAGCGCGGCGAGGCGGGCGCGGACGGACTCGGTGGAGAGTGGGGCGGGCATGGCGGAGTCTACGCCGCGAGCGGCGTGGCCTCAAACGACAATCGCCCGCCCCGATCCCGAGGAGGGCGATTCGAGAGAGCCAACGGTCAGATTTGAACTGACGACCTGCTCATTACGAGCGCGACCAAGGGGATCAGGGCAAAGAGCAAAACAGCCCATTTGCTGCCGTCAACTGCGATCTGCTCCGATAGCGGTTGTAGCCTCCTGCACACTTTTGCACGCTCTTGCCCTGAATATGCCCTGATCAGGGCACGGCCTCAGCCCCCCTCTTCCGACCCGTCGACAAGCTCGCGCACGACGGCGACGAACCGCTCCGCATCCGCCAGCAGGTCGGCGGCGGCGGCCGTGTCCGTGACCGCGAAGGCGTCGTAATCGCTCTGGAGCCTCAGGCGGAAGGCGTCGGGCAGGATGCGCCCGATGTCCCTGGACACGGCTCCCGTCGCTACGAACAGGACGGCGAACCGCCGGTGCGTCCCGGAGTGCGTCTTCGGCGCTTCACCCTCCCCCACCAAGGCCGCCTGCACCACGTAGAAGCAGGCGTAGTACGCCCGGTTCGTCGCGGCCTCGCCGTCGCCCGCGTCGACGTTGAGCCGGGCCGAAGCCAAGGCCCGCTCTGCGCGGTCGAGGTACGCCCGTTGGAGGTCGGTCACAGCGTCACGCCATCGGCGAGGACGTTGCGAACGAACGGTCGGCGCTCGTCCTCGGCATCGCGGATGCCGTACGGCTGGATCGAGACGTCGGCCCCGTGGTCAAGCAAGAGGTCAAGCGCGAGCTCGCCCGTCCGTCGGATCTCGGTGTACGGCTCGACATCGCCCCGGAGGACGAGGAGGAGGTCGACGTCGGAGTCGGGGCCGGCGTCGCCCCGGGCGTACGAGCCGTAGAGAACGACGCGGGCCAGGCGGGGGCCGTAGATCGCGCTGAGCCGAGCCGTCGCTTCTGCGATGGCGGCCCGGATGTGGGGCGGCGTCGAACGGGGAAGCGTATCGGCCATACTGGAAGGTAGGGCGTCCGACGCAGAAGCCGCGCGACTAGGACCTCCAGCGCCTTCCCCGGTGCCTGTCGCGCTACCGCCTCAGAGGGGAAGCTGTCCCCGCGACTCGGCCGCCGCTAGGTCGAGGTTAGACCGCGCGTAGCCGGGTCACGCGGCCGGGTCCGCGGGGTCGCTAAGCACGGGCAGTGGCGTAGATCTCGCGCCCAGTCCGGAGGACGGTCCGGTAGATAGGGCCAGGATCGTCACCGCTGGCCGCCAGCACCGCGGGCGTCGTTACGAGCAGGTCGATCCCAACCCCGGGCCGACGGAGCCGCGATCCGATCCGGGTCCTCGCCGCACGTCGGTCGGTCCCGTCAGGCATCACCACCGAGAGGTCGACGTCGCTGTCGGGACGAGCCGTGCCGGTGGCGCGGCTCCCGAACAGGACCACGCGGAGCGGGTCGGCCTCGGCGACCACCTGCTCCACGACGGCCCGCACGAGCGGGTCGGCGGTGTAGGGGAGACCCGTCGTTTCCATGCCACAGTGTACGCCCCGAGCTCCGCGTCCGTCGTGCTGGTGTCAGGCGCTCGGACCGGCTCCGACGTGCCGCCTGACTCCTACCGGGACGAGCTAGCGGGGCCGCTTGGCTAGGCGCAGACGCGGGAGTCCGACTCACCCGTCGCCGGTGTAGCTCGCGTCGTACAGGCCCGCGTCGTCGACCTCTCGGGCGAGGTCGTCGAGCGCCCGCGTCCGCTCGGCGTCCCGGCGCTTCTCGAAGTCCCGGAGATCTTGGAAGACGACCCGGCGGTGCGTACCGACGCGGGTGAAAGGAATCTCACCGGCTTCGAGCAGGTTGACGAGGTGCTGACGGGACATCCCGAGGTAGTCGGCCGCCGCCTGCGTCGTGAACTGCTCGTCGTGGGGCATCAGCGTGATGATGCGCCGCTGTTCCATCTGGCGGAGCATGTGGCCGAGGAAACCCAACATCGCCTCGGGCAGCTCGGCCTCGTGCCCCTCGTCGTCGATCACGCGGACGTGGCCGGGGCGGGCGAAGACGCGGGAGAGCTGGACGATCTCGTCGTCAGTGAAGTCGGAGGGCTGGAGTCGCTTGGGGTTCATGGCGTCGCGGGAAGGCTACCTGTGTACCGGCTGGCTACACAGTGTAGCACAAACGCTATAAGCACCATACGCCTCTCGACTCCTTCTCTTGCCCCACTCTGCTCCGAGCGCTCCGTTTGCATAAGGGAAGGCGCGGTCGTCTCGGCTCGTAGCGGCGAGGCGACGGCACCGGCAGCGCTGCGAACCGGTCTCGCTGGTGGGCGATCCACCGCGCCCGCATCAGCCATAAGCAAAAACGCCCTTCACGGCTATGCGAAGGGCGTTTTCGAAAGAGCCAACGGACGGATTTGAACCGTCGACCTGCTCATTACGAGTGAGCTGCTCTACCCCTGAGCTACGTTGGCGTGGCCGGTGGGTCTCACCGGCGGACGCGAAACCTACGACGGCCCTCCCGAGGCCGCCAAGACGGCGAGCCCTGAAATCCCCGTGAACCGGAGCCCGGACCGGACGGGGTGGCCCAACGCACTCCCGCGGGGGCGGATCTTGCGCGGTCCCCCCGCGCGCCCATGGCCCTGCTCACGTTCGACCGCGTCCGCAAGGACTACGGCACCAAGCCCCTGCTCGACGACGTCTCGTTCGTCGTCGAGGCCGACGAGAAGGTCGGCGTGATCGGGGCGAACGGGGCCGGCAAGACGACGCTGCTCCGGCTGGCGGCCGGGGCCGAGCCGCCGGACAGCGGCCGCGTGCTGGTGACGAGCGGGGCCCGCGTCGGCGTACTGGCCCAGCGGCCCGACCTCGCCCCGGGCGCGACGGTGCTCGACGCCGTGATCGCGGGCGACGGGCCCGCCGCCGTCGCCGTCCGCGCCTACGAGCACGCGCTCGCCGCGCTCGACCGCCGGCCGGCCGACACCGACCTCGCCGCCGAGGTCGCCCGGCGCTCGGCCCGGCTCGACGCCGTCGGCGGGTGGGACCTGGAGACGCAGGCCCGGGCCACGCTCGACCGGCTGGGCCTCGGAGACCCCGAGGTCGTCGTCGAGACCCTGAGCGGCGGGCAGAAGAAGCGGGTCGCCCTGGCGCGGGCGCTCGTCGAGCGGCCCGACCTCTTGATCCTGGACGAGCCGACGAACCACCTCGACACCGAGACCATCGAGTGGCTCGAAGGGCTCCTCCGGTCCTGGACCGGCGCGCTCTTGCTCGTCACCCACGACCGCTACTTCCTCGACCGCGTCACGAATCGGATGATCGAGGTCGGCGGCGGCGACGTCCGGCGCTACGTCGGCTCGTACGGCGACTACCTCGAGCAGAAGGCGGCCCAGGCCGTGGTCGAGGCGGCCGAGGAGGCCAAGCGCCAGAACCTCGCCACGCGCGAGCTCGCCTGGCTCCGCCGCGGCGCCAAGGCGCGGACGTCGAAGTCGAAGGCCCGCATCGACCGGGCCCACGCGCTCTTGGACGCCAAGCCCGAGGCCGGGCCCGGCGAGATCGAGATCGAGTCGGTCTCGACCCGGCTCGGAAAGAAGGTCGTCGAGCTCCACGACGTCGCCAAGGGGTTCGGCGGGCGGACGCTGATCGGCGGGCTCACCTACACCGTCACGCGCGACGACCGGCTCGGCATCATCGGCCCGAACGGGGCCGGCAAGACCACGCTGCTCGAACTCATCGCCGGCCGGCTGGCGCCCGACGCCGGCCGCGTCGAGGCCGGCCCGACGGTCTCGGTCGGGTACTACGACCAGGAGAGCCGGAACCTGGCGGCGGCGGACCAGCAAGGCGGCGACCGGCGCCTGATCGACGCCGTCGAGGAGATCGCCGAGAACGTGGCGCTGGCCGACGGCTCGCTCATCACGGCGGCCCAGATGCTGGAGCGGTTCCTGTTCCCCCGCGACCAGCACTACACGCCGGTCGGGCTCCTGTCGGGCGGCGAGCGGCGGCGGCTGTACCTGCTCCAGGTCCTGCTCGGCGCGCCCAACGTGCTCCTGCTCGACGAGCCGACCAACGACCTCGACATCCCGACGCTGGTGGCCCTGGAGGAGTACCTCGACACGTTCCCCGGCGCTGTCGTCGCGGTCTCGCACGACCGCTACTTCCTCGACCGCGTGGCGGGCCACCTGTTGCGGGTCGAGGGCGACGGGCGCGTCCGCGAGATCCCGGGGAGCTACAGCGCGTGGGCCGAGATCGAGGCGCGCGAGCGGGACGCGCGCGAGGCGGCCGAGACGAGAAAAGCCACGCCCCCCCCTCCCCCGCCGTCCGCGAGCGCGCCGTCCCCCCCGGCCGACGGTCCCAAAAAGCTCTCGTACAACGAGACGCGGGAGCTGGCGATGCTCGAAGAGCGGATCGCCCAGGCCGAGGCCCGCCAGCCGGAGCTCGAAGCGGAGCTCGCCGAGCGGGCCACCGACGCCGACGCCGTCCTCGCGCTGTCGTCGGAGCTGGCCGCGCTCACGGACCAGCTCGACGCCGACGTCGACCGGTGGGCCGAGCTCGCCGAGCGCGCGTAGCCCTCCCGACGGTCCCAGGCGGGGACCTCAGCCCTCACCCTCGCCGGGCCCGGCCCGCTCGGCGAGCGAGACCGCCAGCCGGCGGATGTCGGCCGTCGGCGTCGGCAGGGTGACGACGACGACGGACCGGTCGAGCCCGCTCTCGTTGAGCAGCCGGGCCCGCCCGCCCGCCTCCTGAGACAGGACCAGCAGCGGGACGTCGTGGAAGAGGCCCTCCAGGAGGTCGAGCGCCGCGACCGACTGGTGCTCGAGCGTGTAGAGGTCGGCCGCGATCAGGCGGAGGTCGACGCCGCCGGCCACCACGGCGAGCGCGTCGAGGTCCCGGACGGTGACGACCTCGAAGTGCGACCGGAGGCAGTGCCCGACGTAGGCCTCCATCGAGGAGGCGTCGCAGACGACCGCGGCCAGCGGACGGCCAGAGCGGCCGGGGGGCGGGGGCTCGGCGTCGTCCAGGGCCTCGATGGCCTCGCGGAGCCGGGACGAGAGGACGTAGGGCCAGACCCCTTCGGGGCGCTCTTGCGGAGTTTGGTCAGAGGACGGACGGGACACGGGGCGCGGGAGGTGTGAGCCCCAGTGTCGGGCGCGCTCGTCCCCCCGCTCGACCACAGATCGCGCAGGATCGTGCCGAAACCGCGCATGCGCGGTCCGTGCAACGACGCGCGCGATCCGTGCACCCCGCTCAGAGACGGGTAGGGAACGCCTCGGCGCCGCTCGCGAGGTCCCCTCTCCCCGGGAGAGAGACGGGTGAGGGGCCGGAGGCGTCGCCAGGCCCCCGTGCGTCGGCGGCTGGCCCCCTCACCCTCGCCCTCTCCCTCCGGCTGACAAGGGGAGGCTCTCCCAGCCCGGCCCCCCTCTCTCACGCCGTCATTGGCTGGCGCCGTCGCTTCGCGGGGATGACAGGGTTGGGAAATGGGGTCTTCTGCGAAAGCCTCCCCCTACCCGTTCCCCCGGGGGGTGGAGAGGGGACCCGATCTCGCTCACCAAACGGTTCTTCAGACGGCGGCTGGCCGGCCGCTGGCCGTGGGCGCCTCCGCCTTCCCGGCGTACTCGGTCGGCGTCCGGCCGAAGGCGTCCCGGAACGAGCGCGTAAAGTAGGAGACGCTGTTGAACCCGACGGCGTAGGCGATCTCGGCGACGGTCCCGGTCCGGCGGGCCAGCAGCGCCGCGCCCTGGCGCAGCCGGTGCGACCGGATGGCCGTCGAGGGCGGCTGGCCGTGGAGCTCCTGCATCCGCCGCCGGAGCTGGGACCCGCTCAGGCCGACGGCCTCGGCGAGCGCCGACGGCCCGAACGACGGGTCGGCGAACCGGTCGTGGATGGCCGCGTCGATCCGCCCGCGCAGGGCGTCGTCGGCCGAGGGGAGGTCGGGGAAGGCGTCCAGGACGGCCGGCGCCGGGAGCTGGTCGCGCCACGCCCGCCGCCCCGCGATCAGGTTGTCGACGCGGGCCCTCAGCTCGCGGCTGTCGAACGGCTTGGCGAGGTAGTCGTCGGCCCCGGCGCCGAGGCCGAGCAGCCGGTCCTCGACGTCGGCCCGGGCCGTGAGCAGGACGACCGGGAGGAACTGGAGGTCGGGGTCGGCCTTGAGGGCGGCGCACAGGGCGAGCCCGTCCATCTCGGGCATCGCCACGTCGCTCACGACGAGGTCGGGGAGGTGGGCCCGCGCGACGGCCAGCCCCTCGGCCCCGTCGGCGGCTTCGAGGACGTCGTAGTCCGCCCGGAGCACGTCGGCGACGTAGGCGCGGACCTCGTCCGAGTCCTCGACCACCAGGACCGTCGTCCGGTCGGCGTCGTCGGTGGCGGGCGGCCGCTCGGGCTCGGCGTCGGGCTCGGGGACGGCCGGGGCGTAGCGGCCGGCCGGGGCGTGCCCGGCGTCGGCGAGCGGGAGGCGGACGGTGAACGTCGTCCCGGCCCCCGGCTGGCTCGCCACCCCGACGCTCCCGCCCAGGAGGACCGCCGCCTCGCGGACGAGAGACAGCCCGAGCCCGGTGCTGCTCGACTGGCCCTCGTGGGCCTGGGCGAACCGGTCGAAGACGCGGTCGAGCCGGTCGGGCGGGATGCCGACCCCGGTGTCGCGGACGCGCAGGACGGCCGTCTCCCCCTCGACGTCCAGCGAGACCCGGACCGCGCCCCCGGCCGGCGTGTACTTGGTCGCGTTCGACAGGAGGTTGAACAGGATGTGCTCGAGCAGGGCCACGTCGAAGTCGCCCACGACGGGCGCCTCGGGAGCGCTCAGCGCCAGCGTCAGGCCGCGGCGCTCGGCGTGCTCGGCGAACGCCGCCACGAGCGCGCGCGCGAACGCCGTCAGGTCGACCCGGCGCAGGACGACCTCGGCCCGGCCCGACTCGAGCCGCGAGAGGTCGAGGATCTGGTCGACCAGGTGGAGGAGCCGGCGGCCGTTGCGGCGGACGCCCTCGAGCGTCCGGCGGAGGCCGTCGGGGAGCCGGTCGCCCTCGGTGGCCAGCGTGTCCTCGACGGGCCCCAGGATGAGCGTGAGCGGCGTCCGCGTCTCGTGGCTGATGTTGGCGAACAGCCGCCGCTGGTCCTCGTCGTGCCGGCGGAGCGCTTGGGCCTGGCGCTCGGTCCGGGCCTGCTCCCGGGCCAGCTCCGACGTCCGCGAGGCGACCTCGACCCGGAGCCGGCGCTCCTGGACCCGCAGCGACTCGGTCCGCCAGCGGTACCCGCCCACCACGGCCCCGACGGCGGCCACCAGCAGGAGCAGCCGGAACCACGTCGAGGCCCACCACGGCGGCGGCAGCCGGACCGTGACCAGGGCGGCGGCGGCGCTCCAGACGCCGTAGGCGTTCGAGGCCCGGACGCGGAACGTGTAGGTCCCCGGCGCGAGGTTCGTGTAGCGGGCCTCGCGCGCGGCCGTGACCGGCTGCCACCCCTCGTCGACGCCCTCCAGCACGTACTGGTACCGGTTCTCCTCCGGCGCCGAGTAGTGGAGGCCGACGTACTCGAACGAGACCCCGTCCTGGCCGGGCCGGAGCCGGACGGCGCGGCCGTCGCCGAGCGCGCCGGGGCCGGCCACGACGACCTCGCTGCCCGCCACGACGCGGCGCAGCCTCACCTCGGGCGGGTACGGGTTCTCGCGCAGCTGGGCCGGGTCGAACACGTTGAGCCCGTCGAGCCCCCCGAACATCAGCGTGCCGTCGGCGGCCTTGTGGCTCGCGCCCCGGTTGAACTCGCGCCCCTGGAGCCCGCGCCGCTCGCCCACCGACGTGACCCGGTCGGTCGCGGGGTCGAGCCGCGCCAGCCCGCCGTTCGTGCTGAACCAGACCTGGCCGACGTCGTCGACGAGGACCCCGTTGATGTAGTTGTTGGGCAGGTCCGAGTTGGACCGCGTGTACCGGACCGCGCGCCGCGTCGCCAGGTCGAAGCGGTTGAGCCCGGCGACCGTCCCGACCCACAGCACGGAGTCGCCCTGGGCCGCGAGCGAGAGCGTCCCGTCGCTCGAGAGCGACGCGGGGTCGGCGGGGTCGTGGCGGAACACCTCCCGAGCCCCGGTGCCCGGCTCGTAGCGGACGAGCCCCTCGTACGTCGCGATCCACAGGGCGCCCCGGGGGTCCTCGTAGATCGCGAGCCCGCCCGTGCCCTCCAGGGCCACCGTGTAGGCCCCGGTCTCGGGGTCCAGCCTCATCACGTGGCCGCTCCCGACCCAGTAGCGCCCCTCGTGGTCTTGGTGGACGAAGGCGGGGTTGGTCGCCGCCGAGGGCCGGTCAGGGAACGGGTAGCTGCGGACGACCCGGCCCGAGGCGTCGTGCCGGCGGACGCCCCAGTGCACCACCGACCACAGCGCCCCCGAGCGGTCGCGGTCGAGCCCGTAGACGGTCAGGTCCGAGCGGTCGGGCCACGCGAGACCGGCGGGGGCCACGGGGAGCGGGAGCCGCGTCACGCGCCCGGTCGCGCGGTCGATCCGGTTGAGCCCGGCGCTGTTGAGCCCCGCCCAGATCGACGCCCGGTCGGACTCGACGGAGCGGAGGCTCGGCGACGCCAGCGACGCCGGGTCGCCGGGGCGGTCGCGGTAGACGGGGAGCCGCGAGGTCAGGAAGTCCGCGAACGCCACGCCGCTCCCGGCCGTGGCGATCCAGAAGAGCCCGGTCGCGTCGTAGAGGACCGCCAGCGGCGGGGCCTCGGGCAGACCGATCGGGTTCCCGGCCGCGTTCGGACGGACCGCCAGCACGCGCTCGGCCTCGACGTCGAACAGGACGAAGCCCGCGTCGGTGGCCAGCCACAGCCAGCCGCGCGCCGGCTCGGGGAACAGCGCGCGCGACCGGACGCGCAGCTCGGGCGCCTCGAAGCGCCGGGCCCGGCGCGCGGACGGGTCGTAGGCGACCAGCCCGGCCTCGGTCGCCAGCCACAGCCGCCCGTCCTGGGAGTGGATGGCGCGGACGTGCGGCGACGGCTCGCCGAGCGGGTGGTGCGTCAGGGTGAGCGTGCCCGGCGCGACGTGGTAGAGCCCCCGCCTCAGGACCCCCACCCAGAGGCCCCCGTCGTCGGCCCGGGCGAGCGGCCCCGCGTTGAAGCCCGGCCCGTCGCGGAGGTGGGCGAACCGGCCCGTGGCGGGGTCGAACCGGGAGGCGCCCTCGTCGGTCGTGATCCACATCGCGCCGTCGGCGCCCTCCATCAGCGCGTGGACCCGGCCCGAGGGGAGGTGCCGGTCGTCGGTCGCCCCCGCGGGGAGGCGCTCGAACCGCTGCGTCTCGGGGACGAAGCGGGCGACGCCGGCCGTGTTGAACCCGACCCAGAGCGTCCCGTCGCTCGACACGTAGAGGGCCGTCACGACCGGGCTGGGGAGCGACCTCGGATCGTCCGGGTCCGGCTCGAACACGTCGAACTGGTAGCCGTCGTAGCGGGCCAGCCCGCCGGCGGTCCCGAACCACAGGAACCCCAGCGAGTCGCGCGCGACCGACGTCACGAACGTCTGAGGCAGACCGTCGCGGATCGTGAGCTGGTGGAACCTCAGGTCGACCCGCTGCGCGTGCGCCCCGGCCCCGAGGGCGGTCAGGACGAGCAGCAAGAGCGGGCGGAGCCTCACAAGACCGACGGCATGTGGAACAGATGGTACGACGGCGCGCCGCCCGTCGCCGGCCTCCACCTCAGGGCGACCGCACGCTACCGCCCCCACCGCTTCTCGGCCGGTCCCCACCGAGGCGGGGCAGACGGCTGCGCTCCCGGGCCGACCTCCCCCTCGCCCGCGAGGCCTCCCCACGGGAGGGCCGCTCAGGCGACCGTCGCCCGGGCGGCCACCTCGCGGCGGACGACCGGCGCCACCTCGGTCCCGAACAGCTCGATCGCCCGCAGCACGTCGGCGTGCGGGATCGGGCCGACGGTGAGCTGGAGCAGGTGCCGGTCGTGGCCGAACAGCTCGTGCTGGTACAGGATCTTGTCGATGACCTCCTGCGGGCTCCCGAGCACGAGGGCCCCGTCGGGCGCGATCTCGGCCTCGAACCGGGCCCGCGACGGGGGCGGCCACCCGCGCTCGCGCCCGATCCGCCCCATCGTCTCCATGAACGGGCCGACGGCGGCCTCGGCCGCGGCCTCGGCCGTGTCGGCCAGGAAGCCGTGGCCGTTGATCGACACCTTGAGGGCCGACGGGTCGTGGCCGGCCTCGGCGCCGGCCTCCCGGTACACGTCGATGAGCGGCGCGAACCGGCTCGGCTGCCCGCCGATGATCGCCAGCGCCAGCGGCAGCCCCAGCCGACCGGCCCGGACGACCGACTGCAACGTCCCCCCGACGGCGACCCAGACCGGCAGCGGGTCCTGGATCGGGCGCGGGTAGACGGCCTGCGCCCGGAGCGGCGCCCGGTGCCGGCCGCTCCACGTCACGACCTCCGACGACCGGAGCGCCAGCAGCAGGTCCAGCTTCTCGGTGAACAGCGTGTCGTAGTCGCCCAGGTCGTAGCCGAAGAGGGGGAACGACTCGGTAAAGGAGCCGCGCCCGACCAGGACCTCGGCCCGGCCGCCCGACAGCAGGTCGAGCGTGGCGAAGTCCTGGAACACGCGGACCGGGTCGTCGGACGACAGGACGGTGACGGCACTCGTCAGACGGATCCGCTCGGTCCGCGCGGCAGCGGCGGCCAGCACGACAGCCGGCGCCGACGCCGCGTAGTCGGCCCGGTGGTGCTCGCCGACGCCGAACACGTCCAAGCCGACCTGGTCGGCCAGGGCGATCTCGTCGAGCAGGTCGCGCAGCCGGGTCGTGTCGGTGCCATCGGGCGGCACTTCGGCGAACGAGAACAGGCCGAGCTCCATGTCGTCCAATTGGCTGTTGCGCCAACCAAACGCCTCGGCCGCCCCCCGGGTCCCCGCTCGCGGTCGGGTACCTTCGGCACGTGGCCTCCCCCCTCCCCTCGTGATCCGGCTCCGCGGCGTCGCCAAGCGGTACGGGCCCGACGTGGCCCTCTGGCCGACCGACCTCGACGTGGCCCGGGGCGAGGTGGTCGCCTTGCTCGGCACGAGCGGCGGCGGCAAGTCGACGCTGCTCCGCATGATCCTCGGGCTCGTCGTGCCCGACGCCGGGACGGTTACGGTCGACGGGACCGAGGTCACCGCGGCCACGGCCGACGCGGTCCGCCGGCGGGCCGGCTACGTGGTCCAGGGCGGCGGCCTGTTCCCCCACCTGACCGCTCGCGACAACGCCGGGCTCGTCGCCCGCCACCTCGGCTGGAGCGCCGCCCGGACCGACGCCCGGCTGGCGGAGCTGGCCGACCTGACGGCCCTGGCGCCCGGCCTGCTCGACCGGTTCCCCGCCGAGCTCTCGGGCGGGCAGCGCCAGCGGGCGGCCCTGCTCCGCGCGCTCGTCCTCGGCCCCGGCCTGCTCCTCCTCGACGAGCCCCTGGGCGCGCTCGACCCGATCACTCGGGACGCGCTTCAGACCGACCTCGGGCGGCTCATCCGTGATCTCGGCGCGACCGTCGTCCTGGTCACGCACGACCTGCGCGAGGCCGCCGTCTTGGCCGACCGCGTGGCGGTGATGGACGGCGGCTACGTCGTCCAGCGGGGCCCGCTCGCGGAGGTGGCCGCGGCCCCGGCGACCCCGTTCGTCGAGGCGTTCGTCGAGGCCCAGCGCTACGCGCTGCCGTGAGAGGCTTTCTCCTTCTCCCGCAGATCGGTAGGGTCACCATGCATGGTGTCCCCACGGCCTGGCGAGACGTTGGAACAGCGCTCGCGCTCCTCTGCCTGCTGGCGGCCACCGTCCGTGCGCAGGGCGCCGAGGTCGTCGTCGGGTCGAAGACGTTTACCGAGGGCGTCGTGCTGGGCGAGGTCGTGGCCCAGACGGCCCGGGCCGCGGGCGTCGAGGCCGTCCACCGCCGCGAGGTCGGCGGGACGCGCGTGCTGTGGAGCGCGCTGCTGCGCGGCGACCTCGACGCCTACCCCGAGTACACCGGCACGCTGGCCCAGGAGATCTTCGCCGGCCAGGAGGTCGGCACGGACCAGGCGCTGGCGGCGGCCCTCGCGCGCGAGGGGGTCCGGATGACGGCGCCGCTCGGGTTCAACAACACCTACGCCGTCGGGATGACGGAGGCCCGGGCCCGAGCGCTCGGCGTCGAGGCCGTCTCCGACCTCGCCGGCCACCCCGATCTCCAGCTCGGGTTCTCGAACGAGTTCCTCGACCGCGCCGACGGCTGGCCCGGCCTCCGACGGGCGTACGGTCTGCCCCAGACGGACGTGAGGGGCCTCGACCACGACCTCGCCTTGCGCGCGCTCCAGGCCGGCGACCTCGACGCGACCGACCTCTACTCGACCGACGCCGAGATCGCCGCCTTCGGCCTGCGCGTCTTGCGCGACGACCGCGCCTTTTTTCCCCGCTACGACGCCGTCGTGTTGTACCGCGAGGGCACGGACCCGGCCGCCGTCGCCGCGTGGGACGCCCTCGCGGGCACGCTCTCGGCCGACACCATGGCGGCGCTCAACGCCCGCGTCCGTCTGGACGGCCAGCCCGAGGCGGTCGTCGCGGCGGGCTGGCTGCGCGAGCGGTTCGGCACGGTCGGCGAGGTGGCCGTCGCCAGTCGGGCCGAGCGCGTGTGGCAGCGGACGCGCGAGCACTTGGCGCTCGTCGGGCTGTCGCTGGCGGCGGCCATCGCGGTCGCGATCCCGCTGGGCGTGCTGGCGGCCAAGGTCCGGTGGCTCGAGGCGCCCGTGCTGGGCGCGGTCAGCGTGGCCTACACGATCCCGTCGCTGGCGCTGCTGGTGTTCATGCTGCCGCTGCTCGGCATCGGCGCGGCGCCGGCCCTCGCGGCGCTGTTCCTGTACAGCCTCCTGCCCATCGTCCGGAACACGCACGCGGGGCTGGCGGGGATCGCGCCGGTCCTGTGCGAGAGCGCGGCGGCGCTGGGGCTGCCCGCGGCGGTCCGCTTGCGGCGGATCGAGCTGCCGCTGGCGTCGCCATCGGTCCTGGCCGGCGTCCAGACGAGCGCCGTCATCAACGTGGGGACGGCGACGCTGGGGGCCTTGGTCGGCGCCGGCGGCTACGGGCAACCGATCCTGACCGGCATCCGCCTGGACGACGTCGGGCTGATCCTGGAGGGGGCCGTCCCGGCGGCGCTGATGGCACTCGCGGCGCAGGGCCTGTTCTCGCTGCTCGGCCGGTGGGCGGTCCCGCGCGGGCTGAGGCTGTAGCTCGCTGGCGCTCGCGGGGGGCTCGCTGGCGCTCGCGGGAAATGGGAACGGGGAACGGGGAAAGGGCAGAGGCGGACGGGCACGGCGCGCGGGCAGAGGCACGGCGGTCGGACGGGGCGAGGGCACGGCACGCCGTGCCCTCTACGGCGGGGCCCCGCCGGAACCTTTCCCGAGGCGCCGTTGAACTCCGAACTCCGAACTCCGAACTCCGAACTCCGAACTCCGAACTCCGAACTCCGAACTCCGAACTCCGAACTCCGAACTCCGAACTCCGATGCTCGACGCCCTCCGTGATCGCCTCGCCGAGGTGGCCGACCTCGGCCACGCCGCCGCCGTCCTCGAGTGGGACCAGGAGACCTTCATGCCGCCCGGCGGGGCCGAGGGCCGCGGCCGGCAGATCGCCACGCTCCGGCGGATCGCCCACGAGCGGTTTACGGACCCCGCCGTCGGCGAGTGGCTGGCGGCGGCCCGGCCCGAGACCGACCTCGACCGGGCGCTCGTCCGGGTGACCCGGCGCGACTGGGACCGGGCGACGCTGCTGCCGGCGCGGCTGGTGTCCGAGAAAGCGGAGGCGTCGGCGCGGGCGATGGAGGCGTGGAAGGCGGCCCGCGAAACGGACGCCTTCGCCCTGTTCGCGCCCCACCTCGCGTACGTTCTGGCGCTGGCGCGGGAGGAGGCCGACCTGGTCCGCCCGCTCGTGGCCGCCGAGCGCGGGCCGGGCTACGCGCCCTCGGCCGCCGACGCCCGTTACGACGCGCTCTTGGACGAGTACGAGCCCGGTGCCTCGACCGCGTCCGTGGCCGAGACCTTCCGCCAGCTCCGCGAGGGGCTCGTCCCGCTCGTCGCCGCTGCCGCCGAGGCGCCAGCGCCCGACGACTCGTTCTTGCGCGTGCCGTTCGACGCCGATGCCCAGTGGGCCTTCGGGCTCGACGTGGCCGAGCGGCTGGGCTACAGCCTCGACCACGGCCGCCAGGACCGCTCGGCCCACCCGTTCACGACGTCGTTCGGGACGACGGACGTCCGCGTCACGACGCGCGTCGATCCGGCCTTCTTCCCGACGGCGTTTTTCAGCACGGTCCATGAGGCCGGGCACGGGATCTACGAGCAGGGGTTCGCACCCGGGCTTGAGGGCACGCCGCTGGCGGACGGCGCCTCGCTCGGCGTCCACGAGAGCCAGTCGCGGCTGTACGAGAACTTGGTCGCGCGCGGCGGGCCGTTCTGGACGTGGGCGTACCCGAGGCTCCAGGCCCGGTTTCCGCACCTCGCCGACGTGCCGCGCCGGGCGTTCGTCCGCGCCGTCAACCGGGTCGAGCCGTCGCTCATCCGCGTCGAGGCCGACGAGCTGACGTACCACCTCCACGTGCTCTTGCGGTTCGAGCTCGAACGGGCGCTGCTCTCGGGCGACCTCCCCGTGGCCGACCTCCCCGGCGCGTGGCGTGACGGGATGCGCGACCTGCTCGGCGTCGCGCCCAACACCGACGCCGACGGGTGCTTGCAGGACGTCCACTGGTCGCTCGGCGCCGTCGGCTACTTCCCGACCTACACGCTGGGGACGCTGATGTCGGTCCAGCTCTGGAACGCGGCGGACCGGGACCTCGGCGGGCTCGACGCTCTGCTCGCGGCCGGCGAGTTCGGCCCGTTGTTGGGCTGGCTGAGGGAGCACGTCCACCGCTGGGGCCGCGCCAAGACGGCCGACGAGGTCCTGCGCGACGCGACGGGCTCCGGGCTCGACGCGGCGCCGTGGTTGGCGTACGCCGAAGCGAAGGTGAAGCGGCTGTACGACCTCTCGTGACACGTCCCCAGGACCGAGCCGATTCCGGCTACCCGTCCCGCATCGCGAGCGCCGGGTTCGTCCGCGCCATCCGCCACGCCGGGTAGACGCCCGCCAGCAGCGCCGCGCCGACGGCCAGCCCGACCGCCTGGAGCAGCACCGACGGCGAGACCGAGAACGCCAGCGTCCACCCGAACGAGCGGACGTTGACGACGAACACCAACACGGCCGCCAGCGCCAGCCCCAGCGGGACCGCCAGCAGCCCGGCCCACAGCCCCATCAGCCCGGTCTCGGCGACCACCATCGTGCGGACCTCGGCCGGCGTCATGCCCTGGGCCCGCAGCATCGCCAGCTCGCGGCGGCGCTCGAGCTGCAACGCCATCAGCGCCGAGAGCACCCCGACGAACGCGACGGCGACGGCCAGCAGCCGGAGCACGCTCGTCACCACGAACGTCTGGTCGAAGATCTCCAGGCTCGCCTGGCGCAAGTCCCGGTTCGAGCGGACGATGACCTGCTGCCCGCTCGCCTCCGCGAGCGCCCGAGCCCGCTGGACGAGCGCGCCGACGTCGGCGCCGGGCGCGGCGGTGAGGGCAGTGCCGGCGAAGCCGGGGTCGCGGAACGACTCCAAAAACGGCCGCTCGTCCATCAGCACGACGCCCAGGTCGTTGCCGTAGTCGTAATAGATGCCGGTGACCGGGTAGCGGCGCGTCCCCCGGTCGGTCGGCAGCGCGAGCGTGTCGCCGACGGCCACGTCGAACCGGAACGCGAACGGCTCGCTGACGGCGACGCCGCCACTCGGCGCGGCCTCGGCGACGGCGGCGGCCGAGCCCGCCTTGTAACGGTAGATGCCGGCCCGCGTCTCGTCGATCCGGGCGACGACCAGGTCGAACGGCCCCGAGCCCGTGTCGAGCGTCCGCACGCGGATGGCGTCGGCGCGGGCGACGCCGTCGAGCGCCTGGAGGTCGGCGGCGAGGGCGGGGTCGAGGACGGCGCCGCCGCGGCGGAAGACCGTGGCCGGGGGCTGGACGTAGACGTCGGAGACGAGCACGGCCCCGAGCCAGTCGGCCACGGTCGTCCGGAACGACGAGACCATCGTGGCCACGCCGACGGTCGCGGCGACGGCCACGGCGAGCGCGGCCACGGCCACGGCCGTCCGGCTCAGGCTCGAAGAGACGCCGCGCGCGGCCATCCGCCCGACCGGGCCCAGCAGCCGACCGAGCACGGGCCGAGCCAGCGCCGCCCACGCCCGCGTCAGCCACGGGATGGCGAGGGCGAACCCGGCCAGGATCCCGAGCATCCCCACGTAGGCGCCGGGCACGCCGGCCGGGACCCACAGCGACGCGACGCCGAGCGCCAGCACGGCCGCGCCCCACACGGCGAGGCGGCCGGCGCCGGCCGCCAGCCGGTCCTCCTGCGTCGACCGCCGGAGTGCGCTCGCCGGCGCCGTCGACGCGGCCTCCCACCCGGGCCGGAGCGCGCCGACGGCCGTCGCCCCCAACCCCAGGGCCACGCCCTTCAGCAGCGACACCGGCGACAGCGCCAGCTCGCGGACCCGGACGACGAAGTACAGGTCGCCGATGGTCTGAGTCACCAGCCGCACCAGCCCGGTCCCCATCGCCACGCCCAGCGCCAGCCCGAGCGCGGTCCCGACGGCGCCGACGACGAGCGCCTCGCCCAGGATCGTCCGGAACACCTCGGCCCGCGTCACGCCGAGCGCGCGGTACGTGCCGAGCACGCGCCGCCGCTGGACGACGGCGAACGTCACGGTGTTGTAAATCAAAAAGACGCCGACGACGAGGGCCAGCAGCGACAGCGCGGTCAGGTTGAGCCGGAACGCCGCCGTCATCGTCGACAGCGCCTCCGCCTGGGTCGACGCCGGGCGGACCTCGGCGCCCGCCGGCAGCGCCGCCCGCACGGCCTCGACCGCCGCCGTGTCGCCGAGGGGCAGCACGAGGTCGATGCGAGTGAGGCGCCCTGCAGGCGCGGGACTGGGGACTGGGGACTGGGGACCGGGGGCAGAGGGCTCGGAGCTCGCGTCCATCCGCCCCGCAGTCCCCAACCCCTCAGTTCCTACGTCCCCCACCATTCCGAACCACTCCTGCGCCGTCGCCACGTCGGCCACCAGGAGGTTTTGCAGGGCGCTCGCGGAGCGGTCGTCGTCGGGCTGGAGCAGGCCGACGACCTCGGCCACCTCGAGACGGCCGCCGACGCGCAAGCCCAGCGTGTCGCCGACGGCGACGCCCAGCTCGACCGCCGTGCCCTCGGAGACCAGGACGGCGCCCGGCACGGTCAGGAACGTGCCGGCGTCGAGCTGGCCGGGCCCGCCGACGAACGGCCGGAAGGCGGCCTCGGCGAACGGGTCGACGCCGAGCACCGACACGACGCGGTACGGTTGCCGAGCCACGCGCGCGTCGCCCTCGACGACCGGCGCGATCGCCTCGACGGCCGGCTCGACGCTCAGCCGGGCCACCAGCGACCCGTCGACGCCGCCCGGCCCGCCGACGACCTGGTGCGTCGCCCGGCCCGCCACGGCCTCGCCCGACAGCTCGAAGGCGCGCAGCGCGCTCGCGTTCGCCAGGTCGACGGCCACGCTCACGGCCACGCCGAGCGCGACGCCCAGGACCGAGAGCGCGGTCAGCAGCGGGTGCCGCACGAGGTACCGGCGGCTCGAACGGGCGAGGGGCATGGCGTCGCGGGGGGCCGCCCGTACTCCGGCCCGCGCGACGCGGATTCGGCGACCGGGCCACGTGCTGGCGGGCGCAGTGACGTGGGGACACCATGCATGGTGTCCCTACCCAGCGTCCGCCCCCGGGGCGGCCTCCGCTACAAATCCGCTGGCGGCGTCCAGCGCAGGACCGTCAGCCGGCCGGTCCCGTCACTGCCGTAGACGTAGCCGCCGGGCGACGGCAGCGTGACGCCCCAGTTCCCGTCCATCGACACGTCGTCGTTGCGGCCGTAGGTGTCGTGGCGGGCGACGACGGTCGGAGCCGAGAGGTCGGCGAGGTCGAGGACGTAGACGCCGGCCGTGTAGTGGGAGAGGAAGGCGTAGCGGCCCCGGACGAGCGCGTTGTGGGCGATCCGGTTGGCGCCCAGCCACTCGCCGACGAGCTCCGGGTTCTCGGGGTCCTCCACGTTCCAGACCTTGACCGTCTTCTCGGCCGTCTCCTCCGTCGTGACCACGTGGCGGCCGTCGTCGGTGGGCCAGACGTTGTGGACGTAGCCGGCGTTCGGGACGGTCACGCGGCTGACGAGCGCCGGCGCGGCCTTGTCGGTCGTGTCCCAGATCGAGTAGGTCGGGTTCCGGCCCTCGGCCACGTAGAGCCGGTCCTCTCGGGCGAACACGTCGTGGACGTCGCCTACGTCGAGCCGGCCGACGACGACGGGCGCGACGGGGTCGTCGAGGTCGAGGATGACGACGGTCTCGCCGTTCGAGTCGAGCACGTAGGCGTGGCCCGTCGCCGTGTCGATGGACAGGTTGTGGGACGAGACGAGGGCGTCGCCGGGCCCGCGCATCACGGCCACCTCTTGGGCCCGCTCGGGCAACCCGCTCAGGTCGATGATCTGCAACCCCTCGCTGGGCCCGGTCGCCTCGGTGACGACGTAGGCGTACTCGCCGTACGTCTTGATGTCGCGCCAGTACCACCGCGCGTCCTCCGTCGGCCCGGGGATGCGGGCGACGACTTCGAGGCTCGGCACGGCCACGACCGAGACGCCGTCGATGTCGCCCATGATGGCGTACTCGGCCCCGTCGGGCGCGACGTAGCCCCACACGTCGGAGCCGCCGGTCTCGAGCGAGTCGGTGACGACAGCCGGCAGGTCGACGGTCCCCACCAGGTCGAGCGTCTGGGCGCTGGCGGCGGTGACCAGGACGAGGGTGAGCGCGAGAAGGCGGGTCATAGCGGCGGGGAGCGGGGAGGGTGGAGAATAGAGAATGGAGGGCGGCACTGGCGAGGCGGTCGCCCCCCCTGCCCCGGGCCCTGTCATCCTGAGCGCCAGCGACGGATCTCGACACGGTGGAGAAGCCGTAGGGAACCCGAGTTGTGTCTGAACCGAGAGAGGCGGTGGGACCGGAGACGGAGGACGGGGGACCGGCTTCCCCGACGGGTCTCAGGCGGTCCTCCGTCCCCCGTCCTCGGTCCCGACGAACGCGAGGACCGGAGGCACAACTTGAGTTAGGGGATGGCAGAAGGGGCTTGCGGATTGTGCTGAGATCCTTCGCTGCGCTCAGGATGACAAGGTGGGAGGGTCGGTGACCTCATGAGAACGCGCTCGCCGGGCTCGGAGGAAGCGCCTCTGCCCCACCCTCTACTCTCCACCCTCCTCCCCCCGCCTGGGCGGCAGCGGCGCGCGGTAGCCGATGAGCAGACCAATCGTGCCGACCGTGATGAACGCCGCGATCCGGACGAGCGCCTCGGCCTGCGACAGGTCCACCAGGAACAACTTGACCCCGACGACCGCCAGCACGCCGACGCCGAAGAACCACAGCCCCCGGCTCTCGACGCGGACGGCCCAGACGGTCAGCACGAGCGCCAGCAGCGTCCACGTCACGGCCAGCGCGGCCTGGGCCGTCGACGAGTCGAACAGGCCCTCGGCCGTCCACGGCGCCGCGCCGGCCGCGTGGACGGCCCGGAGCACGGCGACCGTCAGGGCCCCGACGCCGAGCGCGGCGACGGCGACCGTCCACACGTCGCGCCGGCCGGCGGACCGGCGGCGCGCGGCGACCAGCCCGAGCAGGACGGCGACGGCCGGGACCCCGAGCGGGTTGAGGACCGGCAGCGTTGGCAGGGGCGTGGCCTCGCCGGGGAGGCCCCACGAGGCGACCACCCAGAGGCCGGCGGCGACGGCCAGCCCGCCCACGCTCTGGGCCCGCTCGCGCGCCGACGCCCACGACGGCGGCATCCCGACGGCCAGCGCCAGCGCCGCCGCGAGCACGGCACCCGACGCGCCGAGCGGCCAGTCGCCGACGGTGGCCGTGGCGACGGCGTCGGACAGGGCCCATGCGAGAACGGCGGTCGCCAGCCAGACGGCCCCGACGGAGGCCGGCGCCCGCCAGCGGTGCGCCCGCTCGGACCGGAGCGCCAGCGCCGCGACGGCGAACAGCGCCAGCCACGCCACTCCGCGCCACGACACCGCCGGGTCCCCGCCGTCGACCACGGCGAACGCCCACAGCAGCCAGCCGACGGGGACCACGCCGAACGAGGCCGCCGCCAGACCGGGCCACCCCAGCGCTCGGCCCATCCCCAGGAACAGGGCTGCCGAGGCCGCCGCCGCGCCTAGCAAGCCCGCCAGCACGAACCGGCCGGGCGCGAGGTCGAGCACGTGGACGGCCGCCGTCGTGGTCCACCAGAACAGGGCGAAGGCGAGGAAGACGCGGCCCGCGAGCCGCTCGGCCGCCGCCCACCCGACGGGCGACGACCGACTCCCCTTCTCCTCGTCCGCTGTGGGGACACCACGCATGGTGTCCCTACCGGGCATGGTGTTGCCACGGACCGCGTCGTCGTCGGTGGCCACCGCGCCGCCGCGCCTCATCTCGCGCAAGACGTACGCCGAGAGCCCCAGCCCGACGGCCACGATCCACCCCGTCAGCGAGGCGGCCGTGAACGTGGACGACGGGGCGAGCACGCCCTCGGCGAACAGGACGGCCGCGGCGACGCCCTGCAACGCGAGCCCGCCGGCCCGCATCCACGCCTTCCGCTGGCGCGCGCCGACCCAGACCAGCCCGGCCCCCTCGAGCACCCACAGCGCCCCGAACACGACGCGCTCGAACGCCAGCGGCAACGCGAGTGTCGCGAACGCCAGCCCGACTGCCAGGAACGCATCGGCCAGCAACCGGACGCCGGCCCGCTGCCGGAGCGCGCCCGCGCCGACGAGGTAGACGGCCGCCAGGGCCGCCGCGCTCCACGCCCGCCCAAACGGCACGACGCCCTCGACGATGCCGGCCTGGAGCACGAACGTGGCCGCCGGCAGCCCGAACACAAGCGCCCCGTCGACCGCCAGCGCCCGTTCGGGCGTCGCCTCCACCCGGGCCGACCGGAGGGCAAACCGGACCGCGAGGGCGAGGTAGATCGCGAAGCTGACGACGACGAACGGCTGGACCGAGGCGTACAGCCGAGGCTCGTACTGGAGCCCGCCCCACAGCCCGCCCGTCACGAACGTCGCCAAAAACCCGACGACGGCGACCGACCGCCAGCCGCGCGCCCACGACGCGCCGAGCACGCCCACGTTGAGCAGCGCGTAGTAGCTCAGCAGGAGGACGTGGTTGCCCTCGGCCGTCCCCGCGAGCACCGGCGCCGCGAACCCGCCGGCCACGCCGAGCACGGCCAGCCCCGGCGCGTCCTGGACGACGGCCAGCCCGCCGCACGCGACCGACACCACGCCCATCAGCAGGATCGCGGGCAGCGACGGGATCAGCCCGTAGAGCGCGTACGCGCCGTAGATCGTCAGGTAGAGGACGGCCACGCCGCCGCCCTGCAACGTCAGCCCGAAGCCGGGCGTCCCCTCGCGGAGCCGCCAGCCCAGCCCGACGAGCGCCAGCCCGGCCGCCGCCGCCAGCGCCAGCCGGATCTCGACCGACAGGAACCCCTCGGCCACGGCGTACCGGATCAGCAGGCCCAGCCCGACGAACAGGACCAACAGGCTCAGCCGGGCCACCAGGTTGCCGCCCGTCGCGAAGTCCCACGCGCGGCGGAGCGGCGGCGGCAGGCCGTCGAGCGACGGCAACGACGGCAGCGGCGGCCGGGTCGGACGCCCCATCGCAGGCACGCGCGCCGGACGCGGCTCCGGGCCCTCGACAGGCACCGCGCCCTCGGTTGGAGCGTCCCGCTCGGGCTCCTCGGTGTCTGGCGGAACCAGGATCGGCACCTCCGACGGGCCGGCGGGCTCTGCCTCGGCCGCCCGCGCGGCGCGGCTCCGGAGCAGCGCGTCGAGCCGGGCTTCCAGCGCTGCGATCCGGTCGTGGGCGCGGAGGTGCAGCGCGGTCAGCACGCCGACGGCCACCGCCAGCACGGCGACCGCGTCGTCGGTCGTCGTGAGCGCCGCCCACGCGACGACGCCGATCCCGAGAACGATGGAGAGGGTCCGGAGCACGGCCCGAAGCTAGACGCGGGCTAGCTTGCGCACCCCGTCCGATTGTACCAGCCCGCTCCCATGCGCCTCGCCCTCCTCGCTCTCCTCGTCGCGGCCGGGACCGCTCACGCCCAGCCCGACCCGTCCGAGCGGTACGCCGAGGCCACCGCTCGCATCGTCGAGGCCGCGCTCGCCGACAGCGCCGCGTTCGACCGCGTCGCCCTCCTGGCCGACACGTTCGGCCCGCGCTTCACGGGCACGCCCGCGCTCGAAGCCGCCATCGATCAGATCCTGGCCGAGATGCGGGCCGACGGGCTCGAAAACGTCCGGGGCCAGCCGGTGACCGTCCCCGTCTGGGTCCGCGGCGCCGAGTCGGCGACGCTGGTGACGCCGTCGGGCGACATCGACCTGCCGATGCTGGGGCTGGGCGGGAGCGTCGGGACGCCGGGGATCGAGGCCGAGGTCCTCGTCGTCGGCTCGTTCGACGAGCTGACGGCGCGGGTGGGCGAGGCCCGGGGCCGGATCGTCCTGTTCGACGTCCCGTTCACGAGCTATGGCGAGACCGTGCCCTACCGCGTCGGCGGGGCGAGCGCGGCGGCCGAAGCCGGCGCCGTGGCCAGCCTGGTCCGCTCGGTCGGGCCGACCGGCCTGAGCACGCCCCACACCGGCGTCATGCGCTACGCCGACGGCGACCGCCAGATTCCGCACGCGGCCCTCACCGCCGAGGCGTCGGGGATCCTGCGGCGGATCCAGGACCGCGGCGAGCGGCCCGTCGTCCGCCTGGCGATGAGCGCCGAGACCCGGGCCGACGGGCTCTCGCGCAACGTGATCGGCGAGCTCCGGGGCCGCGAGCGGCCCGACGAGGTCGTGATCCTGGGCGGCCACCTCGACTCGTGGGACGTCGGCCAGGGCGTCCACGACGACCTCGCGGGCTGCGTCGTGACGTGGGAGGCCGTGGCGCTGTTGAACCGGCTCGGCCTGCGCCCGCGGCGGACGGTCCGGGTGGCGCTGTGGACGAACGAGGAAAACGGGCTCCGCGGGGCCGAGACGTTCCGCGACTCGCTCGGGGCCGACGTGTCGCACGTCCAGCTCGCGCTCGAAAGCGACAGCGGCGTGTTCACGCCCGTCGGCTTCGGCTACGGTGGGTCGGAGGCCGGCCGCCAGATGCTGGCCGCCCGCGTCGAGCCCCTGATCCGTGACCTCCTGATGGCCGACTCCGAGGTCGGCCCGGCCGGGATCACACTCGGCGGCGGCGGCGCCGACATCGGCCCGCTGATGCGCGACGGCGTGCCCGGCCTCAGCCTCCGGACCGACAACGGCGACTACTTCGTCTACCACCACACGCCGGCCGACACCGTGGACAAGCTCGACCCGGCCGACGTCCAGCGCGCCGTCGCGGCCACGGCGGTCCTGATCTGGGTGGCCGCCGAGATGCCCGAGCGGTTGCCCCACGGCGAGTAGTCCAGGACGACGCCGGAGACCGCCGGGCGGGGCGTAGTCTATGGGTCACTAGATGGAATGACGGTCATTACATTTGGTGACCCCGCATCGCGGAAGCACTGGTTACACCGCCTTCGGCCTCGACCTCAGAATGAGCAACCTCAAAGATTGGCTTTCGGAACTCGACCTCACCGAAGGAGCGGGCCTAGAAGAAATCAAAAAGGCCTACCGTGACATGATGATGGTCTGGCACCCTGATAGGTTTTCGGGGAACGAGAGGCTGAGATTGAAGGCCGAAACGAAAGCCAAGGCCATCAACGCTGCTTACAAATCGCTCGTCGGCTATGCTGCTGAAGCAGTGCCTTCCCCGTCGAGTCCCACCCCGTCACCGCCCGCCTCCCCTCGTCGGCGGCAAACTCGGCAGGACAGCGGACACAGATACGATTTTTATTTTACGCTTCACGATTACGAAGAGCGGGACCACAAAGAGCTGTCACTTGACCAGGGGCTAGACCTATTTAGATCGTTCGATTGGAGTGGAGACCTGGAAAAGGCAAAGATGTACGAGTCTGGTGGCGACGAATCCTGTCCACCGACTTTCACTATCTCATTCGAAGGTCATGACCTGGCATATCATTTTATGCTTTCAGAGGGAGACATGATCTTCTTCTCGTCTCCGGAGGATCTCCGGTCGGTCCACCCGGCTAATCCTGACATGTTCATCGAGTTTTCATACAGATTGGATCAGAGAGATTTTGGCTGGATCAGGAGCAACTCAAATATGGTAAGTTGACGTTGCGGGAAAAGTCCGCCGCGTCACAGCGCTACAATGGTCCGCCTGCGCCACACCACTAGACACCAAGCCCCCATGTGCAAAGTCCCGCAAGAGCGAGTCGACCTGTTCTGGAAGAACATGTTTGCCACAGGTCGAAACAAGTTCAAAATGAACGAGGTCCAGGCCGAACAGTTTGCCAACGAGATCTTAGATTTTGCTCTGAAAGATCTGAGGGTCGAAGTGACTGACGCTGACACCGGTAGCCACATGTAGGAGCCGGGCAGTTCCTTTACACTCTGGCCCGGGCTGATGATTTACACTCCTGGCGGCCCGTCGTCACGCCGTCAGCGTCCACGTCCGCTCGTCGAGCCGCGCCGAGAGACGGGCGGGCGAGGTTCCACGCCCCGGCGGCCGTCCATCACACGGCCCCTCCCACCGCCGGGGACCGCCCGAGGCGCGCGAGCCCGAAACGAACGTTCCCGCTTTTGAGGGAGCCGGTGCCATCGCGGCGACCGGCCAGCTCTGGAACCAAACGGCAGAACCCGGCGCGGATCAGGGGACACCCGTCGGGCCGGCGGCGTAGAGACCGGGCACCCCCGCCGCACGATGCGCCTCCGTCACCTCGGCTACGCCTGTCTCAACACGACGCTCGGGACCCAGAGCCGGACCGTCCGCCTGGCCAACCTCCGCACCGAGACCGTCATCCCCGTCGTCGTCCAGAACCTCGGCGACGTGCTGGCGGCGCTCCGGTGGAACGTGGCCCACGACCTCCGCTTTTTCCGCGTCTCGTCGGACCTCATCCCGTTCGGCCCGCTCGACGTGTTCCCGTTCGACTGGGCCGAGGCGTTCGACTGGCAGTTCCGCGAGATCCGGCGGCTCGTCAAGGCCGAGGGGCTCCGCGTGACGAGCCACCCCGGCCAGTACACCGTCTTGAACAGCCCACGCCCCGAGGTGGTCACGGCGTCCGTCGAGGAGCTCGACTTCCAGGCCCGGGTCCTCAAGCTCATGGGCGGCGACACCATGACGCTCCACGTCGGCGGGGCCTACGGCGACAAGCCGGCGGCGCTCGACCGCTTCGCCCAGAACCTCGGCCGGCTCTCGGACGACGCCCGCGCCCGGCTCGCCATCGAGAACGACGACACGACGTACACCCTCGCCGAGACCGTCGGGCTGGCCGAGCGGACCGGGCTCCCGGTCATCGTCGACCTGTTCCACCACGTCCTCAATCCGAGCGGCGAGACGGCGGACGAGGGGCTCCTCGACCTGCTCGACCGGGCCCAAGCGACGTGGGGGAAGCGGGTCCCCAAGCTCCACCTCTCGTCCCACAAGCCCGGCACCCGGACCGGCCACGCCGACTTCCTCGACATGGACGACGTGGACCGGCTCGTCGGGCTGATGGAGCAGGTCGGGCCGCCGGACGCGCCGTACGACCTGATGCTGGAGGCCAAGGCGAAGGAGCGAGCGGTGCTCGAGGTCCGCCACTACCTCGAGACGGGCGAGCGCCCCGACCGGCCGATCCCGATGGAGACCGTTGCCGAGGCCGGCTAGAGCAGAATGCGTGTGGGTGTATAGGAGTGACGTTCCCGCTTCGGTTCCGACCCTCCCTCACCCCCAACCCCACACACTCCACCCGGACTTGGCATCAGTACGTCGGCGCGTCCGTGGGACGGTCGGTCTGGACCGGCGGCTCGCCCCCCTCTCCACCAAATCACCAGCCCACCGGCCCTAGCTGTCCGTCACGTCGACGGCGCCGGGGCCGACGCTCGGGACCGGCCCGTCGGGGATTCGGAGCGTGATCTCGGTCAGCTCGGGCCGGCAGTTGATCCGGACGGGGACCGTCGAGAACCCGATCCCCCGGTTGATGTAGATCCGGTTGGGCGGGGCCCCGATCGAGTCGGCGGCCCAGCCGTCGGCGGCGACCTCGCCCCGGCGGACGATGTCGAGCCACGAGGTCCGCTCACCGGGGAAGACGCGGACCTGGCCGCCGTGCGTGTGGGCCGCCAGCGCGAGGTGGGCCTCCTCGCCGGGGATGTCGCGGAACGCCTCCGAGTTGTGCATCAGCCAGAGCCGCGGGGCCCCCGCCGGCACGGCGGCCAGCGCGGCGGGCACGTCGGCGCGGCCGGCCCAGTTGGACCCGACGCCGGCCACCCACAGCGTGTCGCCGCCGGCCACGACCGGCGTGGCCTCGTTCTCCAGCACGCGGACCCCGATGGCCTCGAGCTCCTGGGTGAGGTACTCGGCGAATACCGTGACGACCGCGCTCGACTCCTTCATCAGCGAGTAGTCGTGGTTGCCGAGCACGGCGACCGTCGGGATGCCGGCCTCGACGAGCGGCCGGACGAGCGCGACGGCCCGGCGCACCCGCGCTGAGTCGGGCCGGTAGAGGAAGTCCCCGGCGATGAGCGCCAGCGACACCGAGTCGTCGATGGCGTCCTCGACGGCCTCCTCGACCATGCCCGTGTTGCCGAGCCACATCCCGATCTGGAAGTCGGCCATCAGCGCGATCGTCTTGCCGTCCCACCCCGGCCGGAGGTTCGGGAGCTCGGCCTCGAACGCCTCGTCGTCCAGGAGCAGGCGCGGCTCGACAAAGACGCCGTAGACGAGGAGGCCGACGAGGACCAGGGCGAAGACGGCGAGGGCGGTGCGCATGCCAGCGGAGAGGGAGCGGCAAGCTAACGGGGCGAGCCCGACGAGCGCCCGGGGGCTCCCCCCGACATCGGTGCCCTACCGCGCCAGCACGACCGACCGCGTCGCCGTCGCCCCGCCGCCGCTTGCCCGGACGACGTAGAGCCCGCTCGGCAACCCGCCCCGGCCGAGCCGGACCACGCGCTCGGCGCCCGCCGGGACCGACCCCTCGAACAGCGTCCGCACGCGGCGGCCGGCCACGTCGAGGAGGTCCACGACGACGCGGCGGCCCGTCGGGCTCGTGACGCGCACGGTGGCCGCGGTCGAGAACGGGTTCGGGCCGACGGTCAGCCCGAGCGGTGCGGCGCCGGGGGCCGTCGGGGTCGAGAGCAGGCCGGGGCACTCGGCGAGGTCCGGCGCCCGGCTGACCGTGAGCGAGACGTCGCTGGACGCCCCCGGCCGGGTGAGCGCGGCGAACGCGAGGCCCGCCTGGCGGAGGTCCTCCGCGCGCCCCAGGTAGTGGCGCAGGCTGTCGGCCCGCTCGGTCGGGTCGAGCCGGACCCGGTAGAAGTCCCGGATGGTCCCGTTCGAGAGCCCGTGCTCGACGTACTTGTCCTCCGCCGTCTGGACGCCCAGCCAGTAGCCGTCCGCGCCCGTCCGGCGGTACGAGTAGAGGAGGCGGTCGAGCACGAGCGGGGTCGCCGGCGCGCCGGCGAGCTGGGGCCCCTGGTCGGCCCCGTCGAGCGGGAGGGCCGGCGCCGGCGCGTCCGGCACGAGCCCCAAGACGGTCGGGAGGACGTCGTAGACCCAGACCGGGTGCTCGACGCGGCGGCTCCCCCACGCCGGGTACCACACGACCGACGGCACGCGGATGGCGCCCTCGTAGGCCTGCCCCTTCTGGCCACGGAGCGGCCCGTTGTCGCCGCCGAGCGACTCGACGGCCCCGTTGTCCGACAGGAACCAAACGAGCGTCGGCCGGCCGGACGCGCGGACGGCCGCCATCACGCGCCCGACGGCCCGGTCCAGGGCCGTCGTCATGGCCGCGAACGTCCGGCGCTCCCCCTCCAGGCCCGGGTAAAGCGCCAGGTCGCGGTCGAGCGCCTGGAGCGGCGAGTGGGGCGCCGTGAACGGGAGGTACAGGAGGAGCGGCCCGTCGCGCGGTCGCGCCAGGACCTCGACGGCCTCGTCGGCGATAAGGTCGGTCGTGTAGCCGCCCGTGTCGACGGGGGCCACGCCGCGCCACCAGTCGAGCCCGGTCTGGGTCTGGCGGGTAAAGTAGCTGGCGCCGCCGCCGAGCATCCCGAGGAACGAGTCGAACCCGTGGAGCTCGGGGTGGAACGGGCAGTCGTCGCCGAGGTGCCACTTGCCGACCATCGCCGTCTGGTAGCCGGCGCCCTGGAGCAGCTCGGCCAGCGTCTCCTCCACCTGGGGCAGCCCGACCGTGTCGGCCTGGGTCACGGGCTCGTTGATCCCCATCCGGACGCCGTAGCGCCCCGTCAGGAGCCCCGCCCGCGACGGCGAGCACAGCGGCGACGTGTAGAACCGGTCGAGCACGACGCCCTCGGCCGCCAGCCGGTCGATCTCGGGCGTCTGGATCTCGGACCCGTTGTAGCCCACGTCGCCGAACCCGAGGTCGTCGGCGACGATGACGACCACGTCGGGCGGGCCGGCCTGGGCCACGGCCGGCCCCGCGAGGGCCCACGCCGTGAGGGCGCAGAGGAGCAGGGCGCGGATGGGCACGGGCGGTCCGGGGGTGAGGGGTGAAGCTAAATCTGTCCGGAGACGTGCGGGACGGGGGAGCCCAAACGCGCCCGCCTACGACTCGGATCGTAGATTCCGTCGTGCGCCGCCCCCTCGTCCTGCTCGCCCTCGTCGCCGGCTGCGCCGTCACGGCCCGGCTCTCCTACGCCGACCTCGTCGGGACGACGTGGCGCGAGGTGTGCCCGGCGCCCGAGATCGCCACGGCCTTCGTCCGCTTCGACCCCGACGGCGTGATGGCGTGGAGCTACGCCCGGCCCGACTCGGTCCGCCGTGACACGGTCCACCGATGGGCCGTCGAGGACGGGGCGCTCCTGCTCCGGTGGAACTTCGGCCGGGCCACGTCGCGCTACCCCGCCGGCCCGAACCCGGCCCGCCTCGACGCCGACTCGTCCACGTTCTGCCTCGGCGACCGCCCCTCGCTCGAACGAGTACGATGACGAACTCGTGGCCGCACGGCGAGGCGGGGCGGGTGCCGGCGCGCTGCACCCGACGACGTGAGGGCCTCCGAGACCGGGGACGGAGGACGGAGGACCGCCCGACGAGCCCGCTTCCGGTCCTCGGTCCCCCGTCTCCGGTCCCCGTCTCCGGTCCCCGTCTCCGGTCCCCGGCGCCGAGGCCCGTCCCCGCAACTCGCGGTACCGTAACACCGACGGGTGTGGCCTCGTTCGGTTGAGCGGCGGCTCACGAGAGGCGGGCATTTCGCGGGTTCCCCACGCCCCCGGCCGAACCCCGCCGCCGGTTCCGCGCTCAACCGCCGTCCCCCCTCGTGCCGATGTCCGTCCGTGTGCTCTCCCTCGCCCTGCTGGCGCTCGCCGCGTCGTCGGCCGGCGCGCAGACGGCCCCGGCCACGCTCAACGGGTTCGTCCGCGACGCCGTCTCGGGCGAGACGCTGATCCAGGCGACTGTCCGCGTCGAGGCGACGGGCCGGGGCGTGGCCACCAACGTCCAGGGGTTCTACACGCTGGGGACTCTGGAGCCCGGCGAGGTGACGGTCACCGCGAGCTTCCTCGGCTACCAGCCGACGCGCCAGACGGTGACGCTGGCGCCCGGCGAGACGCGCCGGCTCGACCTGGAGCTGGCGCCCCAGGGCGTCACGACCGACGAGGTCGTCGTCGAGGCGACCGAGCCCATCGAGGAGGAGCGGGCGCCCGGCACGCAGAACGTGTCGATCGACCTGGTCCAGGCGCTGCCGACCGTGTTCGAAGCCGACCTCTTCCGCTCGATCCAGCTCTTGCCCGGCGTCAAGGCGTCGAGTGACTTCTCGTCGGCCTTGTACATCCGGGGCGGCTCGCCGGACCAGACGCTGATCCTGCTCGACGGGACGACGGTCTACAACCCGACACACTTTTTCGGCTTCTTCTCGACGTTCAACACGGAGGCGATCAAGGACGTCCGCCTGTACAAGGGCGCGTACCCCTCGACGTATGGCGGCCGGCTCGGCAGCGTCGTCGACGTGTACAACCGCGACGGCAACCGGCGCGAGACGGACGCGAGCCTGTCGGTGGGACTGCTCGCGAGCCGGGTCGGCGTCGAGGGGCCGCTGCCGGGCGTGTCGGGCTCGTATTCGCTCAACGCCCGGCGCTCGACGCTGGAGCCGCTCCTGGCCGTCCTGCGCGAGCAGCTCGACGAGGACGGCATCCCGGAGAGCTTTTACTTCTACGACCTCAACGGCAAGGTGTCGGTCGACCTCTCGCCCAACGACCGCCTCGGCCTGGCGACCTACGCCGGCCGCGACCAGGTGGTGGTCCCGTTCGGCGACGACGCCCAGTTCGACCTCGACTACGGCAACCGGACGGCGTCGCTGGCCTACAACCGCGTGCTCTCGGGCACGGCGTTCGCCCAAACCCGGTTGACGGCGTCGCGCTACTTCAGCTACCCCGTCGGGTCGTTCGCCGGGACCGAGTTCCAACGGCCCAACACCCTTACCGACTACTCGGCCCGCGTCGACGTGGAGTGGCTGCCGAGCGAGACCTTCGAGCTGCGGACGGGCGCGTGGGGCGGGACGCTCAACCTCGGCCTGGAGAGCAGCTTCAACGGGAACACCCAGACCTCGTACGGCAACCCGTCGCGCTACGCCTCGGGCTACGTCCAGGGCCGCGTCCGGCCGGGCGACGGGTGGATCCTGACCGGCGGCGTCCGCGCGGAGTACTTCCGGAGCCTGACCGACGACCTCCTGACCGAGGACATCGAGCCGGTCCCGTCGTCGTACGTCCGCTTCTCGCCGCAAGTCCAGGTCGAGCGGACGTTCGGGGAGGACCTCGTCCTCCAGTTCGCGGCGGGGCAGTACCACCAGTTCTTGTCGCTGATCTCGAACGAGGCGTTCTCGGGCTTCGACACCTGGGTCACGACCGGTGTCGGCGTGCCGCCGCAGTCGTCGGAGCAGGTCGTGCTGGGCGTCAAGACGAACCTGGGCCCGGCCTACCGGCTCGATGTCGAGGTCTACGGCCGGACGTTGCGCGACCTGTTCGACATCGACCCGAACAACCAGGACGTGGCCGGGCTGGACTACCAGAGCCTGTTCCGCTTTGGCGAGGGCTACGCCTTCGGCGCCGAGTTCCTGCTGGAGCGCGGGATCGGCAAGCTGACCGGGCTCGTGAGCTACACGCTGGGGTCGACGCGGCGGCGCTACCCGGGCGAGTCGGCCGCGTTCCAGGGCTACTTCCCGCCGAAGTACGACCGGCTCCACGACCTGACCGTCGTGGCCCAGTACGCGCTCGGACGCGGCTGGCAGGCGACGGTCGCTGGGGCCTACGCGACGGGCCAGGCCTACACGACGCCGGCCGGCCGGTTCGAGGCCGAGGGCCTGCCGTTCGAGGACCCGACGCTGCCGGTGCTGGTCTCGAACGGGCTCAACACGGCCCGCCTCCCGCCCTACCACCGCGTCGACGCCGGGGTCACCAAGCGCGGCGTGTGGCCGTTCGCGACGTACGAGCTCCAGCTCCAGCTCGTCAACGTGTACAACCGGCGGAACCTCTGGTTCGTGACCTACGACTTCGACTCGAACCCGGTCGAGGTCGGCGAGGTGCGCCAGCTCCCGATCCTCCCGAACGTCTCGCTCTCGCTCGACTTTTAGACCGCTCCCCCCATGACGCTCCGCTTGACGTTCGTGCTCGCGCTGGCCGTCGCCGTCGGCGGGTGCGACGGCTTCGAAGACGACGACTTCACGGCCCAGGTCGTGGTCTCGGCCACGCTCGGCGCCGGCGAGCCGCTGCCCCCGGTCGCGCTCTCGGAGTCGGCCCCGCTCCTCGACGTGTACGACCCGGACGCACGGGCGGTCGGGGGCGCGACGGTGACCGTGACCCTGCTCGCGGCCGACGGGTCGCCCGAGCGCGTCTACCCGTACCGCGAGGTCGTGGCCGGTCGGTACCTCGCCGACACCGACGACGCGGCCATGCCCGGCCGGACGTACCGGCTCGACGTCCGCGCTGGCGACGCCACCTTGACGGCCCAGACGACGGTGCCGCCAGCGATCTCGCTCGTCGAGCCGCCAGCCGAGACGACGGTCTACGGGACCGGCCAGGGGCCCGAGGTCCGGATCACCCAGACGTCGACGGCCGCGCGCCAGTCGGCGTTCGTGACCTCGACGCGGGCCCTCGCGCCGGTCGACTTCGTCGAGGTCGAGGTCGACGGCGAGACCCGCTACCGGAGCGTGCCCGAGGACGGGCGGTTCGGGCTGACGTCGCCCTACGAGCGGTTCCTCGGCTGCGACCGCGAGCCCGACGGCGTGACGCTCGTGTGCGACTTCGACCCGAGCGAGAACGCCATCGTCGGGACGTCGCCGGTGATCAACGAGGCCAGCTACATCCCCTTGGGCGACGGGACGGTGCTGGTGCAGGTGCCGTACCTCGCGTTCGGATTTTTCGGGCCGGTCCAGATCTCGCTGGTCTCGCTCGACCCCGCGCTCGAGGCGTTCGTCGAGAGCCAGCTCGTCCAGGGCGGCGGCTCGACGCTGTCGCCGGGCGAGATCCCGAACGTGACCTCGAACGTCGAGGGCGGGCTCGGCGTGTTCGGCTCGTTCGCCCGGGTCATCGCCCAGACGACGCTCGTCGAGCCGTAGACTCCGGGCATGGCCGCCCCCGCCTCCGTGATGCCCGTCGACCCCGTCGTTCGCGAGATCGTCGACCGGATCGTCGCCGAGGCGTCGCCGCTCCGTGTCGTCCTGTTCGGCTCGCGGGCGACCGGGACGGCCCGGCCCGACAGCGACGTCGACCTGCTCGTCGTGATGCCGGACGGGACGCCCTGCCGCCAGGCGATGGTCAAGATCGGGGCCCGGCTGCCGATCCTCGACGTTGACGTGGACGTCCTCGTCGCGACGCCGTCCGCGCTGGACCGGCACTCGGACAATCCGGGCCTAGTGTACCGCCAGGCCCTGCGGACGGGCCGGACTCTCTACCCCGACGACGATGCCCGGTGACCCTGGCGACCCGGCCGCGTGGCTTGCGTACGCGCGGTCCGATCTCCTCTTGGCCGAAACGGAGCCGCCATCGGGCGTCTATCTGGAGCTTCTCTGCTTCCACGCCCAGCAGGCGGCTGAGAAGGCGGTCAAGGCTGTGATCCTCCACCGGACACGGTCGGAGCCCGCCTTCTCGCACAGCATCCGCCGCCTGGCTCGCGACGCCAAGCGCGCCGGAGCGTCGGGGTTCCCCCTTTCTGCGGAGGCGTCGGAAGCGCTCACTCAGTACGCGGTCTTGACGCGCTACCCTGCCGACCTCGGCGAGGTCGACGCGGCCGAGTGGCAGCGGGCCATCGACGACGCCCGGGCGGTGGTCGAGTGGGCGGAAGCCCGTCTTACTGCCGACGGCTGAGCGCTACGGCTGGCGGAGCTTGCCGGGGTGCGTGGCCCGGATGAGCGCCCGCGCCAGCGCCCGCGTCGAGTTGACGAACGGGACCCCGCCGCGGTCGGCCTCCGGAACGGCCAGCGGGAGCTCAGTGCAGCCCAGGATGACGGCCTGGGCCCCGCGCTCGATCAGGTGGTCGGTCGCGTCGAGCAGGGCCTGGCGGGCTTGGGGGCGCGGGGGCGCGCTCTCGGCCTTCAAGCCGGTCGGCCCGTAGATCGCGTTCTGGACCGCCGCCTGGTGCGCCGCGTCCGGCACGAGGGCCGAGAGGCCGGCGGCTTCGAGACCGATCTGGTGGAGCCGGTTCTCGATGGACGACGTGGTCGCGAGCACGCCGATGGTCCCGGCGTCCGGCGCCACCTCGGCGAGGCGCGCCACGATGGCGTCGACGATGTGGAGCAGGGCGAGGTCGCGGCCGTCGGCCAGGAGCCCGTCGCGGAGCCGGTCGAACAGGGCTGGCGCGTGGGCCGTGTTGCAGGGGACGCCGGCGACGGCGCAGCCGGCGTCGTCGAGCCGGCGCAGGACCTCCATCATGGCCGGGAGCGGGCTCGGCGCCGTGGGATCGGCGAGCCAGGTGGCCCGGTCGGGGACCCGGTTGGGGTACGAGACGAGCGTGACCGGGAGGTGCCCCTGGTCGGTCCGGGCGTCGGTCTCGTCGAAGATCGAGCGGACCAGGTCGAGGCCGGCGTAGGGCCCGAGCCCGCCCAAGACGCCGACGGCGTTCCGCTCGTCGGGCGAGGGCGCGCCGTGGAGGGCGGAGAGGGCCGGGTCGGGCAACGAGGGGGACCCGCCGGGGCGGACTTCGGACACGTCGGGCACGGGCGTGAAAAGGGGGGCAAGACAAGGCGCGAGGCAGAGCCGGGCGGGTTCGGATGGCCCCGCGCGTTGACCGGCTTGGGGGGGACCGTCTATACTCCGCACGCCGGCCCGGTCGGGGCGGGTGGCCCGGCGCCTACGCCCCCGACCGCCCCCGGTGCCGCTTGCCCGATGGTGTAATGGCAGCACACCACTCTTTGGAAGTGGTTGTGGAGGTTCGAATCCTCCTCGGGCAACCCCAGGCCGTCGGGCTCTCCGGCCCCCCTTCCCCTCCGCCCGTGACCGCCGCCACGCTCCCCGTCTCGATCTTCGCCGGGCGCTCGAACCCCGGGCTGGCCCGCAAGATCGCCGAGGCGGGCGGGTGGTCGCTCGGCGAGGTCACGCTCAAGAACTTCTCCGACGGCGAGATCTACGTCCGCTACGAGGAGTCGATCCGGGGGACCGACCTGTTCATCGTCCAGTCGACGCCGCCGCCGGCCGAGCACTGGATGGAGCTGTTCCTGATGGTCGATGCGGCGCGGCGGGCCTCGGCGGCCCGGATCACGGCCGTGCTCCCGTACTTCGGGTACGCCCGCCAGGACCGGAAGGACCAGCCGCGCGTGAGCATCGCCGCCCGGATGATCGCGAAGATGCTGCAGGACGCCGGCGTCGACCGGGTCCTGACGATGGACCTCCACGCGGCCCAGATCCAGGGGTTCTTCGACATCCCCGTCGACCACCTCTACGGCTCGGCCGTGTTCGAGGAGTGGCTCGAGGCCAACACGCTGGCCCTGGCCGGCTCGAACGGCCAGTCGGCCCAGGGCTTCCGCGAGAACCTGGTGGTGGTGGCCCCCGACGTGGGCGCCTCGAAGATCGCCCGGGCCTACGCCAAGCGGTTCCGGGCCGGGCTCGCGCTGATCGACAAGCGGCGGCCCGAGGCGAACGTGGCCGAGGTCATGAACATCATCGGCGACGTGGCCGGCACGAACTGCCTCTTGATCGACGACCTGTGCGACACGGCCGGCACGCTGACGTCGGCGGCGGCGGCGCTGTCCCGGGCCGGCGCGCTGAGCGTCCAGGCGTTCTGCACCCACCCGCTCCTGTCGGGCCCGGCCGTCGACCGGATCGAGGCGAGCCCGCTCGGCCGCGTCATCGTGACGGACTCGGTCCCGTTGCAGCGCGCGAGCGACAAGATCGAGGTGATCTCGGTCGCCCCGCTCTTCGCCGAGTCGATCCACCGGATCGGCTCCGACGAGTCCATCTCGACGCTCTTCGTCGATTAATCCAGGTACGCGGTACGCGGTGTGGGGTACGCTTCGGGCCCGAACCGCGAGACAGAGCCCAGACACGGGACGTACCTCGTACCTCGTACCCCCCGTACCCCAACCGCTATGCAGTCCATCACGCTCGACGTCCAGCCGCGCGGCACCGGCAAGGCGGCCACGAAGGCCATCCGCCGCGAGGGCTTGGTCCCGTGCGTCCTCTACGGCGTCCACACCGAGCCCGTCCACTTCGCCGTCGAGACGCTGGCGCTCCGCCCGCTCATCTTCACGACCGAGAGCTACCGCGTCGCGATCCCGTTCGAGGGGGCCGAGCACGAGGCGATCCTGAAGCAGGTCGACTTCCACCCGGTCACCGACCAGCCGCTCCACGTCGACTTCCTGGCGCTGACGGCCGGCGAGGCCCTGACGATGACGATCCCGATCCAGCTCGAGGGGACCCCGCGCGGGGTCAAGGCCGGCGGGACGCTGTCGCAGCCGCTCAGCGAGCTCCAGATCCGGGCGCTCCCGAAGGACATCCCGGGCCACGTCTCGATCGACGTCACGGCGCTCGAGATGGGCGAGTCGCTCCACGTCGCCGAGCTCGCGCTCGGCGAGGCCATCGAGTTGCTCACCGACCCCCAGCGGACCATCGCGACGGTCACCGCGCCCAAGCTGGCCACGGCCGACGACGAGGTCGAGGAGACCGGGCTCGCCGAGGGCCTCGAGGCTCCGGAGGAGGGCGCCGAGGGCGAGGAGACCCCCGACGTCGAGGCGGCCGAGGAGGCGTAGCCCTCTCGCCGGCTCGTCCGACCCTGCGTAGGGGCGCGGCCCACCGCCGTGCCCCTACGCTCGTTTCTGCCCCCCCCCGATGTCCTGGCTCTCTCGTCTGCTGGGCGGCTCGCCCCCTCCCCCCTCGCCCGACGTGTCGTTCCTGGTCGTCGGGCTCGGCAACCCCGGGCCCGACTACGACGGCACGCGCCACAACGCCGGCTTCGAGGTGATCGACCGGCTGGCAGACCGGCTGGGCGTCGCGCTCGACACCGAGGCGGCGCACGCCTTCGTGGCCGAGGGCCGGCTCCCACCGGAGGGCGGCGAGCCGGGCCCGTCCGTCGCGCTGGCGCGGCCCCTCACGTTCATGAACCGGAGCGGCCGGGCCGTCGCCGCGCTCCTCGACCGGTACGGCCTCGGGCCGGCCGACCTGCTCGTCGTCTACGACGACCTGGCGCTGCCCATCGGCGGGCTCCGGCTGCGGGGGGAGGGGTCCTCAGGTGGCCACAACGGGGTCCAGAGCGTGATCGAGGCCCTTGGCTCCACCGAGTTTCCCCGGTTGCGTGTAGGGGTGGGGAATAGCTTCCCCCCCGGCGGCCAGGTCGATTTCGTCCTGTCCCCCTTCGACGACGACGAGATCGGAGCGGCTGAGGCCGCCTTCGACGACGCGGCCCAGGCCGCGCTCACGGTCGCGCGCGAAGGGCTGACGGCCGCCATGAACCGGCACAACCGCCGCTCGTGAGTGAAGAGTAATGAGTGATGCGTGATGGGTGGCGTTAGCCCCCGCCACCGCGCCCGATGGCCTCGCTCTTTACTCATCACCCTTCACCCACCCCCGCTTACTCACACACCATGGAATCCACTCTCGCCCTGCTCGTCCCCCTCTCGGGGATCATCGCGCTGGGCTACGCCTTCGTCCGCACCCGCTGGGTCAACGCCCAGCCCGTCGGGACCGACCGGATGGCCGAGATCGCCGCCGACATCCAGGAGGGCGCCAACGCCTTCCTCCGCCGCGAGTACCGCGTGCTGGCCATCTTCGTCGCCGTCGTGGCGGCGCTGCTGCTGCTGGCCAACTTGGGCCGGGCCGACTCGAGCCCGCTCATCGCCATGTCGTTCGCCGTCGGCGCCCTGTGCTCCGGGCTCGCGGGCTTCTTCGGGATGCGGGTCGCCACCAAGGCCAACGTCCGGACGACGAACGCCGCGCGGACGTCGCTCGGCGGCGCGCTCAACGTCGCGTTCTCGGGCGGGCTCGTGATGGGCCTGTCGGTCGTCGGCCTGGGCCTGTTGGGGCTCGGGACGCTGTTCATCGTCTACTCCGGCGCCTTCGACGGGGCCGACGGCGTGCTCCAGCCGCTCGAGGTCACGCGCGTGCTCAACGTGCTCGCCGGCTTCTCGCTCGGCGCCTCGTCGATCGCCCTCTTCGCGCGCGTCGGCGGCGGCATCTACACCAAGGCCGCCGACGTCGGCGCCGACCTCGCCGGCAAGGTCTACGAGGGGATCCCCGAGGACGACCCCCGCAACCCGGCGACCATCGCCGACAACGTGGGCGACAACGTGGGCGACGTGGCCGGCATGGGCGCCGACCTGTTCGAGTCGTACGTCGGCTCGATCATCGGCGCGATGGTGCTGGGCGCGGCGTTCGCCGCGTCGCTCTTGGAGGTCGGCGGGATGGAGCTGGGCGCGGTCCTGCTGCCCCTCGTCCTGGCCGCCGTCGGGATCCTGGTCTCGATCCTGGGCTCGTTCTTCGTCAAGGTGAAGGAGGGCGGCAACCCCCAGCGGGCGCTGAACGTGGGCGAGTTCGGCGCGGCCGGCGTCATGGCCGTCCTGTCGTTCTTCATCATCCAGTTTATGCTCCCGTCCGAGTTCGTGGCCACGACGCCGATTGTGGGCACGTTCACGTACTCGTCGTTCGGCGTCTTCCTCGCCGTCGTGATCGGGCTGGCCTCGGGCACCGCCATCGGGCTCATCACCGAGTATTACACGGCGACGCACACGACGCCGGTGACCAACATCGCACGGGCGTCGGTGACCGGCGCGGCGACCAACATCATCTCGGGCCTGGGCGTCGGGATGTACTCGACGGGGCTCCCAACGATTGTGCTCGCGCTCGCCATCATCGGGGCGTTCTCGTTCGCGGGCCTGTACGGCATCGCGATCGCGGCGTTGGGGATGCTGTCGGTGACGGGCATCCAGCTCGCCGTCGACGCCTACGGGCCGATCTCGGACAACGCCGGCGGCATCGCCGAGATGGCCGAGTTGCCCCCGGAGGTGAGGGAGCGGACCGACCTCCTGGACGCGGTCGGTAACACGACGGCGGCCATCGGGAAGGGCTTCGCCATCGGCTCGGCCGCGCTCACGGCCCTCGCCCTGTTCGCCGCGTTCATGCAGCAGGCCGGCATCGAGGCCATCAACGTGGCCGACCCCCGCATCCTGGCCGGCGTGCTCGTCGGTGGGATGTTGCCGTTCGTGTTCTCGGCGATGGCCATGAACGCCGTCGGCCGGGCCGCGGCCGACATGATCAAGGAGGTCGGCCGCCAGTTCAACGAGATCCCCGGGCTGAGGGAGGGCACGGCCAAGGCCGACCACGCCCGCTGCGTCGACATCTCGACCAAGGCGGCGCTCCGGGAGATGATCCTGCCGGGCGTGCTCGCGGTGGCCGTCCCGGTGGCCGTCGGGTTCTACGACAAGAACATGCTGGGCGGCCTGCTCGTCGGCGTGACGGTGACGGGCGTGCTCATGGCCATCTTCCAGTCGAACGCCGGCGGCGCCTGGGACAACGCGAAAAAGCGGATCGAGGGCGGCGTCGAGTTCGACGGCGTGACCTACGGGAAGGGCTCGGACGTCCACAAGGCGGCCGTCGTCGGCGACACGGTCGGCGACCCGCTCAAGGACACGTCGGGCCCGTCGCTCAACATCTTGGTCAAGCTGATCTCGGTCGTGGCCCTCGTCATCGCCCCGCTCATCGCGGGGACGGGCGCGGGGACCGAGACGGACGTCGAGGAGACGCTCCAGATCGAGGAGATCGACCTCGGCGCGGCCCGGCCGGCGACCGACGCGGTCGAGCTGGTCCCGGCCGAGGCCCCGGTCGTGGCCGAGGTGCCGGCCGAGTAACGCTTTCGTGCATCGTGCGTTGAGCGCCCGGTCTCCCCGAGAGGCTGGGCGCTTTTTTGTGCATGGACCATTACAACCCTTTCCCAGCTTGTCATCCTGAGCGGAGCGAAGGATCTCAGCACGACCCATCACGACCGTCGGCACTGCTCCCTACGAACTGGACGTCCGTGTCGAGATCCCTTCGCATTCGCTCAGGATGACGAAGGGGGAAGCGTGCGATAGCCATGCTCTTGTCAGCACTCGGTAGACACTCCACACGCCACCTCGTATCATGGGACGTGTTTTCTCGCCCGTGACATGACCGATCCCGTCCGCCGTGCGCTCGCGCTCCTCGACCACGAGTCGGCTTCGTTCGCCGGGCCCGAGGACGTGGCCCGCGCCGTGGGGCTCTTGCCCGAAACACTCCGGCGGCAGTTCAAACGCGAGGTTGGGATCCCGCTGGGCGAGTATCTCACACAGAGGCGGGTGGCCGAGGCCCAACGACTCCTCGAAGAGACGGACCTCCAGGCGGCCGAGGTGGGCCGAGCCGTAGGGTGGCGACGAGAGGACACGGCGGCCCGCGTGTTCCGACGGGAGACGGGGACGACGATGCAGGGGTACCGCCGGTCGGTACGGGAGGGGCGCGGGGACGGATAGACGACGCTGGCGACCGCCACGGCCAACCGAAAATGCCAATGTTTTCGGGTTGGTGTCCGTCGGGGGACGCCCTATCGTGGGTCCGTTCCCACCACCGTCCCATGCGCTCTGCCCTCACTCTCTGCTGTGCTTTTGCGGTGCTCGCTCTCACCGCGCTCACCGGCTGCGACAGCGCAGCCGAGGAGCTAGAGGGTCCCGCCCCCGAAGACCTCTTCCCACTCGAGGCGGGCAACCGCTGGCTCTACCGCGCCTGGTACCTCAACCCGGCCGATGCGGACTCCTTCGCCGTCGAGATCACCGAGCGTCTCACGTTCGAGCACGGCGGGGAGACGCTGACTGCCTACGCCGAGTCGCGGGGTCTGCTGGGAGAGGAGCCGCTGCCCTGGCAGTGGCTCCACGGTTACGGGCGCGACGGCCTCTACGTGATGGGCGGTCTCGCCGCTACCGACACGATGTACACGAAGCGGCTGGTGCGGCGGACGCCGATGCAGGTGGGCGACCGGCACCGGTTCACTCGGCTGGCCTATGGCTCGGACTGGACGACGGACCCCGACCCTGAGGCGCGGTTCTACGTCAGCGACGACACGTCGGAGGTGATGCTGCTGGCGAACCGGCACCCGTTCGAGACGCCGCTGGGCACGTTCGACTGCTACGTCTACTGGTATGAGCAAGACCCTGGTATAGATGTAGGTGCTTACGAGAACATCTTTGAGTACCGCGTGCCTGGTGTCGGTTACGTCGCGGAACTGCTAGGTCGTGGGCGCTCGAAGGGCGCGCCCCGCACGATTCCCGAAGTGATCCCTACGAGCATCCAAGACGAACAGATCTATGGCGCCTACGTGCTCTATGACTACACCGTCAACGAACCGCACGGATCAGAAACAAAGATGCCTCCACGAGGGAGCGCGTCGAGGAGCATCGGCCCGGCAAGACGACTCACTCATCAGTCACGCACCGGCGGAGGCGTCAGTATCCCTCTACGCCTCCCGGTTCCCCTCGTTCACTCCGCACCTCAGAGATCCCAATGAGAACGACGCTACACCCCGTCTTCCGGCGCAGACTGCCGGTCCTTCTGTCCCTGCTCTACGTCGCGCCTGTCGGCGCACAGGACATCCCCGACCTCTTCCTTCCATCGCCCGTCGAGCGCTCCACGCTGACGCCAGAGCAGGCGCGGTTGCTAGCGGTCATCGAACAGCGCCCCGGCTCGGAGGACGTGCAGCTTCGCTCGGCGGCAGCCCCCCAAACGCTCACAGCGCTCTCCGCCGTCGCAGTGAGAGTGGGCGGCGAGCAGGTGCAGGTCACGCGCGAACGCACAGCCGCAGCCCACGGCAGACGGCTCGTGTGGCAGGGGCGCTTCGGCGAAGGCGGCGAGGTGGTGCTCGTGGTGGACGGCGACCAAATCACGGGCTCGGTGCAAAAGCCCTCCGGCGAGATGTTCAAGATCGAGCCGCTCGGCGGCGGGCTGCACACCGTCTCCCGGATCGACCAGACCGCCGTGGGAGAATGCGCTACGGAAAGCAACTCCGAGCGGGACGGAGGCGGGGATGGGCAAACGGCTCCCGGATCGACCGGGTCGGGCGGCTCCTCTGGTGCCCTGAGCACCCCGACCCTCGACGTGCTGGTGGTCTACACGCCTGGCGCCGCCGCCGCCAGCGCCAACATCGGAAACGAGGTCGCGCTCGCCGTGGCGGACATGAACAACGGCTTCGGCAACAGCAGCGTGCCCGCCACGATCTCGGTCGTGCATGCGGCGCAACTAGCCTTCAACGAGTCCAGCGACATCTTCAATGACAGAGACGATCTATTGGGGACGAGCGACGGTCGAGGAGACGCGGTCCATAGCCTTCGTTCTCAATACGGTGCCGACGTGGTCGTTCTGTTGACAGATGGGAATTATGTGTACCAAGGTTCTAGTGTGTATGGCATTGCAGGTGCAATAGGTGCTGTTGCGAGTCAAGCCTTCGCAATCGTGGAGTGGGACTATGCGACGGGCAACCATACGTTCGCCCACGAGATCGGCCACCTCGCCGGAGCGCGGCACGATAACGACACGGGAACCCAGCCTTACTCCTATGGACACGGCTACAGACCCGGCGGACAAAGCTGGCGCACGATCATGGCGACGGGAAGCCCCAGCAGCTCACCCTTCCGCATCAACTACTGGTCGAACCCCGACAAGGTCTACGGCGGAGTGGCGATGGGCACCACCAGCTACAACGACAACGTCCGCGCTTGGGAAAACAGCGCGGCTACGATGGCCGGCTTCAGGACACCGCCCGGCCCGCTCACGGCCTCGATCACGGGCCCGAGCATCCTCGGGTTCAAAGAGTACGGGACCTACACGTGCTCGACCTCCGGCGGCTCCGGCTCCCCCACGACCCGGCAGTGGTCGGAGCGCACGCCCCCGGCCACGGCCTGGACCGCCGGCCCGACCACGACGACGTACACGATCCAGATGGGGAACCTCGACCGCGAGCTCCGATGCATCGTCACGCGCGGGACTGGCACGGCCACTGCGACCAAGTTGGTCACATACTCGAGCGTTCCGCCGGTGGCGCCCGGCCCGACGCCCGGCGTGACGACGTCCGTGTTCGCACTCGACCCGCCCCGCCCGAACCCGTCGGCCGAGTCGGCCACGGTGGCGTTCTCGCTGGCGGAGGGGGCCGAGACCACGCTCGTCGTCTACGACGCGCTGGGCCGCGAGGTGGCCCGGCCCGTGAGCGGGTGGCGAGACGCCGGGGCCCACACGGCCACGCTCGCCGTCGGCTCGCTCCCGTCGGGCGTCTACGTCGTCCGGCTCACGTCGGGGCCGGCCACGGCCACAGCCCGGCTGTCGGTCGCGCGGTAGCCGGAAGCCCTCCGGTCCGCGAGCGCCCGGTCTCTTCGGAGGCCGGGCGCTTTTTCGTGCATAGATCATTACAACTCTTTCCCAGCTTGTCATCCTGAGCGGAGCGAAGGATCTCAGCACGAGCCGTCCAGCCTGTCAGCACCGCTCCCTACGGACTGGATGTCCGCGCCGAGATCCCTTCGGTTTCGCTCAGGACATGCCTTCGCGTTACTCAGGATGACAAGAGGGGAGTATGCGATAGCTATTCTCTCGTCGTCACTCGGTGGACACCCCACACGCCACCCCGTATCATGGAACGTGTTCCCTCGCTCGTGGCATGACCGATCCCGTCCGCTGGGCGCTCGCGCTCCTCGACCACAAGCTGGCCACGTTCGCCGGGCCCGAGGACGTGGCCCGCGCCGTGGGGCTCTTGCCCGAAACGCTCCGGCGGCAGTTCAAGCGCGAGGTCGGGGTCCCGCTGGACAAGTACCTCACGCAGAGGCGGGTGGCCGAGGCCCAGCGACTCCTCGAAGAGACGGACCTCCAGGCGGCCGAGGTGGGCCGGGCCGTGGGGTGGCGACGAGAGGACACGGCGGCCCACGTGTTCCAGCGGGAGACGGGGACGACGATGCAGGGGTACCGCCGGTCGGTAAGGGAGGGTCGCGGGGACGGATAGACGCCACGGCCAACCGCCACGGCCAACCGCCACGGCCAACCGCCACGGCCAACCGCCACGGCCAACCGCCACGGCCAACCGCCACGGCCAACCGAAGATGCCAATATTTTCGGATTGGAGACGAGGAATACCGTGGCCTATCGTGACCCTGCGTTCCCACCACCGCCATGCGCCTCCCCCTCGCCGTGCTCGCCCTCGCTGCCCTCGCCGGGTGCGACGCCGCCGACGACGCCCCCACGCTCGCCGACGTCCCCGCCGACCGCCGCGTCGCGTTCGTCGCCGTCTACGACGAGACCACGGCCGACGGCGCCCCGGTCCACCGCGTCGTCGTGGCCGACATCGAGGACCCGACCGTCTTCGAGGTCATCTCGCGGCCGGACCACTTCAGCGTGTCGCCGCACCTGAGCCGGGACGGGCAGCAGGTCCTGTTCGGGGACCGGACCATCGGGCCCGTCTCGGCCGTCCAGTACGTCCGGTACGACCTGAGGACGGGCCGGGCCGACACGCTCGGCCACGTCCCGCCGGGCGGCGAGGTGGCCCGGCCGATCCTGGTCGGGCTCGGGTCGCCGGTCGTGTGGGAGCGGGACGGGCGCGGGTTCTACTTCACGAACCCGACCCCGCCGTTCTCAGGGAAACAGGACGTGCTCCGGTTCCGGTTCGCCGACGGGTACTTCGAGCGGGTCCACGACTCCGGCCCGTACACAACGACAGTGATTGGAATGAAGGGGGCGGACACGCTCGTCGTGTTCTCAGTGGAGCCGCTCGGTTTCCCCGAGTTCGATCCAGACGACGGTCTCTCAGAGCATGGGGGCGTGTTCTACATGAGCCTCGACGGGGCCTTCCTGGGGCGTGCCAACAATCCGAACCTGACCTACCTCTACGACGGCCCGACCTCGGTCCGCCAGATCCTGTGGCCGTCGTGGAACGACGAGGAGGGATTGCTCGCCTATACCCTCATCGAGCCGAACCCGAACCCCGACGCGCTCCGCAGCTACGTCACAAAGATTGCGGTGGCGGACCTGGAAGGCGGCTTCTTTCGGACGTACACCGCAGGCGATCATTACGACTCGTCCCCGAACTGGGGACCCGAGGGAACGATCCTATTCGACAGAGTCCGCGATGCGTCCGACGCGGCTCAAACTCACCGAGCGATGGTGCTCAACGTCGAGACGGGCTCGATCCGCTCCCTTGCCGACCCCACGATCTACGGCGCTGCCGGCACGGGCTCGCCGAGCGCCGTCAATCGGTAGCCTCTCCCGACCCCCTTCCTGGGTATCCGACCATCGCGAGCCTCGTCCCCATGCGCCTCCGCCTCGTCGTGCTCGCCCTCGCCGCCCTCGCCGGGTGCGACGCCGCCGACGACGCCCCCACGCTCGCCGACGTCCCCGCCGACCGCCGCGTCGCGTTCGTCGCCGTCTACGACGAGACCACGGCCGACGGCGCCCCGGTCCACCGCGTCGTCGTGGCCGACATCGAGGACCCGACCGTCTTCGAGGTCATCTCGCGGCCGGACCACTTCAGCGTGTCGCCGCACCTGAGCCGGGACGGGCAGCAGGTCCTGTTCGGGGACCGGACCATCGGGCCCGTCTCGGCCGTCCAGTACGTCCGGTACGACCTGAGGACGGGCCGGGCCGACACGCTCGGCCACGTCCCGCCGGGCGGCGAGGTGGCCCGGCCGATCCTGGTCGGGCTCGGGTCCCCGGTCGTGTGGGAGCGGGACGGGCGCGGGTTCTACTTCACGAACCCGACCCCGCCGTTCTCGATCAAGCAGGACGTGCTCCGGTTCCGGTTCGCCGATGGGTACTTCGAGCGGGTCCACGACTCGGGGAGCTACGCGACGACGGTGATCGGGATGAAGGGACCTGACTCGCTCGTCGTGTTCTCGGTCAGCCCGGAGGCGCCGGGATGGACACCGGAGAGACCAGCAGGAATCTTCCTCATGGACCTGAAGGGCCAGTTGGTTCGCCGGGCGCAGAATCCAAACCTGTCCTACGTAGCGGCGGGAGGACTCCGTACACAAGCGTTTACTGAGGCTACCGTGAATGAGGAACGGGGGCTAATCGCCTCCATCTGGGCCGAGTTAAGACCGGGTACTATGTCGGACTATGACGTCTCACTTGCCGTTTCTGATCTGGATGGAAGATACTTCCAAACTTACGGATTGGACAGCACCTATCTGAACTGGCACCCCCGCTGGGGACCCGGCAAAACCGTTCTTTTTGAAAGGGAGCCACGTGGAGGAGCTGACTGGCGACTCCACCGGGCAATGGTCCTGGATCTAGAGACTGGCTCCATCCGAGAGCTCGCCGACCCGGCGATTTACGGGGCAGGCGGGACACGGATGCCCAGCGCAGGAAGCCGCTGATCTTCACTCTCTCAAGTCCCAAGTGGCACCCGCCTATGTAAACGCCTTCCGTCTCCACACCCGCAGCGGAAACACCGGGCCGTACTCCGGCAAGAGATGACAGCCCGGCGTCCGCCGCAGGATCGCTCACAGTTCCACCCCTCTTTGCCGAGATGCACCATGAGACGTCTCCTCACACTCCTCGCCCTCTGCGGAGTTTCCGCAGCCCTCACCCCGTCGGCCGCCGCACAGAAGCTCGACGCCCAGGCCCGTAGCGTGGCCATCGAGATGTTCCGAGCCGAGCAAGAGAACGCCCTCGCAGACGGCCTGGAGATCCAGGTCGACCCGCTCACAACGACGGTCTCCGCCCTCGTTGGCGGCCAGTTCCCGGGCTTCACAGGGCCGCCGGAGTCGGCCGCCCGCACGTTCCTCGATGCCCATAAGGCCGTGTTCGGCTTCTCCGACGCATCGGACGACCTCGAGCACCTCTCGACCCGAAGCTCTGGAACCAGTACGCAAGTCCTCTTCCGCCAGCGCTACCGGGGCGTCCCCCTCCTCTACAGCGGCTACCTCGTCGCCATCGACCGGAGCGGAGCGATCCACTTCGTGAGCGGCGACGCCTACCCGGACGTCGAGGTCGATATCGCTCCAGCGCTCAGCGCCTCCGCTGCGCTGTCCACCGCTCGGTCCGACATGGGAGCTCCGGAGGCGAAGGTCGTTCGGGAGCCCGAACTGGCGATCTGGGCGGACGAAACAGACGGGAAGCTCGTCTACCACCTCGTGCACAGTTTCGACCTGGAGACACGAGAGCCCCTGAGCGCGTGGACGTACCTGATCGACGCGCACTCCGGCCGCGTGCTCTGGAAGACGAGTCTCCTCGAAGACGTGAGCGATCACGGACTGGAGACCGTCTCCTCCGAGAGCGACGGTCGAGATTCTAGGTTCGCCCCGTTCGCTGACCTGTCGGGAGAGGCGACGAGCAGCGTTCTCAACCCGGTTTCCGGGAGCGGCAACGTCTACGCCTCGAACCCGCTCCACGGCAGCCCGGTCTCGAAACCACTCTTCCGCCTTCAGAACCTCTCTCCGCGCCGGCTCGATGGGGAGCACCTCTGGGTGGACCGCTACAACGCCGCCGACGTGACGTCCTCGAACGCCGTGTTCAACTACGCCCCGACCGACGCGCGTTTCGACGAGGTCATGGTGTACCACCACGGCGACATGTTCGAGGGGGCCTTCCTGTCGCCCGCCGGTCTGCCGGTGAATCAGGTTGCGAAGATCAAGGCGACGACGCAGTACTACACGGGATACGCCTTCGCCTATTCCTCTCTCGGTGAGATCTACTTCCAGAGTGGCGCTTCGGGGCTCAACAATCCAACGAAGGAGGCAGCGGTGATCGTCCACGAGTATATGCACGTCGTGAGTGAGACGTACAACGCTCTGACCTACCCCGCCGAGGCCGATGCGATGGACGAGGGCTACTCCGACTATTTCGGCATCGCGTACCGCCGCTCCGTGACCGGTGCTGCCTCGACGGTGTTCGGCGAATACATTGACCAACCTGGGGGAACGAAGTACACGCGAGATCTCGTAAACAACGCAAACTATGCTCAGTTCAATATTTTCCCTGCCGGAGACTTCGACGGCAGTGGCGGACTTAGTCCTCACGACGGCGGAATGATCCTCTCCGGCGCGCTCTGGGCCTTCCGCATGAGTTCAGGCGTGATCGCCAGCAACGCCGACGCCGTTGTCCTGGAGTCGTTGAAGTATCTCGGCAGCGCGCCTACGTTCCTCGACGCCCGGAACGCCACGGTCACCGCCGCGAGCGTGCTCGGGTTCTCCAGCTACGGGTGCGCGATCCAGGCCGCCTTCGCCGCGCGCGGCATTGGCACGGCCTGCGTCGCCCCGCTCACGGCGTCGATCACGGGCCCGAGCATCCTCGGGTTCAAAGAGTACGGGACCTACACGTGCTCGACCTCCGGCGGCTCCGGCTCCCCCACGACCCGGCAGTGGTCGGAGCGCACGCCCCCGGCCACGGCCTGGACCGCCGGCCCGACCACGACGACGTACACGATCCAGATGGGGAACCTCGACCGCGAGCTCCGATGCATCGTCACGCGCGGGACTGGCACGGCCACTGCGACCAAGTTGGTCACATACTCGAGCGTTCCGCCGGTGGCGCCCGGCCCGACGCCCGGCGTGACGACGTCCGTGTTCGCACTCGACCCGCCCCGCCCGAACCCGTCGGCCGAGTCGGCCACGGTGGCGTTCTCGCTGGCGGAAGGGGCCGAGACCACGCTCGTCGTCTACGACGCGCTGGGCCGCGAGGTGGCCCGGCCCGTGAGCGGGTGGCGAGACGCCGGGGCCCACACGGCCACGCTCGCCGTCGGCTCGCTCCCGTCGGGCGTCTACGTCGTCCGGCTCACGTCGGGGCCGGCCACGGCCACGGCCCGGCTGTCGGTCGCGCGGTAGCCGGAAGCCCTCCGGTCCGCGAGCGCCCGGTCTCCCCGCGAGGCCGGGCGCTTTTTTGGTGGATCCGTCACGAGGCGTAGCTTCCCGCATGGCCGACTACCCCCACATCGAGTCGACGCCGGGCATCGCGGGCGGGCGCCCCCGGATCGCCGGCCGGCGCATCACCGTGGCCGACGTGGCCGTGTGGCACGAGCGGGTCCGGATGACGGCCGACGAGATCTCGGACGCCTACGACCTCTCGCTCGCCAACATCCACGCGGCGCTGGCCTACTACTTCGACCATCGGGAGGCCGTCGACACCCAGACCGCAGAGGACGCGGCGTCGGCAGCGTCCCTCCGCGAGTCGGTCCCGTCACGGATCTCGGCCGCCCTCCGGCGGTCGAGCGACGCCGCGTGAGCGGGCCCGTTCGGTTCTGTCTCGACGAGCACGTTGGCCGGCTCGTCCGCCGGGCCCTCCGCCAGCGCGGGATCGACGTCGAGACGGTGGCCGAGGCTGGGCGCCTGGGCGGCGGCGACGTGGCCCACATCGCACGTGCGATGGAAACGTCCCGGGTCCTCGTCACGCAAGACGCGGATTTTCTCCGCCTCCACGCTGAAGGCCACGCGCACGCTGGGATCGCAGACGTCGCGCAACAGACGCCACCTCGCCGGATCCTCGACGGGCTCGTCCTGATCCACGCCGTCCTCGACGCGGACGACATGGTCGGCCACGTCGAGTTCCTCTGACGCCCCTTACCGCCCGTCGGCCTGGAGGGGGCGGATGACGCGGTCGATCACGGCCTGCTCGAGGTCGTCCTCCTCGACCCACTCGCCGTCGATCCACAAGCCGAGCGTCGAGCGGACGCCGGCCCGGACGCCGGCCCGTTTCTGCGCCAGGATCGCGTCGGCCCCGTCGCCGCCCTCGACGGCCGCCCGGACGGCGGCCCCGTCGAGCCCGACCGCGTCGGCGTGCTCCGCCAGCTGCGACGGTCGCAGAGCCATCTGGTGCGCGTACATCCGGCCGTGTAAAAGCCAGAAGCCGCCCTGGCGCGCCGCCTCCTCGGCCGCCAGCGCCGCCGCCAGCGCGTTCGGGTGCGGCCGCAGCGGGAAGTGCCGGAACGCGAACCGGACGCCCAACGGGTGGTGCTCGCGGATGTCGGCGACGAGGTCGTGGACGTCCTTCGAGTACGGGCACTCGAAGTCGCCGTACTGGACGAGGGTGACGAGCGCGTCGTCGGGCCCGGCCACGTGGTCGGCAGCGGAGAGGGGCGGGTCGAGGGGCATGAAGGGTTCGGCGGGTGGAGCGGGTTTGATACCAAGTCCGGCTGCTCGATGCCGGTTCGGCGTGGGGCCGAGTGTGGGAGGAGGGGGTGTGGGAGGGGACACTCCCTCCTCCCATACCCCCACACTCCTCCCGGATTGGGTATGACAGGTGAGGCGGGTTCCGCTTCAGAGCAGCTCCCGGCCAACTTGCGAGGCCTGCCGAACCTGCGGGACCCGCGCGACGACTACGCCACGTGGTGGCCGCCGCCAGCGCGCTCGATGAGCTCGACGACCTCCCGCACGGTCGAGGCGCCGCGGTCGCGGGCGTACCACTTGCGGAGCTCTCGGTACCGGTCCTCCTTCTCCAAGGTCTGGCCGTCGCCGGTGAACCACGCCTGGAGGTCGGCCGGGCGGGGCCCCCACCAGCCGCGCTCGGCGCCGGTCCCGTCGAGCAGGATGGCGATGGGGATCGACCGGGCCCGGCCGTCCGTGAGGTGCTCGTCCATCAGGTCGAGGTGGTCGTCGCGGTCGAGCAGGCGGAGGTCGACGTTGCCGGCGGCCTCGGCGAAGCGGACGAGCGCGGGGACCGTCGCCGTCGCGTCGAGGCACCAGTCCTCGGTGAGCACCAGGAGCCGCCACTCGCCGGGGACCGCCTCGGCGCGGGCGACGAGCGCGGGGTCGACGCGGGCCCGGGCGTAGGCCGAGGTCCAGAGCTCGACCAGGTCCTCGGCCGACGCGAGCCACGGCTCGAACGGGGCGGCGGCGTCCCAGTCGGACAGGCGGTCGGTGCCTCGGGTGGCGGGGTCGAAGTGGGTCGTCATAAACAAGGAGGATCGGGGGGAGCGGACGTCGGCACGCGCGGAGTCCGTACGCGGTCCGGCCGGCCGGGTCTCCCCCGCCCCCTGCGAAGACTCAGCGGCCGGCGCGCTCGGCGGCGCGCCCCATCCGCTCGGCGCCGACGTCGACGAACAGGCCGGTCGCCTGGCACGAGACGCCCTCGCCGTCTCGGCAGAGCGTGGCCCGCACAGGCACCTTGGCGCCCTCGGCCTCCTCCACCGCCAGCTCGACCGTCACGACCTCGCCGAGCGGGACGAGCGCGCGGAAGTCGACCTCGATCCGCGCGGCCACGACGATCCGGCCGGTCGCCAGCGCGGCCATCCCCATCGCCTCGTCCAGGAGCGCCGCGAGCGCGCCGCCGTGGACGTGGCCGGGCGGCCCCTCGGCGCCGGGCCCGAACCAGGCCCGCGCCCACGTCCGCCCCTCGGCGTCGGCGTAGTAGCGGACGCGGATCCGGTCGCCGTCGTCGGACGACACGAACGACCGCGTGCCCATCGACTCCCAGAACGGGGTGAGCGGCGTCCAGCCGGGGTCAGGGGAAAGGTCCATCGGGTTCGGTGGGTCGCACGGGTCAGGCGGGTGTCTCAAGTCCGTCGGGCATCCACCCGCTGGACCTGCCCCACTCGCTGAACCTGCTCGACCCCTACAGCTCGATCTCCTGGCCCTGCTCCGGGATGACCACGCGGACGTCGGGGTGGAAAAACTCGATGTTGTCCTTCATCCAGACCTTGGCCGCCGTCTCGCCGTGGACCAGCACGACGGTCCGCGGCTTGACCCGGTCGACGACCTCGATCAGGTCGCGGCGGTGGCTGTGGCCCGAGAACCGGAACCGCTCGACGCGGGCACGGACCGGGACCGGCCCCTCGTCCGGGTCGAACGTCATCTTGTCGCCACTCGCGGCGGCGGCCTGCAACGCCTCGCCGGGCGAGCCCTCCTTGGAGTAGCCGACGAAGAAGATGCCGTGGCGCTCGTCGGAGACGATCTGACGGGCGAGGTCGAACGACGGCGTCCGCTCGAACAACATGCCGGAGGTGAGCACGAAGATGCCGGGCTTCGCCAGCGCCTCGCTCTTCCGCTTCTGCGAGCGCGGGTACCGCTCCTGGTCGACGCCGTAGACCTCGAAGTCGGGGTCGAGCCGGGGCGTCGACTCGCGCGTCTTGTCGTAGACCTCGGCCACGCCGCGCATCGAGCCGGCCGTGTAGACGGGGACGTCCTCGTCGATGAGCCCGCGCCGCTTGAACCGGTCGATGAGCGCCAGCATGTCCTGGCTCCGGCCCAGCGCGAACACGGGCAGGAGCACGACGCCGCCGCCCTCGAGCACGTCGGCCATCGCCCGGCCGAGCCGCTTCTCCTCGGCCTTCCGCGACGTCGTCTCGGCCTCGGGGTCGGCGCCGAGCGTGGCCTCCAGCAAGAGCACGTCGACGGGCCCGTCGGGGTAGTCGGCCTCGGGCAAGATCGTCTGCGGTTGCAGGCTCGTGTCGGACGTGTAGAAGAGCCGGCGGCGCCGGCCGTTCTCGTAGCCCTCGACCATCAGCCCGACCGCGCCGAGCACGTGGCTGGCGTGGTAGAACGTGCCCGCGAGCGGGCCCTCGGCCTTGAGCCCGGCCAGGTCGAACGGGGCGTCCAGCAGGTGCGTGTCGTAGACGTAGCTCAGCGCCTCGGCCGTCTCGACGTCGAACACGGGCGCCGCCATCGTCGAGCCCTCGCGGACCCGCCGCTTCTGCAGCCGCGCCGACGACGGGAGCAGCATCTCGGCCAGCATCGCCGTCGGCCGCGACATGTGGATCTGGGCGTGCGGCACCTCGCGCGAGAGGACCGGCAGCGCGCCCAGGTGGTCGTGGTGGGCGTGCGTGACCACGATGTGGTCGACGGGCCGGTCTTTCAGGAGCTCGAACGGGGGGAGCGCGGCGTAGCCGTCCTGGTCCGGGTCCATCCCGGCGTCCAGGATGAGGCCGGTGCCCCCGACCGTGAGGTGGTGGCACGAGGCGGCGATGTCGTCGGTCTCGCCGAGGGAGAGGTAGCGCATGAACGGTGTGGGATTCTCCGCAGGCTACCGCTCCCCTCCGGGCCCGACTCTGCGCTTTCGGTGGAAACGGCCCGGACGCCCGCGCGGGGCCGCCGGTCTCGTCCCGAGACCACGGCCGGCCTGCGGAGCGTTCGCGGCGATGCCATATTCCGGTCCGCCCCGCCCGCGCCCATGACCGACCCGTTCGACGCCCTGCGCCAGGCGCTCCGCGTCTCCCCCGACAACGTCCCCCTCCGGTCCCACCTCGCGGACCAGCTCCGCCAGGCCGGCCGGGCGCCGGAGGCCGAGACGGAGTACCGCCACGCCCTCGCGCTCGCGCCGGGCGACGCCGCCCTCGTGCTCGGGCTGGCGGAGACCTTCCTGGCCCAGGGCAAGACGGCCGAGGCCGCCGTCACGCTCGAGGCCCTGGCCGAGCAGCCGGACCGGCCCGCCCGCGCGCTCCGGGTTTGGGCCCGCGCGCTCCTCGCCGAGGGCGACCTCGGCGGGGCCGAGCACCTGTACCGACAGGCCGTCGGCGAGGACGCGTCGCTCGACGACCCCGACCTCGCCGACGCGCTCGGCCTGGCCCCGGAGACGACCGAGGCGGACGGCCCGGCGTTCACCGTCGGCAGCCGGACGCGCGCTCCGGTCGCCCTGCCGGAGACGCCCCGCGCGCCCGACCCGGAGCGACCGGCCGTCACGTTCGCCGACGTCGGCGGGATGGAGGCGCTCAAGGAGGAGATCCGCCGCAAGCTGGTCTACCCGCTCCAACGGCCCGAGCTGTACGCCGCCTACGGCAAGCGGACCGGCGGCGGGCTCCTGCTCTACGGGCCGCCCGGGTGCGGCAAGACGCACCTGGCCCGCGCCACGGCCGGCGAGGTCGACGCGGCGTTCCTGCCGGTCGGGCTCCACGACGTGCTCGACATGTGGATCGGCGAGTCCGAGAAGCGGCTGCACGGGCTGTTCGAGGCCGCCCGCGCCCAGGCCCCGTGCGTCCTGTTCTTCGACGAGGTCGATGCGCTCGGCGCCCGGCGCTCGGACCTCCGCCAGTCCGGCGGGCGCCACGTGATCAACCAGTTCCTGTCCGAGATGGACGGGGTCGACACCAACAACGAGGGCGTCTTGGTGCTGGCGGCGACGAACGCGCCGTGGCACCTCGACGGCGCGTTCCGCCGGCCCGGTCGGTTCGACGAGGTCGTGTTCGTGCCGCCGCCCGACCGCGACGCCCGGGCCGAGATCCTGGCCCTCCTGCTCCGCGACAAGCCGACGGCGCGCCCCGACCTCGACGCCGTGGCCCGGGCGACCGACCGGTTCTCCGGGGCCGACCTCCGGGCCGTCGTCGAGCTCGCCGTCGACGGCAAGCTCGACCAAGCGCTCCGGACCGGCACGCCGGGCCCCCTCGCGACGCGCGACCTCCTCGCCGCCGCCAAGCGCCGCAAGCCGACGACGGCCGACTGGTTCGCGACGGCCCGCAACCACGCGCTCTACGCCAACGAGGGCGGGCTCTACGACGACGTCCTCGCCTACCTCGGCCGGTGACGCCCGCCGACACCGCCCGGAGACGAGCGCTCCACCTGTTCCGGAGCGCCCGGTTCGACCTTGCCGAACCCGAGCTCCGGCGGGCTCTCGCCCTCGACCCTGAGGACCCTGAGCTCCACTGGCTGCTGTCGCTCACACTTTCCAATCTGGGCCGCCTCGGCGAAGGTCTCGAAGAGGCCGACGCGGCCGTCGCCCTCGGCCCCGAAGTCTCCGGGGGACACTACGCCCGAGCCACCGCCCTCCTCGACCTCGGCCGCCGTGTCGAGGGCACCGACGCGGCCATCGAGGCCGTCCGGCTCGACCCCGAGAACGCTGTCGTCCGCGTCAAACTGGCGACGGCTTGGTACGTGCGGCACGACCTCCGGCAGGCGCTCGAAGAGACCGACCGAGCGCTCGCGCTCGACCCGGAGTCCGCGTCCGCGACAAACCTTCGCGCTACGATCCTTGGCCGTCAGGGTCGCCACCGAGAGGCGGCGGCCCTGGTCGAAGACGCGCTCGCGCTCGAACCGGACAACCCCTGGTTCCACGCCGACCGGGGGTGGGCCCTGCTCCATCTCGGCCGAGAGCGCGAGGCGATGGTCGCGTTCCGCGAGTCCCTCCGGCTGAAGCCCGGCTTCGAGCGGGCGCGGTCCGGCATCCTCGAAGCCATGAAGGCCCGGAACGTCGTATACCGGTGGCTCCTCCGCTTCGACCTCTGGAAGGGGCGGATGCCTCCGCTCCGGCGCTGGACGCTCTTCCTGGGCGGGTTCGTCTTGGCCATGGTGTACGCGCCGGTGTTCGGGCTCTACTTCGGCCTGCTGCTCATTGGGTGGATCGGGAGGCCGCTGTACAACATCGTTTTGCTCATGGACCCGTTCGGCCGGGCGGTCCTCACGCGCGGCGAGACGATCGGGGCAGTGGCCGTCGCCGGGTGCCTGTGGAGCGGGCTCGTCGTCGGCGCGCTGGGCCTCGGAGCGGACGATACGGCGGTGGCCCTCGCGGGCGGCGTGCTGGCCTCGATGTCGATTCCGGTCTCGGCGACGGCTCAGGCTGGCGCCGAGTTCGGGCGTCGGCCGACCCGGCTCCTGGTCGCTACAGCGGTCCTCGCCGTCGTGGGCGTCGCCTTCGTCGTGGCCACCGCGGCCGGCGAAGGGGCCGCGACAGCGTTCGGGGGGTGCTACGTCGTGGGTCTGGTCCTGTCCGTCCTGGTCCTGAACGCGCTCAAGCACTGAGCGCGGCGGTCACCCGCCCGCCGCCGGACCCAGCGGCGGCGGTGCGGGCGAGACCTTCATGCCTCGCGGTGGACCTGCCCGTTCGCCGGCGTCTCGTCGGGGCCCTCGCCCTGGAGCTCCTTCCAGTCCGAGAGGAATTTGGCCAGGCCGTTGTCGGTCAGCGGGTGCTTGATGAGCTTCTTGATCACGTCGAGCGGCATCGTGCCCACGTCGGCGCCGGCCATCGCGCTCTCGACCACGTGCATCGGGTGGCGGATCGACGCCGCGAGCACCTCGGTCTCGTAGCCGTAGATCGCGTAGATCTCGACGATCTGGCGGATCAGCGACATCCCGTCCGACGAGATGTCGTCGAGCCGGCCGATGAACGGGCTGATGTAGGTGGCCCCGGCCTTGGCGGCCACCAGCGCCTGGGTCGGCGAGAAGCACAGGGTGCAGTTCGTGTCGATCCCCTCCTGGGAGAACGTCTTGATGGCCTTGATGCCGTCCAGGATGAGCGGGACCTTGACGACCACGTTGTCGGCGATCTGGGCCACCTCGCGGCCCTCGGCCAGGATCCCGTCGTAGTCGGTCGCCGTGACCTCGGCCGAGACGGGCCCGTCGACGATCTCGCAGATCTGGGCGATGTGGCCGTGGAAGTCTCTGACCCCCACCTTCTTCATCAGCGAGGGGTTGGTGGTGACGCCGTCGAGGACGCCCATGTCGGCGGCCTCCTGGATCTCGTCAAGGACGGCGGTGTCGATAAAGAACTTCATGGCGGTGCGGGGAGGGAGAGCCCGTGGTACGACCCGGCGCGCGGACGGGTCCGCTCCGTCACCGACCGTCGGCGGTGCGAAAGACGCGGGCCCAGAGCCGTCCCCCCTCGCCGTCGTCGAGGGCGGCGTCCGAAGGGAGCTGGGAAAACGGGAACGGCGGCTCGGGGTCGATCCGCCAGCGGAAGACGAACGGGTCGGCCTCGTCCAGCCCCAACCGCCCGAACCGGACGTCGGCCACCACGAGCCCGTCGGCGGCGTCGCGGGCGAGCCAGCCGCGCGAGAACCAGAGCAGCGTCTCGCCGGTCCGGCTCGCCGCGAGGTCGGGCGCGAGGTCGGCGACGGGCAGCGGCGCCTCAAACCGGACGTCGCCCGGCTGGTCCAAGACGTGGAGCGAGAACGGGTGGAACCGCCCGTCGGCGAGCGCTGCGCCGCGCCAGATCAGCGACGAGAGGGGCCCGGCGGCCACGAGCACCCGCTCGGCCGAGACCCCCCGCCCGGCGAGCGCCGCGTCGACGGTCGCCCGCGCCTGTTGTTGGAGGGCCACGCCGAGCCCCAGGTACGCGACGGCCGCCATCAGCCCGACGAGCGCCGCCCGCCGCGCCAACCCGCAGGCTCCGGCCCACAACGCGACGCCCAATCCCACCGCCAGCGGGACCGTCACGAGGGGGTCGATGATGAACACGCTCCCGACGGCGAACGGGTGGCGCGAGAACGGCGCCAGCAGCTGCGTCCCGTAGACCGTGAACACGTCGAGCAGCGGGTGCGTCACCAACGCGAGCGTCCACAGCGCGATCCACAGGCCCGGCGTCCCCGGCTCGCGCCCCGTCGCCCGGGCCCGCCACCGCGCCAGCCGCCAGCCGGCCCACCCGAGCGCCGCGCCGACGACGAGCCCGAACGCGAGCCCGTGCGTCGTCCCCCGGTGGACGACCAGCTGGCTCGCCGGGTCGAGGAGCGGGTACGCCAGGACGTCGAGGTCGGGCAACGTCCCGGCGACGGCGCCCCACAGCGCCGCCCGGCGCCCGATCCGGGGCCCGGCGACGGCCTCGCCGACGGCGGCTCCGAGCACGGCCTGGGTGAGGGAGTCCATTCGGGGGGATCAGGAGTCGGGGACGAGGGATCGGGAGGAGGCAGCCCCACGCCTTCCGCACCGGCGACGGGCGGTCCGGGTTGCACGGATCTTTTCTCCGCCTCCCTCCATCCCTCCGCTCCCCCTCCCTCCCCCCATGACCCTCTGTCTGTTCGAGGACGACCGCGTCGGGTCCCTCGCCCCGCTCACGCTGACGCGCGCCGCGTACGACCTCCGCGTCGGCGCGCGGACGCTGCTCGAGGCGGCCGTCGCCACGTTTCCGCCGGGCCGGCTGATCCTCCACACGCGGGCCGCGCTGGCGGGGATGACGGCCGAGGAGCACCCCGAGGCCGACATCCGCCTAGCGCCCGACGAGGGGACGCTGTTCGTCAACGGGCGGTGGCTCGTGCGGCCGGGGGACGTCGTCGAGGCGGTCCGGGCGGCCGGCCGGTCCGGCGAGGCGCGGGCCTTCGTGCAGGACGACGTGCTGCTGGCGCTGTGGCACCCGAGCCCGCCGGCCGGCTTCGTGAGCCGCGACGCCGTGACGCTGGCGCAGGCCGAGGGCGCGTCAGAGGAGCGGGTCGAGGGCGAGGCGCTGATCGCGCACCTGTGGGACGTGGTCGCCGACCTCGGCGCCCGGATCACCCACGACGCCGAAGCGCTCGGCGGGCTCGGGACGCAGGTCGGGACGATCGAGGACGGAGTCACCGTGATCGAGCCCGGCCGCGTCCACCTCGCCGGGGGCGCCGTGATCCGCGCCGGCGCCGTCGTGCGGGCCGACGGCGGGCCGGTCTGGATCGGGCCCGGCGCCGAGGTCGGCGAGAACGCGGTCGTGGTGGGGCCGGTGTCGCTCGGGCCGAAGGCCGTCGTGAAGGCGGCGGCGCGCGTCGACGAGAGCGCCCTCGGGTACCGGTCGAAGGTGGGCGGCGAGGTCCACGGGAGCGTCGTCCACAGCCTGTCGTCGAAGGGCCACGACGGCTACCTCGGCAACAGCGCCCTCGGCCGCTGGTGCAACCTCGGCGCCGGCACCGACACGTCGAACCTCAAGAACGACTACGGCGAGGTCACGATGTGGGACGCCCAGGCCGGCGCGTTCGTCCCGACCGGCCGGCAGTTCCTGGGGCTCGTGATGGGCGACCACTCGAAGTGCTCGATCCACACCATGTTCAACACGGGGACCGTCGTCGGCGTGTTCTGCAACCTGTTCGGGGCGGGGTTCCCGCCGCGCTGGGTGCCGAGCTTCGCCTGGGGCGGGGCCGAGGGGCTCGCGCCGTACCGGGCCGAGAAGGCGTTCCGCGTGGCCCAAGCCGTCATGGCCCGGCGCGAGCGGACGCTGTCCGATGCCGAGCGGGTGCGGCTGACCGAGATCGCCGAGGCCGCCGGGCTGGACGCGGAGTAGCGGCCGGGCCGTCCCACCTCGGGAAGCGGGACCGCCGGGGCATGCGGTCTCGCCTCTCCGCCCGTGGCGGATTCGGGTAGCTTCGGCGCCGCCCCCGCCCCTCCACGCTGCCCTCCACGCTGATGGTCCGTTCGTGCCGCGTCTCGGCCCTGCTCCTCGTCGCCCTGGCCGCCGGCCCAGCCTGGGCCCAGACCGGCGGCCTCCGCGGGTTCGTGACCGGCGCCGACGACGGGCAGCCGCTCATCGGCGCGACCGTCCTGGCCCAGCCCGTCGGCCGCGACGGGGCCCCGGCCGGCGACCCGCGCGGGGCCGCCGCCGACGTCGACGGGCTCTACGTGATCCCCCGGCTCGACGTCGGCCGGGTGGCCGTCCGCGTGAGCTACGTCGGCTACGAGACCTTGGTGGACACGCTGACGATCGAGGCCGGGCCGCTCCGGTCGTTCGACGTCGCGCTCGTCGTCGAGACGGGCGGGCTCGAGGTCGTCGTCGAGAGCGAGCGGTCGACGGGCGGCGCGCGCGTGACGGCCGGGGTCCAGGCCATCGACCCCAGGGACATCGACATCGTCCCGGCGCCCGACGTCTCGGGCGACCTCGCGAGCTACCTCACGACGTCGCCCGGCGTCGTGACGACGGGCGACCGCGGCGGCCAGCTCTTCGTCCGCGGCGGCGAGCCGAGCCAGAACCTGGTGCTCTTGGACGGGATGGCGCTGTACCAGCCGTTCCACGTGCTCGGGTTCTACTCGGCGTTCCCGTCGGACATCCTGGCCGGGGCCGACCTCTACGCCGGCGGCTACCCGGCCCGCTACGGCGGCCAGGTCTCGTCGGTCCTCGACATCCAGACGCGGAACGGCAACAAGCAGCGGCTGGCGGCGGCGGCGTCGGTGGCCCCGTTCGTGAGCGCGGCGCGCGTCGAGGGGCCCCTCGTCCCGGGCGCCGCCTCGTTCGTGGCCTCGGGCCGCGTGAGCGTGGTCGAGGAGGGCGCGGCCCGGCTCGTCGACCAGGAGCTCCCGTTCGACTTCGGCGACGTGTTCGGCAAGATCCACGGGGTGCTCACGCCGAACGCCCAGCTCTCGGTCCAGGCCATCCACACCTACGACCGGGGCACGATCGGCGAGGACGTCGGGGGGACGGTCCCGGAGGAGGTGAGCTACCGGAACACGGCGGCCGGGCTCCGCTTCCTCTACCTCCCCAACGTGTCGGCGCTCCGGGCCGAGATCCTGGTCAACGTGTCGAGCCTCGACAGCGACCAGGGCCGCGACACGCTGCGCGACGTGCCGCTGCGGGCCTCGTCGATCGGCCGGCTCAACGCCGAGACGAACCTGACGTTCTACCTCCGGGCGGTCGACCTCAAGACGGGCGTGTTCGTCCGGACGAACCGGCTGACGAGCGACCTCCGCTTGGTCGGTGGCGACAACCGGCGGGAGTTCTTCACCGAGGCCGGGGCCTACATCGAGCCCGAGATCCGACTGGGCGGCCTGTCGCTCCAGGGCGGCTTGCGCATCCAGAGCTACCCCAACGACGGGCGGACCTACCTCGAGCCCCGGGCCCGCGCCGTGTGGAACGGCGGGGTCCACGAGCTCTCGGCGGCCGGCGGGCTGTACCACCAGGAGGTGATCGGCGTCAACGACCGGCGCGACGTGGCCAACGTGTTCACGGCGTGGACGCGCGCGCGCGAGGCCGAGGTGCCGTCGGCGTGGCACGGGATCGCGGGCTACCGCGTGACGCCGACGCCCTGGCTCGAGCTCGTCGCCGAGGGGTACTACAAGTACCTCCAGAACCTCCAGGTGGCCGAGTGGACCGCGTTCCCGCGGTTCTCGACGGGGACCCAGCCGGCGACCGGCGAGGTCTACGGGCTCGACACGCGCGTCGAGGTCCGCTTGCGCGACAGCTACGCCTACCTCAGCTACGGCCTGTCCGAGGTGACGTACGACGCGCAGGGCCCGAACCTCGAGCTGTGGTACGGCACGGAGACGCTCCGCTTCAACCCGCCCCACGACCGGCGGCACCAGCTCAACGCCCTCGTCAGCACGACCGTGCTGGGCGTCGACCTGGCGGCCCGGTTCCAGTTCGGCTCGGGGTTGCCGTTCACCCGGGCGCTCGGGTTCGACCGGTTCATCTCGCCGAACCGGCCGCCCGACGTGTTCACGGCGGCCGGCCTCCAGCGCGTGATCTACGAGCGGCCCTACAACGGCCGGCTCCCCACCTTCCACCGGCTCGACCTCTCGGCCGACCGGACGTTCGCGCTCTCGCCGGACCTCGACCTGACGGCCCAGGTCGCGCTCATCAACGCCTACGACCGGGCGAATGTGTTCTACTACGACACGTTCACGCTGCGCCGCGTCGACCAGCTCCCGCTGATCCCGTCGTTCGGCCTCAAGATCGCCGTCAACGATTAGGATGAGGACCTCCGCCCTCCTGCTGGTCGCTCTCGCGCTCGGGGCGTGCTCCGACGCCGTCGACCCGACGCTGGGGACGTCCCAGGCGTTCTCGCTCTACGGCTACCTCGACCCGACCGCCGACCGCCAGGCCATCCGCGTCGCCCCCATTATCGGCGCCCTCGACGCCGACACGGCCCGGACGCTCGCGGCGGCCGTGACGTCGACCTCGCTCCAGACCGGGCGCACGGTGACCTGGCGGGACTCGGTGGTCGACTTCCGCGACGGGTCGGTCGGCCACGTCTTCGTCGCCGACTACACGCCGACGCCGGGCGAGACCGTCGAGATCGAGGTCCGGGAGACGACCGGCGAGGGCCGGACGACGACGGTGTCCGTCGAGATTCCGCCGCTGGCCCAATCGTCCGTTGGACAGCCGACGTTCGAGGGAGGGCTGACGGCGTACCCGGTGACGGTCCGCGCCCCCCGCGTGATCGGCGGGACGCTCCGGCTCTACGTGACGGGCCTGCCGACGGCCCCGGCCGACACGAGCACGCTCGTGGTGCCCGTCGAGGCCGGCGCCCTCGCCATCACGAACGACGGCGACGAGTGGACGACGACGGTCCCGTTCCTCGAAGCCACCCGGGACTTCCTCCAGTCCCGCGGCCAGTTCAACACCGGGCTCGGGCTGGTCGAGGCCGAGTTCGCGCCGTTCGTGACCACCACCGAGTGGGCCGTCCCACCGGGCGGGCTCGACGAGGAGGCCATCGCCGAGCCGGGGACGTTCTCGAACGTGGCCGGCGGGTTCGGCTTCGTCGGGGCCGGGTACGAGGCGCCGGTCCGGTGGGTCCCCTCGCCAGGCACCCAGTCCCGGGCTGGCTTCTCCATCAACAGCGACCCCGCCGGGCTGGTCGTGATCAACGAGGTGAGCGACGGCTACGTTGAGCTGTACAACCCGACGCTGGAGCCCGTCAACGTCGGCGGCTACGTCGTCTCGATGGGGGCGCCCGAGGAAGGCACTCGGATTCCGAACCCGACCACGATCGAGGGCGAGGGCTTCCTGGTCGTCGACGGCCCGTTCGCCGTCGTTCCCGCTGGCAACGTCACGTTTAGCAGTCCGTCGGGTCGGGAGGTCTCGCGGATGTACATCGACCAGGACCTCGCCGACGAGCCCCAGGGCGCGTCGTGGGGCTCGTACCCCGACGGCTTGTCGTTCCCGGTCCGGTCCTTCGTTCGGGGGGAGGACGGGCACGACCTGTTCCGCGGCCCGCTCCGGTCGACCCGGGGGCGCCCGAACCGTCCGCTCACCATCCCCGCCGTGATCAACGAGGTCTCGACGTCGGGCGCCGGGTTCGTCGAAGTCCTCCGGACCAGCAACTTGCTGGCGACCGCGAGCGTGGCCACGACGCCCCGTGGCCTTTTCGGAGGTGCCGGCGCGGCCCCCGTCGACGGCGACTTCTGGGTGGCCGACGAGGCCGACGGTTTCGCGCTCGACCAAGCCGGCGGCACGCTCTACCTGGTCGCGCAGTTCTACCCGGTCGACGACATCGGCCAGACGTTGATCGAGCGCGTGGTCGACGCCCGGGCCTACGGCCCCCAGACGCCGGGCCGCTCCGCCGGCTACGTCCCGGATGGCCAAGTCGACCCGCTCGTCCCGGACGCCGGCTGGCGCCTGGACCTCGCGCCCACACGCGGAGCCCCCAACGCCCCCCCGCCTCGCTTCGCTTCCCGCGAGCCCTCTCGATGACGCCCTCCCCGATGCGCCACCTCCTGCTCTCGGTCCTCGTTGTGGCCGGCCTCGCCTCGGCCGCCGGCTGCTCCGACGTCGTCGACCCGACGGTCGGGACCGACCAGGTGTTCTCACTCTACGGCTACCTCGACCCCGCCGCCGACCACCAGGCCATCCGCGTCGTCCCCATCGGGGCCACGATCGGGGCCGACACGTCCCGGACGATCAACGCGACGGTGACGTCGGAGGAGCTCGGGACGGGTCAGACCGTGGCGTGGCGGGACTCCGTCGTGACGTACCGGAACGGGACCGTCGGCCACGTCTTCGTCGCCGACTACACGCCGACGCCGCGCTCCCGGGTCGCCCTCACCGTCACCGCCGGCGACGGCCGCGTGGCGAGCGTCGAGGTCGAGGTCCCACCGCTGGTCCGGTCCGAGATCGGGGAGCCGTTCAACGTCGGCGGGTTCGCGACCTACCCGGTGACGGTCCGCGACGTCCCCCGCGTGATCGGGGGGACGTTGCGGCTCGACGTGGTCGGCCTGCCGGCGGCGCCGGACGACACGACCACGATCGAGATCCCGATCCGGACGTTCGACATCCGCCAAGAAGGGGCGGACTGGACCGTGGCCGTCCCGTTCGTCCAGGCGACCCAGGCGTACCTCCAGTCGATCAACCTGTTCGGCTCGGGGCTGAAGCTGGTCGAGGCCGAGTTCGCCGCGTTCGTCGCGAACGACGAGTGGGCCATCCCGCGGGGCGGGCTCGACGAGGAGGCCATCGCCGAGCCGGGGACGTTCTCGAACGTCGACGGCGGGTTCGGCTTCGTCGGGGCCGGGTACGAGGCGCCGGTCCGGTGGGTCCCCTCGCCGGGGGCCCAGTCCCGGGCCGGGTTCATGATCGGCAGCGACCGCGCCGGGCTCTTGGTCGTCAACGAGGTCGGGCCGGGGTTCGTCGAGCTCTACAACCCGTCGCTCGAGGCGGTCGACCTGGTCGACTACACCGTCTCGATGGGGCCCCCCGGAGAAGGCGTCGTCTTGCCGAGCCCGAGCGTCGTCGAGGGACGGGGGTTCCTGGTCGTCAACGGGCCGTTCGCGGCCACCGCCGAGGTCTCGGTCTCACTGTTCAACCCGCTCGGCGCGCTCATCTCGCGGACCTTCGTCGAGGAAGAGAGCCAGGCCTGGGGGTCGTACCCCGACGGCCTGTCGTACGCGCTCCCCCAGGGCGGGCCCGACATCTTCCGCGGCCCGCTCGCGCCGACGCCTGGCGGTCCCAACCGGCCCGCGGTCGTCCCGGCCGTCATCAACGAGATCTCGACCGGCGGCACCGGGTTCGTCGAGGTGCTCCCGACGGCCGAGTCGTTCCTCGCCGCGCGACTGTCGTCGGACCCTCGCGAGATCGCCTTCAACGGGGTCCCCGCGAGGGGCGCGGGCACGTTCCTGGTGGCCGACGAGGGCGGGTCGCTCGCGCTGGAGCAGACGGGGGGCACGGTCTACCTCCTGGCGTCGTTCTCCGTCGGGGCGGACCTGGACGGCCCCACCGCCCTCCGCGTGGTCGACGCCCGGACCTACGGCCCCCAGACGCCAGGCCGCTCGCTGGGCTACCTCCCCGACGGCCCGAACGGCGCTTGGAGCGAGGGGCTCCTCCCGACGCGCGGCGCGCCCAACGCCACTGCCCGGTTCGGCTTGTAACGGAAGCGGCCGGCCTCGACCCGAGGACCGACCGCCTTCGCTCCCGCCGTCCTACTCCCACGTCCCAGCCGCGCCCGGGTCCGGCCCGAACGTGACCATCGTCGTAACGCCGCCGCCCACGTAGATGTCCGTCTCCTCGTCGTCGGTCGACGGGTACACCACGCGGACCTGGTGCGACCCGACCGGCAACGACGTCCGGTAGCGCGCGCCCGAGTTGCGCATCACCACGCGGCCGTTGATCATGATCGCGCTCCCCGCGGGGACCGCGATCTCGACCGTCCCGCGGCGTTCGGCGGGCCGGGCTGGCGAGTCGGGGCGCGGCGTGCTGCGGGGCGACGTCTCCGGCGGACGCCTCGGGTCGGGGCGGGCGGCGACCGGACGCGACGCGGGGGGCGACGGCGGAGGCGGAGACGCCTCGTCGGCTTCGACGTCCGTCCGATCTGGGCTCAGCTCGGGGGCCTCCGAGGCCGCAGAACGGCGGGCGGCCCGGTCCGCCGCGGCCACCAAGCCCGGGTCGAACCGGAAGGCGAGGTCCCGGTCACCGGCGGGCCGGAGCACCACGACGGAGTCGAGGACCAGGCCGCCCAGGCGGACGGCCACGGACGCAGCGCCGGGCCGGATCCCCCGCACCCAGGTCGGCGTGACCCCGACCGAGTCGCCGCGGACTTCGACGACGGCGCCCGACGGCTCCGACGCGACCCACAAGCTCGCCGCGGCCCCGTCGGCAGGCGCGGGGGGCCTCACGGCGGGGACCGCCGGCTCGACCGCGCGGCTGTACACGGCGCGGTCCGAGGGCCTGGCGAGCAGCGCGGCGGCCCCGACGGCGAGCACCAGCGCGGCGACGATGCCGAGCGGGCCCCACAGGAGCGCGCCGACCGCGTGGAGCCACACCGGGACGGTGCGTCCGGGCGGCTCCGCCCGTTGCTGGGGCGGCTCCGGAGGGCCGAACCGGGCGTCGCGCGGGGACATGGGGGTGGTGGGATCCCAGACTCTGACGCCACGGCCGGCGCGCCGGGTCCGGCCGGACGGGCGGAGGCCCCGCCGAGACGTCTCGGCGGGGCCTCCGGGGTCTGTCGAGGGCGCCGCCTAGTTGAGGTGGGCGACGAGCTCCTCGCGGCGGTGCTTCTGGCGGAGCTTGCGGAGCGCCTTCTCCTTGATCTGGCGGACCCGCTCGCGCGTGAGCCCGAACCGCTGGCCGACCTCGACGAGCGTGAGCGGCTGCTCGTGCCCGATCCCGAAGTACAGCCGCGTGATCTCGGCCTCGCGCGGGTGGAGCGTCGCGAGCGCCCGCTCGATGTCGATGTTGAGGCTCTCGTTGGTCAGGTCCTCGTCGGGCTGCTCGAAGTTGTCGTCGGCCAGGACGTCGAGCAAGCTGTTCCCGTCGTCGTCGTCGAAGGGCGCGTCCATCGACAAGCTGTGGCGCGAGTGCTGGAGCCCCTCGACCACCTTCTCCTCCTTGAGGTCGAGCTCCTGGGCGATCTCGTCGGGCGTGGGCTGGCGGCCGAGCTGCTGGGCCAGCCGCGCCGACGCCTTCCGCATCTTCGACAGCGTGCCGACGCGGTTGAGCGGGAGCCGGACCGTGCGGACCTGGTCCGACAGCGCCTTGAGGATCGACTGGCGGACCCACCACACGGCGTACGAGATGAACTTGAACCCGCGCGTCTCGTCGAACCGCTGGGCCGCCTTCACCAGCCCGTAGTTCCCCTCCGAGATGAGGTCGGCGAGCGAGAGCCCCTGGCCCTGGTACTTCTTGGCCACCGAGACCACGAACCGGAGGTTCGCGCGGACGAGCTGGTGGAGGGCGAGCTGGTCGCCTTGCTTGATGCGCTGGGCCAGCTCGACCTCCTGGTCGGGCGTCAGGAGCGGGACCTGCCCGATCTCCTGGAGATACTGGTCCAGCATCCGCTGACTGCGGGGGACGTACATCGGCGGTTGGTGGGTTAGCGAGACAAAAATGACGGGCCCTCCGTCGCCTGCCGCCCTCCGGGGCGCGAGGCATGAGCGAGGAGACTAGGGGAACGCCCCGGGCCGTCCTAGGATCAACCCCCGTCCTATCGGCGCTCCGGGCCGGAGTTCCTTAACAGTCCGGTTTTCGTGGCCCCTCAACGTTCCGATCCGGGGGGCGTCGGCCGTCGCGGGACGGGGGTCTCAGGGCGAATGAACGGACTCCCCCACCTCCCAGTCTCCGAGCCGCCCCCGGTTCACGGAGTCTCAGCGCCCGCAACGGGAACGGATTCGTGACGCGGGACGGAGGGATAAGCAGGGCGCCCCGGGCGTCATTCCTCCCCCACTCTCTACCGAACCGGCCCTCCGTCCCGCCCCGCGTCGATGGCCTGGCGGAGGTCGACCCACAGGTCGTCGGCGTGCTCCAGGCCGACGGACACGCGGACGAGCCCGGCCGTGATGCCGCCCTTCGACCGGGCCTCGCCTGTCGAGACGCGCTGGGTGAGGCCGGCGGGGTGCTGGGCCAGCGTGTCCGTCGAGCCCAGGCTGACGGCCGGCGTCGCCAACCGGAGCGCGCGCAGAAACCCGTCGGCCGCGGCGAACGCGCCGGGCCCGTCGGGCGCCCCGTCCGGCCCGAGCACCTCGAACGCCAGCATCGGCCCCGGCCCGCGCATCTGGGTGCCGACCAAGCCGCGAGGGTCGCGCCCGGCCACGCTCGGGTGGTACACCGCCCCGACGCCCGGGTGGTCGAGGAGCCGAGCCGCGAGCGCCGTCGCCGTCGCCTGGGACCGGCGGACCCGCAACGGCAGCGTCGCCAGGCCCCGGTGGAGCAGGTAGGCCGCCTGCGGGTGGAGGTTCGCCCCGGTCAGGATGCGGACCTGCCGGAGACGGCCCGCCCACGCCTCCGAGCCGGCCACGACGCCGGCCAGCACGTCGCCGTGGCCTCCGATGAACTTGGTCGCGCTGTGCATCACCAACGCGGCCCCGAGCGCGAGGGGCTGCTGGAGCACGGGCGTCCCGAACGTCGCGTCGACGGCGACGGGCACGTCGCCAGCCGCTCGGGCGACGGCCGCCACGTCGACCAGGTCGAGCGTCGGGTTGACGGGCGTCTCGATCATCACCAGGCCCGTGTCGTCCCGGACGGCGCCGGCGACGCCGGCTTGGTCGGTCCAGGTCACCGTCGTCCCGAGCAGGCCCGACGACAGGAGCCGGTCCGTGGTGCCGTAGATCGGGCGGACGCCGACGACGTGGCGCCGGCCCTCGCTCGCGGCGGCCAAGACGAGGGCCGTGAGCGCGGCCATGCCGGAGGCGAACGCGACGGACGCCTCGGCCCCTTCGAGCGCCGCCAGCCCGGCCTCGAACCGGGCGACGGTCGGGCTGTGGAGCCGGGAGTAGATGGCGCCGCCGGCCTCGGTCGGCCCGCCCCCCTCCATCATGGCGTCCAGGCTCCCGACGGCGGCGTCGAGCGACTCGAACGGGTACGTCGTCGAGAGGTCGATCGGCGGGGCGTGGACGCCGAGCGCGCGCAGGTCGTCGCGGCCGGCGTGGACGGCGAGGGAGTCGGGGTGCATCGAGTGGACGAGTGGACGAGTGGACGAGTGGACGAGTGGACGAGTGGACGAGTGGACGAGTGGACGAGTGGACGAGTGGAATCTGGGCCTCTCGGCTTGCCAGCGCTACTTCCCAGGCTCCAAGTTGTCTACGAACCGCCCACGCCGCCTCCTCTGCCCTTTCCCCGTTCCCATTTCCCCATTCCCGCGAGCGCCAGCGAGCTACAACCCGCCCGTCACCACGAGCACGTCGTAGAGCGCGTGCGTCCAGGCTGCCAGCGCGAAGCCCCTCAGCAGGAACACGGCGTTGAGCGCCAACCCGAACAGGAACCGGAACGTGAACACCGACAGCGTGAACGGGTCGCCGAGCGGGCCGAGGTGGTGGACCGCGCTGAACACGACGGCACCCACGACGGCCGCGATCAGGTACGCCCGCCGCCGGTCCGTCGTCGTCACGCGCTGGATCGCCCAGAACAGCCCGCCGACCAAGAGCACGCGGAACACCAGCTCCTCGTAGAGCCCGGCCCCGATGCTGAGCGCGAGCTGGAGCCCCAGCCCGAGCTCGCGGAGCTGGGCCAGCGCCAGGTCCGGCCACACCCACCCGCCGAAGAGCGCGCCGACCGTCCCGCCGACCACGAACGCCAGCACGACGGCGTAGACCAGCGACTCGGCCACGATCAGCCCGAAGTAGCGGGGGACGAGCGGCGGCCGGCGCTCCCGGTCTCGCCACACGGCCCACCCGCCGACCGCCAGCACGACCACGCCGACGGCCGCCCAGCCGACGCCGCCCAACGTCGCCAGCAGCGTCTTCAGCCACACGTCGGCGCCGACGCGGATCTGGCCGGGGCCCGAGTTGGCCAGCAGCACGCCGACCTCGTAGAGTACGAACAGCGGCAACGCGGCCAAGAAGCCGTACGTCGCCGTCCGGGTGGCGTCGAGGTAGCCCGTTGGGCGGGGCGGGGGCGGGCTGGCGAGGACGTCGACCTCGGCCGAGAGCCGGGCGACCGTGTCGGCGGGAGACGGCATGGGGGCGGGGGTGGACCCGCCGGCCTACGCGCTCCCGCCGACCGGGATGCGGCCGGGCCTACATGCCGTCCATGTCGTCGTCGTCCATGTCGCCGTCGCCCATGTCGTCGACGTCGCCCTCGGCCGGCGGCAGCAGCACGCCGTCGATCACGTGGACGACGCCGTTGGACGCTTCAAGGTCCGGATCGATCACGGCGACCCCGTCGACGCGGACGACGCCGTCGTCCCCCGCGACCACCGAGAGCGACTGGTCGCCCCAGGCCGAGGAGACGGTCCCGGCGGCGACGGCCTCGGCCGCCGGGGCGGCGCCCAGCACGACGTGCCGGAGGAGGACGTCTTGGAGATCCTCCGGGGAGAGCGACGCCAGGGCGCCTTCGGGGAGCGCCGCGAACGCGCTGTCGGTCGGGGCGAACACGGTGTACGGGCCGGGCTCGCCGAGCGTGGCCCGGAGGCCGGCCGTGTCGAGGGCGCCGAGCAGGGTCGCGAACCGGCCGTCGGCCTCGAGCACGTCGACGATGGACGGGCCGGCGACCGGCTGTTCCGCGGGGACCTCGGTCGGGTCCTGGGCCTGGGCCGGGAGCGAGAGGGCGACCGCGAGGGCCGCCAGAGCGAGAGTGCGCATGGGAGGGGTGTGGTGGGGAGCGCTCAAGGTCGCCGCCCCCTCCCTCGCCTCCTTGAGGGCCGCCCGTCGAACCGCTGAGGCTCTGGCGAGGGCGGGCCGTCTGGCGCTCTCAGCACGCCCTCAGGGCAACTGGCGGACTTCGACGCGCCGGGCCGCGTTCGGGTCGAGCGCCAGCGCCTCGGCCGCCGCCTCCGACAGTTCGACGAGGTAGGTCCGGCTGACGGGCCCCCGGTCGGTGACGCGGGCGAACGTGCTCCGGCCGGTCGCCGGGTTCGTCACCAGGACGACCGTGCCGAACGGCAAGTCGCGGTGGCTGAGCGTGAACTCGGCCGGGTCGTACGGCTCGCCGCTCTCGGTCGGCCGGCCGCGCATGACGTCGGGGTAGACGAGCGCGAGCCCCTCCTCGTCCGGCGCCGGCAGCTCGGCGCGCGCCGCCAGGGCCGGGTTCACGGCGACGGGCAACCGGAGCGGGGTCCCGGGCTCGAGCGGGGCCGTCGAGAGCGAGTTGAGCCGGACCAGCGCGTCGACCTCGAGCCCGAACGTCGCCGCGATCGAGTACAGCGTCTCGCCGGGCTCGACGAAGTGGACCAGGTCGGCCGGGACGGTCGTCTCGGTGATGGACCACTCGCGGGGCGGCCCCAGGCGGACCGGGGCGCCGGTCGCGGCCGGCGCCGTCCCCCCTCCGCCTCCGACGACGAGCCGCTGGCCGACCTCGATTCGGTCGCCGTCGATCCCGTTGAGCCGGCGGAGGTCGTCGACCGACGTGTCGTAGCGGAGCGCGATCCGGAACAGCGTCTCGCCCGGCGCGACCACGTGGGTCGGGCCGCTCGACGCCGCCGGTCCGCGCGGCGGCACCGGTGCGGGCGTCGCGGTGGGCGCCTCGACGCGGGGCGGAGCCGGGGGGGTGGGCCGGGGGGTCGCCTCCGGCGTCTCGACGGGCCGGGGCGCCGAGACCGGCATCGGCACGCGGTCGGTGAGCCGGAGCGTCTGGCCGACCTCGATGTAGGTGCCCTCGATCCCGTTGAGCGCGCGGAGCCGGTCGACCGAGAGGTCGTGGGCGCGCGAGATCCGGTACAGCGTGTCGCCGGGCTGGACGACGTAGGTCGTCGCCGTCTGGGCGAGCGCCACGGCGGGGACGAGCGCGGCGAGGAGGGCGAGGCGTCGGAGCATGGGGCCGGTCTAGTCGTCGAAGCCGAGGCCGTCGGCCTCGAGGAGGGCGCCCTGGAGCTCGGCGCGGGCGTGGGCGTCGCCGGCGGCGGTCGCCACTTCGACGCCGGAGCGGTAGGTGGCGAGCGCGTCGTCGTCGCGGCCCAGGGCCCGGTACAACGCGCCGAGGTGGTAATACGTCCCCACGTACCCGGGGTGGTCCCGCACGAGCCCCTGGTAGTACGCGAGCGCCACCTCGGCGTCGCCGCGCTTGGCGTGCTCCTGGGCGAGGGCGAACCGCGTGAACGGGTCGTCGGGGTCGTCGCGGAGGAACGATTCGAGGGTCGCGAGGCGGTCCATGCGTCAAGATAGCCGGGGCGGTGAGGCGTGGGCGGTGAGGCGCGAGGCGTGAGCGGAGGATGAGCCGATTCCCGCCCTCGGGGCACCCCGCGTCCCCCCTCTGCCAGTTCCCCGTTCCCAGTTCCGCGAGCGCCAGCGAGCCTTTCCCGCGAGCGGAGCGAGCCTCACCAGCTCCCGCCCGCGCCGCCGCCGCCGCCGAAGCCGCCGCCGAACCCTCCGAAGCCGCCGCCGCCGAACCCGCCACCCCCACCTCCGAAGCCGCCGAACCCGCCGCCGCCGCCGCCCCATCCCCCGCCCGGGATCACGATGATGCCCGGCCCCCGCCGACGGCGACGACGTCCGCCCGACGAGCCCGAGGACGGCGGCGACTGCTGGCGCGAGGCGATCACGACCAGGACCACGAACAGCACGAACAGGCAGCACAGGACCGACCCGATGGCGTCGTCCCCTCCTCCGGCCCCGACCCGGGCCGTCGGCGCGTCGAACTGGCCCGAGAGCGCCGCCACGATGGCGTCGGTCCCCTGGTCGATCCCGGCGTAGAAGGCGCCCTCGCGGAACCGCGGGACGATGACGTTGCGGACGATGGTGCCGGCCGTCGCGTCGGTCAGCGCGCCCTCGGCGCCGTAGCCCGTCGTGATGAACAGCTCGCGGTCCTCGGTCGCCACCAGGAGCACGACGCCGTCGTCGGTCCCGGCCCGCCCGACGCCCCACTCGCGCAGGATCTCGGTCGCGTAGTCGACCGAGGCCACGCCGTCGGTCGAGCGGACCAGGACGACGGCGACCTGGGAGCCCGTCGAGTCGGCGAAGGCGACCAGCTTCCGCTCGAGCGCCTGGCGCTCGCCGTCCGACAGCGTCTGGGTGAAGTCGTTGACGAGCCGGGGCGGGCTCGGCCGCGCTGGGATGTCGTAGCGGGACTCGTACGGCCGCCCGTCCTGGGCCCCGACGCCGCTGGCAACGATCAGCAGGAGCGCGACGGCGAGGCGGCGGAGCACGGGGCGAGGGCTGGGGAGGAGAGGACGACGGATGGGGCGACGGCCCCCGGCTGCGCGTGCGGGGCCCGTCGTTCCGCTCAGTCGAACGTGATCTCGGGGGCCTCCTCGGCGCCGGCCTCGGCCTCGAACTGCTCGCGCCGGTCGACGCCAGCGACGCCGGCGACGAGGTTGGCCGGGAACGTCCGGATGCGGGCGTTGAGGTCGGTCGCGGCCCGGTTGTAGTCGCGGCGGGCCGTGGCGATCCGGTTCTCGTTGCCCTCGATCTGGTCCTGGAGCCGCAAGAAGCCCTCGTTGGCGCGCAGCGTCGGGTACGCCTCGGAGACGGCCAAGAGCCGGCCGAGCGAGGCGCCGAGCGCCGTCTGGGCCTCCTGGTAGCGGGCGAGCGCGGCCGGGTCGTCGAGGTCGTCGGCCGAGACCTGGATGCTGGTGGCCCGGCTCCGGGCCTCGATGACGTCCTGGAGCGTCTCGCTCTCGAAGTCGGCCTGGCCCTGGACCGTCGAGACGACCTGCTCGACCAGGTCGGCCCGCCGCTGGTACTGGTTCTCGACCTCGGACCAGGCGCCGGTCACCCGTTCGTCCTGGGTTCGGAGGCTGTTGAAGGAACTGCACCCCGCGCAGCCGGCAAAGCCGACGAGCAGGACGAGGACGAGGAGGACGATGGCGCCGGTGCTTCGCATGGTGGGAGGCCAGGGAGGGTCAGAGGGAGCGCTATCATACGTCGCCCTCCAGAAAAGGATGCCCGCCTCGGGGCCCCCGATGGATCTTCTCCCCTCCCTCGACGCCGTCCACGTGGTCGGCGACCGCGTGCTGGTCCGGCCGGCCGACGACGCCGACCGGTCGGCGGGCGGCCTGTACCTCCCGGCGGGCGTCCGCGCGAAGGAGACCGTCCAGACGGGCCGGGTCGTCCGCGTCGGGCCGGGCCACGCCGTTCCGAACCCGGACTACTCGGCGGCCGAGCCGTGGGCGGGCGACGCCTCGCCGGTCCGCTACCTCCCGCTCCAGGCGCGCGTCGGAGACCTGGCGCTGTTCCTCCGCAAGGAGGCCGTCGAGGTCGAGTACGACGGGGACGCTTACCTCATCGTCCCGCACCAAGCGCTGCTGGCGCTCGTCCGCCCCCAGCACCCGGAGGACGAGGGGTATGGGGCGTAGCTACGGTGCGTCGGCACCGAGTCGGAGAGTGCGGCGTATCGTTCCGCCAGCCCCAGACGCCATGACCGACTACCGCGACCGCATCACCCTTGAGTCTGGCAAGCGCGGCGGGAAGCCGTGCATCCGTGGACTCCGCATCACGGTCTACGACGTGCTGGAGTACCTCGGCTCCGGGATGACACACGACGAGATCCTGGCGGACTTCCCGGACCTGGAGCGGGAGGATATACTGGCGGCGCTCCAGTTCGCAGCGGACCGAGAGCGGCGTTCAGTCGTGGCGTAGCACCCCTCAAAGAAGGTTAATAACGTCGAGTATACATTATATTAAAAACTGCATTCTTGCTTTTGACAGCGCCTCGACCGGAGGCTCATCTTTGGAGGACCGCAACGCCGTCGCATGCTCCTCCTCGACCACCACCTCTCTTGGCGCCTCGTCGCCCGACTGGCCGATGAGTTCCCCGAGTCCGTGGCCGTCGCGCAAGCGGGACTAGACCGAGCGGATGACATCAACGTCTGGAACTATGCGAGGGACCACAACCTGATCGTCGTCGCCAAGGACTCCGACCTCTTGGACATCGCGGTCCTGAGAGGCCCTCCGCCTCACCTCGTCCGGATCACCCGTGGAAACTGCTCGACGTCCGACATCGAGCAGCTCCTGCGCGAGAACGCGGATGCGATTCGAGCGCTGGCCGGGTCGCAAGCGGCGGTCCTCGTCCTGACCTAGTCCAGTCGGGCCGCCAGCACCTCGGCCGGGTGGAGCGCCGCGCGGCCCGTCGTGTGCTCGATCTGCTCGCGGCAGCTCGTCCCCGCGGCCACCACGACGGCGCCGGGAGCCGCGCGGACGGCCGGCGCCAGCCGGTCCTCGGCGATGGCGATGGACACGTCGTAGTGCTCGGCCTCGTAGCCGAACGAGCCGGCCACGCCGCAGCAGCCGGCGCCGGTCTCGGCGACGGACAGCCCGGCCGCGCCCAGACACCCGTGGCTGGCCGACATCCGCGACAGCGCCTTCTGGTGGCAGTGGCCGTGGACGAGCGCGGCGTCGGACGACCCGGCCGGCGTCTGCCAGTCGAGCGCGGCCAGGCGGTCGGCGTGGGCGTCGCACCACTCTTCGAAGGTGACGGCGGAAGCGGCCACGGCTTGCGCCCCCTCGTCGCCGGGGAGCAGGCGCGGGACCTCGTCGCGCAAGGTCAGGATGCACGAGGGCTCCAAGCCGACGATGGCGACGCCGTCGCGAGCGAGCGGCGCGTAGGTGTCGACGAGCTGGCGCGCCAGCCGCTCGGCGTGGGGCACGAACCCCTTCGACAGGTAGGTCCGCCCGCAGCAGCGGTACTCCGGGACCTCGACCGAGGCGCCGGCCGCCTGCAACACGCGCAACGCCGCGCGCGGGATCGACGGCTCCTGGAAGCGCCCGAACGTGTCGACGTAGAGGGCGACGCGGGGCGCGTCGGGGTCCGCCGACGGCCGGCCCGCCTCCGAGCCCTTGAACGGCCGGGTAGCGAACGGCGGTAGCGAGCGCTCTCGGGCCACGCCCAGCCGAGCCAGCGCCGCGCGCGCCGGCGGCAGCGAGTTGACCCGGTTGGCGACGGCCGCCAGCGGGCCGGCCACCCGCTTCGCCACGGCCGGCAGATGCGCGAACAGCCGCGCCCGCGCCGACGACCCCGTCTCCTTGTACTTCTGCTCGAGCCACACCGTCTTGAGCGCCGCCATGTCGACCGACGCCGGGCACTCGGCCTTGCACGCCTTGCACGAGACGCACAGGTCGAGCGCTTCGGCCACCTCGGGCCCAGTCAGCGACGGCAACCCACCGGAGAGCGCCTCGCGCAGCGCGTTGCCCCGGCCGCGCGTCGAGTCCTTCTCCTCGCGCGTCGCCATGAACGGTGGGCACATGGTCCCGACGTCGGTCTTGCGGCAGACGGCCGAGCCGTTGCACGCCTCGACAGCCTCGGCGAACCCGACGTCGCGGCCCCGGGCGTCGGGGAACGTGAGCGCCGTGGCGACCGAGCGCGAGCGGTAGTCGGGCCCCATCCGCAGGGCCTCCGTGAGCGGCGGGACGTCGACGATCTTGCCCGGGTTGAGCCGGCCGTGCGGGTCGAACGCCCGCTTGGTGGCCTGGTAGGCGGCGTAGAGCGCGGGCGTGTAAAAGTCCTCCGCGAGGGCTCCGCGCGCCCGGCCGTCGCCGTGCTCACTCGCGATGACGCCCCCGTACTTCTTGGCGAGCCGGGCTGAGCCCCGGGCCACGGCCTCCAGCGCCTCGACGTCGCGCGGCCGGCGCAGGTCCAAAAACGGGCGGACGTGCAGGCAGCCCGCGCTCGCGTGCGCGTAGGCGACCGCGTCGACGTCCCACTCGGCCAGCACGGCTTCCAGCTCGCGGATGTAGGCCGGCAGGTGCTCGACGGGGACGGCCGCGTCCTCGATGATGGCGGCGGCCTGGACCGGGAGCCGCGCGCTCATCGCCAGCCCCAGCCCCACCTTGCGGACCGCGTACACGTCGGCCATCCGCGTCTCGTCCTCCAGGTCCGTGATGACGGCGCCCGGCCCGAGGTGGCGCCGCAGCCCGGCCAGCCCGTCGCGGCACGCCGCCAGCGACGCGCCGCTGTACTCGACGATCAGGAGCGCCGCCGGCAGCTCGCCGTGCGTCCCGCGCTGGACGAAGTGGAGCTTCGGCGCGTACTCGGTCACGTCGAGCGCCCGCGCGAGCGCGATCCGGTCGAACAGCTCGACCGCCGTCGGGCCCGTCTCCATGATGCCCGCGACCGCTTCGAGCGCCGACGCCCGCGACTCGAAGTGGACCACGCCGAGCGCCGCGTGCGGCGGCCGCTCGGTCAGCGCGAGGGTGATCTCGGTCGCGAACGCCAGCGTCCCCTCCGACCCGGCGAGGAGGGCGGCCAGGTTGCGCGTGCCGTCCCACGCCCGCCCCGGCCCGCGGTCGACCTCGGGCGCCTCGACCATCCGCTCCAGGCGGTAGCCGCCGGCGCGGCGCCACCACCGCGGCGTGTCCTGGCGGATCGCGTGCTCGTGGACCCGGAGGAGCGCGTCGACGCGGCGGACGACCTCGCCCTCGGTCCCGCCCACCTTCGTCCTGGCGATCCACCCGGCGGCGTCGAGCGGGCCGAAGGTGGCCGGCGTCCCGTCGGCCAGGAGCACGTCGGCGGCCTCGACCCAGTCGACGACCGAGCCGTACTGGATGGAATGCGTGCCGGTCGCGTTCGTCCCGAGCATCCCCCCGAGGGTGGCCCGGTTCGAGGACGCGGGGTCCGGCCCGAACGTCAGCCCCCACGTGGCCGCGGCCCGGTTGAGGTCGTCCAGGACGACGCCCGGCTGGACGGTCGCCGTCCGGGCCTCCGGGTCGACGGCGACGATCTCGTTCAGGTGCTTCGTCGTGTCGACGACGAGCCCGGCCGAGACCGCCGAGCCGGCCAGGCTCGACCCCGACCCGCGCGCGACGATGGGGACGCCGAACCGGGCGCCCTCCTCGATCGCCGCCTGGACGTCGTCGACGTGTTTCGGGATGAGCACGCCGAGCGGGGGCTCGCGGTAGAGCGAGGCGTCGGTGGCGTAGAGCGCCGTCGAGAGCGCGTCGAGCCGGAGGTCGCCCGCGATCCGGGGGCGGAGCGCGGCGGCGAACTCGCCGAGGCGGGCGTGTTCGATCTGCATGTCGCATGGTAGCCCCGGCCCACACCGCCGGACGTCGTGATTCCCCTGCCTGCCGACGTGGCCGACGAGCGCCAGGGCGCGCGCGAACGGCTTGACGCCCGACGGATGCGGACGTATCTAACCCGCCCTGCGCCACCCGCCCCGAACGCCAGACGACCGACGGCTACACCTGTTCACTCCGCCCTCCCGCCCATGCGGTCCCGTAGCCTCCTCTCGCTCGTCGTCGTCGTCGTCCTCGCTGGCTGCGACTCGACGGCCGCCATCGACCCGCCCGCCGCGCCGCCGCCGGTCCTGCCGCTCGCCGTCGGCACCGAGTGGACCCTCGCCGCGACCTACTCGGTCAGCTACGACGCCGACGGACGCGCCCGGGACACGCTCCGCATCACGCCCGGCACGCGGTCTCTCGAGCTGGCGATCACGCGCGACACGGTCGTCGCCGGGGAGCGGTGGGTCCTCATCGAGACGACGCGCGGGCTCGCCCATTGCGTGTTCGACGGGTTCTCGTGGTTCACCAACCGCGAGGACGGGCTCTACCGCTGGAGGACGACGCCAGAGGAGGCCGAGCGCGTCTATGCCATCGGCGTGGACGAGGGCGTGCCGTTCTTCGAGACCGATGTTGTCTCGGCCGCGCTGGTGGACGACGACGCTTCGTTCGAGCTCCCGACCAAGACCGTCGCGGTGCGCCAGTACGACCGCACGTGGAAGCGGATCGAGTTCAGCGCGTCCGTCCGAGGCCCCATCGACCCAATGCCGGTGACGCGCGACCAGCTCTCGTCCACGCTCGGGCCGGTAGCTCTCGAGATCTCCCTGGTCTCGCTCAAATCGGGCAGCGGCGAGGACGCGGTCTACCGGCCCGCTGCGGTCCTCCACTACGAGCTGACCGATGCCGCCGTGCCGGCCACGGCGGAGGGGGCGCGGCGGGCGGCGGAGACGAGCGAGGGGATCGCCGTCCGGTAGCGGGCGGGGGAATCGGCGGGCCTCCCCGGCGGAGGGGAGGCCGAGCGAGTGGGGAGCCGCTAGGCTGCGGCTCCCCCCTTCCACCGACATGACCCGTTGCTTCTCCGTGGCCGCGCTCGCGGCCGTCCTGCTCGCGGCGCCCGCGAGCGCCCAGATCACGTTCACCTTCCAGGACTTCTACGACTTCGCGGACTCCGGCGAGACCGTCACCCGGTTCAACGCGACCACCGGAGAGTCCGTCCCCGCCGACGACCGGGCCCGGATCGACGCGCTCGTCGCCCTCCGTGGCCAGGGCCAGACGTGGGACTTCACAACGATCACCTACCCGGAGACGTTCGAGACCACGTTCACGGTCTACCGCGACGGCGACGTCGCCGGCCTGCCCGGCGCCTCCAACTTCCCGGCGGCCACCTACGCCCTCCTCAACGACTCGCCGGACGGGGCCGACAACGACGACGGGTACGCCTACGCCGACGTCACGGACGACCAGTACGTCTCGCTCGGCGTGTTCAAGCCGGCTGCGACCTCGCCGAGCGGGACCGACGAGGTCGTCCGCTACGAGCCCGACGGGCTCCAGCAGCTCACGTTCCCCCTCTCGTTCGGGAGCGTCACGACGGACCAGACGACCTCGACCATCGACGCCGGCCCCGCCGGGCAGATCACGACCACCACCGACTTCCGGACGGAGGTCGTCGGCGCGGGCACGCTCGTCACGCCGGACGGCTCGGCGGAGGCGCTCATGATCGAGTTCCGGACGACGGTGACGGTCGCCGGCGGCTCGGCCGTGTTCACCGTCTACTCCTGGGCCACCCGGGACCCCGACGTCGGCGCGACGGCGCAGAGCAACGAGGTCCAGACGCCGCAGGGGACGACCGAGATCTACGCCGCGAGCTACACCTGCCCCGGCAGCGGCTGCGGCGGCGGCGCCAACAGCGCCCCGACCATCGACGGGACCGTCACGGCGACGGCCACCGCCGGCGAGACGACGACCATCGACGTCCTCGCCAACGTCACCGACGCCGACGGCGACGCCCTCTCGATCACGGCCGTCTCGGACCCGGCCCACGGCACGGCCACCGTCGGCGACGACGGGACGGGCCGCCGCCGCGCCGACGTCGTCCTCTACACGGCCGACGCGGGCTTCGAGGGCGAGGACACGTTCACGTTCACCGTCTCCGACGGGACAGCCGAGGCCACGGGCACCGTCTCGGTCACCGTCGACCTGAACACGGCGGCCGAGGGTGGGCCGGGCGCGCTGGTCCTGGCCGTCGCCCCGAACCCGTCGGCGGGCACGGCCCACGTAGAATCCGCCGATGACCACCTCGGCGACCCGCCACGTCTCGCCGGCCGGGACCGTGAAGTCGTCGGCCATGTAGCTGTCGAAGGCGACGTTCGTCGCCGTCGCGAAATCGTTGGACAGGCCGAACCCGGAGAAGCTGCCGCCCTGATCGATCTGGCTGTAGAGCGTGTCCGCCACCACACGGCGGGCCTCTACTCGAGCGCGGTCGGTGAACGAGGCCGCTGTGGGCGGAGCGACCGACTGCGCAAACGCGGCGGGCGCGAGGACGAGAAGAGAAAGAACGAGTGTAGCGAAGCGTCGCATACCGGCGGGGTGGCGGGAGGAACGAGGCGGAACGGTCAAAAGATGAGCCCACGACCCGGCTCGGTGGCCGGTTCCGGCGGAGGATAGGCCCTCGGGCCAAGCCCCGTGGGTATCTATGGCGTGCCCTCCCCCCTCCGCCGTGCCCGCCGACGTGTCCTCACCCCTCCCCGCCGACGCTCCCCGCCTCAAGAAAGAGCTGACGCTGTTCGACGTCTACGCGATCAGCACGGGGGCCATGTTCAGCTCCGGCTTTTTCCTGCTGCCCGGGCTGGCGACGGCCCAGGCCGGCCCGGCGACGGTGCTGGCGTACTTCCTGGCCGGCGTGTTCATCCTGCCGGCCCTGTTCTCGGCCGCCGAGCTCTCGACGGCCATGCCGAAGGCGGGCGGGGCGTACTACTTCCTCGACCGGAGCCTGGGGCCGCTCGCCGGGACCGTCGGCGGGATCGGGACGTGGCTGGCGCTGGTGCTCAAGAGCGCGTTCGCGCTCGTCGGGATGGGGGCATACCTCGTGTTCTTCGTCGACATCCCCGTCAAGCCGCTGGCCGTCGCGCTGACGGTCGCGTTCGGCGTGCTCAACGTGGTCGGGGCGAAGGAGACGAGCGGGCTCCAGCGAGTGCTGGTCACGGTGTTGGTGGGCGTGCTGGTGTTCTTCGTGGCCCAGGGGCTGGTCGAGGTCGCGAGCCTGGGCGCGGCGAACGTCGAGCGCCAGTTCACGCCGTTCCTCCCGTTCGGGGCCGAGGGGCTCTTGGCGACGGTCGGGCTCGTGTTCGTGTCGTACGCGGGGCTGACGAAGGTGGCGTCGGTCGCGGAGGAGGTCCAGGACCCGGACCGGAACCTGCCGCTCGGGATGTTCCTGTCGCTGGCCACGGCGACGCTTATCTACTGCGTCGGCGTGTTCATCATGATCGCCGTGCTCGACCCGTCGGAGTTGCGGAGCGACCTGACCCCGGTCGCGACGGCGGCCGAGAAGTTCTTCACCTGGCTCCCGGAGCCGTGGGGGCTGGGCCTGATTGTGGCCGCGGCCATCGCCGCGTTCGCCTCGACGGGCAACGCCGGCATCCTGTCCGCGAGCCGGTACCCCCTCGCTATGGCCCGCGACGGGCTGGTGACCGAGCGGCTGGGGTCGGTCGGCCGGTTCGGGACGCCGGTCCCGGCCGTCGTGGTCACGACGGTGCTGATGGTGGTGGTCATCGTGGCGCTCGACGTCGAGGCCATCGCCAAGCTGGCGAGCGCGTTCCAGCTGCTGCTGTTCGGGCTGCTCAACGTGGCCGTGATCGTGATGCGCGAGAGTCGGATCCCGAGCTACGTGCCGGGCTACCGGAGTCCGTGGTACCCGTGGGTCCAGATCGTCGGGGTCGTAACGCCGGTCGTGCTGATCGCGGAGCTCGGCGGGTTCGCCATCGGCCTGTCGGTCCTGATGATCGCCGGCGGCGTGGCGTGGTACGTGTGGTACGTCAAGGACAGCCCGCGCGTCCAGCGGGCCGGCGCCGTGTACCACCTGTTCGAGCGGCTGGGCCGGTCGCGCTACGAGGGGCTCGACTCGGAGCTCCGGACGATCCTGAAGGAGAAGGGGCTCCGGGACGAGACGCCGTTCGAGCACCTGGTCACGCGCGCGGCCGTCCTCGACGTCGGCGGCGGGACCGACTTCGAGACGGTCGCCCGGGACGCGGCGCGGCGGCTGGCGCAGCGGGCCGGCCTGCCCCAGGCCCGGATCGAGCGGGCGTTCCTCGACGGCTCCCGGACGGGCGCGACGCCGGTCTCGCACGGCGTGGCCCTCCCCCACCTCCGGCTCCCCGAGGTCGACCGACCCGAGCTCGTCATCGTCCGGTCCCAGGCCGGGCTCGCCGTCCGCGTCGACACGACGGGCGACGCGCAGGCCGACGCCGACCGGACGGTCCACGCCGTCTTTTTCCTGCTGAGCCCCCAGGAGCCGCCGGGCCGCCACCTCCGGACGCTGGCGAGCCTGGCCAGCCGGATCGACGAGCCCCCGTTCCTTGACGACTGGCGTGCGGCCGAGACCGAGCAGGACCTGAAGGAGGTGCTGCTCCACAACGACCGGTTCCTCGCGCTCACCGTCCGCGACGACGGCGGCCCGACGGCGCCGCTCGTCGGCCGGGCGCTCCGCGACGTCCGCCTGCCGAGCGGGGTCCTGATCGCGCTCGTCCACCGTGACGGGGCCATCACGGTGCCCGGCGGGGCGACGGTCCTGCGCGCCGGCGACCGGCTGACCATCCTGGGCGACCCCGACGGGATCGCCCAGCTCGAGGCGACCTACGGCCCGGCGGCGTCGCCCTCGGCGTAGCGCTGAACACGCTTCTCGATTGACTCCTCGGCGTCCCGCTGGCGGAGCTGGTCGAGCCGGACCGCCAGCCGCGCCTCGTAGCCCTGGTCCGAGGGCTCGTAGAAGTACGTCCCCTGCATCCCGCCCGGGAGGTACTGCTCCGGGACGTAGTGGTCGCGGTAGGCGTGGGGGTACTTGTAGCCCGCGCCGTGGCCGAGCCCCTTCTTGTCGCGCGAGCCGTCCTTGAGCGCGTTCGGCGGGTCCTCCGTCCGCTCGTTGGCCACGTGCTCCAGGGCCGAGAAGAACGCGAAGCCCGAGTTCGACTTGGGCGCCGTCGCGAGGTAGACGCAGAGCTGGCCCAGCATGAACCGGCCCTCCGGCATCCCCACGAACTCGAAGGCGTCCAGGCAGGCGACGGCCTGGCGGACCGCGTTCGGGTCGGCCAGCCCGACGTCCTCACACGCGAAGATGAGCATCCGCCGGAGCACGAAGCGGGGGTCCTCGCCGGCGTAGATCATCCGGGCCATCCAGTAGAGCGCCGCGTCGGGGTCCGAGCCGCGCATCGACTTGATAAAGGCCGAGACGGTGTCGTAGTGGGCGTCGCCGTCCTTGTCGTAGAGGACGGCCCGCTGCTGGATCGACTCCTCGGCGACGGCCAGCGTCACGTGGACTCGGCCGTCGGCATCGGGCTCGGTCGTCTCGACGGCTAGCTCGAGCGCGTTGAGCAGGCTCCGCGCGTCGCCGTTGGCGGTGCTCACCAGGTGGTCGAGCGCGTCGTCGTCGATCTGCACGTCGAGGCGGCGGTAGCCGCGCTCGTCGTCGGCGAGCGCTTGCGCGACGACAGATCGGAGGTCGGCCTCCGCCAGCGTCCGCAGCTCGAAGATCCGGCTGCGCGACACCAGCGCCTTGTTGACTTCGAAAAACGGGTTCTCGGTCGTCGCCCCGACGAACGTGACCGTCCCGTTCTCGACGTGGGGCAGCAGCGCGTCCTGCTGGGCCTTGTTGAACCGGTGGACCTCGTCGACGAACAGGATGGTGCCCTGGCCGTGGAGGCGGAGCCGCTCTTGGGCCGCCCCGATCTGGTCGCGGATGTCCTTGACGCCGGCGAGCACGGCGTTGAGGCTGGCGAAGTGCTTTCGCGTCGTGTTCGCGATGATCCGCGCCAGCGTGGTCTTGCCGGTCCCCGGGGGCCCGAACAGGATGAGCGACGTCACGCGGTCGGCGACGATGGCGCGGCGGAGCAGCGAGCCCTCGGCCAGCACGTGGCCCTGGCCGACGTACTCGTCCAATGTGCGCGGGCGCATCCGGTCGGCGAGCGGGGCGCTGGCGCGCTGGCGGGCCGTGGCGGCGGCGGCGAAAAGGTCGTCGGACATGGCCGGAAGCTAGCGGCGCCCGGGACCGCGGCGGCCGGTCAGCGGGCGGCCCCGACGGCGTCGGCCAGCGCGGCGTCGTCCATCGTCTCCCAGTCCGGCGCCAGCTCCAGCCGGACCGACTGGGCGCCCCCGCTGGGCGTGGCGACGACCGGGACGGTGCCGTCGGCGGCGGCGTCCTCGCGCTCGGCGTCGGTGCCGACGGACGCCTCGGCGAGCGTCCACTCGGTGTCGTCCGGCGTGTGGAGGGTGCGGGTCGTCATGGAGGGCAGGAGGGGGCGTCGGCCGGGGGAGGCGTCGGGCCGGCCAACGTACGGCCCGGTGGGCGGCCCGCCGTCGCCGGGTTCTTCCGCCCGCTCTTCGGCCCCACCCGGCGACTCGGCAACGGAACGGAGCGGCGTCGCCTGGCCCGGCCCGTCCGGTACCTTCCGGCCCCTCCCCCACCCGCTCCATGCCGACGGCCCGACGCCTCGCCGCCTTCCTCTTCGTGCTCACGACCGCCGCCACCGCCCAGCCCGACGACGACTGGGTCCGCCAGCACTACACCAAGACCGAGCACCGGGTCCCGATGCGCGACGGGGCCCGCCTGTTCACCGTCGTCTACACGCCGAAGGGCGCGACGGGCGAGCACCCGATCCTGCTCCAGCGGACGCCCTACGGCGTCGGCCCCTACGGGCCGGACGAGGTCAAGTCCAGCCTCGGTCCGTCGGAGCGGCTGATGCGCGACGGCTACGTGTTCGCGTACCAGGACGTCCGCGGCAAGATGATGTCCGAAGGAGAGTTCGTGGCCGTCCGCCCGCACATCCCCAACAAAGCGGCGGGCGACGTCGACGAGAGCACCGACACCTACGACACGGTCGCGTGGCTGGTGGAGAACACGCCGAACAACGGGCGCGTCGGCGTCTGGGGGATCTCGGCGCCCGGGTTCTACGCGACGCACGCGCTCATCGACGCGCACCCGGCGGTCCGGGCCGTCTCGCCGCAGGCGCCCGTCACCGACTGGTGGATCGGCGACGACCGCCGCCACAACGGGGCGTTCCAGCTCCAGGCCACGTTCAGCTTCGTCTCGTCGTACGGCGCCCCCCGGCCGGAGCCGACGACCGAGCGGGCGCCGAGCTACAGCGACTACGGCACGCCCGACGGCTACGACTGGTACCTCGGGCTCGGGCCCCTCGCGACCGTCAACGAGCGGTTCTTCGACGGCGAGAACGACCTGTGGCAGGAGATCCTAACGCATGACACCTACGACGCCTACTGGCAGGCGCGGACGCCGCTCCCCCACGTGCGCGACGTGGGCCCGGCCGTGCTCGTCACCGGCGGATGGTTCGACGCCCAGGACCTCTACGGCCCGCTCAAGACGTACCACGCCGTCCAAGACCACAACGACACGCCATCGTTCCTGGTCATGGGCCCGTGGTGGCACGGCGGCTGGGCCCGCGGCGACGGCGACCGCTACGGCGACCTCTGGTTCGGCCAGCAGACGGCGGTCTTTTACCGCGAGAACCTGGAGGCCCGCTTTTTCGACGCCTTCCTCAAGGGCGACGGCGACCCCGACCTCCACGAGGCGTCCGTCTTCGTGACCGGCGCCGACCAGTGGCGCTTTTTCGATGCGTGGCCGCCCCGCGCCTCTCGCGAGCAGAGCCTCTTTCTCCAGCCCGACGGCGGCCTGGGCTTCGACGCGCCGAGCACGCCGGGCCTGTTCGCCGAGTACGTCTCGGACCCGTTCAAGCCCGTCCCCCACACGCCCCAGGTCGTCGTGCGACGCGACGACCGCTACGTGGTCCAGGACCAGCGGTTCGCCAGCACCCGGCCCGACGTGTTGGTGTTCACGTCGCCCGTGCTCGATCAGGACGTGACCCTCGCAGGCGACTTGGGCGCGACCCTCTTCGTGACCACGACCGGCACCGACGCCGACTTCGTGGTCAAGCTCATCGACGTCTACCCCGGCGACGCCGAGTGCGAGCTGCCCGACGGCGACTGCTCGGTCCCGATGGGCGGGTTCCAGCAGCTCGTCCGCGGCGAGGTGATGCGGGGCAAGTTCCGGGAGAGTTTCTCGGACCCGGTCCCGTTCGTGCCCGGCGAGGTGGCCGAGGTCTCATTCGACATGCAGGACGTGGCCCACACGTTCCGCCGCGGCCACCGGATGATGGTCCAGGTCCAGAGCTCGTGGTTCCCGATGGTCGACCGGAACCCCCAGCGGTTCATGCCCATCCATCAGGCGACCGAGGCCGACTTCCAGCGGGCCACGCACCGCGTGATGCTGTCGCCGGAGCACCCGTCGCACCTCTCGGTCCGCGTGCTCGACTGATACCAGATCCGGTTGGAAGGTCGCGGTAGGGGCGACTCGGCGAGTCGCCCCTACGGAGTCGCCCCTACGGACGGGCAGCGGTGGCCTCCGCGCGCGGCGCGCCCAAGAACGCCAGCAGCTCGGCGTTGACCGCGTCGGCCGCCTCGTGCTGGACCCAGTGCGAGACGCCGGGGAACCGCCGGAGCCGGCCGTCGGCGCAGAGCGCGAGCGACCGCTCGGCCAGGCGGGCGTCGAGGGCGGCGTCGGCGTCGCCCCACAGGACCAGCGTCGGCGGGCGGACGGGCGGGTCGAGGGCCGGGTCGCCCAGGCCGTAGCGGGCGGCGGCGCGGTACCACCCGAGCATCCCGCGCGCGGCGCCGGGCCGGGCCCACGCCCGGCGGTAGCGCGCCAGGTCGGCGTCGGAGAACGTCCCCGGGGCGCTGGTCGCGCGGAGGCCGGCCGCACCGAAGCGGCGGAGCGCGACCTCCGGCAACGCGGGGAGTTGGAAGAACCCGACGTACCAGCTTTTCAGCCATTGCACGGACGGCCGGCGCAAGAACCGCCGGAAGGCCACCGGGTGCGGCACGTTGAGGACCGCCAGCCGCTCGACCCGCTCGGGCTCGCGGACGGCCAGCCACCACGCGACGGCGGCGCCCCAGTCGTGCCCGACGACGCGGGCCCGGTCCGCGCCGGCCGCGTCGAGCAAGGCGAGGGCGTCGTCCACCAGCCGGTCCAAGGCGTAGGCGGCGATGTCGGGCGGGGCGTCGGAGCGGTTGTAGCCGCGCTGGTCGGGCGCCCAGACGCGGAAGCCGGCCGCCGCCAGCGCCGGGATCTGCGCCCGCCAGCCGAGCCAGAGCTCGGGGAACCCATGGAGCAGGAGCACGAGCGGCCCGTCCTCCGGCCCGGCCTCGACGACGTGGAGCCGGACGCCAGCGCCGGCGACAAACCGGGAGCGGAGGGGGACGCCGAGGTCGGGGAGATCGGTCATAGGCGGTCCCGTCGGCGGCTCGCGAGCCCGTCTACTCTCCGTCGGAGCCGTCCTCCGACCCGAACGCGACGTCGGCGGCGAGGGGCGTCTCGGCGTGGAGGACGCGGCGGAAGTAGGCGAGCGCGGCGTCGTGGGCGTCGTCGGTCTCGGCCGCGCAGGCGTCGCGCGGGACGACGAGGTCGAGGTCGCGCATCCGGGCGTCCATGGCCGTCGCGAGCACGCAGATGTCGGTGGCCACGCCCGCCAGCACGACGCGGCCGACGCCGAGCTCGCCGAGCAAGTGGGCCAGCGGGGTCTGGTAGAACCCCGAGTGCATCGGCTTGAGCACGTGGTAGTCGCCCTCGGCCGGGAGCACCCGGGCGACGACCGCGCGGCCCGGCGCGTCGTCGGCCGTGCACCGCTCGACGAGCGCGTCGAACGACTCGGTCCACCGGGTAAAGTTGTCGTTGACGTAGACGACGGGGGCGCCGGCCGCGCGGGCCCGGCGGGCGAGGTCGGCGACGGCCTCGAAGGCCGGGCCCGCCCGTTCGAGCAGGGCCTCGGCCCCGTCGAAGTCGAACGGGTTGACGAGGTCGACGAGGAGGAGCGCGGCGGAGTCGGGCATGGCGCGGTCGTTCGCCCCGGGCGGCCCCGCGGTTCCGCGCCGCCGCGCCGCTCAGGGACTCCCCGGCCCGGCGACCTCGGCCCGAGCCGCCGGTGCGCTAGGTTGGCGGTCCGCTTCCGCCCCGCCCATGCCCCGCTTGCTCCGCCCCAGCCTCGCGGCCTGCCTCGCGCTCCTCCCCGCCCTCGCGGCGGCCCAGGCGCTCACGCTCACGCCTCGGCCCGACGCCGAGGAAGGCCTGCCCCCGTCGGTCCGCGTGTTCGACGTCACGCGCGCCAGCACGCCGCTGTTCGCGTCGCTCGTCCGGGCCGACCTGGGGGCCGACGACTGGGCGCTGGAGGCCGTCCTCTCGGACGAGGGGAGCGAGACGGTCGCCTCGTTCGCGGCCGACGCCGACGTCCTCGTGGCCGTCAACGGGGGCTACTTCGGCGGGACCCAGTCGTTCAGCCTGGTCCTCGACGACGGCCAGACGCTCGTCCCGACCATCGCGGCGCTGACTCGGAGCGGGACGACGTTCTACCCGACGCGCGGCGCGTTCGGCCTGAGCGCGACGGGGGCGCCAGACGTGGCCTGGGTCTACACGCTCGACGGCACCACCTACGCGTATCCCGCCCCCAGCCCGAACGCGCCCGGGGCCCCGCAGCCCCGGCCCACGGCGGCGGACCCGCCGGGCGGGGCGCCGTGGGACGTCGCGACGGCCATCGGAGGCGGGCCGGTCCTGGTCCAGGACGGCCAGGCGCGGCTGACGTGGACGGAAGAGGTGTTCTTCGGTGGGTCGGGCGTCGACACGACTTCGGCGCGCGCGCGGACGGCGGTCGGCTACACGGCCACGGGCGAGCTGCTGATCGTGGCCGTCGCCGAGGCGAACGGGCTCACGCTCCCCGCCCTGGCCGACCTCCTCGTCGACCTGGGCGCGGTCGAGGCGCTCAACCTGGACGGCGGGGGGTCGACGGCGCTCCAGGCCGGCGGCGTCGGGCTGGTGGCCTCGTCGCGGCCCGTCGTCTCCGCGCTCCGGATCGTCCGCCCGCCGCTCCCCAACGAGACCGTCTTCGACAACGCCGGCGCGACCTACCGCGAGGTCGGGGACTGGGCCGACAGCGCCAACCGCCCCTTCGTCGGGGGCACCCCGTCGCGGCTCAGCGCGACGGGGACGGGAGCCGACCGGGCCACCTTCACCTTCGACGGCATCGACGCGGGCGTCTACGACGTCGAGGCGTGGTGGACGGCGGCCCCGAACCGGGCCTCCGACACGCCGTTCACGGTCTACCACGGCGGCGAGGGCCGGACGATCCGCGTGGACCAGACCACGGCGGCGGGCAACGGGCGGTGGAACCCGCTCGGCCGGTTCGACCTCGGCCCCGGCGACAGCCTGGCCGTGACCGACGACGCGACCGGGACCACGAGCCCGGCCTACGTCGTGGTCGACGCCGTCCGGCTCGTCCAGGTCGGCGCGGCGGCGACCGACGGCGGCACGAGCGCCGGGCCCACCCTCCGGCTCGGGCCGAACCCCACGCGCGGCCGGATGACGGTCCACCTCGGAGTTCGCACGCCGGGCCCTGTCCGCATCGAGGTGGTCGACGTGCTCGGGCGGACGGTGCTCCTGGACACGTGGTCGGCCGCCGCCGGCGAGACCACGCGCTCGCTCGACGTCGGCGGGCTCGGGGCCGGCCGCTACCTCGTCCGTGCGACGACGGCAGGCGGGACGGAGGTCGCCAGCGTGACCGCCGTCCGGTAGCTCCCCGTCGGCCGCCGTTCGGTCACGCGACGAGGTCCTGCGCCTCGGGGTGCGTCTCGACGTAGTGGGCCACGTACGGGCATTGGGCGACGACGCCGAGCTTGTTCTCCCGGGCGTACGCCAGCCCGGCCTCGACGAGGGCCTCGCCCACGTCCTGCCCCCGCGACGGCTCCGGCACGAACGTGTGGACGAAGACGAGCGCGCCGTCGCGGCGCTGGTACCGGAGCTCGGCCGTGCCGCCCTCGACGTCGGCGGCGAAGCGGTTTTGGTCGGTGTCGTGGCGGACGTCGGGCATGGGATCGGGGGATGGGCCGATGATCAGTGGGGAGCAGCCAGTGGCAGAGCGGACGGCACGTGGCACGGCGACCTCGGCACTCAACGACACCGCCTGCCCGTTCCCCGTTCCTCGTCTCCCGTTCCGCGAGCGCAGCGAGCCCTAAATGTCCCCCGCGTCCGGCCGCAAGAGGACCTCTTCCACGACGGTCCGTCCCGACAGCGTGGCCACCTCGACGGCGACCCGGGCGACGTCGTCGGGCGGGATGAACCGGTCGTCGGGGAGGTCGGTGCCGTCCCACGAGCCGGTCCGCGTGGCGCCGGGCAGCAGCGTCGTCACCGAGACGCCGGTCCCCTTCGTCTCCTCGCGCACGGCCCGCGCCAGCCCCAGCAGCGCGTGCTTGGCCGCCCCGTATGCCGAGCCGCCAGGGTAGCCACGCACGGACGCGACCGAGCCCATCATCAGGACCCGGCCCGAGCCGCGCGCCAGCATCCCCCCCAGGAACGCCCGCGTGACCAGGAACGCGCTGACGACGTTGACGTCGAGCTGGCGGCGGAACGCCTCAGGCGACGTCTCGAGCAGCCCGCCCGGCTCGAAGTGCCCCGCGTTGTTGACGACCACGTCGGGCGTGCCGGCCCAGTCGCGGACGGCGGTGGCCATCGTCTCGACGGCGTCGGCGTCGGTGACGTCGCAGCGGAACGCGCGGGCCTCCCCGCCGGCCTCGGCGCACCGCTCGGCGACGGCCGCGAGGGCGTCGGCGTCGCGGGCCACGAGCGCGAGGCGGGCCCCGCGAGCGGCGAACGCCTGGGCGACGGCGGCGCCGATGCCGCGCGAGGCGCCGGTGACGAGGACGAGCATGAGGCGTGAGGCGTGAGGCGTGAGGCGTGAGGCGTGAGGCGTACCCGGCTCGTCCGGCCTGGGTTCGACGGCTCGTCGCCTCCCACGTCCGACGGTCCGCGCCCTACGGGACGGGGATCGGCAGCGTCAGCGTCCGCTCGCCGATGGAGGCGACCAGGACGACGCGCTCGAGCGCGCCGACGGCCTCGGGGTAGTAGAACACGACGGTCCCGCGCCGGGCCGTGCCGGGCTCGGCCGACGGCCCCGACGGGCTCGCGCTCTCGCCGACGGCCGCCTCGTACCGCCGGCCCCGGTCGTCGACGACGTAGGCCTGGCGGGCGAAGCTCTCCCACGGCGCCCAGTTGCCGGTGTAGTCGACCGAGCGGACAGTCACGCTGAGCTGGACGCGCGTCTGCCTCGTGCCGGGGTACGAGATGGCCACGTTCGTCACGCCGACCTCGAACGTGCTCCCGCCGCTCTCGCCGGTCCGCCGGACCTCGGTCGCGAACACGCGCGTGCCCGACGGCGCCGGGCTGTCGCCGGTGGACGGCGGCGGCTCGGGCGGCTCGAGCGGCTCGGCGCGGACGGTGACGGCGTACTCGCCCCCGAGTGGCCCGTCCGGCTTGGGATCGTCCCGTGCGGGGCGGTCGTCGTCATCGTCCACCTCGCCCGACGTGACCTCGACGAAGTACTCGCCCGGGTCGAGCTCCCTCTCGATCTCGGCGGCCGCGGCGCCGTCGGGGTTGAGGGCCTCGGCGACGTCGGAGCGGGCCTGGCGCTGGACGCGCCAGATCCGGACGGCCGGCGGGAACTCGTCGGACTCGACGCGGACGGTCGTCCGGCGGTCGGACGGGATCCGGACCCGGTAGGTGTCGAGGTAGCGGCCGTCGCGGAGCCAGCTCCCGTCGCCCAACGTCTGCGTTTCGCCGGCGTCGCCGAGGGCGAGGTCGCGGACGGGGACGCTCCGGGCGTCGAGCGCGAACGGGCCCGTCTCGCCCGGCCCCTCCGAGCTCACGAGCAGCCGGTACGGGGCCTCCCAGCCCGGGAGGTACCGCGCCACGACGCCGTAGAGGCTGTCGCCCTGGGCCGTCCGCTCGAGCGACCACGAGGCGTCGCGGACCTGGCCGTTCGGGCCGATCAGCTGGATCCGGGGCCGGAACGCCGACGACACGACGCGGACGACGACGGGCAGGTCGGTGTCGGTCGCGATCCCGTAGATCCGCTCGAACCGGCCGGCCCGGCGGGGCCCGCCGCCGAGCGTGTCGAGCCGGGCCTCGCCGTCGACGTAGACCGAGTCGGCCGGGCGAGCGGGCAGGACGGCCACCTCGTAGGCCCCGGTCGCGCCCACGTCCCGGGACGTGACCACGACCTCGAACCGGCCGGGCCCCCGGAGCCCGTCGACCTCGGCGCGGGTGTCGGTCTGGAGCAGGTCCGAGGCCGCGACCGTCCGGCCGTCGGGCCCGCGGACGGCCACGTCGGGCGCGAAGGCGTCGGACGTGACCAAGACCGAGAACGCGACGCTGTCGGCCTGGTGGACGTAGTAGTCGGCGTAGCGGTCGTCGGAGCGCTCGGCGTCGCCGGGCCCGAGCGCGTCGGTGACCGGCGCGGTGCCGAGCGGCACCGGCGACTGGCGGCGGAACGTGGCCCACTGGGCCCGGTCGCGCGCGGCCTGGGCCAGCAGCTCCTCCTCGGTCGGCCCCTCGGTCGCCTCGATCACCGGCGGCACGACGGCGAGGGCCAGCAGCACGAGCGCCGCGCCGACGGCGGCCCACCGGGCGGCGAACGGGACCCGGTGCCACAGCTCGGCGAGGTGGGCCCGGAGCGACGGCTCCCCGTCCGGGCCGGCCGGCCCATCGCCGACGGGCGCGGGGCGGGCGTCGGGGTCGAGCGGCGTCGGGCCCGGCTCGGGGTCGGCGGGTGTCTCGGGGGGGGGCACGGGGGGACGTCAGCCCGGGACGGTGGGAGCGGCAAGATAGCCGACGCACCCGCCCGCCGGCGGGGCCGACGCCGTGCCCTGCGGGGTCGGCGTATGCTCGCTTGGCCCCCCGCGTTCCGGCAGGTCGCGGAGCTTGTCCTGAGCGGAGCCGCCGGCTCCCGGCCTCTCGCCCGCAGCAGGGCCGCTACGTTCTCGTCGACTCCACAAATAAGATGAGTCATCCCCGCGCAGGCGACAGGGCTGTTACGTCCTACCTCAAGCCCTCCAGATTTGTCATCCTGACCGCGAAGCGACGGCGCAGCCAACGCAGTGAAGGATCTCAACTCGGACGATGGAGACTTGCCGTGCCGACTCCGGTGGCCTCCGACGCCGGCGCTGAGATCCCTCGCGAGCTCGGGATGACAAGTAGGTGGATGAGAAGGTACCGGCCCTGTCGCGCAGGCGGGGGCCCAGGCGGCGCTCAGCCGACGAGCCGGACCGGATGGGTTGGCTGGCGCCTTCGCTTCGCGGTCCCGCCGGCGCGGGGATGACTGTTGTTTCTTCCAGTTCGGTTTGAGACGCCGGCTAGACACTTGGAAGGGGACAGCCTGTCCGCCCGCTGAGCGGGGCTGCCTGCTCGCCTCGCGGGGAGGGGCGGACCGGCAAGGAGTCCGAGGCGGGAACCCCCCGACGCCCGGGGCACCCCGTCGCGTCTCGGGCGGTACGCCCCTCCCCTCTCCCCTTCCCCATGCCCTTCCCCGACGACTTCCTGTGGGGCGCCGCCACGTCCGCGTTCCAGATCGAGGGCTCGCCCCTGGCCGACGGCGCCGGCCCCAGCATCTGGCAACGGTTCGCCGACACGCCCGGCCGGATGGTCGGCAACGAGACCGGCGACGTGGCCTGCGACCACTACAACCGGATGCCGAGCGACGTCGCGCTCATGGCCGACCTCGGTCTCCAGGCCTACCGGTTCAGCGTGGCCTGGGGCCGCGTGCTCCCCGACGGCACGGGCACCGTCAACGGGCCGGGCCTCGACTTCTACGACCGCCTGGTCGACCGGCTCGGCCAAGCCGGCATCGAGCCCATGCTGACGCTCTACCACTGGGACCTCCCGGCGGCCCTCGACGACCGCGGCGGCTGGCTCAACCGCGACATCGCCGACTGGCTCGCCGACTACGCCCGCGTGGTCCACCAGCGCCTGGGCGACCGCGTCACGCGCTGGATCACGCTCAACGAGCCCTGGGTGACGATGGACGGCGGCTACGTCCGCGGCGGGCTGGCGCCGGGCCACCGGGTCCACCGCGAGGGGGCGATGGCCGCCCACCACCAGCTGCTCGCCCACGCCCGGGCCACGGCCGCGCTCCGCGCCGAGGGCGCCGGCCAGGTCGGACTCGCGGTCAACCTGGAGCCCAAGGTGGCCGCGACCGACAAGCCCGAAGACGTCGCGGCGACCGCCCGGGCCGACGCCTACATGAACCGGATCTTCCTCGACCCCGTCGTCCACGGCCGGTACCCCGAGGGGCTGCCCGAGGTGTTCGGCGCCTCGTGGCCCGGCTTCGCCGACGCCGACCTCGACGAGATCCAGACCGACACGGACTTTTTCGGCGTCAACTACTACACGCGCGCCGTCATCGTCGACGACCCCGCCGACCCGCCGGAGGAGGCCCGGCGCGTCCGCCAGACGCGGCACCCGTACACCGAGATGGGCTGGGAGGTCTACGCGCCGGCCTTGCGCGACCTCTTAGTCTGGGTGAAGGACGAGTACGGGGACACGCCGCTGTTCATCACCGAGAACGGGTCCGCGTTCTACGACCCGCCCCAGGTCGTCGGCGGCGAGGTCCCGGACCCGATGCGGGTGGCCTACCTCCACGACCACCTCCTCGCGGTGGAGGACGCCATCGAGGCCGGCGTCGACGTCCGCGGCTACTTCGCGTGGTCGCTGCTCGACAACGTCGAGTGGGCCCAGGGGACGTCGAAGCGGTTCGGGATCGTCCACGTCGACTTCGAGACGCTGGAGCGGACGCCCAAGCACAGCGCCGCCTTCTACCGCGAGGTCATCGGCTCGAACGGCGCCGCGCTCGGCGACGCGCCCCGGATCCCCACGACCGACGAGGTCACGGCAACCGCCCGACGGTCGGCGGCGTCGCTCCAGGAGGGAGCCGGCTGAGCGGGTCGGACGCCGGCCACTGCAAGCGCGCCCACACGCCCCGGTGGTCGCTCGCCCAGGTGCCGTCGGCCAGCGGATCGGCCAGGACCAGGCGCGCGGCGACGGGGTCGAGGCCGGGTCCGGCGAACACGTGGTCGATCCGGCGCGGCGTGTGGCCGAGCGCCTCGACCAGCGTCGACACGTCGGCGCCCGGGTGGAGAGTGCCGAAGGCGTCGGCCGTGCGCCCAGCGAGCGGCGCCAGCTCGGGCGCGTCGGCGGGCGCGTTGAAGTCGCCGGCCGCGAGCCACGCGCCCGACCCGCGCGTCTGGTCGATGAACGCCACCAAGTCGGCGACCTGCTCGGCTCGCATCTCGCCGCCCTCGGCTGTGTGGTGGAGGTGCGTCGCGTACACGTCGAGCGGCCGTCCGTCGATGTCGAGGCGGGCCCAGGCCGCCGTGCGGTAGTCGTCGAGCGGGCGGAGCTTGACCGACGCCGTGTCCGTGATCGGATGCCGGGTCAGGATCGCGTTGCCGTAGCGCTTCGGCTGGCCCGGCCCGTCGACCGAGGCGAACACGACGGCGTAGCCGAGTCGGGCACCGAGGGTCTCGGCCTGGTTCGCCAGCCCGCGCTCGGCGTGCTGGAGCACCTCCTGCAAGACGACCACGTCGGGCCGGAGCGCGTCGAGCGTGTCGGCGATGGCCGCCAGCCGGGCCGGCTCGTCGCCCTTGTCGTGCCAGACGTTGAGCGTGACCACGTCGAGCGTCGGCGCCGGGTCGAGGCGGGCGCCGACCGCGCAGCCGGCGAGGAGGAGCGCGAGGGCGAGGAGTCGCATGGGAGGAGCGGAGAGCGTGGGAGTGGGGGGTGTGGGAGTGGAGCGGGCAGGAGACGTCGGGGCGTCGTCACTTCCGCCACCCCCCCATACTCCCACACCCCTCCCTCCGCTACAGCGTCAGGCGGACGTCGTGCTCGGCACCGTCCCTGACGAGCGGCACGCGCCATCCGTCGCCCGCCTCGACCGGCTCGCCGTCGAGCGTCAAGCCGGGCGCGTCGCCGCGCGTGACGTGGACGGCGTAGGTCGTGCCCGAGCCGTCGGGCAGCCGGTAGCGGAGTGAGAACGCGGGCCAGTCGGCGGGGACGCAGGGCGCGAGCGTGATCGCCTCGCCCCGGTCGATCCCGAACCCGAGGACGGACTCGACGGCGACGCGCCACATCCACCCGGCCGAGCCCGTGTACCACGTCCACCCGCCGCGGCCGACGTGGGGCGCGACGCCGTAGACGTCGGCCGCGATCACGTAGGGCTCGGTCTTGTAGACGGCGACCGCCTCGGGCGTGTCGGCGTGGCTCACCGGGCTGAGCGCCGCCAGCAGCCGGGCCGCCCGCTCGCACCGTCCCGCTTGGGCGAGCGCCCGGACGGCCCACAGCGCCGCGTGCGTGTACTGGCCGCCGTTCTCGCGCACGCCCGGGACGTAACCCTGGATGTAGCCCGGGTCGTGCGGCGTCACGTCGAACGGCGGGTCGAGCAGGCGGATGATCCCCGCCTCGTCGTCCACCAATCGCCGTTCCATCGCGTCGAGCGCCTGGGCCGCGCGGCCGGCCGGGGCGACGCCGGACAAGACGGCCCAGGCCTGGACGAGCGCGTCGATCTGGCACTCGTCGCTGTCCGCCGAGCCCATCACGGCGCCGTCGTCGTAGAACGCGCGGCGGTACCAGCCGCCGTCCCATCCGTCGGCGTCGAGGGCCGCCGCCAGGTCGGCGCGGTGCTGGCGGTAGCGCTCGGCGCGGGCCGTGTCGCCCCGGGTCTCGACGTGGGGGAGGAAGGCGTCGAGCGTCGCCGCGAGGAAGAACCCCATCCAGACGCTCTCGCCGCGGCCCTCGCGCCCGACCCGGTTCATCCCGTCGTTCCAGTCGCCGGTCCCCATCAGCGGCAGCCCGTGCGCGCCGACGGCGAGCGACCGGTCGATGGCCCGGGCCGCGTGCTCGTAGACCGACGCCGACGTGCCGGCCTCATCGGGCTGGAGGAACACCTCGTCCTGGCCGTCTTCGAGCGGCGGCGCCGTCAGGAAGCGGACCTCTTGGTCCAGCACGCCGCCGTCGCCGGTCGTGGCCACGTACTCGGACGCCAAGAGCGGGAGCCACAGCAGGTCGTCGGCGAACCGGGTGCGGATGCCCTTGGCGAGCGGCGGGTGCCACCAGTGGAGCACGTCGCCGGCCTCGAACTGGTGGGCCGCGTTGCGGACGATCTGCTCGCGCGTCAGGTCGGGCCGAGCATAAACGAGCGCGGATGTGTCCTGGAGCTGGTCGCGGAACCCATAGGCGCCGCCGCTCTGGTAGAACGCCGTCCGCCCCCACAGCCGGCACGACAAGTTCTGGTAGACCAGCCACCCGTTGACCATCCAGTCGAACGCCGGCTCGGGCGTCTCGATCTGGAGCGCCGTGGTCGTCTCGCGCCAGAAGTCTTTGGTGCGGCCGATGGCGGCATGCACGGCGCCGATCTCGGAGAACCGTGTGGCCAGCGCGTCGGCCTCCTCCCGGCTCGCGGCCTCGCCGAGGACGAACGCGACCTCCTGCGACTCGCCGGGCGCCAACGTCAGCGCGACCCGGTGCACGGCGGCGTCGCGGCCCGCTCCGACGGCGCCATCGAGCGGACCGCCCTCGGCGAGCGCCAGCGGCGCCGCGTCCGTCCCGAACCGGCCCAAGAACGCGGCGCGGTCGGCCGTGAGCGACACGTCGGCACCCTGCGCGACGGCGCGGGCGACGGCGACGCGGTCGGAGAACTCGCCTCGGTGCGGATTGCGAGCCGTCAGCACGTCGCCAGCGCGCTCGGTGACGACGTGCCGGGCGTCCTCGCGCGAGCCGAGCGTGAGCCGGGCGCTCGCGGTTACCGCCAGCCGGCGCGGACGGTCGCCCGGGTTCGTCAGGCGGATGACGGTAAGCCGGGCGGCGGCATCGGGCGCGAGCGACGTCGTCGTGTGCTGCTCGACGCCGTCCACGACCGTCCGCCACGTCGAGTAGCCGAACCCGTGGCGGACCTCGTACGGCGCGGCGGCTGGGGCCGGGCCGGGCGTCGGCGACCACAACGTGCCGGCGTCGAGGTCCTGGACGTAGAGCGCCTCGCCGGGGTCCTCGACGGGGTCGTTGCCCCAGGGCGTCAGCCGATTCTCGCGGCTGTTGGCGGCCCACGTCGAGGCCGCGCCGCGCTCCGAGACGACGAACCCGCCGTGCTCGTTGGCGATCACGTTCGTCCACGGCAGCGGCGGGAGCGCCGGCCGGCCGTCGGAGCCGGGGCGGAGGTGCATCACGTACTCCGTCCCGTCCGGCGAGAACCCGCCGATCCCGTTGAACGCGCGGAGCGTGTCGTCGTCGAGGGCGAGGTCGCCGGTCGGACGCGGCGCGTGCGTTGGCGCGAGCGGCGCGGGGCCGGACGATGGGACCGGCAGCGCGTCGTCGGCCCAGAGGGTGGCCCGGCTCGCGGCGAGCGTGAGGGCGTCCGGGTCGCCGGCGTCGATCACCGGGACGCCCGCCGAGACGCTGGCGGCGTCGGTGACGGCCGCCAGCCGGACGTCGAGCCCGAGGTCGTCCCAGTAGTCCCGCCACCGGGCGAGCTGGCGGACGGCCTCGGCGCCGGCCTCCGTCCGCACCCTCGCCACGACGAGCGGGCCGGAGCCCTCCACGTCGAGCGTGGCACCGTCGGCCGGGGCGGTCCGCATCGTGGCCGGGGCCCACAGGTCAGGGTCCCCGAACAGGAGCGGCCCGATGAGCGCCTGGGCGGCCTGAACCGATTCGTCGTCCAGACTGGCGGCGTCGCGGCGACGCTGCTCGGCGGCGGTGGCCGCCTCCACCGCCGCCTCGACGGCGTCCAGGTCCGCCAGCGCGTCGGCCCGGTCGAGCACGGCGCCGCGCGAGTCCGCGCCGGTCAGGCCGAACGCCCGTGTCGCCGCGCCGTCGGCCGGCACCTCGACGACGGTCCGCAGCGCGACGACGGGGTCGAGCACGGCGCCCGTCGTCCCGCCGAGCGGTCCGGGCGCGTCGAGCGCCGCCGGATCCCGCCGGCTCCGCCCTCGCCCGACGAACGCGAGCCGGTCGGTCTCCCACGACACGCCCTCGGCGGCGCCGTCGAGCCAGTGGCTCAGCCAGACGTGGGGGTCCTCCGGCGACCGCTTCCGGCGCCGGGCCACCAGGATCGGCCGGTCGCCGACGGCCTCCGTCTGGACGAACAGCTTCGAGAACGCCGGGTGCCCCGCGTCGGCATCGCGGTGGTGGAGGACGACCTCGGCGAACGTGGTGACCTCGACGCGCCGGGCCCGCCCGTCGAGCGACCGGAGCGCGAGCCGGCCGACGAGGGCCCCCTCGGGCGCGACAGCCCAGCACAGCCGGGTCTCGACCGCGCCGTCCCGGCGGACGACCTCGACGGTGCCCGCCCCGAACCGCGCTTCGTACGCCTCGTCGCCCGGCCGCCAGCCGGCGGTCCAGACCCGGCCCGAGTCGAGGTCGCGGAGCCAGACCGCGAGCCCGTCGGCGTCCTCGACGCGGTCGGCGCGCCAGCGCGTCAGGTCGGCGCCGTCGATCCAGGCGACGCCCGTGCCGGCGGCCGAGACGGCGGCGGTCAGCCCGCCCCCGGCCAGCAGTTGCATGGGGCTGACGGGCCGGGCGAGGTCGGCGGGGACGAACGGGGTGGCGACGGCGAGTTCCACGGCGGGAGGAGTGTGGGGGGAAGGGGTGTGGGAGGAGCGGGCGCCGGGAGGCGGGCAGGCGTTCCCTCCCCCTCCCACACACCCATACTCCCCACTCAGCCTTTCACGCCGCCGAGCATGATGCCGCGGACGTAGTGGCGCTGGAGGGCGAGGAAGACGACCAAGACCGGCAGCGTGGTCACGACGGCGCCGGCCATCATGAACTCGTTGTCCTGGACCCGCTCGCGCGTGAGCGTCGCGAGCGCGACCGGCAGCGTGTACAGGTCGTCGTCGGTGAGCACGATGAGCGGCCACATGAAGTCGTTCCACGACCCCATGAACGTGAACAGCGCCAGCGTCACGAGCACCGGCTTGAGGAGCGGGAGCGCGACGCGCCGGTAGATCTCGAACTCCGTCGCCCCGTCGATCCGGGCCGCCTCGAGCAGGCTCTCGGGGATCGAGACGGCGAACTGGCGGATCAGGAAGATGCCGAAAATTGAAGCCGCCGCCGGGACGATGACCCCGGCGTACGAGTTGACGAGCCCGAGCGCCCTCATCTCCAAAAACAGCGGCAGCATCGCCACCTGGGCCGGGATCACGAGGGCTGCCAGCAGCGACTGGAACAGCTTCTCGCGCCCCCGGAAGCGGAGCTTGGCGAAGGCGTAGCCGGCGAGGGAGTTGATGAACAGCGAGACCGCCGTGACGGCCGTGGCCACGAACGCGCTATTGAGCAAGTACCGCCCCATGTCGGCCCGCTCGAAGAGCGCCCGGTAGTGCTCGACCGTCGGCGCCGACGGGAGCAGCGGCGGCGGGAACGTGCTCGCCTCGCCGGTCGGCATGAACGAGGCCGAGAGCATCCACAGCAGCGGGAACGCCGTCAGCGCGGCGACCCCGAGGAGCGCGGCGTGCAGGAGCGTCGTGGCGACGGGTTTCACGACGAGTGGACCTGTGGCAGGGTGGACCCGTGGACGAGTGCGTGCGCCGAGCACGGAATGGATCGGCCGTAGCGGCACGGCGTGCCGTGCCCTCGGCGGAAGCGGACGGCTGGCGTCATGGCTCGGACCGTTGCAAGCGGAGCTGAACCAGCGTCCCGACCAGCATCAGCGCGAACAGGACGAAGGCGACGGCCGAGGCGTAGCCCAGATTCCACCACTTGAACCCCTCCTCATACATCAGGTAGACCACGCTGACCGTGCTCCGGAGCGGCCCGCCCTCGGTCATCACGTAGGGCTCGGCGAACAGCTGGAAGTAGCCGATCATCGTGATCACGCCGACGAACAGGAACGTCGGCGCGAGCTCGGGGAGCGTGACGTGGCGGAACTGGGCCCACCACCCGGCCCCGTCGATCTTGGCGGCCTCGTAGAGCTCCTCGGGCACGCCGGCCAGCCCGGCCACGAAGATGATCATGTTGTAGCCGAAGTTTTTCCAGACCGCCAGCCCGATGATGGCCGGCATCGCCCACGCCGGGTCGCCCAGCCAGTCGACGCCCTCCAGGCCGAGCCCGCCGAGCGCCCAGTTGAGCAGCCCGTACTCGGCGTTGTAGAGGTACCGCCACACGACGGCCACGGCCACCAGCGTCGTCACGACGGGCGCGAAGAAGACGGTCCGCCACAGCCCCTTCCAGCGCGCCGCCTTCGCGCTCACCAGGAGCGCCGTCCCCAGCGACACGGCGACGGACAGCGGCCCGCCGACGGCGACGAAGTACAGCGTATTCCGCAGCGCCTGCCAGAACTCGCCGGACTGCGCCAGCTCGACGTAGTTCTTGAGCCCCACGAACCGGGCCGTCCCGGGGTCGGCCAAGGCGTAGAGGTCGAAGTCGGTCAGGCTGAGCGCGAAGGCCGCGGCGACCGGCAGCGCGAAAAACAGCCCGATGACGAGCAGCGCGGGCGCCAGGAACCACGCCGCCGCTCGGCTCGCGGCCGTCTCCGGGAGCCGCGGTCGCCAGCGCCGGCCCAGCGCGCGCATCTCGCCCGCGGCCACCGAGGGGGGGCCGAGCGTCGTCGCCAGGTCGGCGTCGGTGTGGGTGACGGTGCTCACTGCGGAGTGTCGGGGTGTGGGGGGATGGGGGTGTGGGAGGGGTCGAGTGGGTGGCCGCGCTCGTTGACGTAGAGGGGTGGGGGGTCGTCGGCAACGGGGTCGGGATCGTTGACGGGTCGGTCGTAGAACCCGTCATCGCCGTAGAACTCGTCGTAGTCGTCGGTGTCGTAGTCGATGGGGGGCTCGCGGAGAGTCGCGGGTCCGCACCAGCGGTCGGCGCCGCGCATCATGCGGACCAGACTGCCCAGCACCTGGTCGTACTCGCGGTCGAGGCGCGCGTGGGTGTCGGCGTCGATCAGGCCGCAGTCGAGGGCGGCGTCGAGCCAGGCCTGCGTCTCGGCGGCCTCGGCGTCGGCGTCCGTCAGCTTGCTGACGAAGTGCTTCGGGTAGCGGCGCTTCCTCCACGCCTCGGCCACGTTGGCGCCGACCGACCGGGACGACCGGCGGATCTGGTCCGTCAGCGAATACCGCTCCTCGCGCGGCCACTCCTTCGAGAGCCCGTAGATCTCCCCCGCCAGCCGGCGCGCGGCTTGGTACACCCGGAGCTCTCGGAACGTCGTGACCACGGGTCAGAGGGGTTGAGTGCGGGAGTGTGAGGGTATGGGAGTGCGGACGGAAGCGCCGGGGCCATCCGCCCCCATACCCCTCCCCCCCACACTCCCAGACTCCCCCCTCCCCTCTCGGCTCAGCAGCCACCGCCGCTTCTCCAGGATCCGGTCCACGTCCGCGTCGAGGGCGACCACCGCCTGGTCGACGGTGAGCTCGCCCCGGGCCGCGAACTCGCCGACCTCGCGGATGGCCTGGGCGATCCGCTCCTGCTCGGGCACCTTGGGCGTCGGGCGGACGTGGCCGAGTTGCTCGAAGAAGGCGCGGGCGTAGCGGTCGTCGGCCAGGCCGGTCGTCTCCCAGACCGACGTGCGGGGCGGGAGGTTGCCCGTCAGCCGGTTGAACTCGGCCTGGACGTCGGGGCGCGAGAGGAACTCGACGAGCGCCCACGCCTCGGCCTTGTGCGGCGACCGCTCGAAGATGACCAGGCTGGCGCCGCCGGCGACCGAGAGGCCCGGCGTTCCCGGCTCGGGGCCCGGGATGGGCGCCGTGCCCCAGTCGTCCGGGTGCTCGGTCAGGCGCCGCTGGAACTCGCCGATGTTCCAGGGCCCCGTGATCAGGCTCGCGAACCGGCCCCGGTCGATCTCCTGGTACAGGTTCGAGATCTCGGTCCCGCTCGTGGCCGGCGCCAGGCCCTCCCGGTACAGGTCGATGTAGAACCCGAACGCGCGGCGGAACCCGTCGCTGCGGAAGTTGCCGTAGCGGTCGCCGTCGCGCAGCAAGTCGGCCGTGTTGAGGCCCAGGATGAGCGGCGGTTCGAACTCGTTGACCGGCATCAGGAGCGGGTAGCCGCCCTCGGGCTGGACGGCCTGGACGGCGCGCATCGCCTCGACCCACCCGTCCCACGTCGCCGGCATCTCGTCGTAGCCGGCCTGGGCGAACAGGTCGGTCCGGTAGAAGAGCAGCCGCGTGTCGACGTACCACGGGACGCCCCACAGCCGGCCGTCGATCACGTTCGTGTCCCAGACGCCGGGGAAGTAGTCGCCCTCGTCCACGCCGGCCGACCGGCGAACGTAGGGCGTTAGGTCTTCCAACGCCCCCAGCGCCTCCATCTCGGCCACCCAGGTGTTGCCGAACTGGGACACGTCGGGCGTGGACCGGCCGGCGAACGCCGTCAGCAGCTTCTCGTGGACCGACGTCCACGGCTGCTGCTGGACCTCGACGCGGATGCCGGGGTGCTCGGCCTCGAACCGGTCGATGAGCGGCTGGACCTTCTCGCCCTCGGCACCCATCGCCCAGAACTCGAGCACGACGTCGCCGTCCGGCTCGTCGGCGCACCCCGCGAGGACGCCGAGAGCGAGGAGGATCAGGGTCGTACGGAGGATCACCAGGGCGGAGGGAAGGGCTGTCAGGTTCTTCTCCTGGCAACCCACTAACGAGAGTCATTCCCGCGAAGGCGGGAATCCATACGGGGGTTCGTCTTGACGAGTATCTGCCTATGGATCCCCGCCTTCGCGGGGACGACTATTGGTGTAGAGAGGACGGTGACAATGTCCTGAAGGGTTTGCGGTCTGAGGCCGGACGGCTCGCGAGAAGGGACATCGTGCGTATCGCCCCTACCGGGCGGTCGTCAGGTCGTCCATCAGCCCGGAGGCGAGGACGCGCTCGAAGATGAGCCGGTGGCCGGCGTCGTTCTGGTGGATCCCGTCGCCCATGTCGTAGCGCGGGTCGAGCGTGCCGTCGGGGAGCGCGATCCCGTCCCACACGTCGACGGCGCGGTCGCCGAACCGGGTCAGGAGCCACGCGCGGACGGCCGCCTGGCGGGCGCGGCCCGCGTCGTCCAGGTTGCGGGGGGCCGTCGTCGTCACGTAGAACGGGACGCCGGCGGCCTCGGCGAGCCCGGCGATCCGCTCGAAGTTGGCCTGCTGTTCCTCGTTGCTGTAGCCCCGCGCCGCGTCGTTCGACGTCAGCCCGACGACGATGGCGACGGGGTCCTGGGCCAAGGCCGCCTCGATGTTCCGGTCCGGGTCGGGCGCGCCGCCCAGGTCGTCGGGGACGTCGTCGCCCACCGGGAGGACGTGGTACGTCGTGTAGCCGCCGCGCGCCAGGTTGAGCACGTCGAGCGTCGGGTCGACGCCCTCCAGATGGTGGCGGAGCCGGTTGACCCAGGTGCTGTCCGAGGCGGACGGCCCGTAGCCCTCGGCCGTCGACGAGCCGAGCACGACGACGAGCCGGCGGCCCTCGGGCTCGGCCGTCCGCGCCGGCGGCAGGTCGAGCACGTCGACGGCCCGGGCGCGGGCGCCGTCGAGCCAGCCGCCCCGGAAGCCGGCGCGTTGCAACCCCCGCACGAGGTACGGGCTCTTTTTCAGCGTCTCCCAGACGAGCCCCGTCCGGTAGTTCTCGGCCATGATCAGGATCGGTCCCTGGTCGATCCCGAGGTAGTCGTGGTCCACCCAGCCCTGCGGCGTCACCTCCGAGTTGGGCTTGATCGGGACGTCGGTCGCCGTGAAGCTCGGGTTGAAGGCGTCGCGGAAGCCGTAGTCGTCGGTCCAGACGGCGGGGTACTGGCGGGCGATCTCCACGAGCGCCGGGATCGTGACCTCGGGCGCGAACGGGATCGAGCCGCCCGTCGCCGTCGGCGCGATGGTGCCGTCGTCGTTGACGTGGTCGGCGCTGGCGCCGCGGGCCCAGTAGGTGTGGAACTGGCGCATCTCGCCGTTCACCATCGCCCGCTCGTCCGAGGGCCCGTCGCTGGCCGTGAGCCCCCAGATCCGGTCGCTGTAGCCGACCCAGTCGTTGGGGTTGTCGGCGGCGTAGGCCCGCTGGCTGAGCGTCGCCCGGCGGCTGTTCTCGAAGTAGTCGTAGGGCTCGCCGATCTCGGCCGACCGGTCGCGCATCCACTCGTCCTGGATCCCGCGGAAGTCCACGAACAGGTGGCTGTACTGGTGGCCGAAGAGCGGCGTAAAGTTAACGTGTGGATAGCCGTAGAACTCCTCCCACTCGTAGGTGTCGGTCCACGCGGGCCAGACGGTGGCGTCGAGCGGGTGCGTCGGTGAGCCCAAGCCGAGGAGGTAAAGGATCATCCCCTCGTTGTAGCCCTGCCAGTAGGCCGGGCCGAAGTCGGACTCCGGGTACCACCCCATCATCAGGCGCGGGTCGTCGGTGGCGTCGGGCCGGTCGAAGAAGGGCCACTCGACGCGCTGGTAGAGCGAGTCGGCGTACGCCCGGATGTCCTGCTCGGCCGGGTCGGCGGCGTCGAAGTACTCGCGCGAGAACAGGACGCCGGCCATGAGCAGGGCCGTGTCGATGGTCGAGAGCTCGGTGTTGCGGAACCGCGTCCCGTCGTCGTACTCGAGGAAGTGGTAGAAGTAGCCGCGGTGGCCGGCCGTCCCGAGCTGGCGCGGGCCCTGGGGCCGGGTGTAGAGATAGCGGAGGGTGTTCAGCGTCCGCTCGGCGGCGTCCGACCGCGAGACGTAGCCGCGCTCGGCGCCGATGCCGTAGGCCGGGAGCCCGAACCCGATGGCGGCGATGCTCGAGAACGACTCGGTCGGCCAGCGGTCGGGGACGAGGCCGGTCTCGGGGTCGGTCCGCTCCCAGAACCAGCGGAACGTCCGGTGCTGCAACGTGTCGAGGAACACCTCCTCTTCGGCCGACGGCACGTAGTCGCTCGCGGACGAGGACGCCACGGCCGGCGCCGAGGCGGTCGGGGCCTGGGCCGGCGCGCACGCGGGGAGGGCCACCGCGCCAGCGACGAGACCGACCAGCAGGGCGACGAGCGGTAACGGACGGCGGGGCATGGCGTTAGCGGAGGGCGGAGGGGGTAGCACGGGCGGGCGGGGCGTCAGGCCGACGCCTCGGGACGCCGGCGGCGGGCGCCCCATCAGTCGTAGACCAGCCGCTCGCCCGCGTTCCAGTTGCCGCGCCGCATGGGCACGCGCATGGCGTCGTCCTCGCTCAGGCGGTCGAACAGGCGGCTCCGCATGTCGGCGGCCACCTGGGGCAGGGCCTCGACGAGGTTCGTCCGTTCCTCGGGGTCGGCCGCGATGTCGTAGAGCTCCTCGGTGTCCCAGACGCCGTGGTAGTAGATGAACTTGTACTGGTCACCGCGGAGCGCGAACGTGGTCGGCGTGTGGGGGAAGGCGTACTCCCAGTAGTACTCGTAGAGGAACTCGCGGTCGACGGCGGTGGCCGCGCCGCCGGCGAGGAGGTCGAGGAACGAGACGCCGTCCATGTTGATCGACGTCGACGTGCCGGTGAGCGCGAGGACCGTCGGCGCGAGGTCGAGGTTGCGGACGATGCCGTCGACCGTCGAGCCGGGCGCGATCCAGCCCGGCGCCCACGCCAGCATCGGGATCCGGATCGACTCCTCGTAGGCGTTCCGCTTGTCGATCAGGCCGTGCTCGCCGAGCAGGAACCCGTTGTCGCCGAGGTAGACCACGAGTGTGTTCTCGGCCAGCCCCAGCTCCTCCAGCGTGTCGAGCACGCGGCCGACCGACTCGTCGAGCGCCAGCAGCGTCTCGGTGTAGCGGCGGTAGAAGTTGTCGAACCCGTCCATGCCCGGCCCCAGGTCGCCGTGGAACATGAAGTCGACGCCGTGCCAGCTCCCGCGCTGGGCGCGCACCCAGTGGGGCTTGCCGGCGTAGTTCCGCTCCGTCAGCCACATCGACGACGGGTACGGGATCTGGACGTCGCGGTAGGCGCCGGCGTGGCGGGGCGCCGGCTCGAACTCGGCGTGGACCGCCTTGTGCGACAGCTCGAGGAAGAAGGGCTCGGACCCGTCCCGCTGGCGGAGCCAGTCGACGGCGTAGTCGGTCAGGATGTCGGTCGTGTAGCCGGTGTGCTGGACCTGCTCGCCGTCGATGTTGAGGAGCGGGTCCGTGTAGGCGCCCTGGCCGCGGAAGCTGACCCAGCGGTCGAAGCCCGGCTGCGGTTGGTCGTCCACCTCGCCCATGTGCCACTTGCCGACGTAGGCCGTCTGGTAGCCCGCGTCCTGCAAGTCCTGGGGGAAGAACCGCGTGCCTGGGGGGATCGGGCTCGTGTTGTCGACGATCCCGTGGTTGTGGGCGTACTGGCCGGTCAGGATGCTGGCGCGCGACGGCGAGCAGAGCGACGTCGTGACGAAGGCGTTGGCGACGTGGGCGCCCCCAGCCCGCATCCGGTCCATGTTGGGCGTTTGGAGGAACCGGGGGGCGTCTGGGTGGAAGCCCATGAAGTCGTAGCGGTGGTCGTCGCTCAGGATGACGACCACGTTGCGCGGCTGGGCGACGGCGGCGGTGGCCGCCAGCACCGCCAGCACGACGACGGCGCGCGCGCGGACGCGGACGGGCTTGGGCTCGGGACGGCCGAGGAGGTCGCGGAGGGCGGCGCGCAAGGCGTCGCCCAGGTCTTTCAACGTTGAACGCATCCGGTCGGTGGTGGCGGCGGTGGAGACGGTTGGATCACGCACGTAGGGGCACGCCGGTGGCGTGCCCTCGGGTCGGGACCGTGTGCGGCAGGGCACGCCATCGGCGTGCCCCTACGGGGTGGTCGCTCATTCGGACACCAGCTCGAAGCGGGCCGTCCGCGTCATGGCGTCGGCCGACGACCCGCCGACCATGACGGTGAACCCCCCGGGCTCGACGGTCCACGCGCCGTCCATCCCCCAGAACTGGAGGTCCTCCGGACGGAGGGTGAAGGCGATCCGCTGCGACTCGCCGGGCGCCAGCTCGACCCGCTCGAAGCCTTTGAGTTCCTGGACCGGCGGCGTCACGCTGCGGGCCTCGTCGCGGACGTAGAGCTGGACAACCTCGGCGCCGGCCCGGTCGCCCGTGTTGGCGACATCGACGCTGACCTGGACCGTTCCGTCCGAGGCGATTCTGGCACCCTCTGCGCCCGACAAATCAGCGTGGCACTCGGCGCAGTAGAAAGCGAGCAGGCGGGGCGGGCTGATCTCGAACGTCGTGTAGCTCAGACCGTGGCCGAAGGGGTACAGCGGCTCGACCGTCGTGTCGAGGTAGCGCGAGACGTACTTGTCACTGGCCCCGGGCACGTCGTGAGGCCGGCCGGTCCGCTTGCGGTTGTAGTAGAGCGGCTCCTGGCCCGTCACGCGGGGGAACGTGACGGGGAGCTTACCGGCCGGGTTGTGGAAGCCGAGGAGCACGTCGGCCACGGCCGGGCCCATCTCGCTGCCGAGGTGCCAGACCTCCAGGATCGACGGGGCGATGGCGTCGAGGTCGTCGAGCGCGAGCGGACGTCCGTTCGTGAGCAGCACGGCGACCGGCTTGTCGCCGGCGGCGGCGATCACGCGACGCGCCAGCTCGAGCTGGGCGCCGGGCAAGCGCGTGTCGGCGCGGCTGGCGGCCTCGCCGGTCAGCTCGCGGTGCTCGCCCAACACTAGCACGACGGCGTCGGAGGTCTCCGCCAGGCGGACCGCGTCGTCGTGGCCCGACGTGTCCATCGAGAGCGCGAGGTCGACCATCTGCAAGAAGTTGCCCTTGACGACCGGGTAGCCGGGCGCGTAGCGGACGTCGGTGTCGGGCATCGCCGCGCGCAGGGCCGGCAGGATCGGCGTGGTCTCGGGCCAGCGGCCGGCGCCGGCCCACGAGCCCATCGCCGATGTCGAGTCGGCCGCGAGCGCGCCGATCACGGCGACCGAGCCGAGGTCGCGCGCCAGCGGCAGCACGTCGCCGTCGTTCTTCAGCAGCACGACCGACTGCCGGGCCACGTCCCGAGCGATGGCCCGGTGGGCGTCCGAGAACAGGACGGCCTCCTCACGCGCGGGATCGGAGTACCGGAACGGGTCCTCGAACAGCCCGGCCCGGCGCTTGACGCGGAGCACGCGGCGGACGGCCTCGTCGACGACCGGCAGGGGCAGCGCGCCGGACTCGACGAGCGCCGGCAGGTCGTTGGTGTAGATCCCGTCGACCATGCTCATGTCGACGCCGGCCACGAGGGCTCGGCGCCCGGCCTCGGCGGCGGTCGCCGCGATCCCGTGCGGCATCAGCTCGCGGACGGCCGTGTAGTCGGCGATGACGAACCCGTCGAAGCCCCACTCGCCGCGCAGGACGTCGGTGAACAGCGCGCGGTCGCCGGTCGCCGGGACCCCGCCGATCTCGTTGAACGCCGACATCAACGTCTGGGCGCCCGCGTCGACGGCGGCGCGGAACGGAGGCAGGACCACCTCGCGCAGCGTCCGCTCGGAGAGGTCGGCCGTGTTGTAGTCGCGCCCGCCCTCAGCGAACCCGTAACCGGCAAGGTGCTTGGCCGTCGCCACGAGTGTCGTGTCGGACGCGAGCCCGGCCAGCGTGGGCCCCTGGAAGCCGCGGACGCGGGCCTCGGCCATCCGGCTCCCCAGGTACGGGTCCTCGCCGGCGCCCTCGACGATGCGCCCCCACCGGCCGTCCCGGGCGATGTCGACCATCGGCGCGAACGTCCAGTGGAGCCCGGCCGCGGCTCCCTCGCGCGCCCCAACGCGGGCTGCGAGCTCGACGGCGTCGAGGTTCCACGACGCGGCCTCGGCGAGCGGGACCGGGAAGATGGTCCGGAACCCATGAATCACGTCGTGCCCGAAGATCAGCGGGATGCCCAGCCGGGACTCGTTCACGGCCACCTCTTGGGCCCGCCGCGTCGCCTCGGCCCCGTAGACGTTGAGGAACGAGCCGACGCCGCCGCTGCGGATCACGTCCTCGCCGCCCTGGGTCACGGCCGGCCCGGTCACGGCCCACTGGCCGGTGTACTGGGTGAGCTGGCCGAGCTTCTCCGCCAGCGTCATCCGGGACAGCAGGTCGTCCACGAACGCGGCCTCGGCGTCGAGGTCGTAGCCGGCCGTGAACGATGCGTCCGGTTGGGCGCTGGCGACGGGAAGGAGAAGCGCGAGAAGGAAGATGAGGCGCACGGCGCGGGATGAGGGTGAGGAGACGCGGCAGGACCCCCCGCCCGGTCGCCCATCGCTCCGCTCAGGGGCGACCGGTCTGTCCCCCTTCAAGGGGGACAGCTTCTGCTGCACGGAGCGGAGCGATGGCAGCAGGAGCGGGGGGTACGAGCCGATCATGGACTAGCGGGCAACGACAACAGTACGGGTGCGGACCACGCCCGCGGCTTCCAGGCGGACGACGTAAATGCCGGACGCGACGGCGGCCGACCACTCGGCCACCTGCGGGCCCGGAGCCTGCGGGCCGTCGGCGAGCACGGCCACCTCGCGGCCGAGCACGTCGTACACCGCCAGCCGGACGTCGCCGGACTCGCCGACGGCGTAGGCCAGCCGGACGGTCCCAGCGGCGGGGTTGGGCGCGGGCGGGTCGAGGCGGGCGTCCTCGACGGGCGCCGGCTCTGTCGCGACGGGCGCCAGGTCGAACCCAGCGCGCTCCAGTCCCACGCGGACGTCGGGGTGCGTCATGAACGACTCCCAGATGGCGCCCGTCCGCGCGTTCTCGATCATGAGCAGGATCGGCCCCTGGTCGATGCCGAGTACGTCGCTCGCGAACCAGTTCTCCTCGATGTTGTAGGCGTCCCGGAGGCCGTATTCGCCCCAGAGCCGGGCGTAGTAGCGGGCGTAGAACGTGCGGAGGGCCTGGCGCGAGAGCTCGGGCGTGAAGGCGTACGAGCCGCCGGCCGCGGTCGGCGTGATGGTCCCGTTGTCGGCCAGGGCCGGCGGGGCCCCGTGCGCCCGGTAGCCGAACGGGTCGTCGGACGCCGTCAGCCCCCACTCGTCGGCCCCGTAGTTCGGGTAGTTCTGCGGGTTGTCAATGGCGTAGGCCCGCTGCGCCAGCGTGGCCCGGCGGCTGTTCTCGAAGTAGGTGCTGTTCCGCCCCCGCATGTAGTCGTCCTGGATGTTGCGGAAGTCGATCCAGACGTGGCTGTACTGGTGGCCGAAGAGCGGCGGGAAGACCAGGAACTCGTAGCCGTAGTGGGTCTGCCACTGCCCGGCGTAGCCGGCCGTCCAGGCGTCCCAAGCGTTGCCGGCCAGCGGGTGCGTCGGCGAGCCCAAGCCCAGGACGTACAAGATCATGGCCTCGTTGTAGCCGTTCCAGTCGCACAGCCCGCCGTTGCAGATGGCGAAGCCGCCCTGCCCCGCCTCGGGCTTCCAGCCCAGCGTCACCAGCGGCGGCCGATTGGCGGCCCAGTCCCACTCGACGCGGCGCCAGATCTGGTCCGCGAGGTCGCGGATCGTCGCCTCATCGCCGGCCCCGTCGTAGTACTGGGCCGCGTGCAGGACGCCGCCGAGCAAGAGCGCCGTGTCGATGGTCGACAGCTCGTTCGTCCCCTGCCGCCTCCCCGACTGCATGTCGAGGAAGTGATAGAAAAAGCCGCGGTAGCCGCACGTGCCGGACGACGCCTCGCCCTGGGGGCACGTCGCGAAAAAGTCCAACGTCGCCAGCGTCCGCGCGACGCCCTGCTCGCGCGTGATCCAGCCCCGGTCGATGGCGACCGTGATCGCCGAGAGCCCGAACCCGACGGCCGCAATCGACGACGCCGAGCCCGGCGTGCTCCGGTCCTTGACGAGCCCGTTAGCCGGGTTCGCCTCTTCCCAGAAGTAGTCGAACGCGCGCCGCGCCGTCTCGTCGATGTAGGGGTCGCCGTCGCCGCCGGCCGTGGCCTCAATCACCGGGGAGTCCGGCCCCAAGATGGGCGGGCCGAGCCCGTTCGTGACCGTCGACCGCAGGACGTAGCGGACGGTCTCGCCGTTGGGCGCGTCGAGGTCGAAGAAGGCGTCGTCGCGGACGACCGACGGGGTGATCCGCACGAACGGGCCGCCTGCCTCTGCCTGTCGGTACACCACGACGCCGTTCGCGCCGGCCGTCGGCGTCCATCGGAGCCGGACCGTCCGGTCGCCGACGTCCGCCGTGATCTCGGTCGGCGGGGCGGGGCCGTCCGGGCTTCCGGTGTCGGACCGCGCCGAGATGGCGTCGACCCACAGCGTCCGCTCGGACGAGCCGGACGCGGGGTTCTCCAGTACCACGCCCACGATCCGACTCGGGTCGACGTCGCCGAGCGGGCCGAAGTCGCGGACCGAGAGCGCCCGCCGCTGCCACGTCGCCGGGTCGTCGTCGACGCCGCTGTTGAACACGGCCAGCCGGTAGACGTCGCCAGCGCCGGGCGCCATCGTCGCCGTCGCCGTCGTCTCGACCCGCCACGTCGGTCGGGGCGTGCCCGACACCGGGTCGGGCGTGAGCACCTCGATCCGGTCGCCGTCGGCGCTCAGCGTCCCGTCGTCGTCGGTGTCGACAAAGCGGAACGCGAGCGGGAGCCCGCCCTCGGTCGCGACCGAGAACCGGGCCGGCTTGGCCGGAAAGCCGATGGCCGGCGTCGAGGTCGTGACGACCGTGTCGGCGAACGTGATGCGGATCGACTCGGGGTAGCCGGGCCGCGCGACGTCGGCCGGGAGCGACCCGACGTAGCTCACCGAGACAGCCAAGTCGGTCGTGGAGCCGTCGAGGAACCCGCTCCCGTTCCGGTTGAACCCGACGCGCGTGCCGAAGTCGAGGCTCAAGCGGATCGTCCGGTCGCCGTCGGCGTCTTCGAGCGCGAGCCGGGGCAGCGCCACGCCGGGGACGCCGACCGGCCCGTTGAGGAACAGGACCAGGCTGTCGGCCTCCGTCAGGTCGAGCGGGGCGAAGCCGGGCGCGCCGACGGTGATCGACCAGTTGCCGCCGTCGCCCGAGGCGTAGGTCAGCACGCCGTAGTCCGTCCCGCTGGCGGCGTCGCCCGAGGCGACCGGGAGCCGGGTGCCGCTCGGCCCCGCCAGCACGAGCGTCGCGTTACCCACCGCGCCGCCGTCCGACGCTTGGTAGTAGCCGTCGCTCCCGGCGTCGTCCTCGTCGAAGATCGGCGTTGCCGTCTGGGCGCCGGCCGTGGCGGCGAGGAGAAGGGCGAAGAGGAGCGGACGGAGCATGAGGAAGGAGTGTGGGAGGAGGGAGTGTGGGGGGCCGACGTACGCGGCGAGAGGTCCCCTCCCACACGCCCACACCCGCCCACTCCTCCCTCTTCTAAAAGCCGAGGCCGAGCGTGAATCGCTGGGTCGAGCCCAGGCGGCTGCCGTGGTCGGCCCAGGCGTAGTCGAAGCGGAAGTCGAACCCGCTCACGCGGTACGCCAGGCCGCCGCCCACGCGGAGCCCCCCCTCCCCGTCCTCCAGGAACAGGTCCTGGTAGCCGGCCCGCGCCGAGATGAGGTTCGCGTACGTCCACTCGCCGCCGACGCTCAGGCTGTTGCTGTTGTCGCTCGGCTGGTAGGCGTCGGCCGCGAGCGTGAGCCGGCTGTCGCCGACCTGGACCGGCACGCTCATGCCGACCCGGAAGAAGACCGGGAGCGCGAACTCGTCCGTCTCGAGTGCCGCCGGCAGGTTGTCGTTGTCGCCGAAGGTGTCGGGGTCCTGGTCGAACCGGATCCGGAGGTCGGTCCCGTCGAAGGACGCCGGGACGCCGAAGTTCGAGATGCTCGCGCCGAGCACAGCCCGGAACGGCAACTCGTAGATGACGCCCGCGTCGAGCGCGACGGTCTGGGCCGAGCTCCGCCAGATCGTCTCCTGGACGAACTTGACCGTGGCCCCGGCCCCGAACCGGTCCGTGAACTGGCGGCCGTAGCCGATCCCGATGGCCAGGTCCTCGACCGAGTACCGCTCGCCGGTCCCCAGCGGCTGCTCGGCCGTCCGGACGTCGATGTCGCCCGAGCTCAGCGACGCGACCGACAGCGAGACCGTCGAGGCCGAGCCCATCTTGAGGGCCACGGCGGCGTAGTTGTAGTCGATGTCGGCGAGCCAGGAGCTGTGCGAGAACCCGGCGTTCGACTCGCGCTGGAAGCCGAGCGCGCCCGGGTTGTAGTACGCCGAGAGGACGTCGGCCCGGGCCGTGGCGCCCACGTTGCCCTGGGCGGCGACGGAGGCGCTGGGCTCGATGAGCAGGAACTGCCCGAACGTGGTCCCGGTCTTGGTCTGGGCCCCGAGCGGGGCGGCGGCGGCAACGAGGGCCGCCAGGAAGAGCGTGCGTGTCATGGCGGCTACTTGATGATGGCGAACCGGCCGAGCGACTCGCCCACGTCCGAGTCGACGTGGAAGAGGTAGAGGCCCGGGGCGACTTCGAGGTTGTCCTTCGAGCGGAGGTCCCACGGGACCATCCCCGTCGTCAGGTTGTCGTGCGTCAGCGTCTGGACGAGGTCGCCGGTGACCGTGTAGATGCGGATCGTGGCCCCGGCCGGGATGGCGCGGAACTCGATCCGGCGCTCGCCCCGGCCGGCCGTCGCGAACCGCTCGGGCTCGAACGAGGCCGCGGCGACGTACGGGTTCGGGACGACGTAGGGCTCTTGCTCCTCGAACTGGCTCGCGGCCTGGGCCGCGTCGACCCGGGCCGGCGAGGTCGTGAACTCGAACACGTCGCCGGCCGTGAACGGCGTCCGCACCACCAGCCGGTAGACGTCGCCCTGGCGCGGGGCCGTGCCGCCGCCCGTGACCTGGATCCGCCACGTCGGGCGGAGCCGGTTCGACCCCTCCTCCTCGGGCGTCAGGAGGTCGACGAACTCGCCCTGGGCGCTGAGCGTGTTGTCGCCGTCGAGGTCGCGGAAGAAGAACTCGTACTCGAAGCCGGACTCGGCCCCGACGGCCTTGAACTTGGCCGGCGTCGCGGGCTGGCCGATGGCCGGCCGCGACATCGAGACCGGGACGTCCGAGAACGTGAGGATGACGTCCTCGGGGTAGCCCGGCCGCCGCAGGTTGTTGGGCAGCCCGTTCTGGTAGGCGCCCAGCAGCGTGATCCCCGCCGAGCCCGCCGTGAACCCGCTCGCGTCCGGGTCGACCTCGACCTGGGCGAGGGTCGTGATCACCGGTTGCAGCCCGAGCGCGATCGGCCCCGTCTGCGCGCCCTCGAAGTCGACACCGCCCTCGAACAGGACCTCGCCCGTGTCCGCGTTGACGAGCGAGTACGTTCGCGCGCGGACGCTGTCGCTGGACGCCTCGAACACGACGCGGAAGCGGCCTTCCGGCACCAGGTCCGAGTTGAACACGCCGACCTCGACCGTTCCGGTCCCCGTGCCTGTCGTCTGCGACACCTCGCTCGCCGTCGCGCCGACGTAGCCCGGCACGCGGGCGTTGGGCCGCACCTGGACCACGTTCGGCGGCAAGATCGTGCCGCCACGGAGCGTCCTCGAGACCGTGATCGCGTTCTCCGAGGGGTAGAAGTTGAAGACCTCCGAGCCGCTGTCGTACGCCGTCACGGCGTAGTAGTACGTCTGGCCGTTGGTGACGTCGGTGTCGGTCCAGCGGTGGGTGATCCCGGTGTCGTCGCCGAGGTAGTACTGGATGCCGGCGACCGCGATGTCCGAGTAGCCCCGAATGTCGTTGTCGAGGTCGAACTGGGCGACCGGCCGGCCGTTGCCGATGGGTCCCGTCCCCCGCCCGTCCACGATGACCTGGGGGTCGAGGAAGTTGGGGTCCGTCGAGCGGTAGATCCGGTAGCCCTCGAAGTCGTTCAGGTTCGAGACCGGGTCGATGGACCGCTCGGCCCGCGTGTCCCAGGTCAGCGTCACCCGGCCGTCCTCGGCGAAGGCCTGGACGGTCGGCTGGGGCGGCGGCGTCGCGAACTGGTAGTTGGCGTCGTAGATCGACTGGACGACCTCGACGTTGTCCTGCAAGTCGAGCAGGTTGGCCCCGTAGGCCAGGGCCAGGCTGAACCGCTCGCGGCGGCCCACGTCGAGCGTGAACGGGCCGGAGGCGAACAGGAACCCGACGTTGTAGTTGTTGACGATCGTCTGGTCGAAGGCGACGTTGGGGTTCGGGTTCGAGAACTGCTCGAACAGCCGCTCGGGCCAGTTCCGCTCGTTCTCGAAAAAGACGATCCCGTCGGTCTCGCCCGCGCCCGCGATCCGGTTGAGCTTGAACCCGGTCAGCCCGATCTGGTCCGACTCCGTGATGTCGGTCTGGTTGAAGTTGGGCTCGCCGTCGGTCGGCATCCCGTCGCGCTCGCCCCGGTCGGGCGTGCCCGAGCCGAACGTGACGTCGTCGGCGAAGACGCCGTCGGCGCCGGTGTCGGAGAACTCGGCGGTCCAGTCGAGGTCCTCGTCGCCCGTCCACCAGACGCCGGCCACGTAGGCCGGGCGCTGCTCGAGCGGGCCGTACTCGAGCTCGAACTGGGCCAGGTCGTAGCCCCGCGCGAGCATGGCGCTGCGGATGGCGTCTTGGCCCTCGATCCGGTCGCCGGCCCCGTTGTCGCGGCGCTCGTCCGTGATCCCGTCGTTGTCGTTGTCGATCCCGTCGGTCGCGTCGCCGGGCGTCTCGAGGTAGGCGTAGCCGAGGTACCCCGTCGGCTCGCAGTTCGACCGCAGGCTGACGCCGTGCCCGTTCTCGTCCCAGGTGTACACCAGGTCGATGGGCCGGCCGTCGACGCTGCGGACGAACCGGGCGTTGTCGTCGTCGGTCTCCCCCACGCCGTCGCACGAGACGGCGGAGCCGCCGACGCCGGAGTCCATGTAGAGCCCGAAGATGATGTCGTCGTACCGCGTCGTCGACTCGTTGACGATGTCGTAGTGGTAGAAGATGACGTCCTGGGCCTGGGGGTTGGACCACTGGAAGCCGCGGACCTCGACGCGCAGCCCGAGCCCGCGGCGCGTCCGGTCGCGCGAGTCCGGGAAAAAGCGGAAGCCGTCATAGTAGTTGTCGTCCATCACGAAGAACGACTCCTGGTCGGCGTTGGGCCGCTTGCCGAAGAACCCGTTCCACGACCCGCACCACCCCGGGTCGTCGGCCACGTCCTGCTTGTCGATCCAGCACTCGGACGGGTCGGCGGCGGGGTCCAGCATCCCCATCTGGTTGGCGGCGCCGGGCCACGTGCGGAAGTCGTTCGAGAGCGCCAGCGACCGGCCCTTGTTGACCAACGGGTCGGGCTCGGCGTAGCCCGGGCGGGGCTCGAACCGCATGACCCGGTTGGTGATCGGGCTCCGGGCCTGGCGCTCGCGGTAGCCCGTGAGCATGATGTGGGCCTCGGTCCCGTTCTCCTGCGTCACCTTGGCCAGCACGTAGGGCGTCACGCCGTCGGAGTAGTTGAGCCCGACGCCGCGGGGGACCTCGACGGAGTGGAACACGCTGAGGTCGGGGTTCCCGTCGAAGTCGCCGACCATCCCGTAGTTGTAGAACAGGGTCCGGATGCGGTTGGCGTCGTGGAGCCCCTGACGCTCGGCGTTGATCTGGCCGCGGAGCTCGGGCGGCGTCACCGGCAACGGCGTCTGCGCGCTGGCCGAGACCGACGCGAGCAAGACGAGGAAAGCGAGAGAGCGAAGCATTCGGGCAGTCAGAGTGTGGAGGGTGGGGGTATGGGAGGAGGGGGCGTCGGAGTGGGCAGGTCCCATCGAGGACGCCCCCACACTCCCATGCCCCCACGCTCCCTACCTCCGTACCGGACGGGAGCCGCCGAGCGAGATGCCGACCTCGATGCGCCGGGGCTCGGCGAACCGCCGGGGGTCCGGGTTGAGCTGGCGCTCCGGGTTGAGCGTGTAGAACGGGCTGCCGGTGTCGCTGTAGACGGCCCCGTTCTGGTAGTAGCTGTCGAACACGTTGAACACGCGGACGAACGCCGTCGAGCTGAGGCCGGCAAACGTCAGCGCCTTCTCGGCCCGGAGATCGACGACGACCGACAGGTCCTTGCGGCCCGAGTTGTTCTCGAGGTTGGCCCCGAAGCCCGTGCCCAGCGACGGCGTGTACGGTCGGCCCGAGCCCATCCGCAGGATGCCGGTCACGTTGTAGTTGTCGGGCTCGGACAGGATGGCCGTCGCGTTGAGGGTGTGGCGCTGGTCCCAGTCAAACGGGGACACACGCGGCAACGGGTCGTCGCCCGAAGCGGCGCGGTTGAACGTATCGCGCGGGTCGGACGCGTTGCCGGACGCGATCTGGAACGAGTAGTCCAGCGTCGTCGAGAGCGAGCCGACGGCCCGCTGGTCAACCGAGATCGTGAACCCACGGACGTTGCCGAAGTCCACGTTCGTCCAGCGCGCGTAGCTCGCGGCGGTGTAGGTCTGGATAAACTCGATGCCTAGCAGGTCGCGAATGTCTTTGTAGAACAGGCTCACATCGAGGCCCAAGTCGCGGGTGACCCGGCTCTTGAATCCGAACTCGTACTGCGTCGTGAACTCGGGGTCGAGGTCGGGATTGCCGAGGACACCCTGGGAAAACTCGTTGCCCTGCTGCAAGTCCTGCAGAACCGTGTAGTCGGCGTTGTTGAAGAACGTCCCCAGGCCGGGAAGCTGGTAGAAGTGGCCGTAGGAGAAGAACAGGCTCGCGCGGTCCAAGAACGGGAACGACACGCCCAGGCGCGGGGCCAGCACCACCTTGGCCGACGTATCGACCGGCCTCGACTCGGGGGCGTCCGGGATGGCGTTGGCCGGGTTCTGGGGGTCGCTCGGGACGGTCGCGTTGGCGTCGAAGTACTCCATCCGCAGGCCCGCCCGCACGCGCAGGTCGCCCCACTCGATGCGGTCCTGGATGAAGGCCGCCCCCTGGACCGGCTGGAAGTCGATGACCTGGGCGCCCAGGGTGTCCCGGAGCACGCCCAACTGCTGGCGGCCATCGATGATGAGCGCCTGGACGGCGCCGGGCTGGCCGAACTCGACGTCGGACGTCTGGATCTCGAAGCCGGCCTTGACCAGGTGAACGTTGGTGACCTGGGCCGTCACGGCGCCCTTGGCGACGTACGAGTTGGTCCGCTGGACGAACCGGCCCAGGTCGTAGCCCTGCACGATGGCCCCGTTCTCGAAGTTCTGGGACCCGATGGCCCGGCCGGCCTGGGCGTACGGCGAGTCACTGGGCAGCGGAACGCGCGTGCCGGTCTCGGGCAGGGTGCCGAGGTCCTCGAAGCGGTAGTCGGAGTAGTCGAAGAGGTTCTGGCGCAGGTTGAGCTCGTAGAACACGTTGTTCGACAGCGTGTGCAGGACGCCCAGGCCGTGGACGAGCGAGAACTCGTCCTGGGTGCTCGCGCCGTCGGGGTTGAACCGGTAGTTGTAGTCGGCCCCCTGCCGGTCGCGGACGGCGCCGATAAACTGGTAGTCGAGCCGGACGTTGGGGATCAACGAGTTGGACACCTTGCCCAGGAACGACCACCGCCGGTCGTAGCCGAGCGGGACGACGGCGCCGTCGCCGGTCGGGTTGAACACGTTCCGCTCGAAGTCGCTGGAGTCCGTCGGCAGGAACCGGCGCTCGGCGGCGAACCGGCCGTTGTTCACGAACCGCTGGCCGTTGAGCAGGAACGTGGTGCCGGGCACGAACGGGAACGGCCCGCTGATGCTGCCCTGGAAGTTCTGCCGCGCGAGCGGGTCGATGTCGCTGATGTAGGGCGCGAACGGGACCGTCGCGACCGAGTCCCGGCCGCCGATGGACGTCCGGACCTCGGTGGAGTCGTTGCCCGGGCTGAGGTAGTCGCCGCCGAAGAACTCGAACGAGGCCTCGTAGCGGTTGGCGTCGCCGGACCGAAGGACGGCGTTGACGACGCCCGAGAGGGCCTGGCCGTACTCGGCGTCGAACGTGCCGGAGATGACCTGGACCTCCTGCAACACCGACCGGTCCAACGTCAGGGTCGAGGTGTTGTCGTAGGGGTTGTTGACCGACACGCCGTCGACCTGGAACTGGACCTCGCCCAGGCGTCCGCCCCTGAAGTGGCCGTCGACGACGCCGGCCTGCAGGTTGACCACGTCGGCCAGCTCCTGGACGGGGAGCGCGGCGATCTCGTCGCGGCTGACCGTGGCGATGGTGCTCGTCTGGGTGATGTCGACGACGGGCTGCTCGGCCGTGACGATGACCTCCTCGCCGGCCACGATCTCGTCCTGCAACGTGACGTTGAGCTCGGTGGTCGTGTTGGACTGCACCTGGACGCCCTCGATCACCTGGGTCTGGTACCCGATGCTGCTCACGCGGACCGAGACGGTCCCGGGCGGGATGCGCAGGATGTTGTACACGCCGTCGAGGTCGGTCGCGGCGCCGTAGGTGGTGCCGACGACCAAGACGGTGGCCGAGATCAGGGGCTCGCCGTTGGCGTCCAAGACGCGGCCGGAGAGCTTGCCGGTCTGGGCGCTGGCGGCGGTCGCCGTGAGCGCGAGGCCGGCGAGGACGAGGAGCCGCAGGGCGGAGCGCACGTACCGAGTGGTCATAGGAGCCGCGTTGTCGTAGAGGATCAAGGGGGCTGGCACCCCGAAAGCCGGGGCGAGACCCTGAAGGCCCCACCCCGGCGTGGTTCAGACGGCCGCCGGCAACCACGCCGGCGGCCCGCGCCGCTGGGTTAGCGGACGACCATCATCTGGCCGGTCACCATCGTGCCGTCGTCCAGGCGGACGCGGTAGACGTACGAGCCGGTGCTAAGGGCCGACGCGTCGACGGTCACGGCCTGCTCGCCCGGCGCCTGCAGCCCGGCCTCGACGGCCTGGACCTGGCGGCCCAGCACGTCGAAGACCTCGACGGTCACGCTCGAAGCGCGGTCGAGGCGGTAGCGGACCTGGGTGGTCGCCGAGAACGGGTTCGGCGCGTTGCCGAGCACCTGGAGCACGCCGTCACCGGCCGGGCCGGTCTCGCTCGACGTGATCATGCTGCCGGCCAGGAACGCCCGGGCCGAGGGGCCGGGGAACCCGCCGCCGCGCTCGTTGAGCCACCACGTGCGGGTGCCGTAGCTGTTCTCGGCCGGGTCGAGGTCGTCGCCGTCGAAGTAGTTGGCGCCGACCCAGAACACGCCCCTCGACATGTTGATGCCGACCTGGGTGAGGTCGATGCTCATCTCAATCGAGTAGCCCTCGTCAATGTCCGAGGGGTCGGCCGAGGTCGAGGCGCCCTTGAGGAAGGCGGCGGCGGTCACGCCGTCGTTGTCGGCGGCGTCCTGGAGCAAGGTGACCGTGCCCATAGAATCAATGACGGCCGTGAACTCGCGCGCGATGAACCGGGTGGCCCCGCTGCGCTCTTCCGTGAGGTCACGGATGATCAGGCGGAACCCGTCGTAGCGGCTCTCGGACATCGTGTTGCCGCTGATGGCGAGGTCGTCGGAGTCGAGTGAGACGTACAACGTGGTGCCCTCGTAGGCGAACCGGAAGTCGCCCGTCGAGGCGTCCACGACGAGGACGTCCTCATCAGCGTCGGGCCGGAAATAGCTCGAGTAGTACGGTCCGAGGCCCGGGAGTGCGTCGAATTGCTCCTCGGACATCATGTACTGGAGCGAGACGGGGGCGTCTCCGTTCCAGACATCTTCGTCGAGCCGGCCATCAACCGTAACGCTCCCCATAGGAACGGTCAGGTCCGCATCGGGCTGGGGGACGGCCCCGGACGAGACGGTCACGCTGGGGTCGCCGACCACGTAGGCCACGCCCCATATGAAGTTGTTACCGAAGGGGTTCTGGAACCACGTGCGGGTTAGGGACTGAAGGTCCTCGTTGCCAGGCCATGCGTAGTCGAGGTCGGGGAGGGAGAACGTGATCGGAAGCGCCTCGCCGGATTCGAGGTCGAACCCGAGCGTCTCGGCGTTGATGGAGAACTCCATCACGTAGCCGACGTCCTCGGTCGGGGTCGCGTTGCCGTTGAAGTCGTCGTTGGCGACGCCGTCAATGGTGTACGAGACCTCGAGGATGTCCGAGTTGACCTGCAAGCTGTCGGTGCCACGGTTGAGGTTGACACTGCCGTACACGGTCGGCGCTTGACCGACCGTGTCCTGACCCGCCTCGACGCTGCCGACCTCGCGGTTGAGCCAGGAGTAGAAGATCTCCGTGTTGTTTCCTCCGCCAAGGAAGAAGTTCGGCTGGAACGAGGTGGCGGTGTCGCGCCTAGCGAAGGCGGCGTCGCGGTTCTGCCTGTTGGCGATGCTCATGATGATCCCGTCGTGCCGGGCGAAGTCGCGCGTGCCGCCGATCGACTTGTCCGCGACCTCGAGGCCGACGTAGATCATGTTCCCTTTACGAAGGATGCGGAGCGTGCCGTCGCCAGGGTCGGTGGGGCCTGAATCCGGGCTTCCCCGGTCCTCCCATCCGCCACCGGGCCAGAAGTCGGACTCGCCGTACTGGAGCGTGATGGTCTCGGCGCTGTCCCATTCGGGCTCGCTGAGCGTGCCGTCGAGCGTGATGGTGGCGCCGCCGATGTCGCGGGCGAAGACCTGGTCGGTCAGCGGCCCGTTGTTGACCCGGGCCGCGTCGCCCGGTTGGGCCAGCGCCAGCGGGGCGGTGAGGGCCACGAGGGCCAGGAGAGTAGCGAAGCGTTGCATGGGGGAATGGGGAGGTGTGGGAAGAAGCCGGCCGGGGCCGGCGTGGGGGAACGTACGTACGAGGTCAGCCGCCGCAGGACTCGCGGACGACCAGTCGGGTGGGGAGCGTGGTGGTGCCGGCGTCGCCGTCGGCGAGGACCGTCTCGACGGCCAGCGCGCCCATCTCGTGGATCGGCACGTGGACCGACGTCAGCGCGGGCGTGACGAACTGGGCCACCGGGATGTCGTCGAAGCCGGCCAGCGCGACGTCGCCCGGCACGTCGAGACCGGCCTCGCGGAAGGCCCGGAGCGCGCCGATGGCCATCGAGTCGTTGGCCGCGAACACGGCCGTCGGGCGGTCGTCGAGGTCGAGGAGCGCCCGGCCGGCGAGGTAGCCCGACTGCTCGGTAAAGTCACCGTCGAGCACGAGCGCCGGGTCGGCGTCGAGCCCGCGGTCGGCGACGGCGGCTCGGTAGCCGGCCCGGCGCGCCTGGGCGTCGGCGTTGACGGCGGCCCCGCTGACGAGCGCGATCCGGCGGTGGCCGAGCGCGGCGAGGTGGCGGACCATCGCCGCGGCGCCCGCTCGGTTGTCGATCGTCACGGCGGCGTGGCCCGTCACGGCGCTCCCGAGCAGCACGACCGGGAGCCCGGCCGGGAGGTTGGCCCGGAGCACGTCGGCCTCGATGTCGGGCGACATCACGACGAGCCCGTCGACGCGGCCGACCATCGTCCGCAGGGCCGACACCAGCTCGGCCGGCCCGTCGTGGACCGACGACAGCAGCGTGTGGTACCGCCGGTCGCGAACGGCCCCCTCGACGCCCCGAATGACCTCGGAGTAGAACTCGCCGTAGAGGTTCGGCAGGAGCACGCCGATGGTCTCGGTCGTGCTCGTCGTCAGGCTCCGGGCCGTCCCGTTCGGGACGTAGCGGAGCGCGCCGGCCGTCTGCAGGATCCGTCGGCGGGTGCCCTCGCCCACCGGGCCGCTCTCGTTGAGCACGCGCGAGACGGTCGCCACCGACACACCAGCCTGCCGAGCAACGTCTCGCATGGTGACGGCCATGGGTGGAAGCGCTACCGATCCGGCTGAAAATGAAAGGCTTTTCGGTCCCCGCGTGCGACAATCCGCGATGTAACCGGTTACAGTTTCAACGTACGCCCCGCCCCCGGCGATGTCAAGGCATCGCGAGCGGTACATCGGCGGCCCCAGTTCGCCCCCCCGTCCGGGTGCCCATCGCTGCGCTCAAGGGCGCCCGGACGGTCCCCCTTGAAGGGGGACACCGCGTAGCGTCGGCGCAGCCAGCTTTCCGAGCCGGGAGCAGGGCGGGCGAACGCCCGCCCGCGACCGGCCGTGAAGCGGGGGGTCCGCAACCAGCACGCCCTCGCCAACGAGCGGGAGCGGCCGACCGCCGAGGGGCCGTTCGGACGGGCCGATTTCGCCCCGGGTTCGAGCGGGGTCCCGGTCGGCGTCGTCGCCCAATGCGTTCTTCGGCCATGCCCTCTTGGTCGTCCCCGCCGTCTCCTCCCACCGTGCTCGTCCTCGGCGCGGGAGCGGCCGGGCTGATGGCCGCCACCTTCGCCGCGCGCGCCGGTGCCGACGTCGTGCTCCTGGAGAAGACCCGGCGCGTGGGGACCAAGATCGTGATCAGCGGCGGCGGCCGGTGCAACGTGCTGCCGTCCGTCGCCGACGAGCGCGTGTTCGTGACCGACTCGTCGCGGCGGCTGATGGGGCGGATCCTGGCGTCGTGGCCGCTCGACGCCCAGCGGCACTTTTTCGAGGACGACCTCGGGATCCCGCTCTCGATCGAGACCGAGACGGGCAAGCTGTTCCCGGTCTCGAACCGGGCCACCGACGTCCGCGACGGCCTCGTGAACGCGGCCACCGCAGCCGGCGTCGCGCTCCGCACCGGCGCCGACGTGACCGGGCTGGCGCCCTCGGCCGCCGGGTGGACGGCGACGCTGGGCGATGGGGCCGCGGTCGAGGCGCACGCGGCCGTCGTGGCGACGGGCGGCCTGTCCGTCCCCAAGACGGGCAGCGACGGGTTCGGGCTCCGCCTCGCCCGCGCGCTCGGCCACCGCGTCAAGCCGACGTACCCCGCGCTCGCCCCTCTTACCGCCGAGCCCGCTCCGCACGCCGACCTCGCCGGCGTCTCCGTGCCCGACGCCCAGGTCCGCGTGCCCGTCGGGAAGGGGGCCTTCGAGACGGCCGGCGGGTTCCTGTTCACGCACCGCGGCTACAGCGGTCCGGCCGTCCTCAACGTGTCGCACCTGACGGCGCTCGGGCGCGGGCGCGGCGACGTCCCGGCCGTCCTGGTCGGGTGGACCGACGCGACGGCCCAGGCGTGGGAGGCCGCCCTCGCCGAGCCCGGCCGCGGCTTGGTCACCACAACGCTCCGCGCCGCGCTCCCCGCCCGCCTGGCCGACCGGTTGCTCGCCGACGCCGACGTCCCGCCCGACCGCGCCCGCGCCGACTTGCGCCGCGACGAGCGCCGGCGGTTGGTGGACGCGCTCACGGCGACGCCGCTGCCGTGGACCGGCGACGAGGGCTACAAGAAGGCCGAGGTGACGGGCGGCGGCGTCGGCCTGGGCGAGGTGGACCCACGGACGTTGGAGAGCCGCCACCACCCCGGCCTCTACTTCGCCGGCGAGGTGCTCGATGCGTTCGGGCCCATCGGCGGCCACAACTTCCTGTGGGCGTGGGCCACGGGCCGGCTGGCGGGCTTGGGCGCGGCCGGCCCGTGACGCCCGGCCGTACCCTGCCGGCTCTGCCCTCGCCCGCGATGTCCTGGCCCGCCCTCCCCCCGCTCGACGACTGGCGCGACACGCACGACACGTTCCACCGCTGGCTCCAGGTGGTCGGGAAGGTGCGGCTGGCGCACGCGCCGTGGACGAACCACTCGTGGCACGTCCCGCTCTACGTCACCGCGCGCGGGCTCTCGACGTCGCTCGTGCCGGCCGGCGGGGGCGCGTTCGAGGTCACGTTCGACCTGGCCGACCACCGGCTCCGCGTCGAGACGACGGCCGGCGACCGGCGCTCGTTCGCGCTGGGCCCGATGTCGGTCGCCACGTTCTACGACCGGCTGATGGCCGCGCTCGCCGAGGTCGGCGTCGAGACGACGATCTGGCCGGTGCCGGTCGAGATCCCGGACCCCGTCGAGCGCTTCCCCGACGACGCCGAGCACGCGAGCTACGACCGCGACGCCGTCGAGCGGTGGTGGCAAGCGCTCGTCCGCGTCGAGCGTGTGTTCACCCGGTTCCGCGCCGGGTTCATCGGCAAGGTGAGCCCGGTCCACGTGTTCTGGGGCGCCTTCGACCTGGCCGTCACCCGGTTCTCGGGGCGCACGGCCCCGCCCCACCCCGGCGGCGCGCCTCACCTCGCCGACTGGGTCATGCGCGAGGCGTACTCGCACGAGGTGTCGAGCGCCGGGTTCTGGCCCGGCGACGGGGTCGGCCAAGCCACGTTCTACTCGTACGCCTACCCCGAGCCCGACGGCTTCCGCGACGCCGACGTCCGGCCCGAGGCGGCGACCTACGACGCCGACCTCGGCGAGTTCGTCCTGCCCTACCAAGCCGTCCGCGCGGCCGACGACCCGGACGCCGCGCTCCTCGCGTTTCTGGAGACGACCTACGCCGCCGCCGCCGACCTCGCCGACTGGGACCGGGCCGCGCTCGAACGCGACCTCCCCTGACGCACGTCGGCCCAGCCCCGCGACGCGGGCCGAGACACGGCGGGCCAGGCGGCTACTGGTTCTCCGCGTTGTCGCCGAGGTCGACGTTGCTGTCGATGGCGTCGTGGACCTCGCGGCCGGCCTCTTGGAGCTCCTCGCCGGCCTGGCCGGCGGCCTCGCGGATGTCGCGGCCGGCCTCGTCGAGGTTCTCCTCGGCTTCGAGCAGGCCCTCGCGGGCGTCGGCCTCCACGTCGTCGTCGATGCCGACCTCGGTGTCGACGTCGACGTCGCCGTCGGACTCGACCTCGCGCTGGGTCTCGGTCTCGCAACCGGTCAACGGCGCGGCGCCGAAGGCGAGCGTGAGGGACAGGGCGAGCAGGAAACGGGACATCGGGACGGGGGGGTGAGAGCGCCGCTTGGACGGCCGAACGCTCCGCCAGATCCCGGCGCCCGTCCGCGAACCGCTCCCGCCGCGCGTCGTCACACGGCCCCGCCCCGACCCGCCCCGATGGCCGACGACCGCCCCGACTCGCCCACGCTCACCGACGCCCAGCTCGCGCGGCTCGCCGAGGCCGGCCGCGAGCACGACGTGGCGGCCGGCGACATCCTGTTCCGCGAGGGCGACCCCGGCTACGACTTCTTCGTCGTGCTCGACGGGGCCGTCGACGTCTACGCCGACCTCGAGTGCGAGCGGCCGATCACGGCCGAGCCCATCGGGCCCGGCAAGATGCTGGGCGAGATGGGCCTGCTCCTGGGCGAGAGCGTCTACGCGACGGCCCGGGTCGAGGAGGACGGCCGCGTCCTCCAGGTCCCCGCCGACGCCTTCCGCGAGCTGCTGGCTCGGGACACCGACCTCGCCGAGACCATCCTGGCCGCGTTCGCCGAGCGCCGCGGGCTGGTCAGCGCCGGGGCGTCCGGGCTCACGCTCGTCGGCGCCCAGACCGACCCCGACGCCGTCCGCCTGGCCGAGTTCGCGCGGCGGAACTACCTCCCCGTCCGCTGGCTCACGCCCGACGACGCCGACGCCCGGTCGGTCCTCGACGAGGCCGGCCGCGACGGGGCCGACGGGCCGGTCGTGGTGTGGGGGACGGAGACGGTCCTGGACAACCCGAGCCCGCTCGAGCTGGCCCGCGCGGTCGGCCTCGCGGGCAACCTGCCGGAGGACGAGACGGCCGACCTGGTCGTGATCGGGGCCGGGCCGGCCGGGCTCGCGGCGGCCGTCTACGGCGCGTCGGAGGGGCTCAAGACGGTCGTCGTGGACGAGATGGGGCCGGGCGGGCAGGCCGGCGCGTCGTCCCGGATTGAGAACTACCTCGGCTTCCCGGCCGGCATCTCGGGGACCGACCTCGCCACGCGGGCGACGGTCCAGGCCCGCAAGTTCGGGGCCTGCCTCGTCACGCCGCGACGGGCGACGGGCCTGGGCCGCGACGGCGACGCCTACACGGTCGCCCTCGGCGACGGGCCGACCGTCCGCGCGCGGGCGGTCCTGGTCGCGACGGGCGCCCACTACAACCGGCTCCCGCTCCCCAACCTCCGCCCCTTCGAGGGGGCCGGCGTCTACTACGCGGCGACCGAGATGGAGGCGCGCGGGTGCCACGACCGGACCGTCGTCGTGGTCGGCGGCGGCAACTCGGCCGGGCAGGCGGCCATGTTCCTGTCCGAGCGGGCCGAGCGCGTCCTGCTGCTCGTCCGCGGCGACGACCTCGGCACGAGCATGAGCCGCTACCTCGCCGAGCGGGTCCTGGCGGCCGAGCGGGTCGACGTCCGGTTCCACACCGAGGTCCGCGCGCTCTGGGGCGACGGCACGGCCCACGAGGCGCTGGCGGCGGTCACCGTCGAGGACACGGAGGCCGGGACGGAGGAGCGGGTCGAGACGCCGGCCCTCTTCACGTTCATCGGCGCGAGCCCCTGCACCGACTGGCTCAAGGGCGACGGCGAGCACCGCCTGGGGCTCGCGCTCGACGACAAGGGGTTCATCCTGGCCGGCGCCGACGTGCCGTCGGAGTGCCTGCCCGAGTCGTGGGGCGACGACCGGCCGGCCCCGTTCGAGACGTGCCTGCGGGGTGTGTTCGCCGTCGGCGACGTCCGGTCGGGCTCGACGAAGCGGGTGGCCGGGGCCGTCGGCGAGGGGTCGGTCGCGGTGAAGGCCGTCCACACGCGGCTGGCGGCGCCGCGCCCGGCCTGGTGACCGGTCAGGCCGCGAGCGGCTCGATGGCGGCGATGGCCTCGCCCTCGGCCACCAGCGTTGCGTGGAGGTCCACCTTCGCCTGGAGGTCGGTCCACACGCCGGCCGAGGTCCCGAAGTAGCGGGCCAACCGGAGCGCCGTCGACGGCGTCAGTGCCCGGCGCCCCCGGATCACGGCGTTGAGCCGCTGGAACGGGACGCCGATGGCCGCAGCGACCTCGGACTGCGACAGCCCGAGGGGTTCGATAAAGTCGTGGAGCAGGATCTCGCCGGGCGGCGTCGGCGGGCGAGCGGCGGGGAGGCGGGACATGGCGCTAATGGTAATCGGTGATCTCGACATCGGACGGCCCGGCATCGGTCCAGACGAAGCAGATCCGATACTGGTCGTTGATACGGATGGCGTGCTGGCCGGCCCGGTCCCCGACGAGCGCGTGGAGCCGGTTTCCGGGTGGAGCGCGAAGGTCAGCGAGCGCCCGGGCCGAGTCGAGGTAGTCGAGCCGGCGCTGGGCGACCGCCCGGAGTGCAGACGGCAACGCCTTGCGAGCCCGTTTGCTGTCGACACCGTCGAACACGTCCTGCGAGGCGCCGTCCGCGAAGCCCACGATCATCGGGGAGGAGCAGGAGTGCGCCAGCGATGATAACGCACGGCGTGTTACTCCCGTCCTCGCCGCGCCCGGCCTGGTGACCGGTCAGGCCGCGAGCGGCCAGGCGGTCAGCCCTGGAGGCGGCAGCCGGCGAACGACTCGCCATCGACCTCGAGGAGCGCCTCGTCGCCCTTGGTCCAGACCGTGACGTCGCCGTCCTGGTACCTGGCCCCGCTGGCGGCGCGGACCTGGCCCAGCACGAGGGTCCGGTCGCCGAACCGCTCGGGCAGCCACAGCGCGATCTCGCCGGGCCCGGTGCGGATCCGGAACGTGAACGCTTGGTCGCAGCCGAAGACGAGCGTCCGGCCGGTCGGCTGGGGCGCCATCCCGAGGTCGGCCCGCTCGAAGACGAGAGCTCGGCCCGGGCCTCGAAGCGCCATCCGCCCCTCGCTCACGCCGACGCGCTCGACCTGGGCCAGCGCCTGCACGAAGGCGTCGCCGGACGACGGCGGGGCGCACGCGGCCAGCGTCGTGGCGCCCTGGGACAGGTCGAGGGCGCCGGTCGCGTCGACGGTGTAGGCGCCGCCGATCCGGTTGCAGTCGGCCTGGCCGCTGTAGCGGCCGTCGGGCGCGAACGTGATCGTCAGCACCTCGTCCGCCTCAGGGCGGAGGGCCGCGCCGTCGGGCGTCGCGATCTCGACCAGCCGCCACACCGGGCCGACGAGCCCGTCGGTGCCGGGCGCCGCACCCGCCTCGCCCACCTGGACCACGCGGATCTCGACGTCGTCGGACGGGGCGCCCTGCGTGAGGACGGGGATCGTCGTGTCGGTCGTCCACCGGAGCGCGCCCGCGCCGTCGCGGACCTCGGCGCGGACCGCGTAGCGGCGGCGCGGCTCGATCCGGTCGGGATCGTAGCTCAGGGCGTAGGCGATGGGGACGTTCCGGCCCTCGGTCGGGATCTTTTGCTCGGCCAGCGTCGCCGACGGCGCGTCGGCCAGGCTCACGTCGAGGAGGCGGACCGTGACGACGGCGTCGGGCGGGAGCGCGATCCGCTGGAGGTAGGTGACGGTCCCGGTGAGGGTCGACCCCGCCCCGACAGCGGCCGGGCGGGAGGACGTGCAGCCGGCGACGGCCACGAGAAGAGACAGGAGGAGGAGACGCATGAGGGGGTGGAAAGACGAGCCCTCCCAACGGCCCGGCTCGCCGATGCCTGCCTCCCTCACGGGAATCCGCCGTGGACTCCCGGTGCGGGCAGTGTGGACTGGCCCTCCCCGACTCCGACCGAGACGCCGGTTAGTTCAGGGCAGGCGTCCCGACCGTCTCCCGGACCACGACGCTGTCGACGGCCACGGGCCCGGGCACCTCCGACGAGACGCGGACCGTCGCGCCGGGCGCCACGCCGAAGGCTACCGCCGAGGCGTCGCCGGCCGGCGCCCCGCCGCTGTACAGGTCGAACCGGACCACGACCCGGTCCATCCGCACGCCCGCCCGGTTCGTCACGTTCGCCGAGACCTCGCCGGCCCCGACCTGGACGCCGGCGACGGTCACGTCCTCCGCGAGCACGGCCCCCTCGACGGTCGCCGCCCCCGTGACCGGCGCGGGGGCCTCCTCGTCCGACGCATCGGCGCCCCACACGACCCAGGCTCCGAGCCCGAGGAGGACGGCGACGACGAGGGCGAGGGCGAGCCGGACGGCGGGGCGCCCCGCGGGCGGGATCCTTGACATGGCGTGCGGGGACGGATGGGGTGGGGACGAACGAAACGCCCCGCTGGCGGTGGGGCCAGCGGGGCGGTCGGGGCGGAGAGGGGGGGATTCGAACCCCCGGTACACCTTTCGGCGCACGCCGCTTTAGCAAAGCGGTGGTTTCAGCCACTCACCCACCTCTCCGGTGCCGGCCGTGGCCCGGCCGGGGCGCCCAAGCTAGAACCGCCGTCGGGCGCGAGCAACCGGCCGACGGGGAACGTCCGGTGAACGCGGGCCCCTTTCTACCGGGCCCCCGCCGCCCCGCCGGCTTCCTGGCACGCCCACGTCCCGACGGCCTCCTCGACGGAGCCGGGCGCCCACCCGAACGGCCCCACGTCGGGGGGGAACATGAACGCGCCGGCGCTCGCGGCGCCGAGGTACCGGACCACCTGGAGCGGGGCCGTCGCCCGGACGCGACAGTACACCTGGTCCCGGGCCAAGACCCGGTCGTACGGCACCCCGAACACGGGCCGGTGGGCCGAGGCGTAGGCGTGCCACGTCCAGACCTCGACGACGCCCCCGCCCCGGCGGAGGGCCTCGGCGTCGACGAAGACGCGCCGGCCGGCGGGCGCGGCGACCGGCCTCCACCGCGTCGTGTCCGTCGGGACGACGGCGCCCACGGCGTCCCGACTGGCGACCCCGACTTGGGCCTGGCTCTCCGCACAAAAGGTGAGGACGAGAAGGGGCACTAGCCGCGCGGCGAGAGACATGGGGTGAGGCGCGGATGCGGGAGGGTCCGGGAGACGAGACGGGCGAGGGCACTCGGGCTCGTGTCGGAGCTCAAGACGCCAGGCCGGGGGGATTCGTATCGGTCCGCCCGACCCAAGGCTACGACCGGCCGAGCCCAGGCCGTAGGTTCGGCCCTCCACCCGCAGGGCTACCGCAACCTCGCCCACGATGTCATCCAGCCTGCGAAGGCATGTCCTGAGCGGAGCCGAAGGGATCTCACCTTGGACTCCGAGACCTGTCGCGCCGGCTCCGACGGGCTCCACCATCGGCATTGAGATCCTCCACTGGATTCAGGATGACAAGGTGTGGGAGAGTACGCGATAGCCTGTCCTCCGCCCGTCCTCCGCCATGCGTGCCCTCCCTCTCGCCCTCCTCCTGACGCTCGCCGCCAGCGCCCAGGACGCCGCCGACCCGTGGCCGGCCATCCGCGCCGACCGGATCGCCCGGCTCCTCCCCCAAGCCATGGACCGGGCCGAGGTCGACGCCTGGCTCGTCGTGTGCCGCGAGAACGACAACGACCCGATGGCCCGGCACGTCGGATGCGAGAACGCCGGCGGTGAGGCGGCCGTCCTGTTCCTCCGGACGGGCCGCGGCGTCTCGTCGGTCGCCGTGTCGCCGTCGGGGGAGGCGACGGCCCTGGCCGAGCTCGGCACACATGACGAGGTGGTCGAGATCCCCCGCGGCGAGCCCGTCTGGCCCTCCGTGCTCGCCCGGCTCCGGCGGCACGCGCCGGTCGCCATCGCCATCAACCGGGGCACGACGCCGATCTCCGACGGCCTGTCCTCGACCCAGTACGAGCGGATGCAGGCCGGCCTCGGGCCGGACTGGATGCCGTTCACGACCTCGGCCGAGCGGCTGATCGCCGAGTGGCTGGCGGTCAAGACGCCGGCCGAGGTCGAGATCCTGCGCCGGGCCGCCGCGCTCACGGCGCAGTGGCAAGAGGAAGCGTACGCCGCCGCCATCCCCGGCGTCACGACGGACCGTGACATCGCGGACTTTCTCGAAGCCAAGATGGCCGAGGCCGGCGTCGGCGACGGGTGGGCGCCGGACCAGAACCCAGCCGTCAACTCGGGCCGGGACCGCGGCCACTCGCACCCCACCGACCGCGTGATCCAACCGGGCGACTTTATCCGGACCGACTTCGGCATCCGCGTCGGCGAGCTCGTGACCGACATCCAGCGGTTCGCCTACGTGCTGGGGCCGGGCGAGACCGAGCCGCCGGCCGACGCGCTCGAAAAATGGGAGGCCGCCAAGCGCGGCAGCCGCGCCGCCTTCGCCGCCATGCGCCCCGGCGCGCGCGGCGTCGACGTGGACCGGGCGCAGCGGGCCGTCATGCGCGAGAACGGGTCGCTCCCGGTCATGTGGAGCACGGGCCACCCGGTCGGCTACTGGGCCCACGACTCGGGCCCGAGCCTGGGCGGCGGCCAGGAGGGCCGGACGCCCTCGGGCCGCCAGCTCGACGTGCTCCGCCCCGGCATGACGTTCGCCTTCGACGGCTTCCACGCGTGGCCGCTCGACGGCGACGACACCAAGACGATCTCGGTCGAGGAGATGGTCGTCATCACCGAGACCGGCGCGGAGTGGCTGACGCCGCCGCAGGAGGACCTCATCCTGATCCCGTCGCGCTGAGACCGACGGGCGCGCCTTGTCGATTGGGCGGCGCGGTGCATCTTGCGGGCGTCCCGGCCCCCGCCCCCATGACCGCTCCCTCCTCCGACCGACCGCCCCGCGACGACGGGGCGCCCGGCCCCAAAGCGCTCCTCGCCCTCGACGGCGGCGGCATCCGCGGGCTCATCACCATCGAGGTCCTGGCCCGGATCGAGACGGTGCTCCGCGAGCGGCTCGGGCGCGGCCCCGACTTCCGCCTGGCCGACGTGTTCGACTACGTCGGCGGGACGAGCACGGGGGGCATCATCGCGACGTGTGTCAGCGTGGGCATGAGCGTCGACGAGATCCGGGCGTTCTACCTCGACAGCGGCCAAGCCATGTTCAAGAAGGCCCGGCTCTTCGACCGCTTCCGGCACCTCTACCGCGACCACGCGCTCAAGACGACGCTCCAGGACGTGCTCGGGGCCGAGACCACCCTCGGCAGCGACCGACTCCGGACGCTGCTCCTGCTCGTCATGCGCAACGCGACGACGGACTCGCCGTGGCCGCTCTCGAACAACCCGAGCGCGCGCTACAACCTCCGCGACCGCGAGCACTCCAACCTCGACCTCCCGCTGTGGCAGCTCGTCCGCGCGAGCACCGCGGCGCCGCTCTACTTCCCGCCCGAGGTGGTCGACGTGGGCGGCCGCAAGCACGTCTTCGTCGACGGCGGCGTGACCCCGTACAACAACCCGGCGTTCCTCCTCTTCACGATGGCGACGGCCCCACCGTACCGGCTCGAATGGCCGACCGGCCCCGACGACCTGCTGCTGATCTCGGTCGGGACCGGCGCGGCTGCCGCGGCCGATGCGGCCCTCACGCCCCGGCGCATGACCCACGTCTACAACGCCAAGGGCCTCCCGGTCGCGCTGATGTACGGGGCCTCGAACCAGCAGGACCTCCTCTGCCGGCTGTTCAGCCGGACGCGGGCCGGCGCCCCGCTCGACCGCGAGCTCGGCGACCTCCACGGCGTCGGCGCCTACCCCCCGCTCTTCACCTACGCCCGCTACGACGCCGACCTCTCGCGTGACGGGCTCGACGCGCTCGGCCTGGCGGACGTCGAGCCGGGCCGGGTCCAAAAGCTCGACGCGGTCGACGCCATGGCCGAGCTTCAGCGCGTCGGGCGGGCCGTCGCCGAGGCCGAGGTCCGGGCCGAGCACTTCGACGGGTTTGTGCCCGCAGCCGCAGCCGCATGACCGTCGCCCTCGCCGGCCGCCGCATCGACGCGCCCGACGCGGCCGTGGCCCGGTTCCCGTCGGAGGCGGTGGCCCGGGTGCGTGCGGCGCTGCGGGCGCTGTTCGAGACCCGGGGAACGAGCGCGCTCGTCTGCTCGGGCGCCTGCGGCGCCGACCTGGTCGCCCTCGACGTGGCCGGCACCCTGGGGCTCCGGCGCCGCCTGGTGCTGCCCACGCCGCCGGCCACGTTCCGCGCCTCGTCCGTCGTCGACCGTCCGGACTCGGCGCACGACTGGGGGGCGCTGTTCGACCGCGTCGTCGGGGAGGTCGCGTCGCGCGGCGATCTGGTGGTCCTCGACGCTGGGGCCGGGCACGCCGGCTACGTCGCCGCGACGGACGCGATCTTGGACGAGGCCGGCCGCCTGAGCGACGGCAGTCCGCTCGCCGTGGTCGTGTGGGAGGGCGCCGCGCGCGGACCGGACGACCTGACGGCCGCATTCGCCGAGGCCGCCGGAGCACGGGGCTGGCCCGTCATCGACGTCCCGACCGTGCCTCACGACACGGGCTGAGGCGCCGCGTTGAGCCGGGCCGTCTGATACCAAGTCCGGGCGGAGTGTGTGGGGTTGGGGGTGTGGGAGGAGACCGCATTCCACGCCCACACCCCCACACTCCCCACTCTCTCCCGTCCCGATCAGCGACCGATCAACCGGACTTGGCATGAGCCGCCCGGCAGAGCCGCGCGAGCAGGCCGCGCACGCCGCGGCGCCTCAGCCGCCCGAGGTCGAACACGGTCAGAAGCGGGGGGGCCGCCCGGTTCGGGGCGTCGTCGCTCATCTGGGTCCAGGCGTCGGCGAGGGTGGCGTCGAGCGCCGCCGCGTCCGACGTCGCGTCGGTGACGAAGACCAGACGGCCGACCGGGACGGTGCTCAGGAGCAGGCGGAGCTCGTACTGGGTCCCCGGTTGCGCGGCGCGAAGCCCCGGAGGTCGACGAGCACACCGTCATGACGGTCAGCGCGACCGGCCACGCGAGCACGGACCCGACCACGAGCGCGCGGAGCGGACGCACCTCCAGGCCGTTGACGCCGAAGACGAGCGCCGTCGCCACGGCCGCGTGCGCGAGCCCGGCGACGGCGTACGCGGCAGCGATGCGGCGCGGCATCGCGACGGCGCGGGCGTAGCTCGGCGGGAGCTCTGACGTGGGGGCGCCCCGCGCCCGCTCGATCCGGGGCGACGGGCACGGCACGGTGGGATCGTCGAGCGGAGGCGGGCGGAGGTCGCCGTGACCCGACCGCTTCATCCCGCGCCGGACGGCCTTGCGGTACGCCCACAGCACAGCGAGCGAGACCGGCACCGTCCCCACCAAGGCGACGAGGGCCAGAAACATGACCAGGCCCACCGGGTCGTCCGCTATCCCATGTCTGTCGGCGCGAGGTCCCGGACGATACGGCCTCGTCGCTCGACGGCCTCGGCTGGGGGCGACAGCGGGGCACGGAGGCGAGAAGAGTCCCAGCCCCCCGTAGTCCCTTTCCTGAAAGGGCCGGGGAGCGCCCAATGTTTAGAGATGCGTTAGAAGTGTGCGAGGGAGAACGAGACCCTGCTGCTTAGTCTCCCGAGTGGCCCCGCCATCGCGTCGGGCGTCCGCGCTTTCATCCCCTCCCCCTCCACGATCATGACTCATGTCACGCGCGCTCTTGTCGCCGCGCTCCTCGTCCTCGGCACGAGCCCGCTCTCGGCCCAAACCCTCGTCCCCGACGACGACGTCCCGGGCACGCTCGTCGAATCAGGCTACAACCTCCGCCTCGGCGTCGGCGGGCTCAACTACCCCAGCGGCATCACGTTCGGCGACGGGCGGGCCTGGGTGAGCGAGGCCGGGTTCCCCGGCGTCCCGCCCACCGTCAAGGAGGTCACGTTCGCGGCCGACACGGCGGGCACGGCCCTCGCCATCCTGACCCCGGGCATGTTCCCCGACGGGATGGTCCTCCCGCCGTTCACCGACGTGACGTGGCGCGACGGGATGCTGTGGCTCTCCCACCGCCAGGTCGGCGCGAACGGGTGGAAGGTCGGCGCGATCTCCCGCTTCGACCCCGACGACCCGGTGGCCACGTTCGAGACCGTCCTCACGAACCTCCCGTCGGTCGGCGACCACGCGACCAACGCCGTCGTGTTCGGGGCCGATGGGCGGGCCTACTTCGGCCAGGGCTCGGCCACCAACTCGGGCGTCGTCGGGGCCGACAACGACTGGGTCGCGGACGCGCCCGAGTTCCGCGAGATCGCCCCGGTCGAGATCACGCTCGACGGCGACGAGTTCACGACCGTCGTCCCGTTCTTCGCCGACCCCGAGGGCGACGACGTCACGGCGCCGTACCGCCCGTTCGGGTCGGGTCCCATCGACGCCGGCTTCGTGGTCCCGGCCGCGACGCCCGACGCCCCCCAAGACGGGATGATCATCGGCACGGCCTCCGTTTACTCGTTCGACCCCGACGCGGACGACGCCGCGAGCACGCTTCGGCTCGAGGCGTGGGGCTTCCGCAACCCGTTCGGCCTGGCGTTCGACGCCCAGGACCCGACGCGGCTGTTCGTCTCGAACAACGGGTCCGACATCCGCGGCCAGCCCGGCGACCCCAACGACCCGCTCGACCCGGAGACCTTCGTGATCCGCGGGACGCGGCCCATCGCGGGCGACCAGGACGACATGTTCGTCCTCACCGTCGGCGGCGACGTCGAGTTTTTCGGGTGGCCCGACTTTTTCCACGACCCCCAGACCGACGAGGTGCTGAGCGTCGGCGACGACCGGTTCTGCATGTCGCCTGTGCTCGACGAGGAGGACTGCCCGTCGCCGGTCTTCGCCGACGCCTTCCGCGACGGGCTCACGGTCGAGCCCGCGTTCACGGCCGTCGGCCAGTTCGTCTCCGTCACCGGGTTCTCGCCGTCGACGAGCGCCGCGTTCGGGTTCCCCGGCGACCTGTTCGTGACCGAGTCGGGCTCGTTCTCGCCCCAGACGGGCGCGTTCGCGTTTACCGGCTACAAGGTCTCCCGGATCGACCGCGAGACGGGCGAGGAGGTCGACTTCGTGGTCAACGACGGCGACACGCCCGAGGAGCTCTTCGTGCCCGAGGCGTTCAACAAGCCGGTTATGGCGGCGTTCATGGGCGACCAGCTCGCGATCGTCGACCTGGGCGTGCTCGAGCCGGGGATCAACCTGTTCCAGTCCAACACGGGCAAGGTCTGGCTGCTCACGAACATGGGCGGCACGGCGAGCGAGAACCGCCGCGCGAGCGACGGCACGGCGCTGCGGTCGGTCTATCCGAACCCTGTGGCCGACGTGGCGACGGTCGCGTTCGACCTCGGCGTCTCGGCGTCGGTCCGGCTGTCCGTCGTCGACGTGCTCGGGCGTGAGGTGGCCGTTGCGGCGCAAGGCGTGCGGCCGGCCGGCTCGCACACCGCGACGGTGCCGACAGCGGGGCTCCCGGCGGGCGTCTACGTCGTCCGGTTGGAGGTCGAGGGCCGGGTCCAGTCGCAGCGGTTCACGGTCGCTCGCTGACGGACGCTTGCTCTCTCCACCAAACCGCCCCCTCTCATCCCAGCGAGAGGGGGCGGTCGTGTGTTGAGCCGGGTCGGTGGGCGCTACTGGGCCGCGAGCGCGTCGGCGCCGGACGAGATCTCGATGATCTCGGTCGTGATGGCCGCCTGTCGAACGCGGTTGCAGGTCGCCCGCCGGAAGTAGGTTGGAGCGCTTCACGGTCGCCTTCCGATGCCTGCTCAGATTCCGTACGTCGCAGCCTACCTCACACGGATCGAGGACGACCTGCGCCCCGGGAACGCGACGGAGCACACGCACCGCCCGGCGCAAAAGGCCCTGCTCGAAGCGGCGGGCGTCGCCTCGCTCGGCCACTCTGTGACGGCCACGAACGAGCCGAAGCAGCGGGGTGGCAACGCGCCCGACTTCGTCGTCCTCGACGGCGACCTCCCCATCGGCTACGTCGAAGCCAAAAAGGTCGGGGCCGACCTCGACGCCGTCCTCGCGACTGACCAGCTCGACCGCTACCGGGCGGCGCTCCAGAACCTCATCCTCACTGATGGTCTCACGTTCCGCTGGTTTGTGAACGGCGAGGAGCGCGGCGAGGCGGTGACGCTCGCCGACGTGTCCGGAAAGACACTCGCGCCTCGCCCGGGCGCCGACGCCGCGCTCGACACGCTTTTGCGGGCGTTTTTCCAGCTCGACGCGCCGGTCGCCGCGAGCGCCGAGGAGCTGGCGCAGCGGATGGCCGACCGCGCGCAGCTGCTCCGCCAGGAGGTCGAGCGGGCCTACGCCGCCGAGCCGGCCGGCGGGTTCCTCCACGGCCAGTTCGAGGGGTTTCGCGACGTGCTCCGGCCCGGGATGTCGCCCGGCGACTTTGCCGACATGTACGCCCAGACGTTCGCCTACGGCCTGTTCGCCGCTCGCGCGACCGACCCGGCGGCGACTACGTTCACCCGCCGGACGGCGGCCGACGCCCTCCCGCCAACGAACCCGTTCCTCAAACGGTTCTTCTACGAGGCTACCGGGCCGGACCTCGACCCCCGCGTGCGGTGGCTCGTGGACGAGCTGGCGGCGATGCTCCGGCGGACCGACATGGCGGCGGTGCTCCGGGACTTCGGGAAGCGGACGCGGCAGGAGGACCCCGTCGTCCACTTCTACGAGACGTTCCTCCGCCGCTATGACCCCGGCCTCAAGGTCGAGCGCGGCGTGTTCTACACGCCCGAGCCCGTCGTCGGCTACCTCGTGCGGAGCGTGGACCGGATTCTGGAGCGCGACTTCGGCCTGGCCGACGGCCTGGCCTCGACGGCCCGGATCGACGGCGACCCCGACCGGCCGCACCGCGTCCAGATCCTCGACCCGGCGACGGGCACCGGCACGTTCCTCGCCCGCGTCCTCGACCGGATCCACGAGCGCGGCGCCGTGCCCGCCGGCGACTGGCCCGAGTACGTCCGCGACGAACTGCTCCCGCGCCTCTACGGGTTCGAGCTCTTGATGGCCCCGTACACCATCGCCCACATGAAGCTGGGGCTCCGGCTCCGCGAGACGGGCTACGAGTTCGAGGGCGGCGACCGGCTCGGCGTCTACCTCACGAACACGCTGGAGGACGCGGGCGAGCCCCACGTCCTGTTCGGGCACTTCGTGAAAGAGGAGGCCGAGGCCGCGAACCGCGTCAAGCGCGAGGCGCCGGTCATGGTCGTGCTCGGCAACCCGCCGTACAAGGGCGAGTCGCTGAACCCGAGCGAGCGCGAGGTGCCGGTCAAAAAAGGCTCGGCGTACGTCGCCGACTGGGAGTGGCGGGCCGGGCGGGCCTCGCCGGTGATGCGGACCGCCGCCCGCGACGGCACGCGGAAGCAGCCGACGGCCGCCGGCGCCCTCGTCCGGGAGTACTTCTTCGTCGAGGGCCGGCCGCTCGGCGAAGCGAACCCAAAGTGGCTCCACAACGACTACGTCAAGTTCGTCCGGTTCGCCGAGGACCGGATCGCGCGGACGGGCTCCGGCGTCCTCGCCTACATCACGAGCCACAGCTTCCTCGACAGCCCCACGTTCCGCGGGGTGCGCGAGAGCCTGCTCCGGACCTTCGACCGGCTCTACGTCCTCGACCTCCACGGCAACGCCAAGAAGGGGGAGCGGACGCCCGACGGCGACCCAGACCACAACGTGTTCGACATCACCGAGGGCGTCTCGATCAGCCTCTTCGTCAAGACGGGCGAGGGCGACGCGGGCACGCCGGGCCGAGTCCTCCACGCCGACCTCTGGGGCACGCGCCACGAGAAGTACGACTGGCTCGACGCCCACGACGTGACGACGACCGACTGGGCCCCGCTCGACCCGCCGGCCCCGTTCCTCCCGTTCCGCCCCCAAGACGAGACGCTCCGCGAGGAGTGGGACGCCGGGTGGCCGCTCCCCGACGTGACGAAGATCGAGAGCGTGGGGATGGTGACGGCCCGCGACGCGCTCACGATCCACTTCGACCGGGAGGCCGCGTGGGACACGGTCCAGCGGTTCGCCGCGCTCCCGCCCGAGGAGGCCCGGACCGAGTTCAATCTCGGCGAGGACTCGACGAGCTGGGCCGTGGAGCAAGCTCAAGCGGACGTACGCCGGGACGGGCCGGACCGCGACCGACTGGCGCCTGTGCTTCACTCCCCGTTCGACCGACGCTGGACCTACTACACGGGCCGCTCGAACGGCTTCGCGTCAAGACCCCGAGACGACGCACAGCAACACATGCTGGCCGGTTCCAACCTCGGCCTCGTCACGACCCGCCAGACGCGAGACGACTGGACCTGCCTCGTCACCGACGCCGTCATCCGGCACAAGGCGCTGGCGACCTACGACATCAACTACCTCTTCCCGCTCTACACGTACGTCACGTCGGGCGAGGGCGAGCTGTTCTCGAACGACGAGCCGGAGCGGCGGCCGAACCTCGAGCCGGCCTTCCTCGACGCGCTCGCCGAGGCGACCGGGCTCGCGGTCGCTCCATCCCAAAGCGTGGTCCACGTCGAGGTCCGCCCGACGAGTCCTCAAATGGTGGAGCCCGAGTTGATCGCGCCGGAGGACGTGCTCCATTATATCTATGGCCTGTTCCACGCGCCGTCCTACCGCGACCGCTACGCCGGCTTCCTCCGCTCCGAGTTCCCGCGCGTCCTGCTCCCGCCCTCCGCCCGAGCGTTCCGCGCGCTCGCCGACGTCGGCCGCCAGCTCACCGGCCTCCACCTCCTCCGCGACGTCACCGGCGCGGGCGTGGACTACCCCGTCGCCGGGTCCCACGCCGTCGAGACGGGCTTCCCGGTCTACGTCCCGCCCGACGAGGAGGCACCGGACGGGACGACAACGGAAGAAGGCCGGGTGTTCATCAACCCCGAGCAGCCCTTCAGCGGCGTCCCCGAGGCCGCGTGGACGTTTGGCATCGGCGGCTCGCAGGTCCTCAGAAAGTGGCTCGACGACCGGCGGAGGGCCGGCCACACGCTCACGCGCGAGGACCGCGAGCACTACCGCAAAACCGTCGAGGCCCTCGCCGCCACGCCCGCGCTCCTCGACGCCGCCGACGCCGCCGCCAGCGCCGCGTTCGGGTGGGACGACGACCCCGCCGACGCATGACCGTCCTCTGCTACCACCACAAGGGCGGCGTCGGGAAGTCCACGACGGCCGTCCACGTCGCGCTCACGCTCCTCGACGACGGGTCGGTCCTCGTCATCGACGGGGACACGCAGGCTCACAGCTGCGCTTTTTTTGGCGTTCCGCCAGCCGCTGCCGAGGACGGGCCGGTCGCGGTGCCGGCGGCGGGCGCGCTCTGGGTGGCCCACGCCGAGAACTCGCGGCTCCGCCGGCTCCCGAAGCAGGTCGGCGCGGACCACGTGGTCGTGGACCTCTCGGCCGACTTCGAGCGCATGGCGCGCGTGGCGACGACGCTCCCGCCTGACCTCGTCCTGCTCTGCACGAAGCCGCACACCGGGGCGCTCCGCGACCTCCCGGCCGTCGTGAACGCGCTCGTCCGCGAGACGACGGCCGAGGTCCGCGTCGTCCCCATCGGGGTGGACCCGGCCGAGATCGACGCGGCGCTGGCGGCCTTCCCCGCCGGGTCCTACGTCGTCGCCGATCCGGTGTCGTACGTTCCCGACGAGGCCGAGCGCTCGTTCGAGGAGCGCCGCCCCGTCTGGGACTTCCCCACCTGCACGGCCCTCCGAGCCGAGTACGACGCGCTGACCGACCCATGAGCCGACCGCCCTCCGGATCGAGCAACGGGAAGACGTCCGACAAGGCGCGCACGTCAGCGACCGCGAAGAGCGCCGCGCGGACTCGGCGCAAGACCACCTCCACACGCACGACGAAGGCCGAGCGCGAGCGGCTCCGGTCGCGGCTCCCGGCCCAGGACGAGCGCTACGCCGACCTGTGGGACCGGGGCGCCGGGAAGGCCCACGCCGCGAAGGCCGCCGCTCCGCTCAGAGTCTCGGTCCGGAGCGCGCACAAAAAGCGGCTGGAGAAGATCGAGGCGCAGACTCGGCTGGACCGCCAGACGATCCTGAACCGCGCCATCGCCGCGGGATGGGAAGCGCTCCAGATGAACGGGACCACGCTGGACGACGCCGCCTCGAAGCTCCGCCGCCAGCCGTCGGCCGCCGCCGGGACCGTGACCCTCCACCCGACGGCCGCGACCCTCCGCATCCTCCGCAAGGCCGAGCACCCCCAGGCCAAGTCGATCCTGCTCCAGACGGGCCTGAACGTATGGAAGGCGGCGTGACGAGCCCGCTCGACCTTTTCCAGGCCCGCCGTGTCGCGCAGGGGGTCGCCCGGACCGACGTCACCGTCAAGCAAGCCTACGGGCGGTCCCTCGCCGAGCGCCTCGGGTTCAACCCCGGGGCCGCGGGCGCCGACGGCGGCATCGACGGGTGGTTGGAGTGGGACTCCGTCCGCGCCCTGTTCTTCTGTCGGCTCAGCGCGAAGCCCCTGGGCGTCAAGGACGCCCGCGAGTTCGTCGCCGTCCTCATCAAGACGCGCGCGACGTTGGGGCTCGTCGTGTCCGCGTTCGCCGGCTACGCCCCCCGGTTCGAGGCCGAAGTCCTCGACACGCTGGCGGGAGCCGAGCTCTCTCCGTCCGTCCACTTGCTCCGGCTCCAAGACGTGCTCGCCGAAACGGCAGCGTTCGACGCCCTCCGATCCGACCTCGCCCCGTAAGGCGCTGTCTCTGGGTTTGTGCCTCCCCCCACCGAGTCCTTCCCGCGGAGGCGGGGATCCAGAGCGTGGGAAGCACCCAGCCTGCTCGTCCTGGACCCCCGCGTTCGCGCTGATAGGGGGAGGCTTTCACAGAGGACGCCGTTTCCCGACCCCCGCCCCGTCGTCCCCGCGGAGGCGGGGATCTAGAGTGCCGAGCGCCGATGGGCCCTGACGCCCTGGATTGGCTAGCGCCTTCGCTTCGCGGTCCCGCCTCCGCGGGAATGACGGCATGAGAGGGAGGAGCCGAACGGTGAAAGCCTCCCCTCGTCAGCGCCAGCGCGTGAATGACTCAAAACATAGAGAGCGAGCACAAGGTGCCGTCTCCGGTGTCGCGGGTCAAGAAGAAGCCGGAGGCGACAGCGCACCCCCGGCTTCGGGATCGGACGAGGCGGTCGGGTGGGCGCTACTGGGCCGCGAGCGCGTCGGCGCCGGACGAGATCTCGATGATCTCGGTCGTGATCGCCGCCTGGCGGACCCGGTTGTAGGTCAGCTTGAGGTCCTTCAGGAGCTCGCCCGCGTTCGTCGTCGCGTTGTCCATGGCGACCATCCGGGCGCCCTGCTCGCTCGCGTTCGACTCCAGGAGCGCGCGCCACAACTGGTACTGGAGGTACTCCGGGATGAGCCGCTCCAGCAGCACCTCGGCTGAGGGCTCGAACAGGTACTCGACGTCGCCGGCCTCGTCGGTCGCCGTGTCGAGGTCGGCGGCGTCCTCCATGACGGGCGTGAAGAACGTCTCGGCCGGGATCGGCAGCAACTGCTCGGCCACGCGGTTCTGGGTGATCGTGTTCTTGAACTCGTTGTAGACCACCTCGACCACGTCCCACTCGCCGGCCATGAACCCCTCGACGGCGAGGTCCACGATCTCGCCCGCGAGCGGAAAGCGGAGGTCGTTGAACACACCCTGGTAGTCGCCCACCATCTCGAACCCGCGCTTGCCGAAGTACTCGTGCGCCTTCCGCCCCACGCCGACGATCCTGAGCGTGCCGGCGTCGCGCTGGGCCTGGAACCGCTCGGCGATCGTCGCCTCGGCCACCTTGAGCAGGTTCGCGTTGAACGCGCCGGCCAGCCCGCGGTCGCTCGTGACGACGATGACGAGGGCCCCGCCGATCTCCTCGCGCGCCTCGAACAGCGGGTGCGAGGCCACGTCGAGCCGCTGGCGCAAGTGGCCGATCATCTCGCGGATCTTGAACGCATAGGGCCGCGCCGTAAAGATCCGCTCCTGCGCCTTCCGGAGCTTCGCCGCGGCCACCATCTTCATGGCGCGCGTGATCTGCTGCGTGTTCTGGACCGAGCCGATCCGGCTGCGGATGTCGCGGAGAGAGGCCATGAGGCAAGAGGGAAGAGGCGAGGGGCGGGCGTCGGGGCACCGGCCGAGGCCTCATGCCCCATGCCTCGCGCCCCATGCCCTAGCCCGCGTAGCGGGCGCTGAGGTCGGCGGCCTCCTGCTCGAAGGCGGCCGTCGCTTGGTCGGTGAGCCCGCCCGTCGCGGCGACCGACGCGAGCGCGTCGGCGTGCTTGAGGCGGAGGGCCTCGCGGAAGTCCTTCTCGAAGGCGCGGACCTGCTCGACCGGGACGTCGTCGATGAGCCCCTTGCCGGCCACGTAGATGATGGCGACCTGCTCGGCGACCGGGACCGGCTCGTACTGGCCCTGCTTCAGCACCTCGACGAGCCGAGCGCCGCGGTTGAGCTGGCGCTGCGTGGCCGGGTCGAGGTCGGAGCCGAACTTGGCGAACGCCTCGAGGTTGCGGTACTGGGCGAGGTCAAGGCGGAGCGTGCCCGAGACCTTCTTCATCGCCTTGATCTGGGCGTTGCCGCCCACGCGCGAGACCGAGATGCCGACGTTGATGGCCGGTCGGACGCCCGCGTTGAACAGGTTGGACTCGAGGAAGATCTGGCCGTCCGTGATCGAGATCACGTTCGTCGGGATGTAGGCCGAGACGTCGCCGGCCTGGGTCTCGATCACCGGGAGCGCCGTCAGCGAGCCGCCGCCCTGGACCTTGCCCTGGAGCGACTCCGGCAGGTCGTTCATGTCGCGGGCAATCGTGTCGTCGGCCGTGATCTTGGCCGCGCGCTCCAGCAGCCGGCTGTGGAGGTAGAACACGTCGCCGGGGTAGGCCTCGCGGCCCGGCGGGCGGCGGAGCAGCAGCGACACCTCGCGGTAGGCGACGGCCTGCTTCGACAGGTCGTCGTAGATGCAGAGCGCGTGGCGGCCCGTGTCGCGGAAAAACTCGCCGATGCAGGCGCCCGCGAACGGGGCGATAAACTGCAACGGCGCCGGGGCCGAGGCCGGCGCGTTCACGATGACGGTGAACTCCATCGCCCCGTAGCGCTCGAGCGCCGCCTGCAACGTGGCGACCGTCGACGCCTTCTGGCCGATGGCGACGTAGATGCAGTAGACCGGCTTGTCGCCGGCCTCGTGCGTCCGCTTCTGCGACAGGATCGTGTCGATCAGGACGGCCGTCTTGCCCGTCTGGCGGTCGCCGATGACGAGCTCGCGCTGGCCGCGACCGATCGGCACCATCGCGTCGATGGCCTTGATGCCCGTCTGCAACGGCTCGGTCACCGGCTCGCGATAGATGACACCCGGCGCCTTCCGCTCGATCGGCATCTCGAACAGCTCGCCCCCGATGGGGCCCTTGCCGTCGAGCGGGTTGCCCAGCGGGTCCACGACGCGGCCCAGCATCCCCTCGCCCACCTTGATCGACGCGATCCGGCCCGAGCGGCGGGCCTCGTCGCCCTCCTTGACCTTGTTGGCCCCGGCGAACAGCACCGCGCCCACGTTGTCCTCTTCGAGGTTGAGGACCATCCCGGTCACGCCGGACGCGGGGAACTCGATGAGCTCGCCGGCCTGGACCTTCGACAGCCCGTAGAGCCGGGCGATCCCGTCGCCCACCTGGAGCACGGTGCCGACCTCGTAGGTGTCGGTCTCGGAGCTAAAGTTGCCGAGCTCCTCGCGGAGCACGCCGGTCACTTCGTCGGGGCGGATCGCAGTTGCCATCGTGTTGGTGCGTGAAGAGTGATGCGTGAAGGGTCGTCGTGAGCGAGGGCGCATCGGGCCGGGCCCTCACGCATCACGAACAGAGTCAGTTCAGCGAGATGGCGGCGCGCTCGGCGAGCTGGCCGCGCAACGTTTCGAGCTGGTGCTTGACGGAGCGGTCGTAGACCACGTCGCCTAGGCGGACGACGAGCCCGCCGATCAGCGACGGGTCGACGCGGAGGTCCATGCGGACGGTCGAGCCCGAGCGGGCTTCGAGGGCCGCCTTGAGCCGCTCGGCCTCGTCGGGCGACAACGGGGCCGCCGTGCGGATCTGGGCCTCGACCGTCCCGGTCCGCTCGTCGCGGAGCTGGCGGTACGCGTCGAGGATGGCCGGGATCTGGCCGTCGCGCTCCTTGCTCACGAGCAGCCGCAGGAACCGGAGCGTCAAGTCGGTGACCTTCCCCTCGAACAGGCGCTCCAGGATCGCCAGCTTTTTGTCGTGGGAGATGACCGGGCTCGTCAGCGCCAACCGCAAGTCGCGCGAGCCGTCGAGCGTCCCCGCGATCAGGGCCACGTCGGCGTCGGACACGTCGAGGGCGCCCGTGGACTGGGCCTCCTCGGTGAGGGCCTGGGCGTAGCGGCGGGCGACGGGGTCCATTAGGGAAGCGGTGAGCCGTGAGCCGTGAGCCGTGAGCCGTGAGCACTCACCGCTCACGGCTCATCGCTGACGGCTAGTTCTGGGGCAGGTCGGCGATGAACTGGTCGACGAGGCCGCGCTGCTCGGTCGCGTCGATCTCCTTGCGCAAGATCTTCTCGGCGGCGCCGACGGCCAGGGCGGCGACTTCGGCGCGGAGCTCGGAGAGCGCCTGCTGCTTCTGGCGGTCGATCTCGGCGGCGGCCCGGTCGCGCTCGGCGGCGAGCTCCGTGCGGAGGTCGGTCTTGGCCGCCTCGCGCTGGCGGTCGGCCTCAGTCCGGGCCTCGGCCAGGATCGACTGGGCCTGGCGCTCGGCGTCGCGCCGGGCCGACTCGTTGTCGGCCTGGAGCTGCTTGGCCTCGGCGAGGGCGCGCTCGGCGCGCGTCATCGACGCCTCGATGGTCTCCTCGCGCTCCTTCAGCCCGCCCAGCATGGCCGGGAAGGCGAACTTGCTCAGGACGAAGTAGAACAGCCCGAAGGCGATCAGCATCCAGACGGCCAGCCCCAGGTTCGGGGACAGCAGGGACGCAGCGAGGACGGGAAACACCATCGGAGGGACAGGGCGCGGGGCCAGTCAGAGGGAGGGTCGGGACGGCCCGCCCCGGCAGAGTCGCCGGGGCGGGCGGGGTCGTCCCGGGCGGTCACACAGCGGGGCCCGCCGTTACTTGATCGCCATCAGGATGCAGACGATCAGGCCGAAGAAGGCGGCCCCCTCGATGAGGGCGGCGGCGATGATCATCGTGGTCCGGATGTCGCCGGAGGCCTCGGGCTGGCGGGCCGAGCCCTCGAGGGCGGAGGCGGCGAGGCGGCCGATGCCGAGACCGGCGCCGAGGACGGCGAGGCCAGCGCCGAGACCGGCGCCGAGGTAACCGAGCGAGAAGGGATCCATGACAGAAACGGGGTGGGTGAGGTTGTCAGAGAGAGGGCGCGAGCGCCCGGGAGTGCGACCGGGGCCGCGGGAATCGTCAGGCCGGCGAGAGCGCGGCCTCGGTGCCGACCGTCCGGTCGTGCTGCTTGTGGACCGCCTGGCCGTTCGACTGCGACACGGCGAGGTCGTGGGCCGTGACGCCGTGGTCCTCGGCGTGGTCGTGGTCGTGCTCGTGCTCGGCCGTCGCCATCCCGATGAACAGGGCCGACAGGATCGTGAACACGTAGGCCTGGATAAAGGCCACCAGCAGCTCCAGGCAGTACACGAACAGCGTCAGCAGGAGCGCCGGGATCGACGTGAGGTAGCCGGCCGTCGCGCTCATCCCGCCCACGATGAAGATGAGCCCGATCAAGTTGAGGATCACCAGGTGCCCCGCCGTCATGTTGGCGAAGAGCCGGACCGCGAGGGCGAACGGCTTGGTGAACAGGCCCAGGATCTCGATCGGGATCAGGATGGGCTTGACGATGAGCGGGATGCCGGGCGGGTTGAAGATGTGGGCCCAGTAGTCCTTCGTCCCCGCGAACTGGGTCACGACGAACGTCAGGATCGCCAGCACGGCCGTGACCGTGATGTTGGCCGTCGCCGTAGCCCCGAAGGGGACGAGCCCGATCAGGTTGCACGCCAGGATGAAGAAGAACACCGTCAGCAGGTACGGGAGGTACCGCTCGTACTTGGCGCCGAGGTTCGGCTTGGCCACCTCGTCCCGGATGTAGATCACCAGCGTCTCGAGCAGGTTCTGGACCAGCCCGCGCGGCGCGCTCGTCCGCCCGACGCCCTTCTTGTAGCGCCCGGCGACCGGGAGGAACAGCAGGAACAGGAGGCCCATGCACAGGACGGCGAACACCAGGTGCCGCGTGATCGAGAGGTCGAGGACGACCTCGCCGTCGGTGGCCACCAGGTGCGCGTCGTAGGGCGCCTCGGCCTCGATCTGCTCGCCCAGGACCTCCTCGGCATTCGCCTCCTCCAGCTCCTCGACCGTCAGGAGCTCGTCGTCCAGGCGCTCGGGGGCCGCCGGCTCGCCGGCGTTCTCCGCGCCGGCCGCGTGCACGTCGCCCTCGGCGTGTCCGCCCTGGCCGTGCCCCTCGATCGCGTAGCGGCCCGAGGCGACGGCCGCCGTCGAGGACCCGAACACGTCGAACCCGAGCCGGCCGTCGCGGCGGACGACGAACAGCCGCGGGAGCTCGACCTTGCCCATCGGCGAGAAGTCGAGGTAGTTCCCGTCGGACGTGTGGTGGACGGCGTTGAACTCCTCGTCCTCGCCGGCCGCCGCGGCGGGGGCCGAGCCGGCGACGACGACCGACAGGAGCAGGACGAGGCGGAGGGCGGGTCGCATCGGGGCTAGGCGTCGGCCGGGGGCCGGGAGGAGCCGGGGGCCCGGCCGAGGGCGATGGCGATCTCCGCGAGGAGCCCGCCGACGAAGAGGAGCCCGAGGCCGCCGACGAACGCGCCCCGGTGGACCGGGAGCAGCGCCAGCACCAGCGCCACGGCGCCCAGGATCAGGACCATCCGGACGACCATCCCGCCGAGCACCAAGTTCAGCGCGCGGCCGGGCTCGCCGGCCGTCGCCCGGTGGGCCGTCCACGCCGCCCCCACCGCGTTGACCGCGCCCACGAGGGCGCCGAGCATCAGGCTGGCAGAGACGGTCATCGGGGGGACGAGGGCCGGGCGGGGGCGGTCAGGGCTCAGAAGCTAGTCCGCCTCCCCCAGGGGCTCCCCCAAGGCCGGGTGAAGACCGGCGCCCCGGGGGTGAAGAGAGCACAAAGCGGCCCCGTCCGGGCCGATTCGCCGGCGCGCTCGCCCGTCGTTCAGCGGGCCGAGCCGCCCGACTCCGCCAGCCACCTGGCGAAGGCGTCGAGCGCGCGCCCTCGGTGGCTGATCCGGTTCTTCTCGGCCGTCGTCATCTGGGCGAACGTCCGCCCGTCGCCGTCGGCCGGTCGGAACAGCGAGTCGTAGCCGAACCCGCCCGTGCCCTCCTCCTCGGTCGCAATGAGACCCTCGCACACGCCGTCGAACGTGCGCGTCCCGTCCTCGTCGATGTAGACGAGGACGGTGCGGAATCGGGCGGTCCGGCCCTGCGCCCCGGCGAGGTCGGCCAGGAGCCGGCGGCGGTTGGCCTCGTCGTCGGCGTCGGGTCCGGCGAACCGCGCCGAGCGGACGCCCGGGGCGCCGTCCAGCGCATCGACCTCCAGGCCCGTGTCGTCGGCGAGCGATGGGAGGCCGGCGTGGGCCCACAGCGAGCGCGCCTTTTTCTCGGCGTTGCCGCGCAGCGTGTCGGCGTCCTCCTCGATTGCGGGCGCGTCCAGGTCGGCGGCCGACACGAGGTCGACGCCCAGCCCGGCCAGGCGAGCCCGAAGCTCGGCGACCTTCCCAAGGTTGCGGGTGGCGAGAACGAGGCGCATCGGGACGGGTGGACGGGTGGACGGGTGGACGGGTGGACGGGTGGAATCTCCGGCCACCGGCGCCGCTCCGCCAGCGTCGAGAGAGCGAGCCCTCTGGTAGGGACACGATTCATCGTGTCCGCCGGTGACATCGCACTCGGCAGGGACACGACGAGTCGTGTCCGTACGGGGAGGCTGGGTGGCCGGCTCGCGGCTCGTCTCTCCGGGCCACCCTCCTCTGCCCGTTCCCAGTTCCGCAAGCGCCAGCGAGCCACTTCCCGCGAGCGGAGCGAGCCTCCCCGCCGTTTTCACCGATCCTCGCCCGTGCGCGCTTGGTAGACCCGAGCCGGCCCCCTAGCTTTGTCGGTTGCACCCGGCACGCGCCCGCCCCACCCACTCACAGACAGGTATCGCCTTGGCCATCGGCATCAAAGTACGCGACAAGGAGTCCATCGACCGCGCCCTCCGCCGCTTCAAGCGGACCGTCAACCGCGCTCGCGTCCTGCGGACGTACCGCGAGAACATGGCCTACACGAAGCCCTCGGCCGTCAAGCGCGAGGAGCGGAAGGAGGCGGCCAAGAAGGCCCGCCGCGCCAACCGCCGCCGCTACTAGCCGACCCGGCCCGGGCGCCTGCCGCCCGTCGCCGAACTGTCTGCGCCCGCTCTGGACGAGGTCCGGGGCGGGCGTCGTGCGTTTGGGAGGCGCGGTCAGCTCGCGCGTGGCGGGACGGCGTGCCGCGTCTCGCCCGCCCCGTGGACGACGAACTTCTGCGTCGTCAGCGCCTCCAGCCCCATCGGGCCGAAGGCGTGGAGCTTGGTCGTTGAGATGCCGATCTCGGCGCCCAGGCCCAGCTCGCCGCCGTCCGAGAACCGCGACGAGGCGTTGACGAGCACGACCGACGCATCGACCTCCCGCACCCAGCGGCGGGCCGACCCTACGCTCTCGGTCGCGATCACCTCAGTGTGCTGCGACCCGTACCGGGCGACGTGGTCGAGCGCGGCGTCGAGCCCATCGACCACGCGGACGGCCACGATGGGCGCGAGGTACTCGGCGTGGTAGTCGTCGTCGGTGGCCGGGGCGACGCCGCCGCCCAGGATCTGGCGGGTGGTCTCGTCGCCCCGCATCTCGCCGCCATTCGCCGCCAGCTCGGCGTGCGCGCGGGGCAGGAAGCCGGCGGCGACGGACTCGTGGACGAGCAGCGTTTCGAGCGCGTTGCAGACGCCGGGCCGCGACAGCTTCCCATCGAGCAGGAGGTCGAGCGCGACGTCGAGGTCGGCCGTCTCGTCCACGAACAGGTGGCAGACGCCCTTGTAGTGCTTGATGACCGGCACCCGGCTGTGCTCGTCGACGAACCGGATCAGCCCCTCCCCGCCCCGCGGGATCACCAGGTCGAGGTGGTCGCTCATCCGGACCAGGTCTTTGATCGCGTCGCGGTCGGTGGTGGGCACGAGCGTGACGGCGGCGGGGTCGAGCCCTTCGGCCGCGAGCGCGTCGTGGAGCGCCGCGGCGACGGCTCGGTTCGACCACGCCGCCTCGGAGCCGCCCCGCAAGACGACCGCGTTGCCGGCCTTGAAGCACAGACCGGCCGCGTCCGACGTCACGTTGGGCCGCGCCTCGTAGATCATTGCGATCACGCCCAGCGGCACCCGCATCCGGCCGACCTCGATCCCGCTCGGCCGGCGCCGCACGTCCGACACCTGGCCCACGGGGTCGTCGAACCCGGCCACCTCGCCCAGCGCGTCGGCCATCTTTTGGATCCGCTCGGGCGTGAGCCGAAGCCGGTCCGTCATCGCGTCCGACAGGCCGCGCTCGGCCGCGGCGTCGAGGTCGCGGGCGTTGGCCTCCAAGATGGCGGTCTCGTGGGCGACGAGCGCGTCGGCCATCCGGCCCAGCGCGCGGTTCTTGACGTCGGTCGAGAGCCCGGCGACCTGGCGGGAGGCCGCTTTGCAGGCGGCGACGAGGTCTTGGAGCGAGTCGGTGTCAGTCATCGGAGCGGGGGTCGATGAGGGCAAGGTCGTCACGGTGGACGACGACGGCGGGGCCGGAAAAGCCGAGCTCGGCCTCGACGTCGGCGCTCCGGCGCCCGCGGACGCGGTCGAGCTCGTGGGCGGCGACCCGGACGATCCCACGCCCGAGCACGGCCCCGGTCGGGTCGGCGATCTCGACTGGGTCGGCCCGGGAGAAGCCACCCGCGACGGCGACGACGCCGGACGCGAGCAGCGACGCGCCCCGCTCGCGGAGCGCCCGGGCGGCCCCCTCATCGACGACGACTCGGCCGGCGACGGGCGTCGCGTGGAGCAGCCAGTGTTTGCGGGCCGCCAGCGGCGGGCTCAGGGCGCGGAACAGCGTCCCGTGCACCCGCCCCTCCGCGAGCGCACCGAGCCGGGCGGCGTCGGTCCCGTTGAGCACCACCGTGTCGATGCCTCGGGCCGTCGCCTTCTCGGCCGCCTCCACCTTGGTCCGCATCCCGCCCGTGGCTGAGACCGTGCCCGCGCCGCCGGCCATCGCGCGGACGGCCGCGTCCACCCGGTCCACGACGGGCACCAAGCGCGCGCCGGGCGTCACGCGGGGGTCGGCGTCGAAGAGGCCGGCCACGTCGGACAGGATCACCAGGAGATCGGCGCCGGCCAGGACGGCCACGTGGGCCGCGAGGTTGTCGTTGTCGCCCACCCGGAGCTCGTCGACGGCGACGGTGTCGTTCTCGTTGACGACGGGGACGACGCCGCGCGCCAGCAGCTCGGCGAGCGTAGCCCGGGCGTTGAGGAAGCGGTCGCGGTGGACCAGGTCGTCGTGCGTCAGCAGCACCTGGGCGACGGGCGCGTCGAGGAGGTCGCCCCACAGCGCCATCAGCCGGGGCTGGCCGATGGCCGCCAGCGCCTGCTTCTCGGGGATCGTCCGGGGCCGCCGTCCACCGGTGGCCGCCAGCCCCGCCGCGACCGCGCCCGACGACACGACGATGACCTCGCGCCCGACCACCCGACTGGCGATCACGAACCGGGCGATGGCGCCGAGGTGCGTGTCGCTCGGCGGCCCGTCCGGCGCCACGAGCGCGCTTCCCACCTTGACGACGGCGCGCGCCCACGGCTGGAGCGGTGTCGCGTTGGACGAGTGGAAGCCAATCATCGGGATATATGGCGGGGCTCTCGCAGGTTAACAGGGATGGAACTACCCCACGGTGCCCCAGGCATCGGTTCTGGGTCGGGTCGCCCTGTCAACCCAGACGGGCTTCACTAGATCTCGCAGAATAGCTGCACATACCGATCGCAATCTTATAATGACACATTCATATCTTATGTTATACTATTATGATATATCTAGTGTGATGAACTACAAGATCAAGTTTTATTAAATACTTTTACTTATCTTTTTCAAGTATTAATAACTCTTCCTTGATTCGATCCAACTGTTCTCTTTGATCTTCAATATAAGTCTGCCAACTTCCGATTGATTGATCTATTCTTGAATTTATCTCCCAATCATCAGTACGCCTCCTATTGATCTTTCTTATCTCTTCGTGGCAATATGAAATACCATGCTCCAACTCATTCTTTTTTCTATTTAACTTTCTTATCTTTGCTCCTGTTGGATCTATTTTTATGTTGTACATCATACCCGAACAAGCATTTATATAATGTATGTTTGCATCTTTTATAATTGCGAAAGATTTATTGAGATCGATAGATTCATTTAGTAGTGACTCTTCAAGTAAATCTATCATTTGCTTTAAACCTTGTATACATTTTGATATTTCAAATCTTATGATCTTGTTATCTGAAAATTTTTTATTAGGCTCGACAGACATAGACAGTACTGTATTTTCCAAACGGCGAGGTGACAGAACGGACCGTCCGGTCGACGCGGCCGGGCTCAGGCATTGACCCCGAGGGCGTCGGCCAGGATCTGAGCCTGCTCGGCGGCGTGGACCTTGGCCGAGCCCGTGGCCGGGCTGGCGGCGGCGCGGCGGCCGGCGTAGACCACGCGCTGCGAGCAGCCGCCGGTGATCTCTTCGAGCAGGTCGTCGAGCCGGGGGCGGACGAACGTCCACGCGCCCATGTTGGCCGGCTCCTCCTGGAGCCAGACGACCGGCTTGCTCTGGAACCGCGCCAGTTCCTCCCGGACGGCGTCCTCGGGAAACGGGTAGAACTGCTCGAGCCGGGCGACCGAGACCGAGGCCGGGTCGTCGAGCGCCTCGCGCGCCTTGAGCACGTCGTAGACCACCTTGCCCGAGCAGATCACGAGGCGCCCGGCGCCGGGCCGGTCGCCCGCGATGAACGGGCGGAACGCGCCGTCGGCCAGCTCATCGACGTTCGCGACGGCCTGTGGGTGGCGCAGGAGCGACTTCGGCGTCATCAGGACGAGCGGCTTCTTGGCCCCGCGCTTGACCTGGCGCCGGAGCGCGTGGAAGTAGTTGGCCGGCGTCGAGAAGTTGCCGACGATCAAGTTGTCCTCGGCGCACGCCTGGAGGAACCGCTCCAGCCGGCCCGACGAGTGCTCCGGGCCCTGGCCCTCGTACCCGTGCGGCAGCAGCATCACCAGCGACGACGTCTGGCCCCACTTGGCCTCGGCCGCCGTGACGAACTGGTCGATCATGATCTGGGCCCCGTTGACGAAGTCGCCGAACTGGCCCTCCCACAGCACCAGCGCTTGGGCGTCGGCGACGGTGTAGCCGTACTCGAAGCCGAGCGCGGCGTACTCGCTCAGCAGCGAGTCGTAGACCTGGAACCGGGCCTGGCCCTCGCCCGGCCCGCCCGGGGCGACGTGGTTGAGCGGGAGGTAGCGGTGGGCGTCCTGCTGGTCGTACAGGATGGCGTGGCGCTGGCTGAACGTGCCGCGCCCCGAGTCCTGCCCACTCAGCCGGACCGGCGTCCCCTCCAGCAGCAGCGTCCCGAACGCCAGCGCCTCGGCGAACGCCCAGTCGATGGCCCCCGTCTCGAACTGCTCGCGCCGCTTGTCGACGACGAGCCGCGCCAGCTTCTTGTGGACCTCGAAGTCGTCCGGCAGGCCGACGACGGCCTCCATCACCTGCGTCAGCGCCTCCCGGGTCGCCGTCGTGTCGACGTCCTCGTCGGGCTCGACGTGGACAGGGGCCGAGACCGGCTGCAAGTCCTTCCGCTGCTCGGCGAGGTCCTTGGTCACCTCGAAGGCGTAGTCGAGGATGCCCTTGAAGTCGTCCAGGATGGACTCGGCCTCTTGGGGCGTCAGCTCGCCGCGGCGGAGCAGCAGCTCGAGGTACAGCTTGCGGACCGACCGGTGCGACCCGATCTCCTCGTACATCAGCGGCTGCGTGTAGCTCGGCTCGTCGCCCTCGTTGTGGCCGTACTTCCGGTAGCACACCAGGTCGATCACGACGTCCTTGTTGAACACGTTCCGGTAGTCCAGCGCCAGCCGCGCCACGCGGACGGCCGCCTCGGGGTCGTCGCCGTTGACGTGGAAGATGGGCGCCTGGATCATCCGCGCGATGTCGGTCGCGTAGGCCGATGACCGGCTGTGCATCGGCAACGTCGTGAACCCGATCTGGTTGTTCACCACGAGGTGGACCGTCCCGCCCGTCCGGTAGCCCTCCAGTTGCGACAGGTTGAGCGTCTCGGCCACGACGCCCTGGCCGGCGAACGCGGCGTCGCCGTGGATGAGGACCGGCAGCACGCGGTCGCGCAAGAGCTTCTCGCTCGCGTCCAGGTTGGCCTCGACGATCCGCTGCTGCTTGGCCCGCACCATCCCCTCGACGACCGGGTTGACCGCCTCCAAGTGCGACGGGTTCGACGCCAGCGTGAGCTCGGTCGTCGACCCGTTCGGCGACGTGTGGGTCCCGTACTGGCCGAGGTGGTACTTCACGTCGCCCGAGCCGTGGACGGCCTCGGGGTCGACGGTCCCTTCGAACTCGCTGAACACCTTGTCGTAGGGCTTGCCCAGGATGTTCGTGAGCACGTTGAGGCGCCCCCGGTGGGCCATCCCGATCACGACCTCCTCGGCCTCCTGGTCGGCCGCGTCGCTCAGCACGGCGTCCAAGAGCGGGATCATCGTCTCGGCGCCCTCTAGGGAGAACCGCTTGTGGCCGATGTACTTGGTGTGGATAAACTGCTCGAGCGCCTCGGCCTCGTTGAGCTTCTCGAAGATCCGCTTTTTGCGCGCCGTATCGATGGGCTCCCTAAACTGCTGGGGCTCGATCCGCTCGATGAGCCACCGCTTTTCCTGGGGCGACGAGAGGTGCATGAACTCGCTCCCGACGTGGCCGGTGTACGTGTCCCACAGCGTGTCCAAGATGTCGCGGAGCGGCATCTTCTGGTTCCCCGCCAGCCCCCCGCCGACGCCGGCCATCCCGCCGGTCAGGAACTCGCGGTCGAGGTCCCACACCGTCAGCCCGTAGCTGGCCGGGTCGAGCTCGGTGTGGTTGCGGGGCTCGTAGCCGAGCGGGTTCGTGTCGGCCAAGAGGTGGCCACGCACGCGGTAGGCGCGGATGAGCTCGTAGACCCGGGCCTGCTTCTCGATCTTGGGCGCCCGCCGGCCGACGCCGAGCGACGGCGTCGAGTCGGCCCGGACGCGGAACGGGGGTGTGTGGAGGCCCAGGCTCTCGAACACGTCCTCGTAGAACCCGTCCTCGCCGCCGAGCAGCGCCGCGATCCGGTTGAGGAACTCGCCGGACTCGGCCCCCTGGATGACGCGGTGGTCGTAGGTCGAGGTCATCGTCATGACCGGGCTCAGGCCCAGCCGCGACAGCTCGCCCGCGTCCATGCCGGCGTACTCCGGCGGGTACCCGATCCCGCCAACGGCGACGATCACGCTCTGGCCCGGCATCAGCCGCGGCACGCTCATCTGGGTCCCGATGCCGCCCGGGTTGGTCAGCGTGGCCGTGGTCCCGGCAAAGTCGTCGAGGGTGAGGGCCCCGTCGCGGGCGCGCTTGACGATGTCGTTGTACGCGCCCAGGAACTCGGCGAACCGGAGCCCGCCCGCGTCCTTCACGTTGGGCACCATGAGCTGGCGCTTCCCCCGCTTCTCGATGTCGATGGCCAAGCCGAACGCCGTCGTGGCCGGGTCGATCCGCTCAGGCGCGCCCTCGTTCTCGCGGAACGCGGCCTTCATCGACGGGACGGCCTCCAGCGCCCGGATGATGGCGAACGCGATCAGGTGCGTGAACGAGACCTTGTCGCCGCCGACCCGCTTCTGGTGCCGGTTGATGAGGCGGCGGTTCTCGGACAGCAGCTTGACCGCGATCTCCCGCACCGACGTGGCCGTCGGGATGGTCAGGCTGGCCTCCATGTTCTCGACGATCCGCGCGCCGACGCCCTTGATCGCAGACGTCTCGGCGCCTTCGGGCAGCGAGATCTCGGGCGCCGCCAGCCGGGCCGGCAGCTCGGCCGGAGCCGCCGTGCCGTTCGAGGGGGCGGGCGGCGGCGCGGGCGGCGCGGGCGCCGCGGGCTGACCGCCCGGCTGTTGCCCGACCGGCTTGGGCGTGGGGGCGCCGTCGCCGCTCGGCGCCTGCTGGCGTCGGTCGGTGGTCTCCCGCGCGCCTTCGCGACGGTCGGCGAGGTGGCGGCGGTCGGTCTCGGCCTGGTCGGCGGCGATCATCCGCGCCTTCGCGTCCGAGTCCGAGGCGTCGGCGCCGATCGTCGCGGCGTGCGTCGGGCCCGGGTCGAAGTCGGCGAAGAACTCGCGCCAGCTCTCGCTGACGGACTCCGGGTTCTGCCGGTACTGGGCGTAGAGGTCCTCGACGTAACCGCTGTTGAATCCGAACATGCTGGGCGGCCGGGTGTGGCCGAAAAAGAGGCGTAGGACGGCGTTCCAAAGGTACGCGCCGCGCCCGAAGACGGATTCCCAAAGACGCCGCGAGCCCGGGGCGGGCGCATTCTTCAGTCCGCGAGCCGGAGTCAGAGTGTGGGAAGAGAAGTGTGGGGAATTCACGCCCACACGCCCATCCTCCGACCCCGTCTCCGAGCCGCGAGCCGAGAACGCGCTTGCCCTGGCCGCGAGCCCCAACGACGGCGGGCCGCCCCGTTGTCGGAGCGGCCCGTCGTGGGAGGAGCCAGGAGGCCGGGGTCAGCGGCCTCGTCGCCCGCCCCGATGTCCGCGACCGTGCCGACCGCCGGCCAGCGCGCCGTACAGGAAGGCGACGTCCTGCTGGTCCTCGGTGAGGATCTCGTCGCGCTCGCCTCGGGCCTCGCGCATCGCCTCGCGCCGCTCGCGCATGGCCTCGCCGAGCGCTCGGCGGTCGAGCCGGCCGTCGGCGTCCAAGAACGGGCGGAGGTCGGGCCGCCCCTCAGACTCGCGGACGCGCTCGACGCGGCGGGCCTCGAGCTGCTCCTTCTGGGCGGCAGTTAGGCCGAGGGCTTTCTCGCGAGCCGCCTCGACGGCTTGGCGCTGGGCCTGGCGCTCGGCGAGCTGAGCGGCGGCCTCGGCCGGCAGCACCTCGGCGCTCCGGCGCATCCCCTCCTCACGGAGCGCCCGCGTCCGGGCGCGGAACTCGTCGTCGCTGAGCGAGCCCTGGCGGAGTTGGTCCGCCAGCGCCTCGGCCTGGGCGCGGACGTCGGCGCGGATCTCGCGCAGGGCCTGGCGCTGGGCGTCGTCGAGCCCACGATCCGCGCGCTCGCCGCGGCCAGGGCGGTCGCCACGATGGGCGCGACCGCTACGATGGCCGCGCTCACCGCGCGGACGCACCTGGCCCCGCTCGCCGCGGCGCTCGGCGACGGCCTGCTGGAGCTGGTCGATCTGGGCGTCGGTCAGGATGGACGACGCTTGGGCGGCGGCGGCCCACAGGTCGGCGCGGTCGGCTTGGGCGTACTGCGTCGCGAGCGCGTCGAGGGCGGCGGACTGCTCGGCCGAGAGGTCGAGGCCTTGGGCGAGCCGGTCGAGGCGCGCGTCGAGCCCGCGGTCCGCCGGCTGGGCGTCGGCAGCGACGGCCACAGCGAGCCCGAGCACGGCGGCCAGACCGGCGCGGTGAAGAAAGTCGGAGAGTCGAGTCATGACGATGGGGAAAGTGGGGGGACGTCTGGTGGGCGGACGGTACGGACGCATCGGCCCGGTTCGTCTGCCCCGGCCCCGATGCCGCACGACCGACGGACGGCCGACACGACTCCGCCACAGTTGCCGCCGAACTGCAACCGCCAGTCGTCTCCGAGGTCGGCGGGTGGACACGACGAGTCGTGCCCCTACGGCAGGGGAGTCGGAAACGGCCCGAGTCGCGCCGACTCACGGGCACCCGTACGGACATGATCCATCGTATCCCCGTCTCCCATCCCAGACCTCAGGGCGATCGCAACCTCGGCTCCATCCTCATCTCGGTCCGCCCTCCTTGTCATCCTGACCGCGAAGCGACGGCGCAGCCAACGCACGTGAAGGATCTCAACGCCGAACCATCAGGCTTCCAGGACCGGTACTGGAGTCCTGGGAGCCCGAGTCGAGATCCCTTCGGCTCCGCTCAGGACATGCCTTCGCGGGCTCAGGATGACACACTTGGGGAGTCTGCGATAGCCCTGTCCCAGACCTCTGCCCATTCCCATTCCCCCGTTCCCCATTCCCGCGAGCCCAGCGAGCCTCACGCCGTCCGCACCCAGCGCCACAGGTCGGCCAGCGACGGCTTCTTCCCGTACATCAGGATGCCGACGCGGTAGACCCGGGCCGCCAGCGCGATCATCCCGACGAACGCGGCGGCGAGCAGCGCCAGCGACAGCGCGACCTGCCACACGGGCACGTCGGCGACGGCCATCCGGACGACCATCAAGATCGGCGACGTCAGAGGGAACAGCGTCAGGAACAGGCTGAGGCCGCCGTCGGGGTCGTTGGCGACGAACGTGAGGAAGAAGATCGGGATCATGATGGGGAGCACCACGACCGTCTGCAAGCTCTGCGCGTCGGACTCCTGGTCGACCGCGCTGCCGACGGCGGCGAACAGGCTCGAGTACAACAGGTAGCCGCCCAAGAAGAACAGGACGAACGCGACCAAGAGGCCGGGCGAGAGCATCCCCGAGATCATGTCGGGCCCGAACGGCGCGTCGGCCGGGGCGTCGCCGGCGGCGTCGGGCGCGAGGGCGAGCAAGAGCGGGCCGGCGGCCACGCTGATCCCGAACGTCAGGACGCCCCACGCGAGAAGCTGGGACAGCCCGACGGCCCCGATCCCGAGCACCTTCCCCATCATCAGCTCGAACGGGCGGACGCTGGAGGCGACCACCTCGACGATCCGGTTGGACTTCTCCTCGATCACGCCGCGCATCACCATCATGCCGAACACCAGGATGGCGAGGTACATGAGCAGACTGAGCAGGTTGGCGAGCATGTAGCGCCCGAACGCCGCGTCGGTCTCGTCGCCGTCGGCGCTGACGGTGACGCGGTCGAGCTCGACGCCGGACTCGTAGGCAGCGACGGCCTCGGGGCTCGCGCCGGCCGCTTGGGCACGCGCTCGGCGGACGGCCTCGCGGACGGCCCCGCCCACGCCGTCGCCGGCGTCGAGCCCGCCCCGGGCGAAGTAGCGGGCGCGCACCCCGTCGTCGCCTGCGACGAGCCCGGCCGGCAGGACCAGCACGCCGTCGAGGTCGCCGTCGAGCACGCGGGCGCGCAACGTGTCGAGCGGGGCGTCGGCGACCTCGACGGTGGCCCGGTCGCCGAGCGCGTCGGCCACGGAGCCCGCGAGCCCGGCCTCGTCCAGGATCGCCACGCGGTCGGCCTCGCCGTCGTCCGAGAACGCCAGCATCGGCAGCGCGAACACGGCCAGCGCCAGCAGCGGGACGGCCAGCGTCGCGACCACGAACCACTTCGAGCGGACGCGCCGGAGGTACTCGCTGGTCGCGATGAGGAGGGTCTTGTTCATGGATGAGTTCGGAGTTCAGCGTTCGGAGTTGGACCTCGGAGTTGCTCGTCGTCGGCGGGCTCGGTCACGTCACATGACTCGCAGATTCTGGCACCGCTGATGGCCCTTGCGAACTCTGAACTCCGAACTCTGAACTCCCGGCCACCGCTTGTCGGAAGATGTCGGCGAGCGGCGGCTCGTGGACCTCGAACCGGTCGACCTCGACGCCGCCCGCCAGCGCGGCTTCGAGCACGTCGTGCGGGGCCGCGCCCGCGAGGCGGACCGAGACCAGCCCGTCGGTCCGGCTCAGCACGCGGACGGCGTCGGCGGCGACGAGGCCGTCGAGCCAGCGGCCGTCGCCGTCGAAGGCGACCGAGACCGTGTCGCGGCCGAACCGACGCTTGACCTCCCTCAGCCCGCCGCTCAGCACGACGCGCCCGCCGGCCATCAGGCACAGGTCGTCGCACAAGGCCTCGACGGACTCCATCCGGTGGCTCGCGAACAGGACCGTCCGGCCGGCCTCTCGGAGCTCGCCGATGACCTCGACGAGCAGGTCGGCGTTGATCGGGTCGAGGCCCGAGAACGGCTCGTCCAGGATCACCAGCGTCGGGTCGTGGACGACGGTCGAGATAAACTGGACCTTCTGCTGCATCCCCTTCGACAGCTCCTCGGTCTTCTTGCCGGCCCACTCCAGCCCGTCGAACCGGTCGAGCCAGCGGCGGACGGCGGCCTTGGCGTCGGGCTCGGCCATCCCCTTGAGGCGGGCGAGGTACACCAACTGCTCGCCGACCTTGAGCTTGCGGTAGAGCCCGCGCTCCTCGGGGAGGTACCCCATCTGGGCCTGCGTCGCCGGGCCGACCGGCTCGCCACCGAGCGTGATCGTGCCGGCGTCGGGCGTCGTGATGTGGGTGACCATCCGGATGGTCGACGTCTTGCCGGCCCCGTTCGGGCCGAGCAGCCCGAACAGCCGCCCGGGCTCGGCCACGAGCGAGACGTCGTTCACGGCGACCGTGTCTCCGTACCGCTTGGTCACGTGGTCGAGGCGGAGGGCGGAGGTCATGCGGGCGGGGAGGCGGAGGAGACGGGCAGGGCGCGCTACGGACCGACCCGGCGGAGGTTACTCCGGTCTCCCCGGGCGCCGCACCCTCGACGCCCATGCCGCCTCCTCCTTTCTCCTACGCCTCAGTCTGAACCTGGAGGTCTGGAGGGTCGGCAGGTTCGCCTCGACTCCGACCTGCACACCTCGCCCGACCCGCTGAACCCGCCCGACCCCTAAATCAGCCCCACCCGGTCGTCGGGGATCGGCAGGACGTACTGGGGCTCCAACGTCTCCTGGTGGACGCCGAGCTGGCCGGTCCCCCGGAAGTCGACGAGCACGTGCTTCTCGGTCTGCGACACCACCTCGCCGACGCCGTAGAACGCGGGCGCCGGGCCGTAGTAGACCAGCTCGCCGGGGTGGACCTCCGAGGCCCGAGCCCGCCGGTAGAACGGGGGCACGACCGGGAGCAGCTCCAGCCGGTACGGCGGGCGCGGGTTGGGATAGACGGTGGCGGAGTCGGTGGTCACGGGTCCGGTCGGGGCGCCTCACCGAACTGCCGGCGGCGCACGGTAGTATAGGGGCCGCCCGGCTCCGGGATCTCCTCCCCCCTCCCCTCATGGTCTACGACCGCCGCATCCTCGACCGCCAGGTCGGCCGGAACGCCCAGCTGTTCGCCGAGGCCACGGGCGCGCTCGCGTCGCCGGCCGAGCGGTTCCCCTACGTCCGGATCCTGGTCTCGCTGATCGAGGGGGCCCACCCCGAGTGGAGCCAGGCGCCCCAGAAGGCCGACCAGGTCGCCGAGCTCGCCGTCGCCCTCAGCAACCAGACGCTCGACCGGGCCGAGGTCGCCGACGTCGTCCGCGTGCGGGACGAGGAGCGGGGGCTGAGCGAGCGGTAGTGTCATGACCCTTCGGTCGTGGGCCGGACCCCCCGTCCGTCCGCCCCTCGCTCCGCTCAGCGGGCGGACGGACGGTCCCCCTTCGAGGGGGACAGCTCCCCGACCTGGGAGCGGAGCGACCGGAAGGGGAGCGGGGGGTCGGCCCGCGAGCAATCTGGCATCACTCTAGGCTACCGCACCCGCCCCGGGTTGGCCTTGATGAACGCGGCCCAGTCCTTCGGCGCGCCGGCGGCCGGGCCGGACTGCGCGCGGCGGGCGTGGCAGAGCGCGACCGCGAGCGCGTCGGAGGCGTCGAGCGCGCCCGAGTCCTCCAGCTTCAAGATGGCGCGGACCATGAAGGCCACCTGCTCCTTGGCCGCGCGCCCCTTGCCGGTCACCGCCTTCTTGACTTCGGCCGGCGCGTACTGGGCGACGGGGAGCTCGCGGTGCATCGCCGCCAGCATCACGGTCGCCTCGACGCGGACGAGCTTGCGGAGCGACTGGACGTTCTGGCCCAGGAACGGGACCTCGATGGCCACCTCGTCCGGCAAGTGCCGGTCGGCGAGCTCGACGATCCGGTCGTAGATCGTCCGCAGGCGCAACGTGTGGTCTTGCCCGTCCGGCAGGTCGATGGTGCCGAAGTCGAGGGCCCGCTCGGTCCGCCCGTCGAGCTCGACCACGCCGAAGCCGGCCGTCCGCGTGCCGGGGTCGATGCCGAGGACGATCATGGAGGGGGAGGGATGCGGGACGGAGGGATGGAGGGATGCGGGGGCGGCAGGGGGAGCGCCTCTGCGCATCTCGGCCCGGTCCCCCGCCCCTACCCCTCGTACTCGGCGAGCGCGGCGTCGTTGACCTCGAGCGTCGAGGTTACGGCCTGGACGTCCTGGTGCTCGTCGAGCTGGTCTAAGAGACGGAGGACCGAGGCGGCGGCGGACGGGTCGAGCGCGGTCGTGGTCGTGGGGATCCGCTGGAGGCCGGCCTCGTCGGTCTCGATGCCGGCGGCGGCGAGCGCGGCCTGGACGTCGCCGAACGCCTCGACGGGCGCCTCGACGACGAACACCGGCCCGTCGTCGCCCTCGTTGCGGCGGAGATCCTCGGCGCCGGCCTCGGCCACGAGCAGGAACAGGTCGTCCTCGGTGACGGGCTCGCCGCCCTCGGGCGCGGCCGGCACCTCGAAGACGGCCTTCTGGTCGAACAGGAACGCGACCGAACCCGACGTGCCAAGGTTGCCGCCGGCCTTCGAGAAGAGGCTCCGCAAGTCGGCCACGGTCCGGTTCGTGTTGTCGGTGAGCGTCTCGACGAACACGGCGATGCCGTGGGCCGCGTAGCCCTCGTAGGTCCCCTCCTCGTAGTCGGCCCCCTCGATCTCGCCGGTGCCCCGCTTGATGGCCCGCTCGATGGTGTCCTTGGGCATGTTGGCCGCCTTCGCCTGGTCGACGGCGAGCGCGAGACGGGCGTTCATGTCGGGCGAGCCGCCGCCCTCGCGCGCGGCGATCATCATGTCGCGGGTGATGCGGGCCCAGAGCTTCGAGCGCTTCGCGTCGGCGGCCCCCTTCTTGCGCTTGATCTTCGACCACTTGTTGTGTCCAGCCACGTCGCGTTCGGAGGGTGAGTGCTGGCGAGAAGGTACGGAAGCGGGGTTCGGGGTTCGGGCAAGGTGTCCGTCGTCGGAACCCGCCGCAAGCGATGAGGCCGCGAGCAGCCCGGGACGTTTCCACGGCCGCCGCCCCGCCCTCTCCCCTCCACTCCTTCACGCCTCCGCCAGCGTGCGGACGTGGTCGAGCACGCGGCCGTGGATCCGGTGGAGCACGGCGTCCGACCACAGGCGCCAGTAGGCCGAGGGCCAGATCCGGTGGCGGTACCACGTGGTCCCCTCGAGCCGCGTTCGGCCGCCGGGCAGCGCCGTCAGCAAAAACTGGCCGCGCTCGGAGACGAAGTAGCCGTCGAGGTGGGGCGCGTGGACATCGCCGAACAGGCCGCGCTCGCGCATCGGCGCCGGCTGCTCCAGGACGTCGAACGCCAGGCGGCGGCCGGGCTCCCAGACCGTGATCGGCTCGACGAAGGCGCCCGTCGTGAACTCGCACCGGCGGACGGCCCCGACGCCCGACCCGTCGATCGTCGCGCGGACGGGGTAGGCGATGCCGGTGCCGAACACCCAGTCGTCGGGCGCGGGCAGGTCGGAGAACGCGACCACGTGCCGCCACACGACGTCGGGCGGCGCGGCGATCTCGACGGCCGTCGTCACCGGCGTCAGCGGGGCGACGGGCGGGGCGGCGGCCTCGACGCCGACGAGGGCCGGCACCACGCCGACGGCCCACAGCGCCGGCCGGATCGCCAGCCCGCCGCTCGCGAACAGGTGGCCGAACACGGCGCCCAGCGACGCGAGCGCGTAGGCGATGGGCGCCGCCATCACCAGGCAGATGACGCCCTCCAGCGCGACGACGGCGATCCCGGCCGCCAGCAGCGTCACCGCCAGGCACGCCACGCCGACGGCCTCGCTCATCTCGCGTGGGCCGTGGACTTGGTACAGCATCGCGGCGGCCATCCCGAGCGCGAACGGGACGCCCACGAACAGGCCCCATCCGTACGACGCCAGCGCGTCGGCCGAGACCCAGACCACCCCGAGCGCGCCGACGGCGGTGGCGGCGACCGCGAGCGCAGCGCTCCCTAGCCTGCCCTCGGGCACGACCCGTTCGAGCCACGTCGGCGCGTCGTCGTCGGTCGTGTTGGGTGCGGGGCCGTCGGGCGCGATGGACAGGGCCGTGAACAGCACCAGGTTGACGACCGGCACGAAAAACAGGACCACGAGCCAGGGCGGCAGCCCGACCGTCCGCAGTCGTCGGACGGTGAGCCAGGTCCCGACGGCGATGAACGGGAGCGCCATCGCCACCAGCGACAGCGCGTACGTCCGGGTCTCGGGCGTGAGCGACAGGATCCGCCCGGCGCCGGTCACGTCGAGGTAGCTCCACAGGTCCCACGGGCGCCCGAACACGCCCTCGCTCACCACGCGGTCGGCGAGGTACTTGACGGCGAACAGGCCCAGGCCAGTCGCGAGGTAGGGCCCGCGTCCGAGCGGCCGGCGGAGGAGCGTGTCGAGCGAGATCATGCGCGGAGATCGGCTGGGACCGAACGATACCCCGCGTGCTACCGCCGCGCGATCTCCACCTGTACCACGGGCGACCCCGCCGACTCCGAGACGTCCGCGAGCCGACCGACGAGCCCGGCCACCGTGAACGCGGCGACGGCGGTGAGGCAGAGGAGGACAGGCTTGAGCGCGTTCATGGCGACGAGGTCGATCAGGACCGGTACCCTTGGCAGACTCGTGCCGACGGCCCGACGAGACGGTCTTCTCGCCCGAGTCGGAACGCGAGCGCGCCAGGGGAGCCGACCATTTCAGGCCCCGGGCGCGCCGCCGATGCGCCGGCCGCCGGTGTCTCGCCCCGGTCCCGTCAGCGGGCGACGACGTCGAGCGTGTCCACGACCTCGTCGCCGTCGACGAGGTAGAGCTGGCGGCGGGTGGCCACGGCCACGCAGGCGTGGTTGGGGACGACGAACACGGGGTCGCCCACGTCCCAGATCGACCCGCCCGGCGTGTCCACCCAGCCGTGCTCCTCGCTCAGTGCCGAGACGACGGCGTGGGGGTGCGCGATCATCGTGCGCGGGCTGTACAGGACCTCCCCGAACGTCGCGTGACCTGGCCACGAGTCCGACGTCAGCGCCTTCTTGCCGGCGTCGATGATGACCCGCTCGGTCCCGTCGTCGAACCGCTTTTTCGAGATCACGGTGCCGACGCAGACGAGCGCGCAGTCTTGCAAGCGGGCCGCGCCCAGGGCCACCTGTCTCGCGTCGAAAAAGACGTAGGTCCCGGGGCGGATCTCGGTGATCGTCAGCCCATCGCGCTCGGCGTTCGTGAAGACGGTCGCGCCGGGCGTCGAGCCGACGGACAGCTCGGCGGTGGCCGGGTCGAGCGCGCCCTCGGCCACCAGGAACGCGGCGGCGTCGAGCACCCGGTCCCGCTCGGCGTCCATCACGCGCCGGCGGAGGTCGTCGGGCGACTCGCCAGCGGCGGCCGGTCCGTAAGCGCGGCCCCCGTGCGACAGCAGGCCGACGAGCCGGAGTGCGTTGGCGCCTTGAGCGAACGCGGCCAGCTCGGCGAGCGCGCCCCGGTCGTCCCACTCGACGCCGCACCGGCCGTAGCCGGGGTCGACCTCGATCAGCACCTCGGCCGTCCGCCCGGCCTCGGCGAACGCGGCCGACGCCCGGTGCGCCCCCTCGACCGAGTCGACCGTGAACGAGATTCGGGTGCCACTCGCCAGTGCCGCCAGCCGCTCCAGCTTCCCCGGCCCAACGACGGGCGACGCCAGCCGGACGTCGTCGAACCCGGCGTCGGCGAACGCCTCGGCCTCGTCGACCGTCGCGACGGTGATCCCGCGCGCGCCCCGCTCGACCTGCATCCGGGCGACGGCCGGCGACTTGTGCGTCTTGACGTGGGGCCGGAGCGCGACACCTTGCGCGTCGGCCCGGGCCTGCATCGCGTCGAGGTTGGCCGCGAGCCGGGCGCGGTCGACGAGCAGGGCCGGGGTCGGAAGGTCGGAAACGAGCACGCGGTCGGGGGCGGGGGCCCTCCCCTACCCCACGACCGCGCGCTCAGATCCGAGGGCCCGACCCGAGTTGCGCGGTACAAGCTTCGAGGTCGGGGACGGGGAACGGAAGGCCGGAGACGGGTCCCTCCGGCGGTCCTCCGTCCCCCATACTCGGTCCCGGCGGCTTGTGTGACCTACTTCACGAACCGGATGGTGGCCGGGTAGCGGTACCACTCGCCCCGGTTCGCGCGGCTCGCGCCGATGGCCGTTCCGGCGAGCCACCAGATGCCAACGACGAGCAGCAGCGCCAGTCCGACCATGACGACGATCAGGACGGCGGAGACGAGGGCCGCCAGCGCCATCGTGAGCTGGAAGTTGAGCGCCTCGCGCGCCTGGTCCTCGACGAACGCCGACTCGTCGCGCTTGAGGACGTAGACCAGGAACGGCCCGAGCAGGCTGCCGAAGGGGACCGCGAGCCCGGCGTAGCCGGCGAGGTGGGCGAGCAGGGCTGTCGAGCGCTCCTGCGAGTCGGGCTCGTAGCCCACGAGGTCGACGTCGAAGAGCGGGTCGTCGAAGTCGGAGTCGTAGGGGCCGGTGTGGGGGACGGTGCTGGGCATGGCGGGCGACGGTGTGCGGATGGGCGCCGTACGGGACCGGAGGCGGCGGGGTTACGACGGGCTCGGCGGACGGGACGCAGCACGCGGACACGGCACGCCGTGTCCCTACTACGGGCGCCGCCCGGCGGCGCTACATCGACTTCGGTGCGTCGATGCCCAAGACCGTCAGCCCGTTCTTGAGGACGGTCCGCGTGGCCGTCGCCAGCTTCAAGCGGGCCGTCGCCAGGCCGGTCTCCTCACCGACGATCCGGCAGTCGCGATAGAAGGCGTTGAACGCCGTCGCCACGTCGCGGAGGTAGGTCGCCAGCTTGTGCGGCGCCCGGGCCTCGGCGGCGGCGCGGATCTCGTCGGGAAACTGCAAGAGCGTCTTGACGAGGGCCTCCTCGCTCTCGTGGTCGAGGAGCGCCAGATCGGCGTCGGCCGACGCATCGAGCCCGGTCTCGGTCGCCTTCCGCTCGATTGACGCGATGCGGGCGTGGGCGTACTGGAGGTAAAACACGGGGTTCTTCTCGGACGCCTCCTTGGCCAGGTCGAGGTCGAACTCCAAGTGCGTGCCCGGCGCCCGCATCAGGAAGAAGAACCGCGTCACGTCCTCGCCCACCTCGTCCACCAAGTCATCGAGCGTCTCGTAGGTTGCCTTCCGCGTGCTCATCTTGACCGGCTGCCCGGCCCGCACCAACGTCACGAACTGGTAGACAACCACGTCGATCCGGTCCGCCGCTTCGTCGCCCGCCAGCGCGCGGACGCCGCGGACGACGTCGGGGTAGGTCGCGATGTGGTCGGCCCCGAACACGTCGAGCACCAGGTCGGCGCGGGCCACCTTGTCGAGGTGGTAGGCGATGTCGGGGAGCCGGTACGTCGGCTCGCCGCTGGCCTTGACGAGCACGACGTCCTTGCCCTCCTCGCCGCCGTCTTTCGTGGCGACGGTCTTGCCGAGCGCGGAGGTCTTGAACCACACGGCGCCGTCGCGGTCGTAGACCAGGCCCTGCTCGCGGAGCGTGTCGACGGCGGCCCATACGGGCGCGGGCTGGCCGTCCGCTTCGGCGTAGAGCGTCCGCTCGTTGAACGTCCGGTCCATCTCGACGCCGAGCCGGCGGAGCGTGCCCATGATCTCGTCGAACACGGCGTCGCGGGCGGCGTCGGTGAACGGGCCCTCGTCGGGCGCGTCCAGGAGCGCGTCGCCCCGAGCGTCGGCCAAGTGCTGGGCGACCTCGGTGATGTACTCGCCGCGGTAGCCGTCCTCGGGGAAGCTCTCCGGCACCACGAGCCCGTCCTCCAGCGTCTTCGTCGGTGTGTCGGGGCGGACGATGGCCTGGTACCGCGCGCGGACGCTCTGGCCGAGCACCCGCATCTGGCGGCCGGCGTCGTTGAAGTAGTACTCGCGCGTGACGTCGTAGCCGGTCCACGCGAGCAGCTCGGCGATGGTGTCGCCCAGGACCGCGTTCCGCCCGTGGCCGACCGTCAGCGGGCCGGTCGGGTTGGCCGAGACGAACTCGACGATGGCCGTCTCGCCGGCGTGGTCGGTGGTCCGGCCGTAGGCGTCGCCCTGAGTGAGCACGTCCTGGAGGCCAGTCGTGAGGTGGGCGCTGGCGAATCGGACGTTGAGGAAGCCGGGCCCGGCCACCTCGACGGCCGCCACGCGCGCCGGGTCCACGGCGATGGTCTGGGCAACGGCCTCGGCGATGGCGCGCGGGCTCCGGCGCAGCGGACGCGCCAACTGCATGGCCACATTCGTGGCGAGGTCCCCGTGCGTCGGGTCGTTCGGCGTCTGGAACTCGACGGCGACCGACTGGGCGTCGAAGTCGTTGGGGAGGTCCGGGAGCCCGGCGAGGGCGGCGCGGACGGCGGCGGCGAGGGCGTCCTCCATGATGCGGCGTTGAGAAGCGGGTTGGCGAACGGGGTCGGGTCCCCCCTCACCCTCTGGGGGGCGAGGGTGAGGGGGCGGTCCGGGGGCCGAGGCGCCAGGGAATGCCCCTCACCCTGTCCCTCTCCCGGGGGGAGAGGGGACCTCGCGAGCGACACGAAGCCATTCCCGAACAGGTCCCGAGCGGACCGCCAAGCTACCCAGCACGTACGCCGGGCCCCGACGCCTCGCCCGCTGTTCACAGACAGGCCTCCCCCTTGCCGACGGCCGGCCCCGCGCCACTGAGCGAGAGCGCCGGTATTCCGCGTCGGCCTGCAGGCGCGGGTTACACGGCCTGGCGAGCAGGGCGCGACTCGCGGAAGATGTACCACGCGAATCCGAGTTGGGCCAGGCCGCCGAGCCCGAAGATGGCCCAGTGCAGGATCGACTCGTGAAAGAAGGCGACGACGATGAACGACAGTAGCGCGCCACCTACAGCAGCCTTCGCGGCCTTAATAAGCTTCTCTACTTCCTCGACTCGCTTCGCCGCCGCCAGCTTCGAGAGTCCCGTCGCCTCCATGATGTCGTTGCGGATGTCGAGCGGCCGATCGCCACGGCGGAGGCGCGGTGCGATCTCGTAGAACCCCTCCGGGAGCCGCTGCCCACCGGACATGATGTTCGAGACCGCCCGAGTCTCCAGCAGGCTCCACCGGACGTTCGGGTTCCGAGTCTCGTCGCCAGCGGCGAAGCGCTCGAAAGCGTCCGCTATCACGTCGGCCGAGATGGAGAGGGCTTGGTGATGCGGACCGGCTGGTCCCTCTCGGTACTCCAAAACGTACTCGCCCGACGGCGCCCGCGCAGCTTGGACGAACGCGTCGCCGATGACCAAGATGGCGAAGTCACCGTTGGCGCCACCGATCCCCCGGGCGGCCTTCGCGGCTTCCTTCGGAGACGGGAACCGGACGACACCGCCGGCCTCGGTTTCGAGTTGCATCAGACGAGGCGGTTTGTCGACCGTGTGAGAGGGCCGCTCAGCCGCAGCGCGCAACGACCGGGGCGTGGGACGAGGCAAAGAAAACGCCGCCGCTTGCACGAAGCAAAGCGGCGGCGCGTGCTGTCGGCCTGCAGCGGCAGGTTATGCTGCTTGCTCAGCGGGAGCGAGTTCAGCCTGCTTGGCCTGCTCAACCGCGATGTGGAAGTCAGCGTTCACCGTGAACCAGTCGAGAAGGCAAACCCGGTCGCCCCAGTCAGCAGCGACCTCTTGGAAAGCTCCAAGCAGAGCGGACTCAAGCTGCTCCCTGGTGGCCTCGAAGGCCTCAAGTGTGTAAGAGCGTGTCATGGCGTTACCGGTTGTTCATCTTGAAGAGGAGCCAGCGGCCCTCCCACTCAATGTACAATCCCTCCGGGATTGGTGTTTCGTCGCGGGAGAGAACCTCGGCCACCTGGGCCAAAAACGCGCGCATGTAGTCGGTTCGCGCGTAAATCTTCAAGACGAGGGATGGATGGTCGGTGAAGGTGAGGCGAAGCGCAGCAGTGATCGAGCTGACGAGGAGTTGTAGGCCCTCCTCAGGGGCTGCAATGACCGCGCCGTCTCGATTATCAAGGTCGAGATGCGGCTCGAGCGTGATCTGGAGCAGCTTCAATTGGGGCTCACGCACGCGCTTGTGGGTCACCTCGATGACCGCTTGCGCGTAATCCTTCCCCTCTGCTACGATTCCGTAGTGAAAGCCGTAGGGGCCAGTGTCCTTGTGCTTGGACGCAAACGCCAGGCGCGCTTCGTACATGCTGGCGAGCAAAACGTCCTCGTCGCGCTCAAACGCCTCAATCTGCTTCTCCCACTCCTCCTTCGTCCGGGAGGCAAGCTTGCCCCTGAAAGGCTTGGCGTTGTACATGCTGAACAAGGGCGATTAGGGCGGGGCAGAAGGTAACGAGATGACGCCGAGGCGCAAGCAGCATAACCACCCGCTACGAGTACACCGCGAACTCGTCGCGCTTGGCGTGGAGGTTCAGCGCGATCGCCAGCATGGCCGTGTTCGCCAGCAGCGCCGAGCCGCCGTACGAGATGAACGGCAACGGGATGCCGATGACCGGCATGAGCCCGATCGTCATGCCCACGTTGATCAGGATGTGGACGAGGAAGATCCCCGTCACGCCGGCGATGAACAGCCGGGGCAGCGCGAACCCGGCCTGGACGCCGAGCCCCGCCAGCCGGATCAGCAGGAAGGCGAACACGAGCAGGACCGTCATCGTGCCGAGGAACCCGAACTCCTCGCCGATCACGCAGAAGATGAAGTCGGTCGAGTTCTCGGGGATGTAGGCGAGCTGGGTCTGGGTCCCCTCGGTGAACCCCTTGCCCAGCAGGCCGCCCGAGCCGATGGCCGCCTTGGCCTGGATCACGTGGAAGCCGGCCCCGTAGCGGAACGCCTCGGGGTCGTCGAAGGCGACCAACCGGTCGATTTGGTGCGGCTCGAGCACCCGGAACAGCCCGAACCACGCCGCGACGGCGACCAGCCCCACGCCGACGAACAGCAGCGCCGCCATCCCCTTCGACCGCGTCCACAGCAGCATCCCGACCGTCGCGGCCACCACGAAGATCGCGGCCCACGCCGGGTTCACGATCACGAGGTAGACGGCGGCGGCGGCCGAGGCCGCGAGCGCCATCCACGGGAGCGAGACGGCCCCGCTCCAGAACATCATGACCGGGATCAAGGCCAGGAAGACGAGCCCGGTGCCGGTGTCGTTCTGCATCACGACGAGCACGGCCGGGACCACGATGAGCACGACGGCCCCGACGAGGTAGGGCACGCTCCCGCGCCGGGCCTCCTTCCGCGACAGGAGCGCCGTCACCGCGAGCACGGTCCCGACCTTGGCGATCTCGGCCACCTGCAACCCGACCGGCCCGATGTAGAGCCAGCTTTTGGCCCCGTTCACCTCGCGCCCGAACGCGAGCGCCGCTGCCAGCAGGCCCAGGCAGATCACGTAGGCGACGGGCGCCAGCTTGACGATCACCCGCGCTGGCAACAGCAGGACGATGCCCAGCACGACCGCCGAGATCCCGAACCACTGGAGCTGGCGGTTGAAGTTCTGCTGGACCGACTCGAGCAAGAACTCGCGCGCCGGCCCGTGCGTGGCGCTGTAGATGGCCACCAGCCCGATGCCGACGAGCGTCGCCCACAACGCGAGCGAGACCCAGTCGAGGTTCTTGTACCAGGGACGCATAGGAGGGGAATTAGGGAAAGGGGAACTGGGAAATGGCAGAGGGGGCGGATCAGGCGTCTGCCCGTTCCCATTTCCCCATTGCCCATTTCCCCTCTAGATCCGGCCGACCGAGCGCTGGGCGCGGACGAACGGGATGAGCGCGTTCCGCTGCGGCGACGCGATCCGGCCGCGCATGAACTGCTCGATCATGAGCGACGCGATGGGCGCCGCCGTCGTCGAGCCGTAGCCGGCGTTCTCGACGATGACGCCGACGGCCACCTGGGGGTCGTCGACCGGGGCGTAGGCGATGAACACGGCGTGGTCCTTCCCGCGCGGGTTCTCGGCCGTGCCGGTCTTGCCGGCGACGGTGATCTCGGCGAAGTCCCCAAACGCCGGGATCTGCGCCCGCCGCGCGGTCCCCGCCGTGACCACGGCCGCCATCCCCTCGCGCACGACCTGGAGGTTCCGGGGCTCGACGCCGACCGGCTGGGCCCGCCGCCGCGACGGCGTCGTCGTGACGCCGGTCTCGGGGTCGGTCTGCTGCATCACCAGGTGCGGCGTGACGAGCGTGCCGCCATTCGCGATGGCGGCCGTGGCCCGGGCCAACTGGAGCGGGCTCGACCCCATGTTGCCCTGGCCGATCCCGAGGTTGACCGTGTAGCCCGGGCCCCACCCGGCCGGGAACGCCCGGTCGTAGTACGACGAGTCCGGGATCAGGCCCGTCCCCTGGTTCGGGATGTCGAGCGGGGCGAGCTGGCCGAACCCGAACCGGTGGGCCCAGTCGCCCCACACGTCGAGGTCCATCCGGATGCCGTCCGGGTGCCGGGCGTTGACGAACGTGTCGTTCATCAGCCGGAAGAAGAACGTGTTGCACGAGACCCGGATCGCGTCGCGGACGGCGATGTGGCCGTGGCTCCCGCCGTGGCACCGGTAGAGCCGGCCGAGCACGTAGCCCCCGGCACAGTACAGGTCGGTGTCCTCGTCGATCATGCCCATTTCGAGCGCCCACGCGGCCATGAACGGCTTCCACGTCGAGCCCGGCGGGAGCGCCGTCTGGGTGGCCCGGTTAAAGTCGGGCTGCTCGGGGTTCCGGTAGAGGAAGTCGACCTCGGCCTGGGTGAACCCGTCGCGGTAGATCGACAGGTCGAAGTCGGGGGCCGAGACCATCGAGATGATCCCGCCCGTCTTGGCGTCCATCATGACGGCCCCGCCGCGCTTGTTCACGAACAGGGACTCCGCGAGGGCCTGGACCTTGGCGTCGACGGCGAGCGTGAGCGCGAAGCCGGACTCGGGGTCGACGTCCTCGGCCCCGCCCTCGTACCGCTCGACCTCCATCCCGTGGACGTTCTTGAGCACGAACGCGCGCCCGACGCGGCCCCGGAGCACCGGCTCGTACTCGGCCTCGATCCCCGACTTCCCGATCCGGTCGCCCAGGCGGTAGCCCTGCTCCCGCTTCTGGTCCAGCTCGTCGGCGTTGATCTCGTTGACAAACCCGAGCGCGTGGGTGAGCCGGGCCGGGCCGTGGTACCGCCGCTGCTGGTCCTCGCGGAAGTCGATCCCGCGCAGGCGGTACTGGTTCTCCTGGAGCCGGGCGAACGTCCAGAACGGGACGTTCTCCAAGAGCACGTCCTCCTGGTACGCCGAGCGCTCGGTGATCTCGGCGTAGCGGGCCCGTACCTCGTCGAGCGGCCGGCCGGCCAGCTCGGCCACGAGGGGCAGGTCGGCCTCGTCGAAGTAGCGCGGCGCGACGGTCACGCTCACCGTCGTCTCGTTGTCGACGAGCAGGATCCCGTTCCGGTCGAAGATGTAACCCCGCGCCGGCCGGACGATCTTGGTCTCGATGGCGTTGCCGGCCGCCTCGTCCTGGTACTGCTCCCGGTCGATGATCTGCATCTGGACCAGCCGGGCGCCGAGGAAGGCGACCAAGCCCAGCACGAACACGCTGAACACGCGGTAGCGCAGGCGCGCGTCGTCTTGCGCGGTCTGGGCGAGGACGGTAGGCATGGAGTCCGGGGGGAGGGGCGTTTCGGAGGGCCCTGAGGGGCGGAGCGTACGAACGACGCCTCCGCGCGGTTCGTGCCACACGCGGGTTCTTCCCACGCCCGCCCGGCTCGGGGATCCCCGGACGACGGTCCGGCCAGCTCGCCCCGAAGAACACGCCCGGCCCGGCCGGGTATGTTGGTCTGCTTTCGAGGCGTCGGGACAGGGCGATCCCCCGTGCCCCCCGTGACGCCGCACGGCCCTGGCCCGGCCACTTTCTCCCGCACCGCTTCCCCATGCGCTCTCTCCTCTCGGCCCTGCTCGTCGCCGCGACGCTGGTGGCCCTCGCGCCCTCGGCCCAGGCCCAGTACTTCGGCCGCAACAAGGTCCGCTACGACGACTTCGCCTTCCGGATCCTGGAGACCGAGCACTTCGACCTCTACTACTACGAGGGGATGGAGCAGGCCTCGCGCGACGTGGCCCGGATGGCCGAGCGGTGGTACGACCGGCTCTCGTCCATCCTGGACCACGAGTTCGACGAGCGGAAGTCGATCATCCTCTACGCCGACGACGCCGACTTCCGCCAGACCAACATCGCCAACATCGGCGAGGGGACCCAGGGCGTGACCGAGGGGGCGAGACAGCGCGTCGTGCTCCCGATGGCCGGGACCTACGCCGAGACCGACCACGTGCTGGGCCACGAGCTGGTCCACCAGTTCCAGTACGACATGTCGCAGCGGGCCGGCCGGTTCGCCCAGTTCATCCGGTTGCCGCTGTTCGTGATCGAGGGGATGGCCGAGTACTACTCGGTCGGCCGCGAGGACGCCCTCACGGCCATGTGGATGCGCGACGCCATCTTGCGCGACGACTTCCCGACGATCGGCGAGCTCCAGCGGAGCGGGGGCTACAACGAGTACCAGTACGGCCAGCCGTTCTGGGCCTTCGTCGCCGGGACCTACGGCGACCAGGCCGGCGTCCAGCTGTTCCGGACGGCGCTCGAGATGCCGCTCGACTCGGCGTTGGTGGCCGTGACCGGGCTGCCGCAGGAGGCGCTCTCGGAGCGGTGGGAAAGCGCGCTCCGCGCCCAGCTCGCCCCGCCGGCCGCCGGCCGGTCGGTGCCCAGCCCGCCCCGGACGCCGGACGAGCTCGAGGCCATCGCCGAGCAGCGCCGCGACCGCGCCCAGGCCATCGCCGAGGGCGACCGGCCCGACCGCCCGCGCTACCTCGCCTACCCGGACTCGCTCCCCAAGCTGGCCGCGACGCGGCTGCTGGCGCGCGAGCGCGAGACGGGCGCCATCAACATCGCGCCCCAGCTCTCGCCCGACGGCCGCTACGTGGCCTACCTCTCGGAGCTCGACCTGTTCGGGATCGACCTGTTCCTGGCCGACGCCGAGACGGGCGAGGTCCTCACCAAGCTCGAGTCGGCCACGACGGACCCCCACCTCGACGCGCTCCGGTTTATCGAGAGCGCGGGCACCTGGAACCCCGACGGGACCCAGTTCGCCTACGTCGTGTTCGCCGGCGGCGACAACGAGATCGCGCTCTTGGACGTCGACCGCCGCGACGTTGTCCGCCGGCTGACGGTCGAGGGGATCGGGGCGATCAAGGACCCGTCGTGGAGCCCGGACGGGACGCAGATCGCGTTCGCCGGCGTCCGCGGTGGGATCACCGACCTGTACACGGTCACGCTGGCGACCGGCGAGGTCCGCCAGCTCACGAACGACCGCTACGCCGACCTCCAGCCGGCGTGGAGCCCCGACGGGACCCAGATCGCGTTCTCGACCGACCGCGGGGCCGGGACGGACTTCGTCCGCCTGACGTTCTCGCCGATGCAGCTCGCGCTCTACGACGTCGCCGCGGGCACCGTCGAGACGCTGGACGTGTTCTCGGACGTCAAGCACATCAACCCGGCGTGGGCCCCGGACGGCCGGAGCGTGTACTTCATCTCGGACCGCGGCGGGTTCAACGATGTCTACCGCCTCGATGTCGAGACGGGCGAGGCGTTCCAGGTTACGAACCTGGCGACGGGCGTCGCCGGCATCGCCGACCTCTCGCCCGCGCTCTCGGTCGCCGACCAGACGGGGAACCTCGCGTACTCCGTGTTCGAGGGCCAGCGCTACTCGGTCTACCGGACCGACGCCGCCGACGCCGCCGGCACGGCCGTCGCCGACGACGCCAGCGCCACGGCCGACGTGCTCCCCCCGCTCGACGCCTACGACCGGTCGATCGTCCAGAATTACATCGCCGACGCGACCGGCGGGCTCCCCGAGGCCCAGACCTTCCCGACGCGGGGCTACAGCCCCAAGCTCTCGCTCGACTACATCAGCCAGCCCCAGGTGGGCGTGGGGACCGACCCGTACTACAACTCGGGCTTCGGGATCTCGGGCGGCATCTCGTTCCTGTTCTCGGACCAGTTGAGCGACAACGTGCTCGGGCTCGCGGTCGCGGCCCAGGGCACGTTCAAGGACATCGGCGGCCAGGCGCTCTACCTCAACCGCGGGGGCCGGCTGACGTACGGGGCCCTCGCGGGCCACATCCCGTACCTCCAAGTGTTCTACGACCGGCCGCCCCTCGAAGAGCCGGACGAGGTCGACGTGCTCGGGTTCACGCGGTACTACTACCGGACGTACGTGACCCAGGTCTCGGGCCTCACGTCGTACCCGCTCAACCAGAGCCAGCGGTTCGAGGCCGAGGTCGGGTACCGCCGGCTCGGCTACGACGTGGAGTACGATGCGTACTACCAGACCGGCAGCGGACAGATCGGCATCGAGCGGCGCGAGCTCGACACGTTCCAGATCGACCCGCTCCACCTCGGCCAGGGCGGCGTCGCCTACGTCGGCGACACGTCGCTGTTCGGGTTCACGTCGCCGATCCGGGGCGGGCGCTACCGGGCCGGCGTGGACCTGGTGGCCGGCTCGCTCATGTTCGCGACCCTCACGGCCGACGCGCGGAAGTACCTGTTCACGCGCCCGCCGATTCTCCCCCGCCGCGCTCCGGTCACGCTCGCGGCTCGGTTCCTCCACTTCGGCCGCTACGGCGCCGACGCCGAATCGGGCCGGCTCACGCCGGTCCTGCTCGGCAACCCCCAACTGGTCCGGGGCTACAACCCGCGCTCGTTCGACTCGAACCAGACCTTCGGTGCCTTTGTCGACCGGATCTACGGGAGCCGGCTCGCGGTCGCCTCGGTCGAGGCCCGGCTCCCGCTCCTGGGCGTCCCCCAGCTCGGGCTCATCTCGTTCCCGTACCTGCCGACGGAGCTCGTCTTCTTCGGCGACGCCGGGTTCGCATGGGGCGAGGCCCCGTACTTCGGGATCTCCGGCCCGCCGGTCGACGGCGAGGACCTGGTCTGTGACGTCGAGGTCGTCTGCTACGGGTCGGCCTTCGGCGACCAGAAGCCGATCTTCTCGGCCGGCGTGTCGGCGCGCGTGAACTTGCTCGGCGCCATCATCGTCGAGCCGTACTACGCCCTTCCGTTCTCACGCTGGGAGATCGACGGCGACGTGACGCCGGGCCGCGGCGTGTTCGGGTTCAACATCTCGCCGGGCTGGTGAGCGAGGAATCAGGAAAGAGGAATCGGGAATCAGCGGGCGGGCGTCTGGCCCTCCGCGAGCGACGGCGACCCCCCAGATTTCTGTTTCCTGACTCCTGAGTCCTCTCGTGTACCGCTTGGTCCGCCCGCTCCTCTTCCGGCTCGACGCCGAGGCCGCGCACGGGTGGGGCGTCCGGGCGGCGCGGCTGGGGCAGCGGGCGCCGGGCGTCGTCCGCGCCCTGTTCCCCCGGGCCGACGGCCGGCTGGCGCAGACGGCGTGGGGGCTCCGGTTCGCGTCGCCGGTGGGGCTCGCGGCTGGGTTCGACAAGAACGCCGCGCTCGTGGGCTTCTGGGCCGCGCTCGGGCTGGGCTCCGCCGAGGTCGGCTCGGTCAGCGCCCGGCCGTCCGAGGGCAACGCGCGGCCCCGCGCCTTCCGGCTCACGGCCGACGGCGCGCTCGTCAACCGGATGGGGCTCAACAACGACGGGGCCGAGGCCGTCGCCGCGCGGCTGGCGGCCACCCCTCGCCCGCCCGGGTTCGTGCTCGGCGTCAACGTGGCCAAGACGCACGACCCGGCCATCCTGGGCGAGGCCGGCGTCGACGACTTCCGCCGGTCGGTCCGCCTGCTGGCCCCGCACGCCGACTACCTCGCGCTCAACGTGTCGTGCCCGAACACGGCCGAGGGCAAGACCTTCGAGACGCCCGAGGCGCTGGACGCGCTGCTGGGCGCGGTCCGAGCGGAGCTCGGAGGGCACGGGGCACAGGGCACGGGGCACGGGGCGACCAACGGTTCACCGCCTCTTGCCTCATCCCCCTTGCCTCGTCCCCACGAGCGCCGCGAGCCTCCTCCCGTCCTCGTCAAGCTGTCGCCACCGGCCGCTGGCGGGGTGGACGTGGGGGCCGTCGACGAGCTGGTCGGGATCTGCCTCGGCCACGGCGTCGTCGGGTTCGTCGCGTCCAACACGGCGTCCGACCGGGACGGGCTGAGGACGGACGCCGGCACCCTCGATGGCATCGGCCGGGGGGGGCTGAGCGGGCGCCCCCTCGCGGCCCGGGCGACGGCGCTAACCCGCCACCTCTACCGGACGACGGACGGCGGGGTGCCGATCATCGGCGTCGGCGGGATCGACTCGGCGGAGGCGGCCTACGCGCGCGTCCGCGCCGGGGCGACGCTGCTCCAGGTCTACACCGGCCTCGTCTACGAAGGGCCGGGGCTGATCGGGCGGATCCACCGCGGCTTGGTTCGCCGGCTCGACCGCGACGGCCTGGCCACGCTCGCCGACGCGGTGGGGGCGGATGCGTGAGGAAAGAGGAATCAGGCGTCAGGAATCAAGCGTCAGGAATCAACGAGTGGTCGGGTCACGGCCTCTGTGCTCGACCCCAACTTCTCATTCCTGATTCCTCATTCCTGACTCCTCTCGGAGGCCCGGAACGGTGACCGGCAAGCGACCCGTCGCCCGGGCGCGCCCGGCGAGCACGTCGGCGACGGCCGTCGCGGTGCGCGTGGTCTCGTCGTAGGCGACCACGACGCCGGCCGCGTCGGGCACGAGCGCGGCGGCGTACGGGTTGCCCAGGACGACGAGCACGACCGGCGTCCCCGTCGCCTCCATGTCCTCGACGGCGCGACGCTGGGCCGGCGTCAGGCGCGGCGGGGCGCCCTGCTTGACGCGCAGGTGCATCGCGACGACGGCCACGTCGGCGCCGCGAGCGGCAGCGACGGCGGACGCCCGGCCTCCGCCGCTCGTCGAGACGCGGGCGCGGGCGTCGGGCGCGAGGTCGCGTTCGAGCTGGGTCATCGGCCGGTCGGCGTTGAAGTTGGCGAGCTGGACCAGGGCCACCCGCTCCCCGCGACGGATCGGGAGCGGGCCGGGGCGGACGACGGTCACGGCCGCCTGCGTCAGGGCGTCGGCGAAGCGGGCGCCGCGGACCTCGGTCAGCATCCGGCGCAGGCGACTGCGGTCGGGCGCCGGCGCCGTGTGGAGGCCGAGCCGGGCCTTGGCCCGGAGGATCCGCCGGGCCGAGGCGTCGACCCGCTCACGCGGCAGCTCGCCCCGCTCGACGGCCTCGACGACGTAGCGGATCGCCCGGCGCGGCGACGTCTCGTTGAGGACGATGTCGGCCCCGGCGAGCAGCGGGAGGACGGCCCGGTCGCGCGCGTCGTAGCGGTCGCGGACGGCGCCCATGTTCATGGCGTCGGTGGTGATCAAGCCGTCGTAGCCCAGGCTGTCGCGCAAGACGTCGGTGAGCGCAGCCCGGCTGAAGGTGGCCGGCGTGGCCGTCCGGTCGAGCGCCCGGGCCCACAGGTGCGTCGACATCACGAAGCCGGGCTCGGCGGCGAGGGCCACGCGGTAGGGCGCCAGCTCGGTCGCCCACAGCTGGCGCCAGTCGCCGGGGACCGAGGCGAACGCGACGTGGGTGTCCGTGTCCGTGTTGCCATGCCCGGGGAAGTGCTTGAGCGTCGCCCACACGCCGTGCGCCTGGGCCCCGCGGACGTAGGCCGCCGCCAGCTCGCCGACGCGCTGGGGGTCCTCCCCGAACGACCGCGTGTTGATGATCGGGTTCCGGGCGTTGTTGTTGACGTCGGCGACCGGCGCGAACAGGACGTTGACGCCCTGCGCCCGCGCCTCGAGCGCCGTCACGGCCCCGCCGACCTCCGCCAGCGCCTCCGAGTCGGCCGCGCCGTAGGCCATGGCCGCCGGCAGCTCGGTAAAGTTGGACCGCCGCGTGCCGACGCCCCACTCGTAGTCGGCCGTGATGAACAGCGGGACCGGCGCGCGCGCGCCTAACCGGGCGACGACCGCGCGGACCTCCTGCGGCGGCGTCCGCCGGTTGACGTGGAACCCGCCGACGCCCAGCCGCGCCAGCCCGTCGGGGTCGCGGACGGCGCCGAGCTCGACGACGAACAGCTGGGCCACGCGCTCCTCCAGCGTCATCCCTTCGAGCGTCGCCTCGGCCCACCGCTCGGCTTGGGCGTCGGGCACGCCGGCCGGCGCCTCGAACCCGGCGTACGGGGCGAGCAGCGAGTCGACGAGCGCCTGGCGGGCGGCGTCGAGCGAGTCGTCGCGGGCCTCGGCGACAGGGCCGGGCCGCACCGGCACGGGGGGGGTGCGATCCCAGCCGGACACGCCGGCCAGTCCGGCGACGAGGGCGGCGGCGAGGGAGAGGGCGAGGCGCATGCGTGGGGAAGGGCCGGGTATCTTCGAGATCGGCTGGCGTCTCTGCTGGCCGCGGCCCGTCGGCCCCGCCCCCGTCCGTGTGATGATAGACCGCCTCCGAGGCGAGTGGCAAGGACTCCGCGCCGCCGTCGCCGGCCTCTCCCCCAACGCCCGACGGGCCGCGGTCGTGCTCCTCACCGCGACCGTCCTGGTTCTGTTCCACCTCCAGGTCGGGAGCCGGCGCGTCTACCTCGACACGCTCGACAACGCGCTCGGCTTCGCCGACCCCGCGTTCGGGTCGTGGGCGTGGTGGTTCGGGATGCAGGGCGTGCTCGGGTTCGTGGTCCCGGCGCTGATGCTGGTCGTCGGGTTCCGGCAGACGCCGGCCCAGGCGGGCTTGGGCCTCGGCGACTGGAAGCTGGCGGGCGGGCTCGCGCTGGCCTACCTCCCGCTCGTCGTCGTCGGGACGTGGGTGCTGTCGGACGGGATCGCGTTCCAGGCTCAGTACCCGCACTTTTTCGGGGCCAAGACCGACTGGGGCGTGTTCCTGGGCTATGAGGCGCTGTTCCTGTTCTACTGGATCGGGTGGGAGTACCTGTGGCGCGGGTTCGTGCTGTTCGGGACGGCGCCGGCGCTGGGGGCCCCGCTGGCGATCGTGGCGCAGACGGTCCCTTTCGCCATCTTGCACGCGCAGAAGCCGCCGGCCGAGGCCTACCTCTCCATCGTGGGCGGGCTCGCGCTCGGGGCCTTGGTGTGGCGGTGCCGGAGCTTCTGGATCGCCGTCCCGATCCACGCCGCCCAGATGCTGGCGCTCGACCTGTTCTGCACGCTTCGCTACCGGACCGGCGCGAGCGGGGTCGGGCTCGGCGCGCTGGCGGAGGCGCTCGGCGGGCTGGGCTGACTTGGACTGGAGGACAGCGTCCCCTATTCTTCCAGTGGTCCTCCACCGGCCGCATGCGTCTGCTCTTCCTGCTCGTCCTCCTCGTCTCGACTGTAGGGGCGCAGCCGGCCCTCGTCCCGGAGCTCATCTCCGATCAGGAGACCTACGCCTACGGCGAGACCATCACGCTCCGGTACACGCTCACGAACGAGGGCAACGCGGACTACACGTTCGAGTCGTCGTCGACCTGCGTCGTCGGCCTGACGTACGGGACGCTGTCCTTGCCGACCGTCTGCACGGCGGACAGCGTGCCGTACACGATCTCGCCCCAGCAGACGCTGTCCTACGTGTGGATCTTGCCACCCGCCGAGCTCGGCGTCCCGGAGACCGGCGGGGAGCAGACGGTCTGGGGTTACCTCGGTATAGGCTGGGCAGAACCGCCCTCCACGCATCCAACCGCAGCGTCGGCGACGTTCGAGGCGCCCCGCTTCCTCGGCGGTCCCCTCTCGGTCGGGTTCGACGCCGCCGATGCGGACTCGGTCGCCGCGCTCCGCGAGTCGCTCGGTGGCACGGTCACCTACTCGGTGACCTACGCAGACGGTTCGAAGTCGGAGCGGTGGGTCATCAACGGCGTGGCTCTCGCCGACGCCATCGCCACGCTCGAAGCCAGCGACGTCATCCAGTGGGCGGAGCGCAGCATCCAGGGCGACTTCAGCTTCGCCACGGCCAACGAGGCCGCCCCCGACCGCGCGCGGCTGACCGCGCCGGCCCCGAACCCGACGGCCGCCCGGGCGACGTTCACGCTCCGCCTCGGCCGCACGGAGGCCGTCACCGTCGACCTGTCGGACGCGCTCGGGCGCCGCCTAGCCGTTCTCCACGACGGACCGCTGGCGGGCGACGTCGAGCACACCTTCTGGCTCGAGGCACAGACGCTCCCGGCCGGCGTCTACGTCGTCCGCGCCGTCGGCGAGACGGTCCGCCAGTCGCAGCGCGTGACGATTGCTCGGTGAAGGGGACGGGCCCGGCTAGCCCTCGACGTACCGAGCCACGAACGCGGCCGGCGTGACGACGGGGGTGCCCTCGACAGCCTCGGGGAAGTGGCGCCTGTTGCCGTCACGAGCACGTCGGCACGTCCGTCCACGGCGAGTTCGACAACGCGGTCGTCGTCAGGGTCCGAGCAGACGGCGAGCCGAGAGGTCACGTGAACGAGGGTCGACGCTGCAGAGACCTCGGCGACGAACAGACGCCGGCTGGCCGAGCTCAGGTAGCGGTCGAACTTGGTCCGCCCCACAAATCGGTCGCCGAACTCCTCCAGCGTCCCTGGCGACGCGAGCAGGGTCCCGTGGTCGAGGACCCATTGGAGCACGCGCATCGAGACCCCATGAGGCGTGATGCCGGCACTGATCAGGACGTCCGTGTCGAGGACGACTCGCGTCTCACCCATCGCGGTCGAAGTCGCCACGGAGCAGCGCCGCGTCGTCCTCGTCCGTCCACCCGTTCGCCCGAGCCTCGCGGCCCAGCGCGTCGGCAATCCGCCGGATCCGAGCGGCAGGCGTGTCGTCTGGCCGGACAGCCTCTCGGACGTAGTCGGTCACGAACTGGGTGATCCGGTCGCGCGTGTCGGCCGGAGCCCGGCGGAAAGCGGCGGCCGTCGCGTCGTCGACCTCGATCTCGATAGGGAGCGTCGTCATGGCAGGCGGAGGGGGACGTCTCGGGCTCCAACGTACCGCCCCGCCGGTTCGCTCCCCTACGGCCCCAGCCGGACCGTCGCGAGCGGGGTCGGGCTCGGCGCGCTGGTGGAGGCGCCTGGCGGATTGGGCTAGCGCCCGACGTAACGCTCGACAAACGCGGCTGGCGTGACGACGGGAATGCCGCGGATGTCCGCCGGAAAGTCGCGCGTGTTGCCGGTGACCACCACGTCGGCGGCTCCGTCGAGGGCCAGCTCCGCGAATCGGTCGTCGTCCGGGTCGCGGCAGAGCGCTAGGCGCGTGGTGACGGCGACGACCTCCGAGTCCTCGATGACCTCCACGACGAACTCCTCCCGGCTCTCCTTGGGGAGGTACCTGTCAAACTTGTCGCGGCCCACGAAGCGGCTACGGAACTCCTTCACCGTCTCCTCGGACGCGAGCAACGTGCCGTAACGGATCACCCACTCGACCAGCCGACGAGGGCCCCGGTCCCGAAACAGCCCTGCACTGATGAGCACGTTCGTGTCGACGACGCACCGCGGACTACTCATCGTGGTCGAGGTCTCCGCGGAGGAGCGCCTCGTTCATCTCCTCGGTCCACCCGTTCGCCTCTGCCTCCCGGCTGAGCCGATCAGCGATGGCTGCAAACGAATCGGCCTTGCGCGCGCGCGCTCGTCGGTCGGCCAACTCCTGACGGATGTGCTCGGCGACAGACTGCTCGATGTCGGCACGTGCGGAGGCAGAGGCCTCGCGGAAGGCGGCGGCGGTCGCGTCATCGACGGGGATCGGGAGCGTCGTCATGGCAGCGAGAGCAACGGGACGATCCAACGTACGACGCCGCCCACTCGCTTACAGCCCCAGCCGGACCGTCGCCAGGTGCATCAGCGCCGTCCCGAACGGCTCGACCACGGCCGTGTAATCGACGCGCAAGTCGAGCTCGCCGACCCGCTGCTCGATCCCGAACCCGGCCGACGGGCGGAGCTCGCCGGCCTCGCCCGCCCCGATCCGGTCGAGCCCGAGCCGGGCCGCGAACCCGTCGGTCAGCCAGAGCTCGCCGCCGACGCGGCCCTGGACGTCGGCGAGCGTCACGTCGAGCGTCGTCGAGGTCTCGGCCGGCGAGGTCCCGGTCACCTCGATGCCGCCGGGCCGCCGGGTCTCGAAAGGCTGGACGAACAGCTCGGCCTCGGCGGCGACGGTCACACGCGGACGGCCCGCGCCCCGGTCGCCGACGGCGTAGGCCGCGCCGCCCCGGACGCGCGTCGGGAAGTAGTCGGTCGCCGATGCGCTCGCCGAGCCGGTCGAGCTCCACTCGTAGCGCGCGAACAGGTCGTCGACGACGAGCCCGGCCGAGAGCCGGTCGCCGAGCTGGGCCGTTGCCCCGAGCGAGATCCCGATGGCCGTCGGCGCGCGCGTGCCCTCGAACAGCTCGTTCCGGTACAGCCGCAGGCCGACGCCGGCCGAGACGCGCTCGGAGAACTGGGTCCCGAACGCGGCGAAAAAGGCGTACTCGTCGGCCCGGAGCGTTCCGTCCTCGTTCTGGCCGTCGGTCGGGACCCCGCTCGCATCGCGCCCGTCGATGTTGTCGACGCCGCCGTGGACGACGCCGCCGGCGAACCCGGACCGCGGGCGGAGCGGAGCCGAGACCTGGACGGCCTCCCACGAGCGGTCGAACGCCAGCCGGCCGGCCGTCAGCTCGACGCCCTGGGCCGGCGCGAACGGGGCCAGCGCCGGGTTGAGGAACGGGCTCGCGTAGCCCGAGCGGTCAGCGACTTGGGACGGGACCGCGAGCGACCGGGCGCCCATGCCCATCCGCGCGAACGCGCCCGCGCCCTGCGCCACGGCGGCGCCGGCCGTCGCCAGCAGCAGGCCCGCCAGCACGGCGATCCGCCGGCCCGTGCCCCGTGCCCCGTGCCTTTGTCCCATCGAGCCGCTCATTGGATGACCAGGATGCGCCCCGAGAACCGCTCGGCCCCCGCGTCGACGGTGTAGATGTAGGCCCCATTCGCGACGCGCAAGCCGCCGTCGCTCTGGCCGTCCCAGAACACCTCGTTGGGGCCGGCCGGCCGGCCCGGCGCGTCGAGCGTCCGGACCAGGTTCATGGCCACGTCGAACACGCGGACGGTGACGTCGGCCGGCGCGTCGAGGTCGAGCCGGACGCGCACCTGGCCGTTGCGGGGGTTGAACGGGTTGGGGTAGGCGTAGACGTCGACCGTCCTGTCGTCGTCGCCCTGGGCTTGGGGGCGGACGTCGGCGCGGAACAGCTCCCAGGTGCGGGCCCCGTCGGTGCTCTTGAGCAGCCCGTCCGGCGTGCCCGCCCAGACCACGCCGGGCGTGGTGGCCACGGCGCGCACCGTCGGGCCCGACAGCGGGAGCGGCCGGCCGTCGGCCGCGCGGAACACGCGGACGACCCGCCACGTGGCCCCGTCGTCGTCGGAGACGTAGAGCCCGTCGCTCGCGGCGACGTAGGCGCGCGTCTCGTCGAAGGCCACGTCCTCGGCCACGACGCCCAGCAGGACCGTCTCGAACACGGCGAACCCGTCGGCGTCGTCGCCGCGCCAGACGGCCACGCCGTTCTCCTCCTCGTCCGTCGTGAACGGGTTGCCCGAGTTCCGACACACGGCCCACACCTCGTCGCGGCCGTCGGCGATGGGGCGCGTCTCGAGCGCGAACACCAGGTTGCCGGGGAGCGCCCCGCCCAACAGCGCGTCCGTGTAGCGGACCCATGCGAAGTCGTCGGCGCCGGGCACGCGGACCGAGCGGTTCAACCCGCCCAGCGTCCCTGCCCAGACGGTCCCCGCCTCGTCGACGACGACCGAGTACGCGACGAAGTTGGTGGAGAACTGGGCGAAGACGGGCAGGTCGGGATCGTCGTCGATGAAGAACAGCGGCTGGCGGACGTCCGGGTTGTAGAGGAAGTCGTAGGGCTCGCGGGGGTCGAGCACGAACAGCGTGTCCGGCGGGAGGACGACGGGCTGCCAGGTGGCGCCGAGGTCCGTGCTCCGGCGGAGCCCGGCGTACTCGTTCGCCGAGTAGACGGTGTCGGCGCCGGCCGTGAGCGCGACGTCGAGCGGGGCCGAGCCCTGCGTGATCGTGGCCGGGAATGCCGGCAGCGTCGAGACGCCGTAGGTGACGGTCGAGTCGAAGCTCGAGTCGAGCGCGGGGGAGCGGTAGGTGTAGCTCGCGCCTCGGTCGGCCGAGACGGCGAAGCCCGCCGCCGTCTGGGGCGGCCGGTCGGCGTCGGCCGTGACGTCGTTGAACCCGAGCCCAACGACGACGACGCCGTTCCGAGCGTCGACCGTGAACACGCGCGTGTTCACGGTCGTGGGCGGGTCGAAGGCCGGGGCGAGACCGGGGACGGAGACCCTCCCGTCCGGGGTGATCTGGACCAGGATCGGCCCGGCCCGCAAGACGCCCTCGTCGGCGTCGAGCACGGCGACACCGTTGCGGGCGCCGGCGGGGAGCAGCGTGGCCGTGCCGGCGCCGGTCTCGACGGTCTGGGCCCCGGCGCCGCTCGCGACGGCCAGCAGGGCGAGGGCGAGGAGCGCGCGCGTCATCGGACGGTGAAGGCGTAGGGCGCCGGCTCGCTCTGGGCCCCGGCCCGGTCGATGGCGACGAGGTCGAGCGCGTAGGTGCCCGGCTCGAAGTCGGCGGTCACCTCGATGACCGCCGTGTACCGGCCGTCGTCGGCCGTGGCGTCGCTCTCCTCCCCGTCGTCGAACAGCCGCCCGATCACGCCGCCGGTCTCGGGGTCGACGGCGACGACGGCGCGGACGTTCTCGCGGCCGTCGGGGTCGGTGACGGTCGCCGTGAACGGGAGCCTCGCGACGCGCCCTTCCGCCGGCCGGGCCACCGAGCCCGGCGCGCTGGCGACGACGGTCGGCGGTCCCAGGTTGGCCGCGGCGAAGTCGAGCACGGCCGAGGCCTGGTCGCCCGCGCGGCCGTCGGCCCCCTCGGTCGTCACGCGGACGCTGTACGGCCCCACGGCCCCGCGCGGGAGCACGACCGGCGCCTCGACGCGGAACGCGCCCCCAGCCACCTCGGCGACCGTCTCGGTCACCAGCGAGTCCGTCTCGGCGTAGCGGACGAGCACCCGGACCTCGACCGGCCCTTGGGCGTCGAGCGTGCCGGTGACGGCGAGGGGGACCGTCGCCCGCGGGGCGTCGGTGTCGAGGGCGAACGCGGTCGGCGTGAGCGCGACGTCGGCGAGCGCTGGTCGCGGGACCTCGTCGGCGAACCCGGGCGCGGCGTCACACCCGGCGAGGGTGAGGGCGACCAGGGCCACGACGGGCCGGAGGGCTACGGGCATCGAACGGGAGAGAGACGGCGTAGCGGTCCGGCGGGTCGCGTGGGGGCGGGTGGCAGGCGCCGAACCTACCGCCGCTCGCGGGGCCAGACACGGCGGATCGGGCAGGGGGCGTCGGATTCCCCCTTTCCTCGCACCGTCGCCGGGCCCGTCCCCAGGCGAACCCGTCTCCCTCCCCTCGTCGTCCCGAGAGACCCGGCGGCCCGGGGCGCTGCGCGAGACCCTCCGCACCCGTTCCCGCTACCCGTAAAACTGGATCGGCTGGATCGAGAAGCAGAGCACGAAGATGACGATGCAGAGGACGCCCAGCGCCTTCCGCCCCGGCGTCAGCGGCTCCTCGACCAGGACCGGCGGGTGGTCGACGCGGATCACGACCAGGATCATGCCCACCCAAAAGAGCCAGCCCGTCCACCCGACCGACCCGGCGAGCCCGGGCAGCAGGACCACGAGGAACGCCGTGACGGCCGTCAGGAACGCGGTCGCCGAGCCGACCAGGAACCACTCGTCGCGGAGCAGCCACGCCAGCGCCGCCGCGTAGACGAGGGCCACGGCCGGCCACAGCGTCCACGCGGAGACGAACAGGCCCGGCGGCCGGCTCAGGTCGAGCGCGAGCCCGACGCCGCCCGAGAGCAGCAGGAGCAGCGTCGTCACGCGCGCCACGACGCGGTGGACGGCCGGCCCGAACAGGGCGTACACCACGTGCCCGCCGTCGAGCTGGCCGACGGGCAGCAGGTTGAGCGCGGTAAAGAACAGGCCCAGCCACCCCGCCAGCAGGACGGGGTAGTGGACCATCTCGTCGCCCGGGACCCGCACCCAGCCCAGGCTCCCGATCAGGTGGAACAGCGGCGTGTCGCCGAACACGAGCGCGCTCGTCGCCCCGCCGGCCTGGGCGACGTCGAACGCGGGGAAGCGGCCGAACGTCCGGAGGTACGTCACGACGTCCTGGTGGCCGCCGACGCCGAGCAGGTAGTCCGCCCCGGGCAGCGTGAGCACGGCGACGACCAGGACGGCCACGGCGACGACGAACCCCGCGAGCGGCCCGGCCGCGCCGATGTCGAACAGCTGGCGCGTCCGCCGGAGCGGCTCCTTGATCCGGATGACGGCGCCGAACGTGCCCAGCGTGCCGGGCAGCGGGATCGGGATGAAGTACGGGAGCGAGACGCGCGTCCGGCGCCACCGCGCCGCGAGGTAGTGCCCGAACTCGTGGACCGTCAGGAAGCCGAGGAACGGGACGGCGTAGAGGAACCCGTCTTCGAGGAACGCCCGGTCGGTCAGCAGCGACAGCAGCGCGACCACGTCCGACGTGCCCTCGGCGACCGGGGCCCAGAGCGCGCTCCGCCCGACGAGCAGCCCGCCGCACCACACGGCCGAGACGAGCGTGGCCACGAACAGGCCGACGTGGAGCCCGACGCGGTCGCCCTCGGGCGTCGGCGGCGCGTAGTCGGTGAGCACGCTGGACGTGCCGGGGGCGGGGGGACGGGGCTCCACGGGTCGGGGTCGGGGGCCGCGGCGTACGCGAGCCGCCCGAGCGAGTTCGGGCCCGCCAGGCTCGTGGGGACGAGGAAATGGGAAAAGAGGACGGGCCGAGGCGCGAGCGGTGAGGCGCGAACGGTGGCCCCCGCCCCTGCCTCGGTCCACCCCACGCCTTCCCTCTGCCCGTTCCCATGTCCCCGTTCCCCTTTCCTCCGAGCGGAGCGAGCCCTCAGCGCAGCGCGGCGACGCCCGCCTCGATCCGGTCGCACGCGGCCCTCAGCGTGTCGAGGTCCGTCGCGTACGAGATCCGCACGCCCGCATCAGACCCGAACGCCTCACCGGGCACGAGCGCCACGTCGTGCGCTTCGAGCAGGTAGGTGCACAGGTCGACGCTCCCCGTGATCTCGGCGCCGTCGGGCGTCCGCCGGCCGTAGAGCGCCGAGACGTCGGGGAACAGGTAGAACGCGCCCTGGGGCGTCGGGCAGGTCACGCCGTCGAGCGCGCGGAGCCGGGCCAGGACCGCGTCGCGCCGCTCGCGGAACGCGACCACCATCTCGTCGACGGGCTCCGGCCCCATCGTGAACGCGGCCAGCGCGGCGTACTGCGTGATCGACGACGGGCCGGACGTGAGCTGGCTCTGGATCTTGGCCGTCGCCCCGGACCACCAGCCCGGCGCGGCGAGGTAGCCCAGCCGCCAGCCCGTCATCGCGAACGCCTTCGAGAACCCGTTGACGGTGCACGTCCGCGGGCCCATCCCGTCGAGCGCGGCGAACGCCGCGAACGTCGCGTCGAACACGACGTGCTCGTAGATCTCGTCCGAGACCACGGCGACGTGGGGGTGCCGGCGCAGGACGGCCGCGAGCGCCTCGAGCTCGTCGGGCGAGTAGACGGCGCCGGTCGGGTTCGAGGGGCTGTTGAGGATGAGGACGCGCGTCCGCTCGGTGATGGCGTCGTCGAGCTGGTCCGGCGTCAGCTTGTAGTCGGCGGCGGCGGTGGCCTCGACGGCGACGGGCGTGGCGCCGGCGAGCCGGGCCATCTCGGGGTAGCTCACCCAGTACGGCGCCGGGACGAGCACCTCGTCGCCGGGCTGGCAGATGGCCAGGAGCGCCTGGGCAACCGACTGCTTGGCCCCGTTCGAGCACACGACGTCGGCGGCGGTCACGTCGAGCCCGTTCTCGTCGCGGAGCTTCCGGGCGATGGCCTCCCTCAGCTCGGGGATGCCGGGGTTCGGCGTGTAGCTGAACCGCTGGTCGCGGAGCGCTTGGTGCGCGGCCTCGACGATGGGCGCCGGCGTCGGGAAGTCGGGCTCGCCGGCCGAGAGCGCGATGACGTCGCGGCCCTCGCGTTGGAGCGCGGCGGCCCGGCCTGAGATGGCCAGCGTCGCCGACGGCTGCATCGCGGCGACGCGCGGGCTCAGGGTGTCGAGGGCGGGGACGGGGGTCGTCATGGCGGCGCGGGGGAGGCGACGGAAGGTAGGCCGGCCCCCGACCCCGGCGCGACGGGCCGGGCCGCCGGAAGCGCTTCTCTCCCCGCTACCGCCCCAGCCCGACCCCCACGCTGAGCCACGGGGCCACCAGGGGTGCCGGAGCCGTGGAGCCGTTGGCGTCCTGCCCGACGATGAGGCCGGCATCGACGGCGGCCCGGCCCGTCGTGACCCGGAAGCCGGCGCCGAGCGTGAGGTCGTAGTGGACCGGCTTTCGTTCGAGCCGCCCTTCGCCCGTACCGAACTCGTAGCCCACGACTTGGTCGGGGACCGCCGTCGCCTCCACGACCCACGTCCATCGTTCCGACGTCCGGACCTCCAACCCCCCGAAGGCGGCCGGGGCTGCGACCACGCTGAGCGACCGGCCCTGCTCCCCAACGCTGCCGCAGTTGATCCGTGGGTCCCGAAGGAACTGACACGGGCTCGCGCGCCGCTCGTAGTTCACCCGTCTGCCGACGCCTGCCGTCCCCGCCCACCGCCCGCGCTCGGCCGTGGCGACGGCGTACGGGACCGCGTGGACCGCGCCGTTCTGGAACGGGTTCGCCCGGGCCGTTACGCCGAGCGCGAGCGCCAGCCCAGGCCGGTCCCAGACGGTCAGCTTGGGCTCGACGAACACGATGCCCGCCAGCTCCGACGCTGGGACGGCCACGACGCCGGCCCCGACGCTCACGCCGGACCCGACGCCGACGGCCGCGGTCGGGACGAACACGTTGGTGACGCCGAGGCTCACCGTCCCGGCCGGGATGGGCCGGGCCGTCGGGGCCAGGAACAAACGGTGCGCGCCCTGGGCGGACGCTGGGACTGCGAGGACGACGAGGGCGAGGAGCCAGCGCATGGCGGTGCGGAGAAACCGGAGTCAGGATAGGCCGCGCGCCGGGCCGCGTCAGTCCCCATCGGCGCCCCCCGCCGGGCGCTCGGCGAGCGCCTCGACCACGACGGGCGGCACGAACGACGACACGTCGCCGCCCCACCGGTGGATCTCGCGGACGATCGACGCGGCCACGAACGTGTGGTCCTCGGCCGGCATCAGGAACACGGTCTGGAGCTCCGGGTGGAGCCGCCGGTTCGCCAGCGCCATCCGGAACTCGTAGTCGAAGTCGCTCACCTGGCGGAGCCCGCGCAAGAGGGCGGCGGCCCCGGTGGCCCGGGCGTGGTCCACCAGGAGCCCCTCGAAGGCCGTCACCGTGACGCGGTCGTGGGCGTCGAGGTCGGCCACGCACGCCTGCACCAGCCCGACGCGGTCCTCGGTCGAGAAGAGCGTCCGCTTCGAGGCGTTGACGGCAACGGTGACCTCGACCCGGTCGAACACCTTCAGCCCGCGCTCGAGCACGTCGAGGTGGCCGTAGGTGATGGGATCGAAGGTGCCGGGGTAGAGGGCGAGTCTCATGGGCAAGGGGCAGGGGGCAAGGGGCAAGATCGCCCGCGCCCCCGCCGCTCACGCCTCCTCCCCGAACACGCTCAGGACCGTCCGGCCGTAGCTCCGCGTCCAGACCGTGCCGGGCGTGCCGTCGAAGGCGTGGCGGGCGTCGTGCTCCAGGACGAACAGGCCGCCCGGCGCCAAGCGCGGACGCGCCAGCGTGGGCAGCGACGGAAGCTCGGCCAAGTCGTAGGGCGGATCGGCCAGGATGAGGTCGAACGGGCCGCCGGCGCGGGCGAGGTGGACGAGGGCGTCGGCCCGGACGGTGGCCACGCGGTCTCCGACGCCGAGCGCGTGGGCGTTGCGGCGGGCGAGGGCCAGCGTCGGCCCGTGGCGCTCGACGAGTGTCGCGTGGGCGGCCCCCCGGCTGACGGCCTCCAGCCCGAGCGCCCCGCTGCCGGCGAACAGGTCGAGCACGCGCGCGCCGCCGAAGTCAAGTCGCGACCCGAGCGCGCTGAACAGTGCCTCGCGGACGCGGTCCGTCGTCGGCCGGGTCCGGTCGCCCTTGGGCGCGTCGATGGGCCGCCGCGCGAGCGTGCCGCCGGTGATCCTCACGAGGCCGGAGGGCAAGGGTCAAGGGGCAAGAGGCAAGGGGGCCCCATCCCCCGCGCTCCGAGGCCTCGCCTCGTGCCCCACGCCCTGTCCCTCTTGCCCCCGCGCTCATGACGCGACGCTGCTCGCCGCGACCGACTCGCAAGCGCGGCCCTAGAGCGCCGCACCGAGGACCGGGGCGAAGGCGGCCAGCTCGCCCGCGTCGGCGTCGGGGCGGCGGCGGAACGGGCCGAACGGGTCGAGCCAGGCCGCCTCGGCGCCGACGAACTCGGCCGTCAGGTCGAGGCGGTCGTTTGTCGCGTCGTCGCCGTAGACCCAGAGGCGGTCGAGGGCGCCGGCCTCGGCGCCGGCCTGCTGGAGCGCGGCGAGCGCGAAGTAGGCCGTGTCGGCGGGCGCCGTGCTGGGCCCGTGCGTGCCGAAGAGGAACGTGCCGTCGTGGGCGACGGCCACCTCGGTGTGGCCCCGGAACGCCCCCACGACAAGCGCCAGGCCGGGCCCGGCGACGACCGCCGCGGCCCGCGTCGAGTCGGCGACGTCGTAGCCGCCGACGCCGAGGGCGTCGGCCAGGAGCGAGAGCCGGGCGTGGACGGGCTCGGCGACGTGGACCACGTGGACCCACTCGCGGTCGCCGCCGGCCGCCGGCTCGACGCGGACCGAGCGGGCCCGGACGCGGACGGCCTGGGTCGGGGCGAGGTCGGCCAGGAGCGCCGTCTCCTGGTGGATCTGGCCGAGCCGGGCCTCGGGCGCGAGCCCGACCGGCAGGCGCGAGAAGAACGACGTGGTCGCCGTCGGGTGCGCGGCGACCACCAGGGCCTCGGCGGCGGTCCCGCCGAGCCCGGCCGCGAGCGCCTCCGCGACGGCCTCGATCGCCTCCGGGTCGCCGGTCTCGAACACGGCCCGCTCGGCGTCGAGGTCGAAGTCGGCCGCGCCCAAGCGGCGGAGGGCCGGGCCGTCGGCGCTCGGGACGACCTCGGCGAACCGGAGCGTCCGTCCGCTGAGACCCGCGACGGCTGTCGTCATCGGTCTACTCCCAGGAGGCCGCGTTGCGGAGCGCCGGGTTCGGGTCGCGCGAGCCGATCGAGTCGGCCTCCGCGTCGGGGTCGGCGAGCCAGTAGATCTCGACGCCCGACGTGTCGCGGATGACCTCGTAGAGGAACCGGTTGCCGGTCCGGGGCGAGAGCGCGAGCGAGTCGGCGGCGGCCGGCCGGAGCCGCTCGTCGCCCTGCGACTGGGCCGCGAACACGGAGTCGTTGCGGGCGAACAGCACGAGCGAGTCGAGCGTGGACGGGTACGCCCCGACCGAGTCGCGGTACGAGATGAGCGCCGTCCGGACGTCCGACATCCGCTCGCGCGTCAGGTCGGTCTCGCGCTGGGCCGCCGCGGCGCGCTGGGCCGGGACCACGGTCACGTAGAACAGGACCACGGCCAAGCCGATGATGAGCAAGCCGAGGAGGGCACGGATCGCGAGGTCGGAGCCGCTGGCGCCAGTGGTGGCCATCAGGAGTCGGGGGTTGTCGAGAGAGGGGGGTGAGGCCGGTGCCGGCCGGCCGGGCAGGATACCCCCGGGCCCGGCGCATTGGCAAGATGAGGGTCCTGCGAGTGGAGGGACGGAGGGCGCCGCGCGCGATGAGCAGGGGAGCCCGCCCCGGGGCGGCCGGGACGGATGGGGCAGAAAGAGCGGCCGGGATGGAAGGGGCGGGGGGAGAGGAGGGCGGCCACCCCCTCCAGCTCTCCACCCCTTCACCCTCTCCACCCCCCCAGGGCGAGCGCATTCTCCAGTCCGCGAGCCAGAACGAGAGTGTGGGAGGAGGGAGTGTGGGGGGATGTCCACTTCCACACGCCCACACCCCCATCCTCCGAACCCGCCTCCGAGCCGCGAGCCGAGAATGCGCTCGCCCTGTCCACCCCCCCCCGTCCCTATCGACCTGAGGGTTCTGCGCTAGGTTGCTCGGCCCCGCCGCCCGTCCGCCCCGTGACCCGCCTCAGCGTCAACCTCAACAAGGCCGCCCTGATGCGGAACGCCCGGGGCGGCACGCGCCCCGACCTCGGTCGCCTGGGCCGGGCCGCCGTCGAGGCCGGGGCCGTCGGCCTGACGCTCCACCCGCGGCCCGACGGCCGCCACGCGCTCGCGTCGGACGTCGAGGCGCTCGCGGCGTGGCTCCCGGCGGCCGGGGCCGAGCTCAACGTCGAGGGCAACCCGTTCGAGGGGCCGGCCACGCACGGCGGCTACGCCTTCCCCGGGTTCATGGAGGTCCTCCGCCGGACGCGCCCGACCCAGGCCACGCTCGTCCCCGACGCCCCGGGCCAGCTCACGAGCGACCACGGGTGGGACCTCGACCGCGACCGCGACCGGCTGGCGCCGCTCGTCGCCGAGCTCCGCGACCTCGGCTGCCGCGTGAGCCTGTTCCTCGACCCCGACCCGGCCGCCGTCCGCGCCGCCGCCGCCCTCGGGGCCGACCGCGTCGAGCTGTACACCGGACCCTACTCCTGGGCCTGGGCCCGGGGCGACGCCGCCGCCGAGCTCGACCGCCACCGGGCCGCCGCCCACGCCGCCGCCGACGCCGGCCTGACCGTCAACGCGGGCCACGACCTCGACCTCGACAACCTCGGGCCGTACCTCCGCGCGGTCCCGGGCGTGGCCGAGGTCTCGATCGGGCAGGCCCTCCTGGCCGACGCCTTGGTGATGGGGCTCGGGCCCGCCGTCCGCGCCTACCTCGACGTGATCGCCGGGGCGTGACCGCACGGCCGCCGGGTCGCGCCGAGGCGCTACGAGCCGGAGCCACGCGGCGTGTGGACTGGGGGTGCCCGCAGGACGATCGGCATGCTCGGAAGAGAGGCTCCCTCTCCGCCTCTTGGGGGAGGGCCGCCAAGTTCTCGGACCTGTTCTCGATCCGCGGCCACACCAGACGAGTCATCCCCGCGCAGGCGGGAGGGATGCCCCCTCCGGCCGGGTCGATTCCACCCGTCGCGTTCCCGGTCTCGCCCTGGGACGCGGGAGACGGCGGCGGGACGAGGCGGAGCCAACGCGCCGTTTCCGTTCCATTTATCGAGGGAGTGGCGGGAGGATTTGGAAAGTGGAACGGGTCTGGCGAGGCGGCCCGGCCCGGTCCTCTTCCACCCATGCCCCAGACTCTGCTGGCCGTCGCGGCCCTCTTCTGCTTCGGCCTCCTCGCCTTCGGGAAGCAGCGCCACGAGCACGACGTCGCGCGGCACACGATCGCCATCGAGGCCGAGCTGGCCGCGGCCGACGTGGCCCGGGCCCGGATGGCGCGCGTCAGTCAGCTGGCGTTCGACGAGGAGGACGTCGTCGAGGACGTCGCCGGGCGGACCGGCATCCGCGTCGAGCCCTCCGACTCGCCCCTCGGCTCCGACGCGGGCGAGGCCGGGCCGGACACGTTCGACGACGTCGACGACTGGGACGACCACACGGCGGTCGAGGCGGTCCCGGTGGGGAGGGGCGAGCTCCAGTTCCGGGCGGCCGTCCGCGTCCGCTACGTCGAGGACCTCGCCCCGGAGACGCCGGCCGCCGGGCCGACGCTGACGAAGGAGATCGAGGTCTCCGTCGTCGAGACGTCCCCGCCGGCCGGGCGGGTCCCGGCCACGGCCACGCTCCGCCGCGTCGTGACGCCGGCCCGCGTCGACGCCCTCGCCCCCGACGCCCCGTGACGTTCCTCCTCGACAACCTGACGGCCGTCGTGGTGGGGACGGTCCTGATCGGCGCCCTGTTCGTGGTCCAGCAGCGGGCCCAGCAGAGCGCCGTCGAGGCGGTCCAGCAGGACCGCGCCCACGCCCACGCCAGCGGCCTCGCCACGACGATCGAGCGCGAGCTCGAGAACGCCCGGAGCCGGGCCGAGACCGAGGCCGCGTTCCAGCGCGGGCCCGGCGGGACGCCGCTCGGGGACAGCACGTACCGGTTCCGGCTCCGCCAAGAGACCGCCGCCGACGGGACCGTCTTCACGAGCCACCTCTCGTTCCCGACGCTCAGCGCGCCCGACTCGCTCGGCGTGTCGCCCGTCTACGTCGTGGCCTACCACGTCGAGGACACCGGCGCCCGGGCCCAGGTCGACGGCCGCGACCGATCGCTCTTGCGGGCGACCCGGTACGAGTTCGCCCGCGGTGGCCCCCTCCGAGAGACGGCCACCGTCGAGCGCCTCGTCGACTTCGACGTGACGGCCGTGGCGGCCGACGGGACCCCGACCTCGACGGCCGCCACGATGGCCCAGACGCCGCCGCACCTCCGCTTCGACCTCCGGTACGCGCCCGAGGTCGTCGCCCAGAAGACGAGTGACCAGGGCCGGGGCGAGGTGACGTCGACGCGGCACGCGCGGACGGTCCGGGTGCTCGCGGCCGGGGCCACCTCCGGGACGGCCCCGGTCGTGACCGCCACGCCCGGCGGGATCCCCCCGCTGCCCGGCGACGCCGGCTACGTCGCCAGCTTCACCCCGTAGGCCCCCCCACTCCGGCGGCCACGTTGGCCGCTCCCCCACCTCCGACCCTTACCGCTTCACCTTCCCATGGGACGCTACCTCCTCTTCATCGTGCTGGCCACCGTCGTCGGCGGGGCCATTTTGGCCCTCAACATGCGGGGCACGCTTTCGGAGACGCTCCGCCGCCACAACGAGGGCCAGGCGGACGTCCTGGCTCGGGAGATCGCCGAGGCCGGCCAGAGCGTGGCCCTCAGCGAGATGGCCGCCGGCGGCAGCTTCCGGGACCCGACGGTCCGCCTCGGCACCGAGCAGGACTACGAGGGCGGCCGGTTCCGGATCGAGTACGTGCCCGGCGCCACGGACCAGGAGGCCACGCTCCGCGTGACCGGGACCTACGGCGGCGCCGTCCACACGGTCGAGAGCGCCTACGCCTACGAGCCGCTCGACGCCCCGGGCCCGCTGTGGCTCGACGTCCCCTACGCGACCATGACGGCGTCCAACGGCGGCCGGATCGCCGACGCCCAGGGCGACCGCGACGTCCAGTTCGACCGCCGCAAGCACGACGCCCTCGAGCTCGAAGGGCTCCTGCCCCTCGACAACCTCACCAACGACCTCGGCGCGGCGGTCCAGGGCGCGAAGAGCCGCATGTCGATTCCCGAGACGGACGCCTGGGCGGGCCGTGGCAAGCTCCTCGACGGGCTCAACGTGGACGACGCCGAGGGCCTCTACCAGAAGGCCGTCGGCGCCATCGACCCGGCCGCGGGCGACCGGACGTTCGCGGGCGACTGGACCGTCGGCGGCCCGGGCACCGTCGCGGGGCTGCCGGCGTCGCTCCCGGTGGCCCGCGTCCCGCTCCTGGCCGCCCCGCTCGCCGCCGCGATGGCGACGGACGCATCGGGCGGCACGATGGCCAACGCCACCTTCGGGTCGGCCGCCGACGGGACCCAGATCACGTTCTTCGACGGGGACCTCACGGTCGCGGGGTCGCTCGCCGGTCACGGCGTCCTGCTGGTCGACGGCGCGCTCCGCGTCGAGCCCGACGCCCGCCTCACCTGGAACGGGATCGTCATCGTCCATGGGACCGACGCCACGCTCCCGGTCGAGCTCGACGGGGCCGTCACGGTCACCGGCATGCTGGTCGTCGTCCACGAGGCGTTCCCGCCGGGCGGCCACCTCGACGTCACGGTCTACCGCGCCCAGGCCGGCATGACGAGCAGCGCGCCTCAGGGCAACCGGTCGGAGCAAGCGAGGCCGTGGACCAAGGCCTACCCGTTTCACCAGCACACCCACGCCTTCGACATCACGCCGGCCTCGGCGCCGCGCGGGGACCACGTCTACTTCATGGAGAACGGGGGCGCCGGAAAGCACGAGTTCCAGACCCAGTTCCGGACCTACCTCCAGCGGTTCGGCGCCGAGCCGGTCTACCTCAGCTTCGCCAACGCCGACAACGACGGGTACGCCCGCGTCGTCGTGGACGTGGCCGGAACGGAGGGGACCGGCGGCCCGCTCCGCACGACGGTCCAGGGCGGCTTCGGCGACTTCGCCGCGGACGTGGGCGGCCGGCGGTCGAGGACGTTCCCGGCCAACGCCTTGCGCGCGTTCGACCTCGACGTCCTGAGCCTACGCGGGCTCAAGCAGGCGTTCGACAATGCGTCGTGCAGCAGCTGGCCGCTGTGCATCAGCCGAGACTGGAACCGCGAGGGCGCCCTCGCCTTCCGCGTCCACCGCGCGAGCGACCACGCCCGGCTCTACGAGGCCACGTTCTACTGGCACATGCGGGAGGACGAGCAGGCCCTCCACGAGAAGGAGGAGGCCGCGTGGCGCGACAAGATCCGCGGCGGCGAGGCCTTCGGGGCCCACCTCCGGCTGGGCCGCAACGTCCGCCTCACGTTCGACATCGGCGAGGTCGCCGAGCTCACGGAGCGGCTCGACTTCGACGGCGGCCGGGTGGTCCTCGTCTCGTCCACGTCGTCGCACGTGACGGCGGCCGAGACCCGGGCCGACGAGGCCGACGCGACGGCCTCGAACCCGGACCCGGACGGGAACGGCCTCGTGACGGTCTGCCACAAGCCGGGCAAGCAGAACAAACAGACGAAGACGCTCCATCTGCTCGATCTTCCCGACCACCTCGGCCACGGCGACACGGTCGGAGCCTGCGGCGGGTCGGGCGCGTCCGGCGGCTCGGGCCGGTCGGGTAGAGGCGGAGGATCGGGTGCGTCCGGCGACTCGGGCTCGTCTGGTGAGTCGGGCAGGTCCGCCGGGCGTGGCCAAGCGACTCGGAGATAACCTCGCCCAGCGAGGCCCGTCCGCGCGGGCGGGCCGGGGCCGGCCGGTTGCACACCGGCCGGCCCGCTGAGTCGCCATCCCCCTCCCCGCTCTTGAGACCCGCCCCCCACTCCGTAACGGTCCGGCTCGACCTGGCCCAGGCCGTCGACGCCCTGGTGGGCCTCATGGTCGGAGCCGCCGTGCTCACCGTCTTCTTCGACGTGTGGCTCCACCTCGGGGGCGGGCTGGCGTCGGCGGACCTCGCGGCCCTGTTCGACGCAACCAGCGAGCGCGGCCTGGGCTCATGGCTGTCGGTGACGCAGACGGTGCTCGTCGCGCTGACGCTCTGGGGCGTCGTGGCCGTCGTCCGCCAGTCCGGCGGAGCACGGCGGCGCGTGCTGGGGTGGGCCGTCTTGGCCGTGTTCTTCTCGTACCTCGCGTTCGACGACGGGACGCGGCTCCACGAGCGCGTGGGGTCGGCGTTCGGGGCGTCCGGGGCGAGCGAGACCGGGCTGGGCGCGGCGTTCCCGAGCTACTACTGGCAGCTCGTGTTCGGGCCGGTGTTCGCCGGCGTCGGCCTGTTCATGGCCGCGTTCCTGTGGCGCGAGCTCCGAACCGCCCGCTTGCGCGGGCTCGTCGGCGTCGCGTTCGGGCTGATGGCCGTCGCCGTCGGGCTCGACTTTGTCGATGGGCTGGGGGACGGCCACCCATGGGACCTGTACGGACGGCTCGGTGCCCGTCCCGACCTCGCGTCGGCGTCGGAGGTGGTGTTCGGGATGAGCGGACCGGACGCCGTCGTCCACCTGTCCCGGGCTGTGGAGGAGAGCGTGGAGATGGCCGCCATGACGCTGCTCTGGGCCGTGTTCCTGACGCACCTCGGCGCGCTCGCGGGCGGCGTCCGTGTCGTGTGGTCGCCCGTCGACCCGCGGGCCGCGAGACGAGCCCGGTCGGCGAGCTCGGACCGCGAGCCGGTGCCTCAGCCCGACGTGTCGGCCGAGCCGGTCGGCGCCTGAGCGCCCACAGAACGGGACCGGGCGACCGGGCGTTCGCCTGGCCCGCCCTCCCCTCTCGCATGGAGCCCGACCCGACCGCCGACACGCCCGACCACCCCAGCGGCGACGCCCCGGCGACCTACGCCCCGCCGACGCCCGAGCCCGAGCCGGCCGAGCCGCGCGGCCACCAGAGCGGCTACGTCGCCATCGTCGGCGCGCCGAACGTGGGGAAGTCGACGCTGCTCAACCGCTGGCTCGGGACCAAGCTGTCGATCGTGTCGCCGCGGCCGTCGACCACGCGGAACCGGGTGCTCGGCATCCTGACGGCCGAGCCGGGCGAGAGCCCGGCGCACCCGGCCGGCTACCAGCTGGTGCTCTTGGACACGCCCGGCGTGGTCCGCCCGAAGTACCGGCTCCACCAGCACATGATGCGCGACGTCGACCGCTCGCTCGGCGACGCCGACGTGACGGTCTTCCTCGCCGACGCGACCGAGGCCCGACTGACGCACGACGCCCAGAACGCGGCCGAGCGGGTCCAGACCGCGCGCGGGCCCGTCCTGCTCGCGCTGAACAAAGTCGACAAGCTGGGCCTGGTCGACCAAGCGCTGCCGCTCGTCGAGCTCTACACCGAGGCGTTGGGCCGGGCGCCCGACGCCGTCGTCCCGGTGTCGGCGCGCGAGGGGACGGGGACGGACACGCTCCTGGAGCTCGTGCTCGACCGGGTCCCCGAGGGCCCGCCGTACTACCCGGCGGACCAGCTCTCGGAGCACCCGGAGCGGTTCTTCATCTCGGAGATCGTCCGCGAGGCCGTGTTCCACCAGTTCCGCGACGAGGTCCCGTACGCGACCCAGGTGGTCGTGGTGACCTACGAGGAGCGGGCCGAGGGCAAGGACTTCGTGGCGTGCGACATCGTCGTCGAGCGGGACTCGCAGAAGGCGATCCTGATCGGGAAGGGCGGCGCGGCGCTCAAGCGGCTGGGGCGGGCGGCGCGCGAGGAGATGGAAGCGTTCTTGGGACGCGGCATCTTTTTGCAGCTGTTCGTCAAGACGCGGGCGGACTGGCGGGACAAGGAGGGCCACTTGCGCGAGTACGGGTTCGGCCGCTGAGACGGAGGCGGCGGGCGGCGACGTCGGCGCTCCCAGGCTACGCCCCCAGGGCTGGCCGGACGACGCCGTCGGCCTCGACGCCGGGCGGATCTCCCCGTCGTCGCGTCGATCCGAAACGGAGACGGCGGCCGGCCGAGCGCCCGGCCACCGGCGCTCTCGGCCCTAGTCCCGGGCTGTAGCCTTTTTTCCAGCCGGCGGCCCCCTCGTCCTTCACGGTCCCTTAGCTTTGGGCCGGCGGTTTGCAGGAGGTGGGGGGGTCCCGCCTCGTGTCGCCCGCCATGCGTTTCCACCTTCTCCCCCCTGCCATGCCCCGCAGCCTCCTCGCCGCGGCGCTCCTCGTCGCGACGCCGGTCCTCGGCGCCCACGCCCAGACGGCACGGACAGACACGGCGCCTGCGCGCCCGGCCCAGGCCCTCGAGGCCCCCGCCGACGCGCGCCTCCCCGTGTCCGCCCTCGCCGACTCGCCCTCCGACGCCGAGCTCGCCCGCCGCCTCGCCCAGTTCTACGCCCGCCAGGCCGACCTCTTGCAGGCCGACGCCGACGGCGACCAAGCCCGCTACACGGTCCAGCTCGACGACCTGGTGGCCGACGTCCAGGCCGCCGCGCTCCGGCCGGGCGCGCTCACCGACCCCCGCTTCCGCGAGCTGTTCGGGTCGGTCATGACCGAGTACGAGCGGTACTACGACCGGACGCTCGTCGACCGCGGCGACGTCTACGCCATCCGCGCGGCCGGCACGCGCGCCATCGAGCGCGGGTTCGACGAGGGCGCCCCGCTCCTGGAGCACGTCACGCTCCCCGACATCGGGACGTTCGCGACGACGGTCCCGATGGACGTCAACCCGAAGGTCGAGCGGTACCTCCAGTTCCTGCTCAACCGGCCGAGCCACGTCCAGCGGCTCCGCAGCCGCGCCGACACGTACTTCCCGATGGTCGAGCGCGTGCTCGCCGAGGAGGGCGTGCCTGACGAGATGAAGTACCTCGCGATGGTCGAGAGCGCCCTGAACCCGGTCGCCCGGAGCCACATGGCCGCGGCCGGCATGTGGCAGTTCATCTCGGCGACGGGCCGGGCCTACGGGCTCCGCGCCGAGCGCGAGATCGACGACCGCCTCGACCCCGAGGCCTCGACGCGCGCGGCGGCCCGTCACCTGCGCGACCTCTACGACCGGTTCGGCGACTGGCACCTCGCCCTTGCCGGCTACAACTGCAACCCGGCCGTGATCGCCCGGGGCGTCCGCCGGTTCGAGGAGCGGACGGGCCAGCGGGCCACGTTCTGGGACATCGACCACGTGATCCCGAGCGAGACCCGGGCCTACGTCCCGATGTTCATCGCGACGGCGCTCATCCTGTCCAACCCCGACGCCTACGGGTTCCCGGCCCACGAGCCGGGCCCGGCCTACGTGTTCGACCGGATCCCGGCCGAGGGCGGGACGCGGCTCCGCGACGTGGCCCGGATGATCGGGACCGACGAGGCCGTGCTCACCGCGCTCAACCCGTCGCTGCGGCAGGGCCGCGTGCCGGACGTCCGCGTGCCCCACATGCTCCGGCTCCCGGCCGGGAGCTACGCCGAGCACGCTGAGGCGCTCGACCGGCTGGCTCCGCCGGAGGCCCGCGACGAGCGGTTCGCTGCCGGGACGGTCCACTTCGGCCCGCGGGCCGTCCGCCCGCTGGCGCCGCAGGAGCACGGCGAGGCCGTCGCGATGCTCGCCGCCCGCCGCGACCTCCGCCGGTCGCTCCAGCCCCGGCCGCGCGTCGTCCGCGACGCGCCGGTGCCGGCCTACGCCGCCGCCGCCCCGGCCACCGTCGCCGACGCGGAGGCCCGGTACGCCGAGGACCGTCGGGCGGAGGACGCTCGGCCGGAGGCCGCCCCGCGTCCCGCCTTCGTCGCCCGGACCGAGCCGACGCCCGAGCGCTCGGAGCCCGAGCTGGTGGCCGACCTGGAGATCGACACGCCCGAGGCCGCCCCGCCGACTACGCCCGCCGGCTACACGCCTCCGGCGCCGGCCGCACCCAGCTCGGCGCCCCCGGTCCGCACGGTCAGCACGGCCTCCGCTCGGCCGACGACGCACGTCGTCCAGCGCGGCGAGTACCTCACCCAGATCGCTCGGGAGTACGGGATGTCGCTCCAGGACATCCGCGCGCTCAACCCGGGCCTCGGCGACCACCTCCGGGTCGGGCAACGGGTCCGCGTGAGCGGGACGCCGGCGGCCCCGGTCGCCGCTCCGACCCGCCCGGCCGCCCCGGCGCGGCCGACGACCCACCGGGTCCGCTCGGGCGAGCACCTCACGGGGATCGCCCAGCGCTACGGCGTCACGGTCCGCCAGCTCCGCGAGTGGAACGACCTCGACTCCGACGTCATCCGGGTCGGCCAGCGGCTCCGGGTCACCGCGCGCGGCTCGCGCGGGTAGTTGCTTCCGATCTGTCTCGGCCGTCGCGCGCCGCTCCTCCAGGGGCGGCGCGCGTCTTTTGTGGACCCCACGGCCTCGCCCCAGCGGGCACGGCACGCCGTGCCCCTACGCCTCGCCCCAGGTGCCGACGAGCCCGAGCAGCTTCCGCTTGGCCACCGGCACCAGCGTCGCCTCGACCGGCAGGTCGACCTCGGCCTCGAGGCGGAACGCGGCGGGGGCCGCCAGGTCCGGGGCCGCCTCGGCGAGCGCCGCCTTCCAGGCGGCCGGAGACGCCAGCGGGTCCAGCCGGGCGTCGAGGCGGGACGTGCGGAGCGCCCGGTACCGGCCGTCGGGCCCGGACAGGGGCGAGACCTGGTACCGGAGCACCCGCATCGCGTCGGCGTCGCGGACGAGCAGGAACCCCTCGTCGCGGTACGCCGGCACCAGCCCCACGGCGCGGAGCGCGGCCCGCTCGGCGGCGAACTCGTAGAGCGCCCGGCCCTCTCCGATCGCGGCCTCGACGTGGGGCAGCGCCCACCGCGCCAGCCCGACGGCCAGCGGCGCCTCGGGCCCGCTGCGGACCAGCCGCCCGGCCTCCCAATCGACGTCGACCACGGCGCCCGCGCGGCCCTCGACCGAGTCGGCCCCGGCGACGAGCGCCGACAGCCCTCGGTGGAGCCCCACCAGGTCGCCGAGCCAGGGCGAGATCCGGTTCGAGCGGAAGGCGGAGCGGGTCTCGGACAGGCCGGCCAGGATGCGGTAGCGGGCGGCCTCGGGGTCGGAGGCGGCGTCGAACAGGCGGAGCGAGAGGGCGGGCATGGGCGTGGGGGGACAACCGTTCACCCATTCTTTGCAACAACCGGACCATCCGGCCAGTCCGTTCGGCGTGCCCTCCGGCCCCGGTTCCTCCGCCAAGGTCGGGGGCGGATGGCCCCCTCCCGGTCGGTCCTAGCTTCCGTTTCGGCCGGGCCGTGCGCCCCGGGTCCCGAACCCTCGGATGCCCTCGGCGCGTTCGTCCCTGCCTGTCCCCCGGCACCGCCGGCTCCCCAACCCGATCTCCCCCACATGGACAAGCTCGTCATCCAAGGCGGCGGCGCCCTCCAGGGCACCCTGCACGTCGGCGGTTCGAAGAACACCGCGCTCCCGCTCATGGCCGCGGCCGTGCTCGCCGACGGCGTGACCACGATCCACAACATCCCCGTTCTGAAAGACGTCGCCACGTTCTCGAACGTGATCCGCGTGACGGGCTGCACCGTGGACTGGGCGCCCGACGACGACCCGGACACGCCGGAGACCATCACCATCGACGCCTCCAACATCCACCACTTCGAGGCGCCGTACGACCTGGTGAAGCAGATGCGGGCGTCGTTCTACATGCTGGGCGCCCTCCTCGGGCGCGGCGGCAAGGCGCGCGTGTCGCTCCCCGGCGGGTGCGCCTGGGGCCCGCGCCCCGTCGACCTCCACATCAAGGGGATGGAGGCCCTCGGCGCCCGGGTCCGCGAGGAGGGCGGCTACGTGATCGCCGAAGCTCCGGGCGGTCGCCTCGACGGCGGGCGGATGCGGTTCGAGCCCGTCAGCGTCGGCGCGACGATCAACGTGCTGCTGGCGGCCGTGACGGCGCGGGGCGAGTCGGTGCTGGAGAACTGCGCGGCCGAGCCGGACGTGGTCGTCTTCGGCGAGATGCTCCAGGCGATGGGCGCCCAGATCGACGGGCTCGGGACCGACACGATCACGGTCCAGGGCGTCGAGAAGATGAGCCCGGTCACGTTCACGAACTGCCCCGACCGGATCGAGCTCGGCACCTACATGATCGCGGCGGCGCTCGCGACCCCGCCCGGCGAGACGTTCCGGATCACCGGCGCCCAGCCCGAGCACCTCGGGCCCGACTTCACCGAGCGCTTCCGGGAGACCGGCGTCCCGGTCCGGTTCGACGGCGACGTGGTCGAGGTCGAGGGCGTCGAGTCGATCCGCCCGGTCTCCATCGAGACGGCCCCGTTCCCCGGCTTCGCGACCGACCTCCAGGCCCAGTGGACCGTCCTGATGACCCAGGCCGACGGCCCCTCGACGGTCCGCGACACGGTCTACACGGACCGGTTCAAGCACGTCCCCGAGCTCCGCCGCCTGGGCGCCGACCTCCGGGTCGAGGGCGACACGGTCCACGTCGGCGGCAAGGGCGAGCGGCCGATGTCCGGCGCGACGGTCATGAGCACGGACTTGCGCGCGAGCGTGTCCCTCGTGCTGGCCGGGATGGTGGCCCAAGGCGAGACCGACGTGCTCCGGGTGTACCACCTCGACCGCGGCTACGAGCGGCTCGAAGGGAAGCTCCAGCGGGCCGGCATCGACGTCGTGAGGGAGACGTACGACGAGGCCCACGCCGAGGGCGTCGCGGCGTAAGCCGGTGCACGGGGCCTTACCTCGCGTCGCGCGCCGGTCCGCCCGTCCTTGGCGGGTCCGCTCCCCGCTGCCGTGCGCCTCCTCCTCTCCGGCGTCCTTGTTCTCACCGCCGTCCCGGCTCTGGGCCAGCCGGTCGCGGCGCTGCCTCCGGCCGCCAGCGTCGATGCTTCGCTCCGAGCCGAACTCGACCTTGACGACGCGGGCCTCCTGGTCGCAGCGGACTGGGAGGCCCCGCCCGTCCTCTACTGGGCCGGCGTCGCCGTCGACGTAGGCGTGCTCGTCGGCGGGGCCTACGTCCTCGTCCAGAGCGCCCGCCTACTGGCGGCGGCCGACGACGGGCCGTGGCCCGGCCAGCTGCCGGCCGTCCTATTCGGGTCGATGGGCGTCGTCATCGGCGTGACGACCGTCGGCTTCGCAGTCTACGACCTCGTCCGCGTCTTGCGTGGGGACGACCCCGCCCTCGCCCGGCTTTTCGACCCGACGCGCCCGTTGCCGGGGGGAGGCCCGCGCTTCCCACCTCCCCCCCGGCCGCCCTACTGAGACGCCGCCAGTGCCCGGGGATCGGGCACGACGGTGTCGAGCACGCGGGCCGACGACAGGACGCCCGGCATCCCCACGCCCGGGTGCGTTCTTGCCCCGACCGCTACGAGGGCGAACCCGCCTCGTACACCGGTACGACGTCGCCGAGGTGACGGCTCAGGATGGGGCTCAGGTACTTGCGGGACACCAAGTCCACGTCGCGCCCCAGGATCTCTTCGAGGGCCGCTTGGAGACCGAGCAGACCGTCGAGTGTGGCCGCGTCCGCGTCGAACTCGTAGAGCAAGTCGAGGTCGCTTTCCGGGCCCAGGCTCGCCCGAGCCCCGGAGCCGAACAGCGCCAGCGACCGCAGCCCGAGCGCGCGCAACGTGGTGTCGTGGGGACGGAGGGCCTCAGCGATTTGGGCAGCCGGGGTCATGGCAGCGTGGCGAGCAAGTGCGCGATTCGGTCGTGCAGAACCGGCACGTCGGCCGTCACGACGTCCCAGATGACGTCGTAGTCAACGGCCCAGTACACGTGGGCGACGACGTTGCGGAGCGCTCGGATCTTGCGCCACGGGACGGCGGGGTGAGCGTCTTTGAATGCGTCGTCCAGCCGGGCGACCGCTTCGCCAATGATCTCCAGGCTCCGCTCGAACGCGAGGATCAGGGTCTTGTCTCCAAGAAAATCGTCCTTCGTGAGCCCCGCCGACGCGCTCGAAAGGTAGCCCGTCTGCTCGTGGATGTGCTCCAGGTAGAACCGGGGCGTCTTCATGGATCTGGCCGGAGACCGCCGCAAGGTATCGTGTTCGGAGGCCAGCTCCCTCAACCAGTCGGCCGCACGGGCACTCAACTCACCGCCGCCTTGGGGTCCGGCACGACGGTGTCGAGCACGCGGGCCGACGACAGGACGCCCGGCATCCCCGCGCCCGGGTGCGTCCCCGCGCCGACGAGGTAGAGCCCGTCCACGTCCTCGCTGGCGTTGTGGGGGCGGAAGAGGGCGCTCTGGAGCAGCTGCGGCTCGAGCGAGAACGCGGCGCCCTTGACCGAGAGGTAGTCGTCGAGGAAACCCTGCGGCGTCAGCGTCAGGCTGGCCGTGAGGTGATCGCCGAGGTTCGGCAAGACCGTCTCGGCGAGGTAGTCCTCGATCCGCTGGCGGTAGCGCTCGGTCTCTTGCGACCAGTCCGTGCCGGAGTCGAGGTGGGGGACCGGCGACAGGACGTAGAACGTGTCGTGGCCCGGGGGCGCCATCGCCGGGTCCGTCGCCGTGGGGCGGTGGAGGTAGAGCGAGAAGTCGTCGGCGAGCACCTTTCGGTGGAAAATGTCGTCCAGGAGCGCCTTGTAGCGCGAGCCGAGCAGGATCGTGTGGTGGGCGACGTCGTCGTAGGTCCGGTCCGTCCCGAAGTACCACACGAACAAGCTCATCGAGTGCTTCGAGCGCGCCAGCTTGTCGTCGGTCCACGTCGTCCGGTGCTGGGGGGCGACGAGCGTCTGGTAGGTCCACGCCGCGTCCGCGTTCGAGACCACCACGTCGGCCGCGAGCGTCTCGCCGGTCTCCAGGCGGATGCCGGTCGCGCGGGGCCGGCCACCGCTGGCGTCGACGGTGATCTCCCGGACCGTCTCCCCCATCCGCACCTCGCCGCCGAGCCGCCCGATCAGCGCCGCCAGCTCGCGGACGATGGCGCCGGTCCCGCCCATCGCGTACCACACGCCCCAGTGCCGTTCGAGGAACGCGATGAGGGCGTAGATCGACGTCGTCGAGAACGGGTTGCCGCCGACCAAGAGCGGGTGGAAGCTGAACACCTGGCGCAGCCGCCGGTCTTTGATGTACTTCGAGACCAAGCCGTAGACGCTCCGGTGGCTCTCGAGTGCGACCATCGACGGGACGATCCGGGCCATGTGGGCCGCCTTGTCGAACGGGACGTGGCCGAGCTCCAAGAAGCCGGTCTCGAAGATGGCCTCGCTCTTGTCGAGGAAGCGCCGGTAGCCGTCCACGTCGGCCGGGTTGAACCGGGCGATCTCGCGCTCCATCGCCTCCCCATCGCCGGTGTAGTCGAAGACGGCGCCGTCGTCGAAGCGGATGCGGTAGAACGGGGTCGTCGGGACGAACTCGACGTGGTCCTCGCGCGACTCACCCGCGAGCGCCCACAGCTCGTCGAACAGGAACGGCGCCGTGATGAGCGTCGGGCCCATGTCGAACACGTACTCGCCGCCGTCGGGCCCCGGGACGCGCGCGACGCGGGCCCGCCCGCCGGGCTGGTCGAGCCGGTCGACGACGGTCACGCGGTAGCCCCGCGTGAGCAGGCGGACGGCGGCGGCGAGCCCCCCGAAGCCAGCGCCGATGACGACGGCGTGCGGCGCGTCGGGGCCGGCCGCGACGGGCGGGCCCTCCGTCCGGAGGCGGGCGTCGGGACGGGCGGCGAGGCGGCGGATCCAGGACACGGGGCGGGGGCCCGCAGGGCGGGGCCGGCTGGGTCGGCGGTCTACCCGACCCCCTCGGCGCCGTTCCGACCGGTGAGCGCGCGGCGGTCAGGAGTTTCCCCGCGCGTCTGCGCTGAGCGCACAGTTTTTTCGGAGCGGAGACACGAACCGGGAGCCGATCCCGTTCTCAGGCCGCTACCTCCTGCGGTTGTGTGTGTCGCAGGACGCCGGTCGGGGCGCCTCCTTTGGGGGGCGCCCCGATCTCATTTCCGGGCCCCGGGCGCGGGCACCACGGCCGGCCCGCCGACGTTGAGAGACCCGCGCCCCGGCCGCCGATGGAGCGGTCGCCTCAGCCCGCGGATTCGTTCTTCCCCTGACCCGATTTCCCCCCATGTCCGACGTCAAGCGCAAGACCTCCGTCGCGCTCCTGGTCGCCGCCGCCGTGCTCGGCGGCATCGTGTTCGTCACCTCGGCCGCCAACCTCGCCGGCCTCTCGAGCCTGTTCGGCCAGGCCGACGCCCAGACGACCGTCGTCGATGAGGGCGCCGTCGCCACGGCCGAGGACCTCGGCCAGGCGTTCTCGTCGGTCGCCGAGGCCGTCAACCCGGCCGTCGTCCAGATCCAGTCGACGCGCGTGCTCGCCCAAGGCGGCAACGACCCGTTCTCCCAGTTCGGCCTGCCGTCGCCCTACGGCGGCGACGGGACCCAGAGCGGGCTCGGCAGCGGCGCGTTCGTCTCGGCCGACGGCTACATCGTGACCAACAACCACGTCATCGAGGACGCCGACGAGCTGGTCGTGTCCCTGTTCGACGGGCGCGAGCTCGAAGCCGAGGTCGTCGGGGCCGACCCGTTCTCGGACCTGGCCGTGCTCAAGGTGGACGGCGACGACTTCACGGCGCTCTCCTTCGGCGACTCCGACGCGCTCCGCGTCGGGCAGTGGGTGCTCGCGTTCGGGAGCCCGCTCTCGGCCGACCTCTCCAACACGGTGACCTCAGGCATCGTGTCGAGCCTGGGCCGGTTCTCGGGCGCCCCGGACCCGCGCGGGCGGGCGACGATCTCGAACTACATCCAGACCGACGCCGCCGTCAACCCGGGCAACTCGGGCGGGCCGCTCGTCAACCTGCGCGGCGAGATCGTCGGGATCAACTCGGCCATCGCCACGCGGACGGGCACGTACAACGGGATCTCGTTCGCCGTCCCCTCGAACATCGTCCGGTCCACGGTCGAGCAGATCATGGACTCGGGCGTCGTCGAGCGCGGCTACCTCGGCATCTCGTTCAGCGAGGCCTCGCCGGCGCTCCGCCGCCGGTACGGGGTCGGCCCGGGCGCGGCCTACATCGCCGACATCGCGCCCGACGCGAGCGGCAACACGCCCGCTGCCGACGCGGGCCTGCGCCGCGACGACCTCATCACGGCCATCGACGGCGTGACGCTGACCGACAACCGCCAGATCGTGTCCATCATCTCGACCAAGCGCCCTGGCGACACCGTCGAGATCACCTACAACCGCGGCGGCGACGAGCGGACGACGACGGTCACGCTGGGCCGACGGCCCGGCGACGACCAGATCAGCCAGGGCCCGAACCGGCGCCAGGCCCCGTCGGCCGCGGAGCCGGTCGAGCCGGCGTCGGTCGAGATGCTCGGGCTCACGCTCGAGACGGTCACGCCCCGGCTCGCCCGCCAGCTCGGCGAGGGCGTCTCGGGCGTCGCCGTCACCGACGTGGACCGGTCGAGCGAGGCCTACCGCGACGCCAACCTCCGCCCGGGCATGATCATCACCGAGGTCGAGCGCGAGCCGGTCGCCTCGGTCGCCGAGTTCAAAGCGGCCGTGGCCAAGGTCGACGCCGGCGACTCGTTCTTGGTCCGCGTCCAGGCCGGGGCCAGCTCGTTCCTGACGGCGCTGACGAAGTAGGGGCCCCGTCCGATCTCCCCGTCCAACCGCGGGGCGTGCCGACCGGGCGCGCCCCGCGTTTTTTTCGAGTCGGAGGTTCAACCAGGGCCGACCGTCCCCTTTCGGGCCTGGACGGAGTGGAGCGGTTGGGAGCACGGGAGCCCTCACCCCACACTCCCTCCGAGTTGGACATCAGCCCGCGTCGCGGAGCGCGGCCCGGAGGTCGAGGCCGGCACGGAAGGCGTCGGGCGACGGGGTCTGACCGCGCGCCAGCAGCCGGTGGAACGCCGCCGCCGCCGGGTCCCGCCCGACCGCCGCCAGCGCGCGGACGGCCCCGCCCTCGACGTAGGCCGCCACGAAGTCGCGGTCGTCGAGCGAGCCGTCGACGATCACCTCGTCCCAGTCCTCGACGTGTCCGACGTAGCGCAAGCTGACGCCGAACTGGCCGGTCCAGAAAAACGGGACGCGGTCGAAGTTGGCCGGCGTCAGCGTCGGGTCGCCCTCGGCCAGCATGTTGTGGGCGGCGGCCCGGCCGTGCTGCTGCGCCAGCCGCCAGTGCTCGATGCGGACGGGCTGGCCGAGCCGCGCCTCGGGGAAGACGGCGACGTCGCCGGCCGCGAACAGGCCGGGCGCGGCGCGGAGGTGCGTGTCGACCGTGACTCCGCCGTCGTCGCGGCGGAACGCCTCGCCCTCTAGAAAGTCCGTCGCCGGCGTCACGCCGACGCCGAGCAGGACGACGTCGGCCTCGACGGCGGCGTCGGCCAGGACCACGCGCAGGCGGCGCGGCGAGTTCGTGTCGGGATCGGAGTGGACGGTCTCGATGCGCTCGATGTCGGCGCCCAGGCGGAACGCGACGCCCTTCGCGTGGGCCGCGTCCTGGAACACGCGCCCCACCTCGGCACCCAAGACGTCCTCGAACGGGACGGACTCCCGGCCGATGACGGTCACGTCGAGCCCGCGCCCGACCAGCGACGACGCGGCCTCCATCCCGATAAACGACGCGCCGACGATGGCGACGGCCGCCGCGCCCTCGACGCGGTCGATGAGGGCCTGGGCATCGTGCCACGAGCGGAGCAGGAGCACGCCGTCAAGATCCGCGCCCTTGACGGGCAGGCGACGGGGGGCCCCGCCCGTCGCGACGAGCGCGACGTCGTACGTCACGGGGTCGCCTTGGTCGAAGGTGACGGTCCGGTCGTCGGGGTCGAGGCCGGTGACGGTCCGGTCGGTCCAGACCTCGATCCCGTGGCTCTCGTAGAACGCGCCGTCGCGCAGGCGGAGCGCGCCGTCGCCGGTCGAGCCGCCGAGGTAGCCCTTCGAGAGGGCGGTCCGGTCGTAGGGCGGGCGCGTCTCTTTCGTGGCCATCACGAGCCGTCCGCGGTAGCCCTCGGTCCGGAGCGCCTCGGCGCACGCCTCGGCCGCCGCGCCAGCCCCGACGAGCAGGAACAGTCGGTCGTCGGCGTCGGCATCGACGTCGGCCATGGGCGGCGTCGCGCCGTCGCTCTCGTGGTAGGGGGCGCCCTTGCCGTGCACGTCGGCGTCGTCGGGCACGCGGACGAGCACGTCGTCGCCGTCGACGCGGACCTCGAACGTGCGCAGGGCGTCGGGCGCGGGCGGCTCGCACAGGGCGCCGGAGGCCACGTCGAACACGGCGTGGTGCCACGGGCAGACGACGGTCGTCCCGTCGAGCACGCCGGTCGCCAGCGGGGCGCCGTAGTGGGTGCAGAAGGCGGTGCAGGCGTGGAACGTGCCGTCGACGCGCGAGAGGAGCACGTCGGTGCCGTCGGCCTGGACCTGCCGCATCTCGCCGTCGGCGAGGTCGGCCGTCGAGGCGACGCGGACGAAGTCGGGCATGGGATCGGGGAGCGAGGGGCGGGCGTCACGAGCGGCGCGGTGTGGGGTTCCGGCCGCCGGGCGCCCCTGTCCTGCCGCTACCTTCCGTCCCCGTCGCCCTCGCCATGCCGTCCGACAACCTGTCCCGCCCCGGCGGAGTCCGCGCCCTCATCGACCGGATCGCCTCCGCCCTCGGACCCGAGGCCACGCCCGAGCGCGTCGAGCGCGTGGCCCGGGCCGTCCTCGACGCCCGGCCGTCCGGCGAGGCGGGCCGTGCTCCCGGTCCGCTCCCCCCTCCGGCCTCCGGTGCTCCCGGCCCCGCCGAGGGCGCCGCCCGCGTCGTCGTGACGGCTTACGGCCAGGACCGGCCGGGCGTGCTGGCGGCGATCACGGCCGAGCTCTCGGCCTCGGGCGCCAACATCCTGGACGTGTCGCAGAAGGTGCTCCAGGGCTACTTCACCGTCGTGCTGGTCGCCGACCTCGCCGCCGACGCCGACCTCGGAGCCGTCCGCGACGCGCTCGTCGCCCGGGGCGAGGCGATGGGCACTCGGGTGCTCCTCCAGCACGAGGAGCTGTTCCAGGCGATGCACCGGCCATGAGTGGGGAGGGATATGGGATGCGGGATGAGGAGGGATGGGCAGAGCCGCCCGACGGCTCCTTCATCGGCGAGCCCGGCATCCGCAGCTTTGAGGATCTCCGCGTCTGGCAAGAGGGGATCGGGCTCTGCGAGTCGGTATACAGCTTGACCCGGTCGTTCCCGGAGGACGAGCGGTTCGGGCTGACGAGCCAGCTCCGCCGGGCCGCCGTCTCCGTCCCCTCCAACATCGCGGAGGGATGGGGCCGCGGCTCGCGGGCCGAATACGCCCGGTTCCTCAAGGTCGCCCGAGGCTCTCTGTACGAAGTCCGCACCCAGCTCATCGTGGCCGAGCGCGTCCACCTGTGCCCGGCGGACACCACCGCTCCGGTGCTCCGCCAGGCCGACCAGGTCCGCCGAATGCTCCATGGCCTCATTCGATCACTCGGCTCGCAGGGCTGACCCCGCGTTCCCCTCTCGCCCCGCACCCCTCCGTCCCGGATCCCTCCATGCCTCTCTCTATCGGCGAAATCCTCGACACCGTCCAGATGACGGAGGCCGACGCCTTCGACATCCGGACGGTCACGCTCGGTGTGAGCTTGCGGGGGTGCGCCAGCCGCGACCCCGAGTCGACGCGGCGGAACGTGTACGACCGCGTGACGCGGGCGGCGGCGGAGCACGTGGCCGCGGCCGAAGCCGTCGAGAAGCGGTACGGCGTGCGGATCGCCAACAAGCGCGTCTCGATCACGCCGGCGGCGCTCGCGGCGGAGAGCTTCGACGCCGCCGACTTCGTCCGGCTGGCCGAGACGCTGGACCGGGCCGCCGGCGAAGTCGGCGTCGACTACCTCGCCGGGTTCAGCGCGCTCGTCGAGAAGGGGGCCACGCCCGGCGACGCGGCGCTCATCGAGGCCCTGCCCGAGGCGCTCGCGACGACGGCCCGCGTGTGCGGGTCGGTCGCCTGCGGGAGCACGCACGCCGGCATCAACGCCGACGCCGTGCTCCAGGTGGCCCGGGCCATCAAGGGGATGGCCGCGCGGACGGCCGACCGCGACTCGGTCGCGTGCGCCAAGTTCGTCGCCTTCTGCAACGCCGTCGGCGACAACCCGTTCGTGGCCGGCGCCTTTCACGGGCCGAGCGAGCCGGGGCTCGCGCTCAACGTCGGCATCTCGGGCCCAGGCGTCGTGCTCCGCGCCGTCGAGGCGCTGGGGCCGAACGCCGACTTCGGGGCGGTCACGGACGCCGTCAAGACGGCCGCGTTCAAGATCACCCGGGCCGGTGAGCTCATCGGCCGCCGCGTGGCCGAGGCGTTGCGCGAGCGGTCGGGGCAAGCCGTCCCGTTCGGCGTCGTCGACATCTCGCTGGCACCGACGCCGGCCGAGCGCGACTCCGTGGGCGACGTGCTCCGGGCGTTCGGACTCGCGGAGGTCGGTGCTCCTGGGACGACAGCGGCGCTGGCGATGCTCAACGAGGCCGTCAAGCGGGGCGGACTCATGGCGGCCCGTCACGTCGGCGGACTCAGCGGCGCGTTCATGCCGGTGAGCGAGGACCAAGCCATGATCGAGGCGGCGGCGGCGGGCGCGCTCACGCTCGAGAAGCTGGAGGCCATGAGCGCGATCTGCTCGGTCGGCCTCGACATGGTCGCCATCCCCGGCGACACCTCCGCCGAGACGATCGCGGGCATCCTGTTCGACGAGTTCGCCATCGGCATGATCAACGACAAGACGACGGCCGTCCGGCTGCTCCCCGTCGCCGGCAAGGGCGTCGGCGAGTGGGCCGACTACGGCGGGCTCCTGGGCCGGGCGCCGGTGATGCCGGTGTCCCAGGTCTCGAACGTCGTCTTCGCCCGGCGCGGCGGTCGCATCCCGGCCCCCATCCGCAGCTTGACCAACTGACGCCATGCCCAACCACCTCGTCTCGCCCGGCAATCCGTGGCCGATGGCCGTCGGCGCGGTGTGTTTCGCGCTGATCGGCGTGCTGTCGCTGGTCGACGGCAACGTCTTGGGCGGCGCGGCGGCGCTCGTCTACGCGGCGACGGCGGGCGTCGCCGTGTGGAAGCGTCCGACGAGCGACGACGTGCTGTACCTCCCACTGCTCGCGCTCCAGCTCGCGGCCATCGTCGCGTTCACCGTCTCGGTGTTCCTCGACTGAGCGGGCGGCCCGCGAGAGGCCGCCGAGGACCCGCCCGCGCTCGCCGCGTCACCACCGGAACCGCTCGCTGCCCGACGGAGGACGCCAACTCGCGCCCGGCTCGAACGCCTCCCACGCCAGCCGGCTGACGGCCCGGATCAGCGCGAAGCCCGCGTTGTCGGGCTTGTAGCTCGTGTCGCCCTGGTCCTTCGTCACCACCATCAGGAGGTACGGCCCGGACGGGGCGTGGACGTAGGCGACCTCGCTTCGCGACCGGCTCACGGCGCCCTGCTTGGTGGCCGCCTGGACGCTCGGCGGCAGCGCCGAGACGGCCTCGTCGTCCCAGTGCGTCCGGGTCAGCAACCGGTGCATCTCGAGATCGGCCGCAGGCGAGACGGCCTGGCCGTCGACGATCCGGCGGACCAGCTCGGCCATCTCGCGGGGCGTCGTCTGGCCCCAGCCGTAGCGCTCCCAGTCCGGCCGGCGGCCGGCGGTCCGGCTGTTGACGCGCGTGTGCTCGAAGCCGTGCGCCGCCAACCACGTGTTGACGGCCTCGCCGGTGACGATCCCCTGGAGCCACAGGCTCGCCGTGTTGTCCGACGCCGAGAGCATCTGCTCGACGGCGCTGTGGACGAAGACGGTCGACGAGTCGCGGAGCTGGGCGAACAGCTCGCCCTCGTCCTCGTCGTAGCGGAGCGAGTCCCGGAACGTGAGCCGCGTGTCGAGCGCCAGCGCGCCGGCCTCGATCCGCTCGAACACGCCGACCAGGATCGGCACCTTGACCAGGCTGGCGGTCGGGAACACCTCGTCGGGACGAATCGCGGCTTGGCGGCCCGTCGGCAGGTGGCGGAGGTACACGCCGACGACGCCATCGAACCCGTCGGCGAGCGCGTCGAGGTCGGCCTGCAGCGCGGCGTCGGGTCGGGGCGCGGGCCACGGCGGTCCGCTCGCGGCAGTCGGCGCGGTGACCGAAGGTCCGCTCGCACACCCGGCGACGAGCACGGCCAGCAGGGCGAGAGCGGGAGCGAGGCGCGGCATCGGGCGTAGGCGAGGGACGTCCCCCAACCTAGCCCGCCGTGTCCGAGGTCGAAGTCGACTTTTCCTGCCCGTACTGCTTCGCGCCCATCAGCATGCTCTTGGACCCGAGCGTGCCGGCCCAGACCTACGTCGAGGACTGCGAGGTGTGCTGCCACCCCATCGAGGTCGCCTACCAAGCCGACGGCGACGCGATCACGGCCTTCGAGGTCGAGCGGCTGGCGGAGTAAGGTGGGGAATCGGGAGTCAGGAATCAGCGGTCGGTGCGAGACGGGCTCCGAAGGGTCTCCGTGCACGACGCCGGGCCCGACCGCACACTGTCCCTCTCCCAGAGAGAGGGGACGTCGCCGGGGAGAGGCACAGCTCGTCCCGAAATCCCGTACGGGACGGATTGCGAAAACGTCGCCGTCGCAGACCCCTGATTCCTCCTCCCTGATGCCCGTTTCCTGTTTCCTCAGCGCGGCAGCGTGACCACGAACGTGGCCCCCTCGCCCGCGCGGCTGAACACCTGGAGCGTGCCGCCGTGGCCCTCCGTCACGATGTCGTAGGCCAGCGACAGGCCCAGCCCGGTGCCCGTCCCGGCCGGCTTCGTGGTGAAGAACGGCTCGAACACGCGCGGGCAGTGGGCCGCCGCGATCCCCACCCCGTTGTCGTCGACGCGGACCTCGACGACGTCGTCCAGCGCGACCGTGGTCAGGCGGACCGTCGGGACGAACCCGGCGTCGGGCGCCCGCTGCTCGACGGCCCACCGGGCGTTCTCCAGCAGGTTGACGACCACGCGCTGGAGCGAGCCCTCGGCGACCTCGACCGGGGCGAGGTCGCCGTACGTCCGCTCGACGCGGACGTCGGAGCCGGCGAGCGTTGTCGAGACGGCCCGCTCGATGAGCTCGTGGAGGTCGGCCGGCCGGCGCTCGCCGCCGACGTCGCGGACGTGGCCCATCAGGCTCCGCACGATCCCATCCGCCCGGCGGGCGTGGTCGCGGACGCGCCGGGCGTTGTCGACGATCGCTTCGAGGTCGTCGCGGACGGCGTCGGTGTCGGGCGGCGCGGCGCCCGCTTCGGCCTGGCGGAGCGTGTCGAGCAGGTCCGTGCCCAGTTCGGCGTTGAGCTCGGCGAAGTTGGCGACGAAGTTGAGCGGGTTCTGGATCTCGTGGGCGAGCCCGGCCGAGAGCCGCCCGAGCGACGCCAGCTTCTCGGCCTGGACCAGCCGGCCCTGGGCCGTCCGCAGCTCGTGGACCGTCTGGGAGAGCGCCTCGTTGGCCGCGCCCAGCTCCTCCGTCCGCACCCGCGCCAGCTCCGCTTCCTGCCGCGCCCGCTCGGCCTCGGCGCGGACCTCGACGGTCTGGATCCGGCTCCGGGCCTCGGCCGAGAGCAGCGCCTCGCGCAGGTCGTGGAACGCGCGCAGGTGGCCGAGCGCCGTGGCCGGGTCGCCGTCGGCCTCGCAGGCGTCGGCGAGCGCGGCGTGGGCCTCGGCCTCGCGCGGCTCGGCGCCGGCCGCCTGGGCGATGGCCAGGCCCTCTTCGAGCGCCGGCCGGGCGTCGGCGGGCCGGCCCATCGCCGTCAGCGTCCGGCCAATGGCGACGAGCGTCGTGGCCTGGGCCTGCCGGTTGCCGACCTCGGTCCGCAGGCGGAGCGCGTCGCGGTAGAACGCGAGCGCGGCCTCGTCGTCGCCGTCGAGGTGGGCGAGCAGGCCGAGGTCATGGAGCGCCCGCGCCTCGGTGAGCGCCGCGCCCTGCTCGCGCGCCAGCCGGAGCGACGCTTCGTGGTGGGCCCGGGCCTCGGCGTAGCGGCCCAGGTCGCGGAGCGCCCCCCCGAGCGCCGTGTGAGCGCGGGCCTGGCCGCCGCCGTGGTCGAGGTCGGCGAACAGGCGGAGCGCGGCCTCGCCGTGTTCGAGCGCGCGGCCGGGCTGGTCGAGCTCGACGTACGTGTTCCCCATCGTCGCGCGGACCCACGCCTCGCGCTCGACGTCGCCGAGCGCCCGGGCCACGCGGAGGTTCTCGAGCGCGAGGTCGAGCGCCTGGTCGTAGTGCCCCAGGCTGACGTGGACCGACGCGAGGGCGCCCAGCGCGAGCGACCGGCCGGCCAGGTCGCCGAGCGGCTCTATTGCCGCGAGCGCGTGCGTGAGCAGGCCGAGCGCGGTCTCGTGCTCGGAGAGGAGGTAGCGGGCGAACCCCTGGTACGTCTGGGCGAACGCCTGGGCCAGCGGGTCGTCGCCGGCCAGGGACCGGGCTTCGGTCGCCAGCGCGAGCGCGCGCTCGGGCCGGTCCGGGACGTGCGTCATGGCCTCCGACAGGAGCGCCGCCACGGGCCCCGGCGGGAGCTCGCCGACGGCGAACTCGTCGCGGGCGGGCGGGGCGGTGATGGGCTCGGCCTCAGGCATGGCCGAGTCTACGCGCGACACCGCGCGCGGAGCCCGTCGTCGACTCTTACATGGTTTACGACCATTTCGACTAACGCAGCGGAGACGAGCTGAATCGACTGCTCACAGCAAGGGCGTATGGCCGTGCGCCAATATGAATCGATTTGAAGCAAATGAATATCATCTCATATGAAACGAAACCATTCGTTATTAACACGTACTCGCTCTACCACTTCCGTTTCCACCTCCACTCCCAACCTGAGCTCTTTCAGCTTGTCCGCCAGCAGGTCGCCGTCAATCAGATCGATTGGTGGGGCGCCGTCTCGCGTTGCCTCGCGCACAGCGTCTCGGGTGAAGTGACCCGTCGTGATAAAGAGGCCCTTATCAGCTCGGCCGACCATTGCGCCGCGGAAATCCCTGATATGAGGTGATGTGACCGAACCCTGATACCTCTTGCATTGGAAAACAACGTGGAAGCTCAGAAGGCCGCCGATCCGGAGAATTCCTTTCCCATCCACTCCGCCGTCTCCACTCCGACCAGTTACCTCTACCTGGACGAAGCCCGACTCGCGAAGAAGGCGTTTGGTCAAACGTTCGAACCCGTCGGGCGAGAGTTCCTGAGTTAGCACACGGTGGAGAAGCGCGCGCCACGTCTTGGCCTCCTCGGGGGCGTCCTCGGACGCCTCCTCTGGCTCCTCCGCCTCGCGCTCCTCGCGCTCACGCCGTGACAACTCTCGGACAAAGCGCACGACTTCGTCCGAATCGACTTGTTCGACATCTCTCTTTTCAGGCCTGATGACCCAGATACCCCGATTTGAGTTGTCGAGCACGCCGTACTTCTTCAAATAGGTCCGGGCCCATGCGAGGCGGTATTCAACCTCGGTCTGGTTGCTCTTCTCAGGGTTGTGCAGAATCTCCAGAACATCATCGGGTAGGTCAAGATGACCAGCGGCCGTCTCGTTGATCTCACTGATTGATCCCGATCCGCCGAGGTCACGAAGAGCCGCAAGCAATGGGTTCATCATCTCACTGTACCGGGGGACTCTCTGCTTTGTCATTCGGAGCTAGACAATGGGTGAGTGTTCAGAGCTACTTCTTGAAACGCTGGATGAGCGACGCGATCTGGTCGTCCGGCAACGGCAGCGCGGACGACGACGGGGTCGGCGTCGAGGCGCTGGGCGTCGGCGCGTCCACCGATGGGTTGCCGGCCCGGGCCACCAGCCGCGCCTCGATCTCGTCCATCCACGACCCGTCGCCGGACGGTACAGCCGGCCTCGGTGACGGTAGAGCCGCCGCGCCAGCTCGGCCCGTCCCCCGTTCCCCGTCCTCCGTCCCCTCAAGCGCCCGGCCCGCGTCGTCGTTGAGCGGGGCCGTCTCGAAGGCGACCCGCTTGAGGTTGACCAAGTGCATCGGCGTCACGTTGTCGCTCGTGATCGACCCGCCGACCGTGCCGGGGCCCAGCGTCATCGACGGGAACAGCGCCGTCGTCATGCCGACCGAGCCCAGCGCGGCGACCGTGTTCACGACGATCCGCATCGACGGCTTCTTGAGCGCGAACTGCTCGATCACGCGGTCGGCCGTCGCGTGGAGCGCCAGCGTGTGGCCGATCCCGCCGAACTCCAGCACCTCGATGCACCGCTCGCACCCGGCCTCCCACCCGTCGGCGACGTAGAAGCTGAGGATGGGCGACAACGTCTCCATCGACAGCGGCTCGCTGGGCCCGACCTCCGAGACCTCGGCGATGAGCGCCCGGGCGGAGTCGGGCACGGAGAACCCGGCCATCTCGGCGATCCGCCGGGGGCTCTGGCCCACGAGGTCCGTGTTGAACCGGCCGCCGGGCTTGATGATCGCCCGGAGCTTGCGCGTCTCCTCGTCCGAGCAGACGTGGCCGCCGCGCTCGCGCAAGGCGTCGAGGAGCCGGGCCCGGATGGGGCTGTCGGCGACGGCGGACCGCTCGGTCGAGCACAGCGTGCCCCAGTCGAACGAGGTCCCGGTCAGGATGTCGGCCGCCGCCTTGTCCACATTCGCGCTCCGGTCGACGTAGGCCGGCACGTTGCCGGACCCGACGCCGTAGGCCGGCTTCCCCTTCGAGTAGGCCGCGCGGACCATCGCCCCGCCGCCCGTCGCCAGGATGACGTCGGTGAGCGGGTCCTCGAGGAGCGCGTCGGTGCCGGCGAGGGTGACGCCGCCGTCGCCCGCGCCCAAGCAGGCGACCAGGCCCTCGGGCGCGCCGGCCGCGACGGCGGCTTGGGCCACGACGCGCGTCGCCTCGACGGTGCAGCGGACGGCCCGGGGGTGCGGGCTCATCACGATCCCGCACCGGGCCTTGACCGCGATGATCGCCTTGTAGAGCGCCGTCGCCGTCGGGTTCGTCGAGGGGACGAGCGCGGCCACGACGCCCATCGGCGTGGCGACGGTCCAGACGGCCCCGTCGTCGCTCGTGGCGATGACGCCGGCCGTCTTCATGCCCTCCATCCGCGCGGCGAGCGTCCGGGTCGCGAACAGGTTCTTCTGCTCTTTGCTCTCGGGCTTGCCGAAGCCGGTCTCGTCGTGGGCGAGTTGCCCGAGCCGCCGAGCCTCGCCAGCGCCGGCCTCGACCATGGCAGCCACGACGCGGTCGACGGTCTCTTGGTCGGCCGTCTTGAACCGCTTGTAGGCGGCGTGCGCCGCGCGGACGGCGTCGCGGGCGTCCTGGATGGAGAGGAGGTCGGCGTCCATGGGCGTGCGGGCGGGCGGTCCGGGAAGGTAGCCCGGGCGAGGGGCCACCCACCGGCGGGCGGGCCCGTCGCAGGGCTATCGCGACTTCGCCCACCATGTCATCGTGAGAAGCCGTTTGGCGAGCGGGAACCGTCCCCTCTCCACCCCGAGGGGTGGAGAGGGCGAGGGTGAGGGGGGCGGCCGAGACGGAGCGGGAGGCCGGTCGAAACGGCGCCGGCCCCTCACCGGGCCTCTCCCGTGGGGAGAGGGGACCCCATAGGGGACGACGGTGCCTCACCAAACATCTTCTGAGCCCGCGAACGATCTCACCTCGGGCTCCGAGGCCTGCCGCGCCGGCCCCGATGGCCTCCACCGCTGGCGTTGAGATCCTTCACTCCGTTCAGGATGACGAGATCGGGGGAGTATGCGATAGCCCTGGGGCCCGTCGTCGGCTCCCCGCTCGTCCTCGACGCGGGAGTCGCACGGGGCGTCTCCGCCGCGTTACGGGACCTCCCGGATCGGATACGACTCGTTCCCACCGGTGGCCTCGCAACCGGACGGAACCGCCCCCCTCCCCGGTCCGAGGGGGGTGGCACACCGTTTGCCGACCCTCGGGCGCGACTCTCCCCCGACCATGACCGACGTCTCGCCCTCCCCCTCCGGCTTGGCCGCCGTCGACCGCCAGTGGGGCGGTCTGGCGTCCGGCCGTGCGTATCTCCTGGTCGGCCGCGCAGGTGCCGGCCGGTCGGCGCTCGCGCTCCAGACCGTCCGGGCCGCCGTCGAGGCCCGCACGCGCTGCCTCGTGATCTCGCCCCGCCCGCCCGACGAGCTGGTCGAGGTCGGGCACGACGTCGGGCTCGACCTCGCGGCGGCGCACACGGGCGGCTACCTCCGCTTGCTCCGAATCCCCCAAGCGGCCGAGCTCGCGGCGCGGGGGTCGGAGGGCCTGGCCAAGTCGTACCGCGACCTGGCGGCGCTGGTCGCGTCGGACGGTCCGGGCCGCGTCGTCATCGAGGACTTTACGCCGCTCGTCCAGTTCGACACGTTCGAGCGGTTCCACGACGCCTTCGGCGGCCTGGTCCGCGCGCTCCGGGCGCAGGGCACGACGCTGGTGATCGGCCTGGGCGACCCGGCCAACGACGCCTCGCGCCGCCTGCTCCGCGTGGTCGAGGGGCTGGTCGACGGGACCATCCGTCTCGGCGCCGGGGGCGACCTCGTGCTTGGCACGCCGGACGAGGCCGGCTACCCGTCTGGCGACGGCTCGCCGGTCGAGGCCGCCCCCCTTCCCGGGCTGGCTCCGCCCGCGCCGGCCCCGCCCTCCGCGGCGCCCCCGGCCTCTCCCCGGCCGCCCGAGACGTCGATCCCGTCGCCTGAGCCTCCCTCGGACGGGCTCCCGACGACGTCCACTCCCCCCTCTGCGCCGGCGCGCGACACGCCCCCGGAGCCCACCCGTTCGCAGGGGGTGGCCGGCCCTCCGGCCACCGAGGTGATCGCCCCGCCCCCGCCCGACCCGGCGCTCCTCGCCCCTCCGGCGGACGCCCTCGAGCACGACCCCGCAGACGCGCTCGTCTCCCAGGGCTACCTCGCCGACTCGCGCGGCGACGGAGCGGCCGACCCGACCCCGGCGACCGTCCCCGTGGCCGCGCCCCTGCCGGCCTTCACCCCGCTCGCGGCGACGGCGCCCGATCCCAACGCCGCGTTCCGAGCGGCGCTCGACGCCGCGTTCGCGGACCGCGCGTCGGGCACGCCGTTCGTCGCGGTCGCCCTGCGGATGGACCCGTCGGCGCCCGAGGCGGCCCAGTTCGACGCCGTCGCGGCCGGCCTCGGTGCCGCCCTCCGCCCCGCCGACCGGCTCCTGGTCGACGCGGCCCGGAAGCGGGCGGCCGTCGTGCTCCCGTCGTCGGGGCCGGACGCGGCCCAGGCGCTGTTCGCCGGCCTCCAGGCCCACCTCCGCGCCGACCTCGGCCCCGACGCCGACCGCGTGCTCCAGTCGGTCGCGGCCGTGACCGTCCCGGACGGCCAGCCGTTCCAGACCTCGGCCGAGCTGCTCCGCCACACCGTCGAGAGGTAAGCCGGCCGCTGCGCGGACGGCTCCGCCCTAGCGGAAAGGTTTTCCGCGGCCCAGCGTCGCCACCAGGTCGTCGACGCCGACGGGGCCGTGGCGGTACAGGAACGGCTCGCCGAAGTCGGCCCCGATGCGGTAGCCGTAGGCGCGGGCCCGGGCCTCGACCCAGGCCAGGAAGCCCGGGTTCGAGATGTAGGTCTCCGGCCCGTCGTCGTCGCCGTCGGGCTGGTGGAACTGGCTCTTGAACGCGAGCAGCGCCTCCATCCGCCGCTCCCACACGCTCGTCACGTCGACGACGAACGTCGGCTCGAAGTCGAGGGCCTGCATGTAGTGCAACACGTGGTGGGGGCGCCACGGCTCTTGCGCCGTCCCGTCGTCCTCGACCGTCTCGACCTTGGCGAGCCCGCTGTAGAACAGGGCGTCGACGGCCAACCGCGTCGCGTCGCCGTGGTCGGGGTGGCGGACGCGCTCGGCGGTGACGAGCGCGATGTGGGGCCGGTGCCGGCGGACGGCCCGGATCACGGCGAGCTGGTTGGCCTTCGTGTTCTGGATGTCGCCGTCCGGGATCCCGAGGTTCTCGCGCGCCTCGAGCCCCAGGATCTCGGCCGCCGCTGCGGCCTCCTCCATCCGGCCCTCGGGCGTCCCCCGCGTGCCGAGCTCGCCGCGCGTGAAGTCGACGACGCCGGTCCGGTAGCCCTGGTCCGCCAGCAAGCACATCGTCCCGCCGGCGCAGAGCTCGACGTCGTCGGGGTGGGCGGCGAGGGCGAGAACGTCGAGGGACATGGGACGGGTGGACGGGTGGACGGGTGGACGGGTGGAATCTCCGGCCGTCGGCGTCCGACCGCCAGCATCCGTAGAGAGAGCCCTTTGTAGGGACACGATTCATCGTGTCCGCCGGCGACATCGCACTCGGCAGGGACACGACGAGTCGTGTCCGTACGGGACGCTCGCGAGCGGGCTTCGGCTCTGCCTGTTCCCCGTTCCCGCGCTTGCGGGGAGCGGAGCGAGCCTACTGCCGCTCGAACGTCAGCGTGCCGACGACGGTGCCGGCCAGCGGGCCGTAGCCGGTCGCGGCGACGGGCACGCGCTCGGCCCGAGGTGCGTTCGCCGCCGTGTACGTCGTGCCGTCGTCCGTGCCGGCGTCGTAGACGACGAGGTCGACGGTGACGCGCTCGGCCCAGCCGTCGCCCTCGCGCAGGTCGAGCCCGTCGACGCCGACGAACCAGTCGGGGCTGGGGGCCAGCATGGTCACGACGGTCGCGAGCGGGCGGAGCGACGTGACGACCAACTCCGCCGTCGCCATGCCGGGCGAGACGCCGACGATGCCGCCCTCGACGAACGTGGCCGTCGACGTGCCCAGGGCCTCGACCTCGGTGCGGAGCGTGGACGTCGAGCCCGTCTCGGCCATCGACCGGACGCCGTCCGAGGCCGTCTCGCCGACCGACCACAGGCTCACGTCCGGCCCGTGCGTGGCGCCGACGAGCGGCGAAAAGTGCGCGCTGGCGGGGAAGTCGTCCGGGTGCGTCGTGGCGCTCCACGTCGCGTCGAACGTGACGACGTAGGTGGCCGGGGCCCGCACCGGCTCGGGCTCGACCGGCGGGTCTATCTCGGAGAATGCGTCGCAGCCGGCGAGGACGAGGGCGAGGAGCAGCAGGCGACTCGCGAGCGGGATCTTCGACATGGCGTAGGGTGGGGGCACCGGAGGGAGACGCGCGAGCGACCTGATCTCGTACCCCGCCGCTGCGTCCGACGTCGGACGCGGACGCGCGGGCGTCACTCCGGCTCGACCTCAGCTACGAGTTCGGCACGGAACGAGGCGGCTCGGTCATTCCGGCCCCATGCATCGTAGAGGCTCACGAGCCGCTCACGAGCTTTCCGCAGGTACCCAGGGTTTATAGCGGGCTGCGCGCGGAGGGCGTCGTAGCTGCTCTGAAGGACTGACTCGGCCTCCTCGAAGCGGGACTCCGCGACCAGCATCTCCCCGTACTGCCCCTGGTTTATTGCGACCATGTCGTGGCCGGCCGGCAGCGCGTCGCGCAATGTGCCGAGGCAGTCTCGGAACAACGGATCGGCCCGGCCCGGGTCGCCGCGACGAAAGAGCACGTCCGCAAGCTGGCAGGTGCTCATGGCGGTGTACGGGTGGTCGATCCCCAGGCTGCTGCTGAACGTGGCGACCGCGCGCCGGAACAGGGGCTCGGCTCCGCTGAAGTCACCTCGCTTCTGGAGCGTCGACGCGAGTTGGTGGAGTGTGAAGCCTCGGTTACGGTGGCCGTCGGGGAGCACGCGGTCCTCGATGGCGAGGGCTTCCCGGAAGGTCGCCTCGGCCCGGTCGAGGTCGCCCTTCCGCACCAACATGCCGCCGAGCTGGGTGAGGGTGAACGCGGTCTCGTAGTGGTCGTCGCCAAGGCGGAGGCGCTTGATCCGGAGCGCCTCCGTAAGTGCGGAGTCGGCGGCTGGGAAGTCGCCAGCGGTGTCGAGGAGGACGCCCAGGTTGGCGAGGCCGGAGGCCACCGACGGGTGCTCGGGGCCGTAGACGGCCCGGTCGTTGGCGAGAGACTCCCGGTAATACCGCTCGGCTTCCTCGTAGTCGCCCACGTCGAACAGGTTGGTGGCGAGGTCGTTCAGCGTCGTACCGAGGTCGGCGTGGGGCTCGTCGTAGATCTGCCGCTGGATGCGGAGCGCGGTCCGGTACATTGCCCCGGCTTGATCGTAGTCGCCACTCCGGTTCAAGGCCGTTCCCAGTTCGTTGTACGTCGTGGCGAGGTCTGGGTGGAGCGCCGGGAGGAGGCGAGCACGGATGCCGAGCGCCTCTTTGAGAGTAGTCACGGCTCGGTCGTACTCACCGGCGTCGCTGTGAAGCACGCCGAGGTTGGTCAGGGTCTCGGCGATGCCGAGCGAGTCGCCCTCGGACTGGCGGAGCGTGAGCGCGCGGCGGAGGAGCGTGTCGGCCCGGCCGTACTCGCTGAGGCGCGTGTGGACGCGGCCGAGCACGTCGAACATCTGCGCTTGAAGGGCTGGCTGGCCCGCTAGCTGCTCGGCCTCCTCCACGCCCCGAGCGAGGAGCGCACGGACGTCCTGTTCCCCACCGTCCGGCGCGAACGGGTCGCTCGCCTCGAAGAGACCGACGAGGTACTCGCTCACCTGCTCGGCCTTGTCCGCCTCGGCGAGCGCCGCGTCCCGAGCCGCCGCCAGCCGGACCGTGTCGAACGCCACGAGCGCGACGACGGCGGTGAGGGCGGCCGCCGCGACGGCCACGGGCGCCCGGTTCCGCCGCACGAACTTGCCGGCACGGTAGCGCGCCGAGTCGGGCCGGGCCTCGATGGGCTCGCCCGCCAGGAAGTGGTCGAGGTCGCGGACGAGCGCCTCGGCCGAGGCGTAGCGCCGGGCCGGATCCTTCTGCATCGCCGTCAGGCACACGACGTCGAGGTCGGCCCAATCCCGTTTGCCGAGTCGCCGGCCGGCCGGGGCGCGTGTCGAGGGCGGGTCCGGCGCCTCGGCCAGGATCTGGGCCTCGGCCTCGCCCGGCGACCGGCCCGTCAAGTCGTACGGGCGCTGCTCGGCCAGCAACTCGTAGAGCAGGACGCCGAGGGCGTACACGTCGGTGTAGACGCCGACCGGCTCGCCGCGGAGCTGCTCCGGCGCCGCGTACGCCGGAGTCATCAGCGCGGCCGTCGCCGTCCGGTCCGGGTCGACGTCGAGCGACGTGGCGATCCCGAAGTCCAGGAGCTTCACGCGCGGCCGGCCCCGGTCGGACTCCTCGACCAACACGTTCGAGGGCTTGAGGTCGCGGTGGACGATGGCCTGGCGGTGGGCGTAGCCGACGGCCTCGCAGACGGCCCGGAACAGCCGGAGCCGGTCCGGCACGGAGAGCTGGCGGCGGGCGGCGTAGTCCGTGATCGGCTCGCCCTCGACGACCTCCATCACGAAGTAGGGCGTCCCGTCCGTGAGCACGCCGGCGTCGTAGAGCCGGGCGATGTCGGGGTGGCGGAGGCCGGCCAGGATCCGCTCCTCGCGCAGGAACCTGTCGCGCCGCGACGGCGACAGGGCCGCGTCGCGCAAGACCTTCACGGCCACGCGCCGGCCCAGCTCCTCGTGCTCGGCGAGGTAGACGACGCCCATCCCGCCCTCGCCGAGCACGGGCCCCAGCCGGTACGGCCCGATCTGGCGCGGCGCGGCGTCGGGCGCCCCGAGCACCCCGCCGGCCACCTCGCCCACATCGAGGTCGAGCGGTGAGTCGGTGCCGCCGTCGGCCTCGATCAGGGCCTCGACCTCGGCCACAAGCGCCGGGTCGTCACAGGCCGACTCGAGGAAGGCTCGTCGCTCGGCGGGGGGCCGGTCGAGTGCGCGGTGAAACAAGTCCTGGACCGTCTGCCAACGGGTCGCGTCCATATCGTCGGGGGTGGGGAGGTCGGGTCAGAGGCGGCTCACAGGGTGCGGCGGACTTCGACGGCGAGCCAGGCCCGGGCCGCCCGCCAGTCTCGCGCGACCGTCGCCGCCGAGACGTCGAGCGCCTCGGCCGTCTCCTGGACGTCGAACCCGCCGAAAAAGCGGCACTCGACCATCTGGGCCTGCCGCGCGTCGAGCGCGGCCAACCGGTCGAGCGCCTCGTGGAGCGCGAGGACGTCGTCGGGCGCGCTCGGGGCCGAGGCGACCTCGGCGTCGAACGTGACGAACTGGCGGTCGCCGCCTCGCTTGAGCGCGCTCCGGCGCCGCGCGGCCTCGACCAAGACCTGGCGCATGGCCCGGGCCGCGATCCGCTTGAAGTGGAGCGGGGAGGCCGGCTCGGTCGAGAGCGAGCCGGCCATCTTGAGGTACGCCTCGTTGACGAGCGCCGTCGGGTTCAGCGTCTCGCTCGGGTCGTCGCGGCCGACCGCGCTCGCGAGCCGCCGGAGCTCCTCGTAGGCCGCGCTGAACAGCCGGTCGACGGCCTCTCCGTCTGCGGGGGGGTCGGGGGCCAGCACGGGAGGGGCGAAGGTGTGAGCGTTGGAAAAGAACGACATGGCTCCCCATTTTTCCAAGGCCGATGACAGATTCCGCGCCGGCCCTGCGCAAGGTGGGATGAGCGGGTGGCCCGCCGCCCCGACGGACCGTCGGGACCGGGCCGACCGCCGATGCTCTCCCTCACCCTCCCCAATCCGTCATGGCTCGCTTGCTCGCCCTCGCCGCCCTCGTCCTCGTCGCGCCGCCGGCCCTCGCCCAGGGCCTCGCCGAGTCCCCGCCGCCCGACGCACCGTCCGCCAGCGACGACGGTGCGAGCATCCTGGTCGTCGTCCGGCACGAGCCGGCGGCCGATCCGGTCGCCCCGCGTCCCGCCGAGGTGGCGGATGCCCGGATGGACGTCGACACCCGGTACGGGATCGGGCTCGGGGGGACGTGGCGCGTACAGGGGATCTCCGGGACCTACGACCTCAGCGAGACGCTCACGGCCGAGGCCATCGTCGGTGTGCTCGGCCGGCTGACGTCGCTCGGCGCGCGGGCGTGGTACCGGTTCGACCGCTCCGACGACTACGACCTCTACGCCTACGGCGGGGCCAGCTTCTACCGCTACAGCGTGTTCAGCGAGACGGCCGTCGGCATCGGCGGCGGGGCCGGCGTCCAGGCCGACCTCCGCAAGCTGCTCGGCAACGAGGACCTCCCGCCCATCTACCTCAGCGCCGACGCGGGGCTGACGTACGCCAGCTTCAACACGTACGGGTTCTCGGCCTTCACGGCGGGCTCGGGCATCCACTACCGGTTCTAGCCCGCCGCCCCGCCGGCGGCCGTTGCCGGCGGGGCTTTCTCTCTCTGCTCTCCCCTCTGGTTCCATGACCCACTTGCTCCGCCTCCTCTCCCTCTCGTTTGCCCTCGTTGCCACGGCGTCGGCGCAGGGGCTCAACGTCTACCTCGCCGCCTCGTCTGACGCGCTGGGCGCGGGCGACGAGATTGACTACACCGTGATGGTCTCGAACACGGGGTCGTCGACCTTAGAGAACGTCCGGGTAGAGGTGCGTCTGCCTGAGCAGGTGGCCCAGTTCACCACCGGGGCCGTGGTGGGAGGCGGGCTCGACTGCGGCAACGGCGTCTGCTCGTCCGGCGAGACGGTCGTGTGGAGCCTGGGGGCGCTCGACCCGGGGGACAACCGCCGACTCACATACCCCACCCTCATCCGTACCAGCCCCCCAGACGGCGACGCGACCACCGTCGTCGTGGCATCGGCCGACGCCGCTTCTGACATCATCCTGACGCACGACGTAGCCATCGACCCGACTCCCCTCCTGCGACTCAGCCTCGTGCCAGATCCCAGCCCAGCCGCTCCTGGCGAGCCCTTCTCGTACACACTTACCTACGGCAACGTCGGCAACGCGAGTCCGAGCGGGGTGACGCTCACGATGCCCGTACCGGAGGGCACGAGCTTCCAGAGTGCCACCGAAGGCGGATTCGAGACCGACGGTGTGGTGACATGGTCGCTCGGGACGGTCGGCGTCGGGGCAGGCGGGCGCGTCGAGGTGACGGTCGTTCCAAACGCCAGTTTGAGCCCGGGCGCAACTCTGGTGGCGGAGGCCGCGCTCGACTCTGGGGAAACGACCGAGTTGGTCGTGAGCTCGGAGGCCCTGACGGAGGTAGGAGCACGGGACGCGCTCCGCTTTGACTTCGCCCTCAGCCAAAACGCCTTGACCCGCTCGGGTCCCTTCGCCTACACGCTCACCGCGACGAACGTCAGCACCACGGACGAGCTCTCCGGGGTGACGGTCGACATCCGACTCCCGAATCAGATCGCCCAGTTCACCACGGGTAACGCGGTCGGGTACGGGTTCGACTGCGGCAACGGCGTCTGCTCGCCCGGAGAGACGGTCTCCTGGAACGTCGGGACGCTCGCGCGAGGCCAGAGCCGGACGCTCATCTTGCCCTCTGCCGTCGCGGACGGCGCACAACAGGGGCAGGTGCTGCGGGCGCTCTACTACGCCGCCGCGGACGGGCTCAATGAGCAGGCGGGGGGGGCCGACCTCGTCGTGGACCCCTCGCCGGTGACGGGCCTCCGGCTGGTCCCCAGTCCTGGCCCGGTCGCGCCTGGCGAGACGGTCACATACACGCTCCTCTTCGGCAACGTCGGGTTCCAGACCGCTGACCTCACACTCCGCCTGGCGTTGCCGGAGGGGACGACGTTCGTCTCGGCGACCGGCGGTGGCACGGAGAGCGACGGGACGGTGACGTGGGAGGCCTCGGCCGTGGCGACCGAGGCGGTCGGCCGGCTCCAGGCTACCGTCGAGGTCGACACGAGCCTCCCTGCTGGCCAGATTCTCCGGGCGGGGGCCGAACTCGACACGGGCTCGGCGACGGAGTACGTCGTCTACTCCTCGGCGGCCACCTCCCTCCGCAGCGGGGTCCCGCTCCGCGTCGCATATACCACGGACATCGACGCCGGAGAGCCCGGGGACCCCGTCGAGTTCACCTTGGTCGCGGAGAACACCGGGGCCTCGGACCTCACCGATGTGATCGTCGAGTTCCGGCTCCCGGAGCAGGCGGCCCAGTTCACCACCGGGGCCGTGGTGGGAAGCGGGCTCGACTGCGGCAACGGCGTCTGCTCGTCCGGCGAGACGGTTTTCTGGGACGTCACGACACTCGCGCCTGGTCAGAGCCGGACTATCGTCCTACCGACGTCCATCCGGAGCAACGCGAGCCCGGGCCAGTTCCTTCTCAGCCCCGTGGTCGCTTGGGCGACTGGGAGCAATGAGGTGGTCCTCTACAACGGCGTGCTCCTCGGCGAGGAGATCATGTTCCCCTCGACAGCGGCCGACGACGCGCCAGAGAGCGGCCTCCGCGTGACGCTGGCCCCGAACCCGACGGCCGGGCCCACGCGGTTCCTCGTCTCGCAGCCGGCCGCTGGCCGCGCCCGGCTGGCGGTCTACGACGCGCTCGGGAGAGAGGTCGCCGTCGTCCTCGATGCGCCCCAGCCCGCCGGCGAGCACGCCGTCACGTGGGACGCCGCCGGGCTCCCGTCCGGCATCTACCTCTACCGGCTCACGGTCGGCGACGCCGTCCGCACCGGCGCCGTCACCGTCGTCCGCTAGCCACGTCCGTCATGTCGCGTCAGTGGGACGAGTTCAACCGGGCACAGGAGCAGCACCGCCGCGACCGTGAGGCAGCCCAGCGCCGTCAGGAGCGGGAGCGCGACGAGTGGGCACAGCGCCACGTGGCCGACCTGCGCCGCCAGCAGGAGGAGCAAGAACGAAAGCACCGCCGCCAGATGGCGGAGCAGAACCAGGCGAACCGTCGGCACGCCGAGCAGAAGCGCCAGCGGCGCGAGCAGGAGGCCCGCGCTCGCGCCGACCAGCGCCGAGCCGAACGGGAGGCCCGCCGGCAGGGGACTCGTCCCCCGAAGGCTCCCACAAAGGGCTCTTCGAAGCCGCTGGCCGAGCGCCCGGCCGCCCCGCCCCACCCGACGACGCTCGCCGAGCGGGGGCGCGGGCTGACGGGGCTCCTCGCGCTCGGCGGCGCGGGGTGGGTCGGCTACGCGGTGTACGCGGGTGGGGCCGGGGGCGCCGTCGCCCTCGTCGCCGCGCTCGTCGTCGGGGTCGTGCTCGACACCCGGCCGGTCCGGGCGCTGGTGGGCGGAGTGCTGGCCCCGCTCGGGTTCGCCCTCAAGCTCGCCGTGTGGGCGGTCCTGCTCGGACTCGCCCTGCTCGTCCTCGGCGCCGTGTTCGGCGCCGGCTGACGTCCCCCGCTCGCACCCCTCCTCAACATTCTCTCCCGAATCCATGTCGACTCGCTTCCTTCTCCTCGCGGGCCTCCTCCTCGTCGCCGGCTGCGCCTCGGTCAGCGGCGACGGCGGCGAACCCGCGATCTTTGAGGTGGCCGAGGTTCAGCCCGAGTTGATCGGCGGGCTCACCGGGCTCCAAGAGCGGCTCGAGTACCCCGAGGCCGCCATCCGGGCCGGGATCGAGGGCCAGGTCGTCGTCCAGTTCATCGTCAACGAGAGAGGGAGCGTCGTCGATCCGGTCGTGCTGAGGAGCCCGAGTGAGCTCCTGAACGAGGCCGCGCTGAAGGTGGTCCGCGAGAGCCGGTTCACGCCGGGCCAGCAGCGGGGCCGGCCCGTCTGCGTCCGGTTCGCCGTCCCCGTCACGTTCCGCCTCCGGTAGTCTCCGCGGCCGTCATCCGGCGGCGCTACTCCCACTCGATGGTGGCCGGCGGCTTTGAGGACACGTCGTAGGCCACCCGGTTGATGCCCCTCACCTCGTTGATGATCCGGTTCGAGGCCCGGCCCAGCACGTCGTACGGGAGCCGCGCCCAGTCGGCCGTCATGCCGTCGGTCGAGGTCACCGCGCGCAGCGTGACGGCCTGCTCGTAGGTCCGGAAGTCGCCCATCACGCCGACCGACTTGATCGGGAGCAGGACCGCGAACGCCTGCCACACGTCGTCGTAGGTGCCGGATCGGACCAGCTCGTCGAGCCAGATCGTGTCGGCCTGGCGGAGGAGGTCGGCGGCTTGGCGCGTGACGGGGCCCAGGATGCGGACCGCCAGGCCGGGACCGGGGAACGGGTGCCGCTTGATGATGGCCTCGGGCACGCCCAGCTCGCGGCCGACCGCGCGGACCTCGTCCTTGAACAGCTCGCGGAACGGCTCGACCAGCTCGAACCCCAGCTTCTCCGGCAGCCCGCCGACGTTGTGGTGCGTCTTGATGGTCGCGCTCGGGCCCTTGAACGAGACCGACTCGATCACGTCCGGGTACAGCGTCCCCTGCGCCAGGAACCGCGGTTTGCGGCCCAAGCGCTCCGTCACCTTCTCCGTCTCGGCCTGGAAGACCTCGATAAAGGTGGCCCCGATGATCTTCCGCTTCTGCTCCGGGTCGGCCACGCCCGCCAGTCGGTCCAGGAACAGGTCGCTCGCGTCGACGGCGACCAGGTCGAGGTCGAACCCGTCGGCGAACGTTTTTTGGACCTGCTCGAACTCGCCGGCCCGCAGGAGCCCGTTGTCGACGAACACGCACGTGAGCTGGTCGCCGATGGCCTTGTCCAACAGCGCCGCCGCAACGGAAGAATCCACCCCGCCGCTCAGCCCCAGGATCACGTGGTCGTCGCCGACCTGCTCGCGGATGGCCTCGACCTTCTCGTCGATAAAGGAGCCCGTCGTCCAGTCGCCGCGGAGGCCGCAGACCTCGGTCACGAAGTTGCCCAGCATGGTCGCCCCGTGTTCGGTGTGGACGACCTCGGGGTGGAACTGGACGCCGTAGATCGGCCCGTGGCCCGAGTCCGGCTCGGCGGCAACGGCGGCGATGGGCGCGTTATCGGTGGCGGCGACGGCGCGGAAGCCGGCCGGCAGCCGCGTGAGGTGGTCGCCGTGGCTCATCCAGACGACCGAGCCTTCGGGAACGCCACGGAACAGCGCGTTCTCCTCGTGGCTCACGATCGGCGAGCGCCCGAACTCGCGCCGCGCGCTCGGCTCGACGCCGCCCCCAAGCGCGTGCGCCAGCGCCTGCAACCCGTAGCAGATGCCGAGCACGGGCACCTTCCGGCCGGCGTGGGGCTGCGTCATGTCCAGCAGCGCCGGGTCGAGTTGGGGCGAGCCCTCGTCGTAGACCGAGAGCGGGCCGCCGGACAAGATGAGGCCGCTCGGCTCGAGCGCGGCCACCTCGGCGGCGGGCCGCGTGCACGGGTGGATCTCGCAGTACACGCCGGCCTCCCGAACGCGCCGGGCGATCAGCTGGGTCGTCTGGCTCCCGAAGTCCAGGATGACGACCGTTTCGTGGGTCATAAGGGCAAGGGGCATGGGGGACGGGACAAGAGGCGTCGGCCGGGTCGCCCCATGCCTCATGACCCTTGCCCCACACCCTCAGGCGCCGATCATCTCTTTGTACTCGTCGGCCGAGAGCAGGGCGGCGACGGCATCGGGGTCACTCGGGCGGACCTTGACCATCCAGCCCTCGCCGTACGGGTCGGCGTTGACCGACTCGGGCGCGCCGTCGAGCGCGTCGTTGAGCGCCTCGATGGTGCCGGCGATGGGCGCGAACAGCTCGGACACCGTCTTGACCGCCTCGACGGTGCCCAGCGCGCCCTCGGCCTCGACCTCGGTCCCCTCGGCCTCCAACTCCACGAACACGATGTCGCCGAGCTCGCCCTGGGCGTAGTCCGTGATCCCGATGACCGCCAGGCCGTCGTCGTCGAGGCGGACCCACTCGTGGTCCTTGGTGTAGCGGAGGTCGGGGGGGAAGGTCATCGGTACGGGGTACAGGGTACGGGGTACGCGAGCGACGAGGCCGGGCGTACCACGTACCCCGTACCTCGTACCGTCACGCCGGAGGCGTGAGCTCGAAGCGCTCGAGGAACTTGGTGTCGAAGTCGCCCGCGCGGAAGCGGGGGTCCCTCAGGAGTTGCTGGTGGAACGGGACCGTCGTCTTGATCCCCTCGATGATGAACTCGTCGAGGGCCCGGAGCATCTTGGCGATGGCCCGCTCGCGGTCGTCCTCGCGGACGATGAGCTTGGCGATCATCGAGTCGTAGGTCGGCGGGACCGTGTAGCCGGCGTAGACGTGGGTGTCGCAGCGGACGCCCCGGCCCTTGGGGCTGTGGAACGCCGTGATGGTGCCGGGGCTGGGCGAGAAGTTGCGGAACGGGTCCTCGGCGTTGATCCGGCACTCGATCGAGTGGCCAACGGGGAGGTGGTCGCCCGAGGTGATCGTCTCACCGGCGGCGACGCGGAGCTGCCACTCGATAAGGTCGGTGCCCGTCACCTCCTCCGTCACCGGGTGCTCGACCTGGATCCGGGTGTTCATCTCCATAAAGTAGAAGTCCCGGTTCTTGTCGACCAGGAACTCGACGGTCCCGGCGCCCCGGTAGTTGACGGCCAGCGCACCGGCCCGGGCCGCCTCGCCCATCCGCTCGCGCAGGCCGGGGTCCAAGATCGGGCTCGGGGCCTCCTCCAACAGCTTCTGGTGGCGCCGCTGGATCGAGCACTCGCGCTCGCCGAAGTGGACGACCGTCCCCTGCCCGTCGCCGACGAGTTGGATCTCGATGTGGCGCGGCTCCTCGACGAACTTCTCGATGTAGAGGCGCCCGTCGCCGAAGGCGTTCGCGGCCTCGGTCCCGGCGGCGACGAACAGCTTCTCGAACTCGGCCTCGTCCGACGCCATCCGCATCCCCTTGCCGCCGCCGCCCGCGGACGCCTTGATCATGACCGGGAAGCCGGCCGCGCGGGCCGCCGCGAGCCCCTCCTTCACGTCCGAGACGGCGCCGTCCGAGCCGGGCACGACGGGCACGCCCGCGTTCCGCATGGTCTCCTTGGCGACCGACTTGTCGCCCATCTTCGAGATCGTCTCGGGCCGGGGCCCGATGAACGTGAGGTCGTGGTCGTCGCAGATCCGGGCGAACTCGGCGTTCTCGCTCAGGAACCCGTAGCCGGGGTGGATCGCGTCGGCGCCGGTGACCTCGGCGGCGGCGATGATCGACGGGATCTTGAGGTAGCTCTGGGCGCTCGGGGCCGGCCCGATGCAGACGGCCTCGTCGGCGAACTTGACGGCGAGCGTGTCGCGGTCGGCCGTCGAGTACACGGCGACCGTCGGGATCCCCATCTCGCGGCAGGTCCGGATGATGCGGAGCGCGATCTCGCCGCGGTTGGCGATGAGGACTTTGTTCATCTGTGATTTCAGATTGGTGATCTTCGATTGCGGAGCTCAATCATTCAATCATCAATCGTCACTTTTCAATGACAAACAGCGGCTGGTCGTACTCGACGGGCTCGGCGTTCTTGACCAGGATCTGGGCCACGGTCCCGGCCTCCTCGGCCTGGATCTCGTTCATCAGCTTCATCGCCTCGATGATGCAGAGCGTCTGGCCGACCTCGACGCGCGCACCGACGGCCACGAACGGGTCGGCGTCGGGCGCCGGCGCCTCGTAGAACGTCCCGACGATGGGCGCGAGCACGAGGGCCTCGTTGGCGCCGGACCCGGGCTCGGACGAGGGCTCGGACGAGGGCGCGGCCGGCGGCGGAGCGGCGGCGGGCGCCGGGGCCGGAGCGGGCGGGGCCGCCATCACGACGGAGGCGGGCGCCGACGGCTCGGCCTTCTTGGGCGTCGCGCGGACGGTCAGCTTAAAGTCGCCTTCCTCCACCTTGACCTCGTCCAGGCCGCTCTCGGCGACGATTTCGAGGAGGCGTTGGATCTTGTCGAGGTCCATGTCCATGGGACGGGCGGGGCACAGAGGGGAGGCCGAAGCTACGGACGCCGCCGACGGTTGGGCGTGTCAGGCGAGTTCGCAACCGGCCAGACCCGCTGAACCTGCCCAACCCGCTAGACCCAAACGCTACGCCGCCGTCACGCGCGTCGTGTAGTCGCCAGTCTCCGTATCGACCCGGATCAAGTCGCCCTCGTTGATGAAGAGGGGGACGTAGACCGTCGCGCCGGACTCGAGCGTGGCCGGCTTGGTGGCGCCGGTCGCCGTGTCGCCCTTGAGGCCGGGGTCGGTCTGGGTCACCAGGAGGTCGACCTGGCGGGGGAGCTCGACCGTCAGCGGCTCCTCGGTCCCGGCGTCGACCAGGATGATGACCTTCGAGCCCTCCTTGATAAAGTCCTTCTGCTCGACCATGTCGGCCCGGAGCGACCGCTGCTCGTAGGTCTCTGTGTTCATGAAGTGGAGCCCGAGGTCGTCCTGGTAGAGGTACTGCATGTCGCGGCGCTCGACGCGCGCCGTCTCGACCTTCTCGCCGGCCCGGAACGTGTTGTCGACGACCTTCCCGTTGCGGACGTTCTTGAGCTTCGACCGGACGAACGCGCCGCCCTTGCCGGGCTTGACGTGCTGGAACTCGACGATCTGCCACAGATCGTGCTTCCAGTTGAGGACGAGGCCGTTGCGGAAATCCTGGGTCGAGGCCATTTCGAGAGCGGGGGGCGTGGAGCGCCCGCAAGCTAGCCCGGCGCCGCGCCCGACCGGGCGAAGCCGGTGTGAGAGTGACCGAGTGGGCCTGTGGACGGGTGGACACGTGGAGAGTCGCCGAGGCACCAAGCCTCGGACGGCCTCCCTCCGCCCGTTCCCATTTCCCCGCCCCCCGTTCCCGCGAGCGGAGCGAGCTTTCCCCCATGCCCCGCCTCGTCTCCGAACGCACCGTCCTCGACGCCCTCGCCGCGGGCCAGCGCACGCTGGCGGTGCCCGAGGGCGCCCTGGTCACGGCGCTCGCCCGCGACACGGCGAGAGACCACGGCCTCGACCTCGTCACCGGCACGGGCGCGCCGGCTGAGACACCGACGGAGCCGGCCCGCCAGCCGGAGGCGCCGGCCCGGACGCTCGCCGTCGCCTGCGACCACGCCGGGTTCGACATCAAAAACGCGCTCGCCGAACACGCCCGGAGCCTCGGGTGGACCGTCACCGACCTCGGCACGGACTCGGCCGAGAGCGTCGACTACCCCGACTTCGCCTACGCCGTGGCCCGGCTCGTCCACCTCGGGCGGGTGCAGGTGGGGCTGATGATCGACGGCGTCGGCGTGGGGTCGGCCATCGTCGCCAACAAGGTGCCGGGCGTCCGGGCGGCGCTGTGCCCGGACGTGTTCAGCGCGTTCAACGCACGCGCCCACAACGACGCGAGCGTGCTCACGCTCGGGAGCCGGACGATGGGCGTCGAGGTCTGCAAGCGCGTGCTCGCCGAGTTTTTGGGGACCGACTTCGAGGGCGGGCGCCACGCGCGGCGGGTCCAAAAAATCCGCGACGTCGAGGCCCGCTTCCTGCCCGGCGCGCCGGGGGCGGCGTGAGGCCAGACGCCCTCCCCGTCCGGCCGCTCGGCTCCCGCGCCGTCGTCCCGCCCGACGCGCGGGCGGCGCTGTTCGGAACGGGCGCGACGCTGCGGCCGTCGGCCACGGTCGAGGTCGTTCGCCTGGGCGAGGTCGTCGGCCGGGTCGCCGTCGGGGCCGGGCCGGCGCTCGCGCTGTGGGTCGACGCGACGGACGAGGTGTCCGGAGACGTCTCGCTGCGCGGGCCGGCGGGCGCCGTCGGTCCGATGACGGCCCAACCGGTCCGGTCTCGCTTTGTGCTGCCGGACGGGCTCCGGCGGGCGTGGAGCGTCGGCGAGCGGGCGACGGTGGGACTCGGGGCCGTGGCCGTCGCCGTCCCGGTCGAGGCCGGGACCGAGGCCGTCGTCGAGGTCGAGCGCGCGCTGTGGCTGGCGGCCGGGCGGCCCGAGACAGCCCGGTGGCTCCCCGCCGTCGACCTCGCCTCGCCCGCCGACGACCCGGCCGACGCGGATCCGACGGACCCGCTCGTCATCGACCGCCGCGTCGTGACGGAGACCGACGTCCGGCAGGCGCGGCTGAAGCACCGCCGGATCCAACTCGCGCCGGGCCAGATCGTAACGCCCGCCGCGCAGTCGCTCGCCCGCGAGGCCGGCGTGTTCGTCGACGACGCGCGAGACCTGTAGCGAGACCTGTAGGGACATGATTCATCATGTCCGCCCGCCGCGCCGTGCGGTCGAGCTCGACCCGGCCGCCAGCGTGGGCGCTCCCGCTCGCGGACACGACGAATCGTGTTCCTACGGCGAGGGCCGATGATGACAGAGGGTCCGGGATTTGGGCTCGTCGCTCTGCCCCGCACCCGTCCGCGACCCGGCTATCTTTGCGCCGCCTCCCCCATCGTCGCATGTCCGTTCGCGTCTGCCTCGCCGCCCTGGCGGTCCTGCTCCTCGTCGGCCCGGCCCGCGCCCAGGGCGTCGGCGCGGGGACGCCGCTGCGGCCGGTGACCGGCGCCGCGGCCATCACGAACGCGCGCGTGGTGGTGGCCCCGGGCCGCGTGCTCGAGCGCGCGACGGTCGTCGTCCGCGACGGGCGGATCGTGGCCGTCGGCCGGGACGTCGCCGTCCCGTTCGACGCCGACGTGGTCGAGGGCGACTCGCTGACGGTCTACGCCGGCTTCGTCGACGCCTTCGGGATCGCGGGCGTGCCCAAGCCGGAGGACCCCGACGACTACGACGGCGACCGGGGGGCGCCGCCGCGCGCGCTCGCCGGTTTGACGCCCGAGCGCGACGTCCGCGACGGGTTCGACCCGTCGGACGCCCGGATCAAGCAGTTGCGCGAGGTCGGGTTCACGGCCGCCCACGTGGCCCCGCGCGGCGGGTTCTTCGCCGGCCAGGGCGCCGTCGTGCTGCTCCGCGAGACGGGCCGGCAGGAGGCGCCCGAGGCGCTCGTCCTGACCGAGCCCGTCAGCGTCGTGGCCGCCATCGACCCCGCGAGCGGCGTGTACCCGGCGACCCCGATGGGCGTGCTGGCGGAGATCCGCGAGACGGTCGAGAACGCCCGCCGCCGGCAGGCCGGCCGGACGGCCTACGACCGGGCCGCCGAGGGCGCCTCGCGCCCCCGCTTCGACCCGGTGCTCGACGCCGTCGGCACGCTGCTCGACGGCGACCGCCAGCTGGTGTTCGTGGCCGAGAGCTGGCTCGACGGGTTCCGCGCGCTCCGCGTGTCGCAAGAGCTCGGCCTCCGCCCGGTCCTGGCCGGCGTCCCCGACGCGGCCCCGCTGCTCGGCCGGCTGCGGGCGGACGAGGTGGCCGTGTTCGCCCCGCTCGCGCTGCCAGACACGGTCAAGGCCGACAGCACCGCGCTCGCCGTCCCCCTGCCGTCGACCACGCCGGGCGAGGTCTCGTTCGTGACCAACCGGCGGATCGTCTCATACCGCGACGCCCCGACCGAACTCGAAGCGCTGACGGTCCAGAAACGGGCGGCCGTGGCCCGGGCCGAGGCCAGCCCGGCCGCGCTCGACTCGGCCGGCGTGACCTTCGCGTTCGCCACGTTCGAGGTCAAGCCGGCCGAGGTCCACGCCAACCTCCGCCGGATGGTCCGCGCGGGGCTGGCGCCCGACGCCGCGCTGGCGGCGCTGACCACGACGCCGGCTGAGCTGCTCGGCCTGGGCCGCGAGATCGGCACGGTGGAGGTGGGCAAGCTGGCGAACCTCGTCGTCACGACGGGCCCGCTGTTCCAGGACTCGACCGAGGTCCGCCACGTGTTCGTCGAGGGCGTCGGCTACGAGGTCGAGGCCGGCGGGCCCGAGGGCGCCGACCCCGACGCGGTCGTCCAGGCCGTCGGGACGTGGGACTTCGAGGTCTCGACGCCGGGCGGGGCCCAGACCGGCACGTTCACGATCACCGGGTCCGGCGGCGACCTCAGCGGCACGTTCACGTCGGGCGGCGAGACGTCGCCCGCGACGGTGTCGGTCGCCGGCAACGCGCTCACGATGTCGTTCTCGACCGACGACTTCGGCACCGTCACCATCACCGGGATCATCACCGGCGACGAGTTCTCGGGGACGGCCGCGGTCGGCCCGCTCGGCTCGTTCCCGATGACGGCCACCCGCCAGCCGGAATAGCGCCCTTCGGGCGTGGTACGGGGTACAAGGTACCTGGTACGCGCCCCACCACACCCTCCCGTACCGTGTACCCCGTACCCCGTACCCTCCTCCTCTTCGCGCTCCTCGCCGTCGGCGCGAGCGCCCAGACGCCGACCGACCTGCCGCCCGCGAGCGAGCGTGGCAGCGTGCTCCTGCGCGGCGGGACCGTCCACACGGTCACCAACGGGACGCTCGAGGCCACCGACGTGCTCGTCCGCGACGGGCGGATCGAGCGGATCGGTCAGGGCCTGGAGGCCCCGCGTGGGGTCCCGGTCATCGACGTGACCGGCCGCCACGTCACGCCCGGCATCGTCGACGCCCACAGCCACATCGCGCTGTCGTCGGTCAACGAGGCGACGAACCCCATCGTGGCCGAGGTCCAGATGCGCGACGCGCTCGACCCGTCCGACGTCGGGATCTACCGGGCCCTCGCAGGCGGCGTGACCACGATCCACACGATGCACGGGTCGGCCAACCCGGTCGGCGGCGAGAACGAGACGATCAAGCTCCGCTGGGGCACGCTCGACCCGGACGGGCTGATCTTCGAAGGCGCCCCGCGGACGATCAAGTTCGCGCTCGGCGAGAACCCGACGCGCGTCCACGGCCGGGGCCGGGGCGTCCGCCCGGCGACGCGGATGGGCGTCGAGCAGGTCTACCGCGAGGCGTTCACCGAGGCCCGGGCCTACCGCGCCGAGCAGGACGCCGCCCGGTCCGCGCGCCAGCCGCTCCCGCCGCTCGACCGCCGCCTCGAAACCCTCGCCGACATCCTCTCGGGCGACGTCCTCGTCCACTGCCACAGCTACCGGGCCGACGAGATCCTAATGCTGATGGACGTCTTCCGCGACTTCGGCATCGAGCGGCTGACGTTCCAGCACGCCAACGAGGCGTTCAAAGTGGCGCCGGAGCTGGCGGCGTTCGGCGCCGGCGCGAGCGTGTTCTCGGACTGGGCGAGCTACAAGTTCGAGGTCTACTACTCGTCGGCCTACAACGCGACCGTGCTCGTGCGCAACGGCGTCCGCACGTCGATCAACTCGGACGACGCGGGGCTGCTCCGCTACCTGTACCACGAGGCGGCCAAGACCCAGCGCTACGGCGACCTCAGCGACGACGAGGCGCTGGCGCTCGTGACCATCAACCCGGCGTGGCAGCTCGGCATCGACGACCGCGTCGGGTCCATCGAGGTCGGCAAGGACGCCGACCTGGCCGTGTTCACCGACGACCCGCTCTCGATCTACACCCGCGTCGACCTCACGTTCGTCGACGGCGTCGCCCGGTTCGACCGAGCCCGCGACGGCGACGACCAGCGGCTGTTCGTCGACCCCGACGAGGAGATCACGCCGCTCCCGTCGCGCTCCGACGCCCACTCGGCGTCGTGCCTGCTCGGGACCGACCTCTACGAGCTCGCCGCCGGTGAGTAACCCGTTCCGGGGGGTACGGGGTACAGGGTACCCGGTACGTCCCTTCCTGCGACCTGTGACCCGATGACTCGTTTCGTACCCCGTACCGCGCACCTCGTACCGCTGGCGGCGCTCGCCGCGCTCGTCGCCCTGCCCGCCAGCGCCCAGGGCCCGCAGTACCGGGCCCGCACGGGCCCGTTCGCGCTCACCGACTGCCGCATCGAGACGGTCACGCGCGGCGTGGTCGAGCGCGGCACGGTCGTGATCGAGGACGGGCAGATCACAGCCGTCGGCGCCGCGACCGCGCCGGCCGGGGCGACGGTCGTCCCGTGCAACGGGGGGACCGTCTACCCCGGCATGATCGACGCCGGGACGCGGCTCGGGTTGGTCGAGGTCGGCTCGGTGTCGGAGACGCAGGACACGGACGAGGTCGGCGAGGTGACGCCCCAGATGGAGGCGCTGACGGCGATCAACCCGTCGACCGTCCACGTGCCCATCACGCGCGTCTCGGGCGTCACGACGACGCTGTCGGTGCCCGAGAGCGGGCTGATGCCGGGCACGGCGGCGCTCGTCAACCTGCACGGCTACACGCCCGAGCAGATGGCGGCCGGCTTCGAGGGCGTCGTCCTGAACTTCCCGATGTCGGGCCGGCGCGGGCGGTTCGACCGGCGCGAGCAGGAGGCCATCGACAAGGCGGCCAAGGAGGCGCTGGAGACGCTGGACGAAGTCTGGGAGCAGGCCGTGCTCTACGCCCGGATCGACTCGGCCCGCGTCGCCGGGACGCCGGACGCGGAGATGGCCTACCAGCCCGAGATGGCCGCGCTCTTGCCGGTCGTCCGAGGGACGATGCCGCTCTTGGTCGAGGCCAACAGCGCGACCGACATCGTCAAGGCCATCGAGTGGCTCGACGGCAAGAACGTCCGCGCCATCCTGACCGGCGTCGCCGAGGGCTGGCGCGTGGCCGACACGATCGCCGAGGCCGGCCTGTCGGTCATCACGGGGCCCGTGACCGGGTTGCCGACGCGCGAGAGCGACCGCTACGACCGGACGTACCAGAACGCGGCGCTGCTCGCCCAGGCCGGCGTGACCGTCGCCCTGCGCACCGACGACCGGATGCAGAACTACCGGAACCTCCCGTTCCACGCCGGCTTCGCGGTCGCCTACGGCCGCGACCTCGGCTTTGACCGCCAGCAAGCGCTGGAGGCCGTCACCATCAACCCGGCCCGGATCTTCGGCGTGGCCGACCGGCTGGGCAGCGTCGAGGTCGGCAAGAGCGCGACGCTGTTCGTCGCCGACGGCGACCCGTTCGAGCCGGCGACCCAGGTCACGGCCGTGTTTATCGACGGCTACCAGGTCCCGCTCATCAGCCGCCAGACCGAGCTCTTCGACGAGTACCTCCGCCGCGAGCCCGGCCTGACGACGGTCGGCGAGGGCGAGTAGGACGCCGCAGGACGAGCGGCCCCTACGGCTCGCCGGACCGTTTCTGGACCCATGCGATGGCGTCTTCGAACCCCGGGTCCCCGAGCAACTCGTCGCGCTCCGCCGTGTAGTCGCCCCGGCCCGGGCCGTACTGGTGGAGGAAGCGGGCCGTGTCCGCAACGCCGAGCGCGGAAACGAGTGCGCGCAGACCGATGGAGTTGATCTCGACCAGAGGCCGAGAGGACATGGGCGTCGGAGAAGTCGCGTTCATAGTCCAAGGGCGACGGCGAGTTCGAGAGGTGTGACGACGCGGACGCCCCCTGTGTTCGCGGCGCTCGCTTTGCCGAGGAAGCGGTCGTCGGTCGTGCAGAAAAAGTCGGCCCCGCCTTCGACGGCTGACGCAAGGTGCAGCGCATCGAAGGCCTTGATCCCAGCGGCTCGGTAGGAACGCGCTCGTTCCTTGACCGCACGGCTCAACGGGACCGATGACTCAGCGAGCCGGAGGGTTTCGGATGCGAAGTCGCGGCGTGTCGGGTCGAGCGCGGCGGTACTCTCCGCCACGAGGACGTCGGAGCTGAGAAGGCGCGCGCCGCCGCGCTCGACGTCTTTGATGACGGACTCGACTGCCTCCGCTTCGATCCGGACGCGAAACTGAACGCGGTTGTCGAGAGGCCGCTGGAGCGCGCAGTTGTCGAGGTACACGGTGGACACAGCTCGAAGCTAACCGCCAGCCTTCTGCGGTCGTCTCCGACCGTCGGGGAGCAGGACGCCGGCCGTCCGGCGACGCGCCTCTTTCGGGTCAGGCGCCGACGCCGAAGACCTCGCCGAACTCCGCCCGCTGCGCCGCGTCGCCGAGCATCAGCAGCTCCGAGCCCGGCGTGAGCACGGTCTCGGCCGAGAGGTCGGTCGTGACCTCCCCGTCGCGCTGGAGCGCGATGACCGTCATCCCCGTCCGCGCCCCGATCCCCGTCTCGGCCAGCGTCTTGCCGACGAGGGCCGGCGGCGGGGGGACCGAGAACAGGTCGACCTCCTCGCCCAGCACCAGGAGCTCCTTCCCCTTGAGCGTCGCGAGCACGGCCTGGGTGCCCAGCGTCGCGTAGCTGAGCACGAAGTCGGCCCCGGCGCGGTGGATGGCCCCCAGCGTACGGTCGTGCGTGATCCGGCTGACGATGCGGAGGGCCGGGTTGAGCTTCCGGCAGTACGACGCGAGGTAGACGTTCATCGCGTCGTCGTTCGTCGTGAGCACGACGGACGGGGCGTCGAGGATGCCGGCCTCGCACAGCCGCTCGTAGTCGGCCGCGTCGCCCGTGACGACCCGTCCGCACTCGCTCGCGAGCCGCTCGCACAGGGCGGCCTCCTGCTCGATGAGGTTGACCGGCACGCCGCGCCGCCGGAGCGCCCGGACGGCCGCCGACCCGACGCGGCCCCCTCCGACCACGACGACCGGGTTGGGGTTGGTATTGTAGATGACGAGGAGCTCGTCGAGCGCGCCGAGCTGGGCCTCGGTCCCGATCACGACGAGCACGCTCGACTCGGAGAGCGGCGTGTCCGCGCGGGCGGGCCGGAGCTGCCCGCGCTCCCACACGCCGACGATGCTCACGCCGGTCGTCTGGCGGAGCCGCGTCTCCCGGACCGTCCGCCTGGCCAGCGGCGTCCGGTAGACGGGGAGCTCGGCCAGGAGGAGGTTCTCGTAGTGGCCGATCGGGTGCGACTGCGCGTGGAGCGCGTCGACCCGGTTGGCGAGCTGCTCGCCCAGCCACTGCTTGAGCGGCAAGACGTGGGTGGCCCCGCTGAGCTCGAGCACGTCGATGGCCTCCTGCGAGTTGGCGATCGCCACGACGGGCCCGTCCGGGACGACCTCCCGGACGGTCAGGATGATGCTCGTGTTGACGGTGTCCTCGCGGTTGGCCAAGACCAGCCGGGCCCGGTCGAGCGCCAGCGCTTGGTACGTCGCCGGGCTGTCCACCTCGCCCGTGACCACGCGGAGGCCGTCGAGGTGCTGGGAGGCCGCCACCTCGGGGTCCTCCTCCAGGACGACATACGGGATCCCCTCCTGCTCCAGCCGCCGCACGAGCCCCGGCGTGATCGAGTCGAAGCCACAGATGACCACGTGGCCCGTCATCCCTCGGGGGGCCCGGCGCGGCGCCCGCATCCGGACCTGCGACTCGAGCCAGGGCGCGTAGAAGAAGCGGATGAACGCGAACGGCAACACGATCAGCAGGAGCACGATCCCCGAGATCAGGACCAGGATGCTGAAGAGCCGCCCGAGGTCGCTCTCGAAGGTGATGTCCCCGAACCCGAGCGTGCTCATCACGGTCAGCGTCCAGTAGAAGCCCGTGACCCACGAGTGCTGCTTGCCCTCGTGGAGCATCACGAAGTGGAACGCGATGGCGTACACCACGATGACGGCACACACGAACGCCACGTACTTCATCAGCGACCGCACGTTGCGGCGCACCTCGGTGTCGCTGAAAAAGTAGGAGAGCTGGACGCCGACGAATTTCATCGCATCGGCCCGGAGGCCGTTGGGGAGGGGCACCGCGTCTGCGAGCGGACGAGCCGGGGTCACTCGGCCGAGGCGGTGGGGCAAGCCGGCAGCGAGCATACGAACGCCCTCGCGCCAGCAGGACCCGCACGGCGCCCGGCCCCGTTCACCTTGCGTGCCCGCCCCCGTCCTCCTGTTCCACGGCTTGGGCCGGACCGGCCTCTCGATGCTCCCGATGGCCCGGGCGCTCCGCCGGGCCGGGTTCGAGCCCCACGTCGTCGACTACCCGTCGCGGAAGCACGCCATCGGGGCGCTCGTCGACGACGTCGTGGCCCCGCGCGTCGAGGCGGTGCTGGCGACGGCCGACCGGGTCCACTTCGTGACGCACTCGCTCGGCGGCGTGCTCGTCCGCGCGTTCGCCGCCGGCCGGGCCGACGCCGGGCGCCCGCTCCCCGACGGCTCGCGCGCCGTGATGCTGGCGCCGCCCCACGCCGGCTCCGAAGTCGCCGACGCGCTCGGCGACCGGTTGCCGTTCCGGACCACGCTGGGGCCGGCGCTCAGCGAGCTCGGCACGGGCGACGCCAGCGTGCCGGCGGCCCTCGGGCCCGTCCGCGGCGTCGAGGCCGGCGTGATCGCGGGGACGCGCGCGCTCGTCCCGTTCGGCCGGCTGTTCGGCGGGCCCCACGACGGCCTCGTGTCGGTCGCCAGCGCCCACGCCCCCGACGGGCTCGCCGACCGGGCCGTCGTGCCCAAGACGCACGCGCTCATGATGATGTCGCCGCTCGTGATCGGGCTGACGATCCGGTTCCTCGAAACGGGCCGGTTCGCCGCCCCGAGCGGCGCCTGAAACCGCTTTCGGCGCCGGCCCGTTCGCGCGCCCTGTACCCCCGCGACTCGCCATGACCCGGACGCACGCCTCGCTCATCGGCTGGGGCCACTTCGCCCCCGAGACCGTCGTCACGAACGACGACCTCGCCAAAATGGTCGACACGTCGGACGAGTGGATCCGGAGCCGGTCCGGGATCGAGCAGCGGCACTTCGTGACCGAGGACCAGGCCACGAGCGACCTCAGCATCGAGGCCGGCCGCCGCGCCCTCGACCGGGCCGGCGTGGACCCGGAGGACGTCGACCTGGTGATCGTGGCGACGTCGAGCCCGGACTACCTCACGCCGCCCGTGTCGAGCCAGGTCCAGCACGGGCTCGGCTGCACGAACGCCGGCGCGTTCACGATGATGGTCGGCTGCACTGGGTTCGTCTACGGGCTCGTCACGGCCGACCAGTTTATCCAGACCGGCGCCTACAAGACCGTCCTGGTGGTCGGCGCCGAGGTGATCTCGAAGAACCTCGACTTCGAGGACCGGACGACGTGCGTCCTGTTCGGCGACGGGGCCGGGGCCGTCGTGCTCCAGGCCACCGACGCGCCGTGCGGCGTCCGCTCGTTCGAACTGGGCAGCGACGGGTCTCAGGCTGAGGCCTTGATCGCGCCGTGCCCGGGCACGCGGAACCCGGTGAGCCAGTACGCCATCGACAATAGGACGCACTACCTCCGGATGGACGGGAAGGCCGTGTTCCGGTTCGCCACGCGGACCATGACCGAGTCGCTCGAGCGCGTCATGGGCAAGGCCGGCGTGGGCGTCCCCGACGTGGACCTGTTCATCCCGCACCAGGCGAACGCCCGGATCATCGAGTACGCCGCCAAGCAGCTCGGCCTGCCGCCCGAGAAGGTGGTGATGAACGTGGCCGACTACGGCAACACGTCGGCGGCGACCATCCCGATCGCGCTGTCGGAGGCGCTCGACGCGGGCCGTGCAAAGGCCGGCGACACGCTCGCGATGGTCGGGTTCGGGGCGGGCCTGACGTGGGCAGCGTGCCTGTTCGACCTGGGCCCGCTGGCGGTCTCTCCCTCCGACGCCGGCGAGGAGGCGGACCGGGCCGGCGGCGACGGCGCGCCGGACTCGGTCATCGACGACCGGGGCGTGGTGGACGGGCTCATCGCGTAGGGGCCGGACGAGCGGACCCCCTTGACTCCCGGCAGGTCGCTGCGCTCCCAGGCTCGGAACGCTGTCCCCCTGACCCAGGCAGGGCTGCTAAGTTCTGGTCAAACCTGCAAATCAAGCACCCAAAAACAGGAGTCATCCCCGCGCACGCGGGGACCCATACGGGCTCGCTCGCTGATCCGGCCTCGCATGGATTCCCGCGTGCGCGGGAATGACTCGTCTTATTTGTAGAGTCGACAAAGAATTTAGCAGCCCTGCCCTTCGAGGGGGACCGTCCGGGCGCCCGCTGAGCGGAGCGAGGGGCGTGCGGACGGGGGGTCCGCCAGCCGGTGCCGAGGCGCCGTTCGAGCGTGCGCTCGCCCTGCGTCGCTCCTAAACCCCCCGTCCGGGAACCGGCGTCGCGACCTAGATTGACGGTCACGCCCACCCCACCCCGCCATGCGCCTCCTCGCCGCCGCGGCCCTCGCCGCCCTCCTCGTCGCGCCCGTCCGCGCCCAGCAGCTCGACCTCATCGGGACCGTCGAGCTGCCCACCATCCCCCGGCCCGGCGCCGACGAGCCCCGCGCCGAAGGCAGCATCGGCATCCCCGACGTCGTCGGTGGGTCCGACGTGTGGGCGTACACAGCCAACGACGGGTCCGAGTACGCGATCATGGGCAACGTCGAGGGCATCGCGATTGTGGCCGTGCCGTCGCTCGAGGTCGTCGCCCAGATCCCGGGCCCGACGAAGGACGCCCCGTTCTACTGGCGCGACATCAAGACGTACGGGTCGTTCGCCTACATCTCGACCGAGGCCTACGGCCCGAACGAGGGGTTGCAGGTGATCGACCTGCGCGGGCTGCCGCACCACGCCGAGGAGATCGCCGTCGTCCGCGGCGAGAACGACCGGCTGGTGTCGTCGCACAACCTGTCCATCGACACGGTCACGGGCTACGCCTACATGCTGAACTCGGACGGCAACGGGATCGTCGTGGTCGACCTGTCGGACCCGATCCGACCGGTCGACGTGGCCGAGGTGACGGTCCCCGACTCGCACGACGTGTTCGCCCGGGGCGACACGCTCTACGTGGCCGAGGGCCGGAGCCCGACGTTCTCGATGTGGGACATGACCGACAAGACGGCCCCCGCGCTCATCGGCCGCGTCGACGTCCCGCAGCCGGGCTACGTCCACAACATCTGGCCGACGGCCGACGGCCGCCACGCGCTGACGACCGAGGAGACGGTCAACAAGACGGTCAAGGTGTGGGACCTCTCCGACGCGGACAACCCGACCCTCGTCGGCGACTGGCTCGGCACGAGCCGGCTGGCCCACAACGTCCAGATCGACGGCGACTACGCCTTTGTCTCCCACTACGCCTCGGGCGTCTACGTCCTCGACATCTCGGACATCGCGAACCCGGTCGAGGTGGCCCGCTTCGACACCCACCCCGACAACGACGACGCGGCGTTCTACGGCAACTGGGGCGTCTCGCTCCCGTCGCCGGGCGGCTACCTCTACGCCAGCGACCTCGAGGGCACGCTGACCGTGCTCAAGTGGAGCCCGGGCGTGCCCAACATGTAGCCCACGTTGCGCCTCGGTCCTTTGGGTCCGTCAGGACCGAAGACGGGAGACCGCCCGATCCTCATCGGGGGAGCCGGTCCCTGGTCTTCCGTCTCCGGTCCCACAGCCTCCTCCGGTTCAGACACAACGTGGGCCGTGTAATCGGCCAAATCCCCCGAACGTGTGACGGCCGGGCGACCGAAACGGCGTAGTGTGGGGTGCACCACCCCTCCCGACTTCATGCCGACCCGCCTCACGCTCGCGCTCCTGGCCGCCCTCCTCTCCCCCCTCGCCGCGTGCGGCGGCGACGACACCGACTTCGACGGCGACATCGAGGAGACCGGCGAGCCCGGCATGATGGGCCGCGTCCAAGAGATGCAGAGCGCCGTCGAGAAGATGCAGGAGTCGGCCGAGCGGGCCCCGGCCGAGCCCGTCAACTTCCGGGTCCTGCGGGAGCTCCTGCCCACGTCCGTCGCGGGGATGGACCAGGGCGAGGTCGAGGGCGCGACCGACGGCGCGATGGGGTTCTCCATCTCTCGCGTCGAGGCCGTCTACCCGGGCGACGGCGGCGCCCAGATCGACATCGGCGTGATGGACTACGGCGCGATCCCGTCGATGGCCATGATGGGCCTGGGCTGGACGATGGCCGACATCGACCGCGAGGCGGGCTCGACGTATGAACGGACGGTCACGTTCGGCGGCAACCGGGGCTTCCGCTCCTACGACGCGGACGCCCGGTCGGGCGAGTTCAGCTTGGTCGTGGCCGACCGGTTCCACGTCGAGGTGACGGGCTCCGGCGTCTCGGACGACGACCTGGAGGCGGCCGTCCGCGCCGTCGACCTGTCGGGGCTGGCGGCGCTCCGCGACGAGGGGAGGCCGGATGCGTGAGGACGGAGGGTAAGGGGGAGTCTGCCGGCGAGCAGGACCGCTCAGCTTCCACGCTCTCCTCTCCACCCTCTGCCGTCCCCTCCCGTATTTTCCGGCCATGCTCGACCCGCTCCCCGATGCCGCCCGCGTGTGGCTCGTCGCCCTCGACCGGACGCTCGGCGCCGGCCCCGCCGAGGCCCTCCGCCAGTCCGTCGCCGGTTGGCTCCCGTCGTGGCAGAGCCACGGCCGCCCGGTCCGCGCCGACGCCGCCGTGCTCGCCGGCCGGGTCCTCGGCGTCGGCGCCGTGATCTCGGAGGCCGACCTCAACGCCGGCGTCTCGGGCTGCGGGATCGACGCGATGGAGCGGGCCGTCGCCGAAGCCCTCGACGCCCACGGGGTCGGCCGCGCGCCCGCGCTCGGCGTGACGTACCGCGACGCCGACGGGGCGTGGCAGAGTGTGGCCCGGCCGGCGTTCCGCCGTCTCACCCGGTCCGGCCAGGCCGGGTCTGAGACGACGATCCTGGACGTGACGGCGGCCACCGTCGGCGACCTCCGCGCGCACGGCGTCGAGCGGCCGGCCGGCGAGACGTGGGCGGCCCGAGCCTTCGCCCTCCCGGTGTGACCGGTCCGGCCGGCTGGCCCACCCGATCCCGGTCGACCGTCCCGCGCGAGATCGCCCTCGGGACCGTCGCGGTGGCGGCGCTCCTGGTCATCGGGACGGTGGGCTACGTGACCATCGAGGGGTGGCGGCCGATGGACGCCTTCTACATGACGTTCATCACGCTGAGCACGATCGGGTTCTCGGAGGTCCGCCCGCTCAGCGACGCCGGGATGGTGTTCACGGTCGGGCTCGCGTTCGTGGGCATCGGTACGTTCGCGACCATCGCCACGCGCGTCGTCCAGCTCGTCGTCACGAGCGTCACCCTCCGCCAACGGGCCATGCAGCGCCGGATCGCCAACCTGTCGGACCACTACGTCGTCGCCGGGTTCGGCCGGATCGGTCACCGGGTCACCCGGGACCTGGTCTCGGCCGACCGTGACGTCGTCGTGATCGACCAGCAGGACGACCAGGCGGCCCAGCTCGACGCCCTCGGGCTCCCGTTCGTCCAGGGCAACGCCGAGGAGGAGGCGACGCTCCGGGCGGCCGGGATCGAACGGGCGGCCGGGCTCGTGCTGGTCCTGCCCCAGGACGCCGCGAACGTGTTCGTGGCCCTGACGGCGCGCGAGATCGCCGGCGACGCCCTGTTCATCGTCGCCCGGACGAACGAGCAGACGTCGCTGAACAAGCTGGTCCGGGCCGGCGCCGACAAGGTCATCTCGCCGCCCGAGATCGGGGCGGACCGGATCGCCCAGACCATCCTGCGGCCGCGCGTCGACCGGTTCATGGAGCAGGTGCTGGGCGTCAAGGCGCTCGACGTCGACCTGGAGGAGGTGACGGTCGAGGCGGGCAGCCTGCTCGACGGCCGCTCGCTGGCGACGGTCGACTTCCGCAGGCAGTTCGACGCCGTCGTCGTCGGCGTGCTCCGGGGGGCCTCGGGCGAGTGGCGGTTCAACCCCGACCCCAAGCTGCCGCTCGAAGCCGGCGACGCGCTCATCGTGCTGGCGACGGCCGAGCAGATCCGGAAGATCCGCGCCGAGGGCGCCCGGCCGGTTCGATAGGAAAGGTGGACCTGTGGACGAGTGGACTCGTGGGGCCAAATCCGCGAGGAGCGTGGGGGCGTGGGAGGAGGGGGCCCCTCTACACCCGTCCCCCCCACTCCCTCCACATCCAGGACGGACGGCCGATCCGCCGGACGTGGCGTCACAGGTCCGCCCGTCCAAGGTCCACATCCCCCGGGACAATCGTCGTCGGCGGCGTGCGTTCCCCGGCGGTGAAGGCGTCCGACCGCGTGTGGCACGCCGGTGGCAGGCGTCGCGCACGGACCCCGCCGGTTGCCCCGGGGTATACTCGACCCACCTCAGCATTCGATCCCATGTCGACGATCTCGCTCGCGGGGCGCGCCCTCGCCGCCCTCCTCGCCCTCACGGTGCTGGCCGCCCCGGCGTCGGCCCAGAGCCGCGCCGACCTCGCCGCCGACGCGGCCATCTCGGCCGACTTCGCCGAGGACGGCAACGTGACCTACTTCAGCCAGTCGTGGCTCGTCGACACGATGAACCGGCGGACGGCCGAGTCGATCCGCGACGTGCCGCGCGTCTACTACGACTACTACGTCGTGCCGCAGGGCCAGAACCGGCTCGAAGCGCGGCTCTCGCTGTACCGCCGGTTCGGCGGCGACCGCGACGTGATCAAGCCGCTGTTGTGGCTCCTCAACCGGAACGACCTGGAGAACCTCAGCCCCGGCGACACGCTCATCGTGCCGACCCACTTCGGGCTCGACTTCCGGGCGTACTCGCCGTTCCCGCGCTACTACCCCGGCGCGCAGCGGGTCGGGAAGGTGGTCATCTTGGACAAGCAGATCCAGGCGTGGGGCGCCTACGAGAACGGCGAGCTGGCGAGGTGGGGCATCATCAGCACGGGCGTCGAGAGCGCGCGGACGCCGAGCGGCCGGTTCAACGTGAACTGGAAGCAGGACTACCGCGTGAGCACGCTGAGCCCGGGCTACGGCTCGTCGGCGCCGGACGCCGAGCTGTGGGAGATGTACTGGGTGATGAACCTCCACGAGGCCCGCGGCATCCACATGCACCAGTACGCGCTGCCCACGTCGGGCCCGGCCTCGCACGGGTGCATCCGCCTGCTGGAGCCCGACGCCCAGTGGCTCTACAACTGGACCGACACCTGGGACGTCGAGAACCAGCGCGACCCGATCTCGTCGGTCGGCGCCGAGATCACGGACCAGGGCACGATGGTCTTGATTATCGGCGAGGACATCTCGGAGCCGCCCCAGCCGTTCTTGCACCGCGACGAGTACCCGGTGATCCGGATGGTCAACCTCCCGCCGGACCCGTACCAGGTCCCGGCCGGGACCGACCAGCAGAAGGCGTTCGACCGGCTCGCCGGCCGGCGCTAGCCCGCGCGGCTCTGCCCCCGGGCCCATGACAATCCTCGCGCTCGGGGGCAGCCTGCGCGCCGCCTCGTCCACTGCCGCTCTGGTCCGGGCCACCGCGAGCCTGGCACCCGACGGAGTCACGGTCGACGTGTACGACGGGCTCGGCGACCTCCCGCTGTTCTCGCCCGACCTCGACGCGGACGGGCCACCGCTGGCGGTCGTCCGCCTCCGGCGGCGCGTCGGGGAGGCCGATGCCGTCCTGATCTGCACGCCGGAGTACGCCTACGGGATGCCCGGCGCGCTCAAGAACGCGCTCGACTGGCTCGTGTCGTCGGGCGAGCTCTACCGGAAGCCCGTCGCGGCGCTGAGCGCGTCGCCGTCGGCGCGGGGCGGCGACCGGGCACTGGCGTGGCTCCGCCAGACGCTGACGGCCCTCGACGCGGCAGTCCCCGATGCGGCCTCGTTCGCCGTCCCGTTCGTCAAGCAGACGCTCGACGGGGACCGAGTGAGCGACTCCGACCTGGCGGACCGGCTGCGCGCGGCGCTGGTCGCGCTCGGGGCCGCCGGCTGATCGCCCGCGCCCGGGGCGCATCCATTACAGCCGAGCCCCCCGACGACACGTCGGGGGGCTCGGCGCGTTCAGGCCGTGTTCGCCGTGCCGCCGGCTACTCAGCCGGCACGATGTCGACGACGACACCGAGCTGGGGCCGGAGCCGGATCCGCAGGACCTCGCGCGTCTCGGCGTCGACCGAGAACGTCTGGTCCGGGGCGCCCTCGGCCACCACGTCGACGGGCCACGCCGTCCGGCCGTCGACCTCCTCGGGCTCGCCGACGGCGAACTCGATGGTCATGGGGCCCTCGCTCGGGTTGACCGTGTGGTACGCCCCCCGGTAGCCGGCCTCGAGCGTAACGAGCCGGACGGCCTCCGCCGCGAACGACGGGTCGAAGACCGGCTCGTCGAACGTGAAGTCGACGTCGGTCGTCTCGCCGCCGGACGTCCGGGTGCCCGTGACGGTCAGGCCGTCGTAGGCCAGGTCCACGACGGTGTCGCCGGCCTCGATCCGGGTCGAGATGGGCGCGAGCGACGGGTAGGCCATGACCGACCGCTCGGTCGTCTGCTGCCCGGCGATGGCGATGACCGTCTCGGACTCCACGGTCAAGGTGCCGGCGGCGCGGTCGATGACGACCGACCGCGTGAGCGTCCCGATGTCCTGCTGCTGCGGCTCGACGAGCTTGACGGTCCACGCTCGGTCGTAGTCCGCGAGCGCGTCCACCGCGAGCCGGTCGAGGCCGGGGCGGAGCGCGACGGCCGGCGTCGCGGCCTGGGCGGCGAGGGCGGCCAGCGAGGCCTCGGTGACGGGCTCGCTCACGATCTCGGTGCCGCCGCGCGCGGTCGACGTGGTCGCGATGAGGGCCCGCGTCTGGGCGTCGACGAAGTGGCGGCGGGCCGAGCTGCCCCGGGCCGTGCTCGACTCCTCGACGACCCACGCCTGGGCCACCGTTCCGTCGGCGCGCGTGAACGGTTCCTCTCCGACGACCGTCAGCGAGATGTCGCGCAAGCGTGTGTCGGCGGTGAACGTCGGCACGGTGGCCCGGTAGCCGGCGCGGAAGGGGAGCGCGCGGGCGACGAGCGGGACGGCCTCGGGCGCGAAGACCGGCCCTGGGAGCGTGATGTCGAACGGGAGCGGGTCCCAGTCGCCGCGGCCGTAGCGGCCGGTCACGCGGGCGCCGTCGTAGGTGGTCGTGCCGGTGCTGGTGCCGGCCGTCCGCATCCGGGTGCGGGGGGCGAGCGTGGGCCAGGTCATCGTCACCGTCGACTCGTAGTCCATCCCCGCCTGGGGCGCGTCGGCCTCGGTGACGACCGTGACCACGTCGCCCTCGCGGCTCACGGTCGAGACGACGGTCCCGAGGTCCTGGGCGCGCGGCTCGACGACGCGGATGCCGACGGTCTCGGTGTCGACGGTGAGCCCGGCCGTCATCAGGTCCGGGTGGCCCGGCCGCAAGACGACGGCGTCTTGGGCCAAGACGGGCGCCGCGACGAGGACGAGGGCGGCCAGAAGCAGAAAGCGCATGGGGTAGAGAGCGTGGTGGGGTGGACGGGGAGTACGGTTCGAACCCGCGCTGGGTCCCCTGGGCACGACGCCGTGCCCCCCGATGACGACCGGGACCGGGGCTCGCGACGGCTACGCCTCGGCCCTCAAACGTGGGCCCGCCGAGGACGGGGGCGTGGGCCACCGACGCCCAGGTGGAGCCCCGAGCGACGGCGAGACCGGAGTCAGTCCGCCGGGCGGATCTCGATGCGGACGCCGGGCTGGGGCGAGAACCGCGTCGCGAGCAGCGCCCGCGTCTCGGCGTCGACGACGTAGGTCATCGTCATCGGGCCCATCTGGGCGTCGACGGTCCAGGCCGTCCGGTCGCCCATCGTCTCCTGGCCCGTCACCGTGAGGACGGCGTCGGCCGCCTCGTCCGGCGACTGCGTGACGAAGACCGGCACGCGCGCGACGGCGCCCTCGGCGAGCGGCAAGCTCTGGGCGATCTCGCCGAGCCACGCCGAGTCGAACACGGGCGCGTCGGTCATCAGCGTGACCGTCGCGGCCTCGCCGGTGCGCGGCGTGAGCATCCCGACAACGCCCTCGTCCATGAACTCGAGCGAGGCCTCCTGGGCGCCGCCGGTCGAGCGGTGGACGCGCGGGGCGAACGTGGCCGCGTCGGCCACGAGCGAGTCGGTCTGGGTCACCCCCTGCATCGGGACCGAGACGCGCACCACGCGCGTGACCTCGCCGCCGGCGACCGTCACCGTCTCGACGGCCGTCCCGATGTCCTGCTGCATGGGCTGGACCAGGCGGATGGTGTAGCTCCGGCTCCCGGGCGTGACCCAGTCGGTGACGAGCGTGCCGTCGCCGGGGACGACGACGAGCGTGTCGGCCTGGGCCGAGGCGGGGGCCGCGAGAAAAAGGGCGGCGAGGAGGGCGAGCGACAGGCGCATGGGAGGCGGGAGAAAGAGGACGGAGCTACGGTCTCGCCCGCGCCGGGTTGCGCCGGCGCCCCAGCTACCGCCGCGCCTCCCCCATCCGCCGACGGAACGAGACGCCGAACCCGAGCCCGACCAGCCCGGTCCCGATCCACAGCAGCGAGATGAACGGCTTCTCGTAGGCCTGGACCACGACCCACTCCTCGGCGGCCACCGTCGCCCCGTCGAACACCAGCCGGATGGCGCCCTCGTCGACCACCATGCCCGCGAACGCCGCTCCGAGCCCCCAGTCGACGGCCCGGTTCTGGACGAACTGCTGGCGCCGGTCCGTCGTGATGACGTAGACCGGCCGGAGCACGCGGCTCTCGCCCGTCGTCTCGTTGCGGACGTCCAAGCGCGCGGCGACGGCCAGGTCGACCGAGTCGCGCTCCAGCCCGACCGCGTCGAGGTCGACCTCGAGCTCGTAGTCCTGGAACGTGACCGTAAAGGCGTGGTCGTGTGCCAGCGTCGCCAGCGTCACCGAGTCACCGCGGGCGAGCGTGACCTCGGCCTGGCCCTCCGCCGGATTCTCGCTCATCGCCGACGGGAAGACGGCCACGTACAAGTCGCGCGTGATCCCCTCGCGGACGTCGGGCTGCTGGATCCACTGGTCGCGGCCGTCCTTGTAGACCACGTTCCGCGTCTGGAACTGGCGGCCCCGCCGGTCCACGACGTCCATCACGTAGACCGGCCGGCCGTCGTCGTTCACCTCCTGGCCGGCGTAGGTCCAGCGGTAGCCGTCGGCCGCGACCGTCCGCCCCAGCGGGACGACGACGTTCTCGCGGCTGCCCTGGACGTCGGTCCCGGCCCCGTCCGAGATCGGGTCGTTGAACACCGACGACGCGAAGATGCCCAAGAGCAGCACGCCGAACCCGACGTGGGTCAGGCTCCCGCCGACCATCTTGAGGTTCCCCTTCCCGACCCGCCACATCACGCTGAGGTTGCCCCACAGCATGAAGAAGGCCGAGAACAGCAGGAGGAGGAGGAGCAGGCTCGTCCCGTGCGTCCCGAAAAAGCCGGACACGGCGGCGGGCAGCAACCCGGCCTCCGCCGGGGCCACCGTCCCGGGGGGCGCCTCGACGCCCAGGCCCGGGCCCGGCGCGACGGTCTCCTGCACGAACGGCGTCAGCAGGACCACGGCGGCGGTCGAGACGACGGTGGCCACGACGGGCCGGAACAGGACGCGGTTGGCGTCCTCGACGGTCATCTTGCGCCACCAGAACAGCTGGCCCATCCCCGCCAAAAACGCGATGCCGACCGCCAGCGGCAGCGTCCACGTGTTGTAGAACGCGACCGGGACGGCGCTCGGGTTGTCGCGGAACAGCTGGCCGAAGATGGGCGCCGACGTCCCAAGCGCGATCACGCCGCCGGTCACGGCCAGCAGGAGCGCGCCCGTGAACACGAGGGACTCGCGGCTGAGCACGGCCGGCGGCGTGGCCGGCGCCGGCAGGTCGCGCCAGCGCCAGACGAGCAGCCCGAAGCCCAGCGCCCCGACCGTCGTGATCCAGAGCAACAGCTGGTTGTACAGGCCGAGGTCGACGAAGCTGTGGACCGAGACGTCGCCCAAAATGCCGGACCGGGTGAGAAACGTCGAGTAGATGCACAACTGGAACGCGAGCACGCTCAGCCACAGGGCCGCCTTGTGGCCGGCCGCCGTCTTCTTCTGGACCACCATCGCGTGCAACCCGGCGACGGCGAACAGCCACGGGACGAGCGACGAGTTCTCGACCGGGTCCCACGCCCACCACCCGCCAAAGCTCAGCGTCTCGTAGGCCCACCACCCGCCCATCATGATGGCCACGCCCAGCACGCCCGAGCCCGCCAACGCCCACGGCAGCGCCGGCTTGACCCACTGCGTGTACCGCCGCCGGACGAGCCCGGCGACCGCGAACGCGAACGGGACCATCAGCAACGTGAACCCGACGAACACCATCGGCGGATGGATCGTCATCCAGGGGTTCTGGAGGAGGTCGTTGAGCCCCTGCCCGTCGGCCGGGACGAAGCCGGCGACCTGGAGCATCGGGGCGTCCGGGAACTTGTCGGCGAGCGGCTGGAACAGGTCGGCGCCGACGGCGACGGGGCCCAGCCGGAGCCCGACGATCATCGACAGCACGAACGCCTGGCACAGCGCGACGACGGCGAGCACCGGCCCGGCGAACTGGCGCCGCGCCTCGTCAACGGCCGGCCCCCCGTCCGTCCGCAGCGACCACCGGATGAGCAAGGCACCGACGACGGCCGTCATCATCCCCCACAGCAGGAGCGAGCCCTCCTGGCCGGCCCAGAACGCCGAGAACTGGTACCGCAGCGGCATCGCCTCGGACGTCTGCTGGTAGACGTAGGCCAGGTCGTAGTGGCCGCCGAACAGGCCAGTCCACAGCATGGCCGCCGCGACGACGCCGCCGGCGCCCATCGTGGCCCAACTCCACCGTCCGATCCGGGCCCACGCCGCTTGCGCCTCGGGGTCGGTCCCGCGCGAGGCGAGGACGAAGCTGACGAGCGCCGCCAGCGACGCGACAAAGGCGACGACGAGAGAGACGTGGCCGACGGGTCCGATCATCGTGGGGGTGGGTTCAGCCTGGAGCGCAGCCTACGCACGGGGGCCGATCGGTCGTGCGCACGGCCCGTGGATTCGGTGCGAGCGAGGGTGACAGGCCGGGCGGCGGTTTCTGGTACCGACGGTTAGCAAGCGTCTCACCGAGGCCCCGCGCGGCAGTCTCGGCTCGCGACTGGCCTCAGACGGAAGCGGACCCGTTGCCTGTGACAACAGCCAAGTTTTTTAACGCATAACGGCGGGCGTTCCAACGGCTCACCCTAGACTCCCCTCTCGGGGCGACGCCGGCCATGCGGAGCGACACGGGCCGGCCGGCACGCGCCCCCACCTGCTCCCTGGCGTCTCGCCCCTCCGCGGGGGCGACGCCGACCATTAGCTGATTCGAGCAATGCCTACTGCCCCGACGTATCCCGGCGTCTACATCGAGGAGGTGCCCAGCGGGGTGCGGACCATCACGGGGGTCGCCACCTCCGTCGCCGCGTTCCTGGGCTACTTCTCGCGCGGGCCGATGAACCGGCCCGTCCGCATCTTCAACTTCGGCAACTTCGAGCGGGCCTTCGGCGGGCTCCGTGCCGACAGCGAGGCCGCCTACGCCATCCAGCAGTTCTTCCTCAACGGCGGCGGCCAGGCCTACGTCGTCCGGACGGCGGCGACCGTCACCGAGGCCACAGCGAGCGTCACCCTCCGGGACGGGACGGACGACGTGCTGACCCTCGACGCGGTGACCGCCGGTGCGTACGGGAACGGAATCCGTGTCGGAGTGAGCCACGAGGACGCCACCACGCCGACGAGGTTCAACTTGATCATCTCAGTGGAGGGACCTCTCTCGACCACGGAGACTCACTTCAACGTGACACTGGCGGAAGCGAGAGACGCTATCAACGCTGCCTCGGGGTCGGACCTCGTGACGGCCACCCTCCCCGCCGGTGCGTCCGGCCGGCCGGACGCCGGGGTGACGACGCTGACCGGGGGCGTGGATGCGGCACCGGCCGCCGCGTCCGTTGTGCTCGGCAGTTCCGCCGACGGACCCACGGGGCTTCTCACGCTGACCGCCGCGAGCGAGGGGACGTGGGGCAACGCCCTCCACGCCCTCGTTGACTACAACACCGTAGACCCGGCGACGACCTTCAACCTCACGGTCGTCGAGGTCGGCGTGGCCGACGGTCGGACGCAGACGGTGGCGACCGAGGTGTTCCGCAACCTCACGCTCGACCCGGCGAGCTCGCGATACGTCGTGGACGTGGTGAACGGAGGCTCGGCGCTGGTCCGGGCCGAGGCCGTCGGGACACCGGATGCGATGGCGCGGCCAGCCCACTCGGGTACACTGAGCGGCCCGGTCGACCTCGACGGGCTGAGCGGAGGTGAGACCTTGAAGGTCTCGGTCGATGAGGGCACGACGACGTACGCCGTCGGGGTCGACGCCGGCACCCCGTCATCCGTCGCCGCACTGGCGGCCGACCTCCAGTCGAAGATCCGCGCGGCTCACTTGTCACTGGCGACCGTGACCGTGCGCGCAATTGGGACGGCCGCCACCCAGCAGCACCTCCACGTGAGCTCGTCCGGCGCGACCTCCGTGGTCACGTTCTCCGACGTCGGCGCCGACGGCGACACGCTGGCCGGACTTCTCGGCCTCGACAATGCCGGCCGCACGAACGTTCAGCAGTACGTGCTCGGGACCCCGACCGCAGCGGGCGCCCAGATCCTCCCTGGAACCCCGGCGGCCCAGCAGGCGGGTGCTGATGGGAGCCTGCCGAACGCCGCAGCTCTGATCGGTACCGAGGCCGACAAGACGGGCCTGTTCGCGCTCCTCGACATCGACCTGTTCAACCTCCTGTCCGTCCCGGACACCATGCGGCTGACGACGACCGACGCCGCTGCCGTCGCTACGGCCGCGACGTTGCTCGCCGAGCGCGAGCGGGCGTTCTACATCCTCGACGCGCCCCAGCCAGCCGACAACCCGCTCGACCTGCCGACCGAGATCGAGACGTGGCTGGGCACCGACGGCGCCAACCTCCGCCACAAGAACGTCGCGCTGTACTACCCGCGCCCGGCCGTCCCGGACCCGCTCAACGACTTCCGGCTCCGCGAGGTGGCCCCGAGCGGGACCATGGCCGGCGTCTACGCCCGGACCGACGCCACGCGCGGCGTGTGGAAGGCGCCGGCCGGGACCGAGGCCGTCCTCCGCGGGACCCAGCGGCTCGAGTACACGCTGACCGACGCCGAGAACGGCGTGCTCAACCCGCTCGGGATCAACGCGCTCCGGACGTTCCCGGTCTTCGGGACCGTCGCCTGGGGCGCCCGGACGCTCGACGGCGCCGACGCGCTCGCGAGCGAGTGGAAGTACGTCCCGATCCGACGGCTCGCGCTCTACATCGAGGAGAGCCTGTTCCGAGGGACGCAGTGGGTCGTGTTCGAGCCGAACGACGAGACGCTGTGGGCCCAGATCCGGCTCAACGTGGGCACGTTCATGCACACGCTGTTCCGCCAGGGCGCCTTCCAGGGTGCGAAGCCGTCCTCGGCCTACTTCGTCAAGTGCGACGCCGAGGCCAACCCCCAGGCCGACATCGACCGCGGCATCGTCAACGTGGTCGTCGGGTTCGCCCCGCTCAAGCCGGCCGAGTTCGTCATCGTCAAGATCCAGCAGATGGCGGGCCAGCTCGACGTCTAGCCCAGACGGCCCCGCCCCGCTCCTCGCCCTTCGCCCGGTCCTCCCATGCCCCAGTTCAGCGTCAATCCCGAACGGTTCGACCCGTACAAGAACTTCAAATTCCGCGTCGTGATGGACGGCCGCGCCGTGGCCGGCGTGAGTAAGGTCGGCGCGCTCAAGCGGTCGACTAAGCTCGTCGAGCACCGGGACGGGGCCGACCCGAGCACGTCGCGGAAGTCGCCGGGCCGGACCGAGTACGACGCGATCACGCTCGAACGCGGCAAGACGCACGACCTCGAGTTCGAGCAGTGGGCCAACAAGGTCTGGGGGTTCGGCGCGGGCCTGGGCTCCGAGGTCTCGCTCGCCGACTTCCGCAAGGACCTCATCATCGAGGTGTTCAACGAGGCCGGGCAGAAGGCGCTGGCCTACAAGGTGTACCGCTGCTGGGTCTCGGAGTACCAGGCGCTCGCCGACCTCGACGCCAACGGCGAGGCCGTCCTGATCGAGTCGATCAAGATCGAGAACGAGGGGTGGGAGCGCGACGACGCCGTCTCCGAGCCGACGGAGCCCTCGCTGTAACGCGCCGCCCGTCCCGTGACCTGAGCGCCCGCCCCGCCCGTGATGCCCCCGACCGCCTCCCAGTTCCTCGACGTCTGCGAGCGCGGGCGCGGCCGGCCCCCGGTCGAGCGGGCCTTGCTGCTCCTGGGCGCCGCCCATCCAGAGACGTCCCCGGACGCCCTGGCCGCGCTCCCCATCGGCCGCCGCGACGCCCGCTTGCTCGACCTCCGCGAGCGGACGCTCGGGCCGACGCTGGAGCTCGAAACGCGGTGCCCGGCGTGCGACGAGCGCCTCGACCTCGACCTCGGCGTCGCCGACCTCCTCGCCTCGGCGCCCGACAACCACGCGCCGGCCCCGCTGGAGGTGGACCACGGCGGCGTCCGCGCGACGGTCCGCCTCCCGACCAGCGCCGACTTGGCGGCGGCCGAGACGCCCGACGCCCTGCTGGCGCGGTGCGTCGTGGGGGCCCACTACGCCGACGGCGCGCCCGTCGAGGCGCTCCCGGACGCGGTGGCCGAGGCCGCCGCCCAGGCGATGGCCGAGGCCGACCCCCTGGCCGACGTCGAGCTCGCCTTGTCGTGCCCGGCGTGCGACCACGGGTGGCTCGAGCCGCTCGACGTCGCGGGGTTCGTCTGGGCCGAGGTCGAGGCCTGGGCGCCGCGCGTGCTGCACGACGTCCACCGGCTCGCGTCGGCGTACGGGTGGGCTGAGCGGGACGTGCTGGCGATGAGCGCGTGGCGCCGGGACCAGTACCTCCGCCTCCTGGGGTCATGAGCGGGTTCCTCCAGCGCTTGATCGACCGGAGCCACGGGGCCGAGCCGGGCCCGCGCCCGCGCCGCCGGTCCCTGTTTGAGCCGCCGGCCGGCCTCGGGCCGCTCACCGGACCGGCGATCCCGCTCGACGTCCTCCCGGCAGAGGTCCCGCTCTCGACGGAGGTCCCGGTGGTTCGCCCAGCGAGGGCGCCCTCGGCCCTCGAACCCGAGCGCCCCGACGACCGACTGCGACCTGACAAGAAGGCCGCTCATCCGCCGCGCAAGCAGGCTCCCAAGCCGAGCCGTCCGGACCCCCGCCCGGCCCGGCCCGTCGCTCCAGCGACCGTCGTCCTGGACGCCGCGCCCTCTCCCAACACACGCCCGTCGCGAACGGGCACGCCCCCGCCTGCGCGCTCCGACGACCCCGCTGCGACGGAGGCCTGGCGGGCCGAGCCACCGGGGCCCGGCCCATCCAGCACCCCGCGAGTGGAGGAGTCGCGCCGACCGAACGCGCCAGCCCCCACCTCCCCGCCTCGGTCCCCAGCCGTCGCCGCTCCACCGCCGCCGACGGCCCGTCTGGAGCCCCGCCGCTCTCTCCCCGCTTTATCAGCGCCATCCCTCGGCGACGCCTCTCCCCCGCCAGCCCCCGAGTCCGAGCCGCCGCGCCGTTCTGGAGGACCGCGCGGGCCTGCCGCGCCACCCGTGGAGTCGCTCCGACACTCACCCCCGGCGGAGCCGGCGCCTACCGGTCCCGAGCCCCGGACGCAGCGTCGGGCACCGGTCGCGCGAGCGGGACCGCGACGGAAGAACGCGGCCTCCCCCACTCCACCCCCCGAGCCTGGGCCGACGGTCCACGTCTCTATTGGGCGGGTTGAGGTGCGGGCCGTCCGGGCCGAGCCGCCGGCCGCACGTCCGCGCCGGGCCGCGCGTCCCGCGCCGCTCGTCTCGCTCGACGACTACCTGAAGGCGTCGTCATGAGCAGCGCCCTCGCCCTCGCCTCGGTCACGGCCGTCCTCCGAGAGACGGTCCACGACGCGCTCGTGGACCACGACGTGAGCACGATCGTGCCGGACGCCGCCGTGACCGCCGTGGCGCCGGACCAGATCACGTTGGGCGACGCCGGCCCGAACGGGATCAACGTGTACCTCTACGGGACCTCGCCCAACGCGGGATGGCGCAACGCGGGGCTCCCGTCGCGCAACGGCCGGGGCGCTCGGCTCTCGAACCCGCCGCTCGCGCTCGACCTCCACTACCTCCTGACCGCCTACGCCTCGAACGACTTCCACGCCGAGGTCCTGCTGGGCGTCGCGATGCAACGGCTCCACGAGGTCCCGGTCCTCGACCGCGCCACGGTCCGCGCGGTCTTGCAGAACGGGACGATCCTCGACGGGCGGTTGGCAGGCTCCGCCTTGGCCGACCAGGTCGAACTGGTCAAGCTCATGCCCGAGCCGATGGAGGCCGAGCGCGTCTCGAAGCTGTGGTCGGCCTTCCAAACCAGCTACCGGCCCTCGGCCGCCTACCGCGCCTCCGTCGTGCTCGTCGAGGCCGAGGAGCCGGTGCGGACGCCGCTCCCCGTCCTGACGCGCGGCCCCCGCGATCCCGTCACGGGCGACGAGCGAGGGGTGATCGCGATCACCGGGCTGATCCCCCCGGTCCCCACGCTCACCGGCCTCGACGCGCCCGCGTCCCAGCTGGCGGCTCAGATCGGCGACGCCGTCGTCCTGAGCGGGCACCACCTCGACGGATCGGGCCACCGCGTCACGGTCTCACACACGCGGTTCGACGCAGCCCACACCCTGACGCCCGACGCGGTCGTTGCCGACGCGATCACGGTCACGGTCCCGACCGGCACCCCGGCCGAGTGGCCCGCGGGCCTCTACACGGTCGAGATCTCGCTCACGCGCGACGGCCGGGACCTCACGACCAACACGCTCCCCCTCGCGCTCGCCCCGACGATGGACGTCGTTGGGGTCACGGTCACGCTCAGCAACGGGACGGCGCTCATCGAGGTCCCCGTGGTGCCACACGTCCGGCCCGAGCAGACGGCGTCGCTCGTGGTCGGGTCGCGCGAGATTCCCGCCGAGCCGATCACGGCGACCACCGCGACGCTGTCGTTCGTGATGGACGACGCCGAGGCCGGCACCTACCTCGCCCGGCTCCGGGTGGACGGCGTCGAGAGCGTGTTCATCGACCGGGCGACCTCGCCACCCACGTTCGACCCGTCCCAGGAGGTGACTCTCGCATGAGCCGCACCGACGCCCCTGCGACGTGGCGCGAGCCCGATCCCAGCGCGCTCACCGTCGCGCTGGCGGAGGTCCGCGCCGCGCTCGACGCGCACGCCGCCGCGAGCAACCCTGCGAGGTCCCCTCTCCCCCCGGGAGAGGGACAGGGTGAGGGGCCAACCCTGGTCCCATCGCCGACGTCAGCGGCCGATGAGCCAACCGGGCCGCCCGCGCTCGACCACCTCGTCCAGGCGTTTAGGCTCTCGCCGTTCGAGAGCGCCGTCGTCCTGCTGTGCGCCGGGGTCGAGTTGGACACGTCGTTCGCCCACGCGTGCGCCGCGGCCCAAGCCTCCGGGCCGACGCCGCGCCCCACGTTCGGCCTGGCGCTGGCCGCGCTCGCCGGCGCGCACTGGAGCGCGCTCGCGCCGACGGCCCCGCTCCGCCAGTGGCGGATCGTCGAGGTCCGCCCGGGCGAACGGCTCGTCGACAGCCCGCTCCGCCTGGACGAGCGCGTGCTCCACCACCTGATGGGCGTCGCGCCGCTCGACGAGAACCTGGTCGGGTTCGTCCAGGGCGTGGAGGCCGCGCCCCTCGTCCCGTCCCACCGCAAGACGGCCGACGCCGTCGCGGGCGTGTGGCAGAGGAACCCGAGCGGCGTGCTGCCAGCCGTCCAGTTGTGCGGCGCCGAGGCGGCCGGCGCGCGCGACGTGGCGGCCGGTGCGTGCGCGGCGCTCGGGCTCGGGCTGTTCCGGATGCCGGCCAGCGTGATCCCGACGGGCGTCCACGAGCTCGACGCGCTCCTCCGGCTGTGGACGCGCGAGTCGGTCCTGAGCCGGGCTGGGCTCCTGCTCGACGCCCACGACCTCGATGTCGGTGACGCCGCCCAGGCCGGGCGCGTCCGTCGGTTTGCGGATGAGGTCGGCGGGCCGCTCCTCGTCGCGTGTCGAGAGCGGATCGCGCTCGGTCACCGGCCCTCGGTCGCCTTCGACGTCGGCCGGCCGACACGGGCGGAGCAGCGCGCGCTCTGGGCCGAGACGCTGGGCGAGGCCGCCGGCCGGCTCAACGGGCACGTCGACCGGGTGACGGACCAGTTCGACCTGAGCGGGCCGGCCATTCGCGCGGCCGGCGCACGGGCCCTCGACGGGGGCGGCGAGCCGGGCGATGCGCTCTGGCACGCCTGCCGTCTCCAGGCCCGCCAGGGGCTCGACGGGCTCGCCCACGTCGTCGAACCGCGCGCGACCTGGGACGACCTCGTCCTGCCCCCGGCGCCGCTCCGCGTGCTCCGCTCCGTCGAGGCCCACGTCCGCCACCGGCTCCGCGTCCACGAGGCGTGGGGGGTCGGCGCGCGGTCGGGCAAGGGGCTCGGCATCACGGCCCTGTTCAGCGGCCCCAGCGGGACCGGCAAAACGTTGGCGGCCGAGGTGCTGGCGCACGCGCTCGGGCTCGACCTCTACCACATCGACCTCAGCGCCGTCACGAGCAAGTACATCGGCGAGACCGAGAAGAACCTCCGCCGCGTGTTCGACGCCGCCGAGGCCGGCGGGGCCGTCCTGCTTTTTGACGAGGCCGACGCGCTCTTTGGCAAGCGGAGCGAGGTCAAGGACAGCCGCGACCGCTACGCCAACCTCGAGGTGAGCTACCTCTTGCAGCGGATGGAGGCCTACCGCGGGCTGGCCATCCTGACGACGAACCTCAAGGGCGCCCTCGACACGGCCTTCGAGCGCCGGCTCCGCTTCCGCGTCGCTTTCCCGTTCCCCGACGCCGACCAGCGGGCGGCCCTGTGGCGCGGCGTGTTCCCGGCCGCCACGCCAACCGACGGGCTCGAGCCGGCGGCGCTCGCCCGGCTCAACGCGACCGGCGGTACGATCCGGACCGTCGCGCTCCACGCCGCCTTCCGGGCCGCCGCCGCCGGCGGACCGGTCACGATGGGCCACGTCCGCGACGCCGCGCGCGACGTCTACGCCCAACTCGAAAAGCCGCTCACCGACCGCGAGATCGCCGACTGGGCATGACGCTCCACCTCCACATCGACCGCCTGGTCCTCGACGGGCTCGGCCCGCTCGACGGCGACGCCGTGGCCGCCGCGATCCAGGCCGAGGTCGCCCGGCTCGTCGCCGAGGGCGGCGTGCCGGCGCTCGACCGGGACCTCCGCCGGCCGCATCTGGATGGGGGCGCCTTCGGCTTGCCGCCCGGCACGGACGCCGAGGGCGTCGGGCGGCACGTCGGCCGGCAGATCTACACCCGCCTTTCGGAACGATGAAGACCCCCGTGCTTTCTCCGACCCACCGGACGGCTCCCGAGCCCGTGCGCTCGTCCAGCATGCTTCAGCGGTGCGCGTGTGGGGGACAGAAAGGCCCCTCCGGCGAGTGCGCCGAGTGTCGTCGCAAACGGCTCGCGCGCACGCGGCTCCAGCCCAAGCTCACCGTCAACACGCCGGGCGACCGCTACGAGCGCGAAGCCGACCGCGTCGCCGACGCCGTGACGCGCGCACCCGCCGACGCGGCCCCGCTGGCGGCGCCGCTCGAAGTCCAGCGCGTCGGGACGGGAGGCGCTGGCGTGGAGGCGCCCGCGTCCGTCGACGCCGTGCTCGCGTCGCCCGGCCAGCCGCTTGACGGCGAGACGCGGCAGTTCATGGAGGCCCGGATGGGCCACGATTTCTCCGGCGTGCGGGTGCACACGGGCAGCCGGGCGGCGGCCTCAGCTCGGGAGGTAGGCGCACGGGCGTACACGGTCGGGCGGGACGTGGCGTTCGGGACGGGCGAGTACCGGCCCGACACGGCCGGGGGGCGGCGGCTGCTCGCGCACGAGCTAATGCATGTTGCCCAACAACGCTCAGGGAGGGTCGTCCAACGGTTTGTGGACGAGAAGGAGGTCGCCCGACAGCTCGCTCAAAGGACAGCGCAGACAGTCGCGCGCGAGGGAGCCACGCACCGAGTTGTCGCGAAGGCAGGGTGGGGCCACTTCTGGAAGATAGTCGTCGCACAATTCGCGCTCCGGGGTGGAACGGCGGCGACGATAGCCGCCGCAGACGGCCCCATTCCGGCCGGCGATCTCATCGCTCTCGGCCTCGCCGTCTGGACGGTTTACGACATCGTCCGTTTGTGGGACGTGCTTTGGGAGCTCGCTGATCAGTTGGCAGCTTCAACTTCATCATCGCCGACCCCGAAACCTGTTCCCAAACCGGTACCGGATGAGGGAAGCGATTCGCCTCCTACAGAGCCAAGCCATGAAAATCAAAGAGACAGATGCGTTGACAAGACTATGTATGTATGTAATGAATATGAGTCAAGCGAATTATATAGAGACGAGATAATAATGCAATATTTTCATAAAAATGTTAGTCAAGATACTATAATAGATTGTTCACCTGCAAGAATTGATAACTATGAATCAATAGTTTACGATTGCAATTATCAACCAGGATGGTCTTATCATTGTTACGTAGGAAAACACAGTGTTCCTATGAGCATATTCAAATGCCTATGCTGCAACGATGATGGCACAGACGGTTTTATATGGAGTGACAAATCTCATAAAAGCAGAGGACTCTACCATTAGAGGATCATGCGCATTGTCGAAACACATCATAGAAAAGTGGACGTTTCTCATTCAGGTGCCCTCCAGCCGTGTGCGTGCAGCGGCCGTTCGGGTCCGACCGGCGAGTGCGCCGAGTGCCGCCGGAAGCGCCGACTCCAGACCAAGCTCCGCGTCGGCGCCCCCGACGACCGATTCGAGCGTGAGGCCGACCGCGTCGCCGACGCCGTGACGCGCGCACCCGCCGACGCGGCCCCGCTGGCGGCGCCGCTCGAAGTCCAGCGCGTCGGGACGGGAGGCGCTGGCATGGAGGCGCCCGCCTCCGTCGGCGCCGTGCTCGCCTCGTCCGGCCGTTCGCTCGACGGCAGGACGAGGCAGTTCATGGAAGCTCGGATCGGCCACGACTTCTCCGGCGTCCGCATTCACACCGACGCCCGGGCGGCGACCTCAGCTCGGGAGGTAGGCGCACGGGCGTACACCGTCGGGCGGGACGTGGCGTTCGGGGCGGGCGAGTACCGGCCGAAGACGTCGGAGGGACACAGGCTGCTCGCGCACGAGCTAACGCACGTCGTACAGCAAGGCGAGGGCGTAAGCCACCGGGTGCAACGCGCCACGATCACCGGCTGCTCGAAGGACCGGAAGGAGCTCATCGAGTCCTCCATCGCAGCGGCGAAAAAGAAAGCCCAAAACGCCCATAAAGAGCTCTCGAAACCCATTCTCATTTCGACCACTCGGAGCGCCTTACGCGAGACATTCGGCAGCGACGTGGCTGCCAGCGACGTGGCCAAGGTGTTCGAGGCAATCGCTAACGCTCTCGACAGCAAATCCTACACCTGCAAGGAGAGTTGCAAGAAAACGGAGGACAAGCGGGGGACCTGTGCCACCGGCGCGATCCCAGGGACGACGATCAGCATCTGCCCCAAGTTCGCCAGTCCCGGGTGTGGTTCGACGGCGCTCACGATCATCCACGAAGCGGCCCACAACGAGGGCAAGCATCATGGGAAAGGGGGCACGCTCGACAACGCTTATAACTACGAGACCTTTGTCACGAAGCTCGAAAGCGGTCCCCCGACCATCGACCTCGGCGAGAAGCCGGAGGCGGCCCTCCCGGCCCTGGACTTCGACTTCTGATTGCACAGCGAAACCATGACCGGCTTCTCCCGCTCCCCCCGCGTCCAGAAGGGCGCCATCCTCGGGTTGGACAAATTCAACCCGCTCGCCAGCGTGGTCGTCTTCCAGTACAACCCGGAGACGCTGAGCCGCACGCTCACGGCCCAGACGAGCACGGCCGACGGCGCCCAGGGCGACGCGCTCCGATTGAAGGCGCCGCCGAAGGAGGACATCACGGGCGTAAAGATCGAGCTCGACGCGGCCGACCAGCTCGAGCAGTCCGACGGGCTGGCGGCGGCGACGGGGCTGTACCCGGCGCTGGCGTCGCTCGAGATGCTGCTCTACCCGAAGTCGGTCGCCGTGATCCGGAACGAGGTGCTGAAGGCGGCCGGAGCGGTCGAGGTGATGGCGCCCGAGGCCCCGCTGACGCTGTTCTACTGGGGCCTCAAGCGCGTCCTGCCCGTCCGCATCACGAGCCTGACGATCCAGGAAAAGCAGTTCGACCCCGACCTCAACCCGATCCTGGCCGACGTCACGCTCACGATGCGCGTGCTGAGCCACCACGACCTCGGCCTGCTGAGCCCGGGCGGCGCGCTCTACATGGCCCACCAGATCCTCAAAGAGGGGATGGCGACGATGCACGGCGCGGGCCAAGTCGCGGGATCGATTTCCGGCTCCATCAGCTTCTAGCCCCATGACCAACACTGGCCGCTACGCCGACCTCGCCGTCGCCACGCTCGTCGTCACGGACGGGGCGGGGACGCGCGAGGTCCGCTACGTCCGACGCCGGTTCCTCCCGCCGCCGGCGACCGAGGCCGAGACGCTCGCCGAGCACACCGTCGTGGCCGGCGACCGGCTCGACGTCGTGACGGCGCGGTACCTCGGCGACCCGCTCCAGTTCTGGCGCGTGGCCGACGCCAACCTCGTGATCCACCCGACCGAGTTGACCGACGAGGTCGGCGAGCGGATTCGGATCGCGCTGCCCCAGATGTGATGCTCGACGGCGTGCTCGGCACTCGATTGGTGCTCCTGACCGGAGCCACGGTCCCGCTCCCCGCGGGGCCCGAGGTGGTGCAGGCCGTCGAGCAGGTCGAGGTGGTCCAGGACGCCGACGGCGAGGACGGCTTCCAGATCGTGTTCCGCCTGGCCAAGGGCGGCCTGCTCGACTACACGGTGCTCCAGACGGGCGCCGTCGACCTGTTCAACCGCGTCGTCGTGGCCGTCGCATTCGGGGTCGTGCCCGAGGTGCTCATCGACGGGATCGTGACGCACCACCAGGTGACGCCGAGCAACGAGCCCGGGCAGTCGACGCTCCGCGTGACGGGAAAGAGCGTCGGCGTGATGCTGGACCTGGAGGAGAAGAGCCAGGCGTACCCGAACCAGCCCGACTGGCTCATCGTGACGCAGATCCTGGCGTCGTACGCCCAATATGGCCTGGTCCCGGTGGTGACGCCGTCGGCGGACGTGCCGATCGAGCTGTTCCGGATCACGCGCCAGCAGGAGACCGACCTCGCGTTCGTCCGGCGACTGGCGGCCCGCAACGGCTACGTGTTCGCCATCGAGCCGGCCGCGCCGGGCGTCAACACGGCGACGTGGGGCCCCGAGGTCCGGCTCGGACTGCCCCAGCGCGCGCTCACGGTCGGCATGGGGACGGCGACCAACGTCGAGTCGCTCCAGTTCGCGGCCGACGGGCTGGCGCCGGTCGCGCCCCAAGCGACGGTCGTCGAGCCGTTCCTCAAGACGGCCATCCCGATCCCGACGTTGCCGTCGCTGAGGGTTCCGCCGCTGTCGCTGTCGCCGCTGCCCGCGCGGCGGACGACGCTCGTCCGCGAGACGGCGAACCAGGGGCCGGCCGAGGCCATGACGTCGGTGGTGGCCGCGGCGACCCGGGCGCCGGACCCCGTCACGGGCTCGGGCGAGCTCGACGCGGCCCGGTACGGCGGCGCCCTGCGCGCGCGCGGGCTCGTCGGCGTCCGCGGAGCGGGCCTGAGCTACGACGGGTTCTACTACGTCCGCCGGGTGACCCACACGCTGGCCGACGGCGCCTACCGCCAGTCGTTCACGATCAGCCGGGAGGGGACCGGCACCCTGACGCCCTTTGTCGTGCCATGAGCAAGCGGCCCTTTTTCGGCAAGTACCGGGGCGTGGTCTCGGACACGAGCGACCCGCTGATGATCGGGCGCGTCCGCGCGACCGTGCCCGACGTGCTGGGCGACCAGGAGAGCGGGTGGGCGCTCCCGTGCTCCCCGTTCGGCGGCGACCAGACGGGGCTCTTCGCCCTCCCCACCGTCGGCGCGGGCGTGTGGATCGAGTTCGAGCACGGCGACCCCGAGTACCCGATCTGGTCCGGGTGCTGGTGGGGCTCGGCGGCCGAGGTCCCGCCGGTCCTCCTCGCGCCGCCCTACAAGAAGGTGATGGTCGTGACCGAGGGCGGGCAGACGGTCACGCTCGACGACACGCCGGGCGTCGGCGGGATCACGCTCGAGACGTCGAGCGGGCAGAAGATCGTGCTGAGCGCGACCGGCATCGAGATCGACAACGGGATGGGCGCGACGATCAGCCTGACCGGGCCCCAAGTCTCCGTCAACGACGGCGCGCTCGACGTGATCTGATGGAGCACCTCAACCCCATAGTCAGGTCGGAGCAACCGCACGCGGTACCCGGACCCCCCGCTTTCCGGCAGGTCGCGGAGCCTGTCCTGAGCGGAGCCGAAGGGCTCCCAGCTCGGAAAGCTGTCCCCCTTCAAGGGGGACAGTCCCGTCGCCCGCTGAGCGGAGCGAGGGGCGATGGGACGGGGGGTCCGGCAACGCCCCGAAGACCCGACCGAACTCTCTTAACGCATCCCTAGCCATGCCCGGATTCCTCCTCCACCAAGGCGCGACGGTCTTGTGCCTCCACGGCGGCCAGGCCCAGGCGACGGCGCCGAACCCGCGCGTGAAAGTGGCCGGCCAGCCCGTCGTGACGCAACTGGCGCCCCACACGATCGCGGGGTGCCCGTTCAACGTCTCCGGGAGCCCCGTGCCCTGCGTCACGGCGCAGTGGATCACGGGCGCCACGCGCGTGCTCGCGGGCGGGCAGCCGGTGCTCTTGCAAGACAGCCAGGCCGTCTGCGTCCCGAACGGCACGGGCGTCACGGTCGCCGTCACCCAGGTCCGCGTCAAAGGCCAGTAGCCATGCTCCACGTCGACTACCCGTACCACGCCGACGACCGGGGCCGCACGGCCACGACCGACGACGCCGACTACGTCCGCGACCTGATCGAGCAGGTGTTGTTCACGTCGCCGGGCGAGCGGGTCAACCGGCCCGAGTTCGGGAGCGGCCTGCTCCAGCTGGTGTTCGCGCCGAACAGCGACGTGCTGGCGGGCGCCGTCGAGACGAGCGTCCAGGCGTCGCTCCAGCGGTGGCTCGGCGACCTCGTCCAGGTCGAGGCCGTCGACGTGACGCGGCGCGACGCCGAGTTGGGCGTCCGCGTGCGGTACGTCCTGCGGCGGACCCAGCAGCGCGTCGTCACCGACTTTGCCCGCACCGTGTGATGGACCCTCAGTACCACTGCGGCAACGAGAACCGCCGGCGCCGGGTGGCCGACCCCCTCGTGCCGCTCAACGGCGTGGACTACCTGGAGGTGCTCGACCGGGGCGCCGAAGCGCTCGGCCTGCCGCGCCAGCAGGTCCTGCTCGTCCGGTTCCTGAAGCCGCTCCCGGCGGACGGCACGCCCGGCGCGCTGGCGACGCCGAACGTCCTTCTCGACCGCGAGCCTCGGGCGGCGGCGGTCGGCGTGGTGTGGGCGCGGCGCGCGGCCGACCTCACGACGGACCTCGTCGCCAACCCCGACACGGGCGCGACGCTGACGACGGCCCAGCGCGACGCGCTCGCGACGGCCGACGGCGCCGACCGGACGCTCGTCGTCCTGACCGACGGGACCGGCGACTTCTCGACGTACACGCTCCGGCTCGTCGCCTCGGCCACCGACGACGGGCCGCCCAACGGCGTGGACCAGCGACTGGCGGCCGTCGCGTTCTCGGTCAAGGTCGAGTGCCCGAGCCCGTTCGACTGCGCGCCCGACGACGAGTGCCCGCCCGAGACGTTCGACGCGCCGGCCATCGACTATCTCGCCCGGGACTACGCCGCCGTCCGCCGGCTGATGCTCGACCGGCTGTCGGTCCTGGTGCCCGAGTGGCGCGACCGGAACCCGGCCGACCTCCAGATCGCCCTGGTCGAGATCCTGGCGTACACCGCCGACCACCTGAGCTACGCCCAGGACGCCGTCGCGACCGAGGCGTACCTCGGCACGGCTCGGCACCGGACGTCGGTCCGGCGCCACGCCCGGCTGCTCGACTACCGGATGCACGACGGGGCGAACGCGAGGGCGTGGGTCCACCTGGTCGCCGAGCCCGGCGGGGCCGTCGCGGTCCCGGCCCGCACCCCGATCCGGACGGCCGGCGACCGTCCGCTCGTGTTCGAGACGATGCACGACGTCACGGTGCGAGCCGGTCACAACGACGTCCGGTTCTACACCTGGGGCGACGCCGAGTGCGGCCTGCCAGCCGGCGCCACCCGGGCGACGCTCGTGGACGAGCCGGCCGGGTCGCTCGCGCTCGCGCCCGGCGACGTGCTGATCGTCGAGGAGGTCCGAAGCCCAACGACCGGCCTCCCCGCCGACGCCGACCGGGGCCGACGCCACGCCGTCCGCCTCACGGAGGTCGTGCCGGCGGTTGACGCGCTCGATGGGACGGCCGTGGTCGAGGTCGTCTGGCACCAAGCCGACGCGCTCCCGTTCGCGCTCTGCCTCAGCGCCGTCGTCGGTGGGACCGACCTGGCCGACGTCAGCGTGGCGCGCGGCAACGTGGTCCTGGCCGACCACGGCGAGACGCTGGCCGACCAGCCGCTCACGCCGCCGGTCGTGCCCGCGACCGGCCGCTACCGCCCACGTCTCCCGGACGACGTGTTGACGTTTGCCGCTCCGTTCGACGCCGCCGACGCTCGGGACCGTCCCGCGACCCAGGCGCTCGACCCAAACCCGCGCGGTGCCCTCCCCGCCCTCACCCTCGACGACGGCGACGAGACGTGGAGCCCACAGCGCGACCTGCTCGGCAGCGCCCGGTTCGCGCCCGAGGTCGTGGCCGAGGTCGACGCCGGGGGCCGGGCGACGCTCCGGTTCGGGGACGGCGTGCTGGGCAAAGCGCCTGCTGCCGGCGCGTCGTTCACGGCGACGTATCGGGTGGGGAACGGGCCGGCCGGCAACGTCGGCGCCGAGGCGCTCGTGGCGACGGACGTGCCGGGCATCGAGCGCGCGCGGAACCCGATGCCGGCCGTGGGCGGGACGGCGCCCGAGAGCCTGGACGAGGTCCGCCAGTTCGCGCCCCAGGCCTTCCGCACCCAGGAGCGCGCGGTCACGGCCGCCGACTACGCCGAGGTGACCGAGCGCCACCCCGGCGTCCAGAAGGCCGCCGCCGCGTTCCGGTGGACGGGAAGCTGGATGACCGTGTTCGTCACCGTCGACCGAGTGGGCGGCCTCCCGGTCCGCGACGACGCCCGGTTCCTCGCCGACCTCCGCGCCCACCTCGGCCGGTACCGGCTGGCCGGCTACGACGTCGAGCTCCGCGACCCTGTGTTCGTCCCGCTCGACCTCGCGCTCGACGTCTGCGTCGCCCCCGGCTACGTCCGCGGGGACGTTCATCGGTCCCTCCTCGTCGCGCTCGGGCGCCGGGACCGGCCGGACGGCACACGCGGCTTTTTCCACCCCGACCGGTTCACGTTCGGACAGCCGGTCTACCTCAGCCAGATCTACCGCGCCGCGATGGCGGTCGAGGGCGTGACCTCGGTCGAGGTCCGCCGGTTCCAGCGGTGGGGCGAGGCGGCCCACGGCGAGATCGACGCCGGCGTGCTCACGACGGCCGCGCTCGAAATCATCCGCCTGGACAACGACCCGAGCCAGCCCGGCAACGGCCGGATCGAGGTCGACCTCACCGGGGGCTTATGAGCGACCTCGATTTCTGCGGCGTCTGCGACGGCGTCGAGCGGCACACGCCGGTCCGGGTCGAGAACCGACCGGGGCTCTCGGCGGTCGTCCACCGCGTCGGGACGTACGGTCGGTTCCGGGCGTCGATGCACACCGCGCTCGGCGAGCAGCCGGCCCTGGCCGCGCTCTCCACGCGCGACGCCGCCGACCCGACGCTCGCGCTCGTCGACGCCTGGGCCGTCGTCCTGGACGTGCTGACGTTCTACCAGGAGCGGATCGCGAACGAGGCGTACCTCCGGACGGCGACCGAGCGGCGGTCGGTCTTGGAGTTGGCCCGGCGGATCGGCTACGAGTTGGGGCCGGGCGTGGCGGCCGACACGACGTTGGCGTTCTCGCTCCAGACCGGGCCGGGCACGCCGGCGTCGGCCCGGATCGACGTCGGGACGCAGGCGCAGAGCCTGCCCGGCCAGGACGAGGTCCCGCAGACGTTCGAGACCGTCGAGGCGATCACGGCGCGCGCCGAGTGGCAGGCCATGCGCCCCCGGCTGAGCGAGCCCGTCCGCCCGGTCCGAGGCACCGACGAGTTGTGGTTGGTGGGCACGGCCCTCACCCTCCGCCCTGGCGACGGCCTGCTGCTGGTCGGCGACGAACGCGCGTCGAACTCGACGAACGAGCAGTGGGACTTCCGCTTGCTCAAAACGGTCACCGTCGACCGGCCGCGCGGGCTGACGCACGTGACGTTCGACCGCGGGCTCGGCTCGTACGTCCCGCCTGTTCACCCGGCCGCCAAGAACCCGGTGGTCTACGTGTTCCGCCAGAAGGCAGCCCTGTTCGGCGCCCAGGCGCCCGACTGGCTCGCCATGCCCGACACGATCCGCGAGGAGTACGGGAGGACGGAGTCGGACGAGCCGTGGGGCGGCCAACTCACGATCCGCGCCATCTCCGACCTCGACGCCGAGGACGTCCCCGACGGGCCGGTCTACCTCGACGCGCTCTATCCCGAGATCGTCCCCGACAGCTGGGTCGTGTTGTCGCGGCCGGGCTACGCCGAGGTGTACCGCGTGCTCGACGCGGTCGACGACGCCCGGACCGGGTTCACGCTGTCGGCCAAGACGACGCGGCTCGACCTGAGCGGCGAGAACCTGGGCGCCAAGTTCGACGCCTACGTCCGCGAGACCGTCGTCTACGCCGTCGCCGAACCGCTGGTGCGGGCCGAGGCGCCGGTCACGGCGCCGGTCGAAGGCGGGACGGTCACACTCGACGCGCCGGTGACCGAGATCGCCGAGGGCCGCCTGGTCGCGATCTCGGGCACCGACCTCGACACGGGCGAGGTCGCGGCCGAGGTCGCGACGGTGGCCCGCATCGACACGCTCGACGGCCTGCCTCACCTCACGTTCGAGGCCGCCCTCGCCCACCGCTACGCTCGGGAGGACGGCGAGGGCGTCGCCGGCGCCCGGCTCAACGCGAACGTGGCCCGGGCCACGCACGGCAAGACCGTCGCCGGCGAGGTGCTCGGCAGCGGCGACGGCTCGGTCCCGTTCCAGCGGTTCACGCTCGCCCACGTCCCGCTGACGTACGTGTCGTCGGAGACGGCCGGCGGGGCCGCGAGCACGCTCGTGGTCCGCGTCGACGGCGTCCGCTGGGACGAGGTCCCGTCGCTGTACCGCCAGCCCGCCGACGCCCGCGTCTTCGTCACCCGCCGCGCCGACGACGGGACCGTCACAGTCCAGTTCGGCGACGGCGTCACGGGCGCCCGGCTGCCCACCGGCGCCGAGAACGTGACGGCGACGTACCGCACCGGGATCGGCCTCGATGGACGGGTGGACGCCGGGCAGATCCAGCTTCTGATGACGCGCCCGCTCGGCGTCACGAGCGTCGTCAACCCGACGGCCCCGGCGGGCGCCGCCGACCCCGAGCGGCTGGCGGACGCGCGCCAGAACGCGCCGCTGACCGTCCTCACGCTCGACCGCGTGGTCTCGGTGCAGGACGTCCAGGACTTCGCGCGCGCGTTCGCGGGCATCGGGAAGGCGCTCGCGACCGTCCTGTGGAGCGGCGAGCGGCGGGTCGTCCACCTCACGGTTGCCGGCGTCGGCGGGGCCGACGTCCCGGAGGGCTCGACCCTCTTTGATCGGCTCGTCGGCGCGCTCGACGGCGCGCGACACGTCGACGCCCGGATCGTCGTCGGGCCGTACCGGCCCCGGACGTTCGGGCTGTCGGGGACGGTGATCGTCGACCCGGACTGGATCGCCGACGACGTGCTGGCGGCGGTCGAGGCGGCCCTCGTCGAGGCGTTCTCGTTCGACGCGCGCGCCTTCGGCCAGGGCGTCACGACGTCCGAGGTGCTGGCCGTGATGCAGGGCGTCCCGGGCGTCGTCGCCGTCGACCTGGCCTCGCTCGGCGGGGCGGACCCGTTCGACGTCCCACGGATTCCGGCCCAGGCCGCGCGCTGGGACGACAGCCAGGTCTGGGCCGCCGAGCTCCTCACCGTCGACCCGGCCGGGATCGACCTCATCGCCGCAGCGCCATGACGCACGTCACCCCCGAGGCGCTCTACGCGCTGCTCCCCGCGGTCCACCGGATCCGGGACGCCGAGCAGGGCGGCCCGCTCCGCGCGCTCTTCGAGGTGCTGGGCGAGCAGGGCCGGCTGGTCGAGGAGGACGTCGCCCGCCTCTACGACAACGCCTTTATCGAGACGTGTGAGGAGTGGGCCGTCCCGTACATCGGCGACTTGCTGGGCGTCCGCCCGCTCCACAGCGTCCGCGCCGACGGGTTCAGCCAGCGCACGCGCGTGGCGAACACGATCGCGTACCGCCGGCGGAAGGGGACGGCGACGATGCTGGAGCAGCTCGCCCGGGACACGACCGGGTGGCCCGCTCGGGCCGTCGAGTTTTTCGAGCTCGTCGCCACGACGCAGCACGTCAACCACGTGAGGCTCCACAACCACCGCGCGCCCGACCTCCGCGACGCGGCCCAGCTGGAGCTCATCGACACGGCGTTCGACGTCCACGCCCACACGGCCGACGTCCGGTCCATCGCGCGCGACCGGGGCCGCCACAACCTCCCCAACGTCGGCCTGTTTCTGTGGCGGCTCCAGGCGTACGCCGTCGAGCGGACCGAGGCGCGGGCCGTGACCGACCCGCCCGACGGCCGGTACCGTTTCCACCCGTACGGGATCGACGTGCCGCTCGTCAACCGGCCCCAGACCGAGACCGAGATCACGTCGCTCGCCCAGGAGGTCAACGTGCCGGGCCGGCTCCGGCGACGACCGCTCTACGACGAACTCGAAGCCCGGCGGGCGGCGTTCGTCGCGGGCGAGGCCCCGTCGCCCGTGTTCTTCGGCGACCGGCCGCCCGTCGAGGTGTTCCTGGATGGCGCCGACGACCCGCTCGCGCCGGAGCAGGTCCTGATCTGCAATCTCAGCGGGTGGGACGGGGCCGGCTGGAGCCCGCCGGCTCCTGTCGCACTCGCCGACCCCGACGGCGCCACGCTGAGCACCCAGGTCGCCGTCGACCCCGTGCTCGGCCGGCTGGCGATGCTCGGCGGCGTGCCCGTCCCCACCAGCGTCGGGGCGCGCTGGGCGTACGGGTTCCCCGGCGACGTCGGCGGCGGACCGTACGACCGTCAGGATTCGCTCGACGCCGCGCTCACCCGCCCGGCGACCTGGACCCGGAGCGTCGGCGCCGGTGCCGACGTCGCGGCGCTGACCGACGCGCTCGACGAGTGGCACGCCCAGCCACCGGGCACCGTCGGCGTGCTGGCGCTGGTCAACAACGCGACGTACGCGGCGGACTTGGTCGGGCCCACCCGCATTCGGATCCCCGAGGGGAGCCTGCTGGTGATCGCCGCCGCGACGCTCGACGCCGACGGACGGCCCGAGCCGCTCGACCGGCGCGCGCACCTGTTGGGCGACGTCGAGGTCGAAGGGACGGCGCCGACGGAGAGCGACACGCCGGGGACGTTGGTCCTGGACGGGTTGCTGATCGAGAGCGAGGTACGGGTGCGGGGGACGAGTGCGGGCCACCACCTCGGCGGGTTGCGGATCGCGCACTCGACGGTCGGGATGCACGAGGCCGACCCACGCGGCGTCCGTGTTGAGGCCGGCTCGTCGGCCAACCCGGAGTTGGTGCTCGACCTCGACCACGTCGTGTGCGGCCGGGTCGAGGCACCGGAAACGGTCCGCGGCGTCCGGGTCCGCGACAGCGTCGTCCAGTCGGACGACGTCGCCCTCGGCGGCGCCGACGCGCCCGGTCCGCCGGCCACCATCGAGCGGTCGACCGTGTTCGGGCGCGTCCGCGTCCGCGAGCTAACGCTGGGGTCGGACAGCCTCTTCACCGATCCCGTCGAGGCCGACCGGCTCCAGACCGGTTGCGTCCGGTTCTGCTACGTCCCCGCCGGCTCGCGGACGCCGCGCCGCTTCCGGTGCCAACCCGACCTCGCGCTCCGCCGACGGTCGGAGGCGCTGGAGTTGGCGTCCGTGGCGGCCCTCCCGCCCGCCGAGCGCGAGCGCGTCCGCCGTCGCGTCCGGCCCACGTTCACGGCCGTCGACTACGGCGACCCCGCCTTCACCCAGCTCGCCGCAAGCTGCCCCGACGAGATCCGGACTGGCGCCGAGGACGGGTCCGAGATGGGCGTGTGGAACGCGCTCCGCCAGCCCCAGCGCGTCGCCAACCTCGACGCGAGCCTGGCGGAGTACCTCCGGATCGGCCTGGACGCGGGCCTCCTGTTCGTCCTGTTCGTCACCTGAGCTCTCTCCTCCGATGAAAGCCGACCTTTCCCGCTCCACGTTCGACCCCGCCCGGCACGTCAAGCGCGTCCCGCTCCAGCAGGGCCGCGTCCAGACCGACGCCGACGCCAACGAGCAGCAGGCCGTCGTCTTTCACCGCGTCGAGACGACGGCGGCCGACCTTGTCGGCGGGTGCGGCGGACCGATCAGCGGGGCCGGCTTCGAGATCACCCCGGACGGCGACGGCCTGACGATCCTCGCCGGGCGATACTACGTCGACGGGTGGCTGGTCGAGAACGAGTCCGACGTGGCCTACGACGCCCAGCCCCACCTCCCACTCGACGCCGGCACGCTGGCGGCGCTCGGCCTGCCCGCAACGCTCGCCGATCCCGCGCCCGGTGACTACCTCGCGTACCTCGACGTCTGGGAGCGGCACCGGACGGCGCTCGAGATGCCCGAGATCCGCGAGGTCGCGCTCGGCGGGCCCGACACCGCGACGCGGACCCAGGTCGTCTGGCAGGTCCGGTTGCACCCGCTCGACGAGGACGAGCCGACCGACTGCGCGAGCCCGGTCTCGTCGTGGGAGACGGCGACGGCGCCGAGCACGGGCCAGCTCGGCGCCCGCGCGGATGTGGCCGCAGCCTCGGACGACCCGTGCGTCGTCGAGCCCGGCGCGGGCTACCGACGGCTCGAAAACCAGCTCTACCGCGTCGAGGTCCACCTCGGCGGGACGCGGGCGGCCACGACCGTCAAGTGGGACCGCGACAACGGGACCGTCGTCTCTCGCCTTGAGGCCCAGAGCCCCGACCAGACCGAGTGGACGTTGGAGAGCGTCGGCCGCGACGCCGTGCTCCGGTTCGCGCCCGGCGACTGGGCCGAAATCACCGACGACGCCCGCGAGCTCCACGGGGTGCCGGGGACGCTCGTCCGCGTCGTCGCCGTCAAGGGCGACACGCTCACCGTCGACCTCGACTCACCGGACTCGCCCCTGCCTGAGGGCGCCACGGTCGACCCGTCCGACTTTACCGACCCAAAAGTCCGCCGGTGGAACGGCGTGCTGCCGCCGCTCAACAACCAGACGTACCGCGACCTGGAGGACGGTGTCCAGGTCCGCCTGCGCGGCAGGAACGGCCCCGACGGCGTGGCGCGGCGCTACCGCACCGGCGACTACTGGACGATCCCGGCGCGGACGAACACGGGCGCCGTCGAGTGGCCGACCGACGACGACGGCTGGACCTTCGCCGAGGGCGTCACCCGCCACTACTGCCGGCTCGCCCAGGTCACCGTCGACGGGGAGGGCGTGGCCGAGGTCACCGACTGCCGGCCGCTGTCCCCGCCGGTCACCGAGCTGACGAGCCTGTTCTTGGTCGGCGGCGACGGGCAGGAGGCGATGCCCGGCGACGAGCTCCCGTTGTCGCTCCGCGTGGGCGTGGCGAACGGGTCGCACCCGGTCGAAGGCGCGCGCGTCAGGTTCGAGGTCACGTCCGGGCAGGCCGAGATCGCCGGGTCAAGCGGCGGAGCCGCCACCCCGACCGTCGAAGCGGTCACCGACGCCGACGGACGGGCCGAGGTCTTTTGGACGCCCACCGCCGCGCCGCTCACGGTCGAGGCCACACTCCTGGACGCCGCCGGCGACCCGGTCCACCTGCCAGTTCGGTTCGGCGCCAACCCCAGCACGGCCGACGCCGTCGCCTACACGCCCGCCGACGACTGCGCGCTGGGCGACGACGTGGCGACGGTCCAGGACGCGCTCGACGCGCTGTGCCGTCGCGAGGGCGACGCCTGCGCCGTGACCATCGGGCCCGGGCCGGGCTGGCAGGGCCGCGCGCGCGCGCTCATCGACGCCGCCGACAGCTTCCACCTGTGCTTCCAGGCCGGAGAGTACGTCCTCGACGGCCCGATCGTCATCGAGGACAAGGAGCACGTCACCGTCACCGGGTGCGGGCCGGCCACCCGGTTCGTCATCGACCAGGCCGAGACCGTGTTCGACGTCTCGGCCTGCCGGAGCGTCCGGTTCGCGGCGTTCTCGGGCCGAGCGCGGTTCGCTGCCGACGGTCACGCGGGCCAGCCGGCCGAGCACCTCAACGGCGTGCTGACGGTCGTGGGCTGCCCGGCGGTCGCGGTCGAGCGCGTGGCGGTCGAGTGCGCAGGCGGGATCCGCCGCGCGGCGACGGGGATCACCGTCCGCGACAGTCGGAGCGGAAGGGAGCAGGGGCGTGGCCCCCGGTCCGTCCGCATCCGCGGATGCGACGTCGGGATCGGCCACCGCCAGACCGGCATCCTGGTCGTCGACGTCGAGCGGGCCGTGATCGAAGACAACCACCTCTACGCGACAGAGCGCCCCGCCGACCGGACCGTGTTCGAGATCCTGAGCGCGGACACACACTACCGGCACGTCCTCGGCCGAGCCATGATCGCTCAGGCCCGGGCCAGCCGGAGATCGGGCGGCACCCTCGACCCGACGTCGGAGACCCGGAGCGGCTTCCTCAAGGCCGGGCTGACGGACGACCCCGTCCAGGTCCGCACCCAGATGAACGGCTTCCACGCCTCGTTCCTCACGCCGAGCGCGCTCCACAACCTGTGGCCCGCCTTCCTGGAGAAGAACCCGATGCCCGGCGGCGACCGGTCGTCGAGCGTCGTTCAGCACCTCAACGCGCTCCGGTCCCGCGTCCTCCGGGGCGACATCCAAGACGGCTCGGCCGACGAGTTGGCCGACTGGCTACGCGCCCGAGTCCGCCAGAACCCCGCCGTCGCGTCCCAGGGCATCACGGTCGCCGAGAGCGTGGCGCCGGACGCGCCCCCGCCCTCGCCGGACGTCCGGGTCCTCTACAACCGCGTCGAGGGGTGCCAGCAGGGGATCCACGTCGGCGCGAGCCGTCGGGAGTTCGAGGAGTCGCAGCCCGACGTGATCGACACGGTGATCGTAGCCGGCAACACCGTCGCCGTCACGCTGAGCCCCGAGACGTCGCGCGAGCGGCACGGCGTGTTCGTCGGCAACGCCGACCACGTGACGGTCCAGGACAACCGCGTCCGCGTCCACCGGACCGACCCCGGCGCGGACTGGCGGATCGACGGGGTCCGCCTCCACGGCCACTACGGGCCGATGCTACTGGTCCGCCAGAACCACGTGACCGGCGCGACGGTCGGCGTCCGCGTCGAGCCGCTGGGCGACCGCGACGCGCCCCAAGACCGCCACTGGTACGTGTCCGACAACGTCGCGCCGGGCGCGAGCCCGACCGTGCTGGCGCCGGGCCAGGTCCGCCGCGAGCGGAACTATCCGTTGTAGCCAACGTGCTACACCTTGGAGCTTTGCGCTCCACCTGGAAGCTTCGCGCTTCTTTTCATCTGGTAGCTGCTCAGGCGCGGGTCGCTCCCGCAAGTGGGTACGCCAAGGGAGTTCGAATCTCCGCCGAGAGGCTGGCCGCGAGGTCAGCCTCTCGGTCTTTAGGCCGGTCCGTGACTGGCGGTCGAGGGGGAGGTGCTGGCGAGAGGCCGGGGCACCGCGCCGGAGGGCGCGCGTACAGACGACCCCTCACCCCCGCTCGCTCCATGCCCTCCTCCCATCTCGGCGTCGTCGGCCTCGGCATCATGGGCCGCAACCTGGCCCTCAACGCGCTCGACGCCGGCACCGAGGTCGCCGGCACCGACCTCGGCGACGACGCCGTCCGCGGCTTCGAAGCCGAGGCCGCCCGCCCGGTCACGGCCACGACCGACCTCGGCGCGTTCCTCGACGCGCTCCCGACGCCCCGCAACATCCTGGTGATGGTCCCGGCCGGCAAGCCGGTCGACGCCGTCCTCGGCTCGCTCGCGCCCAAGCTCTCCGAGGGCGACCTCGTCATCGACGGCGGCAACTCGCACTTCCCGGACACCCGCCGCCGCCACGACGAGATGGCCGAGAAGGGGCTGCACTTTTTCGGGATGGGCGTCTCGGGCGGCGAGGAGGGCGCCCGCCACGGGCCCAGCATGATGCCCGGCGGGCCGATGGACCCCTACGCCCGCGTCGCCCCGATCCTGGAAGGGATGGCCGCCGAGGTCGACGGCGAGCCGTGCGTGGCCCACCTCGGCGCCGGCGCCTCGGGCCACTACGTCAAGATGGTCCACAACGGGATCGAGTACGGGCTGATGCAGATCCTGGCCGAGGCCTACGACCTGATGAAGCGCGGCGCCGGGCTCGGCAACGACCGGATGGGCGACCTGTTCGGCCAGTGGAACACGGGCCCGCTCCGGTCCTACCTCGTCGAGATCACGGCCGACATCCTCCACCAGCCCGACACCGTCGAGGTCCACCCCGACGAGATGCCCGGCGACGAGGCCCCGCCCAAGGGCATGACCGGCCGGTACCTCCTCGACTTTATCAAGGACACGGCCAAGCAGAAGGGGACCGGCAAGTGGACGAGCCAGGACGCCCTCGACTTGGGCGTCCCCACGCCGACCATCGACGCGGCCGTGACGGCCCGCTACATCTCGGCGCTCAAGGAGGAGCGCGTCGCGGCGGCGTCGCTCTTGGGCACGCCGGCCGGCCGCGCCGACGACCCCGACCGCCTGGTCGAGGCCCTCGAGCGGGCGCTCCGCGCGGCGTTCCTGGTCACCTACGCCCAGGGCTTCGCGCTCCTGAAGCGGGCGTCCGACGCCTACGAGTACGGGCTCGACCTGGAGACGGTCGCCAAGGTCTGGCGCGGCGGCTGCATCATCCGGGCCGACATGCTGGAGACGTTCCGCGAGGCCTTCCGCGCCGACGACGACCTTCCCAACCTGCTCGTGGCCCCGGCCTTCACCGAGGTCCTCTCCGACTGCCGCCACGCGCTCCGCGACGCGGTCGACCTCGGCATCGGTGCCGGCATCCCGCTCCCGGCGTTCTCGACGGCCCTCGCCTACCTCGACGCCTACCGCAGCGAGTGGCTCCCGGCCAACCTGGTCGCCGCCCAGCGCGACTACTTCGGCGCCCACACGTTCGCCCGGATCGACCAGGAGGGGATGCACCACGCCCAGTGGATGCCGGCTGGGCTGTAAGGGGTCAAGGGGAACGGGTGAAGGGTGCGCTCTACTCCATGCGTGACGAGGACCAATCCAGGCGGCCGATCCGCTCGTACCGCGACCTCGACGTCTGGCGTGAGGGGATCGCGCTCGTCCGAATCGTCTACCAGCTCTCTGCGTCGTGGCCCGCCGACGAGCGGTTCGGGCTGACCTCGCAAGTCCGCCGAGCCGCGGTCTCTATCCCGTCGAACATCGCGGAGGGCTGAGGGCGACACAAGCGGGGCGAGTTTGACCAGTTCCTCCGCCACGCCCGGGGCTCCCTCTTCGAGGTCGAAACCCAGCTCCTCATCGCCGTCGAGGTCGGGCTCAGCACCTCCGACGAGACTCATGACGCGCTCCAGCGGATGGACCGATTGAGCCGGCGGATCACCGCGCTCCGCCGATCTCTCTGACCGCCGACGGCCTCTCCCCTTCACCCCTCACTCGCTCCCCCTCACTCTCGTGAACCTCCCCAACGTCGTCCAGCTCGTGCTCTTCGGGGCCGCCGGCGACCTCGCCCACCGCAAGCTGATCCCGGCCCTCTACGACCTCCACCGCGAGGGCCACCTCCCGCCCGAGGTCGACGTCGTCGGGGTCGACCTCGCCGAGATGGAGGACACCGCGTTCGTCGAGTTCGCGTGCGACGCGGCCGACTCGCTCGGCCGGTTCTTCCCCAAGGACGTCGACGCCGAGAACTGGGCCCAGTTCGCCGAGCGGCTCTACTACGTCCAGGGCGACGCCACCGAGGCCGACACGTTCGAGCGGCTGAAACAACGGCTGGACGAGGTGGCGCCGGACGGCGAGCAGGCCCACCGCGTGTTCTACCTCTCGGTCGCCCCGTTCTTGGTCGGGCCCATCGCGTCGGGGCTGGCGCAGGCGGGGCTCCTGGCGAACCCCGAGTTCGACCGGTTCGTCGTCGAGAAGCCGTTCGGGCGCGACCTCGACAGCGCGCGCGAGCTCGACACGCTGTTGGTCGAGCACGCCTCCGAGAGCCAGGTCTACCGGATCGACCACTACCTGGGCAAGGAGACGGTCCAGAACCTGCTGGCGTTCCGGTTCGCGAATGCCCTGTTCGAGCCGATCTGGGACGCCCGCTACGTCGACCACGTCCAGATCACGGTCTCCGAGACGGTCGGCGTCGAGCACCGGGGCGGGTACTACGAGACGGCCGGGGCCATGCGCGACATGGTCCAGAACCACCTGCTCCAGCTGCTGTGCCTGGTGGCGATGGAGCCGCCGGTCGCGTTCAAGCCGGACGAGGTGCGGAACAAGAAGGTCGACGTGCTCCGCGCCATCCGGCCGATCACGCGCGAGCGCGTCCACGAGGTGGCCGTGCGGGGCCAGTACGGCGAGGGCTACATGGCCGGCGGGAAGGTGCCGGGCTACCGGAAGGAGCCGAAGGTGGCCCAGCGCTCGACGACCGAGACCTACGTCGCGCTCAAGCTCGAGGTCGACAACTGGCGCTGGAACGGGGTCCCGTTCTACCTCCGCACGGGCAAGCGGATGCCGCGCCGCGTGTCCGAGATCTCGGTCCAGTTCCGGCCCGTCCCCCACCGGGCGTTCCCGGCCGGGGCCGACGAGGCGTTCCAGCCCAACCGGCTCGTCCTGCGGATCCAGCCCGACGAGGGCATCGTGCTCCGGTTCCAGGCCAAGCGGCCCGGCCCGTCGATGCTGCTCCAGCCCGTCGCCATGCGGTTCGACTACGAGGACGCCTTCGAGACGCCGCCCGAGGCGTACGAGACGCTGCTCTTGGACGCCATCCGCGGCGACGCGACGCTGTTCATGCGGGCCGACCAGGTCGAGGAGGCGTGGAAGGTGGTCCAGCCGGTCCTGGACGTGTGGGAGACGACGCCGCCGGCCGAGTTCCCCAACTACGCCGCCGGCACCTGGGGCCCCGCCGCCGCCGAGCGGATGCTAGCCCGCGATGGCCGGTCGTGGATCGAGCCGCTCCCGCCGGACGCGACGCCGGTCGGGACGGCGCCCGAGGCCGTCGCCGAGGCCCACCCGGGGTCGGTGGCGTAGAGCCGTGCGGAGGGCGTGGGTATGGGCGTGTGGGGGTGGCCGACGCGAGCCCTTCTCCCTCCCACACCCACATAAACCCTACCCCTCGCCCCGCTAGCGGGACGCCTCTGCCAGTTGCACGCGCGGCGCGAGGCCCGGCGCCACAGCCCCACCGCCGGGACCGAGCGGCCCGCATGGCGACGGGGTAGCACGGCCCTCCCGCTTGGCCAGTGGCTCGGGTGTCGTACTCTCGCTCGCGGCCCGGCCCGCGCCCGAGCAGCCTCGGACACCGCCTGGGACGTCGACGGGCCGTTGCCGTCGCGATTCGCCACCGGCGGCCCGTCCGTTCGACGCCCCTCCACCCTCGCCCAGCCCCTCTCTGACCCTCGACTCCGATCCGCCTCCGAGCCCGATCCAGGCCCTCCGGGTGGCCCGGTGGGTGCTCCCCTTCGCCCGCCCGTTCGTGGGGACGATGGTGGCCGTGGTCGTCCTCGGGGTGGCCTCGACGGCGCTCGGCGGGCTCGGCATCGGCCTGTTCATCCCGTTCGTGCACAGCGTCGACGGGGCGGCCTTTCAGGGGGTAGACCAGAGCCGCGTCGTCCAGGCCCTCGCGTCGCTGTTCGACGGGGTCCCTCCGGAGCGGCGGCTCGTGGTCGTCGCCGCGGCGATGTTCGCGACGGTCGTCGTCAAGGCCGGGCTGGGGTACGTCTACGACACGACGTTCGGGTGGCTGGACCAGCGGGTGGGCCACCGGATCCGGACGGCGGCGTTCGACCAGTTGTTCGTGATGGACTACGGGGCCATCGAGAAGGCCGACCACGGGGAGCTGCTCAACACGCTGGCGTCGGAGACGTGGCGGACGGCCGAGGCGCTCCGGCTCGTGATCTGGGCCGCGAGCGCCGTGATCGCGACGGCGCTCTACGTCGCGTTCCTGCTGGCGCTCTCGTGGACCCTGACGGTGCTCACGCTCGCCTCGCTCGCGGTGATCGCCGGGCTCGTCCGGCTCCTCAACCGGCCCCTCCAGACGTACGCGGAGGTGGCCGCGGTCGCCAAGGAGCGGCTGATGGCCCGGACGCTGGAGGGCCTGGGCGCCGTGGCCCCGATCCGCGCGTTCGGGCGCGAGGCGTACGAGAGCGACCGATTCGACCGGGTCTCGGACCAGGTCAGCCGGACGTTCTTCCGGCTCGGCCTCCTCGGGGGCGTCGTCGGGCCGGTGTACCAGGTGCTCTCGGCCGTTTTGCTCGTCGCCGTCCTGCTCCTCGGCGTCCGGTCGGCCGCCGACCTCCCGGTCCTGTTCGTGTTCGTCGCGGTGCTGTACCGGCTCCAGCCGATGGTCCAGGGCCTCGACGGGACCCGGGTCCAGCTCGTGACGCTGGCGCCCGTCGTCCGCCGCGTGATGGACCTCCTGGACCACGAGGCGACCGCGCCGTCGGGAACTCGCACGTTCGACCGCCTGGACGAGGGGCTCCGGTTCGAGGGCGTCCGGTTCCGCTACGACCCGGCCTGGCCGGACGCCCTGGCCGGGGCGACGTTTGACGTCCCCGCCCGGAGGACGACGGCGATCGCGGGGCCGTCGGGGGCCGGGAAGTCGACGGTGCTCAAGCTGCTGCTCCGGCTCTACGAGCCCGACGCCGGCCGCGTCCTCGCCGACGGCGTCCCGCTCGACGAGCTCGACGTGGCTTGGTGGCGCCGTCGGCTGGCCGTCGTGAGCCAGGAGGTCCACCTTTTCAACGCCTCCGTCTCCGACAACATCGCCTACGGGCGGGAGGGGGCGACCGAGACGGAGGTCCGGGAGGCCGCCCGCCGCGCGCACGCGGACGGGTTCATCCGCGCCCTCGCCGACGGCTACGACACCCCGCTCGGGGACCGGGGCGCCCGGCTCTCCGGCGGCCAGCGCCAGCGGCTCGCCTTGGCCCGGGCGTTCGTCCGGGACCCCGAGATCGTGCTGCTCGACGAGGCCACCAACGCGCTCGACGCGCTCACCGAGCAGGTCGTCGCCGACGCCATCGACGAGTTCGGGCGGGACCGGACGGTCGTGGTCGTGGCCCACCAGCTGGCCACCGTCGCCCGGGCCGACCACGTCGTCGTGCTCAACGAGGGCCGCGTCGTCGAGGCCGGGTCGTTCGAGGACCTCGCGGCTTCCGGAGGCCTGCTCGCCCGGATGTACGGGGTCCGACGCCGCTCCGTCTCCCCATGACGCCGATGTCCTACGCCCTGGTCGACGTCGAACTGAGCGAGCCCGCCGCGGCCGTCCGCCTGGAGCCCGACCAGAGCGGGCTCGCCGTCGTGGTCCGGTGGCATGGGCGGCCGTGCGGGTTCGTGACCCGGCCGTTCCCGCCCGGGACGACGCTCGACGCGGCCACCGTCGGCCGGCTGGCCGACGACGCCGGCGGGTACCAGGCCCTCGTCGAGCGGCTCCGGTCGGAGGTCGCGGACGGCGGGTCGGGCCCGCCGCTCCCCGCCGTGACTCTCGCCGTCTGCACGCGCGGGCGGCCGGACGAGGTGGCCCGGCTCCTCGGGTCCCTCGCCGGCCTGGAGCCGCCGGTGACCGGGGTCTCGGACCTCCTCCTGGTGATCGTGGACAACGCGCCGCCGACCGGCGACACGCGAGCCGTGGTCGAGGCGTTCGCCGCGTCGGCGCCCGAGGTGTGCGGGCGCCCGCTCGCGGTCCGCTACGTCGTGGAGCCGCTGCCGGGCCTGGACTTCGCGCGCAACCGGGCGCTCCGCCACGCTCCGGACGGCCTGATCGTCTACCTCGACGACGACGTCGTGGTCGAGCGCTCCTGGCTGGCGGGCCTGGCCGAGGCGTACGCCGAGAACCCCGACGCGGGCGCGTTCACCGGGTTGGTGCTCCCGCTCGCGCTGGACACCGAGGCCCAGGTCCTCTTCGAGCGGCGCGGGGGCTTCCGCAAGGGGTTCGCCAAGCGGCGGCACGGCGCGACGGTCCCCGGCGACGGGACGTACCCGTGTGGGGCCGGCGTCTTCGGGACGGGGGCGAACATGGCGTTCCGGGTCGATCTCGTCCGCGAGCTCGGCGGGTTCGACGAGGCCCTCGACATGGGGGCTGCGCTCCCGGGCGGGGGCGACGTCGACATGTTTTATCGCGTCGTCCGGAGCGGGCGGACGCTCGTCTACGAGCCGTCGTTCGCCGTCCGCCACGAGCACCGCCGCGACCGGGCCGGGCTCCGGCGCCAGTTCCAGCGGAGCTGGGGGATGGGGACGACGGCGTTCGCGATGAAGCTGTACGCGACGGACCCGGAGGTCCGCCCGCGCGTCCGCCGGCTGCTCTGGTGGTGGGTCCGGCACCAGGGCCGGCTGGTCCGGGCCGGGATCACGGGGAGGGGCCCGGTCCCCCTCGACATGGCGCTGGCCGAGCTCTGGGGCGGCCTGGTCGGGCTCGCGGGCCGCTACCCCCGCGCCCAACGACTCGCGGCACGGATCCGCGCCGAGCACGCCGGCCGATGACGCCCCCCGCCCCGCTCCGCGTCCTCCACCTCCCGCTCGTCGCGCCGCCGGCGATCTCGGCCTCGGGCCGGGGCGGCGCCTACGCGGTGTTCTGGCACGGCGACGTCCCGCTCGGCCACGACGTCCTCCACGACGACGCCCTGCCGCTCCCGGCGTCGGCGGTCCAGGAGCGGGCGCTCCAGGTGTCCGCCGACGCCGTGCTCGCCCACCTCCACGGCGACGGGGCGCCCGACGGGGTCGCCGACGGGCTCCGGTCGCTGCCGCCGGGCGTGCCGCTCCTCGACCAGGTCGAGCGCGCGATGGCCCGCGTTCCCGCCGGGCCCACCGTGACCGTCGTCGTCTGCACGCGCGACCGGCCGGGCCCGCTGGCGACGTGCCTCGAAGCGCTGGCCCGGCTCGACCCCGCTCCGGACGAGGTCGTCGTCGTCGACAACGCGCCCACGTCGTCGGCGACCCGGGACGTAGTGGAGGCGGCGGGGACCGCGCGCTACGTCCGCGAGCCGACGCCGGGGCTCGACCACGCCCGCAACCGCGGCGCGCGCGAGGCGACCTCCGACGTCGTCGCCTACACCGACGACGACGTGGCACCCCACCCGTCGTGGATCCGGGGGCTCCGCCGGGGGTTCGCGGACGCTGGCGTCGACGCGGTGACGGGGCTGGTGCTCCCGGCCGAGCTCGAGACCGAGTCGCAGTGGACGTTCGAGCGGGAGTGGGGCTTCAACCGGGGGTACCGGCCTCGGCTCTACGGGCCCGCGTACTTCGCGCGGACGGTGGGCCAGGGAGCGCCGGTGTGGGAGATCGGTGCCGGGGCCAACATGGCCTTCCGCCGGTCCGTGTTCGACCGGGTCGGGCTCTTCGACGAGCGGCTCGACGTCGGAGCGGCCGGGTGCAGCGGGGACTCGGAGTTCTGGTACCGCCTGCTCGCCGCCGGCCGGACGTGCCGGTACGAGCCGACGGCCGTCGTCCACCACACGCACCGGCGGACCGACCCCGAGCTCCACCGGCAGATCCGGGCGTACATGAGGGGCCACACCGCGGCGCTCCTCGTCCAGCACGAGCGGACCGGCCACCGGGGCAACCTCCACCGCTTGGGCGTCCAACTCCCTCGGTACTTCGGACGCCGCGCGGTGAGAGGACTCGTACGGGGGTTCCGTGGCCGAGAGCAGACGTTGCGAACCGAGGTCGCCGGGGCCGTCGCCGGCGTCGCCTACTACCTCCGCCACCGGCGGCCCCGCCCGTGAGCCCGCCGCCCTACGACCCGGACTACTTCGACGCGCTCGACGGCCCGGCCCGCTCCTCGGCGGCCGTCGTCGCACGCCTCGTGGCCGACCTGGTGCGGCCGGGCAGCGTGGTCGACGTCGGGTGCGGGTCGGGCGCGTGGCTCGCGGCCTTCGCCGCGCTCGGGGCCGAGGTCGTCGGCGTCGACGGCCCGTGGCTGGCGGGCGAGGGCGCGCGGCCGTTCCCCGGCCCGTTCGTCGCGTGCGACTTCGAGGTGTCGGTCCCGGACCTGGGGCGCCGGTTCGACCTCGCGGTCTCGCTCGAGGTCGCCGAGCACCTCTCGGACGACCGGGCCGCCCCGTTCGTCGCCGGCCTCACGAGCCTCTCGGACGTCGTCCTGTTCTCGGCCGCCGTCCCCGGGCAGGGCGGGCGCGACCACCGCAACGAGCGGTGGCCGTCGTACTGGGCCGACCGGTTCAGCGCCCACGGCTACCTCGCCGTCGACGTCGTGCGCCTTCGGGTCTGGGACCGCCCGGAGGTGGCGTGGTGGTACCGCCAGAACACCCTCCTCTTCCTGACCGAGGCGGCCCTCGAACGGCTCGACCTCGGCCAGCACGTCGCGGCGCCGCCGCTCTCCCTGGTCCACCCCGACCGCTTCGAGTGGGTACTGCGCGAGCTGGATGCGTCCCGCGCCGAGGGCGCCGAGCTGCGCACCCGGAACGACGGCTTGGTCGAGTGGGGGATGGACCTCGACCGGGAGACCGTGGGCCTCCGCCGAGAGGTCGCCCGGCTCCGCGCGTTCGATCCGGGCGTCGTGTCGCTCCGGTCGGTCCTACGCGCCTCCCCCAAGCTGGCCCTCCACGCCCTCCAGCGGCGGGCGTCTCGGCTCGCGGGACGGCTCCGGCCGGAGCGCCAAGCGGGCCCCGAGGTCGGGCGCAAGGGACGACGCGCGGAGTGAGCGCCAGCGGCAGGCCCGGATCCGGTTGAACGGCTTCCACGAGGGCCCCCACGGGTCGGCCGGGCGAGCGTCGTCCGTCTCGCCGCTGACGGCCGGCCACTCGACGTCGTCCAGCCGCGAGGCCGGCCCCACGGCGGGGGCGGGCCCGGCCTCGACGCGGGCGACGGACCTCCACAGGATCCGGTAGATGTACGGCGCGAAGGCGTAGGCCGGGTCCACGCGGACGGCGCGGGCGGCCCACCGGATGGCGCCGGAGAAGTCCCCGTTCTCGTAGCTCCGGGCGGAGAGGTAGCAGGCGAAGTTCCCCTCCGACCAGGCGTACACCTTGGGCGGGATCTCCGGCGACCGGCCCCTGAGGCCGTCCCAGACGGCGTAGTACGACCGCGCCATCGTCGCGGTGTCGGACGACATGGAGCCCCCGAGCTCTCGGTACCCCACGAAGTAGCCGGGCGCGACCCCGACCACGGACAACGCGGCCACCTTGAGCGAGAGGTCCCAGTCCTCGCACCCCTGGCCCTCCCGAGCCCGGAGGGACTCGTCGTACCCTCCGACGTGCTCGACCGCGTCGCGCCGGTACAGCGGGACGCTCGCGTTCCCGAGGAAGTTGATGTAGAGGAGGCGGAGGGCCACGTCCCCCTCGGCCCACAGGGGGAGCGACGAGCTGCGGACGTCGCCAGCCCCGTCGATGCTCGCCCACCAGGAGTACACCATCCCCATCTCGATCCCTCCCTGCTCCATCCGCTCGACCTGCTCCCTCAGCTTGCTCCGGTGGAAGACGTCGTCGGCGTCGAGGGGCGCGAGGTACGTCCCGCGCGCCACCGCGATGGCCGCGTTGCGGGCCGCCGCGACGCCCGCGTTGGCCTGCCGGATCAGCCGGACCCGCCCGTCGCGCCCCGCGATCCGCTCGACGAGGGCGGCCGTCCCGTCCGTCGACCCGTCGTCGACCACCAGCACCTCGATCTGGCGGAGCGTCTGAGCGAGGGCCGACTCGACCGCCTCCTCGACGAACCGCTCCGCGTTGTAGGCGGGGACGATGACGGAGACGAGCGGGATGGATCTCATTCGGAATCGGGGAGCAAAGCCGATTCTACACCGGCGGCCGCAAACCGCACGTAGGACGTACCCGCAACCTGCGCCCAGTGTTTGGAGAAACGCATCGCCGCGGCTGGATGGGAGACGCGGGGTAGAGGGGCCGGGGACCGGCCGTTAGCCCTCGCCGAGCTGGCGGCTCCGCTCGGTCGCCATCGCGACCGTGTCGATGAACATGGACCGGAGCCCCTGCTTCTCGAGCTCGGCGACGGCCGTGATCGTCGTGCCGCCGGGCGTCGTGACCTGGTCGCGCAGGATGGCCGGGTGCTCGCCGGTCTCGATGGCGAGCCGGGCCGCGCCCAGGACCGTCTGCATCGACAGCCGCCGCGAGACGGCGCGGGGCAGACCTTGCTTGACGCCTGCATCCGTCAGCGCCTCGATCACCATGAACACGTAGGCCGGTCCGCTGCCGGAGAGCCCGGTCACGGCGTCCATCAGGTGCTCGGGGACCTCCTCGACCACCCCGCCGACGGCCAGGAACACCTCGCGCGCCAGCGCCACGTGGGCGTCGCCCGCGTGCGCGCCCGGCGCGATGGCCGTCGCCCCCTCGTCGACGAGCGCCGGCGTGTTGGGCATCGCGCGGACGACCGGCAGATCCTGCCCAAGTGCCTGGGCCAGCGTCGCCGTCGTGACGCCTGCCAGCGTCGACAGGACGAGCGTGCCCGGCGCGACGTGCTCGCGGATCTCGTCCAGGAGCGCGTCCACGTTTTGGGGCTTGACCGTGACCAGCACCACGCTCGCGCCCCGGACGGCGGCGGGGTTGTCGGTCGAGACGTCGACGCCGGGGAGGTGCTGGCGCAGGGCGTCGAGGGCGTCCTCGGAGCGGCGCGTCGCGCGGATCTGGCCGGCCGGGAGGTCGCCGCCCCGGAGCAGGCCGCCGACGAGGGCCCGGCCGATGTTGCCGGCGCCGAGGACGGCCAAGGTCTGGTCGCGGAGCATAGGGCGTGCGAGCGGTGAGGCGTGAGCCAGTAATACCAAGTCCGGCTCCTCTGTGCCGGCTCGGCGTGGGTCCGAGTGTGGGAGGATGGGGGTGTGGGAGGGGAACCCCCCTCCTCCCATACCCCCACACTCCTCCCGGATTGGGTATAAGCGGTGAGCCGTTGGGACCTCGCCGGCGCGGACCGGCCCGAGGTGCCCCAGACTAACCGGGCCGAACCGCGCGCGCCGGCTCCGACGCGCTCTTCACCGAACGTCGCCACGAGCGGTTCGGGGTCCAGGGTTCGGCGACCGGCCGGCCGAGATCACGGGAACGTTTCCAGTCCTCGCGGTGGCCGGCGCCGCTCTCCGCGCTCTCCGCGCTCTCCGCGCTCTCCGCGCTCGTTCGCTTGGGGGCTCGGTCGAGACGCCCGGCGTGTCGCATCTTGTCGGTCCCTCTGACTCTGGTCCCATGTCCCTCTACGCCGTCATCATGGCCGGCGGCGTCGGCAGCCGGTTTTGGCCGCGCAGCCGCCGCTCGCACCCCAAGCAGTTCCTCGACGTCTTCGGCCAGGCGTCGCTCATCCAGAACACGTTCGCGCGGCTCCAGCCGCTCGTCGAGGCCGAGCACGTCTTGGTCGTCACCCACGCCGATTACGTGGGGAAGACGCGCGAGCACCTCCCGGCCGTCCCGGCGGGCAACATCCTGGGCGAGCCCGTCGCCCGGAACACGGCCCCGTGCATCGCGCTCGCGACGGCCAAGCTGATCGCCCAAGACCCGGACGCGACGATGGTCGTGCTCCCGGCCGACCACTTGATCGCCAACGTCGAGCGGTTCCACCGCGTCTTGCGCGTCGCCGTCAAGGCGGCCCAGGGCGCGGGCGACGGGCCGGCCCCGCTCGTCACCATCGGCATCCGGCCGACGCACCCCGAGACGGGCTACGGCTACATCCAGTTCGACGCCGACGGCGACCTCGACGGCGTCCGCGACGACGGACCGGCCGACGCGCCCCGGCCCCACCAGGTGCTCACGTTCGCCGAGAAGCCCGACGTCCAAACGGCCGAGCGCTTCCTCGACGCCGGCGACTTCTTGTGGAACTCGGGCATGTTCATCTGGCGCGCCGACGCCATCCTGGCCGCCTTCGAGCGCTACCTCCCTAAGGTCTACAAGCTGTTCGCCCCGCTCGCGAGCGAGTTCGGGACGGACCGGGAGGCCGCCGCCATCGCCGACGCCTACAACCGGAGCCCCAAGATCTCCATCGACTACGGCATCATGGAGCAGGCCGACTCGGTGCTCGTCGTCCCGGGCTCGTTTGGATGGAGCGACGTCGGCGACTGGCGGGCCGTCCACGAGCTCTCCGAGCAGGACGACGCCGGCAACCGCGCCGAGGGCAACGTGATCTTGAAGGACACGTCCCGGAGCTTCGCCCGCAGCGCCGACGGCCGCCTCCTCGTGCTCGTCGGAATGCAGGACGCCGTGGTCGTTGACACGGGCGACGCGGTCCTGGTGTGCCACCGCGAGCAGGCCCAGAAGGTCAAGGACATCGTGGATTTCCTGGGCGTCCACGGGATGGAGGACTACGTGTAGACGGCAGACCACGGACGGCGATCCCTGGCGGCCCGGCCCCGTGAAAGGGCCGGGCCGCCGCGTGTCTAGGGGGGCCACCCGGAGCCGAACGCCCTCCGGGCGGAGGCTCGGTTTGCCGGCCCACGGGCCGACGCTCGGGTCCCCTCGACCTGCTGACCGTTGGGTCGTTCGCCGCCCGTTCCGTGGTCTCCGGTCTGCCGCACGTCGCTCATCACGCGCACACGTGACCCGCCGCCGTCACCCGGCGATGGTTCTTTGCCTCTTAACCAAGTCCGCTGCAACCCGGGACTTGCGGGCACGTTATGACGCGGCGGTCCCAGAAGTGACCGACGAGTCACCTCTTGACCCCCCATCCACCTTGGAGATCACCGCCGCCCCTCTCAGCCGCCGAGACCGCGAGCGCCTGGCCCGCCGCGAGGCCATGCTCGACGCGGCGCTCGCCGTGTTCGCGGAGAAGGGGTACGGCGGCGCCTCGGTCGACGAGATCGCCGAGCGGGCCGAGTTCGGCAAGGGGACCATCTACAACTACTTCCCCGGCGGCAAGGACGAGCTGTACTTCGCCCTGTTCGAGGAGCGCGTCGTGGCCGGCCTCCGCCGCGTCATCGACGACGCCTTCCCGCCGGCCCTCGACCTGTCGACGCCGGCCGCGGCCCGGGTCGCGTTCCACGGGTTCATCCGGGGACTGATCGGCCAGTTCCACGAAAGCCGCGGGCCGCTCCTGATGTTCATGAAGGAGGGCCACCGAACGCACCTCGACCTGGAGCACGCGGCCGACTTCGGGCTCCACTTTTTCGGCATCATCGAGGCCGTCGCGCGGCCCATCGAGCGGGCCGTGGCCGCCGGCGCGCTCCGCCCCCTCCCGGCCCACCCCGTGGCCCACGTCCTGATGGGGAACGTCCGGGGGTACCTCATGGCCGAGGTCGACGCCGACTGCGACCCCTCGGGCTCGTTCGAGCCCGCCCCGTTCGGCTCGGCCGACGAGGCCGCCGAGTTCCTCACGACCGTCCTCTTCGACGGGCTCCTGGCGCCCGGCGCCGACGCCCCGTCCTCCGACGCATGACGCTCCGACTCCTCGCCCTCTCCGCCCTCGCGCTCGCCGCGACCGGCGCCGCCGCCCAGCCCGACACGGGTCGTGACTCGGCCTACGTCGTCGGCGTGTTCGAGCCGCCCACGGGCGACCTCCGGCTGACGCTGGACGACGCCATCCAGATCGCGCTCGAGCGGGCGTACGCGGTCCGCCTGGCCGAGCTCGACACCGAGACGGCGCGGTCCCAGGTGCGGGAGGCGTACGGCCAGCTGTTCCCGCGCGTCGACGCATCGAGCCAGTACGCGCGGAACGTGGTCCAGGCCAACCCCTTCGCAGGCTCGTCGGCGGGCAACATTTTTAGCGGGCTCGGCGCCATCGGGTGGCTCGCGTTCAACGAGAACGCCCGGACCGACGGCGACCCGACGACCCAGCCGATCTCGTTCATGGAGTACAACCGGCGCGTCGGCGAAGGCCAGGCGGCCGTCGGGTACAACCCAGCCAACAACAGCAACCCGTTCGGGACCGACAACCAGTTCACGAACACGCTGTCGCTGAGCCAGCCGATCTACTCGGGCACGGCGCTCGCGGCCGTGAAGGGGGCCCGCTCGCTCGTCGAGATCAACCAGGCGGCCGAGGCTCAGCGCGTCGACGAGACGATCGACCAGACGCGACAGGCGTTCTACCGGGCGCTGCTGGCGCAGGAGCAGGCGGCGGTCCAGCGGGCGTCGCTGGACCGCTCGCGCGAGACGTTCGGCGAGTCGTCGCTGCTGGTGGCCCAGGGCGTCCGGCCGGTGCTGGAGCGGCTCAACGCCGAGGTCGACTTGGCGAACGCCGAGACGGCCGTGGTGACGGCCGCGGCGTCGGCGGAGGCGGCTCGGGACCAGCTGCTCCTGACGCTGGGCCTGCCGGTCGACGAGCCGGTCGTGCTCGTGGGCGAGCTGGCGCCGCCGGAGCCGGCCCTGTTCCAGACGGTCGGGCTGGCGGCGGCCTCGGCGCGGGCGCTCGACGTGCGGCCGGACGTCCAACAGGCGGCGCTGGCGGTCCGCCTCAACGAGGTCCAGCGCGAGATCACCCGGGCCGGGCTGTACCCGAGCCTGAGCGCGTTCGTCAACGCGAGCTACAGCGGCAACGTCCCCGACGACCGGAGCTTCATCACGACGCCGGACCCGGCCGACCCGTTCACGTTCGAGACCGGCTCGTCGGGGTTCTTCTCGGACGCCTACTGGCAGCCGGCGCTGACGGTCGGGCTCCGGCTGAACTGGTTGCTGTTCGACGGCTTCCAGACGAACCGCCGGATCCAGCAGAACCAGATCGCGGTCGACCAAGCGGCGATCCAGCTCGAGCAGGTCCGCAACGCGGCCCAGCTCGAGGTGGCCGCGGCCGTCCGCCAGCTCGAGAGCGCGCGGCAGCGGCTGACGGCCCAGGCCCGGACGGTCGAGACGGCCGAGACCGCGTTCGCGTTCGCGTCGGCGCGGCTGAGCGAGGGCGTCGCGAGCCAGGTCGACGTCCGCGTGTCGAGCCAGAACCTCGACCTGGCCCGGCTCAACTACCTCCAGGCGGTCTACGACGCGCTCGTCGCGCGGAGCGCCTACGAGCGGGCCACGGGCACGATTGCGCCCGAGCCGCTCGACCTCGTCCCCCCGTCCGAGCGACCCGCCGTGGTCACCCCGGTCACCGCCGTCGGCACCGACTGATGTCCACGGCCTGTGCACGGTGCGGTGTGTCCCTACGACCTGCCCCTGAGGGCATGGCTCGCCGTGCCCCTACGACTCTCTCCTGAGACGCCGTCTCTGCCCTTCGCCCCCATGCGACACCTCCCTTCCCTTTCCCTCCTCGCGTTCGCGTTCGCGCTGGCCGCGTGCGGCGCCCCCGACGAGGCCGCCGACGCCGAGGTCCCGGCCGACCGCTCGATCCCGGTCGAGGTCGTCATCGCTGACCCGGGCTACTTCGAGGACACCATCGAGCTCACCGGGACCGTCGACGCCGACAACGACGCGACGCTGTCGCCCGACGCGCCGGGCACGCTGACGTACGTGGCCCCGGTCGGCACGTTCGTCCGCGCGGGGCAGACGGTGGCCCAGGTCCGCGCGAGCGCGCAGCAGGCGGGCGTGAGCCAGGCCCGCGCGGGCGTCGCCCAGGGCCGGGCGGGCGTCGCCCAGGCCCAGGCGTCGGTCGCCGGGGCCGAGGCCGGCTTGCAGGCCGCGCGCGCCCAGCGCCAGGCGGCCCAGGCCCAGCTCGACCTCGCCCAGGACCAGTACCGCCGCCAGGCCCCTCTTTTCCGCGACTCGATCCTGTCGGCCTTGGAGTTCCGCAACGTCGAGACCCAGCTCGCGCAGGCGCGCGCCCAGGTGGCCCAGGCCGACGCCGGGATCGCCCAGGCGCAGGGCCAGCTTCGCGCCGCGCGCGAGGGCGTCAACGCGGCCCGGGCCCAGAGCAGCGCGGCCGAGGCCGGCGTCGCGAGCGCCCAGAGCCAGCTCGCCAACACGCGCATCGTGGCCCCGTTCTCGGGCGTCGTCGAGGCCCGGCTCCAGGAGCCGGGCGAGCTCGCGTCGCCGGGGCAGCCGGTCGTCCGGCTGGTCGGCTCGGGCTCGGTCAAGGTGACGGCCGGCGTGCCCGAGCGGTACGCGGGCGAGATCGAGCAGGGCACGCAGGTCCAGGTCACACCGAATGCCTACGCCGTCGAGGCGCGCGGCGGGCGCGTCGCGTTCGTCGGGCTCGCCATCGACGAGGGCTCGCGGACGTTCCCCATCGAGGTGGCCGTCGAGAACGCCGACCGCTCGCTCAAGCCGTCGATGGTCGTTCGAATGAACGTGACCCGGTCGGTGCTGGAGGACGTGATCGTGGTCCCGACCGAGGCCGTCGTCCGCGACGAGCGGGGGACGAGCGTGTTCGTGGTGGCCCAGGATACGTCCGGGGCCGTCGCCTCGCGGCGCGTGGTCGAGCTCGGCCCGGACGCCGGCGACACGGTCGTCCTCCGGTCCGGCGTCCAAGCCGGCGACCAGATCATCGTGTCGGGCGCGGGCGACCTGGCCGAGGGCGACCGCGTCCGGGTGACCGAGACGCGCGAGGTGGCCCAGCAGCTCGGCCCGTCCCGCCCCTCCGGCGACCGGAGCGCCGCCGCCTCCCGCCCCACGTCGGCCGCCGTCGACCCCCGCAGCGAGTAGATCCGAGCGTCCCGCGCCCCCCGGCTCAGGCCGTCGTCCCCCGCACCCGGACCCATGAAAATCACCGACCTCGCCATCTCCAACCGGACGGCCATCGTCGTGCTGACGCTCGCGCTGACGATCGGCGGGCTCGTCTCGTACGTCGCGCTGCCGAAGGAGAGCCAGCCCCAGATCGAGTTCGCGACGATCGTCGTGACCACGGTCTACCCCGGCGCCAGCCCCGACGACGTCGAGTCGATCATCACCCAGGAGGTCGAGCGCGAGATCTCGACCGTCGACGGGCTCGACCAGCTCACGAGCACGTCGACCGAGGGCGTCTCGACGGTCATCGCCGAGTTCTTCCCCGACAAGGACATCGACCAGGCCAACCAGGACGTCCGCGAGGCCGTCGACATCGCCAAGACCGAGTTCCCGTCGGACGTCGAGGAGCCCATCGTGTCTGAGATCGACTTCGCCGACTTCCCTGTCGTCACGGTCAACCTGCTCACCGACGGCTCGCTGACGGCGCTCCGGGCGACGGCCGAGGACTTGCAGGACGAGATCGAGGGCGTCCCGGGCGTGTCGGAGGTGGACCTGCTCGGCGGGCTCGAGCGCGAGGTCCAGATCGACGTCGACCTGGCGGCGCTCCAGGGGTTCAACCTGAGCATCAACGACCTGGTCGAGGCCGTCCAGGGCGAGAACACGAACATCCCGGGCGGCTCGGTCGACGTCGGGCCCGAGAACTACCTCGTCCGCGTCGACGGCGAGTTCGACGACCCCCGCGAGATCCTGGACTTCGTGGTCGCGAGCCCCGGCGGGACGCCGATCTACGTCCGCGATGTGGCCGACGTCCGGTTCGGGTACAAGGACCGGTCGTCGTACGCCCGGCTCGAAGTCGTCCAGCGCGAGACCGACGACGGCGGGTTCGAGCCGGTCCCGGACGCCGAGAACTTGCAGGTCATCCGGCTCAACGTCAAGAAGGCGACGGGCGAGAACATCATCGAGGTCGTCGACGGGGTCGAGGAGATCATCGAGGGGTTCACGTTCCCCCAAGGCACGCAGTACGTGTTGACGGGCGACCAGTCGGAGCAGGTCGACATCCTGGTTCAGGACTTGGAGAACAACATCATCGCGGGGATCATCTTCGTGATCGTGGTGCTGCTGTTCTTCCTGGGCGTGCGGAACGCGGCACTCGTGGGACTGGCGATCCCGCTGTCGATGTGCCTGAGCTTCCTGGTGTTCGCGGTGATGGGCCAGACGCTCAACTTCATCATCCTGTTCTCGCTCATCATCGCGCTGGGGATGCTGGTCGACAACGCGATCGTGATTATCGAGAACATCTACCGGTTCCGCGAGGAGGGCTACAGCCGGTGGGAGGCGGCCAAGGCGGGGACGGCCGAGGTCGGGCTCGCGGTCGCCGCCTCGACCGCGACGACGGTCGCCGCGTTCGCGCCGATGCTCTTGTGGCCGGGCATCATCGGCAAGTTCATGAGCTACATGCCGCTCACGCTGATCGTCACGCTGACGTCGAGCCTGTTCGTGGCGCTCATCATCAACCCGGTCGTGGCCGGCTACTTCGTCAAGACCGACAAGGAGCTGGCGGCCCAGAAGGCGGAGGCCCGCCGGCTCTCGCCCCGCACGCGCAACGTGGCCATCGGGCTGACGGCGTTCGTTGGCTTGATCGTCGGGCTCGCGAACTGGAAGACGGCCGTGTTCCTGGCGGTCGCCGTCCCGGCACTGTACTACCTGTACAAGCTCGTTCTGGAGCCGGCCCACCGGCGGTTCGCCTCACAGACGGTCCCCCGGCTGACCGAGCGCTACCGGGCGTTCCTCCGGTGGATGCTCCAGCGGGACTACGCCGTCAAGCGGGCGCTGCTCCGCAACACCCTCGCGCTGGGCGCTTTCACGGCCGGGTTCGTGCTGCTCATTGCGGGCGTGGCGCTGAACGCATTCGCGTCGCCGTCGGGGTTTTTGCTCATGGTCCCCGGCGGGCTGGCGCTGCTCGTCGGCGTGCTGGGGATCGTGTTCCACAGCCTGGAGTCGGCGTACCTCGGCGGGCGGGCGAGCGTCAAGGCCGGGCTGATCTTCGGCGGCATCGTCCTGGCGCTGATCGGGCTCCTGTCGCTGAGCGGCCGGATCACCTACGGCGACGGCGGCGAGGGCGGGATCTCGCTGGTCCTGGAGATGCTCCTGCTGCCCATCGTGATCGTCGGGGCCGGCGCGCTCGGCGCGGCCTTCGCCGGGCGGAACGAGAAGCGGACGTCGTTCGACACGCCCTACGTGGTGCTCACGGACAACCGGGCGCGGCTCTTGACCGGCACGCTCGGCGTGCTCGTCGGCGTGATCGCCCTGTTCTTCGTGGCCCCGACCGGCGTCGAGTTCTTCCCGACGACGGACCCGAACCAGATCCTGATCACGGCCGAGGCCCCCGTCGGGACGACCATCGAGCGCTCGAACGAGGTGTCCGAGGAGGTCTTCCAGCGCGTCGAGGACCTGCTCGCCGAGGACCCCGAGACGGCGGCCAACACTCGCAACATCTCGACGTCGGTCGGCGTCGGCGGCGACGCCACGTTCGGCGGCGGCGCGGCCTCGGCCGAGCGCTCGAACGTGACGCTCAACATGGTCGACTACGAGGACCGGGCCGAGTCGTCGTCGGAGACGCTGCGGCGGATCCGCGCGAGCCTGGCCGGGCTGCCCGGCGTCGACCTCACCATCGAGCAGGACCAGGGCGGCCCGCCGACCGGGGCCGCGGTCAACATCGAGGTCTCGGGCGCCGAGTTCGACGAGATCCAGCGGATCGCGAACAGCATCAAGGCCCAGCTCGACGAGGCCGTCGAGAGCGGCCGGATCGAGGGGCTCGTCGACGTCCGCGACAACCTCAACAGCGGCCGGCCCGAGTACCGCGTCGAGATCGACCGCGAGCGGGCCGCGGCGTTCGGGCTGAGCACGCAGAAGGTGGCCCTGGCCGTCCGCGGGGCCGTCAACGGCGTCGAGGCGTCGAAATACCGCGACGGCAAGGACGAGTACGACGTGACGGTCCGCCTCCGAGAAGAGGACCGCGAGAGCCTGCGCGAGTTGGAGAGCCTGACCGTCCTGAACGAGGGGGTCCAGATCCCGCTCGTGTCGGTCGCCCGGATCGTCCCGGCCTCGGGCCTGGGCAGCATCACCCGGCTCGACCAGGAGCGCGTGGTGACCGTCCTGGGCGACGCGGCGCCGGGCGCCAACGCGAACGCCGTGCTGGCCCAGGTCGAGGAGGTCCTGGCCCCGACCGTCGAGGCGGTCCCGCCGGGCTACACCGTCGAGTACACGGGCGCCCAGGAGGAGCAGGACGAGAGCTTCGGCTTCCTGACGACGGCGCTGCTGATGGGGCTCGCGCTCATCACGATCATCCTGATCGCCCAGTTCAACTCGGTCAAGAACCCGCTCATCATCATGGTCGCCGTGGGCCTGTCGCTCATCGGCGTCATGTTGGGGCTCGTGCTCACGCGGACGCCGTTCGGGCTGATGACGTTCGTCGGGCTCATCTCGCTGGCCGGCATCGTCGTCAACAACGCCATCGTCCTGGTCGACTACGTCGAGCAGCTCCGGGCGCGCGGCGAGGACAAGCAGGAGGCCATCATCGACGGCGGCTCGACCCGGCTCCGGCCGGTCCTGCTCACGGCGTTCACGACCGTCATCGGGCTGATCCCGCTCACGTTCGGGATCAACATCGACTTCGTCGGGCTCATCACGGACCTCGACCCGGGCTTCTCCATCGGCTCGGAGAACACCCAGTTCTGGGGGCCGATGGGCACGGCCATCATCTCGGGCCTGACGTTCGCGACGTTCCTGACCCTCGTCATCGTGCCGGTCATGTACTCGGCCTTCGACAGCGTCGCCCTGCGCATCGCCTCCGCCCGGGGCACGGCCGCCGACTCCGACGGCGCGCGCGCCGCCCCGCCCGCCAGCACCGCCCCCGCCGGCGACGGCTCGGCCGACGGGCAGCTCGTCCCCTCGCCCGTCCCGGCCTCGTAGGGCGAGGGGCGCCGGGTGGAGGGCTGCCCCTCAGAGACCGCGCCGGCCTGCCCCTCCCTCCTCCCCATCCCCCTATGTTCCGCCTCTTGCCCGACCTCCCGCCCCACGTCGTCGCTTTCGTCCTGGACGGGACGACGACGCGGCCCGACGTGGAGGCGCTTTACCGCGAGGTCGAGCGGGCGATGGGCACAGGCCACGTCCACCTCTACGGCGAGATCACCGGCGTCGGCGGGCTGACGCTCGACGCGCTCGGCGAGAACCTCGGGCGTGGCCTCCGGCTGTTGCCGTCGATTGGGCAGGTCGACCGCTACGCCGTCGTGTCGGACACGTCGTGGATCGCGTCGGCGGCCCGGCTCCAGGGCGCGTTCCTGCCGGGCCTGGAGGTCCGCCCGTTCCCGACGGCCGAGCGCGCGGCGGCGCTCGCGTGGGTGTCCGAGCCGCTGGGCTCGTGACCGCCGGGCGGGCCCGACGCGCCGCCCGGCTGGCGCCCGTGCTGATCGTGCCGTGGGCCGTGCTCACGTTCGTGGCGGCGCGCGTCGCCGACATCGGCGAGCCCGGCGATTCGGTGTGGTTGGTGCTGGCGCGGACGGCCTTCGTCGGTGTGCTGATCGGGTCGGCGGCGGCCTGGCTCGAAAGCGGGCCGCTGGCGCGGTGGGGCCGCCGGCTCCCGCTGTGGGCCGCGCTCGTGGCGCGGACGGTGTCGTACGCCGCCGTCGTGATCGTGGCGCTGGCGGTGCTGATCGCCGTGCTCTCGCGGTTGGACCGAGGCGCGAGCTTGCTGGAGACCGTCCGCACCGACGAGTTCCAGGCGTTCGTCTCCGACCATGCGTTCTTGGTGTTCGTCGGGTTGCTTCTGTTCGCCAGCTTCGTCATCAACTTCGGGCTCCAGCTCCGGCGCGTGCTCGGGCCGGAGACCCTGCGGGCGCTGTTCTTGGGCACCTACCGCCGCCCGCGCCGCGAGGAGCGCGCGTTCGTCTTCCTCGACCTGACCGACTCGACGGCCTGGGCCGAGCGGCTCGGTCCACTCGCGTTCACCGACTTCAAGAACGACTTCTTCGCCGACGTTGCCGAGCCCGTCCTGGCGACCGGCGGCCGGATCGTCCAGTACGTCGGCGACGAGGTGATGGTGGCGTGGCCGATGACGCGGGCCGAGCACGACGCGGCGCCGATCCGGTTCGTGTTCCTGGTCGAGGACCGCGTCGCGGCCCAGGCCGAGCGCTACCGCCAGCGCTACGGCGACGTCCCCCGGTTCAAGGCGGGCGCTCATGGCGGCGAGGTGGTCACGGCCGAGGTGGGCGACCTCAAGCGCGACATCGTCCACTCGGGCGACGTCGTCAACACGGCCGCCCGGATCGAGGGCGAGTGCCGGCCGCGCGGCCACGCGCTCCTGGTCTCGGACGAGCTCCTGGCGCGGATGCCGGCGCTGGCGGAGGCGACGCACACCGACCTGGGGCCGGCCGCGCTCCGCGGCAAGAGCCAGTCGGTCGGCTTGGTCGCCGTCGCGCGCGCCTGACGCCGGAGGCTCGTGGCCCCGCCAGCCGGGGCGCTGCCCGTCCCACCACAGGCAGGCAGCGCCCCGGAGCGGACTCTCCTCGAGGAGAACCGAAACGGGCGGCAGATGCCGCGAGCCGTTACGTGCCGTCCCACCCTCCCTTACGTAGGACCGGCGGCTGGAGAGTCACGGGGCGAGCAGAAAAACCAGAGGCCGCCCCAGGGCCCCCCAGCGCCCGGTCCCGCCTTGGTCGTCGCCGCGACTTCCGGCGGCGCGCGGACCCGCCGGGGTCCGGGCGGAGTACCCGGGGCACGTCCCGCCGCTGCCATGCCCCTCCCCGCCCTCGTCCTCGCCGCCCTCGCCCTCGTCCCCGGCGGAGCCGCCGCCGCCGGCTCCGGCTCGGTCACGCTCTTGGTCGTGTTCGTCGTCGTCGCCATCGGCGTGAGCTTCCTGTGCTCGGTGATGGAGGCCGTGCTCCTGAGCGTCACGCCGGCCTACGTCGGGGCTAAGGAGGAGGCGGCCCCGGCGACGGCGGCCCGGCTCAAGGCGCTCAAGGCCGACATCGACGAGCCGCTCGCGGCCATCCTGACGCTCAACACCATCGCCCACACGGTCGGCGCGACGGGCGCCGGCGCCCAGGCCGCGGCCATCTGGGGCGACCAGAGCGTCTGGATCTTCGGGGCCGTCGCCGTCTTCTCGACCGTCCTCACGCTGGGCATCCTGATCCTGTCCGAGATCATCCCCAAGACGCTGGGCGCCGTCTACTGGCGGGGGCTGGCGCCGGTCGTGGCCCGGATGCTCGGGCCGATCATCTGGGCGCTCCGGCTGACCGGGCTCATCCAGCTCTCCAACCTCATCGCGCGCGGGCTCTCGCACGGCGAGAAGGAGGGGGCCGTGAGCCGCGAGGAGCTGGCGGCGCTGGCCCAGATCGGGACCGAGGAGGGCGTGTTCGACGAGACCGAGGGGCGCATCTTGCAGAGCCTGTTCCGGTTCCGCCAGCTCAAGGCCAAGGACGTCATGACGCCGCGGACCGTCGTCGTGGCCTACCCCGAGACGACGCCGCTGCGGCAGGTGGCCGAGGACCGCCACCCGTTCTCGCGCCTGCCCATCTACCGCGACGACCGCGACCACGTCACCGGGTTCGTCCTGCGCGACGACGTGCTCCACGCCGTCGCCGACGGCCAGGGCGACGAGCCGGCGAGCACCATCGCCCGCGACCTCATGACGGTCCCGAACGGGCTGCCGCTCCCGGAGCTGTTCGAGCGGTTCCTGGAGCGCCGCGAGCACCTGGCCCTCGTCGTCGGCGAGTACGGCGGGACGGAGGGCGTGGTCTCGGTCGAGGACGTCGTGGAGACGCTGCTCGGACTCGAGATCGTCGACGAGTCCGACGACGAGCACGACATGCAGGCGATGGCGCGGCGCCGCTGGCGCGACCGGGCCGTCCGGCTGGGCATCGTCGAGGACGAGGCGGAGGCCGCCGACGCCATCGAGCGGGCGGCCCACGAGCGCCAGGCCGCCGCGCAGTTCGGGATCACCGGCGGCGAGCCGCCCCGCGTCACCGACTGACTCGGGCACCGCTGGCGGCGGTCCCCACCGCGGCGGTGGAGCGCAGACAGGAGGGCGCACACCCACGTACCGACGTCCGGCTCGCGGTGGCTCACGACGGCCCACGTTTCCCTACGGCCGACGCGCGCAGCCGGCAGGTGAGGTGGGCAACCTGGCCGCCCCCCGCCGGTAGCACGCGCCCCCGACCCGCCGCCGATGCGCCGCCTCGAAGACTTCGCCGACGCCGACCTCCGCGTGTTCGACCGCCCGCCGCTCCCGCCGCCCGAGGCCGTCCGCGACGTGTACCTCATCGGGATCTGCGGCAAGGGGATGGGCGCGCTCGCCGAGTTGCTGGCCGAGGCCGGCTACCGCGTCCGCGGCTCGGACGAGGCGGCCTACCCGCCCATGTCGACCCGGCTAGAGGCCGCCGGCATCCCCGTGCTCGAAGGCTACGACCCCGCCCACCTCGACGGGCCCGACGGGCCGCCGGACTGGGTCGTCGTCGGCAACGCGGCCGTCCCGACGCACCCCGAGGCCGCCGCCGCGCGCGAGCGCGGGCTGACCCAGGCGTCGCTGCCCGAGACCCTCGCCCACCTCTTCCTCGCCCGCCGCCAGCCGGCCGTCGTCGCCGGCACGCACGGCAAGACGACCACGACGGGGCTCCTCGTCCACGTCCTGCGCGAGGCCGGGCTCGACCCCGGGTTCTTGGTGGGCGGCGTTCTCGTCGGCGAGGAGCGGACGGCGGGGCTCGGGTCCGGCCCCGTGTTCTGCGTCGAGGGCGACGAGTACGACGCGGCCTACTTCGACAAGCGGCCCAAGATGATCCTCTACCGGCCGCACCGGGCCATCGTGACGAGCCTGGAGTTCGACCACGCCGACATCTACGCCGACTGGGACGAGTACAAGCGGGCCTTCCACGCCTTCGCCGCGCTCCCCCCGCCCGACGGCCTGCTGGTGCTCAACGGCGAGGACGCCGAGGTGCGCAAGCTGGCGAAGCGGACGTGGGCGCGCGTCCGCCTCTACGGCGTCGAGGGCGCTGAGCCCGACGGCATGTCGTTCGATGTCGCCGCCCGCGACCTGACGCCGGTCCCCGGAGGCCAGACGTTCACCCTCGTCGTCCGGGGCGAGCCGGTTGCCGACGTCCGCTTGCCGATGGGCGGTCGGTACAACGCGCTCAACGCCCTCGCCGTGGCCGCTGTCGCGCTCGACGCCGGGGCGACGCCGGAGCAGGTGGCCGCCGGGCTCGCCACGTTCGGCGGGATGAAGCGGCGCCAGGAGGTCGCCTGGGACGGCCGCGTGCTCGTGGTCGACGACTTCGCGCACCACCCGACGGCGGTCGAGGCCACGATCCGGGGCGTGCGCGAGCGGTGGCCGGGCCGCCGCGTCGTCGCCGTGTTCGAGCCGCGCTCCAACTCGAGCCGCCGGGCCGCCTTCGAGACGCCCTACGCCCGGGCGCTCGCGACGGCCGACGCCGTGTTCCTGTCAACGCCCCCGCTCCGCCACAACGACGACCCCGCCGACTTCCTGGATGCCGAGGCCGTCGCCGTCGCCGTCCGCGCCGCTGGCCCGCCGGCCACCGCCTACCCCTCGGCCGACGCGCTCCTGCCGGACTTGGTGGCCGACCTGTCCGACGGCGACCTCGCGCTCGTCATGTCGAACGGGTCGTTCGACGGGCTCGTCCGCAAGCTCGTCGCGGCGCTGGGCGACTCCGACGGACCGTCTGCGGGGCGCTGACGTAGGACCGGGAGCGCCACGCTCAGCCCCTCCCCGCCACGCCCGCCCCCTTCTTCGACGACCCCGACGCGCTGGGCCGGCCGGTCCGCCTGGAGCGCCCGCCCCGGCGGATCGTCTCGCTCGTCCCGTCCCAGACCGAGCTGCTGGCCGACCTCGGCCTCGACGACGAAGTCGTGGGGCTCACCCGGTTCTGCGTCCACCCCGAGGACTGGAAGGGCCGCAAGACCGTCGTCGGAGGCACGAAGACGATCAACGTGCCGCGGCTGGCGGGGCTGGCGCCGGACCTCGTCATCGCCAACAAGGAGGAGAACCCGCGCGACGAGGTCGAGGCCGTGGCCGAGCACGCGCCGGTCTACGTCACCGACGTGGCGGACGTGGCCGGCGCCGTCGCCATGATCCGGGCCGTCGGCCGGCTCGTTAACCGGGCGGACGTCGCCGGGCGACTGGCGGACGAGGTCGCGGCCGGGTTCGCCTCGCTCGCGCCGGGGCCGCCGCTCCGCGCGCTGGCCCTCATCTGGCGCGACCCGTGGATGACCGTCGGCGGCGACACGTTCGTCTCGGACGTGATGGCGCACGCCGGGCTCGACAACGTGGCCGCCGACCGCGAACGCTACCCGGCGCTCTCGGCCGACGAGATCGGCGCGCTCGCGCCCGACGTGGTACTCCTCACGTCCGAGCCGTACCCGTTCGGCGAGCGGCACCTCGCCGAGACGCGGGCGCTCGCGCCCGGCGCCCGCGTGGTGCTCGTCGACGGCGAGGCGTTCTCGTGGTACGGGAGCCGCCTGTGCCAGACGCCGGCCGTGCTCCGCACGCTGTCGGCCACGCTGAGGTCGGAGTCCGGCGCCACCTGAGCGGAGCCGGCCGAGGCGCGTTTTCGCGGAACGGCGACGGCCCCGCACGATCCAACCGGCCCTCTCCTCCCGTGACGATGCCGTACGCCGCTACCTCCAACGCCCCCGCCCACGCCGCCGGCACCTTCGACCTCGGCGACGGCCTGACCGTCCACCGCCTGGGCTTCGGCGCCATGCGGATCACCGGCGACGGCGTGTGGGGCCCGCCCAAAAACCACGACGAGTCGGTCCGCGTGCTCCAGCGGGCCGTCGAGCTCGGGATCGACTTCGTCGACACGGCCGACAGCTACGGGCCGTTCGTGAGCGAGGACCTGATCGCCCAGGCGCTGGCGCCCTACCCCGACGGCCTGGTGATCGCAACGAAGGGCGGCCTGCTGCGGACGGGCCCCGGCCAGTGGCCCATGCTCGGCAAGCCCGACTACCTCCGCCAGGCCGTCCGGATGTCGCTCCGCCGGCTCCGGCTGGACCGCATCGACCTGTACCAGCTCCACCGGATCGACCCCGAGGTCGACCGCGACGCCCAGTTCGCCGTCCTCAAGGAGTTCCAGGACGACGGACTCGTCCGCCTGGTCGGCCTGAGCGAGGTCTCGGTCGACGAGATCCAGGCGGCCCAGGACGCGGGCCTCGACGTGGCGACGGTCCAGAACGAGTACAACTTGGGGACGCGGAAGTCGGAGGACGTCCTGGACTTCTGCGAGTCCGAGGGCATCGGCTTTATCCCGTGGTACCCGCTCAACGCCGGCAAGCTGGCCGAGAGCGGCCTCCTGGACGAGGCCGCCGAGGCGCTCGGCGCGTCGCACAGCCAGGTCGCGCTGGCGTGGCTCTTGAAGCGGTCGCCGGTGATGCTGCCGATCCCGGGGACGTCGTCGGTCGCGCACCTGGACGAGAACACGGCGGCGGCCGAGATCGAGATGCCCGACGACGTGTTCGAGGCGCTCGACCAGGCCGCGCGCCAGGCCGCCTGACGGCCGTCAGCGGCGGCGCCGCTTGAGGAGCTCGGAGAGCAGGACGGCGCCCAACGTGCCGCCTGCGACGAGGGCTGGTGTCCGGTCGGGCACCGGCGGCGGGACCGAGACGACGCCCGCGTCGTCGTCGAACCGGGCCGGCTCGGGCACGTAGCGGCCGTGCTCGGGCCGGTGCGAGCGCTCGGCGAAGGCGGCCAGCCGGTCGGCGGCGCCGTCCGTGATCTCGCGGCCGTGGCCGGCGGCGAGCACCCGGGGGCGGAGCGCCGCGAGCTGGCGGACGCTCTCGGCCGTCGCCTCCCAGTCGGGCACGAACGGGACCGGCGAGCGCGAGACCTCGCGGGCGTGGGTGACCTGGGCCACCCACGAGTCGAGGTCCATCGTCGCGACGGCGTCGCCGGCCAGCAGCGTCCGGTCGGCCTCGCGGAACAGGGCGACGTGGCCCGGCGCGTGGCCGGGCGTGTGGAGCCACCGCCACCCGTCGAGGCCCACCGACCCGTCGGCCGGGAGCGGCTGGACGCGAGCGCCGAAGTCGTAGCCGGCGGTCGGGAAGAACCGCGACAAGAAGGCAATGGCCCCGCCCGGCGTCGGGTCCTGCGGCGGGTAGTCCGAGCGGCCGGTGAGGAACGGGAGCTCGGCGTCGTGGGCGAAGATCGGGACGCCCCAGGCGTCGGCGAGCGCCGCCGCGTTGCCGGCGTGGTCGAAATGGCCGTGCGTCAGCACGATGGCTTGGGGCGGCACGTCGCCGTGGTGGGCCTCCGCCGCGCGGCGGATCCAGCCGGCCGCGCCGGGCAACCCGGTGTCCACCAGGACCCACGGTCCCCCGGGCGGGCCGACGAGGTAGGCGTTGACGAAGAAGATGGGCACACGGACGACGTCGTCCGCGACGGGGTACGTGCCTGGGAAATCAGCCATGACGGGAGAAAGGAGGAGGTCCGTCCAACCTCCTCCTCCCCCACCAAGGTCCGTAGCGTCGCTGCACGCAACGACGCCCTCTCAACGCCGAGAGGCCACGCGCCTCGCAGGCCCGTCAGCAGGCGACGTCGCGGAGGTCGGCGTCCCAGCAGGCCCGAGCGCCGCCGTTGTAGGCGTCGGCCGTGATCGAGCCGGCGCGCGTCTCGCGGTCCCACACGATGAGCGCGCGGTCGCCCTCGGGCTGGCTCAGCCAGTCGAACGTCTGCTCGGTCCCGTCGGTGGCGTAGCGGACCGACGAGCGGCCGTTCTCGCGGCCGTCGGGCACGCGGAACGTGACCTCGCGGTCGTTGAGGTCGCGGACGTCGAAGGTGGCCGTAAGCACGGCGCCGCTCTCGTTGGGGTTGAACAGGCGCCACGAGCCCGTCTCGCCGTCCAGGCTCGTCGTGGCCGTGTAGTACGTGAACGGGGCGTCGGTGTCCTCGGCCGTCACCAGCCGCCAGTTGACGTCGCCGTCCTCGACGGCGCCTTTCAGTCGGAGGGCGACCGGCGTGCCGAACACGTCGACCGTCGCCCGCCACACGAAGTCGCCGTCGGGGTCGAGCGTCGGGGCGTCCCGGGTGACGGCGTCCGTCGCCGCGACGGGCAGCACCAGGTTGAGCCCGACGACCGTCGAGACGATGCCGACGCGAGCGGCGGCGTTGAGGTAGTTGGGCCCGGCGTCGACGCGGGAGTTGGCGTCGGGGAAGGCGTCCGTGTCGAGGGCGAAGGCGGCCGGCGAGATCGGCGCTGGCGCGGTGCCGTCGGGCTCGGACGTGTCGCATCCGGCCAAGACGGCGACGACGAGGGCGAGGAGGAAGAGGGAGCGGAGCATGGGGAAACCGGTGGAGGGGAGAGAAGCGGAGCCGTGTTCGCCCGCCCAACGCATGGATCGGCGGGAGCGTTACAGGAGGAAAGGGCCGGGCGGGCGTCCTCAGGAAACCATCAGGGCGTCCGGGCTCCGCCGAGGGCCTTGACAGAGCCGCCCGCGCCGTCGTTGACTCCGGCGTGCGCCCCTCCCTCCTCCTGCCCCTGCTGGCGGTCGCCTTGGGCTCGGCCGCCGCCCAACCCGCCGTCGTCGCCGGCACCGTCCGCGACGCCGACGGCACGCCGCTCCCCGGCGCCAGCGTCTACCTTTCCGGCACCACGCGCGGGACCTCGGCCGATGCCGGCGGGCGGTTCCGGCTGGAGGCCGTCCCCCCGGGCGCGTACCGCGTGGTCGGGTCGATGGTCGGCTTCGCGCCCGACGTCCGCGAGCTCCGCCTCGCCCCGGGTGCCCAAGCCGCTGTCGACCTGTCGCTGGCGCCGGCGACCCGGACGTTGGGCGACGTCGGTGTCGAGGCCGAGCGCGACGGGCGGTGGGCGCGGCGGCTCGCGTGGTTCGAGAAGGCGCTGCTGGGCGAGTCCGCCAACGCCGACTCGACGCACGTCCTCAACCCCGAGGTGCTGGACCTCCGCGTCCGCTGGGGCGAGCTGCGGGCGGAGGCCACCGCGCCGCTCGTGATCGAGAACCGGGCGCTCGGCTACCGGCTGACGTACGACCTCCACGCCTTCCGCGCGAGCGCGACGAGCGTCCGCTACGACGGCGATGAGCACTTCGAGGCGATGGCGCCCGCGTCGCCCGCCCAGGCCGAGCGGTGGGCGGCGGCTCGCGCCCGGGCCTACCGCGGGTCGCTCGCGCACCTCTTGCAGTCGCTCTTGGTGGGCACCGCCGAGGCCGAGGGCTACTCGTTCGAGATCGCCCGGGAGGACACCTACGGCGCGTGGCGAACCGTCCGCGCGCCGACGCGGTGGCTCATGGACGTCGACGCCGACGGGTGGGGGACGTTGCGCGTGCGCGGCCGGCTCGACGTCACGTACGCCGGCGAGCCCGAGGAGCCGGCCTACCTCCGGTCCGAGTGGTTCCGCGAGCCCCGCCGCCGGCCCGACTCCGCCCAGCGCTCGTCGCTGACGGTCGACCGGGGCCGCGCCCGCGTCGACCCGCAGGGGACGCCGGAGGACCCGTTCTCGATCTCGACCTCCGGGCACCAAGCGTTCGAGCGCCTGGCCGACCGGGTCCCCGAGGACTACCGCCCACCGCCCGACCTGTGACCGGTCGCCGCGTCTGGCACCTGGCCGATGCCACAGAGGGAGTTGACGACCGGTGTTCCATCTTCTAGAATATGGGACATGACCCTCACCCGCCCTCAAGACGTCCTGGTCCTCCTCAAGCTCGTTGCCTCCCCCGACAGCGCGGCGACGTACGCGCGGCTGGCGGACGAGGTCGGTCTGAGCGTGTCGCAGGTGTACCGGAGTCTGGAGCGGGCGGAAGCGGCCCGGCTTTACACGGCCGCGCGGCGAGCCCCGATCCGAGCGGCTCTGCTCGACTTCGTCCTCCACGGCGTGCGGTACGCCTATCCGGCCGCGCACGGCCCCCGCACGCGAGGGATGCCGACAAGCGTGGCCGCTCCGCCCCTCCGTGATCACTTCGCGATGGGAGCGGCGGAGGGCGAGGTCCCCGTTTGGCCCGATCCCGAGGGGCTGGTCGTTGGGTACGCAGTCGATCCCCTTCACGCCGTGGCGCCGCGCGCGTCCCGCCGCGACCCGGCCCTGTACGAGCTGCTCGCGCTCGTCGACGCTCTCCGCGAAGGCCGGACCCGCGAGCGGGCCCTCGCTGCGGACGCTCTCCGAAGCCGGATCGACCACCCGTGAGCCCGTTCGACCAGCCCGGTCCCCGGCGGATCGAGCACGTCGCCCGACACCTTGGCGACCTCCTCAGCCTCGCTGTGAACGGAGCGAGGTGACCAGGCTCAGTCGTCCCCGATCACGGAGATGCGCCCCTGGCCACGACTCGGGCCCTGCTCCGTCACGAGCACACGCCCATCCGGGAGCACCGCCAGACCCTGAGGCCGCTCCAGGCCAGTCGCGAAGTCGCTCCGCTCACCGGTCGCCGAGAGCACCGAGACGCGGTCCAGGGACGGCTCGGCCACGAGCACACGCCCATCTGGGAGCACCGCCATCTGACTATAAAACCCGAACACCCCTAGCCCAGCCGCGAAGTCGCTCCGCTCGCCACTCGCCGTGAGCACGGAGATCCGACTCTGTCCGTCCTGGGGGTCCTCAATCACGAGCACTCCGCCGTCGGGAAGCACCTCTAGATCGTAGGGACTCAGTAGGCCCGTGGCGAAGTCGCTCCGCACGCCGCTCGGCGAGACTACGGAGATCCGGTCCCTGCGGTATTCGGCGACGAGTACGCGCCCATCGGGCAGAATCGCTACACCGGTCGGGTTATCCATAGCCGTTGGCTCGAGGGTGCCATTTCGGTTCACGAAGATGCTCTTCTCACCCGTGATCGAGAGCATCCAGATGAGCCCCCTGCCCCGGTCGGCAACGAGCAAGCGCCCGTCGGGGAAGACCGCCGTGTCTTTCGCGCTCACACCTGTAGCAAAGTCCTCTCGCTCGCCCGCTGCCGAGAACACCGAGAGCCGCGAGACGGCATCCCAAACCAGCACGCGTCCGTCGGGGAGCGCAGCCAGCGTGCGCGCCACGTCCAGACCCGTCGCGAAGTCCACCCGCGGGATCGGCTGGATGCTGGAAGGGGCGGGGTCCGGCTGCGGCTCGACGGTGTCACACGCCGCGACAGAGAGCACGACCACGGCGAAACAAACGAGGGGAATACGAAGGAGGGAGCGCACCATGGCTGCGGAAGCGAGTCGGTCTGGAGAAGCACATGGAATGCACCACTGGTCTCCATTATACGCCCCCCTCCAGGCCTGACTTGATCCGTCCATCCCGGTCGCCCGCCTTGATGTCCGCATGGACGCCCCGCCCCCTGCTTATTCCCCAAGCGTCCAGGCCTCGATCTGGTCCTCCAGATACCGCCGGACGTTCTCGGACGGGACCGTGTCCTGGGCCATCGAGTCTCGGTCGCGGACCGTCACCGTCCCGTCCGAGATCGTGTCGCCGTCGATGGTGATGCAGAACGGCGTCCCGATCTCGTCCTGGCGCCGGTACCGGCGGCCGACGGCCCCCTTCTCGTCGTAGGTCACGTTGAACTGCTTGCGCAAGTCGGCCTCGATCTTGTGGGCGGCCTCGGGCATCCCGTCTTTCTTGACGAGCGGGAACACGGCGGCCGTGAACGGGGCCAGCGCCGGGTGGAACTTGAGGACCGTCCGCGACTCGGTCTTGTCGCCATTCGTGACCTCCTCCTCGCGGTAGGCGTCCGCGAGCACCATCAGGATCGTCCGGTCGAGCCCGACCGACGTCTCGACCACGAACGGGACGTAGCGCTCCTGGGTCTGGGGGTCGAAGTACTCGAGCTTCTTGCCGCTGAACTCCTGGTGGCGGCTAAGGTCGAAGTCGGTGCGGGAGTGGATCCCCTCGATCTCGTTCCACCCGAACGGGAACTCGTACTGGACGTCCTGGGCCGCGTCGGCGTAGTGGGCCAGCTTCTCGTGCTCGTGCCACCGCAGCTTCTCCGGGCGGATCCCGTTCGCCACGTGCCACGCCATCCGCTTGTCGGCCCACTCGGCATACGCCTCCATCTGGTCGCCGGGCTTGACGAAGTACTGCATCTCCATCTGCTCGAACTCGCGCATCCGGAAGATGAACTGGCGGGCCACGATCTCGTTGCGGAACGCCTTCCCGATCTGGGCGATCCCGAACGGGACCGCCTGCCGCGCCGTCTCGGCGACGTCCTTGAAGTGGACGAAGATGCCCTGCGCGGTCTCGGGCCGGAGGTACAGCTTCGACGCTTCCTCGGCGAGCGCGCCCGTCGCCGTCTCGAACATCAAGTTGAACTGGCGGACGTCGGTCCAGTCGAACGCGCCTGAGTCGGGCGACCGGATCTCCTCGTCCTGGATGATTGCGCCCAGCGCGGACGCGGCGTCGTCCGAGTTGAGCGCTTGGACGAACCGCTCGCGGAGCGCGTCGGCGTTGTCGGTCCGCCCCTTCTTCTCCAGCTTCTCGATGGCCCCCTCGACGAGTTGGTCGGCCCGGTAGCGGCGGCCACTCGCGCGGTCGTCGATGAGCGGGTCCGAAAAAGCGTCGACGTGGCCGGACGCCTTCCAGACGGTCGGGTGCATCAGGATGGCCGCGTCGAGCCCAACGACGTTGTCGTGGTCCCTCACCATCGCGTTCCACCACCGCTCGCGCACGTTCCGCTTGAGCTCGACGCCGAGCGGGCCGTAGTCGTAGACGGCCCCGAGCCCGCCGTAGATCTCGGACGACGGGAACAGGAAGCCGCGGCGCTTCGAGAGGGAGACGATCGTGTCGAGGTCGGCCATGGGGCGGGCAGAGGGGAGCGGGCCAAGATCGGCGCGGCGCGGCCGGGCGGGCGCGAACGCCGCTCGAAAACAGGAGCGGGAGGAAACGAGGATGACGCTCAGTCGCGGGGCGGCGTCGTCTCCGCTGCACGGACTTGGTGGGGTGTTTACGCTCCAGGGCTTGGATGCCGGTCTTCTCGTCGCAGGACACGACGTGGACGCCCGCCTCGTGCAGCGCCGGCGCATCGGCATAGGTCTGGCAGATGGTGGCCACCCGCTCATCGAAGTCCTCCGTGATCGTCGGGTTGAGCCAGTACTGGCTCCGATGCGGCTTGACGGCAGCCTCGTTTTAAAAAACGGCCCACCGTGCGCGGTGAGATCGAGTCTACGATGCCCTGCTGGACCGCTTCGTCAGCCAACTCATGCGGCGTCCAATGCGTCACTGGGCGCCCGACGCCCTCGGGAGGGCGCAAGGCCAACGCGACGATCTGAGTCACTTGCTCAGCGGAGAACGTCAGCGGTGCCCCCGAACGTGGAGCGTCGCCGAGCGTCTCGCCGATGAGCGCGTCGAGGGTGGAGGATGGCTCTGTGGCCTGCCGGAGCGCGGCCCGTCGATCCTCGTCGTCGCGCCAGCGCTTGCGCCAGATCCGGACGGTGCTGAGGGCGATCTGGAGGCGCCGCGCCGTCTGGGTCACCCCCAGGCCCTCGTGGGCCGCCAGCAGGATTCGGGCACGGAGCACGAGGCACTGGGGCGCGGTCTGTTTCCGGACAAGAGCCTTCAGGATGGCCTCCTCCTCTTCGCAGAGTTGGATGGGGGCGGCGTGGGGGCTGGGCATCGCAGGCAGAGGAGGGAGCGTCCTCGAACGGGCTCGCCGCCTGCTTGTGCCGGCTAGAGAGGGTCGGTATCTAGAGAGGGTCGGTATAATGGGAAGGGGCGCAACGTCATACCCATTCAGACCGAGAAGGCAATGCCAACCCCCAACGGCGATGCAACACGCGCCGCGCATTACGCCGCCGACCTCCCCAATCCGACGACTCTCAGCGCCATGAGACTGCTCCTACTCGTCGCTACCATCCTGTTGTCGCAGACGGCCGCTGCACAGGTTAGTGTCACGCCTTCGCCCTATCAGTTTCCGCCGCAGCAGGTCGGTACGAGCTCCGATGTGCAGGAGTTCGTGGTTCGTAACCTCGGCACCGAGCCCTTGGTTCTCGACCCTAGCCACGTGTCCATAGTGGCGCAAGACGCCCCGAGCACCTCGCTGTCGGTGCTCACCCTGAACATCTGGCACGACCAGTCTAACTGGCCGGCACGGTTCGCACGGATGCTCGACGAGATCCGCGGAATGGACCCCGACATCATCAGTCTCCAGGAGGTCATCCAGCGGGCCACGCTTGACAACCAGGCGCAGCAGATGGCGGACTCGCTGGGCTACTACTACTATTTCGATTCAACTAGCCCGGAGAACCAGGCGAAGCGCTATGGGAATGCGATTCTCTCCCGCTATCCGATCGAGGAGACAAACTTTCGAGCGCTTAATCCGCTCAACAATTATCGCATGGCCGTCCACGTAAAGCTCGATGTCGATGGGCACACGGTAGACGTGTACAATACGCACCTCCACAGCACCAAATCCGGCAATGATATCAGGTCAGAGCAAATCGCTCATATGCTCGATTTTATTGACGAGACTAACAGTGATGAGCTCATCATTGTAATGGGAGATTTTAACGCCAATCCAGATTGGCCCGAAATGGCTCTTATGTACGATGACTTCGTAGATGCGTATCCTCTTTTTCATGAAGATCATCTAAATACTGAACACACGACTTTGAATTACCATCTAGGACATGAGGAGAGACGAATCGACTACATATTTTATAACGAGGCAAGTAGTGATCGACTGAATCCGTCGTTCGCAGGGGTCGTAATGGATGAGGCGAGCGAGGGTGGCGTATACGCATCGGATCACTTTGGAGTGTTTGCCACCTTTGAGATAGTATCCGATGATGCCAATTTCGCGCTTTACAACATTGATGAAGTCGTCGAACTGCAGGGCGATCAAACGGCATCTATAGGTGTGACTTTCGCGCCGCAGATCGTGGGAACAAAAGAGGTCTTACTCAGAATTGCAGACGCGGAGGTCGTATTGACCGGCGAGGCCTATGATGCTGCGGTTCGTTCGTTTCCCTGGGCGGAGGACTTCAGCGGACTGGCCGACGGCGAATTGCCCGTAGGATGGAGCAGGAATGCAAGTAACTGGAGCACGTCTGACTCGAACCACGCTGGCGGTGAAGAAGCGCCTGAACTCGAGTTCTGGGGGGAGCCGGCCAGAGACGATACATTTTATGTTCGTACCCCACTGCTCCAAACGACAGGTGTGGATAGCCTGAGTCTATCGTTCAATCATCGGGTGCAGAATTATGGCGACCCTGGCATATACGATCTGCGGTTGGTGAGCGTTGTCGGGGAAGACGAGTATTTGGTCGCGGAGTGGGTCGACCCAGGCGACATGCCAGCCGAAACCACCACCCTACACTTAACTCCGGACCACGGCGTTGGGGCAGATCAGATGTACCTGGCCTGGGAGTTCCGGGGGCAGTCCGACAATATCACCCGATGGGCAATCGACGATGTGCGGCTGAGTGAGCTGCCGAAGCTGGATGTCTCTCTTGATAGTCACTCATTCGGCAGGCAGGTGTTCGGCACCCTGTCCGACCCTCAGGTTTTCACGCTGTCGAATGTCGGGGGAGGCATACTCTCACTCAGGCCGGAGGACGTTACTATCACAGGCCCCGACGCTGAGGAGTTCGTTCTCCATACGCTCGCGGACAGCGTGGCACTCGGGCACGACGAGTCGGCAGAGGTGTCGGTGGTTTTTACGCCGCAGTCCGTAGGAGAGAAAATCGCTGAGCTACACATTGGCGACCGTGTCGTATCCCTGAGCGGGGAGGGCTTCGATCCCATCATCACGGAGTTCCCCTGGACGGAAAACTTCTCTGATGTTACAGGGGGTAATATCCCGCTCGGCTGGACTCGTGACGGCGAAAACTGGGGCGTTCTCGACGCGAGTAAGGCCGAAGGAGAGGCGCCTGAAATGGTCTTCTGGCGGCAGCCTGAGGTTACGGGCCGCGTCTACCTCACCACTCCCAACATTGTCACTCCGGCACAAAACAGCTTCCAGCTATCCTTCAGGCATCAGGTGCGGAGGAATTATGGCGATCCCAAGAGCTACACGCTCCAAGTGATGGCGATCGCCGACGGCACGGAGCATCTGATCCAGGAGTGGGTCGATCCCGGCGCGATCGGAGCTTCTCTCGTCACGGTTACGGTTGGCGAAAGTCACGGCGTGGGAGCCGAAGACTTCCAGCTGGCATGGGTTTTCGACGGCGTCGCAAGCCATATCTGGCAATGGAACATCGACGACATTAGGCTCGAAGTGCTGAACGCCACCTCAGTCGATCCTATCGGTTCGCCGCTGACGTTCGCTATCAGGCAGAACTACCCCAACCCCTTCAATCCTTCGACTAATATTCAATATCAGGTGCCGGAGAGTGTGCACATAATGCTCGAAGTCCACGACCTATTAGGGCGACGTGTCGCCACGCTGGTTGACGAGCAGCGTGAGGCGGGAGTCTATGACGTGACTTTCGACGGCTCCGCTCTCGCAAGCGGCGTTTATCTCTATCGAATGCAGGCGGGTCAGTTTGTCAAGACGATGAAGCTGATGATCGCTAAGTAGTGCACGACCGAACTTAGACGGGTATGACCGGCCCCCGTTCTTTGTACCAGCCGGTGTGATAGTGCCGACGCCGGTTCATGGGGACAGAGTGGCCGCGTAGACGGCCGGAGCAAGGTAGCCGAGCGCGCTGTGCGGGCGCGACTAGATTGGCAGTCTGCTCCCGCCGCCGCCCATGCCCCGCCTGCTCGCCGTCGTCCTCGCCTGTCTCGTCGCTGGGTGCGCCGCGACCGCGCCGCCTGCGCCCGAGCCCTCGGTCTCCGAGCCAAACGCGCTCACGAGCATCGCCGTCAAAACGGCGAACCTCGACAAACGCGACGGGTTCGTGCCCGTGTGGTGGGGCGCCGACGCGGGAAAAGTCTGGCTCGACGTCCCACTCGACACGGACCTGCTGTACACCGTCGCCCTCGCGGCCGGGCTCGGGTCGAACGACGTCGGGCTCGACCGTGGGCAGCTCGGCGGCGAGCGGATCGTCCGGTTCGAGCGGGTCGGGCGGAGGGCCCTCTTGGTCCAGCCCAACCTCCGGTTCCGCGCCGGCACCGACAACGCGGCCGAGCGGACGGCCGTGGCCGACGCCTTCGCCCCGTCGGTCGTGTGGGGCTTCGACGTCGCCGCGGCGACGGGCGACCGGGTGCTCGTCGACGCGACGGACTTTGTGGTCCGCGACGCGCACGGGGTCGCCGAGCGGCTCCGCCAAACCGGCCAGGGCTCGTTCTCGCTCGACAAGACGCGCAGCGCGCCGGTCCCGGACGGCCTCAAAGCCTTCCCCCAGAACACCGAGCTCGAGGCGCGGCTGACGTTCGCGAGCACCCAGCCCGGTCGGTTCGTCCGCGACGTGGCCGCCGACCCGAGCGCGCCGACCGTCCGCGTCCGCCAGTCGTTCGTCCAGCTCCCCGACGCCGGCTACCAACCGCGCGCCTTTCACCCCGCGAGCGGCTACTTCGTCTACGACTACGCCGACTACGCCGCGCCCATCGGTGAGGACGTGACGCAGCGGGTCATCACGCGGCACCGGCTGGCGTGCGCTGGGCCCGCCGGCGCGGACGGCCTGTGCGACCCGGTCGAACCCATCGTCTACTACCTCGACCCCGGGACGCCCGAGCCCGTCCGCTCGGCGCTGCTCGACGGCGCCCGGTGGTGGGCCGACGCCTTCCAAGCCGCCGGCTTCCGCGACGCCTACCGCGTCGAGGTGCTGCCGGACGACGCCGACCCGCTCGACGTGCGGGTCAACGTGATCCAGTGGGTCCACCGGGCCACGCGCGGGTGGAGCTACGGGGCGAGCGTGATCGACCCGCGGACGGGCGAGATCCTGAAGGGCCACGTGTCGCTGGGCTCGCTCCGCGTCCGCCAGGACTACTTGATCGCCGAGGGCCTGCTCGCGCCGTACGTCGGCGAGCGCGCGGCGGGGTTCGACCCCGACTCCGACCCGATGCTGGCGCTGGCGCTGGCCCGGCTCCGCCAGCTCTCGGCCCACGAGGTCGGCCACACGATCGGGCTGGCCCACAACTTCGCCGGCTCGACGCAGGGGCGGACGACGGTGATGGACTACCCGGCCCCGCTCGCGACGCTCGTCGACGGCGCGGTCGACGTGTCGGACGCCTACGCGGTCGGCGTCGGCGAGTGGGACGTCCAGGCCGTCCGTTACGGCTACGCGCCCGACGAGGCGACGGCCCAGCGGGTGCTGGCGGAGAACCGTGACCGTGGCCTCCGCTACGTCACCGACGCCGACGCCCGGCCGACCGGCGCGGCCTCGCCGACCGGCGCGCTCTGGGACAATGGCGCCGACGCGGTCGCCGCGCTGACCGACGAGATGGCCGTCCGCCGCGCCGCCCTCGACCGGTTCGGCGCCGACGTGATCCGGACGGGCCGGCCGCTGGCGACGCTCGAAGAGGTGCTCGTCCCGCTCTACCTCCGCCACCGCTACCAGGTCGACGCGACGGCCCACCTGGTGGCCGGCGTGGCCTACGGCTACGGCACGCGCGGCGACGGGACCGAGGCGCCGACGCCCGTCGACGGGCCGACGCAGCGGGCGGCCCTCGATGCGCTGCTGGCGACCGTCACGCCCCAAGCGCTGGCGCTGCCCCCAGCCGCCCGAACGATCCCGCCGCGTCCGCCGGGCTACGGCGCGAGCCGGGAGACGTTCGACGGACGCACCGGCGTCACGTTCGACCCGGTCGCCCCGGCCGAGACCGCCGCCGCGCTCACGTTTGGGTATCTGCTGGATCCGGCGCGGGCGTCGCGCTTGGTCGTCCAGCACGCGCTCGACCCGTCGCTGCCGGGCTTGGACGACCTGCTGGCCCGGTCCGCCGACGCGGTCTTGGGCGCCGACGTGCCGACGCCGTACCACGCCGAGGTCGCCCACGCTGCGACGACGGCCTACGTCACGTCGCTTATCGCGCTCGCCAGCGACGCCGACGCCGCGCCGGCCGCTCGGGCCCGCGCCGAGGCCCACCTCGCCTCGCTGGCGCCCCGCTTGGCCGGCGCGCACGGGATGTGGCTGGCCGCTGAGATCTCCCGCTTCTTGAACCGCGACTACGACCCGGAGACGCGCCCGGAGCCGCCGCGCACGCCGCCCGGTTCGCCCATCGGCCAGTGACGGGCGGGTGCCCGGTCCGGGCGGCTTCCGGCGTAGTCTTGTCCACCACCGACCGACCGCTCATGACCTCCCCCGACCGGCCTGCCGAACGCCGCCCGTCGCTCTGGGCCCTCGTCCCTGCCGTCATGTGCCTGATGCTCCAGGCCTGCGCTTCCACCTCAGAGCCCGCACACGCCGGCAACCCGCTGTGGGACGGGTGGTATGCCGACCCCGAGGGGCTCGTCTTCGGCGACGAGTACTGGATCTACCCGACGTTCTCGGCCGCGTACGACGACCAGGTGTTCTTCGACGCCTTCTCCTCGCCGGACCTCGTGACCTGGACCAAGCACGAGCGGATCCTCGACACGACGATCGTCGCCTGGGCCGACAGCGCGATGTGGGCGCCGTCGGCCATCCAGAAGGACGGGCGGACGTTCTTCTTCTTCGCCGCCAACGACATCCAGAGCGACGACGCGGTCGGCGGGATCGGCGTGGCCGTCGCGGACGACCCCGGCGGGCCGTTCTCGGACTACCTCGGCCGGCCGCTCATCGGCACGTTCCACAACGGGGCCCAGCCCATCGACCAGTTCGTGTTCCAGGACGGCGACCGCTACTACCTCCTCTACGGCGGCTGGGGCCACGCCAACATCGCCCAGCTAAACGACGACTTTACCGGGCTCGTCCCGTTCGAGGACGGCACGACGTTCCGCGAGATCACGCCGGAGGACTACGTGGAGGGCCCCGTCATGTTCGTGCGCGGCGGCCGGTACTACTTCATGTGGTCGGAGGGCGGCTGGACGAACGAGACGTACCGCGTCGCCTACGGCGTGGCCGACTCGCCCTTCGGGCCGTTCGAGCGCGTCGGGACGGTGCTGGAACAGGACCCGGCTCTCGCGACGGGCGCCGGCCACCACTCCGTCATCCGCGTCCCGGGCACCGACGAGTGGTACGCCGTCTACCACCGCCGACCGATCCCGAACCTCGGCCGCGACCACCGGGTGACGGCCATCGACCGGATGGAGTTCAACGCGGACGGGACCATCCGCCCAATCGTGATGACGACCGAGGGCGTCGCCGCCCGCCCGCTCCGGTAGAGCAACATGCGAGTAGGTACGAGGTGCCAGGGCTATCGCAACATTCCCTGGCTTGTCATCCTGAGCCTGCGAAGGGTCTCAGCACGACTCGTCATGCCTGCCGGCACCGCTTCCTATGGGCTGGACGTCCGCGTTGAGATCCTTCGCTCCGCTCAGGATGACAAAGGTGGGGTACCGAATGTTGAGGACGCGATAGCCCTCTACGAGGTACAGGCGGACTCAGAAGCGTACCCGGAACGTCGTACTCTGTACCGACCCGAAGGGTGCTCTAGACCGCCCGAGCGGCGTAGGCGTTGGCGTCGTCGGGGCAGCCGGTCCACGTGCTCTGGGCGACGTTGCCGAGGTATCCCAGATCCTCGACGCCCTGCGGGCTGGAGAAGTAGCCCGTGGCGACGTAGTTGCGGAGCAGGCTGAAGAAGGCGACGCCGGCGGCGTCTTGGGGCGCGGCCGAGTCGGGGTAGGCGATCCGGTCCAAGAGCGCCCGCTGCGGGTCGGCGGTGGCCGCGACGAACGAGTCGGCGCCGAGCTCGCGGGCTTGGGCGTCGAGCCACGCCAGCCCGCCGCGCATCAGCGTCTGGCGGTTGGTCGGGTCGCCGAGCAGCTCGTCGGTCATCACCCAGTCGACGAACTCGACCGTGCCCGTGTCGGCCGCGCTCGGCCCCCGGTCGTCGGCCGGGAGGAGGATGCCAGCGAGGGTACGGACGGTCTCGGCCTCGTGGGCCGTGAAGAACGTCCGCTCGGCGCCGACGGCGGGGAGCATCGCGGCCGAGCGCTCGGCGTGGCGCATCGCGGACCCGGCCACGTCCTCGCCCCGGCACGCCGAGAGCAGGGCGGGCGCGGCGGCGACGACGGCGAGCCGACGAAGAGCGTCGCGGCGGGAGATCGGAGCGGGCATGGGTACAGGGTACGGGGTACTCGGTACGGAGGGCACCAGGTACCGAGTACCCGGTACCCCGTACCTCCTACACGTTGCGCTGGCGGCGCTGGTCCAAGAGGTAGTCCGCCGCGCGCCACGAGAGGGCGAGGATGGACCACGTCGTGTTCTTGTGGGGCTGGGAGACAAACGTGGCCGCGTCGACGACGAACAGGTTGTCGACGTCGTGGGCCTGGCAGAACCCGTTGAGCGCCGACGTCGCCGGGTCGTCGCCCATGCGGACGCAGCCGGCCTCGTGGATGATCTCGCCGGGCGCCGAGATGCCGTAGCTCGTCTCCTCGGTCGGCATCTCGTCGATCTCGCCGCCGATGGACTGGAGAATCTCGCGCGCCGCCATCTGCATGTGGCGGGCCTGGCGGATCTCCTCGTCGCCCCACGTCACGTCGAAGGTGAGCGTCGGGATGCCGTAGCGGTCGACGGAGGCCGGGTCGATCTGGCAGCGGTTGTCGGCGCGGGCGAGCATCTCGCCACGGCCCGAGAACCCGACGCGGGCGGCGTAGACGCGGCGGTAGTCGTCCTTGAGCTGGGCGCCGTAGCCGCCGCCGCCGCGCGGCCGGTCGCCCCAGTCGGCGTTCGCGCGCTCGATGCCCCAACCGTAGCCGAAGCCCGGCATTCCGCGCCCGCCCCACGTTTCGAGGTGGTACCCGCGCGGGAAGTCGAGCGACGCATGCTGGTCGTGGAGCCACCACGGGATGTAGATGTGCATCCCCCCGACGCCGTCGCAGTTGTGGGCCGGCTGGTTCGCCAGCGCCGGGACGAACGCCGACGCGCTCGCGCCGACGGTGTCCATGAGGTACCGCCCGACGACGTCTGACGAGTTGGCGAGCCCGTTCGGGTGGCGGACGCTCGTCGAGTTGAGCAGCAGCCGCGCCGACTCGCACGCGCTCGCCGCCAGCACGACGATGTCGGCCCGGACCTCGGTTGCCTCCAGCGTGCCCGTGTCGACGTACGAGACGCCGGTCGCCCTCCCTTCGGCGTCGGTCGTCACCTCGCGCGCCATCGCGCCGGTAACGACGGTCAGGTTGCCGGTCGCCAGCGCGGGGTCGAGGAGCACGCGCCCGGCCGAGAAGTTGGCGCCGACCGAGCAGCCCCGGTTGCACTGCCCGCAGTAGTGGCACGCCGGGCGGTCGCCGAGCGGCCGGGTCAGGATCGACAGCCGCGACGACAGGACGGGGATGCCGATGGACTCGGCCCCGCGCATGACGCGCTTCTCGTAGCACCGGGGCTCGGGCGGCGGGAGGAACTGGCCGTCGGGCTCATTCGGGAACCCGTCGCGCGAGCCGAAGATGCCGACCAGCCGGTCGACCTTGTCGTAGTACGGCGCCAAGTCGTCGTAGCCGATGGGCCAGTCGTCGCCGTAGCCGTCGCGGCTCTTGCCCCGGAAGTCGTCGGGCCCGAAGCGGAGCGAGATCCGACCCCAGTGGTTTGTCCGCCCCCCCAGCATTCGGGCACGCCACCACCGCCAGTCGGTCCCCTCGGCGGCCGAGTACGGCTCGCCCTCGATCTCCCAGCCGCCGTCGCAGGCGTCGAACTCGCCGAACGGCCGCGCCGTCGTGCTCGCGCCGCGCCGGGGCGACTCGTAGTTCCACGTCAGCATGTCGGCGTCGGCGATGGACCACGGCTGGCCGGCCTCGAGCAGGACCACCTTGGCGCCGCCCTCGGCGAGCACCTTGGCCGCCATGCTCCCGCCCGCGCCGGAGCCGACGATGCACACGTCGTAGGTTTCGGTCGGCTCGAGGATCTGCACGGGCGTGGCGGGGGATCGTCGGCGAAGGTACCGTGAACGGGGCGCCCTCCCCTCCTCCGTGCGGCGAAGCCGCTACGTTCCTCGATTGGCAACCAAACAACAGCCGTCATTCCCGCGAACGCGGGAATCCACGCGAGGCTTGGGCCTGGCGAGGGACCCCGCATGGATCCCCGCGTTCGCGAGGATGACGATGGGGTCGTGGTGCCGCGCGAAGGACTCCAGAGAGCCCGACGGCCCTGCCCACCGATGAGCGTCCGCGGCTACGAGAGTTGGGGCCGCGTGCCCGTCGCGCCGCCGGCCCGGGTGGACCGCCTGAGCTGGCGGAGCAACGCGCCCGCGCGGCTGGCGGAGGCCGCGACGCGCGGCTCGGTGCTGGCGTACGGCCGGGGCCGCTCGTACGGCGACGTCTGCCTCAACGGCGGCGGCGGCCTGCTCGACACGGCCGGGCTTGACCGGGTCGTCGCCTTCGACCGCGAGGCCGGCGTGCTCCGCGCCGAGGCCGGCGTGACGCTGGCCGACGTGCTGGCGCTCACGCTCCCCCACGGCTGGTTCCTCCCCGTCACGCCGGGCACGCGGCACGTCACGCTCGGCGGAGCCGTCGCCAACGACGTGCACGGGAAGAACCACCACGTCGCCGGGACGGTCGGCCGGTTCGTGAGCCGGCTCGGGCTCGTCCGGTCGACCGGCGAGACGCTGGAGCTGGCGCCCGGCGACCCGCTCTTCGCCGCCACCGTCGGCGGGCTGGGGCTGACCGGGCTCATCACCGACGTCGAGCTCCGCCTGATGCGCGTCGCCTCCGACCGGATCGACCAGACGACGACGCGCTTCCGCTCGCTCGATGCCTTCTTCGCGCTCTCGGAGGCCGCCAACGCCCGGAGCCCCTACGTCGTCGCGTGGCTCGACGCGCTCCGGCCCGAGGGGCGTGGGCTGCTGATGGAGGGGACCCACGCGCCCGAGCCCGACCTCCCCGGCCCCGGCCCGGCGCGCGAGCCCCGCCTGTCCGTCCCGTTCGACGCGCCCGAGTGGGCGTTGTCGCCACTCGCCGTCCGCGCCTTCAACGCGGTCTATTTCCGCAGGCAGCGGGGCGAGGTGTCGCGGTCGCGCGTCGGGCTCGGGCCGTTCTTCTACCCGCTCGACGCCGTCGGCCGATGGGACCGGGGCTACGGGCGGCGCGGGTTCTACCAGTACCAGTTCGTCGTGCCGATGGCGGACGCAGCGGCGGCCGTGCGCGACGTGCTCGGGCGGCTGGCGGCGGCCCGGGCCGGCTCGTTCCTGGCCGTGCTCAAGACGTTCGGCGACGTGCCCTCGCCCGGCCTGATGTCGTTCCCCCGCCCCGGCGTGACGCTGGCGCTCGACCTCGCGAACCGGGGCGAGCGGACGGTCCGCCTGCTTCAGTCGTGCGACGAGGTCGTCCGCGCGGCGGGCGGGGCGGTGTACCCGGCGAAGGATGCGTGCATGACGCCGGCCAGCTTCCGGGCGTTCTTCCCGCAGTGGGAGGCGTTCGCGGCCCACCTCGACCCGGCCTTTTCGTCCACCTTCTGGCGCCGCGTTGTCGGCTGACGGGGCCCGTCTTCCCTCACCCTGTCCCTCTCCCAGGGGGAGAGGGGACGCCGGCGGCGAGTCCGCGCCAGCACCTTTTCATCTATGTCCGAGCGGGTCCTGATCCTGGGCGCCACGAGCGCCATCGCCCACGCCGTCGCCCGGCGCGTCGCCCGGCGGGGCGGACGCCTGGCGCTGGCGGCCCGCGACGCCGACAAGCTCGCGGCGAATGCCGCCGATCTCCGGGCGCTCGGCGCGTCCGAGGTGGTCGAGGTCGCCTTCGACGCGGCCGACTTCGACCGGCACGGCACGGTCGTGGCCCAGGCGTGGGACGCGCTCGGCGGGCTCGACGTGGCGCTCGTCGCCTACGGCACGCTGCCCGACGCCGACGAGGTGGCCACCGACCCCGAGGCCGCCGTCCGCGCGTTTCGGCTCAACGCGACGAGCGTGATCTCGGTCGTGACGCATCTCGCGAGCCGGTTCGAGGCGCAGGGCGATGGCGTGATCGCGGTGTTGTCGTCCGTGGCCGGCGACCGGGGCCGGGCGTCGAACTACGTCTACGGCGCGGCCAAGGGCGCCGTCAGCCTGTTCACCGGCGGCCTCCGCGGACGGCTCGCGGCGAGGGGCGTGGCCGTCGTCACCGTCAAGCCCGGGTTCGTCGACACGCCGATGACGGCGGACGTGTCCAAGAACGCGCTCTTCGCGGATCCGGATCACGTCGCCCAGATCGTCGACCGGGCCATCCAGCGCCGCGCCGACGTCGTCTACGCGCCGGGCTGGTGGCGGCCGGTGATGGCCGGGGTCCGCGCCGTGCCGGAGCGGCTGTTCAAGCGGCTGCCGTTGTAGAGCGCGGAGAGCGCAAGGTGGACCCTGCTTGGAAACTGCGCAGTAGCGTAGCCACACGCGGTGTTCTGCCCGTTCCCCGTTCCTCGTCCCCCATTCCCCGCGAGCGCCAGCGAGATTCCCCCATGCTCAAGCGTCTCCACCGCCAGATCCTGACGGGCCTGCCGCTGCCGTTCGCGGCGGCGCTGCTGACGCTGCTGTTCCTGCTCCTGATGCAGTTCCTGATCAACTACCTGCCCGACCTGGTCGGGCGGGGGCTGCCGGCCGTGGCCGTCGCCGAGCTGATCGCGTACAGCCTGGCCTACATGCTAACGCTGGCCGTCCCGATGGCATGGCTCATCGCGCTGCTGGCGTCGTTCGGGCGGCTGGCCGAGAGCCGGGGCTACCTCGTCGCCAAGAGCGCCGGCGTGTCGCTGCCGCGGCTGGCGTGGCCCGCCCTCGTCGTCGGGCTCCTGCTGACGAGCGGGATGGTGTACTTCAACAACGAGATGCTGCCCGAGGCCAACTACCGGCTCAACGGGCTCTGGCGCGACATCCGCGTGAGCCGGCCCGGGTTCGCGCTCACGCCCGGCGAGTTCTACACCGACGTCAACGGGTACGCCATCCGCGCCGAGGCCATCCCCGAGGACTCGGCGGGCCTGCTCGTCGGCGTGACGGTCTTCGAGGGGGGGACCGGCGGCGACACGGCCACGCTGACGGCGGCCCGGGCCCGGCTCCAGACCCAGTACGGCGGTCAGCGCCTGACGATGCTCCTCGAGGACGGCGCCATCGACCGGCGCTCGCCCGACTCGGGCGCCGACCGCTACGAGCGGCTGACGTTCGACCGCCACCGGATGGCGTTCGACCTGTCGGGCCTGAGCGGCTTCGAGCGCCGCGACGCCGGCGACGGCGGGGGCCGCACCGACCGCTCGATGCGGACGTCCGAGATGCTCGCCGTCGTCGACTCGCTCGACCGGCTCGGCGCCGGCCAGGCCGACTCGGTCCGCGCCGCGCTCGACCGGTGGGGCCAAGCGCCCGTGGGGATGTTCGGCGGCGTGGTCGCGCTGGACACGACGGCTGCGACCGCGGATGCCCGGATCGGGACCGACCGGCCGACGCTCGCCGGGCTCGCCGACCCCGCCCGCGAGTCCGTCTACGACGTCGCGCTCCAGCGGGCCCGCTCGATCCGGGGCGAGGCCGAGGCCGCGGTCTCGGCGCGGGCGTACGACCGCCAGCGGGCCGACCGCTTCCGGGTCGAGATCTACAAGAAGAACTCGATCGCGCTGGCGTGCCTGGTGTTCGTGCTGATCGGGGTGCCGCTGGGGCTGGCCGTCCCGCGCGCGGGCGTCGGCGTGGTGGCGGCCCTCGCCGTGTTCGTGTTCCTGTTCTACTGGATCTCCCTCGTCGGCGGCGAGAAGCTGGCCGACCGCGAGATGCTGCCGCCCGAGGTCGGGATGTGGGCGGCGAACGCGATCATCGGGGTTTTAGGGACGTACCTCGTCGTCCGCGAGGCGCGGGACCCGGCGTGGCGGGACCCGGTGCGGGCACTCGCGGGCCGGTTCAAGCGAAGGGCGTAGGTGGTGTAGTGCAGGTGCGTCAGGCGGCGGCGCCCGTCACGTACGAGAATGGGGGTTCGTCCCCACCTCTCACGATGCTCCGTGCTGTCCTCTTCGTCGCCCTCATCTCCCCCCTCGCCGCGCAAGACCTGCACGAAGTGCCTCTCCTCCTCGATACCGGCCTACACGCATCGGTGGCCGACTCCTCCGAATCGCTCGATGCCCGCCGCTGGCGCACCGTCCGCACGTTCGTCGGCGCCGTCGGCGGCTATGTCACGCTCGGCCTGGTCGGCGGCGCGGTCGGATTTCAGTTGGACTCTTCGGGGTGTGGCGACGTCTGCCTCCCGGATGGGATGTGGGTCGGGTGGGCACTGGGGAGCACCGTCGGTGCCGGCCTCGGGGCTCACGTCGGGAGCGGGAGGTCTGGGTCGATGGTTTGGGCTCTCGTGGGCGCGGGCGCGGCTCAGGGCGCGCTCGGACTGTACGCCGCGGCGACGGACAACCCGGTCCCGATCCTCATTCCGGTCTCCATTCTCGCCGCCACCATCGCCGACCGCGTGGCGGCATCGCGCTAAACGACGCTGACGTGAGTGAGCGCGGGCGGGCCGGCTCGAGTGGAGAGGATGAGCGGGTTCGGCGAGTTCAGCAGGTCTCGCGGGTTCCGTCGCGTCCAACCCGCGTAACCTGCCCGACTCGACGAACCCGCCCACTCCCGATGCTCGTCCTCGTCCCCACCCCCGTCGGCAACCTGGAGGACCTGACGTTCCGCGCGCTCCGCGTGCTCAAGGAGGCCGACGTCGTGGCGTGCGAGGACACGCGGACGTCGGGGACGCTGTTCGCCCACTACGGCATCGAGACGCCGCGGCTCAGCTTCCACATCCACAACGAGCACGGGCGCGTGGCCCAGTTGGTCGGGCGGATGGAGGCCGGCGAGACGGTCGCCCTGATCTCGGACGCCGGGACGCCCGGGATCTCGGACCCCGGGTTCCTCCTCGTCCGCGCCGCCGCCCAAGCCGGCGTCCGCGTCGAGGCCCTGCCCGGGCCGACGGCGCTCGTCCCGGCCCTCGTCGCCAGCGGCCTGCCGACCGACCGGTTCGTGTTCGAGGGGTTCCTCCCCCACAAGAAGGGCCGCCAGACGCGGCTGACGGCGCTCGAAGGCGAGACCCGAACCATCGTTTTGTATGAGAGCCCGCACCGGCTGGTCAAGCTGCTGGGCCAGCTCGCCGAGCACCTGGGCGACGACCGGCCCGCCGCCGTCGGGCGCGAGCTGACCAAGCTGCACGAGGAGGTCCGCCGGGGGACGCTGGCCGAGCTCGCGGCCCACTACGGCGGCCAGGCCAAGGTGCGCGGCGAGATCGTCGTCGTGGTCGGGGGCGCCTGAGGCACGGCGCCGGCCCCGGGCCCGTTACGGACGCGGCTAGCTTGTCCCGTCCCTCCCCGACCCGATGCGCCTTCTCGCCCTCGTCCCGTTCCTCGCCGCGTGCGCCAGCGCCCAGGTCGTCGCGCCCGGCCCGAGGCCCATCTTGATCGAGGACACGTCGGCGGCCCCACCGGCCGATGACCGAACGGAGGTCGAGGCCGCCGTCGCCGCGACCGTCACCGAGCCCGGCGTCCACGTGGTCCACTTCTGGGCGCCGTGGTGCGGCAACTCGACGGCCGAGCTGGAAGGCGGGCTCTACGAAGTGGTCGAGGCCCACCCTGACGTCTCGTTCTCGTTCGTCACGATCTGGACCGACGGCCGCGACGGGGCCGACCGCTTGGCGCGCTACGGGATCGAGCCGTCCGAGCGCGTGGCCATCTACGGCCAGCCTGACCGCGGCCCCTCGGCCGACCGCGACCTCCGCCGCCGCACGTTCCTCGGCTTGCCGCTGAGCTGGACCCCGACGACGTGGGTGTTCAACCGCGAGGGAAAGCTGGCCTACGCCTTCAACTACGGCGAGGTCTCGAACGACATGCTGACCGCCGCCATCGCCGACGCCCGCAACGAGTGGACGCACGAGTAAGCATCAGGTGTCAGGAACCAGGAATCCGCCCGCGAACCGCATGAGCCAATCCCTCCCCGAGGTCGACGCTGCCCTCCGCGAGACCGTCTCCGCCGACGGCGTCCACGTCGTCCGCGTGTGGGCCCCGTGGTGCGACAACTCGCTGAACGAGCACGCCCCGGTGTGGTCCGCCCACGACGCGCTCGGCGCGGACTCGGTGACGTTCGTAACGGTCTGGAACGACGGCGCGAGCGGGGCGAACGTGCTGGAGGCCACCGGCGTGGTCGGCGCGGAGGTGTTGGTGGTGGACGGCCCGAAGCCGGAAAAACCAGACCGCCGGCTGACGCTCCTCGGCTTCCCGGTGACGTGGATCCCGACGACCTGGGTGTTCAACCGGGGCGGCCTGCTGGCGACGGCGTTCAACTACGGCGAGGTCACGCGCGAGCAGCTGGCGGAGGCCGTCGAGGGCGCGCGGCGCGGCTGGTAGCGCGCGAGGCGGAGGCGTCCCCAGATCGGCACCCGTAGACACGGCGTGCCGTGTCCGCCCGGACGGCGCCGAGTCGCACGGGACGCCTTCCCGTTCCCGCGAGCTACGCCAGCTGTTGCACGCCGGCCGCCGCCGCGAACGCCGCCAGCTTCGATTCGCCGAGCGCCCCGTCGGTGCGGACGCCGCTGCACACGTCGAGCCCGAACGGGCCGACGTCCCGCACCGCTTCGGCCACATTCCCCGGCCGGAGCCCACCCGCCAGGAACACCGGCACGTCGAGCCGCTCGCGGATAAGCCGGCTGATCCGCCAGTCGTGGACGCGGCCCGTCCCACCGAGCGTTTTGACCTCGGCCGCCGGGTCGCCCGAGTCGAGCAACACGACGTCGACGTGGCGGGCGACGCGCTCGGCCTCGGCCACCGCCTCCGGCCCGGTCACGTGGACGACCTGCCACAGCGACCGGCCCGGCAGCTCGACGCGCAGCCGCGCCCACACGGCCGGCCCCACGCGGTCGACGATCTGGACGGCCGAGACGCCGGCGGCGTCGGCCTGGCGGGCGATGGTGTCGGCGTCGGTCGCGCTCGTGAGCAGGACCGTCATCACGGGCGGCGGAACGGCCCGGGCGATCTCGGCGATCCGGTCGTCCGGGATCACGCCGGGCCCGCTCGGCATCGCCCCGACCAGCCCGACGGCGTCGGCGCCCAAGCGGACGGCGAGCCGGGCCTCGGCGACGGACCCGATGCAGCAGACCTTGAGGCGGGGGAAGCGGGGCGCGTCCACAGGCGAGGAGGCGAGGTCGAGAGACGGGCTCCCAGAACGCCCCCCGTACGGACACGATTCATCGTGTCCCTGACGGGCCTGATGCTCCGGCCGCTCTCCGCCTCCCCACGCGGACATGACGAATCACGTCCCTACGGCTCCGGGACGTCCGCGCGGCGGGCCGGCGCGAGCAGCCGCCCCCAGACGGCGTCGTACGGGTGGACCTCCGCCACCGGCCGGCCGTCCCTCACCAAGGGCCGCCCCTCGTTGGCCCACCGGAAGATGGAGCCCTCCAGGTTCTCGACCCGGGTGAACCCCGCCTCGCGCAGCCGCCGGGCCACGCCCGCCGACCGGACCCCGACCGAGCAGTAGACCACGACCTCGCGCTGGTGGTCGACGTCGGCGAGGGCCGTCGCCAGCTCGGCGGCGCTCGCGTCGGGGTCGATGCGGCGGGCGCCGGGGAGGTGGCTCACGGCGACTTCCTCGGGCGAGCGCGCGTCGAAGAGGACCGGCGCCTCGCGCGTGCCCAGCCGGTCGGCGAGCGCGGCGGTCGTCGTCGTGGGGACGTCCGAAAAGCGGGCGTCGAGGTCGGCGGCGACGGCGCGCCAGGCGGCCGAGTCAGGGCGGTGGGCCCGGCCGACCCAGAGCCAGACGGCTCCGACGGCGGACGCCAGCAGAACGAGGACGAGGGCCGTGCGCATGGGCCCCGAACGCCGAGCGCCCCGCGCGAGTGCCCGCACGCGAACGGGCCGGCGCCGCCCGTTGGGCCCGCCCAGATGGCCACCGCCCACCCTTGTCATTCTGAGCCCGCGAAGGCGTGTCTTGAGCGAAGCCGAAGGGACCTCGACGCCGACCTTCCGAGTCGCCGGAACCGACGCCTACGTGCTGGAAGACCGAGTTGAGATCCTTCACGTTCGTTCAGGATGACAAAGGTGAGGTTGGGGGGAAGGACCCGGCCGACGCGGCGCCCGCCCCGAGGCCGGCCACGCCCCGGGCTATCTTCGACGCTCGCCCCCCGCTCCCGCTCGGCCCCCCTGCATGACCGGCAAACTGATCGACCGCCTCGTCGCCGCCGCGGTCTTCGTTTACTCCCTGGCGCTCTACCTCGCCACGATGGCCGAGACGAGCCCGTTCTGGGACTCGGGCGAGTTTATCGCCATCTCGAACGGGCTCGAGGTGAGCCACCCGCCGGGCGCCCCGTTCTACATGCTGGTCGGGCGGCTCTTCGCGATGGGCGCCCCGCTCTTCTCGGGCCTGAGCCCCGAGCCCGTCGCGTTCGCCGTCAACTTGGTCTCGGTCCTGTGCAGCGCGCTGACGGTGCTCCTGACGCACTTGGTGATCGTGCGGCTGGTGCGGATCTGGGCCGGCCACCCGAGCACGTGGACGCCGGTCCAGCGGGTCGGGGCGAACGCGGGCGGGGCCGTCGGGGCGCTCACGTTCGCGGTCACGGACTCGTTCTGGTTCAACGCCGTCGAGGCCGAGGTCTACGCCATGTCGATGCTGTTCACGGCCCTCGTCGTGTGGCTCGCGCTCGTCTGGCGCGACGCGACGCGCGTCGAGGAGGCCGCGCTGAAGGCGCGCGGCGAGCACCCGTTCGGGCTCCACGCCGACCGCTACCTCGTCGCCATCGCCTACCTGTTCGGGCTGGCCATCGGCGTCCACCTGCTCAACGTGCTGACGCTGTTCTTCCTCGCGCTCATCGTCTTTTTCCAGAAGGTCGACCGCGACGACTGGACGACGGCGGACCGCGTGAAGGGGCTCGCCATTACGGGCGTGATCGCCGTCGTCGCGTTCGGGCTGATCTACCCCGGCATCGTCCAGATCCTGCCGACGCTGGCGGGCGCGAGCGGGGCGCCGACCCTGTTCGTGATCGCCGTGATCGCGCTGCTCGTCGGCGCCGTGTGGTGGACGCAGAAGAACGGCCGCCCGATCCTCAACCTGATCGCGCTCGTCGTCACGACGGTGATGATCGGGTACTCGTCGTACGCGCTCATCTTCATCCGGTCCGCCGCCGACCCGCCCATCGACGAGAACGACCCGGAGACGGCCGAGGCGATCGTGAGCTACCTCAAGCGCGAGCAGTACGGCTCGACGCCGCTCCTGACCGGCGCCTCGTACGACGACCGGACGGGCCAGGTCAACGACGAGAAGACGTTCCCGCGCCGGCACTCGTCGGCCCCGCAGCACACCCAGGTCTACGCCCAGTACGACTCGGACTGGGACTTTTTCTGGCGCTACCAACTCGGCCACATGTACGGGCGCTACTTTATGTGGCAGTTCGTCGGGAAGGCGTCCGATGTCCAGGACGCTGGGTGGTACAGCGGGCTCGGCGAAGCGCCCCCGACCGGGCCGACGCCGTCGGAGCGGTGGGGGCAGAACTCGTACTTCTGGCTCCCGCTGCTGCTGGGGCTGGTCGGGCTGGCGGTCCACGTCCAGCGCGACTGGCGGCGGGCGCTGGCGGTCGGCGCGCTGTTTTTGGTGACGGGCGTCGGCATCATCCTGTACCTCAACCAGACGCCGTTCCAGCCGCGCGAGCGCGACTACTCGTACGTGGCCTCGTTCTTCGCCTTCTCGCTGTGGATCGGGATCGGGGCGACGGGGCTCGTTGAGTGGGTGTCGGAGGCGCTCGAGGGGAAGGGCGCGGCCGTGCGCCGCGTCGCCGGGCTGGCCGTGGCCGCGCTCGTGTTCGCGGCCGTCCCGGGCTGGATGGCCGTCGAGAACTACGCCGACCACGACCGCTCGGGCCGCCGCATCGCGACCGACTTCGCCCGGAACCTCCTGGAGTCGACGGCGCCGAACGCGATCCTGTTCACGAACGGCGACAACGACACCTTCCCGCTGTGGTACCTCCAGGAGGTCGAGGGCGTCCGCCGCGACGTCCGCGTGGTAAACCTGTCGCTGCTCAACACGCCGTGGTACATCCGCCAGCTCCGCGACCAGTTTAGCCGCGAGAGCGCGCCGCTGCCCATGACGATCACCGACGCCGACCTTGAGGGGATCAGCGGGCCGCCGGACCAGCGGGCGACCGGTGCGCTGGCGCCCCGGATCATGGAGGACACCGAGGTCGCGCTCCCCGTCGACGCCCGGGCGTTCGCCGACGACCGCGTGGCCGGCCGCGTGGACCGGGCGACGATCCCGGACCGGATGACGTGGACGCTCCGGGGCCAGCCGTTCGGCGACGGCCAGAGCGTGCTTTACACGGCCGACCTCGCCGTGCTCGACATCCTGCGGGCCGTCGCCGAGGACGGGTGGCAGCGGCCGGTCTACTTCGCCGGGACCGTGGCCCAGGCGTCGGAGCTCGGGCTCCAGCCGTTCTTCCAGAACGAGGGGCTCGCCCGGCGCGTGGTCCCTCTCGACCGGCCCGGCGGCGACGCCGACGGCGTGGTCGTGCCCGAGGTGGCGCTCGACCGGCTGGGCAAGTTCGAGTTCGGCGGCCTGGCCGACCCCGACGTCTACCACGACGAGAACGCCCGCAACATGGCTGATGGGTACCGGATCCGCGTCGGGTCCATCGCCCGGCGGTTGGCCGAGGCCGGCCGCCGCGACGACGCCCGGGCGCTGCTCGACCGGCTCCGCGAGCAGGTCCCCTCGGCCACCATCCCCACCAGCTTCGGCTCGCTCCTGACCCTGGCCGACGCCTACCAGGCCGCCGGCGACACGACGGCCTCGCTCCGCACCTTCGCCGAGGCCGAGACCATCGCGCTCCGCCAGCTCGACACGGCGCGGACGCCGGCGGCGCAGGACCAGGCGTTCCAGTTCGTCCAGTACATCCAGTCGGCCTACGTGCTCGGCGGGCAGTACGACGCGGCCTCGGCGTTCATGGGCCGGATCGCGGACGCGCTCGGCGACGAGTCGCTCCGCCGCTCGGCCGCCGAGATCCGCCGCGACGCGGAGGCCATGATGCGGCAGACGCCGGACACGACGGGCGGGCAGGGGTAGCAGGAGGCCCGGCACGACTCGCTGGCGGAACCCCCTGTCCGTCCGCCCATCGCTTCGCTCAGCGGGCGGACGGACGGTCCCCCTTCAAGGGCAGGGTCGCTAACTTCTAGCCGTTCTCCAACTCGACAGCCAAACTCTACGAGTCATCCCCGCGCAGGCGGGGACCCATGCGGCGCCCAGCCAACGAGCAGGACCGTATGGATTCCCGCCTGCGCGGGAATGACTCATTGTATTTGAGTAGCCGAAGAAAGAACGTAGCAGCCCTGCCCTTCGAGGGGGACACCGCGTAGCGTCGGCGCAGCCAGCTTCCCGACCTGGGAGCCCTTCGGCTCCGCTTAGGACAGGCTCCGCGACCGGAGGGAGAGCGGGGGGCCGGCGCAAGCGGGAGACGCGGAGTCTGTTCCACCCCGGTGAGGTCTTGCCGCGGAACGCGGGGGTGCGGCCCTGACGTAGAGCCCACGGGCGGGTCGCGCCTCGGCCTGCACCGGCCGGGCCGGGCGTCACTAACTTTCCCGCCCCCGCCCTCCCCTCCGATGCCCCAGCCCCTCCCCGACGCCGACCTCGACCGCGCGGCCGCCGTGCTGGGCGTCGCCCCCGAGCGCGACGGCGCGCTCACCCGGCTCGCGCTGGCGGACCCGGCCAGCGGCCGGCGCCTGGCCGTCGAGGTCACGCGCGGCGACGCCGGCGCCATCGTCAAGGTGTATGGGACGGAGGCCCACCTCGAGCTCCACGACTGCGCCGGGCTGGTGACGTCGGACGAGCTCGGCGAGGTCATCTTCTTTGCGCGCGGCGGCGGGCGCGTGGCCGGGCTCGTGATCGAGCGCGAGGCGGCGTGCTCGCTCTACGCCAACGTCGCCGAGCGCCTGCTCTCGGCCGACTTCCTGAGCGTCGCGCCCGAGGTAGCCCAGGCCGCCGTCGTGCTGTCGCTGAGCGAGCCGCTGTTCGAGGGCGACTGGACGCCCGAGTCGGAGGCGTGACGCCGGGCGGAGGCGAGGGCGTCGAGGTCCACCACGCGCACCCGACCCGCGACGTCGACGAGGCCGCCGTCCGCGCCGTCGTCCGGGTCGTGTGCGAGGGCGAGGGCGTTGTGGCGGAAAGCGTCGGGATCGTCCTGGCGGACCACGCGACCGTCCACGACCTCAACCGCGAGTGGCTCGGCCACGACTACGAGACGGACGTGGTCTCGTTCGTGCTCGACGAGGAGGCCCGGGCGCGCGGCGCCCTCGACGGCGAGGTCTACGTCGACCTCGACACGGCGGCCGAGCGCGCGCCCGAGTTCGGCGTGACAATGGCGCACGAGGCGCTCCGCTACGTGGCCCACGGCGTCTTGCACCTCGCCGGCCACGACGACGCGACGGACGCCCAGCGCGACGCCATGCGCGCGCTCGAAGACCGCGCTCTCGCCGCCGCCGGCATCTGATCCGGCCGAGCGGCGTACTCCGCTTCTCCCCCCGGTCTAGCCTAATCGACGATGCCGTCCCGCAGCGCCTCTCCTCCCCCGCCCGCCGGCGACCCGAGCGACGACCGGTCAAACATGAGCCGGGTCGACTCCGGCAAGATGCACGGCTGGCTGGTCCGCTTCCAGCGCCAAGGCGTCAAGCACGGCAAGTTCTTCAGCGACAGCGCTCATGGCGGAGCGGACGCCGCCTTCGACGTGGCGCGGGCCTGGCGCGACGAGCGGCTCCGGGCCCTCGGCCCGGCCCAGGCGTCGGACGCGAGCCGGATGCACACGGCCGCCGCCCGGCGCAAGAACCGGCGGTCCGTCACCCGGACCGGCGTGACCGGCATCGGCTTCCAGGTCCGCGAGTTCTCGGCCCAGCGCGTCCCCTACGTCACGGCGTACTGGCTCGACGCCGACGGCCGGCGGCACCACACGTCGTTCTCGGTCCAGAAGCACGGCGTCGAGGGCGCGCTCCGGCTGGCGGCGCGAGCCCGGGCCGCGACAGCCGAGTGGCACGGCGAGCGGCCCCGGACCGAGCAGGAGCTGTACGACGCGGCCGTCGACCGCGTCCGCGAGCTCGCCGAGACGGCCCGCTAGCGCGGAGTTCAGGAGGGCGTGGGGGTCTGATACCAAGTCCAGTTGATCTGTCGCTGATCGAGTCTGAGAGGAGTGGGGAGTCTGGGGGTGTGGGAGTGACATGCATTCCCCTCCCACGCCCCCTCCGCCCGGACACCCACACGCATCCTGCTCTAGCCGACCAGCTTGCGCAGCGGCTCGGCCACCTTCACGACGTGCCGGGCCGTCGACATGATGTAGAAGTGGATGCCGGGGACGCCGGCCTCGATCAGCTCCTCGGCCTGGCGCCGGGCCCACTCGACGCCGACGTCGGCCACGTGCTCGTCCCGTGCCTCCTCGACCTCGGCCGCCAGCGACTCGGGGATCTCGGTGTAGAACGAGCGCGGCAGCGACTGGAGCTGGCGCTTCGACGTCAGGATCTTGAGGCCCGGCACGATCGGCACGTCGATGCCGACGTCGCGGCAGCGCTCGACCCAGTCGAGGAAGTGCCGGTTGTCGAAGAACATCTGGCTCACGACGTAGTCGGCCCCGGCGTCCACCTTCCGCTTGAGGTTGAGGACGTCCCACGTCTTGTTCGGCGCGTCGACGTGCTTCTCGGGGTACCCGCCGACGCCGATGCAGAAGTCGGTCGGCGCGGCGTCGAGCAGGTCGGCGAGGTAGCGGCCCTCGTTCATGGCCCGGATCTGGCCGACCAAGTCGCAGGCGTAGGCGTTCTGGTGGCGGCCCGGCCGGATCGGCTTGGTCACGCCGGTGTCGTCGCCGCGGACCGCCAGGACGTTGTGGATGCCGAGGTAGTTGAGCTCGATCAGCGCGTCCTCGGTCTCCTCCTGCGTGAACCCCCGGCACAGGATGTGGGGCACGGCGTCGATCCCGAACCGGTACTGGATGGCGGCGCAGAGGCCGAGCGTGCCCGGCCGCTTCCGCTTGACCCGCTTCGTGACGGTCCCGTCCGGCATCTCCTCGTAGACCGCCTCGGCCGAGTGGCTCGTGACGTCGATGAACGGCGGGTCGTACGGCGCGAGCGCCTCGACGACGCCGAGCACGTCGGCGACGGAGCTGCCCCGCTGGGGCGGGATGATCTCGTACGAGAACAGCGGGCCGTCGGCCGCGGCGTAGTGGTCGGTGACGCGCATGGGGGCGGGGGGCGGAGACCGGAAGATCGGGACCGTCGGCGCTCCCGGTTCGGGCGCCCGCCGCGTCGCCGTCGGCTCGCGTCTAGTTCCTCCGGAGCCAGAGGTCGTCGAACAGCGGGTGCGTCCGGGGCGACGGCGGCGTCCCACGCGGGACCACCCGTTCGGCCGCGGACGTGGCCTGCCGGGCCCGCTCGTCCTCCATGATGTCGCGCAAGCGGACCGGGACCGACTCGCCGCGCGCGGCGAGCCGCCGCCGCCGGGCCACCGGGTCGAGCGGGAGGGGCTCGTCCGGGAACAGGATCCGGAAGGCCGTCACGCCGGCCCACACCGCCATCAGCAAGATCGCCGGGACGGCGACGGCGAAGAAGGCGACGAAGATGGCCCCGAGCGGCGGCATGGCGGTCTACGGCGTGGTTTCGGACGGCGTGGTGACGGCCGCGTCGAGGGCCTGCGACCCCGCGGCGTCCGTCTCCGGGACCCCGAACAGCTCGGCGTCCGGCGTCTCGTTGACGAGCGGCACCGTCTCGAACTCGTCGGCGATCTCGGTCTCGATCTCCTGGGCCTGGAGCACCTCCTCCTCTAGGACGTCGGTCGGCACGGCCGAGAGCTCCTCGAACGTGCCGCGGAAGGCGAAGTCGAGGTAGGTGAACGCGAAGAAGACGAGCAGGAACGCTGTGCTCCCCAGGAACACCAGCGTGTTGGTCCCGCCCTCGTACTTGAGCCCCATAAAGCGCGAGGCCACCCAGTACACCTTCGTCCCGGCGATGCCGAGCGCGATGGGGATGGAGAGCGGCCCGACCGGAAGCGCCGGGTACGTGAACTCGAGTCCGAACACGTTGGCGAACCCGCGCTCCCAGAGCGCGAGCACGACGGTCAGGATCGTCAGGCCGACCAGGATGGCGAACGTCTTCTTGAGCGTCGCCGCGTCGAACACGTGGTGGCCGCCGTGGCCGGTGTGCTCGGTGTGGCCCTCCTCGGTGTGCGTGTCAGTCATGGTGGACTCGTGAGAGGGTGGACGTGTGGCCCCGTGGAGACGCGCGCGTACACGAGTCCACAGGTCCACGGGCCCACTCAGATCAGGTACATGAGGGGGAAGACGAAAATCCAGATGATGTCCACGATGTGCCAGTACAGGCCCACGTTCTCGACCGGCGTGTACCACACCGACGAGTAGTCGCCTCGGTTGGCGAAAAACACCAGGAAGCCGATGGCGATGATGCCGATGATGATATGGATGGCGTGGATCCCCGTCATCACGTAGTAGATGGCGAAGAAGATGCCGGCCCGGCGGTTCGAGAAGATCTCGCCCTCGCGACCGTGCTCGCCGTGGTCGTCACCGTGCTCGGTCTCGAGCCCGGCCGACACCAGCTCGCCCGCCTCGTCGTGGACGGCCGCCGCGCGACCGGCTTCCGAGAGGACCGCCTCGTCGAGCGCGGCCCCCTCGCCGTCCGCCCCGACGGCGGCGGCCTCGCCGGTCGCGGCGCCTTCGCCGTCCTCGGGCCCCTCGCCGGTCGCGGCTGGGCTGTCGGGGACGGCCGTCGCGTCGCCGGGCGGCGCCGCTTGGTCCGTGCCGGAGAGCGGCGCGTCGGCGGTCGCGAGCGCGCCGGACTCGGCCTCGACGACCTCGGCGTCCGACGTCTCGCCGGTCACCTCCGCGCCGTCGGCCGCCTCCGAGGGCGCCACGAACAGCGGCGTGCCGGCGACGGCGCCCGTCAGGTCGCCCACGCGCTGGGTCCCCTCGTCCAGCTCGAAGTTGACGCCGGGCCAGATGCCGAGCTCGAACTTGTGGCCGTACTCGAAATACTTGACCACGAGGAAGCCCGCCGCCAGCACCATCGTCGCGATCAGGTTGCCGATGAGGACCTTCCGGTTGTCCATCTGCGCGCCCCGGATGGCCCATGCCATCGTCAGCGACGACAGCAAGAGCACGAGCGTGTTGGTCGCGCCCAAGACCGTGTCGAGCTGCAAGCTGGCCTGCTCGTAGAGCTCGGGGTAGAGCACGCGGAAGATCCCGTAGGCCACGAACATCCCGCCGAACAGCAGGATCTCGGTGGCCAGGAACAGCCACATCCCCAGCTTCGACGCCTCGAACTGCTGCTCGGACGAGACGAAAAAGTGCTGGAGCCGCGACGGGTGGAGCTGCCCGTCGTGGCCGACCAGCATCGGGGCCTCGTGGTGCCCGTGCCCGTCGCCGCCGTGGTCGTGGCCGGCGTGGGGGTCGTCGACGGTGACCTGAGGAGTGGGTGTCGTCGCCATGTCGGAGTGCGTGGGGTGACGTGGGCCGGACGGTCTCGGGGGCGCCCGGGACCGGGCGGCCTACATGTCGGTCGCGGAGTCGGGCTGCGAGGTGCCGTCGTCGACGGTCTTGTCCATCTCCTGCGGGGCGCCGACGGCCACGTCCGGGACGGGCGCGCCGCGCTGGCTGTCGCCGGACGTCTGGAACAGGACCTCGTAGTCGTACGGCCCGTGCGTCACGAGCGGCGTGTGGTGGAAGTTGTGGTGGTCCGGCGGGCTCGTCGTGTGCGTCCACTCGAGCGTGGCGCCGCCCCACGGGTTGCCCGGCGCGCGCGGCGCGCTCTTGCGCAGCGACAGGAGCCCGTTGACGAGCACCACCAGCAGGCCGACGCCCAGCACGTAGCTCCCAATCGTCGACGCCTGGTGGAGCGGCTCGAGCCACGGCATGTCCGGGTAGTCGTAGTACCGGCGCGGCATCCCCTGGCTGCCCATGACGAACTGGATAAAGAACGTCATGTTGAACCCGACGAACACGAGCAGCGCGGACACCTTGCCCAGCGTCTCGTTGTAGAGCTTGCCCGTCATCTTGGGGAACCAGTAGTGGATCCCGCCCAGGAACGCGATCACCGTCCCGCCCATCATCACGTAGTGGAAGTGGGCGACGACGAAGTACGTGTCGTGGAGGTGGATGTCGACCGCGAGCGCGCCGACCATGATGCCCGTCACGCCGCCGATCGTGAACAGGAACAGGAACGACAGCGCGTAGAGCATCGGCGTCTTGAGCCAGACGCTCCCGCGGTACATCGTCCAGATCCAGTTGAAGATCTTGATGCCGGACGGGATGCCGATGAGGAACGTGATGAGCGAGAACACGATCGAGCTCACCGGGCTCTGGCCCGACGTGAACATGTGGTGGCCCCAGACCAGGAAGCCCAACAGCGCGATGGCCACCGACGACAGCGCGACGGCGCGGTAGCCGTAGACCCGCTGGCGGCTGAACGTCCCCATCAGCTCCGAGATCACGCCGAACGCCGGCAGGATCATGATGTAGACGGCCGGGTGGCTGTAGAACCAGAAAAAGTGCTGGAACAACACCGGGTCGCCGCCCAGCGCCGGGTCGAAGATGCCGATGCCGAGGACCCGCTCCATGATCAGGAGCACCATCGTGATGCCGATGACGGGCGTCGCCAAGATCTGGACGATGGACGTCGCGTAGATCGACCACAGGAAGAGCGGCATCCGGTTCCAGGTCATGCCCGGCGCCCGCATCTTGTGGATCGTCACGATAAAGTTGAGCCCGGTCAGGATCGACGAGAACCCCATCACGAAGGCGCCGCCCGCCATCCAGATCACGGCCGTCCCGGTCTCCTTCGAGTACGGCGTGTAGAACGTCCAGCCCGTGTCCACGCCGCCCGTCGTCATCGACATCAGCGCCATGACCGCGCCGGCCGCGTAGATGTAGAGGCTCAGCAGGTTGAGCCGGGGGAACGCCACGTCCTTCGCGCCGACCATGATCGGCAACAGAAAGTTGCCCATCGTCGCCGGGATCGACGGGATGATGAACAGGAACACCATGATCAACCCGTGCATGGTGAACACGCGGTTGTAGGTGTCGGCCTCCATGATCGAGCCGGCGCCGTCGGGCCCGTTGACGAAGAACAGCTCCGTCCGGATGCCGAGCGCGAGCAGGCCGGCCACGCTGAAGAAGACCGAGACGGCCACGAGATACATGATCCCGATCCGCTTGTGGTCGACCGTCAGCGCCCAGCCCTTGATCCAGGCCCAGGCGCGCGCGAGCCCGCGGACGTCGTCGGCCGGGCGGGGCTCGCGGAGGTAGTTGTGGACCGGCTCGTGGCCGACCGGGACCGCGCGGGCCTCACGGGGGGCCGGGGCCGTCGCCGGGGGGGACTGGGTGAGCGTTGCCATGGGAGGAGCGGGGAGGGAGGCGGGAGCTCGCGGCAGCCGGGCGGCTACCGCTGCTCGCCAGGCCGGAGGGGCTCGTCCTCGCGGACGGCCTCGCGCTCGCCGGGCGCGACGGGGTCGGCGACGGGGACGCCGGGGTCGCCCATGCCGCCCTCGGGCGGCTGCGCGCCCGTCGACTGGGTCGAGTCGGCGTCGGCGTCGAGCGTGAGGTCAGACGGGAGCGAGGCGCCGCTGACGGCCCGGATGTAGGCCGCGAGCCCGGCCACCTGCTCCTCGTTGAGCTGGCCGTCGTACGACGGCATGTTGGCGTTCTCGTAGCCCGGCACGATGTAGGCCTGCGGGTACAGGATCGACTCGGCGACGTAGGCGTCGTCGACTACGCCTGAGGCCGAGCCGGGCCGGGGCTGGCCCCACGAGTTCTGCCACGTCGGGCCGACGCCGGACGAGCCGTCGACCGAGTGGCACGTGTTGCAGTTGCGCTGGGTGTAGAGCCGCTCGCCGAGCTCGGCCGGCGGCAGCGGCTCGTCGTTGCCGATCTCGCCCCTCAGCGCCGCGTAGTACGTCCCGCGGTCGACCACGTGGATCTTGGCGCCCATGTTCGAGTGGGCCGTCCCACAGTACTCGGTGCAGAGGACCTGGTAGGTCCCCTCACGCGGCGCCTCGAACCAGACGTAGGCGTAGCGGTTGGGGATCACGTCGTGCTTGATCCGGAACTCGGGGACGTAGAAGCTGTGGAGCACGTCCTGGCTCGTCATCTCCAACCGGATCGGCGTGCCGACGGGGACCCAGATCTCGCCGAAGCCCTGGATGCCGTTCTGGTACTCGAACGTCCAGGCCCACTTCTGCGCCTTCACGTTGATCGTGATCGCGTCCGACGGCGGGATCGCCGTGCCGACATAGGCCCGGAAGCCCCAGAAGAACACGACGAGCACCAGCAGCGTCGGGATCGTGATCCAGCTCATCTCGAGCCACTTGCTCTCGTGAACGTCGACGGGCCGGTCGGCGTGGCTCTTGCGGCGGTACTTCCAAACGAAGTAGACCATCGCCGCGGCCACCAAGATGGTCAGGACGATGCTGGAGTACAAGATGAAGTAGAACAGCCCGTCGATCTCGTGGGCCGTCGTGGACGACTGGGGCGGGAGCCAGGTCGTGGCGCCCTCCGTCCAGAAGGACTGGCGGCCGAGCGCGGCGGTCGAGTCAGCGGTCTGCATCATCTCGGAAAGGTCGCCGCGGCGAGCGACGACGGTGGGTCAGAGGGTGGGCGCCGGCCGAGCGTCGGCCCAGTCGTCGGGGCTCTTGGACTCGCGGCGCCAGAAGTACACCAGCAGGCCGCCGAACACCAGCAGCAGCAGGCCGCCGCCGATCTTGGTCACCGTCAGGACGGCCAGAGAGTACGACTGGGCGTCCTCGTCGTACTCGTAACACGTGATGAGGAACCGGTCGAACGCGCTCCCGACCGTCCCCTCGCTGGCCTCGATCAGCCCCAGCTTGACGTCGCGCGGGTCGTGGTCGATGCCGTAGAGGTAACGGGTGACCTTGCCCGTCGGGCTGAGCAAGACGTTGGCCGCGTTGTGGGCGTACTCGCCCGTCCTGACGTCGTAGGCGTAGCGGAAGCCGACCGCGTCGGCCAGGGCCTCGACGCTCGCTTGGTGCTCCTCCCCGACGGTCCAAAAGTGGAACGCCGACAAGTCGCCGAACTCGTTGAGGCGGGCGTACCGAGCCTTAGCTGCCGCCGCCCGCTCGGGCGTGTCGCGCGGGTCGATGGAGACGGCGAGCACGTGGTAGTCCTGGCCCAGCGCCAGGTCGGTCTCGGCGATGGCGTCGGCCGTCCCGTCCAGGACCAAGCTGCACAGCATCGGGCACGAGTGGTAGACGAAGGCCACCATCAGCGGGCGCTCGCCGTCGAGCAGCGTCGCCAGCGACACCTCGCGGCCTTGCTCGTCGAGGAACGTGAGGTCGGTCGGGACGGTCGCCCCCAAAAACTCCGTGACGCCGACGGCGCCGACCAGCCGGTTCGGGAGCGGGCCCTGCCCCTCCTCCCCGTCGAGCGGGGCGAACTGGCCCGGCCGCGTGACCTGTGCCTGTGCCCCGACCGCCAGCGCGGCCCCGATCACGAGGGTCAGGAGGGCACGGAGAACCATTACTCCCTCGTGTCAGGCAGGGCCTCGGCGTCGTCGAGGTCCACCTCGCCGAGGTCGTTCTCGATCCGCTCGACCGTGTCGACGTCCCGGTCCACGCCGACCTCCTCAATGCCATCGCCCAAGACGGGGAACCGGGTCCCCTCGATCTGGCCCCGGTCGGGCGTGGCCTGGACGGCCCGGCCCGTGCCCCACACCACGGGCAGCGTGTTCCACTCCTGGCGCGAGTCGGGGAGCCCGGCCGCGGCCCCGGCCCCGCCGTACTGGGCGGCGACGAGCCCCATGGCCCGGCCGATCGGGACGCCGTACGTCGAGTCCTCCCGGGTGTACTGGCCGAGCTTGGCGACGGCCTCCGTCCGCAGGTCCTCTTGCTCGTAGTTGGTCGCCTGCCCCTCGGCCCGCTCGCCGACCTGGGTCCGGAACGGGATGTAAAAGAGGTAGATCAGGATGACGGCGAGCGCGGCGACCGACACGAGCGTGGCCGCGACGAGCCCGAGGAGCTGGCCCGACTCGATCCCCTCTTCCTCGACGCCCATCTGGGCGAGCAGCGCCTCGGCCTCGGGGTCGTCCTCCCCCCCAACGTTGGCCGCTTCCTGCTCGGCCTCCGTCAGGGCCGCCGGGATCAGCTCTCCGTAGGGGCCGAGCGGCTCGTCCTGCTCCGGCCGGACCGCGGGGTCCACGCCGGGCCGCATCCCCTCCTGGGGGGGCGGCGCGGGCTTGGTCCGGTGCGGATCGGGCACGGGGTCCTCCGCTCGCTGGGGGCGCTCGCCGGGGGCCGGCATCTTGGGGGCCTGATCGTCCATGGGGAGGTCAACGGGCGCTGGGCCCGCATGTTTTCAGTTCTGATTGAAAGCTCCGTGGAGCGCCCGGTTTCCTGCGCGAGCCCGCTTTCCGCGCCGACCGGCCTCTGTCGGCCACGTCGGCGCGGCTAGACGTTCTCGAACCGGAGGGAGTCCGTGAAGGTTGGATCACCGTAGGGCGTGAGCGCGTGGCGCCCGAGCCGGAGCAGGGCAACGCCCACGTAGAGACCGAACAGCCCGAGCCAGATGCCCATCTCGACGAGTGGCAGGTGGGGCTCGACGACGTGGAGCGCCATCCCGGTCGTCGCCTCGCCGATGGCCTCGGCGGGCGGGACGGCCTGCAAGCTGGCGAGCAACTCGCCGCCGCCGCCGAGCACGGCCGCGTGGCCCACCTCCGACGCGACGTGCATCGACGGCATCGCGATCCACCAGAGGTCGACCCAGTGCATCACGAGGAGCCAGACGGCCATCGTCGCCAGCGCCGGGGCGATCCGCTTGGTCGCGCGCGGGAGCAGGATGAGGAGCGGCAGCACAAAGTGGAACAGCAGGAGCGCCCACGCCACCGTCTCCCACCCGCCTTCGAACCGCTTGTGGAACCAGACGATTTCCTCGGGCAGGTTGGCGTACCAGTACAGCATGTACTGGCTAAAGGCGATGTACGTCCAGAAGATGACGAACGCCATCATGAACTTGCCCATGTCCTGGGTGTGCTCGGTCGTGACCTCGGGCAGCATCCCGGCGCGCTTGAGCAGCAGCGCCAGGAACGTGACCAAGCACAGCGCCGCGAGCCACCCGCCGGCGAAGAAGTAGACGCCGAACATGGTCGAGAACCAGTGCGGGTCGGTCGACATGAGGTAGTCGTAGCCGGCGAACGCCGTGATGACGGCGGCCAGCGGGATCCCGTAGGCGCTGATCTTGCGGAGCTCGAGCGTGTTCTCGATTGACGGCTCTCGGTCGTTCCGCACCGAGATGGCGTAGAGCCGCGAGCCCAGCCACGACAGGACGCCGAAGTACAGGACGTAGCGGACCAGGAAAAACGGGACGTTGAGGTACGCCTTCTTGCCCGCGATGATCGAGTCGTAGTCGGGCGAGGCCGGGTCGAACAGCTCGTGGTGCGTCCAGTGGAACAGGTCGTGCATCCCGAGCAGGACCGGGATCCCCGCCAGCGCGATGAGCGGGAACGAGGCCGCGAGCCCCTCCGGGATCCGCCGGATCGTCGTGCTCCACCGGGCCTTCGTGATGTGCTGGATCATCACGAAGAACAGCGCGCCGATGCTCACCGACAGGCAGAACGTCCACGCGATGAGGTAGGCGAACAGGACGCGCGGCGTGTCGCCCGAGGCCAGCCCGACGACGCCGCCCAACGCCAGCAGCGCCAGCCCGACGGCGATCGGCACCAGCCACCAACGCTGGTCGCCCGTGAACCGGTAGCGCGCCGGCACGTGGTCGCCCTCGGCGTCGACGGGGTCGAAAAAGTACGAGAGGGGGTTCGCCATGATCGGTGATGCGTGATGCGTGATGCGTGATGGGGCCGCCGGGGAGGGTCGAAGCAGGCCGTCAGCAGTCAGACATCAGGGGGCTTGGGGCGACAGGAGTGACTCGGACGGATGGATCACGCATCACGAATCACGGATCTCGGTTTAGTTCTGCCGGACGTTGGGGTTGGCCGCGTCGAGCCGGTCGCGCTCCGTCTGGGGGAGGTCGGTGGAGGTCGCCGCTTGCGAGCGCTGGAGCGCGCGGACGTAGGCGACGACGGCCCACCGATCGGCCGGGGCCATCTCGTGGCCGTAGCTCGGCATCGTGTTGACGCCGTTCTGGATCACGTCGTAGACGTAGCCGTCGGGCCGGTCGCGGAGCGCGTCCGTGTGGTAGCTCGGCACCTGGAAGCCGTACCCCAGCCCCCCGTTGCCGACAGCCACGATGCCGCGGCCGTCGCCGGCGTAGCCGTGGCACACCGTGCAGTAGATGTTGTACCGCTCCTGCCCGCGCTCCAACAGCGACGGCGTGACCTCGATCGGGATCTCGCCGACGTAGGCGCCGTCGGCCGTCCGGCCGTACTCGTAGGGCGCGTTGGCGGCCGTCTTGAGCTGGCCGCGCGCGACGGTCCCCGCGACGGGCGTCCGCATGGCGGCGCCGTCGGCGAAGAGCGGGTTGGGCTCCTGGGCCTCGAACCGCTGGACGTAGTCCATGTTGAGGTTCGGGTGGATCGGCGGGGCCTCGCTCGTCATCCCGCGGCAGCCCGCGAAGGCGACCACCGATGCAGCGAAGAGGAGTAGACGAATCGTCATAATGAGATGCGTGATACGTGATGAGTGATAAGAGCGCGAGGGAAGGTTGGGGCGAGTCCTCACGCATCACGCATCACTCGTCACCCTAGATGTCGCCGGTCGTGTGGTGGGGGACGACGGGGCCCGACACCTCGGGCTCGGCGCGGACGGCGACGTCGGTCGGCTCGCCGGTCTCGGAGACGGCCGTGGCCCCCTCGTGGTCGACGTACTCGACGGCCGTCGCGCCCAGTCCGAACAGGTCGGCGGCGGTCGTCTCGCGCGAGAACGTCCCGTCGCGGCCCGAGACGTGGACGAAGAAGGCGTCGTCGGTGGCCCGGCCGAATCGGTCCGAGTAAAACAGCGGGTTGTACGGCTTGGGCAGCCCGTTCAGCGCCAGCATCCCGCCGACGGCCGTCAGCGCCGAGAACAGGATGGTTAGCTCGAAGATGATCGGGATCGAGCTCTCCCAGGCGAACAGCGGCTTGTTCGAGATGTTGATCGCGTAGTCGACCTCGCTCGTCCACCACTGGAGGAGGAAGCCGAGGACGCCGCCGGCCACGGCGCCGCCGAACACCATGAACCCGAGCTTCGAGACGGGCAGGCCCATGGCCCGGTCCATCCCGTGGATCGGGAACGGCGTGAACGTGTCGAGCTGGGTGTAGCCCTTCTCCCTCAGGCCCTCGACGGCGTGGACGAGCGCGCCCGGGTCGGAGAACTCGGCCAGGAGGCCGACGTGCTGGTTGGCTCGGTCCTCGAGCCGCGTGCGGAGTGCGTCGAGCATCGGATTAGGCGGCGGAGGGGGCGGTCCCGTCGGCGGTCCCGTCGGCGTCGGGGCGGTCGGGGATCCCGTCGGCGTCGGGGTCCGTCGCGGCCGGGGCTGCGCCCTGGACGTAGGCGTCGTGCTGGTACGGCGCCAGCTCGTGCGGCGTCCCGTGGCCGTCGCCCGAGTGGGGGTAGAAGTGGGGGTCGGCCTGGGGCATCACGCCCTTGACCTCTGCGATCGCCACCATCGGCACGAACCGGAGGAACAGGAGGAACAACGTGAAGAACAGCCCGAACGAGCCGACGAACAGGAGCACGTCCCACAGCGTCGGGCTGTAGTAGTCCCAGCTCGACGGCAGGAAGTCGCGGTGGAGCGAGGTGACCGTGATCACGAACCGCTCGAACCACATCCCGATGTTGGTCGTGATCGAGATCACGAACGAGAGCCCGATCCACCGCCGGAACCGCTTGACCCAGAAAAGCTGCGGGAAGATCAGGTTGCAGCTCATCATGATCCAGTACGCCCACCAGTACGGGCCCGTCGCCCGGTTGGCGAAGGCGTACTGCTCGTAGGCCACGCCCGAGTACCACGCCATAAAGAACTCCGTGATGTACGCGAACCCAACGACGGTCCCGGTCACCAGGATGATGATGTTCATCTTCTCGATGTGGTCGAGCGTGATGAGGTTCTCCAGGTCGTACACCTTGCGCGCGACCAGCAGCAGCGTCTGGACCATCGCGAAGCCGGAGAAGATGGCGCCGGCCACGAAGTAGGGCGGGAAGATGGTCGTGTGCCAGCCCGGGATGATCGAGACGGCGAAGTCGAACGACACGACCGAGTGGACCGACAACACGAGCGGCGTCGCGAGCCCGGCCAGGATGAGATAGGCCCGCTCGTAGTGGCGCCAGTGGCGGTTCGAGCCGGTCCAGCCGAGCGCGAAGAAGCCCAGGATCCGGGCCCGCAACGTCCGCCCCATCCGGGCCGCCCGGTCGCGGATCGTCGCCAGGTCCGGGATCAGGCCGACGTACCAGAACAGGAGCGAGACCGACCCGTAGATGCTCACCGCGAACACGTCCCAGAGCAGCGGGCTCTTGAACTGCGGCCACATGGCCATCTGGTTCGGGATCGGCAGCGTGTAGTAGATCACCCACACCCGACCGACGTGGAACGTCGGGAACAAGAGCGCACACGCGACGGCGAACAGCGTCATGGCCTCGGCCGCCCGGTTGATCGACGTCCGCCACTTTTGCCGGAACAGGAAGAGGACGGCCGAGATCAGCGTCCCGGCGTGGCCGATGCCGACCCAGAACACGAAGTTGACGATGGCCCAGCCCCAGAACACCGGGTTCGTCAGGCCCCAGACGCCCGGCCCGTTCCAGACGAGGTAGGCGATGGAGAGGCCCAGGATGCCGAGCCCGGCGAGGGCCGCGCCGAAGGCGAGGAACCAGCCGACCGGCGTCTTCTTCTCGGTGTGGTACGAGACCAGCTCCGTGATGTCGTGGAACGACAGGTTGCCGCGGACGAGGGGGGCGTCCTCGAGCGTCAGCGGCGAGCCGTCCGGATAGGTCGGCGCGCCGTCGCCACCGAGGCGGTCGTACGCGGATTTGGAGGTGACGGTGGCCATGGGGCTTAGGCGTCGGCGGCGGGGTGGTCGCCTGCGGCGTGGGCGTCGATCACGGTGTCGTACGGTGTGGCGAGGCCGGGATGCGGGTTGCGCAGCCGAGCGAGGTAGGTCAGGCGCGGCTTGACGGCGAGCTCGGCCAGGACGGCGTAGTTCCGGGGGCTCTCCTTGCTCCGCGAGACCGCGCTCGTGCGGTCCCGGAGGTCGCCGAACACGATGGCGTCGGCCGGGCACGCCTGCTGGCACGCCGTGACCACCTCGCCGTCCTGGAGCTCGCGGTCCTCGATGTGGGCGTACTGCTGGGTCTGGCGGATCCGCTGGACGCAGAACGTGCACTTCTCCATCACGCCGCGGTAGCGGACGGTGACGTAGGGGTTCGACTGCATCTGGACCTCCGTCGGCAGCGTCTTCGTCCAGTTGTAGAAGTTGTACCGGCGGACCTTGTACGGGCAGTTGTTGGCGCAGTACCGCGTGCCGATGCACCGGTTGTACGTCATCTCGTTGAGCCCGTCCGGCGAGTGCGCCGTCGCGTTGACTGGGCAGACCTGCTCGCACGGGGCGTTCTCGCAGTGGACGCACATCATCGGCTGCGTCACCATGCCCGGGTCGGACTCGTCCGTGCCGACGTAGTAGCGGTCGAGCCGGAGCCAGTGCATCTCGCGGCCCCGGGCCACCTGGTCCTTGCCCACGACCGGCACGTTGTTCTCGGACTGGCACGCGACGACGCACGCATTGCACCCGGTGCAGGCGTTGAGGTCGATCGTCATGCCCCACTGGTTGTCCGAGTAGATCCACTCGCCGATGCGAGGGTCATCGCTCGCCGAGTTCTCCTCGCCCCACAGCGGGTCGAAGTTCTCCCACGGCGTGTCCTCGACGTAGTGGTCCTTGATCTTGGCGAAGTCGGGCTCGGCCGTGTACTCCTCGACGGTCGCCGAGCGGACGATGGCCCGGCCCTGCATCGTCCCGTGGTCCTGGGTGCTCGCCAGCAGGTAGTCACCGGCGACCGCCTCGACGGCGACCGTCAGCGGGCCACCCGCCAGCGTCCGGCACCGCTCGACGCGGGCCGACGGGGCGCCCTCGCTGAGGTCGGCGCCGACGAGCGCCGCCAGCGTCCCCATCCGGTACACGTCGGTGTCGACGCTGCCCGGCCGGAGCCAGCGGTTGACGCGGCCGAAGACGTTCATGTCCTCGACCGGCCGGTCGGTCGCGAGGTCGCGGCCGTAGCCCAGGAACGCGGTCACCGAGCCGTCGGGGTGGCCGGGCTGGACCCAGACGGGCAGCTCGACCGGGACGCCGCCCGCCGTCGTCAGGCGGACGACCGACGTCAAGTTCTTGCCCTTGGTCAGCGCCGTCCCTTCGAAGGCGTCGTCCCCGCCGCCCTCGGAGAGGTCGGCGTCGGCGCGCCCGAGGGCGATGGCCGAGAAGCGGTCGCCGTCGTCGACACCCAGGGCGACGGCCGTGCGCGGCGAGACCAGCGCGACCGGGTCCCAGGTCACCTTGGTGACCGGGTGCGGCGCCTCCTGCATCCAGGCCACGTTCGAGAACTGGCCGTCGTAGAGCGTCGGGCTCGTGCGGATGACGAGCTCGAGGGCGTCGTCGGCCGGCGGGCGCAAGCCCGAGAGGTCGGCCGCGCCGCCGCCGGAGCCGAGCGACGCGAACCGGGTGCCGGCGACGAACCCGTCGTGGAGCGCCGTCCGCCACGCCGTCTCGAAATCTCCGGCGAGCGTGCCGCGGAGCGACTGGCGGAGCAGGTCGTAGCCGGCGTTGTTGCGGCCGGTCGCGAGCGTGTTGAGGACCTCGAGGTCCGAGTGGGCGTCGGGGTAGAGCGGGGCGATCAGGGGCTGGACGATGCTCAGCGTGCCGTCGTAGGCCCGGGCGTCGCCCCAGCTTTCGAGGTAGTGGGCGCGCGGGAGGTGCCACGTGGCCCGCTGGCCCGTCTCGTCGCGGTACAGCCCGACGTGGATCGAGGTCGGCACCCGCGCCAGCGCCTCCTCGAAGCCGAGCTCGGCCGGGAGGCTGTAGACCGGGTTCGTCCCCAGCATCAGCAGCGTCTCGACCCGGCCGGCCGCCATGTCGCGGACGAGCGCCGCCAGCTGCGGGCCGACCGGCTCGACCGGGCCGGCGCCCGTCGCGAGGTACTCGACCGCGCCCCCGCCGAACTGCCCGTTGAGCGCCGCCGCGAGCGCGTGGACCTCGGCCGGCTGCGTCATCCCGGCAACGAACGCGGCCCGCCCGCCCGCGGCCCGGACGTCGGTCACGATGGCGTCGACGAACGGCTGCATGGCCTCGTCGAGCCGGGCCGCGACGCCCGTCGAGACGCCCAACCCCTGGGCGATGGCGGCGGCCACGAACGGGACCGCGCCGGCCTTGACCGCCCGGCGGTGGTCGGCCATCCCGCCCGTCGTCGTCATCGTCGACTCGACGACGTAGAGGCGCGACATCGACCCGCGCTCGTCGACGCGGCGCGAGGCGGCGTACTGGCGGTTGTTCCAGACCGTGTTGGGGTCGTCGGCGCCGATAAAGTCGGCGTCGAAGGACACGATGATGTCGGCGTCTTGGAAGCGGTAGAGCGGGCGAGCGGGCTGGCCGAGCGCGCTCTGGGTGCCGAGGGCCTGGGCGTCGTCGAGGTGGGGGCCGAGCGTGATCCACCGCGCGCCGGGCGTGGCCGCCAAGAACCGGTCGCGGAGCGCGTCGGCCGTCGGGCTGGCCGAGGGCTCGGCGAGCACGGCGATGGCCCCGCCCTGGAGACGGAGCCGGGCGGCCTCGGCCACGAACGAGCCCCAGTCGGCCCGGGCCGGCGCGGCCTCGCCGCGCGTCCAGACGTGGCGGCTCCGGTCGGGGTCGTAGAGCTGGAGGACCGATGCCTGGGCGAAGATGTCGGTCGAGCCGCCCGAGATCGGGTGCTCGGGGTTGCCCTCGGCCTTGGTCGGCCGGCCCTCGTGGCTCTGGACGAGGAGCGCGTGGCCGACGCCGCCCAGCGGCATGGCCGTCGCGTAGTAGCTCGGGACGCCCGGGATCACGTCCTCGGGCTTGCGGGCGTAGGGCAGGATGGTCTCGACGGGCCGGCGGCACCCGGTCATGCCGGCGAGCGCGGCGCTGGCCCCCATGACCTTGAGGAACGAGCGGCGGCTGGTCCCGGCGTCGGCCTCGGTGACGGGGTCGAGGAACTCCCGGTCGGGGCCCGCGGGCGGCCCCGTCCGGCTGCGCCAGGTGGGGGCCTGGCCGGCGGCGGCCTGGGCGTCTTCGTCGGCAGCCGCGTCGGCGGCGCTCAGGACGTCGAGCTCAATCATAAATGGGTGATGGGTAAAGGGCGATGGGTAAAGGGTGCTTCACCCTTCACCCTTCACTCCTCACTCGTTCTAGTAGTGGCAGGCCGAGCAGTTCTGAGGCGGCATGATGTCCTCGTTTTGGATCCGCACACGGTTCTCGGCGAGGTAGGCCTCGTAGGCGTCCTCGTCGGCGCGGACGGCCTCGGCGTAGCCCATCTGGGTCACGAGCGACGGGTCGCGCAGGTGCTCCTCCGGCGCCCGGTGGCACTCGAGGCACCACCCCATCGAGAGCGGCTCGGCCTGGTACACGACCTCCATCTGGTCGATCCGCCCGTGGCAGCTCTCGCACCCCACGCCGACGTTGACGTGGGCCGCGTGGCTGAACTGGGCGTAGTCCGGGAGGTGGTGGATCTTGACCCACTCGATGGGCACGCCCGTCGCCCAGCTCTCGCGGACCGGCAGCAGCTTCGCCGACTCCGTCTGGACGACGCCGTGGCAGTTCATGCACGTCTGGGTGCTCGGCACGTTGGCGTGCGGGCTCTGCTCGACGTGGTTGTGGCAGTACCGGCAGTCCATCCCGAGCTGGCCCGCGTGGAGCGCGTGGCTGTACGGGACCGGCTGGTCCGGCATGTATCCGACCTCGTAGAACTCGGGCGAGAGGTAGTACCAGGCGAGGAGGACGACCAGGACGCCGCCGCCGAGAGCCCCGAACAGGGACGCCGCCGGCAAGACGTTGACTTGGCGCGGGAAAAGCTGAGGCATGACCGCTGGGTGAGGGGCCCCGGCAGACGGGCGGAGGGGCGCTCGCGAAAGTAGACCGCCCTCCCCGGGGACCCGGCGAAGATAGCTCGAAAGGCCGGCTCCTGCGGCTCCAAGGGGCCCCGGCGTCGGGACGGCGGCGGGCCCGAGTCGGAATCGAAGACCGACCGGCTGGGGTCCAGGACGGAGTGAAAGTAGACCCTCCCCGCAGCTCCCACCCGGCCGCTCGCCGCCATCCGCACGGGCCCGACCCGGATCTCAGGCGATACCGGAGCCGCCCGTCACGCGCCCGGCCTGGATGGCCGGCCTGGATGGCGCCCCACGGTGGCCTCCGGTCGGCCCGAACGCCCTCGCCGCGGCGCGTTAGCCGAGCGGGGCGACGGCCACCGGCCCCAGGCGGCGCGTCTGCCGGGCAAACCGGAGCGAGAGCCCGACGGCCGCCGTCGCGAGGCCCAGCGTCAAGCCCCACCACAGACCCGGGGCCCCGCCGCCCGCCGCCAGCCCCAGCGCGCCGCCGACCGTCAGCCCGACGCCCCAGTACGAGACGGCGGCGATGAGCATCGGCGCGCGCGTGTCCTTGAGCCCGCGGAGCGCGCCAGCGACCGACGCCTGGACGCCGTCGAACAGCTGGAACACGGCCGCGATGCCGAGCAGCGTCGCCGCGAGCGCGGCCACCTCCGCCTGCGGGTCGGCCCCGGCGTAGATCCAGACGACGACGTCGGGCCGGAGCCAGAACACGAGCGCCGAGACGACCATAAACGCGGCGCCGAGCACGGTCGCCGTCCACCCCGCCCGAGCCGCGCCGTCGAGGTCGCCAGCCCCGGCCGCCTGGCCGACCCGGATGCCGCCGGCCATCCCGATCCCGAGCGGGACCATGAACGTGACGCTCGCCGCGTTGAGCGCGATCTGGTGGGCCGCCAGCGCCACCTCGTGGTCCGGCAGCCGCCCGACGAGCAGCGTCGCCGCCGTGAACAGGCCGGCTTCAAGGCCGAACCCGACGCCGATGGGCCAACCCAGGCGGAACAGGGCGCCGAGGGCTTCGGGGTCCGGCCGCCTTAAACCGGCGAACACCTGGAACCGCGCCAGCGGCCCGGTCCGCACGTAGACGGCCAGGGCCACAAACATCACAGTCATCGTCAGCGCCGAGCTCCAGCCGGTCCCGACGACGCCGAGCGCGGGCAGGCCCCAGGCCCCGAACATCAGCCCGTAGTTGAGCGCCGCGTTCGCGGCCACGCCGATGAGCGTGACGGCCAGGACGGGCCGGGGCCGGGCGTCGCCCTCGCACAGCCCGCGGAGCGCCGTGAACAGCAGGTTCGGGACGAACCCCCAGCGGATCGCGCCGAGGTAGTCGGCGGCGAGCGCGGCCGTCTCGGGCGCCTGGCCGGTCGCGAGCAGGACGGGCTCGGCGAACCCGAGGGCGACCGTGAACGGGACACCCAAGATCAGCGCGAGCCACAGCCCCTGGCGGGCCCCCCGCCCCGCCGCCGCCTCGTCGCCCGCGCCGACGGCCTGGGCGACCGTCGGCTGGACGGCCACCAGGACGCCGACGCAGACGAGCGCCAGCGTGAAGAACGTCGTCGAGCCGAGCACGATGGCCGCCAGCGCCTCGGTCCCCAGCCGGCCCACCATCATCACGTCGACGAAGCTCATCGACATCTGCGAGAGCTGGACCAGGACGAGCGGGACGGCGAGCGCGAGCGTGGCGCGGACCTCGGCCAGAGTGGGCATGGGGCTTGCGAGCGACGGGCCAAGCTACCGGCCGCCCCCTCTCTGCTCCCGCTCACGCCCGAGGAGACGCCGTTAACCAGATCGTGACGGAACCGGCCGGGCCCGCCGTCTATTTTCGCGCCGATGCCCCTCTCCCCTGCTCCTCTCGCCACGGAGGCCCCCGCGACCACGGTCGACGTCTCGGTCGTCATCGTGACGTACAACGTGCGGGAGTTCCTGGAGCAGGCGCTCCGGTCAGTCGAGCAGGCCTCGGCCGGGCTGTCGGTCGAGACGTTCGTCGTCGACAACGACTCGGCGGACGGGTCCGCGCAAATGGTGCGCGATCGGTTCCCGGACGTGCACCTCGTCGCCAACGAGGAGAACGTCGGGTTCGCGACGGCCAACAACCAGGCCATCCGCCGGGCCGCCGGCCGCTACGTGCTCGTGCTCAACCCGGACACGATCCTGCAGGAGGACACGCTCCGCACGCTCGTCGCCTTCATGGACGGCCACCCCGACGCCGGGGCCGCCGGGTGCCGCATCCTCAACCCCGACGGCACGTTCGCGCCCGAGAGCCGACGCGCGTTCCCGACACCGGCCGTCGCGTTCTACCGCATCTCGGGCCTGAGCAAGCTGTTCCCCGCCAGCCCGACGTTCGGCCGCTACAACCTGACGTACCTCCCGCTCGACGAGGTCTGCGAGGTCGACGCGCTCAGCGGCTCGTGCATGATGGTCCGGCGGGACGCGGTGCTGCCGAGTTCGGAGTTCGGAGTTCAGAGTTCAGAGTTGGTGGGCTCCGAACCCCGAACCCTGAACTCCGAACTCCGACCGTCGGCGGGCTTGTTCGACGAGGCCTTCTTCATGTACGGAGAGGACCTCGACTGGTGCTACCGGATCCAGCAGGCCGGCTGGCGGATCTACTACACGCCGGACACTCAGATCGTCCACTACAAGGGCGAGAGCACCAAGAAGGGCGACCTCCGCTACGTCTTGCTGTTCTACGGGGCGATGCTCCGGTTCGTCGAGAAGCACGTGACGCACCGCGAGGGCGCGGGCGTGCTCGACCGGCTGGCGTCGGGCGCCCTCGCGGTCGGGCTGAGGCTGGGGATCGTGGTCCGGGCCGCGCTCGCGGCCCTCGGGCGGATCGGCCGGGACGTGGCCGGGCCGGCGTCGGACGGCGCCCTGGCGTGGGCCGCGCTCGCCGCGACGGCGCTCGGGTGGAGCCGCGCCGACGGGTTCGCCTTCGAGACGAGCTACTACGCGCTCGTGCTGCCGGCCTACGCCGCCGTCTTGGTGGCCTCGGTCGGGCTGGCCGGCGGGTACCGTCGGGCCGGGCGCTCGCTGCGGGCGGTCGTGGCCGGGGCCGTGCTGGCAGGCTTGGTCGTCGCCGCGCTCGCCTTCTTCGTGCCGACGCTCGCGTTCAGCCGGGCCGTCGTCGCGCTGGGGTTGGGCGTCGCGGCGGCGCTGCTGGTGGCGCGGCGGGTCCGATGGCGGGCCGCGCGGCGGGCGCCCCGGCGGGCCCTCCTGGTCGGCGCGGGCGCCGAGGCCGAGCGGCTCCAGCGGCTCTTGGACGAGCACGCCCGCGGCAACGCCGTCGTGGGCTACGTCGCCGAGGCCGACGCCGAGGGGCCCCTCCCCTGGCTCGGCCGGCCGCGCCAGCTCCGCGACCTCGCCCGCTTGCACGGCGCCGACGACGTCGTGTTCGCCTCCGACAGCCTGACCAACACGGCCATCCTGGACGGGATGCGCACGCTCCGAGACCTCCCGGTCCAGCTCAAGATCCTGGCCTCGGGCCACGACCGGATCATCGGGAAGGCGTCGATCGAGGACTACGCGGCCCCGCTCCAGGCCGCCGAGCGGACGGTCGCCCCGCTCCGCCCGACCTGGGCCCGCCGCCTCGTCGAGCTCCCGGCCGCGTCGGTGTTCGTGGTGCTGGCCCCGCTCCTCCGGCTGGTGGCCCGGCTCCGCCCGAGCCCGCGCCTGACGCGCTGGGCCGCCCTCGCCGACCGGATGCCGGCCGTGCTCGCGGGCCGCCTGGCGCTCGTCGGCTACGACGCCGACGGGGCGCACCCGCCGCCCTCGTGGGGCCTGATGCCCGGCGTCGTGTCGGTCTTGGACACGCGCGGCCCGCGCCCGCGCACCATCGCCGACGCGCACCGGGCCTACTGGTTCTACGCCCGCCACCAGTCGGCCTGGCTCGACGTCGAGATCCTGCTCCGTGCGCTGTGGACGGCCGGCGCCAGCGACAGGAAGACGCCAGCGGGGAGGTAGACCGGGCAAGCTCGCGGGTCTTGGGAGCGACGCTCTCCGACCGCCGTGAAGCGATACGCCCCGCGCCAGAGGCCCGTCCGCCAGCATCTCCGCACACACGGGACGCCGGCCGAGGTCCGGCTGTGGACCGCGCTGAAGGGGCGCCGGCTCCGGGGCCGACAGTTCCGCCGCCAATACGGGATCGGGCCGTACGTCCTCGACTTCTGTTGCCCGGCCGAGCGGCTGGCGGTCGAACTCGACGGGGCGGTCCACGACTCGCCCCAAGCGCGAGCCTACGATACGGCGCGGACGGAAGCTCTGGAGGCGGAGGGGCTCCGCGTGGTTCGGTTCGAGAACAAGCTGGTGTTCGACAATCTCGATGGTGTGCTCGCGGCTATTGCGGGGTGCTTCTCGGATGAGGGGGAGTCGGCGGGTTGACTCCCCCCGCCGTTCGGCAGGTCGCTCCGCTCCCAGCTCGAACGGCTGTCCCCCTCGTCTGCGAGGGGGACAGTCCGTCGCCCCTGAGCGCAGTGATGGGTGACGGACGGGGGGAGCCCGACGGAGCGATGGGCGACGGACGGGAGAGCCCCCGCCCCACTCGGGCGGTACCTTTGGCGCATGGCTCATCTCCTCGACTTCGAGAAGCCCCTCGCCGACCTCGAGGCCAAGCTCGCCGAGCTCCGCGCCTTCGAGGCCGAGGACGGCTCCGTCGACCTCACCGCTCAGGTCGCCGCGCTCGAGACCCGCGTCGACACGCTCCGGCAGTCGATCTACCGCGGGCTCACGCGGTGGCAGCGGGTCCAGCTCGCCCGGCACCCCGAGCGGCCCTACACGCTCGACTACGTCGGCGCGCTGACGTCCGGCTTCACCGAGCTCCACGGCGACCGGCTGTTCGGCGACGACCGCGCGCTCGTCGGCGGGCCGGCCACGTTCCGGGGCTCGCGCTTCGGCAGTCGGGACCGGGCCGTGATGGTGCTCGGCCACCAGAAGGGGCGCGACACGAAGCAGCGGAAAGAGCGGCGGTTCGGGATGCCCAACCCCGAGGGCTACCGCAAGGCCCAGCGCCTGATGGAGATGGCGGCCAAGTTCGGCAAGCCCATCATCACCTTCCTCGACACGCCCGGCGCGTACCCCGGTCTCGAGGCCGAGGAGCGCGGCCAGGCCGAGGCCATCGCCCGGAACCTGCTGGTCATGGCCCGGCTCCCGGTCCCCATCGTCGTCGTCGTGATCGGCGAGGGGGCGTCGGGGGGCGCGCTCGGGATCGGCGTCGGCGACCGCGTGCTGATGCTGGAGAACGCGTGGTACTCGGTAATCTCTCCCGAGTCGTGCTCGTCGATCCTGTGGCGCAACTGGGACCACAAGGAGGACGCCGCGCGCGCGCTCAAGCTGACCGCGCCCGACCTGATCGACCAGGACGTGATCGACGAGATCGTCCCGGAGCCCGTCGGCGGCGCCCACCGCGACCCTGGGGCCACCTTCGAAGCGACGGGCCGCGCCATCGCCGCCCACCTCGACGCGCTCCTCGACCTCCCGACCGACGACCTGCTCGCGGGCCGCCTGGCCAAGTTCGACGCGATGGGGGCGTTCGAGGAGGTGTGATCGGGCGATGGATGATCGGGCGATTGGGGAGCCACCTTGGACGCTTGCGGTCACGACCGGCCACCACAATCGCCCGATCTGAAATTACCCGATGACCCGATTCCTCTACCGCCACCGCGTGCGGTACCGCGAGTGCGACCCGATGGGCGTCGTGTACCACGCCCACGTGCTCGACTGGTTCGAGGCCGCGCGGACGGAGGCGCTGCGCGAGGCGGGCCTGCCGTACCGAGAGCTCGAAGCCGGCGGCATCATCATGCCCGTCGTCGATCTCGCCGTGCGGTACCACGCGAGCGTCCGCTACGACGACCTGGTCGAGGTCGAGGCGTCGTTCCCGAGTGTCGGCGGGCGGTTGCCCGTCGACTACGCGGTCCGCCGGGCGGGCGAGGACGCGGTGCGGATCTCGGGCCGCGTGACGCTGTGCTTTGTGGACCGCGAGCGCGGACGGCCGGTGGCCCCGCCGGACCGCGTCCGCGAGGTTCTCGAGCGGGAGGACGAGCCGAGCGCCGTGGGACGAGCGGGCTGAGGACGCCGGGCGCTCGGGAACCGAACCCGCTCGGCCCGCGAACCGCGAAGCGACGACGCAGTCAACCCGGGACACCCGCTGAACCCACCATGCTTTCCCGCCGCCAGTTCGTCGCCCGCTCGGCCGTGGCCGCCGTCGCGCTCGGGGTCTCCCCGCTGGCGACCGCCGCACCCCGGCGCCGGGCCGAGTTCACGCTTATCCGCCGCGGCGTCGGCGCGTTCACCGACCGGGGCGGGACCATCGGCTACCTCCGGTCGCCCGACGTGCTCGTCGCCGTCGACACGCAGTTCCCGGAGTCGGCGCGGACGTTCCTCGACGGGCTCCGCGACGGCGACCGCCGGCTCGACGTGCTCGTCAACACGCACCACCACGGCGACCACACGGCGGGCAACGCCGTGCTCGCGCCGGTCGCCGAGCGGCACGTGGCGCACGAGGCCGTGCCCGGCTTACAGCGCGCCCGCGCCGTCGGGACCGACGGCTACGACGCCCAGCACTACGCCGACGAGACGTTCCGCGAGACCTGGCGCGCCGACCTCGGCGACGAGACCCTGGCGCTCTCCTACCTCGGCCCGGCCCATACCTGCGGCGACGCCGTCGTCCACTTCGAGCGGGCCGACGTGGTCCACATGGGGGACCTCGTGTTCAACCGCCGCCAGCCGTTTATCGACCGGGCCGGCGGGGCGTCGGTCGAGGGCTGGGGGACCGTGCTCGAAACGGTCCACGGCCGGTTCTCCGACGAGACGGTGTTCGTGTTCGGACACGCCGGCGAGGGCCACCCGGTGATCGGCGACCGGGCCGACCTGCTCGTCATGCGCGACTTTCTCGCGGCGGCCCGCCTCGCCATCGTCCCCCGCGCCGCCGACGGCGCGACGGCAGCCGAGATCGAGGGACTCGTCATCCCCGGCTTCGAAGACTGGGGCCCGACGCCCGCCCGCGTCGCCGAGCCCATGATCGAGGAGTTCGCCCGCTCCTAGCCCCCGCCTCATGCTCCCCCTCCCCGACGCCGTCGCCGCCGACCTCGACGCCTTGCTCGACCGGGCCCTCGCCGAGGACGTCGGCCCGGGCGACGTGACGACGGAGGCCACCATCCCGGAGGGCACCCGGGCCACGGCCCGGTTTCTGTTGAAAGAAGACGGCGTCGTGGCCGGGCTGGCCGTCGCCGAGCGCGTGTTCGAGCGCGTCGACCCCGGCCTCGCCGTCTCGTGGACGGCGGCCGACGGCGACCGGCTCTCGGCCGGGACCGTGTTCGGGACCGTCGCCGGGCGCGCGCGGTCGATCCTGGTGGCCGAGCGGCTGGCGCTCAACGTCGTGCAGCGGATGGGCGGGATCGCGACGGCGGCGGCCCGGATGGCGGAGGCGGCGGCTCCGGCCGTCGTGCTCGACACGCGCAAGACGGCACCCGGCCTGCGCGCGCTCGACAAGTGGGCCGTCGCGCTCGGCGGCGCCCGGAACCACCGCGCCGGGCTGTACGACATGGTCTTGGTCAAGGACAACCACGTCGCGGCGGCCGGCGGCATCTGCCCGGCCCTGGACGCCGTCGGCCGCTACGTCCGAAAGACGGGCCGCGAGGTGCCGGTCGAGATCGAGGCCCGGACGCTCGACGAGGTCGACGCCGTCCTCGATGCCGTCGCCGACGGGGCCCGCGTCGACCGGATCCTGCTCGACAACATGGCCCGGCGGACCGACTCGGGCCTGGACGTGTCGATGCTGGAGGAGGCCGTCCACCGCGTCGCGGGCCGCGTTCAGACGGAGGCGTCGGGCAACGTGACGCTCGACACGGTCGGGCGGATCGGCGCGACGGGCGTCGACTTCATCTCGTCCGGCGCGCTGACGCACTCGGTCACGGCGCTCGACGTGTCGCTCAAAGTGGGCCTCGACGCGGGCTGAGACCGGCGCCGCTCAGCGCCGCTCAAACGTGGCGGACCTTGCGGACGGGGGCCGGCTGGCGGCTCGGCAGCGTCGCCGGGTCGACGACCTCGAAGCGGACGCGGTGCGTCCCGCGCTGGCGCATCCGCAACCGGTCGGCCGCGCCGCCCGAGAGGTCGAGCTGGCGGCCTCGGACGAACGGGCCCCGGTCGTTGACGCGGACCAGGACGCGGCGGCCGTTGTGCGTCGACGTCACGCGGAGGAGCGTCCCGAACGGGAGCGAGCGGTGGGCGACGGTCAGCGCCCGGTGGTTGTAGCGCTCGCCGTTGGCCGTCTTGTTGCCGTGGAGCGAGGCGGCGTAGTAGCTCGCCACGCCCGTCCGCGCCGCGCGGCGGCTCTCGGCCCGGCCACCGCCCGGCACGATGGGGCCGGTGGACTGGGCGAGGCCGGGCAAGGCGAAGGCCATCAGGGCCAGAAACAGCAGGGGTCGCGTCACACAGAAGGCGGAGGGCGAAACAGCGCGGACGGGCCACGGGCCCGGGGGGATGGCGGCGAGGATAGGGCGCGCAATAATGGCCTCCAAGCCGACGGCACGGCCTCTCCGAGTCTTGGACGCCCCTTGACCGGCCCTCCGGCGCCCCGCCACCCGGCCTCCACAAACCGGCCCCGTCGTCGCGCTGTGTGAATGACCTGAGCCGCTGGCGGTGCGTGGGCCTCGCCGCCCCACCCGTCTCCCGAGACCGTCCCGTGCTCTCCCGGCGGCGTCCCCTCTCCCCGCGAGAGAGGGACAGGGTGAGGGGTCCGGCCACGCACCGAACTCGGACGGCCCCCCGCGACGGCCCGGACGGGGCCACCGCCTATCTTTCGGCCTCCTCCCCTCGCCTCGGTGGCCTCGCTCGCGCTCGTCCTGCTCCTCAGCTACCTCCTGGGCGCGATCCCCTGGGGCCTGGTCGTCGCTCGGGCGAAGGGCGTCGACCTCCGCCAGCACGGGAGCGGCAACGCCGGGGCGACGAACGCGCTCCGCGTGCTCGGCAAGGGCCCGGGCCTGGTCGTGTTCCTGCTCGACTTCGCCAAGGGCCTGGTGGCCGTCGTCCTGATCTCGACGCTCCGCGTTGGCGACGAGAGCTTGGTGGGGCTGCTCGGCTCGCGGCCTGAGCTGGCGGCGGCGTGGGGGGCGACGCTGGCCGGCACGGCGGCCATGCTGGGCCACGTCTACACGGTGTGGGGCCGCCTCTTTTTTGGGTCGTGGAAGGGCGGCAAGGGCGTCGCGACGGGCGCGGGGATGCTGACGGGCTTGGCGCCGATCCCGGTCGCCCTCGCGCTCGCCGTGTTCGTCGCCGTGCTCGCGGCCACGCGCTACGTCTCGCTCGGGTCGATCCTAGCCGCGGTGTCGCTGCCGCTGTCGCTCGTTGTGCTCCACGTGCTCGGCGTCGAGAGCCCGCCGCCGGTCTGGATCTTCGCCGTCGTCGTGCCGGCGTTCATCGTGTGGACGCACCGGGCCAACGTCCGCCGGCTCTTGGACGGGACCGAGTCCCGCGTCGGGTCGAAGGCCGGCTGACGAGACGCGGATCTGCCCGGTCCGCCCTGGCGACGGGGCAGTCGAGACCAGAGGCGATCCGCCCGGGCGACAGATTTTTTTGCTGGCCGTCGAGACGCCCCCGGCGTGTCGTATCGTCGGCGCGCCCCTACCCCTTTGCCGCCATGCGCTGCCTCGCCCTCGCCGCCGCCCTCGCGCTCGCCCTCCCCGTCAGCGCCCAGACCGACCTCGCCGACGGCTCGGGGGGGTACGCCGCCATCCAGAGCCTTTCCGTCGGTTCCATCGGCGCCCTGGACGTCGAGGGCGACCTGTCGATCGGCTGGCGCCAGGCGAACGGGCTCGACTACGGGGTCCGTGTCGGGGTCGACCGAGGGCAGGCCTTTAGCGGCCAGAACGAGGCGTGGGTCGGCCCGACGGCCGGGTACACGCGGACGCTCGGGCGGGGCGTCCTCGGTCGCGTCGAGGGGGCCGCGCTGTACCAGACGTACGACTACACGACGTACGACGAGGTCTCCGTGCTCGGCGACGACGGCCTGGTCGGAGTCGTGCGTGGTCGCACCGTCGCCCGCCAATCGGTCGCTGCGAACGTGACGGCGACTGTGGCCCGTCCCGTTCGGCTCGTTGGCTCTGTCCGGCTCCACCCGACGCTCGGGGGCTTCGTCGCGGCCGACGCCCCGTTCCGCTTTGAGGACTCCGCGTACCCGGACCAGTCCGCCTCCGCGCGAGCTGCCGCCGGGGTCCACGTTGGGGTCCCGGTCTCGTTCCGGCTGTTCGGGCAGGACGTGGCCGTCTCCAGTGCGATCCAGGTCTCGCTGACCGACGGCCGTCTGTTCCGCGGGTTCACCGGCCCGTACGCCGGCAGCGGCCTCCGCCTCAACTTTTAGCGCGCGCCGGGCGGCGACGCGCTACCCGGCCGCCCGGCGCGCGACCGGGACGACGGTCTCGGCGACGGTCTCGGCGATGAGCCGCTGGCCGGCCGCCGTCGGGTGGACGCCGTCGGACTGGTTGAGCCGCTCGACGCCGGCCACGCCCTCCAAGAGGAACGGGATGAACGCTGCGCCGTGAGCCTGGGCGACGGCCGGGAAGACGGCCCGGAACCGCTCGGTGTAGTCGGCGCCGTAGTTGGGGAGCGCCTCCATGCCGGCCACGACGAGTCGGGCGTCGGGCGCGGCCTGCTCGACCGCGTCCAAGATGGCCGAGAGGTTTTCTCGGGTGGCCGAGGGGTCAGTTCCACGAAGCCCGTCGTTGGCCCCGAGCGCGAGCACGAACACGTCGGGCCGGTTCTGGCGGAGCGTCCACGCGATCCGCCCCAACCCCCCGGCCGAGGTCTCGCCGCTGACGCCCGCGTTGACGACCCTCGCTGGGACGCCGGCCTCGTCCAGTTCGGCACCGACGAGCGCGGGGTAGGCCAAGCCCGGGTCGCTCAGGCCGTAGCCGGCCGTCAGGCTGTCGCCGAAAAACAGGACCGTCAGCGTGTCGGACTCGGCGCGCGCGTCGGCGAGGGGGACGTCGGGGGTCACGGAGGACTCGGGCGTGGCCGTCGCGCTCGGGAGCGCCCGCTCGGACGGGTCCGGGCCCGGCTCGGGGGCGACCTCCTGGCACCCGACCAGGGCGAGGGCGGTGGCGAGGAGGGCGGTGCGCCCCGCAAGCGGGAGGGTCGACATGGGATCGGAATCGTTTCGGAAGACACCCGGAACGGGCTCGGGCAGTTCCGACGTGCCGACCTCTTGGCGAACCCTTCCCCCGCGTCCCCGTACGGCCGGACGCCGACGCCGCGTTCGGCCTCCTCCCCTCCCCCTCCGCCTGTGGACGGCCCCGTTCTCTCCGCCCGCGACCTCTCCAAGACGTTCACGAACGCCGGCCGTGCGCTCACCGTCCTCGACGGCGTCTCGTTCGACGTCCCCGCCGGCTCGACGTGCGCCATCGTCGGCCCGTCCGGCAGCGGCAAGACGACGCTGCTCGGGCTGTGCGCCGGGCTCGACCGGCCGACGCGCGGGACGGTCCGCCTGGCCGGCGTGGACCTGGGCCCGCTCGACGAGGACGAGCGGGCCGCGCTCCGGGCCGAGTCCGTCGGGTTCGTGTTCCAGAGCTTCCGCCTGCTCCCCACGCTGACGGCGGCCGAGAACGTGGCGATCCCGCTCGAGCTTCGCGGCGACTCAGGCGCCCGCGCGGCGGCGCTCGACCTGCTCGACCGCGTCGGGCTGGCGGACCGCTCGGGCCACTACCCGGCCCAGCTCTCGGGCGGCGAGCAGCAGCGGGTGGCCCTGGCGCGGGCCTTCTCGGGCCGTCCCCGCCTCCTCTTCGCCGACGAGCCGACCGGCAACCTCGACGCCGAAACCGGCGCGCGTGTCGAGGCCTTGCTGTTCGACCTCAACCGGGAGGCTGGCACGGCGCTCGTCGTCGTGACGCACGACCCGGAGCTGGCGGCGCGGTGCGAGCGGACGATCACGTTCCGCGCCGGCCGGGTCGTCGAGGACACCGGCGCCCGCCCCGACGCTCCCGGCGACGGCGCGCTCGCTGCCCCTCCCCGCCCGCGCGCCGACGCCGCGTGACGACCTCCGCTCTCGCACCCTTGTCATCCTGAGCGCCAGCGAAGGATCTCAGCACGATGCGGGAGCCGACCGAGCTGTCGCCTACGGCTGGGCGACCGCGTCGAGATCCTTCGCTCCGCTCGGGATGACAAGGTGAGGGAGTAGCGACCCACACCGCCCGTCGCACCGACTCCACAGGTCCACGAGTCCACGCCCCACGAGCCCACGTCCGCCCGATGGCCCTCTCCCCGTTCCGATTCGCCTGGCAGGACAGCCGCGGGATGCGCCGCCGGCTGGTGCTCTACGTCTCGGCGATGGCGCTGGGCGTGGCCGCGCTCGTCGCGATCCGGTCGTTCGGGCTGAACCTGGAGCGGGCCGTCGCCGAGCAGTCCAAAGAGGTGTTCGGGTCCGACGTCGAGGTCCGGCGGAGCGCGGCGTTCCCGGACTCGACCGTCGCCCTGCTCGACTCGCTCGAAGCCGAGACCGGCGCGGCCGTCGTCCGCGAGGCGTCGTTCCCGTCGATGGCCCGGTTCCCCGCGTCGGGCGGTGGGGAGGGGCGGGCGCGGTTGGTCCAGGTGAGGGCGCTCGACGGGCCATACCCGCTCTACGGCGAGGTCGAGACGACGCCGGCCGACGCCGGCCGGACGCTGGGCCGCGACACGACGGGCGCCCTCGTCGACGCGACGCTCCTGTTGCAGATGGAGGCCGCCGTCGGCGACTCGGTCCAGGTCGGCGGGCGGACGTACCCCATCGTCGGGCGCGTCGACGGGGTGCCAGGCCAGACCGACATCGCGGGGCTGGTCGGGCCGCGCGTGTACCTCCCGCTGGCGGCGCTCGACTCGACGCTCCTCGGGTTCGGGAGCCGGGCCCGCTACTCGGCCGGGTTCCGGTTTGAGGACGAGGCGGCCGGCTTCGACGCCGTGCTGCCGCGGCTCGACGCCGCCGAGGTCCGCTACGAGACCGCCGGCGAGGAGCAGCAGGAGGTGTCCGAGGCGTCGGGCTACCTCACGCGGTTCCTGTCGCTCGTCGGGTTCGTGGCGCTGCTCTTGGGCGGGATCGGCGTGGCGTCGTCGGTGAGCGTCTACGTGAGCGAGAAGGCCGAGACCGTCGCCACGTTGCGGTGCTTGGGCGTCTCGTCGCGGCGCGTGCTGGCGGCGTACGCCTTGCAGGCGTTGGCGCTCGGCGTGATCGGCGCGGCGCTCGGAGCAGCGCTCGGCGTCGGCGTCCAGCGGCTGCTGCCGGCCGTCTTCGCCAGCTTCCTGCCGGTCGACGTCGACAACGCGGTCGTGCCGCGAGCCCTTGCGGAGGGGATGGGCGTGGGCTCGGCGACGGCCGTGCTGTTCGCGCTGCTGCCGCTCGTCGGCGTCCGCCGGGTGCCGCCGCTGCGGGCGCTCCGCGAGGACGCGACGGCGCACGGCGTCGACCCACTCCGCGTCGCGCTGGGCGTCGTGCTGGTGGCCGTCGTCGCCGGGTTCGCCTGGCTACAGACGCGGTCGCTCGTCGGCGCCGCCGCGTTTGTGGGCGGGACGGCGGCCGTGTTCGCGCTGCTGGCGCTGGCGGCGGTCGTCGTGCGCGCCGTCGTCCGGCGCGTCGTCCGGCCGGGCCTGCCGTGGGCGTGGCGGCAGGGGTTGTCGAACCTCCACGCGCCCGGCAACCAGACGCTCGTGCTCTTGTTGACGATGGGCCTGGGCGTGTTCCTCGTCCTCGCGCTCGGGCTCGTCCAGCGGTCGATCTTGGAACAAGTCGCCCTGCCCTCGGACGAGGCCGGTGCTCCTGACGTGGTCCTGTTCGACGTCCAGCCGACCCAGCGCGACAGCCTGCGCGCGCTCGTCCAAGCCCAGGGCCTGCCCATCGTCGACGAAGTCCCGCTCGTGTCGATGCGGATCGCGGCCATCGACGGCGTCCCCATTGACACGCTCGCCGAGCAGGCCGACGACTCGTTCTCCGGGAGAGAGGGCGGCCCCGAGCGCTGGACGCTGACACGCGAGTACCGCTCGACCTACCGCGACCGGCTGGTCGACTCCGAGACGCTCACCGCCGGCACGTTCCAAGGGACGGCCGCTCCCGACGCCGCCGTCGTCCCGATCTCGCTCGAGACCGAGATCGCGCTCGACCTCGATGTGACGCTGGGCAGCCGGATCACGTGGTCGGTCAGCGGGGCCGAGGTCGAGAGCGAGGTCACGAGCTTGCGCGAGGTCGACTGGGCGAGGGTCTCGCCCAACTTCTTCGCCGTCTTCCCCGAGGGCCCGCTTGACGAGGCGCCCCAGACGGCCATCCTGCTGACGCGCGCCGGCACGCCCGAAGCGTCGGCCCGGTTGCAGTCGGCCGTGGTCGAGGCGTTCCCCAACGTGTCGGCCGTCGACGTCCGGCTGGTGCTGGCGCTGGTGGACCGCGTGCTGAGCCGCGTGGCCTTCGTGCTCCGGTTCATGGCGTTGTTCGCCGTCGTGACGGGGCTCGTCGTGCTGGCCGGCGCCGTCCGCGTGGCGCTGGCCCAGCGGACGCGCGAGGCGGTCGTCCTGCGAACGCTCGGCGCCAGCCGAGCCCAAGTCCGCCGGATCCTGGTCGCCGAGTACGCGCTGCTCGGCGTGCTGGCCGCGCTGACGGGCGGGCTGCTGGCCGTCGCCGGGGCGTGGGGGCTGGCCGCGTTCGCCTTCGAGATCCCGTTCCGGCCGGACTTGTCGTGGCTCGGGTGGGCCCTCATCGTGGTCCCGCTGCTGACCGTCGCGGTCGGGCTGGCCGGGAGCCGGGGGGCGCTGCGCCAGCCGCCGCTGGCCGTGCTGCGGGCGGAGGGGTGAGCCTGCCCGCCTCGGGCCCATCGCCGAGGTGGGAGTGGCGGTCGTGTCACGCGGCCCGGATGCGGAGCGCGGTCGGCGTCAACACCGAGAACGCACCGGCGAGATCGCTCTCGTGGTCTCGCACCGCCGACCGCACGACGCGCACCTTGCCTTCCTCTCCGAGACCCGAAAGTCGCAGGAGGAGAACGCCAGAATGGGCCCGCCCCTGACGAAAGACCAGCTCTCCGAAGTCCGAGTCGGCCGTGAGCAGAAGGGCTGCGAGGGTCTGAGCACGGGCGAGCACGTCGGAATCGGAGAGTCCGGCGCTCCTCTCAGCGACGTATTCGACCGAGTGCCCAGCGTCTCGAAGCGCGCGGACGATCGGGCCGTCCACGCTCTCGTCCGCGACGAACCTCACGTAGCCACGGGGTACACGACGTCCGCCCGGATCGCATCCGCCGCGAACGCCAGCGCCGCGGCGATGTCCTCGCGAGCCAGACGCGGGTGAGCTGCAAGGATCTGCTCCTCCGGCTCACCGGAAGCCAGTTTCTCCAGGATCAACTCCACGCTGATCCGGGTGCCCTGGACGACCGGTTTCCCGGCGAGGATGGTCGGGTCCGAGACGATCATGTGGAGGAACGTACGACACGCCGATTCGAAGACAACCGCCCGCCTCGGCACCGACGCCGAGGCGGGCTCGCTCGGTCCGTACGCCTCGACGTGGACGCCAGCGCCTCGCACAGTGGGCGGAGCCTCCGGGGCATGAGAGACGTACCTTCTTGACGCCTGCCCCCACGCCCATGCCCACGACGATCAAGGAAGAAGCCCGCAGGATCGTCGACGCCCTGCCGGACGAGGCGACGTGGGAGGACTTGATGTACCGACTGTACGTCCGGGAGGCCGTCGAGCAGGGCATGGCCGACAGCGACGCGGGCCGGACCCGGCCGACCAGCGACGTGCGCGCCCGCCTCGGGCTCTCTCGACCGGCCACCGGGGACGCGGCGTGACGGTCCATTGGACCGACCGCGCGTTCGACCACCTCCTGCAGATCCGGGAGCACCTCGGCGTCACGTCGACGGTCTATGCGGACCGTGCCATCGAGCGGCTGATCGCGAGGTCGGAGCAGCTGGAGATGTTCCCCGAGTCGGGCCGACGTGTGGCGGAGTTCGACCGGGACGACGTGGGCGAGGTGATCGTCCCTCCGCACCGCGTGATCTACCGTGTCCGCACGGAGCAGGTCGATGCCTGGCCGTGGTCCACGAGCGACGGCAGCTCCCAGGACGACCCGAGGACTTGTAGCGCCGCCCGCCTCGGCACCGACGCCGAGGCGGGCGGCTCCGGGTCAGTACGCCTCGACGTGGACGCCGGCCACGGCCCGGCCACTCGGATCGGCCGACGACTCGAACGAGGCGTCCCACGCCAGGGCCTCCGGCGTCGAGCACGCGACCGACTTGCCCGACGGGACCGTGAGCGCGCAGGCGTCGTGGGGGTAGTGCTCCTCGAAGATGGTCCGGTAGAGGTAGCCCTCCTTGGTGTCCGGCGTGTGGATCGGGAAGCGGAACGCGGCCCGCGCCATCTGCTCGTCCGACACCAAATCCTCGGCGCGGGCTTTGAGCGAGTCGATCCACGAGTAGCCGACGCCGTCGGAGAACTGCTCCTTCTGGCGCCACGCAACGCTGGCCGGCAGCATGTCCTCGAACGCCTGGCGCAGGATGTGCTTCTCCATCTTCCCGTCCGTGGGGCGCTTAGCCTCCGGGTCGAGGCGCATCGCCACGTCCAGGAACTCCTGGTCGAGGAACGGGACGCGCGCCTCGACGCCCCATGCCGCCATCGACTTGTTGGCGCGGAGGCAGTCGAACAGGTGGAGCCGGTCCAGCTTGCGGACGGTCTCGTCGTGGAACTGCTCGGCGTCGGGCGCCTTGTGGAAGTAGAGGTAGCCGCCGAAGATCTCGTCCGACCCCTCGCCCGAGAGCACCATCTTGATCCCCATCGCCTTGATGCGCCGCGCCATCAGGAACATGGGCGTCGCCGCGCGGATCGTGGTCACGTCATACGTTTCGAGGTGGCGGATGACCTCGGGGATCGCGTCGATCCCCTCCTCGACCGTGAAGTACAACGTGTGGTGCTCCGTCCCGATGTGGTCGGCGACCTCCTGGGCCGCCTTGAGGTCGGGCGAGCCCTCCAAGCCGATGGCGAACGAGTGGAGGTGGGGCCACCACGCCTCTTGCTCGTCGTCGGCCTCGACGCGGCGGCCGGCGTACTGCATCGCGATGGCCGCGATCACGGACGAGTCGAGCCCGCCCGAGAGCAACACGCCGTAGGGCACGTCGGTCATGAGCTGGCGCTTGACGGCCGCGTCGAGCGCCTGGCGGACGTCCTCCGGCTGGGCGTCGTTGCCGGCCACCGGCTCGTACTCCATCCAGTCGCGCGAGTAGTACCGGACCGGCTCGCCGACCTCGCTGTCCCAGACGTGGCCGGGCGGGAACGTCTCGATCTGCTTGCAGACCGGCACGAGCGCCTTCATCTCCGACGCGACGTAGAGCGTCCCGTGCTCGTCGCGGCCGGTGTAGAGCGGCATCACACCGTGGGGGTCGCGCGCGATGAGGTACCGGTCCTGCTCGGCGTCGACCAGGACGAAGGCGAAGATGCCGGTTAGCGTGTCGAGGAAGTCGGCGCCCTGCTCGCGGTAGAGCGCCAGGATCACCTCGCAGTCCGAGTCGGTCTGGAAGTCGAACGGCTCCGCCAGCCCGTCCCGGAGCGCGCGGTGGTTGTAGATCTCGCCGTTGACCGCGAGCGCGTGCGTGCCCTCGGGGTTCATCAACGGCTGCGCCCCGTGGAGCACGTCGACGATGGCCAACCGCTCGTGCGCGAGGACGGCGCGGTCGGTCGCGTAGACGCCGGACCAGTCGGGCCCGCGGTGGCGCTGGAGCCCGCTCAGGCGGACGGCCGTGGCGCGCGCGGCGGCGGGGTCGGTTTGCAAGTCGAGCAAGCCAAGGATAGAGCACATGGGAACGGGGGGTGAGGGCGAGCGGGGGGGCAAAAAAAGAGCGGCCCCTCGGGATGGAGGGGCCGCTCGAGTCGTGTGTGGGTCTGCCGGACCTACCAACGCCACCGCTCGCGCCTCCCCAGGGAGCCGAGATTGCGATTGACGAGAGTGAAGATGCGGGCCAAGGCAGGACGCCGGTCGGATGCCCTCACGATATCGCCATACGCGCGCCCGGGTCAAGGGGCGACGCCAGATTGACCTGAGCCGGTCGTAGGGACACGATTCGTCGTGTCCCCCTGCTCCCACCAGGTCGTGGACTCATGAGTCGTGTCCCTACGCGGGGTGGCCGGCGCGAAGGGAACCACTCGAAACGCCTCCGGCCACGCTACGCCGTCGGCTCGCCGCCGGTCACGCCGAACACCTCGCCGGTGATGTAGCCCGACTCCTGGGTCGCCAGGAACACGAACGTCGGCGCGATCTCGGCCGGCTGGCCGGGCCGCCCGTAGGGGACGCTCGCCCCGAACTGCTCGACCTTGTCTTGCGGCTGCCCGCCCGACGGCTGGAGCGGCGTCCAGAACGGCCCCGGCGCGACGGCGTTGACGCGGATCCCGTCGTCGATGACCTGCTTCGCGAGCGCCTTCGTGAACCCGATGATGGCCCACTTGGTCGAGGCGTAGTCGAGCAAACCCGGCGACGGGCTGTAGCCCTGGATCGACGTCACGTTGATGATCGAGCCGCCCGGCGGGAGCCGCTTGAGGGCCTCCTTCGACAGCCAGAACATGGCGTACACGTTTGTCTTGTAGGTCTGGTCGAACTGCTCGGTCGTGATGTCGTCGATGCTCTCGCGGTAGACCTGCTTGCCGGCGTTGATCACGACCACGTCGAGCCCTCCGAGCTGGTCGGCCGCGTCCTCGATGAGCTGCGTGCAAAAGGCCTCGTCGGTCAGGTCGCCGGGCAGGCGGACGAGCGTGCCGCCCTCGGACTCGATCAGCTCCTGCAACGACTCGGCGTCGGGGCTCTCGGTGTCGAGGTAGTTGATGGCGACGTCGGCGCCCTCGCGGGAGTAGGCGATGGCCGTGGCCCGGCCGATGCCCGAGTCGCCGCCGGTGATGAGCGCCTTGCGGCCCTCCATCCGCCCGAAGCCGCGGTAGCTGTCCTCGCCGTGGTCGGGGACCGGGTCCATCTCCTGGGCCAGGCCGGGCGCCGGCTGGGGCTGGCGCGGGAAGGGCGGGCGCGGGTACTGCGTGAGCGGGTTCTGGATCTGGTACTGGTTCGGCGTCTCGGACATGGACGGGGAGAGAGAAGGGAGCCGATAAACCCGGTTCGTCGCCCACAGAGTTCCGCCGGTCGCGGGGCACGGACCGGACTCAGGGAACACCGGAGGACGCCTCGACAAGCGCTCGTCGACGGGCCAGACTCCAGGGCTATCGCAATCTCCGACGAGCTCCCCGGATCTGTCGTGCCGAAGAACTGCTTGGCGAATACCTGTTGTTTCCTACGAGGTCCCCTCTCCCCACGGGAGAGGGACAGGGTGAGGGGCCGACGGCGCCTTCGGCCAGCTTCTCGCTCCGTCTCGACCACCCCCCTCACCCTAGCCCTCTCCCCCCGAGGGGTGGAGAGGGGACGGCTGCCGCTCGCCGAACAGCTTCTGAACGCAGCAGCGCAGGATGACAAAAAGAGGAGTCGCGACAGTCGCGATAGTCCTGAAGCAAACCCGCGGAGTATCGGCGGGCTGCGGCCCGGCGCCGGTAGCTTTCGGCCCCCCTGCCCTCCCGCCCGTGCTCCGCCCCGTCCTCGTCCCGCTGGCGCTCCTGCTCGCCGTCGCCGTCCGCGCCCAGGTGCCGACGCCCGATGCGTTCCTCGGCTACGCGCTCGGCGAGCGGTTCACGCCTCACCACCGCGTGGTCGACTACGTCGAGGCCGTCGGCGCGGCATCACCGCTGGTGACCGTCGAGCGGTACGGCGAGACGCCCGAAGGCCGGCCGCTCCTGGTGGCCGTCGTGGCCGAGAGCGCAGGGGTGGCCGAGTCCGCCCGCCAGAGCGCCGTCGCCGCGTCGCGGGGCGACGGCGAGCCGACCCGGGCCGTCGTCTGGCTGAGCTACAACGTCCACGGCAACGAGGCCGTGAGCACCGAGGCGGCGATGCAAACGCTCTACGACCTCACACAGTCGCCGGAGCTGTTGGCCGACGTCGTCGTCGTCCTCGATCCGTGTCTCAACCCGGACGGCCGCGACCGCTACGTCTCGGGCTACCGCCAGCGCCGCGGGGCCGCACCCAACCCGGACCCCGACGCGCGCGAGCACGACGAGCCGTGGCCCGGCGGCCGGTTCAACCACTACCTCTTCGACCTCAACCGCGACTGGGCGTGGGGCACGCAGCCCGAGACGCGCGCCCGGCTCGCGCTCTACGACCGCTGGCTGCCCGCCGTCCACGTCGACTTCCACGAGCAGGGCGTCGACAGCCCGTACTACTTCGCGCCGGCCGCCGAGCCGTTCCACCCCCGCATCACGCCGTGGCAGCGCGAGCTCCAGACGCGGATCGGCCGGGCGAATGCCGAGGTGTTCGACCGGAACGGCTGGCTCTACTTCACGCGCGAGGTGTTCGACCTGTTCTACCCGGCCTACGGCGACACCTGGCCGACCTTCAACGGGGCCGTCGGGATGACGTACGAGCAGGGCGGATCGGGCCGGGCCGGGCTCGCCATCCGGACCGCCGAGGGCGACACGCTGACGCTGGCCGACCGGATCGACCACCACGTGGCGACGGGACTGGAGACGGTCCGCACGGTCGCGCGCGACGCGGATGAGGTCCGCCGCCAGCTCGCGGCGTGGTTCGACGCCCGGCCCGAGGGCGCCCGCGCCTACGTCGCCCAGGGCGACGCCGGGCGCCTCGGCGCGCTCGCCGAGTTGTTGGACCTCCAGGGGATCGCCTACGGATGGGCCCGAGGCGAGACCGTCCGGGGCGTCCGCTACGGCGGCGGGCTGGAGCGGCCGACCGAGCCGGGCCGCGTCGAGGTGGCGCCGGGCGCCCTCGTCGTCTCGACGGACCAGCCGAAGGGGCGGCTCGCGGCCGTCCTCTTCGAGCCGGAGGCGGCGCTGGCGGACTCGGTCACGTACGACGCGACGGCCTGGGCGCTCCCCTACGTCTACGGCGTCGCCGGCGTCGCCGCCGAGTCCGAGGTCGCAACGGGCGGTCCGGCGCCCGCCGAGGCGACGCTCCCCACCGGCCGCCCCTACGCCTACGTCGCCGACTGGCGAGCGCCGGCCGACGCGCGGCTGCTGGCGCGGCTGCTGCGCGAAGACGTCGGCGTCCGCGTCGTGCCGGAGCCGTTCGAGGCCGGCGGGCGGACGTTCGGGCGGGGGGCCCTCGTCGTCACGCGCGCCGGCAACGGGCGGCTCGGCGACCGCTTCGACGAGGTCGTCCGCGAGGCGGCCCAGGCGACCGGCCGGACGCTCACGGCGCTCGCCAGCGGGTTCGCCGCCGCCGGGCCCGACGTGGGCTCGAACCGCGTCGGGTTCGTCCGACGCCCGACCGTCGCCGTCCTGGCCGATGCGCCCGTCTCGCCGACCGCGCTCGGCGAGGTCTGGCACTGGTTCGACGCCGTCGTCGAGTACCCGGCCACACTCTTGACCGCCGACGACGTGTCGGCCGCGGCGCTCGACGGCGTCGACGTGCTCGTGATGCCGGACGGCAGCTACAGCTCGTGGCTGACCGAGCACGCCGATGAACTCCGAAGCTGGGTTCGCGCCGGCGGCCGGCTCATCGCGATGGAGCGGGCCGTGACGGAGCTGGGCCGGCTCGACGGGTTCTCGACGGCCCCTAGGGAGGCCCCCGACGCCGACTCGACCGACGTCGCGCGTCTCCGTCGCTATGGCGACCGCGACCGCCGCGACGCCTCGGAGGGCGTCCCCGGCGCCGTCTACCGCGTGGCCCTCGACGGCTCGCACCCGCTGGCGTTCGGCTACCCCGACTGGACCTACGTGCTCAAGCGCCGCGTCGACCCGGTCGCGTTTCTGGAGGACGGCTGGAACGTCGGCGTCGTCCGCAGCGGCGCCCCGACGGCCGGGTTCGCCGGCGCCGACGCCCGGGCGCGGCTCGAGGACTCGCTCGTGTTCGGCGTCGAGGACGTCGGCCGCGGCGAGGTCGTGACCCTCGTCGACTCCCCCCTCTTCCGCGGCTTCTGGGCCGACGGGCAGCTCCTGTTCGCGAACGCCGTGTTTGGAATGGAGGCGATGTAGATGGGTACAGGGTACTCGGTACGAGGTACGCTCTCGTCATTCTGGCACCGGCGGCAAGGCGCCGAGTACCCCGCACCCCGTACCCCAAAAGACCATGCCCGACGCCCCGACTCCCTCGACCCGTACCAGCGGGACCGTCTCGGCCGCCATCGGCGTCGTCGCCCTCGTGGCGTACGGCGTGCTCGGCGCCAGCCCGTCGTCTCCCGGCCTGCCGACGGGCCACTTGGTGCTGGCGGCGCTGCTCGTCGTGGCCGGGATCGCGCTGCGCGAGGGGCGCGGCCCGCGGTGGGGCGAGTTCCTGGTCGGCGCCCTGGCCGGGCTCATCATTTACGACTTGATCAACCGGCTCCTGTTCTGACCGCCGTCGGCGCACGAAGACGAGAGGAACACGGCGCTGCGGCCTTGGGCGCTCCAGCCCGGCCCGCTACCTTCCCGGTTCGCCAAGAGGCCCCACTCCGATGCAGAACGACATCCACCCCGACTACCCCTTCGTCACCGTCACGCTCGCGGACGGGACCGAGTTCACTACGCGCTCGACGATGGGCAGCGACTACCGCTCCGAGGTCGACTCGTCGAACCACCCGTTCTACACGGGCAAGAAGACGATGGTCGACACGGCCGGCCGCGTGGAGAAGTTCATGCGCCGCTACGGGAAGTCGCAGGCCAAGCAGGCCGCCGCGGCTCAGGAGCAGGACGTCGCCGACCAGGCCGCGCGCGAGACTGCGCCCGTCGAGGAGGTCGCCGAGGCGAAGGCGGCCGTGAGCCTGAAGTCGACGACCACCGACAACGAGCCCGTGCCGGGCACGGCCAAGCCGCCGGCGTCGTCGCCCGAGAACCCGGCGCGCGACACCGAGGACGACTAAGGCCCTCGCCACCGACCGTCTGCGAGGCGGGCTGCTCCGGTGGCCCGCCTCTCTCTTGGGGCTGCCCTGCCGCTGACGCGAGCGGCCGTCGCTCGTCGGGACGGAAAAACAACCGTGCTGATGCTCGCCGCGCTGGCAGCGGCCCTCCGCCAGCGTGAACGGGACGGCCGGCCGCGCGTTGGCTTTGCCCCCACCCCGCGCCCCGTGCCTGACCTCAACGTCGTCCGCCTCATCACGCGCAAGCGCGACGGCGGCGCGCTCGCCCCCGACGAGATCGAGGCGCTCGTCGCCGCGTACACGGCTGGCGACGTGCCCGACTACCAGATGGCGGCGTTCCTGATGGCCGCGTTCTTGCGCGGGCTGAGCGACGACGAGACGGTCGCCCTGACCCGGGCCATGCTGCACAGCGGCGTGGTCCTCGACCTGTCCGACATCGACGGAGTCAAGGTGGACAAGCACTCGACGGGCGGCGTCGGCGACAAGGTGTCGCTGGTGCTGGCGCCCCTCGTGGCCGCCTGCGGCGTGCCCGTCCCGATGATCTCGGGGCGCGGGCTGGGCCACACCGGCGGCACGCTCGACAAGCTCGAAGCCATCCCCGGCTTCGACGTCGGCCTCGACATCCCGCGCTACCGCGAGGTGCTGGCCGACGTCGGCGCCGTGTTGATCGGGCAGACCGGCGAGATCGCGCCGGCCGACAAGGCGCTCTACGCGCTCCGCGACGTGACGGGGACCGTCGAGTCGATCCCCCTTATCGCCGCCTCGATCCTGTCGAAGAAGCTGGCCGAGGGCATCGACGCGCTGGTCTTGGACGTGAAGGTGGGCCGGGGCGCGTTCATGAAAGACGAGGCCCGCGCCCGCCAGCTCGCCGAGACGCTCGTCCGTGTCGGCATCGGGTTCGGGACGCCGACGGTCGCGCTCCTGACCCACATGGACACGCCGCTCGGCCGGGCCATCGGCAACGGGCCCGAGACGGCCGAGGCCGTCCGGATCTTGAAGGAGCAGACGCCGGCCGGCGGGCCGTGCGCCGACGTGGTCGAGGTCACGCTGGCGCTGGCGGGCGAGATGCTGTGGCTGGGAGAGGCGGCCGAGGACGCGGGGGCTGGGCGCCGGTTGGCGGCGGCGGCGTTGCGCGACGGGTGGGCGTTCGGCGTGCTCCAGGAGATCGTCCAAGCACAGGGCGGCGACGTCGCTGCGCTCGACGACCCGGACGCGCTGATGGGCGAGCCCGTCGCCACGGTCACCGCCGACGCGGCCGGGTTCGTCACCGACCTCGACCCCCTCGCGCTCGGCTACGCCGCCGTCGACCTGGGCGCCGGCCGCGCTCGCAAAGAAGACGACGTGGACCCGAAGGCGGGCTTCGTCTTGCACAAGACACTCGGCGAGCCGGTCCGCACGGGCGACGTGCTGGCCCAGATCTACGCCAGCGACCCCGACCGCGCCGACCCCGACGCCGTCCGCGCCGCGTTCACGATTGGTCACGCGGCGCCGTCGAGGCGCCCGCTCGTGATCGACCGGTTCGACGGCGAGCGGTGGGAGGGTCAAGAGAGCGGGGAATGAGGCACGGGGAACGGGCAGACGTCGATGGCGCCTTCCCCTCTGCCCGTCCCGCTTTCCCAGTTCCTCGTTCCCGCGAGCGCAGCGAGCCCCCCGACAACCATTCGCGCGCTCGGCCGTACGACCCGCCGTCCCCGCGCCCTCGTACTTTCCGGCGCCTCCCCACCCGACCCGTTTGCCCCCATGTGGAAGCGATTCTCCCGACTCCTCAAGTCCCTGTTCGGCGGCGCCATCTCCGCGATGGAAGACCCCCGCCTGATCCTCGAGCAGAACATGCGCGAGCTCAACGATCAGGTCCCGAAGATGAACGAGAACATCGCGACGGTGAAGGCCAACGTGATGCTGCTCCAGAAGGAGCACCGCCGGTACACCGCCGAGCAGCAGTCGATCACGAGCAAGGTCAAGGCCGCCATCAACGCGGGCCGCGACGACATCGCCCAGCGCTACGCCGTCCAGCTCCAGGGCGTCAAGGAGGCCCAGGCCCGGACCGGCGAGCAGCTCGAGTTCGCCGAGCAGGCCTACGACAAGGCGCTCCAGGTCAAGAAGGCGTTCATGCGCGAGCGCGAGAAGAAGATCGGCGAGGCCAAGGAGGCGCTCCGCGCGCACGAGCGGGCCAAGTGGCAGGCCAAGATCGCCGACACACTGGAGCAGTTCGAGGTCGCCGGCGTCGACCAGACGCACGACGAGATGATCCGGCGGGTCAACGAGCAGTCGGCCAAGAACGAGGCGCGGATGGAGATGGCCCTCGACTCGATCGACACGGAGGCCATGCAGATCGAGGAGGACGCCCAGGAGATCCAAGCGGCCGAGCTCGTCAAGCAGTTCAAGTTGGAGATGGGCATGGCCGAGCCGCCGGTCCAGGAGGCCACGCCGGCGCCCCAGCTCCAGATCCCCGAGGAGCCGGCCCCGCTCGACGACCTCCCCGCCGACCGCGACCGGACCCGCACCGAGTAACGAGGGATCGGGGGCGGCCGTCGCGGCGTCGTATCCCGCATCCCGCCCCCCCTTTCCATGGACAAGAACGAGTTCGAACGGCTCAAGGCCGAGGAGAAGGCCCACCTCCAAAAGCTCCGCCAGCTCAAGCAGACCCACCGCGACGCCCAGCGCACGGCCTCGACGGCGAACGCGCTGAACGCGATGCGCAACCCCGCCCTCGAAGCCGAGACGGACGAGATGACGGACCGGCTCATGCGCGACGCCGCCCACGCCGAAGCCCGCCTCGACCTCGCGCTCGAAGGCCACGCCCCCGTCACCGGCAACGCCGACGAGGTCGACCGCGAGACGCTGGCGAAGGCCGAGGCCGAAAACCTGGTCCGCCAGATGAAGGTGCAGATGGGGGCCACCGACGACCCCTCGGCCGTCGACGCTGCCCAGGCGTCGAGCGAGCCCAGCGCGCCGGCCAGCGCCAAGACCATCGGCCGGACGCCGCCCGCCGACGACCCGCCGCCCGTCGCCCGCGGCGACAAGTCCATCGGCCGACGCCCCTCCTGATGTGTGATCCGTGATGCGTGGAGGCCGCCGCCCGACCCATCACCCGTCACTCTTCACCCATCACCCGCGATGCCCGACGAGTCGATCAACTTCACGAAGGAGGCGTTCATGAGCCCGGTCAACCTGGGCTTCTTGATCCTCGCGCTCGTCATCGCCCTGCTCACGGGCGGCGTCACGGCGAACGTGCTCCTGGTGTTCGCCGCGGCGGCGGAGCTCTTGTACCTCGGCACGCTGCCCCGCAACGAGCGCTACAAGCGGGCCGTCCGCGCCCGCAAGGTCGACGAGCGGCGGAAGGCGCCGCGCGACCGCGAGGTGTTCCGGACGCTGGCGAAGGACGACCAGAAGCGGTACGTCCGGTTCCGCAACATGGAGAAGGCGATCAAGGACAACTACGCCAAGCTCCCGTACTCGTCGCAGGGCCTGCTCGACGCCCACCTCAAAAAGCTCGACGGGCTCCTGGACGCCCACCTCAACCTGCTCCAGCTCAAGGAGCGCTACGTCCAGTTCGCCCGGCGGACCGGCGAGAACGACATCGTCGACGCGATCACGGGCTTGCAGAACGAGATGCAGGGCGACCCGCCGCGCGTCCGCGCGATCAAGCAGCGGCGGCTGGCGATCCTGGAAAAGCGGCTCGACCGGTTCAAGAAGGCCGGCGAGAACCTGGCCATCATCGAGGCCCAGCTCGAGACCATCGAGGACGTCACGCGCTACGTCTACGAGCAGTCGCTGACGATGCAGAACCCCGAGGAGGTCTCGTTCCAGCTCGACACGCTGATGAGCGAGGTCGAGGAGACGCAGCACTCGATGGAGGTCCTGGACGAGACGCTGGGCATGGGCTCGCTCACCGAGCTCGACCTGGAGGCGTTCGAGGCGTCGCCGGCCGGCGAGATGGGCCGGGCCGAGGACCGGATCGACGCCGGCCTGATGGACGACCTCGACGACCTGGGCGACCTCGACCTGGACGCCGAGCCCGCCCCGCGCCGCCGCACGCGCGAGGGCGGCTGACCGATGCCCGACCTCCACGTCGTGTTCGGGACGGGTCCGCTCGGCCGCTCGACGGTCGAGGCGCTGGTCGAGCGCGGGCGCCGCGTCCGCTGGGTCAGCCGGAGCGGGCAGGCCGCCGACGTGCCCCCGGGCGTCGACCTGCGCGCGGCCGACGCGACCGATCCGGCGCAGGCGCGGGCGGCCGTCGAGGGCGCCGCCGTCGTTTACAACTGTACGAACGCGCCGTACACGGCCGAGGGGTTCGAGACCGAGTTGCCGCGCCTGTTCGGCGGGATCCTGGACGCGGCCGAGGCCGCCGGGGCCCGGCTCGTCGTCGGCGACAACCTCTACGCCGTCGACGAGGGGCCGCAGCCGATTCGGGAGTCCGGCCCCGAGGCACCGACGACGCGCAAGGGGCGCGCGCGCAAGGCGGTCGGCGACGCCATGCTGGAGGCGCACCGCCGGGGCCGTTTGCCGGTCGTCGTGGTCCGGGGCTCGGACTTTTTCGGCCCCTACGCGACGGACCAGTCGCACCTGGGCAGCCGGGCGATCCCGCCGCTGCTCGCGGGCAAGACGGCCACCATGATCGGCGGGCTCGACCACCCGCACTCGATGACGTACGTCCGCGACTTCGGCCGCGCGCTCGCCACGCTCGGCGAGGCCGACGGCGCCCATTACGGCCGCGCGTGGCACGTCCCGAACGCGCCGGCCGAGACGCGCCGGGCCGTCCTGGCGCGCATCGCTCGTGAGATCGGCACGCCGCTCAAGGTCCGCCAGCTCGGGCCGGTCGCCCGGCGGGTGTTCGGCCTGTTCATCCCCCCGCTCCGCGAGATGGAGGAGATGACGTACCAGCTCGACCGGCCGTACGTCATCGACGCTTCCGACTTTGCCGCGACGTTCGACGTCGAGGCGACGCCGCTCGACCAGAGCGTCGCCGAGACCGTCGACTGGTTCCGCACCCACCCCGATGCCTGACTTCCAAACGATCCGCGCCGAGACCGACGCCGACGGCGTCCTCACCATCACGCTCGACCGGCCCGACGCGCTCAACGCGCTGAGCCAGCGGCTCGTCGCCGAGCTCGGCAAAGCCATGCGGCTCGCGCGCCAGGACGACGTCCGCGGCGTGGTCATCACGGGCGGGGGCGAGAAGGCGTTCGCGGCCGGGGCCGACATCTCGGAGTTCGCCGGGATGGAGCCGCTCGACGCCCACCGCTTCGCGGCGCGCGGGCAGGCCGTGTTCTCGAGCATTGAGAGCACGCCCAAGCCGGTCGTCGCCGCCGTCAACGGGTTCGCGCTCGGGGGCGGGTGCGAGCTCGCGATGGCGTGCCACCTCCGCGTCGCCGCCGAGACGGCCCAGTTCGGGCAGCCCGAGGTCCAGCTCGGCTTGATCGCCGGGTTCGGCGGGACGCAGCGGCTGCCCCGGCTCGTCGGGCGCGGGATCGCGACCGAGATGCTGCTGACGGGCGAGCGGATCTCGGCCCAGCGCGCCTACGAGGTCGGGCTCGTCAACCGCGTCGTGCCGGCGTCCGACCTGATCGAGACGGCCCGCCAGCTCGTGCTCACGATTGCGTCGAAGGCGCCCGTCGCCGTCGCGATGACGTTGCAGGCCATCCGCACGGCCGACCTCCCGCTCCCGCAAGGCTTGCAGCAGGAGGCCGCCCTCTTCGCCCAGTGCGCCGCGACCGAGGACTTCGCCGAGGGCGTCATGGCGTTCCTCAACCGCGAGACGCCCGCGTTCACGGGCCGCTAGCGCGGTGAGGAACCAGGGACCAGGGGTCAGGAATCGGGGTCGTAGGACACTCACCCTTCTTCCCGACCGACTCTCCTGCTGACTCCCGATTCCGCCTCCCCGATTCCTGGTCCCTTGACCGCCGTCCTTCTCATCCTGCTCATGCTGGCGCTGAGCGCGTTCTTCTCCGGCTCGGAGATCGCGTTCGTGACGGCGAACCGGCTCAAGACCGAGGCGCGCGCGCGCCAGGCCGGCTGGGTGGGCACGATCGTCCAGGACTTCATGGCCGACCCCGGGACGCTGCTCACGACGACGCTCGTGGGCAACAACATCGCGCTCGTGGTCTACTCGACGCTGATGAGCCTGGCATTAGAGCCCCCGCTGGCGGCGCTCTTCACCGGCACGCTCGGGATCGCGGACCCGACGGCCTGGGTGCTCGTCGCCCAGACCGTGATCGCGGCGCTCGTGGTCCTCGTGTTCGGGGAGGTCTTGCCGAAGTCGCTCCTGCGCCAGCCGCCCGTCCGCGCCTTGTTCGTGCTCGCGGGCCCGCTCAAGCTGACGTACCGGCTGTTCTGGGTGCTGATCAAGGCCGCCGGCTGGGTCAGCGGCCTGTTCGTCCGCCTGGCCGACGGCGAGTCGGACACGGTCCAGCAGTTCCTGCGCCGCGACTTCGAGCTCGTCATCCGCGAGAGCCGCGAGACGGGCACGCTCGACCTCGACGAGGAGGAGTCGGAGATCCTGTCGAACGTGTTCGAGCTCCGGTCGCTCCGGGTCAAGGACTCGATGATCCCACGGACCGAGATCAAGGCGGTCGAGGAGGGGGCCACTATCGAGGAGGTCCGCCAGACGTTTATCGAGACCGGGTTCAGCCGGTTGCCCGTCTACCGCGAGAACGTCGACCGGATCGTCGGGGTGGTGCTCGCGCATGACCTGTTCCACGCGCCGGACTCGCTCGCGTCGATCCTGCGCCCGGCCCGCGTGGTTCCCGAGTCGAAGCCGGCGCGCGACCTGCTGTTCGACTTCCTCCAGGGCGGGGCCACGCTCGCCGTCGCCGTCGACGAGTACGGCGGGACGGCCGGCATCGTGACGCTGGAGGACCTCTTGGAGGAGCTGTTCGGCGACATCCGCGACGAGCACGACCCGGCCGCCGCCCCCATCCGCCGCGTCGACGACCGGACGGTGATGGTCCACGGCCGCGTCGAGCTGGAGGCGCTGGCGGCCGAGACCGGGGTCGCGCTCGACGACGGCGACTACGACACGGTCGCCGGGTTCGTGCTGGCCCACCTCGGCAGCGTGCCCGAGGAGCGCGAGGGGTTCGAGCACGCCGGCCACCGGTTCACCATCGTCAAGGCGAGCCCGAACCGGATCGACGCCGTCCGCATCGAGCGGCTGTAGCTCGCCGGCGCTCGCGGAGGCTCGCTGGCGCTCGCGGGAAATGGGAACGGGGAAATGGGAAATGGCAGAGACGGAGGTGGCGGCCTCTGCTGGCGACGGGCATCTTCCCAGTCCCCAGTCCCCAGCCCCCCGTGTCCTTCCTCGCTCTCGACGCTGGCAACTCGTCCGTCAAAGCCGCCGTGTGGGACGAGGCGTGGAGCGGCCTCGTCCGGTTCCCGGCGGACGACGCGCCGGCCGCGGTCTGGGCCGAGCGGCTGGCGGACGTCGCTCGCGGGGCGGAAGCCGGCGGGCTCGCCTCCGTCGTTCCCGCGCTGACGCCGGTGCTGGCCGAGGCCGTCGAAGCCGTGACGGAGGCCCCGGCGCTCGTCGTGTCGACGGCGCTCGCGCTCCCGTTCCGCCTGGCGTACGAGACGCCGGCCACGTTGGGCGCCGACCGGCTGGCGGCGGCCGTCGGCGCCTGGGCCCTCGCCGAGGGGCGGCCCGTGATCGCGCTCGACGCCGGGACCGCCATCACGACCGAGGTCGTCTCGGCCGAGCCCGCGTACCTCGGCGGTGCCATCCTACCCGGGCCCGACCTCCTGCGGCGCGCGCTCGCCCGGGACACCCGCCAGCTCCCCGACGTCCCGTGGCCGGACGTGCTGGCGCCCATCGGCACGTCGACCGTCGGGGCGATCCAGGCGGGACTGGGCGCGCTCGTGCTCGGCGGGGTCGCCGGGCTGGTCCGCCGGACGCAGGACGCTCTCGGCGGCGGCGCGCTCGTCGTGGCCACGGGCGGGTGGGGCTCGTGGCTCGCCGAGCGCCTGCCCGAGATCGACCGGGTCGAGCCGTTCCTGGTCCTCGACGGCGTCCGCCGGCTGGCCCGGGGCTCGCGGCCGTAGGCCCGGTCAGCCCGTCACCCGCGCGCGTCGAGGTCCAGCAGCGATTGGACGCGGGCCAGGACCATGTCGATGGCGACCTCGTTGCGGCCCCCGCGCGGGATGATCACGTCGGCGTGGCGCTTCGAGGGCTCGACGAACTCCAAGTGCATCGGGCGGACCGTCCGCCGGTACTGGTCGAGGACCGACTCGACGGACCGGCCGCGCTCGTGGAGGTCCCGCTCCATCCGCCGCATCAGGCGGACGTCGGGCGCGGCGTCGACGAACAGCTTGACGTCCATCCGCACCCGGAGCGCGGGCTCGGCCAAGACCAGGATCCCGTCGATCAGGATCACCGGGCGCGGCTCGACGATCTCGGTCGCGTCGAGCCGGCTGTGCGTCTCGAACGAGTACGTCGGCTTCTCGACCGCTCGGCCCGCCAAGAGCTGGTCGAGGTGGTCGACCATGAGGTCGGTCTCGAGCGCGTCGGGGTGGTCGAAGTTGTACCGGGCCCGCTGCTCGGGCGGCAGGTGGTCGAGCGGCCGGTAGTAGGCGTCGTGGTCCAGGAGCGCGATCCGCCGGGGCCCGAACCGGTCCATCACGCGGCGCTGGACCGTCGTCTTCCCCGAGCCAGACCCGCCAGCGATGCCGATGACGACGGACACGGGCTAGAACGAGGAGTGAGGAAGGCGGAACGAGGAAGCCTGAAACGTGACGCGCCGCCGGAGTCGCGCCAGCGGCAGAGTCGTCCCGACGGACGGTGCCAGCTGTGGGCCCTCTGGTCTCTCCTCCCTCGTTTCGCCTTCTCCGTTCCTCGTTCCCCTAGTCATCGTCGTCCTCTTCGCGGGCGCGCTTGGCGGCGGCGGCCTCGGCCTCGGCCTCGGCGCGGGCCTTCCGGCGGGCCTTGCGACGGTCCTCCCAGCCCGGGCTCGACACCATCACGACGGTCCCGCCCCCGGCCTCGTCGACCTCGGACGCCTCGGGGTCCACCTCGTAGCCGTCGGGCGCCTCCCAGCCGTCGAGCGTCTCGACCGAGTCCGCGGTCTCGTTGACGATGTGGGCGACGAGCGACCCGCGGAGCTCCTTGACCCCGTGCGAGACGGCCGTCCGCTCGCCGGCCTCGTCTTGGCGGAAGAACTTGACCCGGATCATCCGGCCGTACACCTCGGCGTCGTCCCACGCCGCCTCGTGCGAGGCCGGGAGCAGATTCCAGACGGCGTGGCCGGCCACGAGCGCGTTGAGCGCCTCCGAGAGCGGCTCGCGCCAGTAGCTCGCGACCTTGCCGATGCCCTCGACCTTGGCGTCCATCCTGAGCCGGTAGTTCGGGATGAGGTCGTCCGGCCGCAAGAGCCCGAACAGCCCGGAGAAGATGACGCCGTTCTCCAGGAGCCGCCGCTGCGAGCCCGTCGGGAGCCCGGCGAAGTCCATCGCGGCGTACATCACGCCCGGCCCGTAGCGGTCGACGGCCGCCATCAGCGGGCTCCGGTAGAGGTCGAGGTTGACGTCGACGGCCTCCTGGAGCGTGTCGCCCTTGACGCCGAACAGCGCCGCGAGGTCGTCGTCGCTGCCGTCCCGGACCTGGGCCTGGAGCGCGTCGATGAGCGCGCGGCGCTCGGGGTTGAGCTGGGAGAAGTAGTTGAACGTGTTCGACGAGCGGTAGTCGAACATGTCGGGGGCGAGGGGGTTGCCCCCCGGCTCCTTGCCCTCCGCACTGGGGAGGAGAATCGTAAAGCGCACGGGTGCTGGCGGAGGGGAGCGCGCGGGCGCGCGGACGGTACAGGGGGCGAGGCTAGGCGCCGTCGCCGGAGCGGCCCAAGCGGGCCTGGGAGATGAGCGCGTCGGCCTCGGACAGGAGGTCCTCGGCCTGCTGGCGGGCGTCGGCGACGAGCGCGTCGGCCTGGGCGCGGGCGTCGCTCGACGCCCCGTCGCGGTCGAGCCGGTCGACGACGGCCGCCAGGTCGCCGGCCCACCGGTCCAGGAGGTACGCCGCCCGGCGGCGGAGCTGGCGGCCCTCGTCGGGCGCCAGCAGGAGGCCAACGGTCACGCCGGCCGCCCCACCGACGAGGAAACCGAAGAGGGAGGCACGGGCAGCTCGACTACGCTGGCTCATGGGATGAGGGGGCGGAGGGACCGGGGCGGTGGGGCCGCAAGATAACGGACCGGACAAGACGCCCCCGCCGATTCAACCTGAAACAGGCCGCCCCCAACCTGAGGACGGCCTGGACCTGGAGGGACCGGTCGTGGCAGCGGCAGGGACGGTCGAGCCCGAGCCCACCGGGCTACGCTAGCGGCCCTTCTTCTTGTGGCGGTTCTTGCGGAGCCGCTTTTTCCGCTTGTGGGTCGCGATCTTGTGGCGCTTGCGCTTCTTTCCGCAGGGCATAGGAAACCGGGGTCGAGGGAGAGGCTTGTCGTCGGGGCAGTAGAGGGCAAAGGTAGGGCCGAGGCGGCGCCTCGGCCGGCGCGGGCCCAGATCTGGCGGTCCCTTCACGGAGCGGGTCCGCTCGGCCCCTTCCGGAACGGCCCGGCCCACCGGGCCAGCGGCCAGCGTACCGGATCGGATACAGGGCCGTCCACGGCCCTGGACGGGCGGCCTCGGATCCGTGAGGCCGTGGGGACCCGGAGTCTTGTTTTCGGTCGGCCACGGCGAGTGGCACACGCCTTGTCAAGAAACCGAGCACGTCCGTCTAGCGCATGACGCGGGGGACGTGAAAGAGCGATACCAGTGCGCAGCGGCCTCGGCCCGCGCACCGTCGGGCGGACACGTACGGGTGAGCGTGTCCGCCCGGCTTTTTTTTGCCCTCGCGTTGGGGCGAGGCCACGTGGTACCCTCCGGGCGTCATGGCTCGCGTCTCCCCCCTCGTCCTCGTCCTGGTCTTGTCGGCCTGCGCCCCCCGGCTCAGCCCGCCTTACCGCGACTACGAGGTCCGGACCGACGTGGCCGACGTGGTCACCGAGCTACGCCAGGCCGTCGAGGCGGCCGGCTGGACGCTGGCGCCGTCGCTGGACCCGGCCATCGTCTCGACCGGCCCGCGCCGGGTCGCCGCGGGCGTGCTCTCGCGGACCGACGCGGCGCTCGACCTGGTCCCGCTCGACGGCGGCTATGTCCGGGTCTACGTCCGCGCCGAGCGCCGGTCGCTCCTGTTCGGGGGCCGGTCCAAGGTGTACGCGCTCGACGGGGACCTCCGCCGGTCGGTCCTCGGCCCGCTGTCGGAGGCGCTGGCCGCGCGCGGCTTGGTCCCGCTCGGGACGCCGCGCGACCGGGATGAAGACGCGACGGACTAGGCACCGCGCCGTCCGTGCGTACGTTGTGTCTCCCTCGGTGGCCTCGGCCCCGACTGTTCTTTGGGGATGACACGGTTTCGACGAGAGACGTGTGCGGCAGGCCGCGCGCCGGGTGGTGTCCGATACGCCCGCAAGACCCATCGGACCGCACTTGTAGCTGCGAACGACTACTCCTACTCGCTGGCCGCGTAAACGCGCCGCTAGCTGTCTCGCACGGCGGACGCTCACTATCGCTGTGCGAGGCACCGACTAGAGTGAGCTGGCTTCGGAGGCTCCGGCTGAGCCGAAGAAGCGAGACCCAATCAGCCTGCGTCCGTCCGGAAGCCCGTCAGCGGGCCACGCCGGACGGACAAAGACTTCAAATGCGCTGACTACGCGCGTAGACGCCTGGACTGTAGCGCCTCTCGGACCCGGGTTCGACTCCCGGCATCTCCACCTTGTAACGCCCACAACCGACGGCCCCTCGCCGGTCGGTTGTGGGCGTTCTGCGTTCTGAGGGCTCAGAGGGCGTTGAGGTTTGGGGGTCGCAGGCGAGCGGGAACGCGGCCGGCGGCCTCCGACGCCCGCCGCAGCCCGAGCCCCTGGGTCTCAACGCTCTCTCGGGACTTCTCCCTTCTCTTCTCCCGGTCGTGGAGTCCGTCTCGGAACTCGTGCAGGCCGGGCGGGCCGGAGCCCCGGCCAGGGCGGCAACGCCGTCAGCCCTGCTCGCGACGAGCGCTCGCCGGCAGGGCGAGGCGCGCCAGGACGAGGGCGCCCACGACGCAGCTCCCGAACAGGAACCCCTCGACGCCCCCCAGCACGACCTGCGTCGTATGGCCGAAGTGGACCTCACCGAAGAGACGGCCGAGGGCGTCGAGTTGAAGCCGGGAGCCGGCGAACGACCGCGCGAGAAGGTCCAGGCTCCCACCCATCAGGTGGCCGCCAACGGTGGGGATGAGCGCCCCGGCCACGGCGCCCGCGAGGCCGGCGCCGGCCACCGGGCGCCAGCGCGAGGCGGCGTCCGAGCCGGCGCCGAGCCGGGCGCCCAGGGCGAGCGCGGCGCCGAGTGCGGCGCCCTCCAGGCCCCCGGTGATCCCGGCGGGCGCTCGCCCAAAGAGCAGGTTGAATGCGTCCACCCCGAGCAGCTTGGCCCCGCCGCCGACGACCAAGCCGCCGAGGGCGCCGCCGGCGATGCTCCACCGGAGCGGACGGCGCGAGACCCACCCGACCGCGGCCATCCCGAAGCTGACGCCGGCGCCCCCCAGCAGGCCTACCAAGACGTTGAGGCTGAGCAGGACGACGAGCACGGAGGCGGTGCCGAGCCGGGCGTCCGGGGCGTAGGCGAGCGCGGACCCGTAGAGGAGCCCCCCGAGCACGCCGGCGAAGCCGCCGCCGAGCGCCCCGGCGCTCCCCCAGAGAGCGGCCGTTCGCAGGGGGAACCGCTCGGCCTCCCGAAGCGGGGGGCCGCCCGTCGCCGGGGCGACCGACCCGGCTGGCGACGCGGCCTGCCACGCCGCCCCGCCGTGGCCCGATAGGGAGACGGGCTCGACCGGCCCAACAAACCGGTAGCCATACCGGGGCACCGTCTCGACGTAGCGGGGGTCCGAGGCGTCGTCGCCGAGCCGCTGGCGAATCTCTTTGACACACTGCGTGAGCGCGCTGTCGCTGACGACGACGTCGCCCCACACCTCGGCAAAGAACCGGTCCTTCTCGACGAGCTGCCCGTGCTCTCGCACCAGGAGGACGAGGGCGTCGAAGTAGCGGGCGTTGAGGTCGACCCGGTCGTCCCCCCGCCAGAGCTGGCGGTTGGGGACGTCGAGGCGGAAGTCGCCGAACCGGTACGTCAGGTCCTCCTCAGCCATGCTCACAGACATCTCAGGTGGTGCTCACGCCGCTCACGCGGCCCGTTCGCAGGTTACGCCACTCCACACCGCCCCGACCCCATGACCGCCAGCCGCCCCGAGACCCCGACCGACTGCGCCCGAGGACACGTGAGCCCGTGGAGGGCCGCGGCGTGGTCCGCCGCCGCTCTCGTCCTCCTCGTCCCCTTGATCGCGATGCAACTCACTGACGAGGTGGCCTGGAGCGTGGCCGACTTCGCGTTCGCCGCGGCCCTCCTGCTCGGCGTCGGGATCCCCCTGGAGCTTGCCGTGAGGACGACGGGCAACGCCGCGTACCGGTGGGCCGTCGGCGTCGCGCTCGCGACCGCGTTCCTCCTGGTCTGGACCAACGGCGCCGTCGGCCTCATTGGGTCCGAGGACAACGACGCCAACGCACTCTACGGCGGGGTGCTCGCGGTGGGCGTCGTCGGGGCCCTCGTCGCTCGCGCCCGAGCGCGCGGGATGGCCTGGACGATGGCCGCGACGGCGCTCGCTCAGGCGGCCGTCGCCGTGGGCGCGCTCGTCGCCGGGCTGGGCCCGGGGGGCGGACTGATCGAGGTCGTGGCCCTGAACGGGGGGTTCGTCGCGCTGTGGGCCGGGTCGGCCGCGCTGTTTCGGCGGGCCGCCCGCGAGCACCCGGGCGCGGGGGCAGTAGCCTGACCACGCTCCCCGTCGCCCTCGGCCACCAAGACCCCACCCATGTCGAACCCCAAGATCGTCGGAGCGGCGGCCGTCGCGCTGATCGCCGTCGTTTACGTCGTCGGCTCCCGAGCCCTCGAAAACGTGGGCCCCTCCGCGACGGCCTCGCCGCCGACCGCCTCCTCGGCGGAGGCCGCGGCCCCCGACCTCCTCTACGGCCGCGTGACCACCTACGGCGGCGACACCTACGAGGGACGCTTGCGATGGGGCGGCGACGAGGAGGCGTTGTGGGGCCACACCTTCGACGGCGTCAAGGACGAGAACCCCTGGGCCGCCCTGACGCCACGCGGGCGACGGGCCGAGGAGGGCCGCCCGGCCAGGGTGTTCGGGGTCGAGGTCCCCTGGGGCGGGCCCGAGGTCGACCTCGGCCGGCCGTTCATGGCCCGCTTCGGCGACATCGCGCGCATCGAGGCGCACGGCGACGGCGTGCGAGGGGTCTTGGCGGACGGGGTCGCGTTCGATCCCGACGTGCGGGTGACTCTCAAGAGCGGGACCGTGTTCGACCTCGACCGCCTGTCGGCCAGCGACTTCGACGACGGCGTCCGCGTGTGGGACGGACGGCGCGGCGCCGTCGACCTCGGGCCGCGCCAGATCCGCACCGTCGAGCTCTTCCCCGCGCCCGACGACGTCGAGAGCCGCCCCCGCGATGGGGGCCGACTCCACGGGACCGTCCACACGTCCCACGGCGACTTTACCGGCCTCCTCCAGTGGGACCGCGACGGGGCCCTCGGCCGCGACGAGATCGTCGGCCGCACTGCCGACGGCGAGCGCCGCCTGCGGTTCGACGCCATCCGCTCCATCGCCCGCGACCCGCGCGGCGGCTCCCGGGTCACGCGGCTCGACGGTCGCGAGGTCGCCCTCTCCGGCACCTCCACCGTCGGCCCCGGCCACCGTGGGATCGCGGTCGACGACGCGCGCTACGGCCGGGTCCTGGTGCCGTGGGGCGCCGTCGAGCGCGTCGACCTCGACCCCAGCGCGAGCGGCCCCTCGTACGACGACTTCCCCCCGGGCCGACCGCTCTCGGGCCGCGTCACGACCCGCGACGGGCGCCGCCTCACCGGCCGGCTCGTCGTTGATCTCGACGAGAGCGAGACGACGGAGACGCTCGACGCCCCGTCACGGGGCGTGGACTACTCTGTCCCCTTCGGCCGGATCGCCTCGGTCGTGCTCCCCGGCGACGGGCCCGCCCGGGTGACGCTCCGAGACGGCAAGGAGCTGGCGCTCGAACGCGCCGGCGACCTCGGCGACGGCAACGCCGGCCTGCTGGTCTTCGCCGACGGCCAGGAGGGCCCCGAGTACGTGCCGTGGGCCGAGGTCGAACGGATCGACATCGACCGGCCAGCCGAGCCAGCGGATCGGTGACGCGATCCGGGGGGCGTGTGGGGAAAGGGCGCTTCCTCCTGCGCGGGCGCCCGGCGCCCTCGAACTCCGAACGGAGGCCGAGCGACCGGATCGGGGATCACTCCGCCCGGCGCGCGAACGGGTCGCCGTAGACCTTGTAGGCCGGCCACGAGACGTCGCCCACCGCCTTTACCGCCTGGCGCCCGGCGGTGGCCGTGTCCGACCCGTCGTCGGCGCGGACGAAGGCGCGGACTTCGGCGGGTTCGTCGTGGAGGTGGAGGTCGCCGGCCTCGACCGCGATCCCGCCGGCCGGGGCCTCCTCGCCCGCCGCCAGGAAGTCGCCGAGGTCGAGGGTCTGGCCCGTCAGGATGCCGACGAGCCCGGTGTGGGCGTCGTCGGTGTTCTGAATCGACCCGTGCTTGCTCGACGAGAACGTGGCCCGGCTCGCATCGCGTCACTCCTGCGGGACCGACGCCACACGCGGAACGGTCCCGTCCACCTCGCCGGCACGACGAATCGTGTCTACAGGAGAGGAGACCATGGGGCCGGCTGGACGGCGTCCGCCGGGCGGAGGGCGTCGTCGGCCAGGAGGTAACCGCTGGCGAGGGCGCGGTAGGCCGTGACCTGCTCGCGCTCCCAGTCCTCGTCGTGGCCGAGTTCGTCCGCCAGCAGCGCGGCCACGCGGGGCGCCATCGCTTGCAAGACCCAATCAGCCTGCGCCCTTCTGGAATCCCGTCAGCGGAGCATGCCAGCCGGGCAAAGACCTTCAAAGCACTGAATACGCGCGTAGACGCCTGGACTGTAGTGCCCCTCAGACCCTGTGGTCGACTCCTGACATCTCCACTCGATATCGCCCATCTTTAGCCTATCCGGCTGAAGAGAGGCGGTTCTAGTTTGAGGTGTCGCCGTGCCTCCCCGTCACACACCGCCACCCGAGTAGCCTCGGCACCCCTCCTCTTGCTCCATCGCATCCTGCCTCTCGCCGTCCAAGTACCTCCTCTGGACCACTTGTTTCAAGGTCAACGCTTTGATCTCACTGTTCATGGTGGGATGTTGACGTTGCTAGGTCCAAACGGCTCTGGCAAGAGTCAGGTGATGCGCCAGCTCAAGAGACAGCTCGCGGTGCAACTCGGGGACCACGGCCACGTGCTCATGCTGGCAGCAGGACGTCTCCAGCCCTTCGAGGAGGCCCGCATGGTTATGGGCACATTCAGCGACGAACCTCACTTTGACCGCCAATTGCAAGTTGCAATACAAAAAGACCGAAGAGATAAATGGTACATGATTGAATCGGTCAGTGGAGTCATGACCCGACTTTCTGAGCGATTTGACCTCCAGCTCAAGGTGACAGAGCGACTGCGTGCTCTGTTCGGTCGAGAATTCGACTTAGAGTGGCCAGACGGTCGTCTTCAGGTGACGTTCTTACGTGGCGACGTTGTGTATCCGTCCGCTAAGGAGGCAAGTGGACTACTCCACCTCGTTGCCATTCTTGCCGCACTTTACAATGATGAGCTGGCGGCAGTTCTGATCGACGAGCCGGGCATATCGCTCCACCCCCAGTACCAATCTTTCGTTCGCAGCGAGATGGAACGAGTGGCTGGTGACCCAACGGCAGGAAAAAAATTAGTTGTCTGCGCAACACATGCGCCAGCCATGACCCGGCTTCGCCAGCCAACAGACCTCTGCAATGTCGTCTTCTTCCGCGATGTCGATACACTTCCGGTTCAGGTCGCTCCGGCAGATGAGACGCTTCGGAACCAGAAGCTTGGAACGTTTATCCAGAGCCTTGGAGCGAGCCATCGCGAAGCGCTATTCGCAGCTCGCCCGCTTCTTGTGGAAGGGCCGAGTGACGAGGTTGTCGTTGATGCGCTGGACAGTGCTCTCGACGTAAACCTCCACGCCTCCGGTGGCCACCTTGTCCAAGCCGTCGGAAAAGGAACGATGCCGACAATTATCAAGCTGCTCCATCTCATAGGGAAAGAGCCTGCTGTGCTCGCGGACCTCGACGGATTCACGGACGGACTCGACCTTGTCAATGCCTTCAACGATGTTGAATCTGGGCGCGCGGCAGCTGGAGTCGCGTCGGATATCCGCGATTCAGCCAAGACGGCGCTCGAAGCGCTAGAGGCAGCCGTAGTTTCAAATTGGACGGACATCGAATCCTTGGCAACGTCTCACTCCTACTGGAAGGACTCGACCGACCCCGGGACCGTTGCAAAGATGAAGCGGAGAGCAGTCGCTGCTGTAGTGCTGGCGGACAACCCCGAACGCATCAACCAGCTTGAGAATGGGAGATTATGGGTTCAGCTCCACCGTCAGCTTTCGACGGCACTCGACATTCTTGAGAAGGCAGGTCTGTTCATACTGCGTCACGGGGAGATCGAGGACCACTACCGAGAGCCCGCAGATCGAGATGACAAGATCGGGTCGGCAGCCATCGAGGCGAACGCGATCCGCGCAGATCCACACTCCGCGGAGATCCGTCACAGCGTTGCTCTCCGAGCGCTCAGACATGTGTCACCGTCACTCCCAGTCGACGAGTCTGGCGCGGTCCGCGTTGCCTTCGCGTCAGTGGTCGCTCCGGCGGTCAGCGACTTACGGGGCGGTAGGAAGACGACGACGGGAGCTCTCAGTGTCACCGCAAGCCGCTACGCGAATAGCGCAGCATCGCTCTTCGAGGTGGAGCGCGCAGACACCGACGACGAACCGACACTCAAAGTCGGCCTTGCTACTTCTATCCTCGATGTAATCGGTTTTCCGGTCTATGTCAGAGCCGACGAGGACGCCGTGACTGTAGCCGACCGGTATATTCAACCGAAGCCCCATCCAACCCAGGGGACGGAGTAAAGCAGTTAAGACGCACGGACCGCGTTGTCGGCCAGGAGGTAGCCGTCGGCGAGGGCGCGGTACGCCGTGACCTGCTCGCGCTCCCAATCCTCATCGTGGCCCAGCTCCTCGGACAGAATCGTGGCCACGCGGGGGGCCATCGCGATCGACGCCCGGGCGTCGAGGAGCAACTCGCGCGTCCGCCGGGCGAGCACGTCCTCGACCGTCCGCGCCATCTCGTGGCGGGCGGCCCAGACGACCTGCCCGGCGACGACCGGCCGGTCCGGGTGGAGCCGCTCCGCGAGCGCGTCGTCGGTGCGGATTAAGGCCTGGAGCGCGGGCGCGTCCGAGCCGTAGGCCCGCAGGTCGCCGAACACCTCGGCGTTGGCGTGCGCCCCGTGGATCTGGAGGTCGGCCGTGACCGAGGGCCGGTCGTCGAGCCCGGCGAGCAGGGCGGCCTGGTCGATGGTGTCCTCGGCCATCTTGCGGTAGGTCGTCCACTTGCCGCCGGTGATGGTGACGAGCCCGGAGTCGGCGATGTGGAGCGTGTGGTCGCGCGAGAGCGCGGCCGTGCCGCCCTCGGCGTCGGGGTCGGCGACGAGCGGACGGAGGCCTGCGAACGTGCTCCGGACGTCGGCCGGCGCCGGGTCGCGCGTGAGGTAGCGGGCGGCGTGGACGAGCAGGAACTCGATCTCGTCGGCCAGCGGGCGCGGCTCGAGGTCCGCCGTCTCGACCGGCGTGTCGGTCGTGCCGACGACGACGGCGTCGTTCCAGGGGATCGCGAAGAGGACCCGCCCGTCGTCGGTCTTGGGCACCATGATCGCGTGGTCGCCGGGCAGGAACGCCTTGTCCAAGACGATGTGGACGCCCTGGCTGGCCTGGACCATCGGCCGGGCGTCGGCGTCGTCCATCCGGCGGACGCGGTCGGTCCAGACTCCCGTCGCGTTGACGACGACCTTGGCCCGGACCTCGCGCTCGTCGCCCGTCTCGACGTCGCGCGCGCGGACGCCGACGACCTCGATCCCGTCCTTCAGCAGCCCCACCACCTCGACGTAGGTCAGCACGACGCCGCCCTGCTCGACCGCCGTCTGGGCCATGTTGACCGCCAGCCGGGCGTCGTCGAACTGGCCGTCGTAGTAGACGACGCCGCCGTCCAGGCCGTCGGGCTCGATGGTTGGCAGGCGCGCCAGCGTCTCGTCCTTCGACAGGTGCCGGCTCCGCCCGAACCCGGACCGGCCGGCCATCAGGTCGTACACCTTCATCCCAACCCCGTAGAACGGGCCCTCCCACCACGAGTAGTTGGGGACGACGAACGCGAGGTCGTGGACCAAGTGGGGCGCGTTCTTGAGCAGCCGGCCCCGCTCCTTCAGCGCCTCCAGCACCAGCGATACGTTGCCCTGGCGGAGGTAGCGGACGCCGCCGTGGACGAGCTTGGTCGACCGGCTCGACGTCCCCTTCGCGAGGTCGGCCTGCTCCAAGAGCAGCGTCCGGTACCCGCGCGAGGCCGCGTCGATGGCGCACCCCAGCCCGGTCGCGCCCCCGCCGACGATGACGACGTCCCAGTCGGGCGCGTCGTCGAGGGCGGAGAGCATGGCGTCGCGGGTCATAGCAAGAGCGTAGGGCGTGGACCGTCGAACGTGGGGCGGGTGGCCGTGTTCGTCGGAGCAGCCGCCTTCCTGGCCCTCCCTCCGACGACAGGGCTGCTACGCCCTCGGGAGTGGTTCGACGTGCAACGCAAACCAATCGTCATCCCCGCGTACGCGGGGATCCATAGGGGGGCGCTCGCCGAGCACAAGGATGGATTCTCGCGTGCGTAGGACCGCAAGGCGACGGCGCCAGCCAATGACGGCTGTTGTTCGGGTGCCGGAGAAGAACGCTGCGGCCCCGGCGGGACGACACGTGGTTGCTACCCGACCTCGTTGCCGTCGGCGGCCCAGCCCCGGGCGCGGTCGAGGGCGCGGGACCAGCCGGCGCGACGGCGGGCGGCCTCGGCGGGTGCCATCGACGGCGTAAACCGGCGGTCGACGGCCCACTGCTCGGAGATATCGGCTCCCGAGCCCCACACGCCGACGGCCAGGCCGGCCAGATACGCGGCCCCGAGCGCCGTCGTCTCCGTCACGGCCGGGCGGACGAGCGGGGCCTGGAGCAAGTCGGCCTGGGTCTGCATCAGGAGGTCGTTCGAGGCCGCGCCGCCGTCGACGCGGAGCTCGGCCACCGCCAAGCCGGCGTCGCGCTCCATCGCCTCCAGGACGTCGGCCACCTGGTAGGCGACGCCGTCGAGCGCGGCCCGGGCGACGTGGCCGTCGGTCGTCCCGCGCGTGAGCCCGACGAGGGTGCCGCGCGCGTAGGGGTCCCAGTGCGGCGCTCCGAGCCCGGCGAACGCGGGCACGAGGTAGACGCCGTCGGTGTCCTCGACCGCCCGCGCCAGCGCCTCGACCTCGGCCGCCGACCGGATGATCTTGAGCCCGTCGCGGAGCCACTGGACGACGGCGCCCGCGATGAAGACGCTCCCTTCGAGCGCGTACTCGGTCGGGGCGTCGCCGAGCTTCCAGGCGACCGTCGTGAGCAGGTTGTTTTCGGACGCGACGGCCTCGGTCCCGGTGTGCATCAGCATGAAGCAGCCGGTGCCGTACGTGTTCTTGGCCATCCCCGGCGTCACGCACCGCTGGCCGAACGTGGCCGCCTGCTGGTCGCCCGCGATCCCGGCGATGGGGATGGGCGAGGCGAACAGGTCCGGCGACGTCTCGGCGTAGACCTCGCTCGACGACCGGACCTCGGGGAGCATCGACCGGGGCACGTCGAGGATCGCCAGCAACTCGTCGTCCCAGTCGCCCGCGTGGATGTCGAAGAGCAGCGTCCGCGAGGCGTTCGTGACGTCGGTGAGGTGGTGGCGCCCGCCGGTCAGGTTCCACACGAGCCAGCTGTCGACGGTCCCGAACGCCAGCTCGCCAGCCTGGGCGCGGGCCCGGGCGCCCTCGACGTGGTCCAGGATCCAGCGGACCTTGGTGCCGGAGAAGTAGCTGTCGAGCACGAGCCCGGTCTTGGCCTGGAACGTCGGCGCGTGGCCGTCGGCCTTGAGCTGGTCGCAGAAGGCGGCCGTCCGCCGGTCCTGCCAGACGATGGCGTTGTGGATGGGCGCGCCCGTCGCCCGGTCCCACACGACGGCCGTCTCGCGCTGGTTCGTGATCCCGATGGCGGCCACGTCGCTCGCGCGCAAGCCCTGCCGCGACAGCGCCTCGGCGGCAACGCCAATCTGGCTCGACCAGATCTCGGTCGGGTCGTGCTCGACCCAGCCGGGCCGGGGGAAGATCTGCTCGACCTCGCGCTGGGCGACGGACCGGATCCGGCCCCGGTCGTCGAACACGATGGCGCGCGAGCTGGTGGTGCCCTGGTCGAGGGCGAGGACGTAGGGCATGGTGCGTTCGGCGGGTTCGGCGGGTCCCGCAGGTTACGCGGGTTCGTGCGCACCCACCGGCCGGGTCGGCCCACCCCGCGGAGCGATAGCCCGGACCCCCTGCTTTCCTCCCGGTCGCTGCGCTCCCAGGTCGGAAAGCTGTCCCCCTTCAAGGGGGACAGCCTGATCGGCCCTTGAGCGAAGCGATGGGCGATCAGGCGGGGGGTCAGCGACGGCAACCCGCCCCTACCCGAACCAGCCCAAGAGCCACGCCAGCAGCGGGACCGCGAACAGCACCATCAGCCCGACGAACAGCCACGCGCTCGCCGTCGTGGCCGCCTTGCGGACGGGGAACTCGTAGGCGCAGTACGGGCAGACCTCGGCGGCCTCGTCGACGGCGAAGCCGCACGACGGGCACTCGCGCTCGCCGGGGCCGGGCTCGATCACAGCGTCGGCAGGGCGACGAACTCGGGCGACGCCTCGGGCTGAGCACGCGCCGGGCGGTCGATCCAGCCGCCGGCCACCACGTCGTCGCCGTCGTAGAACACGGCGGCCTGGCCGGGAGCCACGGCCGTGCGCGGCGTCTCGAACACGGCCTCAAGAGCGTCGTCTCCGAGTTGGCGGACGACGGCCGGCGCGCCCGGGTCGCGGTGGCGGATCCGCCCGCCCAACCGGGCCTCGCCGTCGATCCCGGCCCACTTGCCCCACACGACGCCGCTCGCCGTCAACGTCCGCTCCGCCAGCGCCGACCGGGGGCCGACGACGACCGTGTTCGTCTCGGGCTCGATGCGGACCACGTAGGCCGGCTCGCCCAGCGCGATCCCCAGCTTCCGCTGGCCGACGGTGTAGAACGGGTACCCGTCGTGCCGGCCCACCACCTCGCCCGTTTCCGAATGAACGAACGGGCCACCCGCCAGGTCGGCCACGGCCGGCGCGCGGCGCGCCAGGAAGCCCCGGTAGTCGTCGTTGGGGACGAAGCAGATCTCGTACGAGTCCTTCTTGTCGGCCACGTGGTCGAACCCCATCTCGGCCGCGAGTCGCCGGATCTCGGTTTTTTCGAGGCCGCCGAGCGGGAAGAGCGTCCGCGCGAGGTGGTCCTGGGCCACGCCCCACAGGACGTACGATTGGTCCTTGGCCGCGTCGAGCCCTCGGCTCACGACGTGTCGCCCGCCGTGCTCGCGGACCCGGGCGTAGTGGCCCGTCGCGATGTGCTCGCAGCCGAGCGCGTCGGCCCGCTTGAGGAGGGCGGCCCACTTGATGTGGGTGTTGCAGAGCACGCACGGGTTGGGCGTCCGTCCCGCGAGGTAGTCGGCTTGGAACCGGTCGATGACCCAGTCGCCGAACTCGGCCCGGATGTCGACGACGGTGTGGCTGGCGCCCAACCGGACGGCGACGGCGCGGGCGTCGTTCATGTCGTCGAGCGAGCAGCAGCCCGAGGTGGCCCGGCTCACGCCCGAGCCGCCCAGCGACGTCTCGTAGTCCCACGTCTTCATCGTCACGCCGACGACGTCGTAGCCGGCCTCGTGCAGGAGGCCGGCCGCGACGGACGAGTCGACGCCGCCGCTCATGGCGACGAGTACGCGACCGTGGCGGCTCATGAACGGGTGGAGAGGACGTTTGGCACGGGGAAAGCTATCGACCCCTCACCGCCGGGCCCTGCCGGCGGACTAGAGTTTCCCCCTTCTTCGCGCCCCCCGGAGGCCTGCCTCGGGATCTTCCGGCCCGCGCTTCCTCGCCCCCCCCGATGACGACGCAGCCCCCCTCCCGCCGCGAGCGGATCAAGACCCCCGACGCTCCCGCCGCCATCGGCCCGTACTGCCAGGGGCTCTTGGTCGGCGACACGCTCTACGTCTCGGGCCAGATCGCGCTCGACCCGTCGTCCGGCGAGATGGTCGAAGGCGACGTCGAGGAGGAGACGTCGCAGATCTTGGCCAACATCGGGGCCGTGCTCCGGGCGGCCGACATGGACTTCGCGCACGTCGTCCAGGTCACGCTCTTCCTACGGGACATGGACGACTACGCCGTCGTCAACGAGGTGTACGCCCGTTACTTCAGCGGGGCCACGCCGGCCCGGGAGGCGCTCGAAGTGGGCAAGCTCCCGCGCGAGGCCTGCGTCGAGATCAGCTGTATCGCCGTGCGGTAGAGGCGAGGCGGCCCAACTCCCGCCCACCCCGATTCTCCCCGACGAGTCATTCCCGCGGAGGCGGGAATCCAGAGCGGGCGGGGCACCGGGGTCGCCACTCTGGGTCCCCGCCTTCGCGGGGATGACGGCTTGAATACGGGGAAGCGTTCCTGGTAGGTCGAAGGACGTAGCGGCCCTGGATCCTGGGAGGAAGCGCCAGCGGCGAGCGGGGGTTACCCACACCCGTCCCCTCGCGCCACTCCGCCTCCCGTCGCGGCGGGCGCCGAGCTACACCGTGATCGCGGCCTCGACCGGGACGCCAACCGGGAGCGCCGAGCGGCCGTCCAGGAACGCGATCTCGACGGCGAACGACACGCCGACAACCGTCGCCCCGGCGGCCTCGACCAGCCGGCAGGCCGCCGCCGCCGTCCCGCCCGTCGCGATCACGTCGTCGTGGACGAGCACGCGGGCAGAGGTGGGCAGGTCGGCGGCGTGGAGCTCGAGGGCGTCCTGGCCGTATTCGAGCGCGTAGGCCTCGCGGAGCGTGGGCCCGGGCAGCTTGCCAGGCTTGCGCGCGGGCACGAAGCCGGCCCCGAGCCGGGCCGCCAGCGCGGCCCCGAACCAGTAGCCCCGCGCCTCGACCCCGACGACGTGCGTCACGTCGCCGCCGGTCCATGGGGCGGCAAGCCGGTCGAGGAGGGCCGCGAACAGAGCGGGGTCCGCCAGGACCGGCGTGAGGTCCTTGAACTGGACGCCCGGCGACGGGAAGTCAGGGACCGTGCGGAGGGCGGCGGCGAGGTCGGTCACGGCGTTTGGCGGGTTCGGCGGGGGACGCGGGTTGGGCAGGGTCGGTGGCCGTCGTGATCGAACCGGCGCGACCCGCTGAACCAGCCCCACCCGCGAGGCCCCGGCTATCCCTCCGCGCCGGCTTGTCGCAGGCCGCGCTCGTAGGTCGCCTTGTAGTCGCGGACGGCCTCGAAGATCGCCCGCGCCGTCTGGTCCATCCCCGCGGGCGACGAGATCAGCCGGGCCTCCTCGCGGTTCGTCACGAACCCGACCTCGACCAGGACCGCCGGCATCGACGCGGCCCAGAGCACCATGAAGTTGTCCTGCTTGACGCCCCTGCTGTGGCGGCCGGCGGCCTCGAACCGGCCCTCGATCAACCGGGCGAGGTGCTGGCTCTCTTCCTGGTACGCGCTCATCGCCAGCGAGCGCAGGATGTCGCCGCCCTCGGCGAAGTCGGCGTAGTAGCTCGGGTCGCTCTCGAGCTCGATCACGGAGTTCTCGCGCTGCATGACCTCGCTGGCGCGGGCCGAGCCGCGCGGGGCCAGGAAGAACGTCTCCGTCCCGTAGGCCGACGACGGGCCGGCGTTGGCGTGGACCGAGATGAACAGCTTGCCACCTTCGCGGTTGGCGATCCGCCCGCGGTCGCGGAGCTCGACGAACGTGTCGTCGTCGCGGGTGTAGACGACGCGGATGCCCAGCTCGCGCTCCAGCATCGGCCCGAGGCGGGACACGACGCCGTAGGCCACCTCCTTGTCGCTCGTCCCGTTGCCGACGCCACCGTGGTCGTGGCCGCCGTGGCCGGCGTCCAAGACGACCGTGTCGAGCCGCCAGTGCTCGGCGCTGGCCACGGCCACCGACTCGCCGCCGGGGACCGGGCCGGTGCCCGTCACGGGCGCCGCCGGCGGCACCGTCCGCATCGGCGGCTCGTCGGCCGGGCGCGCGGGCGGGAGCGGGCGGCTCGGCCGGCCGCCGCCCCACGCCTGCCGCCGGGGCCGCGGCGCGGACGAGAACGACAGCAACAGGTCGTCGCTGTCGCGGTCCGGGTACGCCCGCACGTGGACGTCGGGGTCGACGTCGAACCGGACGATCACCTGGTCGCGGTCGACCCCGACGTTGTAGCCGCGGACGGGCTGGACGGCCCGGGCCTGCTCGACGGCCGGCGCCAGCCGGGCCCGGTACAACACCAGCTCGAGCACGCCGCCGTCTTGATCGACGCTGTACGCCCGGACCCGGCTCGACGTGTGGACGCGGGCCACGAGCGACGCCCCGTCGGGGCTCCGGTCGAACGAGACGCGCTCGACGTCGACGGCCGGCCCTGAACCCGTCGGAGGGTCGGCCCCGGCGCGAGCGGGCGCCGAGACGACCAGGGCGAAAACGAGGAAGGCGAGGCGACGCATGGGGCAGGGGGACCGGGGGAGCTCAGCGGGCGAAAAAACCGTGCCACGCCGAGTCCCCCACGCGGAGAGTTGCCCTCCAGGACCGACCTGCGACGGGCGACCCGTCGGAGCCGCTGCGTTCCCACGTCGGAATCTGGAGCCGGGGGGAGGCCCCCAAGATAGGGACCTGCCCCCTCTCACCTCAAGTGATTTCCGAGATCGGGCCCAGTATTCCCACACGGGTGTGGATAACAGGACAGCGCCGTGGCGCGACCGCTCTCGTGCCGACGGCCCGCGCGCCCTCCGCCCGACGTCCGTCTACTGGCCGCCGACGAGCTCGCGGAGCCGACCGTTCACGATGTCGTCGTGGTGACCACGGCGGTCTTCGAGCTCCTCGCGAGCGGCGTCGAGGCGCTCGGCCACGACGGCGATCTCCTCGTCTCGGATCTCGTGCTTGAGCGAGAGCAAGTCCGAGATCAGGCCGCGGAGCTGCTCGCGGAGCCGGTCCCGCTCCGGCCCGCGCGGCCGGGCGCGGACGCGGGCGGCGAGGGCGCCGACCTCACTCTCCATCGACTCCGCCTGCTGCATCCGGTCGTAGAGCGCCTCGTTCCGCGCGGCGACGTCCCGCATGTAGGCCTCCTCGATGATCGGCGTCATGCTCTCCTCGGGCATCTCGGCGACGGCCTCGGGCGTCACGTCGCCCAGGATGTAGACGCCGCGGCCGGGCCGGCTCGATGCGTCCATCGGCACCAGCTTCTCCCCTTCCAAGACGTAGACCGCGCCGTCGACCTCGAGGACGGGGACGATCGGCCCGGTCAGCTCGAGCGGCATCATGCTGAAGCCGTCCAGGTCGAGGCCCGGCGGGACGGCGTCGGCGAGGTGGCGGCCGTCGAGGTAGACCTGCCCGTCGCGGACCTCGAACGTGCGGACGACCTCGCCTCCAGCGCGGACCTCCTGAGTTTGAGCGGACGGGGCCGAGGCGGCGGCAAGCGCGAGCGCCACGGCGGCGAGCAAACGTCGCGTCATCGCTGGACCGAGGACGAGTCGGAACGGAACCGAGCCCGCGCCGGAGCCCCCGCGCGGACGGCCTGGACCCCCGGCGCCGAGCCGACCGACCGCGACGTCGGCACGCCGAACGTCTCCGCCGGGGCGTCGTCCCAGGCCAGCGCGTCCTCGGCGTCGAGCTCCTGGAGCCGGAGCGAGAGCGCGCGGACGTCGTCGGAGGCGTCCCAGCCGGGCGTCGGGTCGGGAGGAGGAGGGGAGGGCGCCGTCGCAGCGGCGAACGAGGTCCGGGCGGCAGCCGAGGGTGCGGCCTGAACGGCTGCCGACGCGGCCGGGGCCGACGGGCGGGCCGCTCGCTGAACGACCGCGGCCAAGCCCGACGCCGCCGCGGCCGCAGACGGCGGCGACGGAGCGAACGCGGGCGCGTCGGCCGGCGCAGGGGCGAGCTCGGGCTCCGGCTCGAGCTCAGCGGTGCGCGCCGCTGGCGCCGCCGGCTCGGCCTCCGCCACGGCGGCAACCGGGACCGGCGACGAGTCGGACCCGCCAATCGGCAAGATGACGAGGGCGGCCAGCGCGGCCACCAAGAACGTCGCGGCCCCAGCCCACACGCCGACCGGCGCGCGGCGACGCGCGGGACGCACAGGGACGCGGTCGGGCGAAGCGGACGGCCGGTCGTCGCGGACGGGGGCCGAGCCCGCCGTCGCGGCGGCCACGCGGACCGCGTCGAGTGTGGCCGCCGACGGGCGCGGGCGGGGCATCCGGTCGAGCGCGCGGAGCGACTGGGCAAGGACGGCGTCCTCGACCGGCGAGGCGTCCCTGACCGGCTCCGCCTCGGCGCCCGACGCCTCGGCGGCCCGGGCCACCACGGCAGCGACAGCGTCGGCCGAGGGGCGGGGCTGGGGACGCGAGGCGAGCGCTCGCTCGACCACCTCGCGCGACTGGCGGAGAACGTCGGCCTCGACGGACGTCACGGCGGGGCCGTCGAGGTAGACCGCGCGGATGGCCGCCCGCTCGGCGGTCGCCTGGGCCGCGCGGGCCTCGACGGCTGCGATCACCGACACGTCCGGGCGGGCTCGCGGGAGCTGGTCGAGGGCCTGGAGCGACTGGTCGAGGACGGCCGCCTCGGTGGGCGACTCGGCCGGGAGCGTGGCGGCGGCAGGCTCGGCCGCCCGAGCGAGGACGGCGGCCACGACATCGGCCGAGGGCCGCGGCTGCGGGCGGGCGCCAAAGGCGCGCTCGACGACGGCCTGCGTCTGGTCGAGGGCGGCCGTCACGACGGCCGCGCGCGCTTCGACGGCGGCGACGGCGTGGGGCGACGGCGCGACCGCGGGCCGTCGGTCGAGGAGGGCCCGCATCTGGCGGAGCGCCTCCTGCTCCGGGTGCCCCGCGCCGCCGGGCGCCAGGGCGCCGACGGGCTCCACGTCGTACACGTGGCGAAGCGGGGTGAGAGCGTCGGACATCGGACTGGTGGGGCGTAGCGAACGGGACGGCTGGCGAACTCGTGTGTGAAGAGGGCGGAGCGGGCGGGGCCGCTCCGGCTTGGGCCCTAGGCGGGCGTCTCGTCCTTCGGCTTCGGGGCGCCGGGCACGTCGGCCGTGACGCCCTCGAACCACTCGGGGTCGAGGATCTTGCGCAGGTTGATGAGCGCGTAGCGCATGCGACCGAGGGCCGTGTTGATCGAGACGCCGGTGAGCTCGGCGATCTCGCGGAACGTGAGCTCCGACTGGTGCCGCATCAAGACGACCTCGCGCTGCTCCGGCGGGAGCTGCTCGATGGCCGCCTCGACCTCCTCCCAGAGATCGGCCCGGTTCAGGAGCGAGTCGGCCTCGGGGGCCTCATCCGGCAGGCGGTCCCAGAACGACGGCCCCTCGTCCTCATTGCTGAACTTGTCGACGTCGGTGAACTTCTTCTTGGCCCGGAGCCAGTCGAGCGCCGCGTTCCGCGCGATCCGCATGGTCCAGGCGAGCCACCGGCCCTGGCTCTCGTACGAGCCGCGCCGGCGGTGCATGGCCTGGATCGCCCGGTACAGCGTCTCCTGGAACAAGTCGTTGGCCACGTCCCGGTCCCTCACCATCCCGACGAGGTAGCCGAAGATCCGCTCCTGGTGCCGGGCGAGGAGCTGGGAGAACGCGCGCTGGTCGCCCTCGTCGAGGTAGGCCGTAACGAGCTCGGCGTCGGTGGGAGGAGGCATGGGTCAGGCGGCGCCGGCGGAGGTCGGGAGAAGAGCACTCACACGCGCGGCGGCCGTCGTGGCTCCCCCGAGATCGCCGGGCGCGGCGTGGACGAGCAGGCCGTACTTGCCCGCGTAGAACGACGGGCCGCGGTCGCGGAGCGCGCGGTACGCCCGGCGCACCGGCCGGCCGGGCTCGACGTCGTCCAGCACGACCAAGGCGCCGCCGGCGAGGTGGGGGCGGATCGTGTCGAGGTAGCCCAGCGCGGCGTCGGCCTGGTGGTGGCCATCGACGAACACCAGGTCCCACGCCTCGGGCGCGGCCACCTCGGGCAACGTCTCCGCGAACGGCCCCACCCCGATCCGCACCCGGCCGTCGTCGCCGACGCGGTGGCCCAGGCGTTCGAGGTGGCCGGCGGCGAGGGCCGCCAGCGCTGGGGCGCCCTCCAGCGTCACCAGCCGCCCCGCCGGCCCGCCCTCGGCCTCGTTGAGCGCGAGCGCCGCCGCCAGGTGCGCCGCGCCGACGCCCAGGTTCGTCCCCAGCTCGAGCACCCGGCGGGGCCGGAGCCCGCGCGCGAGCCCGAACAGGAACCGGCCCCAGGCCGGCCCGGTCGCCGCGCGCCGGTACACCTCGGCCACCCGACGGACGGGCGGCTTGTCGCCCCGGGTCCCCGCTCCGTAGTCGACCACCTCGACGGTGGCGGGCGACCGGCGCAGCTCGCGGCGGAGCGCGTCGATGGCCGCCTCGGCCGACGCCTCGGCCGGCGTCAGCCGGAGCCGGGACGCACGGCGGAGCGCGTCGCCCGCCGGTCCGGGCAGGGCCGGCTGCCCCACACGGAGCAGGCCGAGGCCGAGGCGGAGCGGGAGGACGGAGGCGGGCACAGACGTCGGGCGGAGCCCGCCGAAACTACCGTCCCCAGCCGGACCGGGGAAAACCCGGTCTCGATTCGCTAACGGAACGGGAGGGCACAGATCCAGTACCCTCGCTCCTCTTCTCCCTGGCCCCCCATCCGTGCGGCGTCGGCGGACCCGGACGCCTCGGCGTCTCCCCTCTGGTCCTCCGAGCACGCACCGGCTGCCCCACGGCGGCCCCTGGCCACCTTCGAGGCCCGACCTCCCCCCCGAGGTCGGGCCTCTTTTTTACGACGGCCGCGCTCAGCACACCAGGTCCAGCGCCTCCGCCAGCCGGCGGACGGGGAGCACCTCCAATCCTTTCGGCGCCTTCAGGCCCTTCGCGTTGGCCTTCGGGATCATGGCCCGCTCGAACCCGAGCTGGCGGACCTCGGCCAGCCGCGTCTCGATCCGGCTGACGGCTCTCACCTCGCCGCCCAGCCCCAGCTCGCCGACGATGGCCGTCCCCGAGTCGAGCGGCACGTCCTTCAGCGACGAGGCCACCGCGAGCGCCACGCCCAAGTCGACGGCCGGCTCCTCCAGACGTACGCCGCCGGCCACGTTCAAAAAGACGTCGGTCTGGCTGAACCGCAGGCCCTCGCGCTTTTCCAACACCGCCAGTAGGAGCTGGAGCCGCTTCGAGTCGAAGCCGGTCGCCGTCCGCTGGGGCGTCCCGTAGCTGGCGCCGGTCACCAGCGCCTGGACCTCGACCATGAGTGGGCGCGTCCCTTCGAGCGCGCAGACGACGGCCGAGCCGGAGGTCCCAAACTGGCGCTCGCTCAGGAACAGCGCGCTCGGGTTGCCGACCTCCTTCAGCCCGCCCTCGCGCATCTCGAACACGCCGAGCTCATTCGCCGCGCCGAACCGGTTCTTGACCGCCCGCAGGATCCGGTAGGCGTGGTGCCGGTCGCCCTCAAAGTGGAGGACGGTGTCGACCATGTGCTCGAGCACGCGCGGGCCCGCAATCGACCCCTGCTTGGTCACGTGGCCGATCAAGAACGTCGTCGTGGGGAGCGTCTTGGTCACATCGAGCAGCGCGGCGGTCGACTCCCTCACCTGGGCGACCGAGCCCGGCGCGGAGGTGAGGTCCGGGCGGTAGACCGTCTGGATCGAGTCGACGACCATCACGTCCGGCTGCAAGTCGTACGCGGCGGCCAGGATGGCCTCGACGTTCGTCTCGGGGAAGAGGAACAGGCCGTCGGGGTCGATGCCCATGCGCTGGGCGCGGAGCTTGACCTGCTGGGCGCTCTCCTCGCCGGTCACGTAGAGGAGCGAGTGGCCGTCGAGCCCGCGCCCCAGCTCCGTCATCAGCGTCGACTTGCCGATGCCGGGGTCACCGGCGACGAGCGTCAGGCTCCCGACCATCGCGCCGCCGCCCAACACGCGGTCGAACTCGGCCAGCCCGGTCGGGAGCCGGTGCCGCTCGGCGACCGTCACGTCTCGCAAGCGCTGGGGCCGCGTGCTCCCGTAGGCCCCGCTCATCCGGGGCGCCGAGCCGCTGCCGCCGTCGCCGCCGACGGACCGGCTGCCCCGCATCACGGGCGCCTTGACCGTGCTCGGCACGGCCTCCTCGACGAGCGTGTTCCACTCCTTGCACCCGCTGCACTGGCCGGCCCACCGGGGCGTCGTGTGGCCGCAGTCCTGGCAGACGTACTGGGTTTTCGCTTTGGCCATCGTTGGAGGGTACGGGGTACTCGGTACGGGGTACGTGTCGCGCCCAGGACGCAGGTACCTCGTACCCGTGAGGTCGTGGAGAAACGGGGAGCGGGCACCCGGCGTCCGGGGGGCCCGTAGCTTGCTCGCGGCGGGCCCGGGAAGATCGTCCCGGCCGCTGTCACCCGCCCGTCACATGGAAGTCTCGCCGAGCGTCGCCGACCGCGTCCGTGCCGGGTTCGCCCCGCTCTGGCGGATCCCTGGCGGGATGCTCCAGGGGTTCGGCGCGTACTGCCTGCTGATCGCGAGCGCGTTCAACCTGCCGCGCGACCTGCGGCCGTCGCTCTACGCCCGCAACCTGGCGACCCAGATGGTCCAGGTCGGCATCGACTCGATCCCCATCGTGTCGCTGGCGACGGCGTTCTCGGGCGGCGTCGTCGTGGTCCAGGCCATCTACCAGCTCGAGAACCCGCTGCTCCCGCTGACCATCGTCGGGACGTTCGCCCAGCAGTCGATCCTGTTGGAGCTGGGGACACTCGTGACGGCGTTCGTGCTGTGCGGCCGGGTCGGCGCGCGGATCGCGGCCGAGCTGGGGACGATGCGGGTCAAAGAGCAGATCGACGCGCTCGAAGCGATGGGGCTCAACAGCCGGAGCTACCTCGTGGTCCCGCGCGTGCTGGCCGGCGTCCTGATGTTCCCCGTGCTCTACGTCGTCGCGGCGTCGGTCGGGATGGCGATGGGCGCGGCCGTGGCCGAGGCGTCGGGGCTTTTGACGGCCCAGACGTTTTGGGAGGGCGCGCGGCTCTTTTTCCGCCCGTACGACGTGTTCTTCGGCCTCGTGAAGTCCCTCGTGTTCGGGTTCGTCATCACGTCGATCGCGTGCTACACGGGCTACCAGGCCCGGGGCGGGGCCGAGGGCGTGGGCGAGGCCACGACGCGGGCGGCCGTCCTGGGCTGCGTCTGGGTCCTCTTTACCGACTACCTCTGCGCGGCCATCCTGCTGTGAGGGTACGGGGTACACGGTACGGGGTACAGGATCTCCGCCCGTGTGCGGGGCCCGCGCCACCCCCGTCCGTACCCCGTACCCCGTACCTCGTACCCACTCCGTGATCCAAGTCCGCGACCTGTCCAAGTCCTTCGGCGGCGTGCCCGTGCTGCGGGGCGTGGACCTGGACGTGCCCGAGGGCGAGGTGACGTGCGTCATCGGGCGGTCGGGCTCGGGCAAGAGCGTGCTCATGCGCCACATCATCGGCCTGCTGAAGCCGGACGCCGGCCGCGTGGTCGTCGACGGGGCGCCGCTCGACGAGCTGACCTACGCCGAGCTCCGCCAGGTCCGGCGCAAGTTCGGCGTCCTGTTCCAGGGCGGGGCCCTGTTCGACTCGATGTCGGCGCGCGAGAACGTCGAGTTCCCGCTCCGCACGTTCACCGCGCTCACGCCCGGCGAGGTCCGCGCCCGGGCCGACGAGTGCCTCGCGCTGGTCGAGCTCCCCGACGCCGGGCCCAAGAAGCCGGCCGAGCTCTCGGGCGGCCAGCAGAAGCGCGTGGCCCTGGCCCGCGCCATCGCCATCGAGCCCAAGTACATCCTGTACGACGAGCCAACGTCGGGGCTCGACCCCGAGACGTCCAACACGATCGACGAGCTGATCTACCGCCTCGGCACGACCATGGGGACGACGAGCGTCGTCGTGACCCACGACATGCACTCGGTCCTGTCCATCGCCGACCGGATCGCGTTCGTCCACGACGGCGAGATCCCGTGGACCGGGACCGTCGACGACCTCCACCGGGCAACGGACCCCACGCTGCTCGCGTTCGTCCGCGCCAACGAGTACAAGATCGGCGCGCCGTCGCAGACGGCGTAACGGGTGAAGGGTTGAGGGTGAGGCGCCCTTCACTCATCACCCCTCACCCCTGACCCACCCATGACCAACGAAATCAAGGTCGCCCTGGCGATCCTCCTGTCGGCCGTCGCCATCTTCTTCGGCGTCCGGTTCCTGTCGGGGCAGCCGCTGTTCGGGGCCGGCTACGAGGTCGTCGCCGTGTTCGACGACGCGCAGGGGCTGGCGCCCGGCGCGATCGTCCAGCTCAACGGGGTCCGCGTGGGCGACGTCCGGTCGGTCGAGCTCGGGCCCGGCGCGCGCCAGGTGTTCGTGACGATGGCCATCGACGGCGGCGTCGAGGTCCCGCGCGGGTCGACGATCCAGACGGCCGGGCTGAGCGCGCTCGGCGAGGTCCGGGTCGAGATCACCCCGCCCGTCGGCGCCGACGCCGGGCGCCCACTCGTGGCCGGCGACACGCTGCGGGCCCTCTCGACGCCCGACATCTTCGACCTGATCGCGGGCGAGTCCAACTCGCTCACGGCCCGGGCCGACTCGGCGCTCATCGGCGCCGTCAACACGTTCACCACGCTCGACGAGATCCTGCAGAACTCGGGCGGCGACATCGAGGCGGTCCTGTCCCAACTCCGGTTCCTGACCCAGGGCGCGACCCAGCTCATCATCGACGAGCGCTCCCGGATCGACCGAACGATTGCCTCGCTCGAGTCGGCCGCCGCCAACGCCAGCAACGTGTCGGACCGCGTCGGGCGGAACGTCGAGGACCTGTCGATCACCGTCGGCAACGACGTCGTGGCGACGTCTGGGACCGTCCGCGCGCTCGCCGAGACGAACGCGGACTCGGTCACGGCCACCGTCAACAACCTGTCGGCGGCGATTCGCCGGGCCGACGGCCAGCTCGAGGAGCTCACGGCGCTCACGGCCAACCTCGCCTCGCTCACGGCCGACCTCGACTCGACGCTCAACTCGCCCACGGGCACGATGGGCCTGCTCCTGAACGACCCGTCGCTGTACTACAACGCGAACGCGGCAGCGGCGGCGCTCCAGCAGCTCCTGCAAGACCTCCAGGCCGACCCGAGCCGCTACCTCCGCGAGCTCGACGGCGTGGTCCGGGTGTTTTGACGATGGGGTGGACACGTGCGACTCGTGGACGGGTGGACTCGTGAGACCCGACCCCTCGTAGGTTCCGCCGCCCGCCCCCACTCGTCCACATGTCCACGAACTCACCCGTCCACCTCCTCGTCGCCCTCCTCTTCCTCCTCCCCTCGGCGGTCGCTCAGGACCCTCCGCCGCTGGGGCTGATGGACGTGTTCGAGGTCGAGTACGCCTCGGACCCCCAGGTCTCGCCCGACGGCCGGACGGTCGTCTACCGCCGGAACCGGCTCGACGTCCAGACCGACCGCGTGAGGGGCGACCTGTGGAGGGTTTCGACCGACGGGACCGTCCACCAACCGCTCGTCGTCGGCGTCGACGCGGGCGCGGCGCGGTGGTCGCCCGACGGCACGCGCCTCGCCTACGTCGCCCAGGACGAGGGCGACGAGCGGCGGCACCTGATGGTCCGCTGGGTCGAGTCCGGCGTGACGGTGCCGGTGGCCCGGCTGGCGTCGGCGCCGGGCGTCGTCGCGTGGTCGCCCGACGGGACGACGCTCGCGTTCACCCGGTTCGTCGAGGGAGAGGCGACACCGCTCGCGAGCCTGCCCGGCCCGCCGGAAGGCGCGACTTGGGCCGACGCGCCGCGTGTGATCGAGACGACGGTCTACCGCCAGGACGGCGCCGGCTTCACCAAGCCCGGCCACCGCCAGCTGTTCGTGGTCCCGGCCGAGGGCGGCACGCCGCGAGCCCTCACGGAGGGCCCGTACGACGTCGACGGCACGCCGGCCTGGACGCCCGACGGCGCCGCGCTCGTCGTGTCCAGCGACCGCCGCGACGACGCCGACCTCGACCCCGGCGACTCCGACCTCTGGCGCGTCGACCTCGCCACTCGGCAGATAACGCGGCTCACCGACCGCGTCGGGCCCGACGCCAGCCCGGCGGTCGGGCCGCGCGGCCAGATCGCGTACCTCGGCGCCGACGACCGGCGGCTCGGCTACCAGGTCACGAACCTCTATCTCCGCGGCGACGGCGAGCCCCGCCAGCTCCTGCCGACGCTCGACCGCGACCTCCAAGACCCGACCTGGACGCCCGACGGCGACCTCGCCGTCCAGTACGACGACCAAGGGACGACCAAACTGGCCGTGGTTGACGGCCGAGGGCGGCTCCGGGCGCTGGCCGAGAACGTCGGCGGGACGTCGATCGGGCGGCCCTACGGCGGCGGCTCGTTCTCGGTCGGCGGCGGCCGCGTCGCGTTCACGCTGACGGCGCCCGACCACCCGGCCGACGTGGCCGTGGTCGACCTCGACGGCGGCGACGTCCGGCGCCTCACCCACCTCAACGACGACCTGTTCTCCCAGCGAACCCTCGGCGCCGTCGAGGAGATCTGGGCCGAGTCGTCGGCCGACGGCCGGCGCGTCCACGGGTGGGTGATGACGCCGCCCGGGTTCGACGCGAGCCGCCGGTACCCCCTCGTCCTGGAGATCCACGGCGGCCCGTTCGCCAACTACGGCCCCCGGTTCTCGCTCGAGGCCCAGCTCTACGCCGCCGCCGGCTACGTCGTCCTCTACACCAACCCGCGCGGGTCGACGAGCTACGGCGCCGAGTTCGGCAACCTGATCCACCACGCCTACCCCGGCCAGGACTACGACGACCTGATGAGCAGCGTCGACGCCGTCGTCGCGCGCGGCTTCGTCGACCCCGACCGGCTCTACGTCACCGGCGGCTCGGGCGGCGGCGTGCTGACGGCCTGGATCGTCGGCAAGACGGACCGGTTCCAGGCCGCCGTCGTCGCCAAGCCCGTCATCAACTGGACGAGCTGGATCGGGACGGCGGACTCGTACGTGTTCGGCGCCAAGTACTGGTTCGAAAACCTCCCCTGGGAGGACCCCGACGCCTACTGGGCCCGGTCGCCGCTGTCCCTCGTCGGGAATGTGACCACGCCGACGATGGTACTGACCGGCGAGGACGACGTCCGCACGCCGATGTCGGAGTCGGAGCAGTACTACCAGGCGCTCCGGCTGGAGGAGGTCCCGAGCGCGCTCGTCCGCGTGCCCGGCGCGAGCCACGGGATCGCGGCCCGGCCGTCCGGGCTGATGCGGAAGGTCGGCTACATCCTGGCGTGGTTCGAGCGCTACGGGGGGGAGCAGCTCGCGTCGCTCGCCGGGGAACGGGGGGATGGGAACTAGGGAAATGGGAACGGGGAAATGGCAGAACGGCCTGGCCCACCTCCCAGTTAGCTCTTCCCCCTCTGCCATTTCCTGTTTCCCCTTTCCCGCGAGCGACAGCGAGCCATGCCCAGCTATTCCGACGCCCTCGCCCTCTTCCACGAGTGGACCCAGACCGAGAGCCTGCGACGCCATGCGTACGCCGTCGAGGCGGCCATGGCCGAGCTCGCCCGCCAGCGCGGCGCCGACGTCGAGACGTGGCGGATCACGGGCTTGCTCCACGACCTCGACTACGAAAAGCACCCGTCGCTCGACGAGCACCCGACCGTCGGCGTGGCCGAGCTCGAACGGCTCGGCTACCCGGAGGACATCCGGACGGCCATCCTGGGACACGCGCCAACTCTCGGTGTGCCGCGCGAGACCGACCTGGCGAAGGCGCTGTTCGCCGTCGACGAGCTGTCCGGGTTCGTGACCGCCGTCGCGTTCGTCCGCCCCGACGGGTTGGACGGGATGACGCCGCGGTCGGTCCGGAAGAAGCTGAAGGACAAGCGGTTCGCCGCCGCCGTGAGCCGCGACGACATCCGCCAGGGGGCCGAGGAGCTGGGCGTCGAGCTGGACGCGCTGATTCAAACGGTGATCGACGGGCTGAGCCGTGAAGCCTCGCGCCTCGGTCTGGCGTAGGACCCTCCGACCCCCCCCGCGCTCTCGTGCCCGACCGTTCTTCCGGCCCCCGCCGCTACGTTCCCGTCCCCGGCGTCGTCGACCTCGACGCCGTCGAGGACGCCAACTTCGCCGAGGCCGTCGGCCGGGACGACGACGACGCGCCCGAGGCGCCGGCGCCGCCCCCCGCGCCGCACCCCCTCGCCGACGATCTCGACGAGGTGGCCGCCGGGCTGGCGTCGGAGCCGGTCGACCCGGCGGCCTTGCCGGACCCGCCGCCGCTGGCGGACACTCCAGCGGCCCCCCTCCGGGACGAGGGCGCCCGCGTTGACACGACGCCAGCCGAGACCGGGACCGCCGAGACTGAGGCCTCCTCCGCGCCGCCCCCCGAGAGCCCGACCGAGCCCGAGCCGGCCGAGCCGGCGCCGGGCGACTCGCCGCCCGCCCCGCCGCAAGAGCCGGGCGACACGCCGGCCGTCGCGCCGCCCGATACCCCGACGCCGCCCGCCGACCCCGGCGACCCGGCCGCCGCGCTCCCCGTCTCGCCGTCCACCGTCGTCGCGACGGCGCGCGAGGCGACGGCCAGCCGGGGCCGCGAGCTGGCCCAGCTCGTCGTCCGCTACGGGAAGGCGCACGTGCCCGAGACGCCGCCCCGGCCTGTCGCGCCCGACACCGGCCCGCCGCGGATGGTCGGCCGCGTCGGCCAGCTCATCCCGTTCCTCCGCGTGATCCCGTGGGTGCTGGCGGCCCTGTTCGCGGTCAGCTTCTGGTGGGACTTTGACGGGCAGGCCGTCGTCCTGTTCGGCCGGGCGTTTGCCGTCGAGGGGCTGCTGAAGGTGCTCACGGTGTCCGGCCTGATCGGGTTCGGGACGAACTGGCTCGCGATCACGATGCTGTTCCAGCCGCGCCAGAAGCGGGCCATCATCCCCCAGGGCCTCATCCCGGCCCAGCGCGAGCGCGTGATCTACCGGCTGAGCGAGGCCATCAGCCGGGAGCTCATCAACGCCGACATCATCAAGGCCAAGATCCAGGCGTCCGGCGTGATCGGCCGGTACCGCGACCTCGCGCTGGGCGTGGTCCGGGGCGTGGTCGAGGACCCCGGCTTCCGGTCAGACCTGAAGGACCTGGCGCAGAGCTACGCCCAGGAGGTGCTGGGGAGCGAGCCCGTCCGCCGCGAGGTGGCCCGGCTGGCCGTCGAGAAGGTCGAGGAGCAGGCCGGCAGCGGCTTGGGCGGCGTGGCCCTCCGGCTGTACCGGACGTTCGCCGAGGACGACTTCCAGCGCCGCGTCGACCGCGCGCTCGACGAGCTGCCCGGCGCCGTCGCCCCGCTCTTGGACCGGATCGACGCCGCGCTCGACGCGGTCCCCGAGAAGGTCGAGGCCCGGGCCGACGAGATCGAGGAGGCGGCGACCTCGGCCGTCCTCTCGTTCGTCGAGGGGTTCGACGTCCGGTCGATGATCTCGGAGCGGGCCCGCGAGTTCGACGAGGGCCAGCTCGAGGGGCTCCTCAAGTCGACGTCGAACGAGCAGCTCAACTACATCAAGTACCTCGGCGCCATCCTGGGCGTGTTCGGGGGGTTCGTGATCTGGCAACCGTTGGGCGCCCTCGCCCTGTTCGTGACCATCGGGCTGGCGCTGTGGGCCGTCGACGAGGCGCTGGTGCGGGCCCGGCGGTGATCCTTGAGGGGATCGACCCCACACCTGCTGTCCCCCCCTGTGTCATCCTTCGCTCCGCTCAGGATGACAAAGACGTTCCCGCCCGGAGCTCAATACTGCCGGAGGTAGGCCAGCGACGGCCCGTCGAACGCGGGCGACTCGACGCCGAAGTCAGCGAAGAAGGCCGTCGGGTCGCACGTGTTGCCCTCGACCAGCATCTCGAACTGGGCCGGCGAGATCGGCAGCAGTCCGGCCTTCCCCAACGTGTTGACGCCGAGCCGGGCGAGAGGGATCGGGACCGGAAGGGTCGGCTTGGGGCGGATGCCGCCGCCCCGGGCGACCCGCCGGAGCACCTCGCGGTACGGGATGCGCTCGTGCCCGGCGACGCAGTACGACCGGCCGTTCGAGGCGTCGCGGTCGACGGCCTGGGCGAACGCCGACGCGCAGGCGGCGACGTGGACGGGCTGGAGCTCGTACTGGCCATCCCCAAACACGGGCAGGCCGGGGAACGGCCGGACGAGTGTCTCCCACAGCCGCTTCGCGAACTCCGGGTCGTCGGGGCCCGGGTCGCCGAACAGCGTCGACGGGCGGAAGATGACGAGGTGCTCGAACCCGACCCCACGCACGACCTCCTCGGCCCGCCACTTCGTCGTCTGGTACGCGCTCGGGCCGTCCGCCCGGGCCCCGTTCGCGCTCATATGGACGAACCGGCCGACGCCGGCCTCGTGCGCCGCGTAGGCCACGTTCCGCGTCCCGTCGACGTGGACGTGCTCGAACGTGACGCCTTTCGACGGCGACTCGTCGATGATGCCGACCAGGTGGACGACGGCGTCGACGCCATGGAAGGCGTGACCAAACGTCGACACGTCGGTGACGTCGCCCTGGTGGACCTCGACGCCCTCGGTCGCCGCCAGCCCCGCGCCGCCGCTGCGGACGAACGCGCGGACGCTGTGGCCGCGCTGCAAAAGTGCGTCGAGGACGTAGCCGCCGACGTAGCCGGTGGCGCCGGTGAGCAAGACGTGCATGGGGAGTCGGGAGGGTTCGGCGGTCGGGCCGGTTGAGCGGGTTCGGGGAAGGAACGGTTCCGCCGGGGCGCAACCTGCGGGGGCCGACAGCGTAACTTTCACTCATCACTGAAAGTCACGAGCCATGTCCCCGCTCTGCCTCCGCCGCGCCGCTCGGATCTCGCTCGCGATGGTGTGGCTGGGCGAGGGGCTCGGCCTCAAGCTGTGGCTCCGCGACGCGGGCGAGCTCGCCATCGTGGCCGCCTCCGGGCTCTGGGTCGGGTCGCCCGAGGCGACGCTGGTCGCCATCGGCGTGCTGGAGGCCGTGGCCGGAGTGGTCCTGCTCGTCGGCTGGCGCGAGCGGCTGGCGGTCGCGGTGACGACGGCGGCGATGGCGCTCATCACGCTGGGCGTCGTCTGGTCCGACCCGTCGACGCTGCTGGCCCCGCTGACGGGCGTGCTCAAGAACAGCACGGTCGCCGTGTGCGGCGCCGTCGTGTGGTCGCTCGCGCCCCAGGCCTCGGCACGGCCCGCCCCCGCCTGGTCATGAGCCGCCGCCTCCACCTGCTCCACGCCCTCGACGCCCACCGCGCCGCGTTCACGGCTCGGCTGGACGCGCTGCCCGAGGCGGTCGTCCACGCCTCGCCTGGGCCGGGCGCGTGGTCGCTGGCCCAGATCGCCGACCACCTGGCGCGGATCGACGGGCTCGTCCGGCCCGATGGCAAGCCGGCGGGGACGCTCGCCCGAGCAACGTCGCGCGCGCGCGGACGAGCGATGGCGGCGATCATCTCTCTCCCCGTTCGCTACCCCGCCCCGCCCGGGGCCGGCCGGATCCTGCCCGAGGCCGCGCCGCGCTGGCCCGAGGTCCGCGAGCGGTGGGCCGGCGTCCGCACGCGGTGGCACACCGCCGAGCCGGGCGAGGACGCCGTCGCCCTGCGGCACCCCATCGCCGGGCCGCTCCTCTGGGACGACGCGCTCGCGTTCGTCCTCGCCCACCACCGCCACCACGACGCCCAGGTCCGGCGGACGCTCGCGGCGCTGGAGGAAAGCGCCGGAGGGGAAGAGGCGTAGGGGACGCTCGCGGAGCCGATGCCCCGCCGCGCCGTTCTCCCCCTTTCCCCTCTCCTCTTTTCCTTGGTCCGCTCCGCCGCCCTCGCCCGCGACCTCAAAGCCCAAGCCCGCCGCGTCGGCTTCGACGGGGTCGGCATCGCGCGCGCGGAGAAGCTGGACGACGAGGCCCGCCGGCTCGAGGCGTGGCTGACGGCCGGCCGCCACGGCGGCTCGGACGGGGCGATGACATGGATGGAGCGGAACTTTGACAAGCGCGTCGACCCGCGAGAGCTGGTGCCGGGCGCTCAGAGCGTCGTCTCCGTGTTCGCGAGCTACTGGCAGCCGGGGCGCCGGCCCGGCGAGGACGGCGGCGCCAAGATCAGCCGCTACGCCTGGGGCGACGACTACCACGACGTGCTCAAGGAGAAGCTGGCCGAGCTCCTCGACTGGCTCGACACCCGCGCCGGCGGCGCGACCGGCCGGGCGTTCGTCGACTCGGCGCCGGTCATGGACAAGGCGTGGGCCCAGCGCGCCGGGCTCGGCTGGCAGGGGAAGAACACGAACCTGCTCACCACGACCCACGGCTCGTTCGTCTTCCTGGGCGAGCTCATCGTCGACGTGCCGCTGGAACCGGACGAGCCGTTCCGGGCCGACCACTGTGGGACCTGCACGCGGTGCCTCGACGCCTGCCCGACCGGCGCGCTCGACGCGCCCTACCAGATCGACGCGACGCGGTGCATCTCGTACTGGACCATCGAGCACCGCGGGCCCAACCTCCCCGAGCTGGCGGCCGAGTTCGGCGCGTGGGCCTTCGGCTGCGACATTTGCCAGGACGTGTGCCCGTGGACCAAGTTCTCCCAACCGACGCGCGATGCCCGTCTCCTCCCCCGCCCCGGCGTCACCGACACGCCGGCGCGCGAGTGGGCCGAGATCGACCTCGACACGTTCCGCGAGCGGTTCCGCCGGAGCCCCGTCAAGCGCGTCAAGCACGACGGGTTCGTCCGCAACGCCGAGAACGCGGCGCGGAACGCGACGGCCGGCGCGCGCCCTCCCGATCTGGAGCCGTAGGGACACGGCGTGCCGTGTCCGCCCACGTGGCGTTACGCGAGCGGCAACGCCAGCGTGAACGTCGAGCCCTCGCCCTTGGCGCTCCGGGCCGCGAGCGTCCCGCCCATCTGGCGCGCGAGCCGGCTGGCGATGGCGAGCCCGAGCCCGGTCCCCCCGTACTCGCGGTTGACGCGGGCGTCCTCCTGGACGAACGGCTCGAACACGGCCTCCAGCACGTCGTCGGTGATCCCGACGCCCGTGTCGGCGACGGACAGCCGGGCCCGGCCGCCGGCCACCGACACCCGGACGTCGACGCGGCCGGCGGGCGTAAACCGGGCCGCGTTCGACAGCAGCTGGTCGACGACCTGGTCGAGGCGCGCGGGGTCGGCCTCGACCACGACAGGGTCGGCCGGCGTGGCCACGTCGAGCGCGACGCCGCGGGCGTCGAGATCCGGGCCGTAGCGGGCGGCGGCCGACCGGGCGAGCGCGGCGAGGTCGACGGGCTGGCGGGCCAGGTCGAGCGCGTTGGTCTCGAGCCGGGACAGGTCGAGGAGGTCCGCGACGAGCCGGAGCGCGCGGCCGGTCGCGTCGCGGATGGTCCCGGCGAACTCGGCCACCTCAGGCGGGGCGCCGGGCAGGGCGCGGACCTCCTCGACCAGCAGGTCCGAGAAGCCGCGGATGGCGCCGAGCGGCGTCCGGAGCTCGTGGCTCATCATGCGGAGGAAAGCCATCCGGGACTGGGCGGCCCGCTCGGCGATCCGGCGGGCCCGGTCGAGCTGGGCCTCGGCGTGCTTGCGGGCCGTGACGTCGGTGAGGAGCCCGCCGGCCACGGGCCGCCCGGCTGCGTCGACGCTGGGCGTGGCCCGCTCGGAGAGCCAGACGACCTCGCCGCCGTCGAGCCGCAAGCGGACCTCGACCTGGGAGGGCTCGCCCTGGCGGAGCCGGGCGTCGTGAGCGGCGAACGCGGCGCGGTCTTCGGGGACCACCAGGTCGGCCCAGTCGGCGTCGCCGGCCAGGAGCGCGTCGGGGTCGAGGCCGGTCAGGGCCTCGGCCTGGGGCGTGACGAACACGTAGGCCCGGGCCCCGTCGGGCTCGTGGCCGAAGGTGAACAGGGCGTCGTCGAGGTCGGCGACGGTCCTCTGGAAGCGGGCCTCGGCCTCGGTCCAGGCCCAGAGCGTGCCGAAGAGGGCGCCCAGGCGGTCGGCCGCGGCGAGGTCGGCGGGCCCCCACGGCTCGCGGCGACCGACGACGAACGCGCCCGGGACCGAGCACGCGACGGGGACGGCGAGCGCGAACGGCTGGCCCAGCTCGCCCGAGAGCGCGCTGGCGGTGGCGGCCCGGGCGGCGCGGAGGGGGACGGCGGCGTCCGCTTCGACCTCGGCCAAGCCGGGTGTCGCGTGCGGCGGCCACACCGCACACCGGACGAAGGCGTCCGACTGCCCCTCCCCGACGAAGGCGACGGCGACCTCGGCCCCGAGCGCCTCGCCGAGCCGGGCGGCGCCGGCCTCGATCAGCGCGAGCGCGTTCGGCCGCGACAGGGCCACGTTGCGCAAGGCGGCCTCGGCCGCGTCGACGCGGTCGGCGAGGGGGGGCGCAGGCGGGGCGAGCGGGGCCATGCCCCGGGTATCGACCGGGACCGCGCCGACGTTAGGGCGGCCTCGGACTGGCCTACGAGGTCCCCTCTCCCGCCGGGAGAGGGACAGGGTGAGGGGTCTACCTTCGATCAGCCTCATCAGGTATGCTCCTCCCTCCGAAAGACTTCCGCCGCGAGCTCCGTCGCCGGGCCACGCCAGCGGAAAAGCGGCTCTGGCGCATTCTCCGCGACCGCCGGCTCGATGGTCTCAAAGTCCGTCGCCAGCACCCGGTCGGGCCGTACGTGGTGGACTTCTATTGCGACGCGGCCCAACTGGCGATCGAGATCGACGGCGGCGTCCACGCCGACCCCGCCCGCGCGGCCTACGACGCGGACCGGACGAGGGCTCTGGCCGCAGCGAGCATCCGTGTTCTTCGGTTCTCGAACCGCGAGGTGATGGAGCAGGTGGACGTGGTAGCAGACGCCATCCTGGCGGCAGCGAGAACCCCTCACCCTGTCCCTCTCCCACGGGGAGAGGGGACCCCGTAGGCCAGTCAGCGGATAGCGGCGTGCTACGCTGGCGCTTCGGCGGCGTCGGGCGACCGCGCCTCGGCCGGGACCACGAGCACGAGCCACGCCAGTCCCGCCGCCACCTGGACGCCGGCCAGGCCCGCGATCAGCGTCGTCAGCGCGACGCCGGCCTCAAGCAGCGCGCTCGCGGCCAGGATCGACGCGCTCTCGACGAGCGTGATCGTCAGCCAGTCGGTCGCGATGACGCGCCCCCGGAAGGCGTCCCGGGACCGCTCCTGCAAGAGCGTCGTGGACAGGACCCAGTTGGCGCCGCTCGCGGCGTGCGCGGCCACAACGAACGCCACGACGGCCCACCGCCAATCCGCCAGGGCCGCCACGCCGAGGTAGCCCAGCCCACAGGCGACGACGCACGCGCCGAGCACGGCCGGCCACCGACGGGCGTCTCGGAACACGGCCCGCGCCGCGATCGGCCCGAGCCCCGTCCCCAGCCCGCGCGCGGCGAACAGGACGCCGATCCCGGTCGTCCCGGCGGACGGGAACAGGCCGTCGCCCAAGAGCGCCAGCGCGAACACCAGCCCGCCGCCGCCGACGCCCCACGCGGCCTTCGCGAACGTGATCCGCCGGATGGCCGGTCGGGTCCACACGTAGCGCCAGCCCTCGGCCACCTGCCGCGCGGCCGAGCGGACCACGCCGCCCCGGTCCTCGTGCGCGTCGCGCGCCACCCGCGCCGGCATCACGATCCGCGCGATGAACACGGCGCTCACGAGGTACGTCGCCGCGTCGAGCACGAACACGACGTCCGTCCCGAAGGCGTCGACGGCCGGCCCGCCCGCCGCCGCGCCGACGGCCAGCATCGTGGACCACGTGGCCGAGAGCAGCGCGTTCGCCGTCAGCAGCTCGCCCTTCCGGGTGATGAGCGGGAGCAGCGCGTTCTTGGCCGGCGTGAACGCGGCGCTGACCATGATCTGGGCCGTCGCGAGGGCGTACAGCAGCCACAGGTCGCCCGCGTCGCGGACGAACAGGAAGCCCAGCACGATGACGGCCCGCAAGAGATCGGCCCCGATCATCAGGTGGCGCCGGTCGAGGCGGTCGGCCAGGACGCCGGCGATAGGCGACGCCAGCGCGAGGGGGAGCAGCTTGGTCAGGAACACGCCGCCGAGCGCGGTCTCCGAGCCCGTCAGGTCGAGCACCACCCGGTACAGCGCCAGCGTGTTGAACCAGTCGCCGAACAGCGACACGACGGTCCCGGCCCACAGCCGCCGGACGCCCGCGTTCTCGCGCAGGACCGCGCCGAAGCCGACCTCGCCGCGGAGATCGCCGGGGTCGGGTCGGCGGGGTGCGATCATGGGGGACGGGCAGCGAGCGGCGCACACGACCGCCCGACCGCCCGGGTTCACCGGCCGCCCGTCTCTCCGGACCGATCCTCCCGCTCTTCTCGCCCGTGCTCCGCCCCGTCCCGCTCGTCGTGCTGCTGGCGTTTCTGGTGGGCGGATGCGCGGCGCCGGCCAGCCTGAGGGCGGCGGACGTGTCGGCGCCAGCCCGACAGATCCACCTGAGCGGCCGGTTCGTGACGAGCTACCAGGGCCGACCGTCGGAGGGCGTCTACGGCTTGCGCGTCTGGCTCCTGTTCCGACGGTCCGACGGGTCCGGCTGGGAGGGCGCCCGGTTGCCGTCCGGCCCCGTCCGGCGCCACCGCCAGGTCGACGTGCTCGGCGAGGACGGTGCGTTCCGGTTCGACCTCGCCACCGCCGACCTCGCGGGCTTCGACGAGGTCGCCGTCGTGCCAGAGACGCGGACGGCGACGGTCCACTTGGTCCCGACCCCGCCCGGCGCCCGGGCGATCTCCGACACCGTGACGGTGCTCCCGCTCGCCGACGCGATCCGCGTGCCGATCCCGCCGTCGGGCCCGGTCGCCGCCGACGGCCTGCACGCCGACCTCCGGCCCGAGGTCGGCGTCGTCGTTCGGTATGCCGAGCTGGCGCGCGAGTTCGTGCTCGCCCGCTACGACGGGGCACCGCCGTTCGCGCTGCCGCCGGTCCGCGTCGAGCTGAGCCGGGGCGGCGGCTACGTGTTCCAGGCCCTCGACCCCGACGTGTTGGCCCTCGGTGGCCACGAGATCGAGCTCAACGTCGGCCGCGGCGTCTCGCCGACGCTCGTCGCCCACGAGTACGGCCACTACGTGACGTTCCGGATGTGGGGCGCGAGCCCGCTCCGCTACACGCTCCGCAACCGGAACCTGCGCGAGGGCTGGGCCATCTTCTTCTCGTTCGCCGCCCGGGCCTACACCGCGGCGAAGTACGGGGACATCGACCTCGCGACGTCGAACCCCGAGCGGGCCCCGTTTACCGACACGTTCGCGGGCGACCGCCGCTACCTCGGCATCGTCTACGGCACGTCGCGCCCGGACTACGCCGCCATCGGGTCGCTCCTGTGGAGTCTCTACGACGGCGCCGAGCCGTCCCCGTTCGAGGTCGAGGGCGACGACTTGGGCAGCCTCGCGGGCGACAACGACGACGTGGCCGGCGGGCTCGCCGTGTTCGAGGCCGTCCGCACCACGCGGACGCGGGTGACCGACGAGGCCGGCGTCGCCGAGGTCGTCCGGACCTTTCGGGACGCGGCGCCGCCAGGGCTCGGCCCGTCCATCGACGGCGCGTTCGGCTTCTTCCTCTGCCCCGCGTGGCCGGCCTGCGACGTGACCGCTCCGCCCGACGCCCGGCCCTCGACCGGATCACCCACGCTCCGCCCCGTCGCCCCGGCGGGTCTGGTCGCGCGCCGGCTCTCGGCCGGAGCCGTTGGGCTGGCGTGGGACCGCCGCGTCGGCGTCGCGCCGTGGGCCAACCCGCCGGAGGCCTACCGGGTGTTCCGCGACAGCGTGCTCGTGGCCACGCTCCCCGGCGACACCTCGGCCTGGGTCGATGCCGAGGCCGGGCCGGGCGCGGCGACCTACGAGGTCCGCGCCGTCGGCGGGGGCGGGGTGTCGTCTGGCCGCGCCCGCGCCGAGGTGGCCGCCACGTCTGTCCGCTGAGCGCCCGTGCCAGAGACCCGCGCTCCACTCCCCCGCCCTTGTCATCCTGAGCGCCAGCGAAGGATCTAGCCGCGCTCGGCCACCGCGTCTGTCGGGGCGGTGGGGGTTCCAGTCGACCGCTCGGCCTTACGTTCTTTGGTCGAACGAAGGGAGCATGGCGAAGCCGTACTGGGTCTATATCCTCGCGAGCCGGTCCCGGCGGCTCTACATCGGCGTCACCAACGACCTCGCGCGGCGGCTGGCGGAGCACCGCTCGGGGACCGGGAGCGTGTTTGCTCGGCGGTACCGGATCGACCGCCTCGTCCACTTCGAGGAGTACGGCGACATCCGGGACGCCATCGCGCGCGAGAAACGGCTCAAGGGGTGGACCCGGGAGCGCAAGCTCCGGCTGGTCGAGAGCGCGAACGCAGGTTGGATCGACCTCGCGCCGCGCGACGAGAGTCGAGGTGGCTCCAGCTAGATCCTTCGCTCCGCTCATGATGACAAGGGCGGGGGTGGCGCCAGTGGCGGACGCCAGCAGCGGGTCAGGCCGCCGGCGTTCTCTCGGCGTCCGCGCTGGCGGTGGTCTCCGGACGCAAGAGCGGGAACAGCAGGACGTCGCGGATGGAGGGCTGGTCGGTCATCAGCATGGCCAGCCGGTCGATGCCGACGCCCAGGCCAGCCGCGGGCGGCATCCCGTACTCGAGCGCGCGGAGGTAGTCCTCGTCGATCTCGCGCGTGGCCTCGTCGTCGCCGGCGGCGGCGAGGCCGGCCTGGTCCTCGAAGCGGGCCCGCTGGTCGAGCGGGTCGTTGAGCTCCGAGAAGGCGTTGCACAGCTCCTTGCCGGCCGCGATCAGCTCGAACCGCTCGACGAGCCCGGGCTTCGTCCGATGCCGCTTGGCGAGCGGCGACAGCTCGACCGGGTAGTCCGTGATGAACGTCGGCTGGACGAGGGTCGGCTCGACGGCCTCGCCGAAGATCTCGTCGACGAGCTTGCCCACGCCCATGCTGGCGTCCACGTCCAAGCCGATCTCCTTGGCGACGCCGGCGATCTCGTCCCGGCCGGCGACCGCGCCGTCACGGTAGAGCTGGTGGCCGGTCGCTTGGGCGATGGCGTCGAAGAGGGGGAGGCGGCGGAAGGGGGCCGAAACGTCGAGCGTGTGCGTCGTGCCGTCGATGGTGCGCGGGACGTCGGTCGAGCCGTGGACCGCCCGGGCGACGGCCTCGATCATCCGCTCGACGAGCCCCATCATCCAGTCGTAGTCCTTAAAGGCAACGTAGAGCTCGAGCATGGTGAACTCCGGGTTGTGGAAGCGGGAGAGCCCCTCGTTCCGGAAGTCCTTCGCGATCTCGTAGACGCCCTCGAAGCCGCCGACGAGGAGCCGCTTGAGGTACAGCTCGTCCGCGATGCGCAAGAAGAGCGGCATGTCGAGCGCGTTGTGGTGCGTCGTGAACGGGCGCGCGGCGGCGCCGCCGTAGAGCGGCTGGAGCGCCGGCGTCTCGACCTCGACGTAGCCCTGGTCGTCCAGGAAGTGCTGCAACGTGCGGACGATCCGGTGGCGCGTCCGAAACACGTCGCGGACCTCGGGGTGGAGCGCGAGGTCGGCGTAGCGCTGGCGGTAGCGGAATTCGGGATCCGAGACCTCGTTGAACGTTCTGGTCTCGCCGGTGGCCTCGTCCGTCACCGTCTTCTCGACGGGCAGCGGCTTGAGCGACTTCGCCAGGAGCACCAGCCGGTCGGCCTCGACCGAGACCTCGCCCATCCGCGTGCGGAAGACGGTGCCCTCGACGCCGAGCCAGTCGCCGGTGTCGAGCAGCCGCTTGAACACCTCGTTGTACTCGCCCTCCGGGAGGTTGTCGCGCTTGACGTAGATCTGGACCTGGCCGCTCTCGTCCGCCAGATGGAAAAAAGCGGCCTTGCCCATGACCCGCTTGGTCAGCATCCGCCCGGCGACGGTCGCGCGGATGGGCGTGGTCCCGTCCGGGCCGTCACCGGCCCGCTCGGGGTCGTGCGCGGCGTCGTCGTAGGCGTCGAGGATCTCGGCGGCGCGGTGCGTGACGGGCCACGCCTCGGCGGGGTACGGCTCGACGCCAGCCTCGCGCAAGGCGTCGAGGTGGTCGCGGCGGATCTGCTCTTGCTCGGTGAGGGCCATTGCACGGGGAGGATGGAAGGGGGAGGATAGACCGTGCGGAGGCGGGCGCTCCCGGGCATTCGTGCGAAGACCCTCGCGTCCGAGGCTGATGAGGAGGCCTCGGGTCGCCCGGCAGGGCTACCGCAACCTCGACGTTCGGTCGCCCCACCCTGTCATCCTGAGCGGAGCGAAGAGCCTGCCCCCGCGAAGGCGGGGGATCTCAACGCGGTCCCTCAGCCGCAGGCAGCGGTGCCGACGACCCCCGCATCGTCCTGAGATCCTTTGCAGGCTCAGGATGACACGTCAGGGGGTATGCGATAGCCCTGGTCGCCCGGTGACCTCGCCCACGGCGCCTCCCTCCATCCCGCGTCCCTCTCCGACCCGCGAGCCCTAATCCACCAGGCGAGCGACGTCTTCGAGGAGCGCGTCGCGGCCGGAGCGGAGGGCGTCGGCCACGCGGTCGCCCAGGATGCGGGCGGACGAGTCGGGGCGCTGGGCGGAGGCCAGCGTGGCGACGTGCTCGGCGGTCTGGCCGAGCGCCTCGACGGCGGCGGCGGCGGCGGCGAGCCACGTCGGGCACGGGGTTGCCGAGGCGTGGGCCAGCTCGGCGGCCCGCTCGCGCAGGCGCGGGAGCCAGCCCGGCGACGGCCGCGAGACGGCGCGGACGCGGTCGGCCGGGCGGACGCGGCCGAGGCACCGGGCCTCGTCCGACACGCCGGACGCCAGGGCGTCGAGGACGGCGCCCAAGTCGGCGGCGACGGCGGCGACCGTCTCGCGCTGGCGCAGGCTGAGCGCGGCGGCCTCGGCGTCGCCCACCGGGCCCAGCGTCGCGCGGACTGCGGCGGCGGCGGCGGCCAGCAGCGCCTGGAACGACGACGCCGAGTCGCGGCGGACGCTCCGGAGCGCCAGGGCCTGGACGGTCTCGGCCGTCAGACCGGGGGCGAGGTCGAGGACGTCAGAGGGAATCGAACGGTGCATACAGAGGACGGGCAGGCGGGCCTGCCGGAGTCGGGACAGCACGAAGGCGCTAAGAACGGGACAGCAGGGGCGGTTTGGCCAGCCATCTGTCGTCCCCGCGAACGCTTGGCCGTCTCACCGCGCCGCCTCCACCGGTCCTCCGCCGAGCCTCCACAGTCGGGAGCGGAGGGGGCGGAGGGGACCGTTTCTAGGGCTCGTGGCCGGCGCCCACCCTCGTCTACGGCGACCCGGCGCGCGACGGGGCCGGCGGGCGCGGGCCCTCGGGCGTCTTCGGCGCCGCGCCCTGGGGTAGTGGCAGCGTCACCATCCGCTCCAGCAGCGCCAGCACGTCCTCGGCCCGGTCGGGCGCCAGCGTCCCCGCGCGGACGGCCAGGCGGACGGCCTCGACCGAGAGCGCGGCGTAGGCCGGGACCAGGTGCGGGAGGTCCTTGCGGAGCGCCAACCCGTGCGCCCGCAGCGTCCCCAGGTCGCCCCGGGCGACGGGCCCCGTCAGCGCGTCCTCCGGCGACGACGCGGCCAGGTTGCCGAGGGTCCCCTGGAGGAGTGGGCCCAGGATCGACATGGCCTCACGGCGGTCGACGCCGATCGAGGCCAGGACCTCCTGGACCATCGCCATCAGGGTCACGACCAAGTTCGAGGCCATCGACGCGGCCAGGTGGTAGCGCGGCTTGGCGTCGGCCGCGAGCACGAGGTACCGCATCCCCAACCCGACCGCCAGCTCGATCCCGGCGGCGACGCCCGGCGGCTCGCCCTCGACGGCGACCGTGACGCCGGACAGCGTCTCGGCGTCGGCCTCCCGCGTGAGCGTCTGGAGCGGGTGGAACGACAACGTCCGCGCGCCCTCCTGGCGGAGCGGCTCCAGCGCCGAGGCCGTGAGCGCGCCCGACGTGTGGAGCACGACGGCGCCGTGCCACGACCGCGGCGCGCACACGAGCGTCTCGGCCACGTCGGCGATCTGGTCGTCGGGGACGGCGAGCACGGCGAGCGGGACGCCGGGGACGTCGCCCAGCCGGTCCGAGGCGACACGCGCGCCGAGCAGCCCGGCCAGCGCCTCCGCCGGCCCGCGCCGCCGGCTCACGACGGCCTCGACGGGGTACCCGCTCTCCGCCAGCCGCAGCCCCAGCGCGCGCGCCATCGCCCCCGCGCCGACGACAGCAACAGCGGGGCGCGGGCTCGGGAAGGCGGAGGCGAACGTGGTCATCGGGGAGGGGTCAGGAATCGGGGGGTCAGGGCCAGAGCAGAGAGCCCGGGGGCACCTGCTGATGCCTGACTCCTGATGCCTGAGGCCTCGTCACCCCTTCCAGAAGGCGACGGCGAGCGTGCCGGGGGCGTCGCCGTCGGGAGGCGTCAGCGCGAGCACGCGGGCCTGGGTCGCGCCCCGCGCTCGGGACGCGATCAACGTCGTGATGAGCGCGCCCATCCCCTCGACGCGGACCGTCTCGCTGCCGAGCAGGTGCATCAGCTCGCTCTCGTTGAACCCCTCGACGGCTTGGCGGAGCCGCTCGAACCCGTCGGCCTCGCCGTCGACCAGGTCGCACGAGCCGATCAGGACGGCCCGCTTCCCGTACATCACCTCGCCGACGGCGGCCCCGAGCTCGCGGCAGAACGCCGGGCTCTCCTCGCCCATCACGATCGGGACCGCGTCGAAGTCGCTCGCGAGCGCCGTCTGCAAGAACGGGAGTTGGACGTCGGCGCCCTCGGTGTGGTAGTGGCCCGTGTCGTCGAGGAAGATGTCGTCGTCCTCGTCGCAGAGCTCGTTGCGGAGGTGGTCGTTGATGGGGACGGCGCCGAGCGGGGTGTGGTAGGCGTCGGTCTGGCAGATCGAGAGCCGCCCGAACGCCCCGTTGTGGCTCGGCGAGACGACGAGGACCGTGTCGAGCTCGGCCCCGCGCAGGAGCCGGTAGGCCACCGCCGCGGCCTCGCCGCCGGAGGCCCGGTTCGAGTCGGGGACGACGAGCCCGACGAGGGCGTCGGCGGGGACGTCGAGGTCGGCGCCGGCGCTCGCGAGGAGCGCGTCGAGGTGCTGGCGGAGCGGGGCCGGCTGGGAGGGGTAGACCGCGCGCGTGGCGAGACTCATCGGGAGGGGCGGCGTGTGGGAAGGGGACGCTAGGCGACGAGCCCGGCCGCCGGCCTACGCGCGAGGTGCGCCCGGGATGCCGGGGCCGGGAAGGTCGGGTCTGGAAGTGAGACACATCAAGGCAAGCGCGCGTCACGGTCCGGTTGCGCCGGGAGGGCCGTGAACGGGCCGGACGCGACGACGACGCCTCTCCGGACCCGTCTCCCAAACACGGTGCCAGACAGGGGCTCGCTACGCTCGCGGGAAAGGGGAAATGGGAACGGGCAGAGGGACGGCGTGGGTGCCGTCTTCAGGGTGGACCCATTCTCCAGTCCACGAGCCGAAGCCAGAGTGTGGGAGGAGGGGGTGTGGGGGACGTCCACTCCCATACGCCCACACCCCCGCCCTCCGACCCCGTCTCCGAGCCGCGAGCCGCGAGCCGAAAATGCGCTCGCCCTGGTGCCGTCTCCCTCCGTGCTCACGCCTCTCCGTCCGCGCCTCCCCGCTCACGCCACCTGCAACGTCTTCAGCTCGCCGACAATCGCCTTCAGCGAGGCCTTCGCGTCGCCGAACAGCATGGCCGTGTTGTCCTTGAAGAAGAGCGGGTTCTGGATGCCCGCGTAGCCCGTGCTCATGCTCCGCTTCATCACGATGACCTGCTGGGCCTCGTCCACGTTCAAGACCGGCATCCCGTAGATCGGGCTGGCGGGGTCGTCGCGGGCGCCCGGGTTGACGACGTCGTTGGCGCCGACGACGAGCACGACGTCGGTCTGGGCGAACTCGGGGTTCACGTCGTCCATCTCGACGAGCCGGTCGTAGGGCACGTTCGCTTCGGCCAGGAGCACGTTCATGTGGCCCGGCATCCGCCCGGCGACCGGGTGGATGGCGTAGCTCACCTCGACGCCCTCCTTTTGCAAGAGGTCCGCCAGCTCGCGCGCCTCGTGCTGCGCTTGGGCCACCGCCAGCCCGTAGCCCGGGACGATGACGACTTTCTGGGCGTAGGCCATCATCACGGCCGCGTCGTCGGGCGTCGTGGAGCGGACCGGCCGGTCCTCCTCGTCGTCGCCGCCGCTCGCGGTCGCCGCCGTGGCGCCGAACCCGCCGAGCAGGACGTTGCCGAGCGACCGGTTCATGGCCTCACACATGATCCGGGTCAGGATCAGCCCGCTCGCGCCGACGAGCGCGCCCGACACGATGAGCGCCACGTTGCCGAGCACGAAGCCGGTCGCGGCGGCGGCCAGCCCGGAGTACGCATTCAGCAGCGCGACCACGACCGGCATGTCGGCCCCGCCGATGGGGACGACCAGGAGCACGCCCAACACGAGGGCCAGCGCCGCGAGCGCCGCCAACGCCGCCGTCCCCTCGGCCCCGACGGCGCCGTCCACGGCCCCCATTGTCAGCAGCGCGAGCGCGCCGAGCGTCGCCAGCCCGACGGCCACGGACACGACGCGGATGCCGGGGAACGCGCCCAGATTCCGCCCCCGCAGCTTGCCGAACGCGACGAACGACCCGCTCAGCGTGACCGCCCCGATCAGCACCGACAGCCCGACCGTCAGCGCGACGACGGGCCCGACGGGCAGCTCCGGCTCGTCCAGCGACCGCAACAGCTCGGCCCCGGCCACGAGCGCCGACGCGGCCCCGCCGAACCCGTTGAACGCGGCCACCAGCTCGGGCATCTCGGTCAGCGGCGTCCGCCGCGCCAGCCACACGCCGACGAGCCCGCCGACGGCGAGCCCGGCGATGAGCTCGACCGGGTTCAGGATCTGCTCCTCGAACAGGGCCGCCACCACGCCGACCAGCATCCCGACGGCCGCCATCCGGTTGCCGGCCCGCGCCGTCCGTGGCGAGCCGAGCCGCTTGAGGCCCAGGATGAACAGGGACGCGGCCACGAGGTAGGCGAGCGTGACGAGGGCGTCGGTCATCGGTGCGTCAGTGGGTCAGTCGGTCAGTGCGTCGGTGGGTCAGTGACTCGGGAGGTGGCCGCACCTCGATGCGGACCCCCTCCTCTCGATCCTCTACCCTCCCTCCTCCCCCCGCTCGCGCGGCTTGAACATCTCGAGCATCCGGTCGGTGACGAGGAAACCGCCGACCACGTTGATCGTCGCCAGCACGAGGGCCGCCAGCCCGACCCACTTCGCCCACGGGCTCTCGACGGCCCCGGCCACCACGAGCGCGCCGACGATGGTGATGCCGCTGATCGCGTTCGAGCCCGACATCAGCGGCGTGTGGAGCGTCGCGGGCACCTTCGAGATCACCTCGATCCCGACGAACGAGGCGAGCACGAAGACGACGAGGAGGGTGAGGTCCATGGGGTCGGTTCAGAGGAGAACGGGAAACTGGCGTCGGACGAAGATCCGTGATTCGTGATGCGTGAGGGCGCTCGCGACGGATCACGCATCACGCATCCGCCCGAACGCGGTCGGCAGAGAGGAAAAGCTCATCCCGTCGCCTCGGGCAGGAGCGCGAGCACGCGCGGGTGGACGACGGCCCCGCCGTGCGTGACGACGGCGCCGGCCAGGATCTCGTCCTCCAGGTCGACGGCGAACCGGCCGTCGTCGCCCAAGAACTCGGTGACGAGGGCGGCCACGGTCCGGCCGTACATGTCGCTGGCGTGGAGCGGCATGTCGGCCGCCAGGTCGAGCGGGCCCACGACGGAGACCCCGCCCACCTCGACGGTCTCGCCCGGGACGGTCGCGGCGCAGTTGCCGCCGTTCGGCGCCGCCAGGTCGACGACGACCGAGCCGGGCGCGAGCGCGGCCACGGCCGCGTCGGTGAGCAAGAGCGGCGCCGGGCGGCCCGGGATGAGCGCCGTCGTGACGACCACGTCGACGTCGGCCACGAGCGCCGCGAGCTGGTCGCGCTGGAGAGTGAGCTGGGCCTCGGTGAGCGCTTTCGCGTAGCCGCCGGCGTCCTCGGCGTCGCCCGCGCCCAGGTCGAGCTCGACGAACGCCGCGCCGACCGACTCGACCTGCTCGCGCGCCGCCGCCCGGACGTCGTACGCCGACGTGACCGCGCCCAGCCGCCGGGCCGTCGCCAGCGCCTGGAGCCCGGCCACGCCCGCGCCCAGCACCAACACGCGCGCCGGGCGGACCGTCCCCGCCGCCGTCGTCAGGAGCGGGAAAAACTTGGGCAGCCGCTCGGCGGCCAGCAGCACGGCCCGGTAGCCGGCGACGGTGCTCATGGCCGAGAGCGCGTCCATCTTCTGCGCCCGCGAGATCCGGGGGACGAGCTCCATCGCGACGGCCGTCGCGCCCCGCTCGGCCAGGCCCGCCAGCGCCTCCGGCTCGTCGAGCGGGCGGAGCAGCCCCACGACGATGGCCCCGTCGCGGACGTGCGCCAGGTCGTCGGCCGCGAGCCCCTTAACGGTCGCCACCCCGTCCGCGCCGAGCGCGTCGGGGCGGGTGCCCAAGCGGGCGCCGGCGGCCTGGAACGCCGCGTCCGTGACGAACGCCGACGCGCCGGCCCCCCGCTCGACGACGACCTCGACGCCGACTCGGACCAGCCGCCGGACGGCGTCGGGCGTCAGGGCGACGCGGCGCTCGCCGGGCGCCGTCTCGCGGGGCACTCCGAAGATCATGGGCGGAACGAGTCAAGAGAGAACCGGCCTCAGGATACCCTGTCTTGTCCGCGTGCGCTCCACCGAGGGGGCTCCGGCGTACCCGCCGCGCCCTGTCCGGCCCCAGGCACCTCCGCCGTGCCCTCCGGGCTGACGCCCGGCCGGCCAGGCGGGAAGGATCAGGACGGGCCGGCCGAGGGTCTATTCTTTGCTGCGCCGACGGGACGAGCGGACGCATCCGCACCGCCGCCTGTCCGGGCCGGTCGAGAGACACCGACCGGCGACCCTGCCCGAGCGCCGCCCCATTCCTTCCTCTCCCTATGCTCGCCTTCGCCGCCGCGCTTCTCGCGTTCGTCCAGCCCGCCCCGCAGGCGCTGCCGGACACGGTCGACACGGCCGAGGAAGAGGTCGAGGAGGCCGTCGAGGAGGCGGCCGAGGACATCGAGCGGGCCCGGATCCGGCCGGTGTTCTCGCCGTCGACGCTGTACTCGACCTCGAAGGGGTTCGGCGTGGGCGGCGGCGTCGCCGTCGATGACGTGGTGGCCCGGGGCGACCACCTCCAGGTCGAGGCCCGAATCTCGCAGCGGCTCCAGGGCGGCCAGGCCGAGTACCTCACGGGCGAGCTCGGCCACGACCGGCTGGTCGGCGTCGTCGGCGTGGCCGGCTGGACCACGACGCGGACGTCGTTCGTCGGGCACGGCCCGCACTCGGCGCTCGACGGCGAGCTGTTCCTGGACCGGCTGGCGGCCGAGGCCGAGGCCCGGCTGGCGTGGTCGCCCGGCGGCCCGCGCGGCGTCCGCCTCCAGCCGACGGTCCGGCTCAAGTTCGACCGGCTCCGCGGGTTCGAGGAGCGCCGGGCGGGCGGGCTCGCCGCCGTCCAGCCCGGCGACCTCGCCCGGCTCCGGACGCTGGCCGGGGAGGACCGCGTCGGCGTCGAGCTCGCGCTCTCGGCCATCCGCGACACGCGCGACATCCCGGCGATGACGCGGCACGGGTCGTACGTCGAGGGCGAGCTCGCCCGGTTCCAGGCGCTCGACGAGTCGGGCCTGGGGTTCTGGCGGGCCCGCGCGACGGCGCTCGCGTTCCGGCCGGCGCTTATCCGGCTGCCGTTCCTGCCCGAGCGGGGCGCCCTGTTCGTGCGCGCGACCGGCGTCGTGACGCGGCCGGACGGGGACGAGCCGCTGCCGTGGGTCTACCTCCCCGAGCTCGACCGGGACCTCCTGGTGGGCTACCCGCGAGGCGAGTTCGTCGGGCGCGACGCGCTGTCGCTCGGGATCGGCGCACGGAGCGTGGTCGGGCAGGCCATCGGCGCGTTCTTGTTCGAGGGCGCCGCGATGGCCACGGTCGGCGCGGCCTACAACGACGTGACGGCCGAGTTCACCCCGCGCGTCCGGCTGAACGGCGCGCGGGCGGAGCCCGGTGAGAAGGTCCCGCTGAGCCCGTCGCTCGCGGTCGGCCTCAGCCTCCACTACCTCGACCGCGAGCGGCCGATCGTGGGCGCGCTCGTCGGGATCGGGCCGGGCGGGGCGACGCTGGCCTCGTTCCGGCTGGTCTGGGGCCTCGGCGACTACCGGCCGAGCCTCCGCTGAACGGCCCGTCCCCGGGCGGGGTGCCGGGGGGGCGGAGAGGCCGGAGGGGACGAGGGGGGCCCTCTCCGCCTTGAGCCCGGGGCCTGATCTGGGTGGCGCCCGCGGGCCGAGCCCGAGGCCCAAGAACCGGCGCCGCCGCCTCCCAGTAGTCGTCGCCCCCCGACCGGTCGCCCGACGGCCCCGAGCCCATGAGCCTGTTCGTCCGCCTCCAGAAGCTTCTCCCCCAGCACGGGCTCTCCCGTGCCGCCGGGCGGCTGGCGGCGTCCCCGGCGCGCTGGGTCCGCGGGCCCCTCGTCCGCGCGTTCGCCCGCGCCTACGGCGTCGACATGGCGGAGGCCGAGCGGCCGGACCTCGCGAGCTACCGCTCCTTCAACGACTTCTTCAGCCGCTCGCTCCGGCCCGGCGCCCGGCCGGTCGACGCGGCGCCGGACTCGGTCGTGAGCCCCGCCGACGGCGCCGTGAGCCAGGTCGGGCTCATCGAGCGCGGCGAGCTGATCCAGGCCAAGGGCGTCCGCTACTCGTTCGGCGCGCTCGCCGACGTGTGCGGGGGGCCGGCCTTCGAGGGCGGCCCGTTCGCGACGGTCTACCTCTCACCGAAGGACTACCACCGCGTCCACCTCCCGCTGGCGGGCCGGCTCGTGCGGACGGTCGCCATCCCGGGCGCGCTGTTCTCGGTCAACGCCTCGACCGAGGCCGGCGTCCCCGGCCTGTTCGCCGTCAACGAGCGGCTGGTGATGGAGTTCGAGACGGCGCACGGGACCATGCTCGTGGTGATGGTCGGGGCGATGATCGTGGCGAGCATCGTGACGGTCTGGGACGGCCCGCGCTCGCCGTACCGCGAGCGGCGGGTGACGGAGCACGACCTCGCGTTCGAGAAGGGTGCCGAGATCGGGCGGTTCCTGCTGGGGAGCAGCGTCGTGCTGGCGTTCGAGGAAGGCCGCGTCCAGCTCGACCCATCGCTCGCGGCCGGCTCCGTCGTCCGGATGGGCCGGTCGATCGGCACGGGCCGCTGACGACGCGCGACGCGGGGCCACGGCGTCCGGCCCCCCGTGACCCCGGTCCTTCCCTCCCCAATCGTCCGCCGTCGTTCTACTCGCAGGTGCCCCTCTCGCCCGACGGCCTCGCCCCACGCGGAAGCACGCCGTGCGCGTCGCCGAGCGCGAGGTAGCTCGCGGCCCCCCCCCCGCCGGCCGCCGGAGAGGCGACCTCCTCCGGAGGCGGGGTCCCCTGAAGCTGGCGCTCGAAGGCTGCCCTGAGCTTCGGGACGTCGACGTAGTCCCCTCGCGAGCCGACGGCTTCGGGCGTGATGAGGGGGGCAATCCGCTCGGCGACCCCCTGGCTCGCCCGCTGGCCCGACTCGATCCACATCGGCTCGGACTTGCCGCCGAGGCGGACGACGTCCGGGACCAGGCCCTCGCCCGCCGCGCGGAGCGGCCACCGGCGCTGGCCGTCCCGGGTGAGCCAGACCTCCAGTGGGAGCCCGAGCGCGAACGCGAGCACGCGCCGGTCGAGCAGGGGGTAGCAGTACCGGAGCCCGTACGGCGCCCCCGCCCGCGCCCACGCGCCCGTGCGATCCGCGATGTGGCCCCGGCGCAGGAGCCAGGCCATGTACCCGCGGGGGTCCCGAGGCGGCGGCTCCCGGTCGGGGATCCGGGCCCGCGTCAGAAGGTCAGGGTGGGCGAACGAGTCGATCTCCCCACGCGCGGCCGACTGGCGGACCGCGTCGAGCGACGGGAGCCCCCGGCCGATGGACGCCCGCTGGCGCACCCCTCGGGCTCGGCGGAGGGCGTCCACGGGGTCGCGGGCGACCATCGCCAGGACGGGGCCGAGGTGTCCGCGGCGCGCCAGGTGCGTCGTGACCAAGCTCCGGCCGCTGAAGCTGATCGCCTCGTCGCCGCCCCACCCCGACATCAGCGTGCGGACGCCGGCGGCGCACGCGGCCCGCCGCACCGGGGCCTCGGGGGCCCACATCGTGGTGGGGTCTCGCGTGGCGTCGAGGAGCACGGCGGCGAAGGTGTCGTCGGGGGTCCGCGGGCAGTACGTCACCGGGAGGTCCCACCGGTGGGCGAGCGCCTCGATGCGCCGGTGCTCGGCCGGGAGCGGACCACCGGGAGGCGGGGGCGGCTGCCAGGGAAAGGCCGGAAGCGGGGCTCCGCCCAGGGCCTCCGCCGCGAACGCGGTGACCGTCGTCGAGTCGATCCCGGACGAGAGGTGCGCGCCGACCGTCCCGGGCGAGTCCCCGGCGACGGCCTCCCGGACGACCTCGCGGAGGATCTCCCGCAGCGCCTCGCCGACCTCGTCGATGTCGCGGAGGGCGAGCCGGGGCGTGTCCTCGGGGCGCCAATAGCGGTCGGTCCGCCCGCCGGTCGCGTCCGCAACGAGCCGGTGGCCTCCGGGGAGCTCGCGGACCGCCCGGAGGTACGTCCGCCCAAAGTAGATGGGCTTGAACGAGCCGTCGAGCAGGGCGCCCGCCATCATGTCGTCGTCGAGACCGTCGGGGACGGCACCCGTGTCGAGGACGGCCTGGACGTCCCCGCCCACGACCACGGCGGCGCCCACGGTGGCCCAAAACAGGGGCCGGAGCCCGACCGGGTCCCGCGCCGCGACCATCGCCCCGCGCTCGCCGTCCCAGACCGCGAACGCGAACGCGCCCCCGAGCCGCTCGGCCGACGCCGGCCCCCACGCCCGGTAGGCCGCGAGGACGAGGGCGTCGTCGTCCGGCGCCTGGCCCGGCGAGAGGCCGAGCGACCGGCGCAGGTCCTCCCGCTCGGCGAGGTCGAGGTCGGCGTAGACCAGGCGGACCTCCGGCCCAGCGGGCTCCTCGGAGGGGCGGACGACGACGGCCGCGAGCGGCCCCCGGGCAGGGGCGTGTTCGGCCTGTCGGACGGGAGGCGTCATGTCGATGTCGGAGTCTTCTTCGGCCACCCGGTGGCCGCCGATGGAGACCTAGCCGGGGACGGAGGCCCGTGTGGCCCCGTCCCCCCCTCCCTCCAGCGCCGAGGCCGACCGGGCCTGCTCCATCTGGTCCCGCCAAGACGTCGCGTAGCGCCCGCCGAGCTCGAGGAGCTCGGCGTGGGACCCCGACTCGACGACCGCCCCGTGCTCGACCACGTGGATAACGTCGGCCCGCATGGCCGTCGTGAAGCGGTGGGTGATGAGGAGCGCCGTCTGCCCGGCGACCATCTCGCGGAACCGGGTGAGCCACTCGTGCTCCGTCCACGAGTCCATGGCGCTCGTCGGCTCGTCGAGCACCACGAGGGAGGCCTGGCGGAAGAACGACCGCGCGAGGGCCACGCGCTGCCACTCGCCCCCGCTCAGCTCGACGCCGCCCTGGAACCACCGGCCCAAGGGAGTTTTGTAGCCCTTGGGAAGCCCCTCGAACAGTGCGTCGGCGCCGCTCCCGCGAGCGGCCTCTCGCACCGCCTCGGCCCCCGCGTCCGAGTCGAGGTCGCCCAGGCGGATGTTCTGCTCGACCGTCATGTGGTAGCGCGTCGGGGACTGGAACATCACCGAGATCTGGCGGCGGAGGTCGTCCTGGGCGAACGACCGGAGGTCGATGCCGTCGATGGTGACGCGGCCCTGGTCGGGGTCGTAGAACCGGCACAGGAGCTTGATGAAGGTGCTCTTGCCGGCCCCGTTCTCGCCCACCATCGCCACGACCTTCCCGGCCGGGACCTCGAGGTCGAACGCGCGGAGCGCGGGGGCCTGCGCGCCGGGGTACCGGAACGTGACCCCCTCGAAGGCGATCCCCCGACGGAACGGGGCCGGGACGGGGACCGGGTCCGGCGGGTCCCGGAGCTCGTCCGTCTGGCCGAGGAAGGCGTGGAGGTGCTCCAGGAAGAGGGTGTGGGTGTACACCTGGCCCACGCTCTGGAGCAGGGCGTTGACCACGCTCTGCCCCTTCGAGAACGCCTGGTAGAACAGGGCGATGTCGCCCAGCGTGGCCTCGCCCCGGACCGCGCGGAGGCCGACCCAGGCGAGCACGGCGAGCGTCACGACCGAGGCGCTGGCGACCGCCCCGAGCTTGGCCAGGGACTGGCGCCGGACCAGCACGACCCGCTCGCGGAACAGGACGGCCCGGAGCGAGCGGTACGTCGCGCGGAGCCAGTCGCCCAGCCCGTAGATCCGGACCTCGGCCGCGGTCGCGTCCGACGTCAGCACCGAGTCGTAGTACCGGACCCGCCGCCGACGCGGCGTCGCCCCCTTCCACCAGGCGTGGTAGCGCCGGTTGTGCCGGACGACGATGAGGAAGGCCGGGACCGTGCTCGCGACCAGGGCCACCGGGATCAGGACGCTGTAGCTCATCAGCAGGGCCGCGAGCGAGACCAACGTGACCGAGGACTGCGCGAACGCCCCCAGGCCCTGGAGCAGCTGGAGCGTCCGGGAGCCCGCCTGCGCGTTGACCTGCTCCAAGAGGTCGTGGTAGTCCGGCGACTCGTAGAACCCGTAGTCCGAGGCGACCGACCGCTCGTGGATGAGCGACTTGACGTGGTCCTCGACGAGCTCGCCCTGGGCCACCGTGACCCACTCCGTCACCGACGACGCGACCTGCTGGAGCGCGTACAGCGCCGCCATCGCCCCGACCGGGACCAGGACCGGGACCAGCGTCTCGGCGGAGAGCCCGGCCCCGACCGCCGCGTTCGCCGCGTCCACGACCCGCTTCGTCAGGGAGATGACGATGGGGGGGACCAGGCCCTGGACGAGGAGCAGGGCGGCCCACACGGCGGAGTAGCGCGGCGCCGCGTCCCAGACGAGCCGGAGCGCGAACCGCACGAACGCGAGGCGCCCGCGAAGCTCTGCCACGCGCTCCCTCACGGGCGTCGCGGCGCGCCGGCCGCCGCCCGGCGGACCACGTAGCGCGCCCCGGCCGCGAGCGGGCCGTCGAGCCGGGTCCGCTCGCCCGTCGGCCACCGGACCTCGACGCGCTGGACCCCGGTCGCCGTGCCCAGGCCGAAGTGGGCGACCGGCTCGTCCCACGAGAGGTAGCCGCCGCTGAGCGTGACCTCGCGCATCTGGCGCTGCCCGTCGGCGGTCGTGATCGTGACGACGGCCCCGACGCCGGACGGGTTGGCCGAGGCCCCGTCGTGGAGCGCGATCTGGAGCGCCGCGCCCCCGGTGTCGTTGCGGTACACCTCGACCGGCCCGAGCCCGCTCGGCACGACCAGGTCGAGGTCCCCGTCGCGGTCGTAGTCGACGTAGGTGTAGGAGAACGTGTCGAGCCAGGACGCGACGCCGGCCGCCTCGGTGACGTCCTCGAACCGCTCGCCGCCGACGTTGCGGAAGAGGAGGTTCCGGTCGGTCTGCCGGTTGATCATGTGGCCACTCACCACGTACAGGTCTTGCCACCCGTCCTGGTCGAGGTCGGCGAAGCGAGCGTTCCAAGTCCACGCGGTCTTCGAGAGCCCCATCGGCTCCGCGACCTCCTCGTAGGCCCCCGAGTCCGTCCGGCGAAAGAGGACGTTGTGCTCCATCCGGGAGGGGATGAACGTCGCCCGCTCCTCGGGCGACGGCCGGACGAGGGGGGCCCCTCCCAACCGGCACCGCTCGGCCAGCCCCGCCCACCGTGGGTTCGCCGCCAAGCGCTCGCACGACGGCGGCGGCCCCGAGTGCCCGATGCCCTCGACGTGGAACTCGATGCGGGCCGCGCAGTCGGCCTGGTCCTGGGCCGTGGGCAGCGAGAGGCAGAGCGAGGGCTCGTTCCGTCCCCTCGCTGCGACCATGGTGCGTTGCTGGGTCATCCGCCGCACGCACGTCTCCCGGTCCGCGCCTGGGAGGTCGCCACAGACCTTCTGGACCGACGCGCGGTGGGGGCGTCCCCGCGAGATCTGAGCGACGAACAGCTCCGGGTCGAGGTCGTTGTCGAGGTCAGCTGAGACCATGGCCATGGTCGTGGTCGTGGACGCCGGGATGCGGCCCTCCTGGTTCGTGACGATCCGGAAGCCGCCGGCCCCGTCGCCGTCGTAGAACACGTCGGGCACGGAGAAGTCGTTGCCCACCGTGAGGTCGAGGTCGCCGTCGAGGTCGAGGTCCGAGAGCAACGTGGTCAGCGTCTCGCCGTCTGGGCCGGGGAGCGACCGCATGGCGAACGCGCCGCGCCCGCCCCCGTTGACGAGCAGCGTGTTGCGAGCCCCCGGCGGCGACACGACCTCCTCGTCTCCGCCCCGCGCGAGGGCCACGTTGTACCCGACGGCCCGGCCGACCACCACGTCGAGGTCGCCGTCGAGGTCGACGTCGCCGAACGCGAACGTGGACGTCAGGGCGGCGCCCTCGGGCCGGGGCAGCCGGACGTGCGCCGCGGCCGTGAACGCTCCGCCGTCGTTGTACACCACGTGCTCGCCGGCGTCGTAGGTGCCCACGACCAGGTCCGGCGCCCCGTCGCCGTCGAGGTCGGCGAGGGCCGCCATGCGGATCGCCGCGGCGTCGAGCGCGGGCACCGCGATCTCCTGCCGGACGAACCGCTCGCCGCCGACGTTGGCCCAGAGCGAGACCCCGGCCTCGGACGTGAACACGAGGTCCGGCCACCCGTCGCCGTTGACGTCGCCCGAGGCCGACGACCGGTTCGCTGCGGCGGCCACCATGCGAATCGGGGTGAAGTTGTCGACGTCGACGAGGCCGAGCTCGGACCCGGGGACCCGAGTAAACGCCATCGCGGGCGTGCCGGAGGGCCTGCCGGCGAACGGGCTCCGCTCGACCGAGACGCCGGCGGGCCACGCGCCTCGAACGGGCGTCGACGGCCGGACCGCACGGCCGACGAGGAGGGCGCGCACGTCGCCGGCCGTCCTGGCCTCCGTCGGGAACGTGGGGCGCTCGGCGGTCGCGTCGGCCATGAGTAGGATCGCCTGCGTCTTGTCCCTCGCCCACTCGCGGTAGCGCTCGTCCGTGTAGTCGGCCACGACGCCCGCGCCGAGCCCGAGGGCCGCGACGGAGAGGAACAGGCCCACCGCCGTCGCCGCCGACATGGTCCGCCACATCTGGAGGGCCGGGTAGACACTGAACAGGCCCAGCGTGACGAACAGCGTGGCGACGTAGGCCATCGGGACGCCCGTCGCGGCCAGGATCGCGCAGATGATGACGTCGAACGCGATGGGGACCGGCAAGAACACCCCGATCAGGGCCACGGCCCCGAGCGCCGCGAGCGACCCGACGGGCGCTGACCGGAAGCTGATCTCGGGCAGAAGGTCGACCAGGGTCTCCCACGGGAGGACGGTGACCGCGATGGCCCCGAGGAGCCCCGCGAGCAGCATCAGCGGGACCGTCGTGCGGACGAGGTACCACAGGTTGCGGGCGACGGCCCGGACGGTCCACCCCGCGGCCCCGCCCCACGTCGCCGGGGCCACGTCGGGCCCGAGCGCGTCGTCGAGGGCCGGCGCGGCCGGGAGGTCCGGGCCGACGAGGTCCAGCTCTTCGGCGCGCGGCGCGGCGCCCTCGCCCCGCCACAGCGCGCGGACCAGGAGCGGCACCGCGCTCACGATGAAGAGCAGCGTGAGCCCCACCTTGAGGCCGGCCAGCCACAGCGGGAACAGCGCGAACGTCATCGAGAGCACGACCGCGTTCAGCGTCGGCGACGAGAGCAACGTGGCGACCGTCGTTTCGGCGCGGGCGCCGCCTTTGTGCAGGCCCTCAGCGACGGGGACGGCACAGTTGACGCAGACGCCCAGCGGCGCGCCCATTGCCACGCCCAAGAGCGTGTTGGCCATCCGCCCCTCGAACTGGCGTCGCGATAGCAGCGGCAGGACGGTCAGCATGAGGGCCGCGAACAGCACCCCGAACGTCATGCCCTGCTTGTTGGTGTAGGCCCAGTTGAGCGCGTTCGCGCCGACCCGGAGGGCCACGGGGGCGTCCGCGTCCACGGCGACGATCTGGTCGAAGGCGAGCCCCTCGATCCGGGCGTCGCCGCCCATGAGCGCCTTGTCGTCGAGGGCGGGGTACCGCGAGCCGGTCCAGAACGCGACGGCGACGGCCGCGAGGAGGAGGGCCGCCAGCACCAGCCGCTTGTCGAGGGTGGACGAGGGCGGGAGGGTCGCGGTAAGGGCCATCGGACGGGTGACGCTGCTGGCTTTGTGAAAGGGCCTACTCGGAGCGGTCCGCTCGAAAGCGCCGAGACGGTGGCGTAGTCGCGCCGGCCGGGGACACACCCGCAACTCGCTGAGGCAGCCCGGCCCCAGGCCCGTGCCACGTCCCCATCGCCGCCGTTCGGTTCGTACGCGGGGAACGAAACCGACCCATCGGCCGAGGCCGGAGACCCCGCTGGCCTCCGCCGCTAGAGGCCCGAGTCGAACGGACGCCGACCTGGGGCGGCGCGGGCGTCCGCACCGCCCGTCGTCTGGACGGTTTGCCGGACGCCCGTCAGAGCTGGCCGTCCGAGCCACGCTGCCTTGTGGAGCGCTGGCAACTGACTGCGACCGCGAGCGCGCCCCGGATCGGGGTCACTCGCGGTCGCAGAAGACAGGAGCTGCCCGCTCGCTACGACATCGGGTAGCGGGGGAAGTTGTCGGTGAAGGTCGGGTTCGGGAAGGTGGTCTCGTCGGAGTACGTCGTGCCTCCACCGTGGGTGTTGTCGGTGAGGTCGATGTCGGAGACGGCGGGAGCTTCCCAGGGCTGGCGGGCGTCGGCGAGCGTTTTCATGTGAGCGTGGGTTTGAGTGAGGACCGCAAAGCGTGGAAACCGGAGGCCGGTAGCATACCGCCGCCTGGTTTCGGATCCAAACTTCGCCTGGTGGACCTTTGGCGCATGGTGTCTGAGCCGCCGCCCGCGTCCTGAGAGCAGGCCCCGAAGACGGCCGCCTCGGCAGGCGCGGCCCGGACACCTACGCCCCCGTGCCCTCCGCCTCAACCGGTCGCCGTCCGACCTCGTCGACGAGGTCGCCGTAGCCGAGCCGCTGCATGACCTCGCGGTGGTCGGCCACGACGCGGCGGGCCTGCTCCGGGGTCAGCTCCTCGCGCCAGCCACCGGACTTCCCCTTGCGGAAGAACGGGGCCCTCGCCCTCGGGGTGTGCTCGCGGAACCCCTCCTCGGCCTCCCGGGCCTGGAGCCGGTCGAACTGGGCCGCCTCGACGGCCGCCTCGACGCGCGCCGGGTCGGGGTCGTGCCCGATAAACCGGAGGGCCTCCGCGAACGCCGCCGGCGCGTCGGCCTGGAGGTCCTCGTAGCGGAGCACGTGGACGGGCACGCCGGGCGCGTCGAGCCACGAGCGCACGTGGCCGCTCCACGACAGGAGCGTCTCGGGGAGGATCTCCCGGAACCGGCCGCGCAGCTGGTTGAGCACGAAGCCCTCGTCGCTGAGGGTCTCGACGGCCTGGTCGAGCGTCACGCCGAAGAACGGGGCCCACGAGGCGGCCACGTCGAGCGGGTTGCGCACGACGTAGAGCGCGCGGCCGGCGCCGGCTGGGAAAACGGGCGTGCCGCGGCCGGTCGGGTGGTTGGCGCTGTGGAGCTTGTGGATGGCCGGCACGTCGCGGTCGGCCACGTCGCGGGCGAGCTGGCGGGCCGCCTCGGGCCGGTACTCGAGGAGCTCGTGCGGGTGGAACAGGTGGGGGTCGACGCCGAGCAGGTCGCCCAGCGAGCGGAGCCCGCCGAGGGCGACATCGGCCCCGAGGTGGTTGAGGTCGAAGGCGCCCTCGCCGAAGTAGCCCGCCAGGAGCGCCCGGGTCCAGGTGTTGCCGGACTTGGGGTAGGAGGCCAACCAGATGACGTCTGCCATGGCTCAGACCGTGGGCGCCTCTGCCGCCGTCTCGGCGGCGGCCTCGACAGCGGCCTCGACGGCGTCCGCGACGGCGTCCACGGTCTCGCCGTGCCGCGGCCGGACGATGCTGACGACGGAGACCGCGTTGGCCAGCCTCGCGGCCCATTGGAAGTGCTCGGCCTGGAGCCCGGACCCGCTCACGATCCGGCGCCGGTACGTCTGGCGGAGCACGGTCCGGACGGCCTGGTGCCCGTGGACCCGGGTGCTCACGATCTCGGGGGGCTCGGCCGGGCTCTCGACCTCCTCGGGGCCGCCCCGCCCGGCCCGCGCGCCGAGCACGACGAGCGCGCGCATCGGGGCCGGCTCGTGCCGGAAGGCCTCGGCCCGGTAGAGGTACTTCTCCATCCCCTCGCGCAGGGCCGGGAGGTCGCCGGGGTCCGCTCCGATCCGTTGGACGGCGTCGCGCCACAGGCGGAGCGTGGGGTAGCCCGGGAGCACCTCGGGCCCCCCGGCCCCGAACCGGACCGCCGTCTTGTCGTCGGTGAGCACCCGGTGCCCGCGCCCGATGAGGGCCGCGAGCGTCGTGCTCTTGCCGGCCCCGGCCGTCCCGGCCACGGCCACGGCGTGGCCCCCGGCCAGCACGACGGCGGAGGCGTGGAGCACGAACTGGCCCCGCTGGTGGAGCACGGCGCCGAGCGCGGTCCCGAACAGGAACGCCCGGAGGTCGGCGTCGGTCCCGCCCAGCCGCTCGACGACCAGCTCGCGGCCGCCGTCGTGGACGTAGTACCGCGCGACGTTGTTGATCGTCTGGAGCCACTCGCCGGGCCGGGCGCTCCACACGACGCGGGACTCGGCGGGGTCCTCGATCCGCTCCGGCGTCTCGCCGAGCCGGATGCGGAGGTCGGCCTCCTGGCCGTCGGCCCGTTCGTCGGCGGAGACGAGCTCGGGGAGCTCGAGGTCGGACGCGATGTCGAGCCCGTAGGCGGTGTAGCGGTGCGTGGTGCGGGCCATCTACGAGACCTCGCGCTCGACCAGCCCGCGCTCGGCGAGGTCGGAGAGGAAGGCGCGGGTGGCCCGGTCGGCCTCGGCGAGGTCGACCTCGAACTGGCGGGTCAGGTCGGCCGCGAGGTCGCGGATCGAGCGGGGCTCCGACAGCGCCTCCCAGATGAGGGAGCCGACGGCGTTGAGGCCGTGGTACTTCCCGGCGTCCACGTTGAGGAGCACGACGAGGTCGTCCACGGTGGCCGCGCTCGCGCCGTCGGAGCGACGGTAGACGGCGTCGGCCGGGGGGGCAGGAGACACGGGGTTGGGGTCGGCGGTGAGTGAGGGGGAGAAGGTATCGGCCCGAGGCTTTGTAAACTTAGCCATGTCCGTTCCACGCCCCTTCCGACGCCTCCGGACCGCCCTCCGCTTGCCGCCCGCCGAGGTCGTCCGAGCGGCCGAGGCGGCGGCGCTGTTCCACGGGTTCCGCCTGGCGCTCCGCGTGGTCCACTTCCGCCGGCTCCGGTGGGTGCTCGGGGCGTCCGGCCCGGCCCTCTCCACGCCGGAGGGGCCCGCCGGCCGGCCGTCGCCGACGGCCATCGCCGTCAGCCAGGCCCTCTTCCGGGCGTCGAAGCCCTACCCGGACACGTGCCTCCCCCAGGCGCTCGCCGGCCGGGTCATGCTCCGCCGACGCGGCATCCCGTCGACGCTCTCGCTCGGGACCCGCCGCCGCCCGGACGGGCTCACGTTCCACGCCTGGATCGCCACCGACGGCGTCATCCTGAACGTGGGCGGCGGCCCCCGCCGGTTCGCCACGCTGGCGACGTTCTACGACCCGCCGCCCAGGCCCCGCCCGAGCTCCCCAGAGGGGCCGCTCCGCTGACGGCCGTGTGTGGAGTCCCGTCGGTGCGTGTCGGGCAGGCGCGGGGGTCCGTCGGGGTCGCTCGTCATCGAGCCGGTGCCCCGGACGAACGGCTCCGACGCGCGCCGCAGGCCGGTGTACAGGACGTAGCGGAGCCGCGAGCGGACGCTGTCCTGGGCGCTCAGGAACAGCCGGACGCGGCCGGCCAGGTCCGGCGTCTCCGCCACGCCTCGGAGGCCACCGGCGAGGGTGCGGGTGAGGCGGTCCACGCCAGCGCTGCGGGAGGCGAACGGCGCCGGCACGGGCACGCCGAACAGCTCCTCCGCGAGGCACAGCCCGAGGACGACCTGGGCCCGGCAGCCCGAGCGCTCCGCGAGACGCGCGACGGCGTCCCAGTCCGAGACCTGGGCCGAGACGGCGACCACGTCCGCGACGAGCCGGAGCCGGGTCCACAGGTCTTTGAGCCCGTTCGTGCAGAGGACGACGATCAGGTCTTCCCAGGAGGGGACGGGGACCGGCACGCCGTCGACCAGGACGGTCCGGCCGCGGCGGAGCAGGTCCGACACGTCCTCCGAGTACCGGTACCCGAACGGCATCACCCGCGTGTGGGCGTCGACGGACAGGCGGTGGTCGCCCTGCTGGCGGCGGAACGTGTACTGGCCGTGGACGAAGAGGTACGCCTTCTTCTGCCTCGGGGCCCGGTGCTCTCGCGAGTACCCGGCCTCGACGAGGACGTGCTCGAGCGTCCCGAAGTCCTCCGGGCGCACCAGGATGTCGTTGTCCACGGACGGCCGGAGCGAGAGCGCGCCGTAGGCGTCGTGGAGCGCGACCCCCTTCAGCACGACGAACGGGACCCCGGCCTCGTGCAGCAGCGCCGCCAGCCGACCGAGCTCCGCGCGCAGCGCCATCGACCAGAGGCCTTGGCGGAGGACCGACCGGTGGAGGACGCGGGCGAGCGCCGGCGACGGACCCCTCGGGAGGCTCCGGAGCCCCGCCAGAACGAGCGGGGCGACGCCGTGGCGACGCGCGAGCCGGACGAACGCCCGCTGGTCTTCCCGGGTGCCCAGCGGAGCGAGGCGTTCCTCCGGCGACGTCCCCTCCACGTCGACCGGCAGCAGCGCCGCGCGCACGGCGCGGCGCACGTGCCGGAAGGGGCTCGTCGGGTCTGTGCTGGGGTGCAACGCCGTCTGGAGTGGGAAGGGAGAGGGTACGGCCGGAGGCGGCGACCCACCACGGGCCGAGACGTCGGAGCGGCAGGCGCCGCTGTCACACCCGGTCACGGTCGTCGGCTCTCGGCCAAGATCGTGGACGCCGTAGCGGTCGCACTCCGCTGGGCCGCCACGCCCGGCGCCGACGGCTACGACGTGGAGCTCTCACCGCACCCGACGTTCGACCGCCGACAGGAAGCTCTGGGAGCACCGGAAGTACCAGACGACGCTGGCCAAGCTCCGCGCCGCGCTCGGCCACACGCTCTCGTGGGCCGAGGTCGACGCCGACGCGGTCCGCCGGTTCGAGCGCCACCTCCGGCGGGTCTCGAAGAACAACCCGAACACGACCCGGAAGGAGCTCACCCGGCTCCGGAGGGTGTTCAAGCAGGGGGTCGAGGAGGGCGAGATCGAGCCGGCCGCCGATCCGTTCTTGACCTACAAGAAGCCGAAGGCGAAGCCGGTCCACCGGCGGAGGCTCTCGCTCGACGAGGTCGAGAAGCTCCGGGACGCCGCGCTCGACCCGGCCTCTCGCAAGACGCTCGGCCACCGGGACCTCGCGACGACCGAGGCCTACGTCAAATCATTCGACCAGGACGCCGAGGACGACCTCTGGACGTGATGGCCGACGACCGTCGAGAACAGGCCGCCGAGGCCACCCGCATCGAGGACAGCGGCGTCGAGCCCGCCCACGTCGAGGCCGCCCGACTCGTGCGCTCGCCGTGCTCGGCGCCCGGCCCGTGGCCCTCGTCGTGACCGACCTCGCCATGCCGCGCCTCGATGGCCGCGCGCTGTGCCGCGCCATGCAGGCGGACCCCGCGCTCGCGGCCATCCCCGTCCTCGTCATCACCGGCGAGGCCGGGGCCGCCGTTCCCGGCGCCCGCGCTACGTTGCCCAAGCCGTTCAACGCGCGGACGCTGTGCGAGCGGGCGGCCGCACTGCTCGGCTCGGCCGCTGCCGCGTGACGCCTCGCCCATGACCCTCCTCGCCCCCGTCTACCGCGCGCTCGGCCCGCCCGACGTCCACCCGGTGCTGCGGACGAACCTCGTCGTCCGGGCCGTCGCGTTCCTCACGCTCGTCCCCATCGCCGCCGCCGCGTTCGCCGCCGCCGGCGCCCCGGCGTGGTGGACGGGCGGGGTGGTCGCGGTGTGCCTCGCGTGGCCGCCGCTCGTCTACGCAGTCACGTCGCGCGTGGCCGGGCGCGAGGCGCAGCGCCGGGCGTCGTACCGGAACATCTACCTCGACAACGTGCTCATGGGCGCCGCCGTGGGGCTGATGGGGCTCCAGCCGGTCGTCCTCGTGGCCGCCATCATGATCACGGTCTCGACCGCCGCCGCCGTGCGCGGGCCGAGGATGGCGCTGGGGACCGTGGCGACGAACTGGGGCTCGGCCGGGGCCGTCGCCGCGGCGTCCGGCGTCGGGTTCGTGGCGTCGTCGTCGATCGCCACGTCGGTCGCTGCCCTCCTCAGCGTCGGCGTGTACGCGCTCGTGATCGCGCTCGGCCAGCGGTCGGTGACGAAGACGGCCATCGACCGGGGCCGCGAGCTGAAGGACAAGAACGCCCAGATCGAGGCCCACAGCGCCGCCCTCGCCGAGGCCCACGCCGCCGCCGAGGCCGCCCGCGCCGGGGCCGAGCGGGCGAACCGGGCCAAGAGCCAGTTCCTCGCCAACATGAGCCACGAGCTCCGCACGCCGCTCAACGCCATCATCGGGTACTCCGAGATGCTCGCCGAGGACGCCGAGGACGAGGGCTACGACGATGCCGTCGAGGATCTGGGCAAGATCCGGGCGGCCGGGCGGCACCTGCTCGGGCTCATCAACGACGTCCTCGACCTCTCGAAGGTCGAGGCCGGCAAGATGGACGTCCACGCCGAGACGTTCTCGGTCCGCGACCTGCTCGACGGCGTCGAGGCGACGGTCCAGCCGCTCATGCGCGCTGGCGGCAACCGGCTCGTCGTCGAGGCCGACGGGCTCCCGACCGACGTGCGGACCGACCTCACGAAGGTCCGCCAGATCCTGCTGAACCTGCTCTCGAACGCGGCCAAGTTCACGCGCGGCGGGACCGTCACGCTCTCGGGAACGACCGAGGGCGGGGCGGACGGCGCGGGCGGGGCGGTCGTCTTCCGCGTCGCCGACACGGGCATCGGGATGACGCCCGAGCAGCTAGCGAAGCTGTTCCAGCCGTTCGTCCAGGCCGACGCCTCGACCACGCGCGAGTACGGGGGGACCGGGCTCGGGCTCACGATCTCGCGCCGGTTCGCCCAGCTCCTGGGCGGCGACGTGGCCGTCGACAGCGTGCCGGGCGAGGGGACCGTGTTCAGCGTCCGCCTCGCGGCCGACGTCGAGGCCGCGACCGCCGAGCCCGTCCCGCCCCGCCCGGCCCGGGCGGTCTTGGAGACGGCCCCGCTCGTGCTCGTCGTCGACGACGACGCGAACAGCCGCGACGTGCTCGCCCAGACGCTCCGCCGGGCCGGGCTCCGCGCGGCCGAGGCCGCGGACGGGGCCGAGGGCCTGCGCCTCGCCCGCGAGCTCCACCCCGCCCTGGTCACGCTCGACGTGCTCATGCCCGGCGTCGACGGGTGGGCCGTGCTCCGCGAGCTCAAGGGCGACCCGGCCACGGCCGACATCCCGGTCGTCCTCGCGACGATCACCGACGAGCGGACGCTGGGCTACGCGCTCGGCGCCGTCGGTTACGTGACGAAGCCGTTCGAGCGGGCCGAGCTGGTCCGCACGGTCCGCCGGCACCTGGGCGGGGCGGCCGAGGGCGTGGTCTGGGTGGTCGAGGACGACGGGCACACGCGCGACCTGCTCAGGCGCGGGCTCGAGCGCGAGGGGTGGGCCGTCCGCGAGGCGGCGACCGTGGCGGGCGCGCTGGCCCTCGCCGACGGGCCACCGCCGGACCTCGTGCTCCTCGACCTCCTCCTCCCCGACGGGACCGGGTTCGAGGTCCTCGACGCGCTCGGCGACGACGTCCCGGTCGTGGTCCTGACGGCGAAGGACGTGACCGACGCCGAGCGGCGGCGGCTGAACGGCCACGTCGAGGCCGTCTTCCAGAAGGGCCGCGCGGGCCAGACCGACGTGCTCGCCGAGGTCCGCCGGGTGCTGGCGGCCCGGGGCCGGGGCACCGCCCCGCCCTCGCCAGACGAGGCCAGCGCCCAAGTGGGGGCGGGGCGGCTGGACGTGCCGCCCCGCTCGGTCGGTCCACCACCCCTGTCCCCTCCTGTCCAGGAGGGGGACTCCTCCCAGGCCGTCCCGCCCGACGACGACCGAGGCGGGGTGGTGGCCGTGCTCCCTACGACGTCCCCTCTCCCTCGGGGAGAGGGACAGGGTGAGGGGTCCGAGCAGCCACCCCGTCCGGGTCGCGCACGGCAGAGGGAGAAACCGACCGCCCCGCCCACGATGAACGGCGAGGGCGGGGCGGGCGGGGCGGGGTATCCTCCGGGCGTGCCCTCCGAGACCGAGCCGTGAGCGTCCTCCGCCCGTCCGTGACCTCGACGCGCGACCTCCGCAGCGCCGACGAGGCCGAGCAGCGACGGCTCGACCGGGCCGTCCGGCTCAACACGGTCGCCGTGCCGGTCGGGCGGGCGGTCGGGTTCACGCTCCTCCTCGTCGGCATCCCGCTCCACAACGGGCTCATCGTGGGGGCGTTCGACCTGGGATCGTTCGTCGCGTTCGCCGTCGCCGTCGAGGTCTACGTCGTCGCCACGTGGCTCGTCCTCCGCCGGTTCTACCGGCCCGACGCCCGGCTCGACCTGGGCCTCGTGTTCATCGTCCTCGACGTGTGGATCTTGGTGGGGACCGTCTACCTCACGGGCGCCGACCGGAGCTGGATCTACTTCGTCCTCCTCCTCCGCGTGGCCGACCAGATCGTCTACGGCCGCGGGCGGACGCTCTTTTTTGCCCACCTCATGCCGGCCCTCTACGCCGGGCTCCTGGCCTGGGTCGTGGTCGTCGAGGGGCGCGCGGTGGCGTGGGGCGGGGAGGTCGCGAAGCTCCTGTTCCTCTACCTCACCGGCCTCTACTTCGCCCAGGCCGGCCTGTTCGCGGCGGCGCTCCGGCGGCGGACGGCGACGGCCATGCGGCTCTCGCGCCAGTCGGTCGAGGACCTCCGCGAGCAGTCGGTCGCGCTCATCGAGGCCCGCGAGGAGGCGAACCGCGCCCGCGAGGCGGCCGAGGCCGCCGCCGACGAGGCGACGCGCGCGAACGCGGCGAAGAGCCAGTTCCTCGCCAACATGAGCCACGAGCTCCGCACGCCGCTCAACGCCATCATCGGGTACGCCGAGATGATGATCGAGGACGCCGAGGACGAGGGCGAGACCGAGGGGGCCGAGGACCTGGGCAAGATCCGGGGCGCCGGCACGCACCTGCTCGGGCTCATCAACAACGTGCTCGACCTGTCCAAGGTCGAGGTCGGCCGCGTCGAGCTGGACGTCCGCCCCGTCGACCTCGACGCCCTCCTCGACACGGTCGTCTCGACGGCGGCTCCGCTCGTCGAGCGGGGCGGGAGCCGGCTCGTCGTCGAGGCCGGGGACCTGGGGACGGTCCAGACCGACGAGACGCGGCTCCGTCAGATCCTGCTGAACCTGCTCTCGAACGCGGCCAAGTTCACGCGCGACGGGACCGTCACGCTCTCGGCCCGCCCCGCCCCGCCCAGCGCGGGCGGGGCGGTCGTCTTCCGCGTCGCCGACACCGGCATCGGGATGACGCCGGATCAGCTCGCGAAGCTGTTCCAGCCGTTCGTCCAGGCCGACGCCTCGACCACGCGCGAGTACGGCGGGACCGGCCTGGGCCTCGCCATCAGCCGGCGGCTGGCGAGGCTGTTGGGCGGCGACGTGACGGTCGAGAGCGTGGCCGGCGAGGGCTCCGTGTTCACCGTCGCGGTCCCCGACCTCGCCACCCCGCCCGAGGTCGATCTTGCCGAGGCCGCCCCGCCCGCGACGTCCGGGCGGGGCGGGGCGGGGCGGCCGGAGGGCGCGCGGACGACCGCGACGGCGCCATGACCGACGCCGCCCTCGACCCCGACCTCGCCCTCGACCCCGCCGAGGCCGACCGCCTCCGCCGCGAGCGCGACGTGCGGACGAACACGCGCGAGGTCCCGCTCTCGCGCGTCGTCGGGCTCACGCTCATCGGGGTCCTCGGCATCCCGCTCCACAACGTGGCGATCCTGGGCGCCTTCGAGTGGGGGCCGTTCTGGACCTACCTCGCGGCGGTCTGGATCTACTCGCTCGTGTCGTGGCTCGCGCTCCGGCAGTTCTACCGGCCCGAGGCCCGGTTCGACCTCGGGTTCCTGTTCGTCATCGTCGACCTCGTGTTCGTGATCGGAGCCATCGCGGCGACGGGCGGCACGCGGAGCTGGCTCTTCTTCGTCCCGCTCCTCAGCGTGGCCGACCGGATCGGGTACGCCCCGGCCCGGATGCTCCTGTTCGTCCACCTCACGCCGGTCCTCTACGGCGCGCTCGTGGTGTGGACGGTCGCGAGCGGGGTGGACGTGTCGTGGGCGGCGGAGGGGGCGAAGATGGCGTTCCTCTACGTCGGCGGGCTCTACCTCACGTTCGCCGGCGACTCGGCCCACACGCTCCGTCAGCAGCGCGAGCGGGCCGTCGCCGTCGCGCAGGAGGCCGTCCGCGACCTCCGGCGGCAGTCGGGCGAGCTCGTCGAGGCCCGCGAGGCAGCCGAGGCAGCCCGGGCCGCGGCCGAGCGGGCGAACACGGCGAAGAGCCAGTTCCTCGCCAACATGAGCCACGAGCTCCGCACGCCGCTCAACGCCATCATCGGGTACTCCGAGATGCTCGCCGAGGACGCCGAGGACGGCGGAGCCGGCCACCTCGTCCCCGACCTGGAGCGGGTGCAGGGGGCGGGGCGGCACCTGCTCGGGCTCATCAACGACGTCCTCGACCTCTCGAAGGTCGAGGCCGGCAAGATGGACGTCCACGCCGAGCCGGTCTCGGTCCGCGACCTGCTCGACGGCGTCGCCGCGACGGTCCGGCCCCTCGTCCAGGCGAACGGGAACGCGCTCGTGGTCGAGGCGGACGGGCCGCCGGCGGAGCTACGGACCGACCTCACGAAGGTCCGGCAGGTCCTACTGAACCTGCTCTCGAACGCGGCCAAGTTCACGCACGACGGGACCGTCACGCTCTCGGCCCACCCCGCCCCCAACCACACGGGCGGGGGGGTCGCGTTCCGCGTGGCCGACACGGGCATCGGGATGACGCCGGAGCAGGTGTCGAGGCTGTTCGACCCCTTCGTCCAGGCCGACGCCTCGACCACGCGCGAGTACGGCGGGACCGGCCTGGGCCTCGCCATCAGCCGGCGGTTCGCGCGGCTGCTGGGAGGCGACGTGGCGGTCGAGAGCGCGCCCGGCGAGGGCTCCGTGTTCACCGTCACGGTCCCCAACCTCCCCGCCCCGACCGGCGGCGACGGGCGCGAGGCCGGGGCGACCGCCGCCCCGCCCGGCCTCTCGACTCCCTGACTCCTCTATACTGCGGTCACGCCTATGCCTACGATCTTGCTCGTCGAGGACAACGAGATGAACCGGGACATGCTCTCGCGGCGGCTCCGCAAGCGGGGCTACGCCGTCGAGGTCGCCGTCGACGGCGGGGCCGGCGTCGAGCGGGCGCGGGCGGGGCGGCCCGACCTCGTGCTCATGGACATGAGCCTGCCCGTCCTCGACGGGTGGGAGGCCACGCGCCGCCTCAAGGGCGACCCCGCGACGGCCCAGATCCCCGTCATCGCGCTCACGGCCCACGCCATGAGCGGCGACGAGCAGAAGGCGCGCGACGCCGGGTGCGACGACTTCGACACGAAGCCGGTCGACCTCAAGCGGCTCTTGGGCAAGATCCGGACGTGGCTGCCGGCCGAGGCCCCGTGAGCCCGGCGCCGCCCCGCCCGACGGCGCGCCCGGAGATCACGCGGCCCGCGACGCGGGCCCACCTCCCGGCCCTCCTCGCGTTCCTCGACCGCGCCGTCGCCGAGGGCGGGGTGGGCGACGACGTCCTGTTCCCGCTCCACCTCGCCGTCGAGGAGGCGTGCGCGAACGTGATCGCCCACGGGTACGCGGGCGGGGCGGGGCCGCTCACGTTGGGCGTCGAGGTCGGGCCAGGTGCCGTGGCCGTGACGCTCACCGACGAGGCTCGGCCGTTCGACCCGGCCTCCGCCCCGCTTCCGCCGAGCGGCCCGGCCGACGAGCGGCCCGTGGGCGGGCTGGGGTGGCACCTTATCCGCGAGACGACCGACGAGGTCCGCCACGAGGCGGTCCCGGGCGGGGGCAACCGGCTCACGCTCGTCAAACACCGCCCACCACCACGCACCCCATGAGCGCTTACGAACACGACCTCGACGTCCAGATCACGCCCCGCGACGGCGCCGCCGTCGCCACGATCGTCGGGAACGTCGACACGGTCACGGCCGACCGTCTCACGGCGGCGCTCCAGGGCGCCATCGGCGACGGACACGTCCGGCTCGTGGGCGACCTGAGCGGGGTGGGATATACGTCGAGCGCCGGGCTCCGCGCGCTCTTGGGTGCCATGAAAGAGGCCCGGCGGGGCGGCGGCGACCTCCGCCTCGCGGCGGTCGGCGACAAGGTGCTCAAGGTCCTCCAGCTCTCCGGCTTCACGAGCATCCTCCGCCTCTACGACGACGTCGATGCCGCCCTCGCCAGCTACGCCGAGTAGGGGGCGTGACTGGCGGGTGCGTGGTCCGTGGGACGTAGGGCCGCCCTACCCCCTCCGCCCACGCCCCACGTCCTACTCTCCACGGCCGCCCAACCGACCCGCCCGCTGCCGCACCAGCCCTCTCTCCATGCCCGCCCCGCCCGCCGACGGTTCCCCCTCGCCTGCCGCCCCGCCCCGCGTCGCGCTCGTGATCGGGTCCGGCGCCGTCAAGTGCGCGGCGGCGATTGGTCTCCGGCGCGTGCTCGACCGCGAGGGCGTCGACGTCGACCTCGTCGTCGGGTGCTCGGGCGGGAGCCTCTACGCGGCGGCCCTCGCGCTCGGGATGTCGACCGATGAGACCGAGGCCCTCACGCGCCAGCTCTGGACCCGCGACCTCACCCGGAAGCGCGACACCCGCTCGCTCCTGGCCGCCGCGTTCCCCAAGCTGTTCAAGTTCGACGGCGCGTTCGGGATGGTCGACGACCGGCCGCTCCTCGACGCCCTGCGGGGCGCGTTCGGGGACCGGACGTTCGCCGACACGACGACGCCGCTCCACATCGTGGCGACCGACTTCGGGACGGGCGAGCGCGTCGTGCTCTCCGAGGGCTCGCTCGTCGACGCCGTCCGCGCGAGCATCGCCGTCCCGTTCGTGTGGAAGCCGTGGCCCGTCGACGGCCGGCCGCTCTGCGACGGGTGCCTCTCGGACCCCATGCCGGCCGACGTGGCGATCCAGGCCGGCGCCGGGGCCATCCTCACGATGGGGTTCGAGGCCGAGCTCCCGCGCCGCGTCTCGTCGGGGCTGAAGTTCGCGTTCCAGGTCACGAGTGTTTACACGAACAACCTGTACCGGGCCAACTACGCCTTCCACAACCTGGCCCACCACGCCGAGATTCTCCCCGTCATGCCCGAGTTCGACGAGCGCGTCGGGCTCTTCGACACGGGCAAGATCCCGTACGTGATCGAGCGGGGCGAGGCGGCGGCCGAGGAGGTGGTCCCGTACCTCCGGCGGCTCCTGGAGACGGAGCCGGCACCGTGAGCGACGCCGCCCCGCCCCGGTCCCCCACCCCGCCCCGGCCGGCCGGGGCGGGTCGCGGTACGGGGGCGGGGGGCGGGGCGGGGCGGCCGCGCGTGGGGCTCGTGATCGGGTCGGGCGGGATCAAGTGCGTCGCGGCGATCGGCCTGTGGCGGGCGCTCGAAGAGGCCGGCATCGAGGTCGACGTGGCCGTGGGGTGCTCGGGCGGGAGCGTCTACGCGGCGGCCCTCGCGCTCGGGCTCGTGTCCAGCGACGCCGAGGCGCTCACGGAGCGCTTGTGGGGCCGGTCGTTCACCGGGCTCCGGTATCGGTCGCTGCTCCGGGTCGCGCTCCCGCGCGTGTTCGGGTTCTCCGAGCGCGTCGGGCTCCTCGACGACCGGGCGCTCGGCGGCGTGCTCGACGAGGTGTTCGGCGAGGCCACGTTCGCCGACGCCGACCGCCCCCTGTTCCTGACCGCCTCCGACCTCCACACGGCCGAGACCGTCGTCCTCGACCGCGGACTCGTCCGCGACGCCGTCCGGGCGAGCCTGGCGATGCCGCTCCTGCTCCGCCCGTGGCCCGTCGGCGGCCGGCTCCTCATCGACGGGGGGACGTCGAACCCGCTCCCCATCGACGTCGCGATCCGCGAGGGGTGCGAGGTGATCGTGGCGATGGGGTTCGAGAACCGGCCGGGCGACACGATCGCGTCGTTCTCCGGCCTCGTCAGCCGCGCCACGGCGATCACGGTCAACCACCTCATCCGCTCGACGTACGCCTTCTACAGCGCGGCGCACCACGCTGAGATCGTGCCCGTGATGCCCGACTTCGACGGGCCGGTCCGCCTGACGGACGCCCACCTCATCCCCGACCTGATCGCGAAGGGGAAGGCGGCGGCCGAGGCCGAGATTCCGTACCTCCAGCGCCTGCTCACCCCGTGACCGCCCCGCCCTCCGCCCCGCCCGGGCGCGTGCTCGTCGTCGACGACAACGAGATGAACCGGGACATGCTCTCGCGGCGGCTCCGCAAGCGGGGCTACGCCGTCGAGGTCGTCGCCGACGGGCCGGCCGCGCTCGACGCCGTCGCGGGCGGGGCGGTCGACGTGGTCCTCCTCGACATCATGATGCCGGGGATGAGCGGGTACGAGGTCTTGGAGCGGCTCAAGGCCGACGACGGCACGCGCCACATCCCCGTCGTGATGGTCTCGGCGCTCGACGAGATGGACTCGGTCGTCCGATGCATCAAGCTGGGCGCGGCCGACTACCTCCCGAAGCCGTTCAACGCGACGCTCCTCCGGGCGCGCGTCGACGCGAGCCTGGCCGTCAAGCGGCTCCACGACGAGGAGCGGGCCTACACCGAGAGCCTGGCGCGCGAGCTCGAGATCGGCCGCGAGATCCAGCGCGGGTTCCTGCCAGAGCATTTGCCCGAGGCGCCGGGGTGGGACCTCGCCGCCCGGTTCCGCCCCGCCCGCGAGGTGGCCGGCGATTTCTATGACGCCTTTTGGATGCCCGGCGACGGCGGGGCGGGTGGAGACCGTGCCGGGGCGGGGCGGCTCGGGCTCGTCGTCGCCGACGTGTGCGACAAGGGCGTGGGGGCGGCCCTGTTCATGGCCCTGTTCCGGAGCCTGATCCGCTCGACGGCCCTCTCCACCCCGCCCGGCGACGACGCGGCGGCCGTGCGCGGGACGGTCCGTACGGTCAGCGACTACATCGCGACCACACACGGGGCGGCCAACATGTTCGCGACCGTCTTTTTCGGCGTGCTCGACGTGGGCAGCGGACGGCTCGTGTACGCCAACGGCGGCCACGAGGCCCCGGCCGTCGTCGCGGGCGGCCGCGTTCGCGCGCGGCTCGGGCCGACGGGGCCGGCGCTCGGGCTGCTCCCGGGCCTCGACGTGGGGGCGGCCGAAGCGACGCTCGCGCCGGGCGAGGCGCTCGTCGTATTCACAGATGGGGCCACGGACGCCCAGGACGCAGACGGGGCGTTCTTTACCGAGGACCGGCTCCTCGCCATCGTGGCCGAGCCGGCGCCGTCGGCCGACGACGTGCTCGCCCGGCTCGACGCGGCGCTCGCAGCGCACGCGGGTGGGGCGGCTGCGTTCGACGACGTGACGCTCCTGGCTGTCGCCCGGCATGCGCCTGACTGACGGCACTCTAGCGCAGGGCGAGAGAGGATGTAAGCTGCGGCAGGACTTCCCGCCGCACCATGCGAGCTTTCCAGACCGACCTCCGACAGCGCGTACTCGACGCCGCACTCCGAGGCGATGACGCCGAGCAGCAGGTCGCCGACCGCTTCGGCGTCAGCCGAGGAGATCAAGCGGCGCTGGCGAGCCGCCGGCACCGCTGAGCCGGTCGCGCAGCGACGCAGGCCGTGCCGGGGCTCTCCGACGACGTCCCCGACGCCACCGACGAGGAGCACCGCACCTGGCTCGCCGCCGAGCGCGGCGTCGAGGTCAGCCGTGCGACCGTCAACCGGACGCGGCTCCGGCTTGAGCTGACGCGCAAAAAAAGCTCCGCGCCGGCGAGCAGCAGCGCGACGACGTAGCGGCCGAGCGCGCGGCCTTCGTCGCCGAGCAGCCGTCGCTCGACGCCGACCGGCTCGTCTTCCTCGACGAGGCCGGCTCGAACACCGCGATGGCGCGCCGTTAGGGTCACAGCGCGCGCGGCGCGCGCGTCTACGGCTCCGTTCCGCACCGGCGCGGCCAGAACCTGACGGTGGTCGGCGCGGTCTCGGCCGCCGGCGTCCTGTGCCACCACACGCTCGACGGCGGCGTGCACGGCGCGACGTTCCTGGCCTTTGTGACCGACGTGCTCGTGCCGGCGCTGCGCCCGGGCCGGGTCATGGTCGTGGACAACCTGTCGAGCCACAAGACGAGGGCGGTCCGGGCGGCCTTCGCCACGGCCAGCGTCGGCGTGCTCTACCTGCCGCGGTACAGCCCCGAGTGGAATCCGATCGAGCTGTGCTGGTCGAAGGTGAAGGCGCACCTGCGCGGGGTGGCGGCCCGGACGCGGGAGCGCCTGCGCGGGGCGTCGCCGAGGCGCTGTTGCGGGTGCGTGTCTTGGAGGTGCGGTCGTGGATCAGGCACTGCGGCTACCGGCTTACAGGACCGTGAGCGCTGCACTAGCCGACGGTGGCCCAGGGCAACAGCGCCGTCCGGAGAGTTCCACGTTCCGTCGCCGTCCGGCCCCCTCGACTCCATCCGAGCAGTCGCCCGTTCAACGAAGCCGAGTGGGTCCGGCCGTGCGTTTCCATACGAGTAGATCCCTGATATGCCGCACATGAGACTCGACCGGGGACAGTTCTGGGTGGATGCCGAAGTCACCCACGTTGACCCCAGGCCCCCGCTCGGGACAGTGCGGGGAGGCCCACCGACCGACCGGCCTCTTGTGCCTTCCCCGTTTGTGCGGCCGGTCGCAGATCGTCTACGCCCCGCCACATCTCGTGATGTAGCGCTCCCCCCCGGGTCGGGGTTCGTCTCAGGTGTCGTGTGTCAACTGTTCCACCCTCGTTCTACCCGCCAAGAAGAAGCCCGGTATCCCGTTGAGGGATACCGGGCTCTAAAGTGGGCCCTGTTGGATTTGAACCAACGACCTCTCGCGTGTGAGGCGAGCGCTCTAAACCCCTGAGCTAAGGGCCCGATCTCCGACGGCGCGAGCGCCAGCCGGACGACGAAGCTAGCGGACGCGCCCGGGGCCCGGCAACCCGCCTCGGTGGAGAGACGGCGAGGACCGTAGCGAGCGCGCCCCTGCGCACGGGCCGGGCAAAAAAAGCGGGCGGCCTCCAGAGGAAGCCGCCCGCGAATCGGGAGCCGAGGCGCCTACGCCTCCTCGGGCGTGTAGACCTCCTTCAGGATGCCCTGGAGCTTGGTCCGGCCGCGGTTGATCCGGCTCTTGACCGTGCCCATCGGCAAGCCCGTGATGTCGGCGATCTCCTCGTAGGCGAGCTGCTGGACGTCACGGAGGACGACGACCTCGCGGAACTCCTCGGGGATCTGGGCCAGCGCGTCCTGGATGTACTTGTCCTGGATCGTGCCCTCGGCGTGCTTGTCCGGGAGGAACGTCTCGTCCGGGATCTCGACCTCGTACTCCTCGTCGTCGCGGTTGACCGACTGCAAGCTGTAGAGCCGGCGGCGCTTCCGCTTGCGGTACTCGGAGCGCGCGAGGTTGCCGGCGATGGTGTAGAGCCAGGTCGAGAACTTGGCGATCCGGCGGTAGCTGTGTCGGTTGCGGTAGACGCGGAGGAACGTCTCCTGAAGCAGGTCCTCGCACTCCTTGAGGTCGCCGAGGAACCGATAGATGTAGTTCGTGAGGGGGTCGTGGTACCGGCTGACCAAGATGTCGAAGGCCTCGACCGTCCCCATCTGGAACTGGGACATCAGGTCCTCGTCATTCATCTGCGACAGGACGCCGTGGTTCTTAGAGGCCGGAGTCACGGTCCGGTTGACCTTGGCGAACGTCTGCTTCTTGAGGGTCGGCATAGAGGGGAGAGAGGGGGTGGTGGGCGGAGGGGCGCCGGATTGTCAGCGCCTCCGGAGGCGCAAGGAGCGTGCCCGGGATCCCTGTCGGAACAGGTACCGGCCAACTTTCGTGCATTCCCCCACTCAGTGGGGCGATGCGGGCGCCGCCGCACGGCGGAGCGCGAGCGTGAGGACGAGCCGCTCGTCGCGGCGGGAGCCGCCCTTCAACTCCAGATCGGCGGCCAAGAGCGCCTCGAACGCCCGGCGGACGCCGGCCGGGCCGTACCGCTTGGCCGGCGGCACATAGTCGCGGACGAAGAACGGGGGCACGCCGACCTGTCCGGCCCACTCGCGCTCGGGGACGCCCGCCTCCAGACACCCTGTCAGCTTCCACAGCTTCGTCATGTGGGCCGAGAGCAGGGCGACGATCCGGATGGCCTCGCCCGCCCGGTTGCCCGCCTGGGCCAGAAGCGCGTCGGCGATGGCGAGCGCGCGGGGGACGTCGCCGCGGCCGAGCGCGGCCTGGAGCTCGAACGGGTTCTGCTCGGCCGAGTGGCCCGCGGCCCGGAGCACGTCGTCGCGCGTGACGCGCGTCCGGTCGCCGACGTAGGTGACGAGCTTGTCGACCTCGGCGTCGAGCGACCGGAGGTCGGCCCCGGCGAGCTCGGCCAGCATGGCCGCCGCCCCGGCCTCGGTCTCGACGCGCCGCGCCCGGAACCGTCTCTCGACCCAGCCCGGCAGGGCCGCCGGCTTGAGCGGCTCGAAGTTCGACCACACGGCCGCCTCGCGGAGCGCCCGGTACGGGTGAGCCGAGACGTTCGGCTTGGCGCTGCACAGCAGGACGACGACGGCTTGCGGGTTCGGCGCCTCGGCGTAGGTCTTGAACAGGGCGTTCCCGTCGAGCTTCTCGAACCCCCGCACGACGACCAGCCGCCGCGCGGCCATCATGGGGAACTGGGCGCACTGCGCGAGCACCTGCTGGGCGCTCGCCTCGGGCCCGAACACGACGTCCAGGTTGAAGTCCCGCTCGTGGGGCGCGACGGCGTGCTCGATCGCGAGCCGCTGCAGCTCGTCCATGAACCAGCCCTCCTCGCCGTAGAAGAAGTACAGCGGGGCGAACTGGCCGTGCGCGAAGCCCGTCGCGAGGTCGTCGAACGAGGCGCCGGTTTTGGAGCGGCCTTTGGCCATCAGTTTGGCCATCAGTGAGGTCAAGTAGGGCGGCGTCGCCGACGAGGTTAGCGGGCCGAATGGTACCAGACGCGCCGTGCCTTCGGCCTCGTCCGCCTGCCGAGCGGGAGTCGGAAGGTAGGTCCGGGCGGAGAGGCCTCGGAGTCTGTCGAGCCTCCCAGTCAGGGCGACCGCACCTCGAGAAGTCGGGGACGGAGGACGGAACACCACCGGCCCGGCCCCGGTCGTCGGCCCCCGGTCGTCGGTCCCCAGTCTCGGGGCACCAGGGCCGGCGCCCCGCAACGTGGGCTAGAGAGGCCGCCTAGCTTGCGGCCCCCTCCCCCCCTGCCCCTCGTGGTCCCCAAGCTGCTCGCCGAGTTCGTCGGCACCTTTTTTCTGGTCCTCACCATCGGGCTGACGGCCCTGATCGGGAGCGACGACGCGCCGTTCGCGATCGCGGGCGTCCTGATCGGGGCCATCTACATGGGGGGCCACACGTCGGGCGCGCACTACAACCCGGCCGTGACGCTGGCCTTCTGGCTGCGCGGCGGGATGCCACCCTCGGAGGTCGGGCCGTACATGGGGGTCCAGGTGTTCGCCGGCGTGCTCGGCGCGTTCGCAGCCGACACCATCACGGGCGACGTGCTCCAGGTGATGCCGGCGGCCGAGACGGGCCTGGGGGCGTTCTTCCTGCTCGAGTTCCTGTTCACGTTCCTGCTCGTGCTCGTCATCCTCAACGTGGCCACGGCCTCGGGCCTGGCGGGGAACGACCACTACGGGCTGGCCATCGGGCTCGTGGTGCTGGGCGGGGCGCTCGCGGCCGGGCCCATCTCGGGCGGCGCGTTCAACCCGGCCGTCGCGCTCGGCCCGGCGCTCGTGGACCTCGCCATCGGCGACGGGCGGAGCGTGGACGGCCTGTGGGTCTACCTCGTGGCGACGTTCTCCGGCGGCGCGCTGGCGGCCCTCGCCTTCCGCCTCCAGAACCCGGCCGACGCGCGGTGACGCCGTAAGGGCGGATGACGAGGGCGCGTCCTTCAGTCCATGCGCACCGCCACCGCTTTGCTCGCCGCCGTCCTCGCCGTCGCCGGATGCGCCGAGGCCCAGTCGCCCGCGCCGGCCTTGCCCGGGTTCGACACGAACACGGAGAAGCGGACGATCGACCTGGCCGAGCTGCGGACCGGCGGGCCGCCCAAGGACGGGATCCCGTCCATCGACGCGCCCCGGTTCGTCTCGGCGGAGGCCGCGGGCGAGTGGCTGGCGGACCGCGAGCCGGTCGTCCTGCTCCGGCTCGGCGACGCGGCCAAGGTGTACCCGTTGCAGATCCTGACGTGGCACGAGATCGTCAACGACACGCTCGGCGGGGTGCCGGTCGCGGTCACGTTCTGCCCGCTGTGCTACAGCGCCGTCGCCGTCGACCGCCGCGTGAGGGTCGAGGGCGAGACCCAGACGCTCGAGTTCGGCGTGTCGGGCCTGCTCCGGTTTTCGGACCTGGTGATGTTCGACCGCCAGACCGAGACGCTGTGGCAGCAGTACACGGGCGAAGCGCTCGTCGGCGACTTGGTGGGGACGACGTTGGACGTGCTGCCGGCCCAGATCGTGTCGTTCGCCCAGGCCCGGGCGGCGGCGCCCGGCGCGCCCGTCCTGTCGCGCGAGACGGGCCACGCCCGGCCCTACGGCGAGAACCCGTACGTCGGCTACGACGACGCCGACCAGAGACCCTTCCTCTACGACGGCCCGGCCGACGGGCGGCTCCGCCCGATGGCGCGCGTCGTGGCCGTCGAGGCCGGCGGCCACTTCCGGGCCTACCCCGCCGACCGGACCCGCGCAGCGGGCGTGGTCGAGGACACGCTCGGCGGCGTCCCACTCGTCGTCGTCCATCAAGGCGAGACGGCGACGGCGCTCGGCGAGGCCGAGATCGCTTCGGGCCGGGCCGTCGGCTCGGCCGGCGCGTTCGACCGCCGCGTCGATGTGGACGGCCGGGCGACGGCGCTTTCGTTCCGGCTCGACGGCGGGGTCGTCGTTGATGCCGAGACGGGGAGCGTGTGGGACGTGACGGGCACCGCCACCGCTGGCCCGCTCAAAGGCACACGCCTCCGCTCGCTCCTGACGCACGACACGTTCGCGTTCGCGTGGTTCGCCTTCCGACCCGAGACGACGGTGTGGGTGAACGAGGAACGATGAACACGGAACGGGGAAGGCGGAAACGCGATTCCTCCAGCGCGGCTTCCCCTTCCTCGTTCCCACTTCCTCGTTCCTCGTTCCCATGACCTCCCGCTCCATCGGCTCGCTCGACGTCTCCACCGTCGGGCTCGGCTGCAACAACTTCGGCTGGCACATCGACGAGGTCACCTCCCAACAAGTGGTGGATGCGGCGCTCGACGCCGGCATCACCCACTTCGACACGGCCGAGCTCTACGGTGAGGGCGCCAGCGAGGCGTTCCTCGGCCGCGCGCTCGGGGCCCGACGCGACGACGTCGTGATCGCGACCAAGTTCGGCTACCGCGGCGGCGACGACGACGCGGGGCAGGCTCGGCCCGAGGCGGTCCGCCAAGCGTGCGAGGGCAGCCTGCGCCGCCTCGCCACCGACCGGATCGACCTGTACTACCTCCACCGGCCCGACCCGGACACGCCCGTCGCCGACACGCTGGGCACACTGGCGGACCTGGTGGCCGAGGGGAAAGTCCGCGAGGTGGCGTGCTCGGGGCTCTCCGTCGACCAGCTCCGCGAGGCCGAGGCCGCGGCGACGGGGGTCCGGTTCGTGGCGGTCCAGAACGAGTACAGCCTGCTCCACCGCGAGCCCGAGGCCGGCACGCTCGACGCCTGCCGCGAGCTCGGCGTTGCCTTCGTCCCGTACTTCCCGCTCAAGAGCGGCCTCCTCACCGGCAAGTACCGCCGGGGCGACGCTCCGCCCCAAGGCTCGCGCTTGGGCGGCAAAGAGGGCAGCCGGTTCAAGGGCATGGGCAACTCCCTTTTGACCGACGACAACCTGGAGGCGGTCGAGCGTCTGATCGGCTGGGCCGAGGCCCGGGACCACACGATCCTCGACCTCGCGTTCTCGTACCTGCTGGCGCACGGCGCGGTCGCGTCCGTGATCGCCGGGGCGACCCAGCCGTCTCAGGTTCATGGCAACGTGGCCGCGGCCGGGTGGACGCTCACCGACGACGACCTCGCCGAAGTCGACGCGCTGCTCGGCGCGACCGCGTAGCGCCGGGCCCGGAGTGGGACCGGACGACTTCCCGGGCGTGGCGAATCGGCTCCGTCTCGCGGCCACAGTCGTCGTAGGGGCACGCCGGTGGCGTGCCCCGGAACGGCATCGGAGTGGGACGTGGCCACCAGGCAGCCCCCGCCGGATCGGCGTCAGTCCCGGCTGATCAGCGCGAGCGCGAGCCCGGCGGCCACGGCCGCGCCAAGCGCCACGAGCGGCCGCTGCTGGGCCTGCGACCACACGCTCGACTCGAACACGTGGCCGTCGACGCCGCCGCGCGTCCGGCCCGGGGTCGACGGCGGCTCGTAGAGGTTGCCGCGGTGGTCGCCCGAGGCCGGCGTCCCCGACTTCTGCTGGTCGAAGAAGGCCGGCACCGAGATCTTGTCCACCAGGCCGGGCGCGACCAGCCCCAGCGCCGACATCACGCCGTCCTTGGCCCCGACGGTCACGTCGCGGACCGGCTTCTCGGCCGCCGACAGGATCGCCCGGGCGACCACCTCGGGCGCGTAAGCCGGCGTCGGGAGCGCCGGCTCCTCGTCCATGTAGTTGGCCGCGTGCTCGGGGTACGGCGTGTCGGTCGCGTTCGGCTTGATGAGCGTCACGCTCACGGGCACGTCCTCCTTGTCGAGCTCCATCCGGAGGGCGTCGGTGAACCCCTTGATGGCGTGCTTCGTCGCCGAGTAGTGGCCCTGGAGCGGGAACGCCCGGTCGCTCAGGACCGAGCCCACGTTGACGATGGCGCCGGACTGCCCGCGCTCCTTGAAGTGCCGCGCGGCGACCAGGCTCCCGTGGACGGTCCCCCAGTAGTTCGTCTCGAACACCTGCCGCGCGTCCTCGATCGGCACGTCGACAAGCTGGCCGTAGACGCTCGCGCCCGCGTTGTTGACCCAGGTGTCGAACCCGCCGAACGCCTGGTGGGCCTGCTCGTGCGCCAGTTCGAGCGTGGCGAAGTCGGCGACGTCGGCGGCCAAGGTTTCGACCGTCGCGCCGCGGGCGCGGCACTGCTCGGCGGCGGCGTCGAGCCGCTCCGGCGACCGGGCGACGAGCACGAGGTTGGCGCCGCGGTCGGCCGCTTCGAGGGCGGTCGCGAGGCCGATGCCGGACGTGGCGCCGGTGATGACGAGGGTCTGGTCGGAGACGGGCTTGAGCTGAATGGACATGGGGAGTTCAGTGGGTCGGTGAGTCAGTGAGTCCGTTCCGCTGGGACAGCGTCAGAGCGGAGTTCGGGGCGGCGTGGGGGATGGACGTGCGGGAGGGTGACGGCTAGGGCGGGATCGCCCCTCCCACACTCTCTCCGCCCATACGCCCACACGCATTCTGTCCTAGCGGCCGAGCAGGCGCTTCAAGCCCCTCGTGGCCTCGGGGAGCACGAGCGGAACGGACGCGAGCGAGGCCAGCGTCGCGCTCTGGCAGTACCAGCAGAGCGCCTTGTTGGTGGCCCACTCCTCCCGGCCCAGCTTGAGCGCGAACGCGGCGTCACCGAGCACCTTCGCCGCCAGCGCGACGGGAAGCCACGGCAGCCGCTCGACGCGGTCCTTGCCACCGGCGCCGGCCAGCCACGCCGTGATCCCGTAGCTGACCGTCATCATCAGCGCGTCCGGCGTGCGGGCCCGCTTGTAGGCGTAGTCCGAGGCGTCGACCTTGTCGGCGTTCCAGATCTTGCCGGGCAGGTCGGGCAGGTGGTGGATCACGCCCGTCTGGTAGAGCCCGACGATCACGCCGGCAAGCGCCCCGACGTTCGACAGCGCGACGACGGCGCGGCGGCGGGTGAGCGTGTCGGTGTCGGCCGTGCGGAGCTCGCGGCTGAGTTGGGTGGGAGACATGCGGGTGAGAGAAGGGTCAGCGGTCAACGGCTCGGCTCGGTGCGCGTTCGGGCTCGGCCCCGAACTCAGGGCTCCCCCGGTGGGAGGCGGCCACGGCGAGCACGCGGGCGCGGGCGTCGCGGAACGCCTCCGGGTCCGTCGCCGGAGGCCCTTCGGCGCTGCGGTCAGCCGCAGCCTCGACGGCGGCCTCGACGCGCTCTTCCCCGAGCGGGTGCGTCGCGAACCACCGCTCGACCGGGCCCGGCCGTCGCGCGCGGAGCGCCGCGAGGGTCTCGAACATGGCCGCCTGGCCCACCGGGTCGTAGCCGGCCGAGACCATCAGGTCCATCCCCACCTCGTCGGCCTCGCGCTCGTCGGTGCGCGAGAAGCGGGCGAGCGCGCTCCGCCCGACGGCCTCGGCCACGAGCTGGCGGACGAGCCCGGGGTCGTCGCCCAGGACGAGGCCGGCGGCGAGCGAGAGCCCGTGGGCCTTCACCATCCGCTCGGTGCTGTGGCGGGCCGCGACGTGGGCCACCTCGTGGGCGACGACGCTCGCCAGCTCGTCCTGGGTCTCGGCCGCCGCGAGGACCCCGGCGTGGACGTAGACGTGCCCGCCGGGCAGCGCGAAGGCATTGACGGCGGGGTCGGCCAGGACGGTGAACGTCCACTCTCGGTCGGCGAGGTCGGTCCGGGCCGCGAGCGCGCCGCCCAGGTCGTCGAGGTAGGCCTGGGTGTCGGCGTCGGGGAGCGGCTCGGTCTGGGCGTCGACCTCGGCCGCGAGTTGGTCGCCAAGCGCCCACTCGTCGTCGAGCGAGACCAGGTTGACGTCGCCCCGGTTGACGCCGGAGCAGGTGCAGCCGGGGACGAGGGCGAACGCGAGTAGGGCGAGGCCGGCGGCCCGCCCCGCGAGCGGGATCCGAGACATGGAGGGGTGGAGGGCAGCCCGGCCTACGCCGGTCCCCGGACGCGGTGCCCCTGACGTTGGGAGATGGCGTATCCTCCACCCTAGGCATCCGAGACCCCATGGCCCTCCTCGACCGGATCACCGTCGACCCCGCGCTCTGTCATGGGAAGCCGTGCATCCGAGGCCTGCGCTACCCGGTCGAGACAATCCTCGACCTGCTCAGCGGCGGGATGGAGCCCGCCGACGTGCTCGCCGACTATCCGGACCTCGAACCCGACGACATCCGCGCAGCGCTGGCGTACGCGGCCGAGATCACACGGACCCAGCGGGCGCTCCCCATCACGGGGTGAGGGCCCTCGTCGACGCCCAGCTCCCCCGTCGGCTGGCCTATCGGTTCGCCGACGCGGGGTGGGACGCGGTCCACACGCTCGACCTGCCGGACGGAAACGCGACGCCGGACGCGGAGGTAGCCCGTCGTGCAGACGCCGAGGACCGCGCCGTCGTGACGAAGGACGCCGACTTTGTGGCGTCGCACGTCTTGTCCCGCCGCCCGGCTCGGCTGTTGCTCGTATCGACCGGCAACCTGTCCAACCGAGGCCTCGACGCCCTCATCGTCCCCCGACTCGCCGACATCGCGGCCACAGTCGAGCGGGGCGCCCGGTTCGTCGAAGTGACAGCGTCGCTGCTCGTCGTCCACGGCTGAGCCGAGCCGCCGTCGCCTGAGGCTCCCGTCTTCGCCCCGAACGCACCGGGCCTCGCCCGCGCCCTCACCGTCCCCGGCGGACCTTGGCCGGGACCGTCCCCCTTCCGGCCGCCCGTCCCATGCAGATCCGCAACGTCGCCATCGTCGCCCACGTCGACCACGGCAAGACCACCCTCGTCGACTCGCTCTTGTGGCAGTCCGGCACGTTCCGCGACAACGAGGACGTGGCCGAGCGCGTGATGGACTCGATGGACCTCGAGCGCGAGAAGGGCATCACGATCATGGCCAAGAACACGGCCGTCCGCTACACGCCGAGCGCGGGGCCGCTCGCCGGCCAAGAGGTCAAGATCAACATCGTCGACACGCCGGGCCACGCCGACTTCGGGGGCGAGGTCGAGCGGACGCTGCGGATGGTCGACGGCATCATGCTGTTGGTCGACGCCGCCGAGGGGCCGCTGCCCCAAACGCGGTTCGTCCTGTCGAAGGCGCTGGCGCTCGGGCTGGAGCCCATCGTCGTCATCAACAAGATCGACCGCCAGGACGCCCGGGCCGAGGAGGTGCTGAACGAGGTCTACGACCTCTTCATCGACCTCGACGCTAGCGAGCACCAGATCGAGTTCCCCGTCATCTACGCCGTCGCCCGCGACGGCCAGTGCACGACCGAACTGGGCGCCGAGCTCACCGACCTCCGCCCCATCCTGGACGCGATGGTGACCACGGTCCCGGCGCCCCAGGGCGATCCCGAGGCGCCGCTCCAGGTCTTGGTCACCGACGTCAAGCCGGACAACTTCTTGGGGCCCATCGCCATCGGCCGCGTCGTCAACGGGACGATCCGCCAGAAGCAGCGCGTGCTGCTCTGCAAGCGCGACGGCGAGCGCGAGCCGGCCCAGGTGACGCAGCTGTTCGTGAGCGAGGGGCTCGCGCGCGTCGAGGCCGAGAGCGCGCCGGCCGGCGAGATCATCCTGGTCGCCGGGATGCAGGGGATCGGCCTGGGCGAGTCCATCGCCGACGCCGACGACCCGGTCCCGCTCGCGGCCCTGTCCATCGACGAGCCGACGCTGTCGATGGAGTTCCGGATCAACGACAGCCCGTTCGTCGGCCGCGACGGGAAGTACGTGACCTCGCGCAACCTCCGCGACCGGCTGATGAAGGAGGGCGAGGCCAACCTCTCGCTCCGGATCGAGGAGACCGACTCGGCCGACAAGTTCATCGTGTTCGGCCGGGGCGAGCTCCAGATGGCCATCCTGATCGAGCAGATGCGGCGCGAGGGCTACGAGTTCGCCGTCGGGATGCCGCAGGTGATCACGAAGGAGACGAACGGCAAGCTGATGGAGCCCTACGAGCGGGCGACGATCGACGTGGCCGAGGAGTTCATGGGCGTCGTGATCGAGACGCTCGGCACGCGGCGCGGCATGATGGTCGAGATGAAGAACAACGGCGGCGGGCGCGTCCGCTTGACGTTCGAGATCCCGGCGCGCGGGCTCATCGGCTACCGGACCGAGTTCCTGACCGACACCAAGGGCACGGGCCTGCTCACCCACATCTTCGACGGCTACCGGCCCTGGGCCGGCAACATCACGCACCGCGCGACGGGCGCCATCGTGAGCGACCGTCAGGGCAAAGTCACGCCGTACACCATCGTCAACCTCCAGGAGCGCGGCCAACTGTTCGTCGGGCCCCAGGACGAGGTCTACAACGGGATGGTCGTCGGCGAGAACGCACGGGACGAGGACATGGAGGTCAACGCGACCAAGGAGAAGAAGCTGACCAACATGCGCGCGAGCGGCTCGGACAACTTCGAGAAGCTCAACCCGCCCAAGCGGATGTCGCTCGAGGAGGCCATCGAGTTTATCCGCGAGGACGAGCTCATCGAGATCACGCCGACCGCCATGCGGATCCGCAAGCGGCACCTCGACCCCCACGAGCGGAAGCGGGCCACGAACGCCCGCAAGGCCGAGGCGTAGGCTTTCTGGACCGAGGCCGCCACCTTCGGCCCCCACGAGCGGAAGCGGGCCACGAACGCCCGCAAGGCCGAGGCGTAAGGGCCAGGACCGACGCCGGCGGAGCCACCGAGGCGCGTACCTTCGGCCATGACGCCGCCGATCTCCCGCATGGTCGCCGCCCTCGCCGAGGCCGCCCGGCCCCGGCGCATCGTCCTGTTCGGGTCCCACGCCACGGGGCAAGCCGGCGACGACTCCGACGTCGACCTCCTGATCGTGGAGGACGGCCCGCTCGACGAGCGCACGCGGGCCTCCGAGATGGTCCGGCTTTGGAGGATCCTCGCCCCGTTCCGCACGCCCACCGACCTCCTCGTGGTGTCCGAGCGCGAGGTCGAGAAGTGGGGGGCGACGACGAACCACGTCATCGCCCGCGCGCTCCGCGACGGCCGTGTGATGTACGAGCGTGCGGCATGAGCGACCGCGAGCACGCACGGGCCCTTCCGGCCCTCGCGGAGCGAGACCTTCTGGCCTTGCGAGCCATGATCCCGAACCGGGACATCGCCGATGAGATCGTCGGGTTCCGCGCGCAGCAGGCGGCGGAGAAGGCGCTCAAGGCGTGGCTCACCGCCGACTCGAAGGACTACTCGCGCACCCACGACCTCAGCGCTCTGCTCGGCTCCCTCGTCGACGCGGGCCACGACGTCGCCGCGTTCCTCGCTCTTGTTCGGCTCAACGTGTTCGCTGTCCGATTCCGCTACGAGGCCCTCGGTCCGGCCACGCCCTTCGCGGACCGGAAGGAGATCGCAGACGAGATCGACTCGCTGCTTGCCGTCGTGCGCGCTCACGTGACCGAGGGGTGAGGGCGACGCGGATCCGCAAGCGGCACCTCGGCCCCCACGAGCGCAAGCGGGCCACGAACGCCCGCAAGGCGGAGGCGTAGTCCCGTCGGCGTCAGCGGGCGGCGCGGAGCAGGACCGACGTGTCGGGCGGTGCCAAGAGCACGACCGGGACGGCGTCGGCGGCGATGTCGACCGGGGCCACAACCGTCTCGGTGATGGCAGCCTCGCACGGGTCGGGCGTTCCGCCGTGGACGAGCCAGACCTCGACGCCGCCATTGGCACGCCGCGAGTCGGCCCGGAACGTGTGCTCTTGGCACCCGCCGCTGTAGCTGACGGTCGCCCGGAGCACACCGCCGTCGAGTGTCGCAGACGCCGGGTCGAGAACGTACGCGGCTCCGAAGTCGGGGTCGCCAGAACCGACCGTGTCGCACGCGGCGAGGGCGAGGACGGCGAGCAGGGCCACAGGTCTCGCGAGCGGGATCGTCGACATGGAGTCGGGGGGGAGACGCCCCCAACCTAGATCCGCGAATGCGCGCCGCCGATCCCATCCGGCGTCCCCAAGACCGGGCGGGCCGCGCAACCTGAGCGCCGGCGGGACGTGAACGGCCGCCCCGCCGCGCCTATGTCCGTCCCCCACCTCCGCGGCGCCGCCCGCCTCGCCAGCGACGCCGTGACTGGCGTGACCGACGTGGTGGAGGCGGCGCATGCCACCATCGCCAGCCCCCGGGGCCGGCCTCGGCGCGCGCGCGGAATCGCGGGGGTCGTCTACCGGATGGTCCGCGCCGTGACGCGAGGCGTGGCCCGGCTCCTCGACGGCGGGCTGGCGGTGGCCGAGCGCTCGGCCACGCCCTCCGCTCCCCGCTCGTCGGCCGCGCACGACGCGGCCGTGGCCGCGCTCAACGGCGTCGTTGGGGACTGGCTGGCGGCTGAGGGCAACCCGCTGGCGACGGTCGCCGAGATCCGCCTCGACGGGCGCGCGCTCGACCTCACCACCCTCACCGACCCGTCCGGCGTGCTGCTCGTCCACGTCCACGGGCTGTGCATGCACGACGGCCAGTGGGGCGACGCGGCCCACGACCCGCGCGCGGTGCTGGCGGAGGCGCTTGGGGCGACGGCGCTGGCCGTCCGCTACAACAGCGGGCGGCACGTGTCGGAGTCCGGCCGAGACCTCGCGGGCCTGCTCGACCGGGTGGTGGCCGGTTGGCCCGTGCCGGTCCGCCGGCTGGTGCTGGTCGGCCACAGCATGGGCGGGCTCGTCCTGCGGAGCGCGCTCCACCTCGGCGCCGAGGCGGGCCACGGGTGGCCGTCGCGCGACGTCTCACTCGTCACGCTCGGGACGCCCCACCACGGCGCCCCGCTCGAACGGATCGGGAACGTGGCCGACGCGATGCTGGAGGCGACGCGGTGGTCGGCGCCCTACGCCCGCGTCGGCCAAGTCCGCAGCGCGGGCGTGACCGACCTCCGCCGGGGCAACCTCTCCGACGCCGATTGGACCGGCCGAGACCGGTTCGCACGCGGCCCCGACGCCCGCCAGATCGTCCCGCTCAGCGTCGCCACCTACTTCGTCGCCGCGACGACGGGCGACGGGCGCGGCGGCGTCCGCGACCAGACGCTGGGCGACGGGCTCGTCCCGCTCGACAGCGCGCTCGGGCGCCACCGCGACCCGGCCCGCGACCTCGGCGTGCCTGCCGACCGAACCCGGGTGTTCTCGCGGATGACCCACTTCGAGCTACTCCGCCGGCCCGAGGTGACGGATCAGTTGGTCGCGTGGCTGGCGCCGGACGGCCCCGACATCGACGCCCCGGCGCGGACGAGGGCGAGGAACGAGCGGTAGACGCGCGGGAAGTCGCGGTGGAACGGGACCCGGTTGTGGCCGGCCGTCTCGAACACGGCCAGCCGCTTGCGGCCCGGCGCCAGCGGAGACGCCGCGTACAGCTCCCGGCTCATCCGGGCCGGAATCCGGGCGTCGAGCGCGCCCGCCAGGATCAGCAGCGGCTCGGTGATCTCGCGGACCGGGCCCAGGCTCCCCTCGTCCGCCAGCGCCGGGTCGACGTCCAGCCGCACGAACGGACGGAACACCGGGTAGAAGTCGTACCGCGAGCGGACGTAGGCCCCGGTCGTCGTCGCCGAGTTCTCGAGCACGACGCCGCCCGCGTCCCGGTGCGCCCCGACGTGGCTCGCCAAGAAGCTCCCCAGCGAGTGCCCGTGGACGACGACGCGCTCGGCGCCGACCTCGGCCGCGACGGCGTCGAACACCGCCAGCGCGTCGGCCTTGAGCGCGTCGACCGTCGCCGTGCCGGGGCTCCGGCCGTGGCCGCGGTGGTCGACGAGCACCACGTCGGCGCCGGTGCGCAAGAGCGGGACGAGCTTCTTCATCCCGAGGGCCGACATCCGAAACCCGTTGCCGCCGAAGTAGAGGACGGTCGGGCGCGCGTCGTCGGGCGCGGTGTGGCGGGCCCGGAGCCCGTAGAGCGCCACGCCGTCGGGCGTCTGGATGGGGAACGACTCCACCGTAGTGCCGGGGACGGCCTCGGCCACCGCCGCCGAGTCGAGCGCGAGCCCCCCGGTCTCGGCGTCGCGGCGCGGGTGGAGCACGTGGCCCGGCCCGACGGTGTACGAGACGCAGCCGGACAGGAGGACGGACAGGACGAGCGCGCGCATGGCCCCATCGTAGCGACGTCTCCGCCGGGGGATCTGGGGCAGATGCACTACCGGCCGGTGCGTCGGTGCAGATGCGGTTGTCGGCCGCGCCCTGCTCGTTGCCCGTCCTCCGCGGCCACCGCACCCTCCCCCGCCTTGTCATCCTGAGCGTGCGAAGGATCTCAGCACGAAGCGTCGTTCGTCGGCATCGCTTCCTAGTGGTTTGGCACCCTGAGTTGAGATCCCCCGCCTTCGCGGGGGCAGGCTCTTTACGTCCGTTCAGGGTGTGCCGCATCCCGCTTGCGGGGACAAGACGAGGGTCGGGAGCGATGGACTCGGGAGAAGGCGCTCATCACTCCGCCCCCGCCAGCCGGGCGGAACGGTGCGGAGCGGGCGAGGTTGACGCCGCCCCCCCGCGCCCGCCCCGTGGACTTCCTCCCCGTCCCCGAGCTCCCCGTCGCCGACCCCGTCCTCATCGTGGCCATCACGATGGGGATTCTGTTGGTGGGGCCGCTCCTGTTCGAGCGGTTCCGCGTGCCGGGGCTGGTCGGGCTGATCGCGCTCGGCGCCGTCGCGGGCCCGAGCGTGACCGGGCTGTTGGAGCGCGACGCGACGTTCGTGCTGCTGGGCACGTTCGGCCTGCTGTACCTCATGTTCATGGCCGGCATCTCGCTCGACCTGGCCGAGTTCGCCCGGCAGCGGACGACCGCGCTGGCGTTCGGGGCCCTGTCGTTCGCCGTCCCGATGGCGCTCGCGCTCGCGCTCGCGCCCGGCCTGCTGGGCTACGCGCTCCCGGCGGCGGCGCTGCTGGGGAGCATCGTCGGGAGCCACACGCTGCTGGCGCTCCCGCTCGCCGGCCGCCTCGGCGTGACGGGGAACCGGGCCGTCGTGATCGCGACCGGGGCCACGCTCGTCACCGACCTGCTGTCGCTCGTGGTGCTGGCCGTCGTGCAGGGCGTCGCGAGCGGCGAGGCCGACGCCGAGTTCTGGCTCTGGTTCGTCGTCAAGGACGCCGTCTGGGCGCTCGCCGTGCTGTGGCTGATGCCCAAGGCCGCGCGGGCGTTCTTCCGCCGCGTCCGCCGCGAGGACGACGCCGCGTTCGCGTTCCTGCTCGCGATGGTCTTTTTCGCCGCGTGGACGGCGTCGCTCGCCGGGCTCGCGCCCATCATCGGCGCGTTCCTGGCCGGGATCTCGCTGAACCGGCTGATCCCGAAGCAGAGCCCGCTCATGACGCGGCTCGAGTTCGTCGGCAACGCCTTCCTGGTCCCGTTCTTCCTGGTCTCGGTCGGGCTCCTGGTCGACGTCGCCGTCCTGGGCTCGGGCGAGGTGTGGGGGCTGGCACTCCTGTTCACGGCCATCGTGGTGGTGGGCAAGGGGACGGCCGCGTTCGCGGGGATCCCCTTGTTCGGGTTCTCGCGCGACGAGGCCGGGACGGTCGCCGGGCTCACGTTCCCCCAGGCCGCGGCCACGCTCGCCGTCACGCTCATCGGGTTCGACATCGGGCTGTTCTCGCAGACGGCCGTCAACGCCGTCGTCTTGGTCATCGTCCTGACGTGCCTGGCGGGGCCGAGCCTGGTCCAGGCGTTCGGGCGGCGGCTGGCGCTCGCTGAGGCCGGCGAGCCGTACCAACCAGCGTCGGCGCCGGAGCGGATCCTGGTCCCGCTCTCGAACCCCGAGACGGCCGAGGACCTGATGGAGCTGGCGCTGCTCCTGCGGAGCCCCGAGAGCGAGGAGCCCGTGTTCCCGCTCGCCGTCGCGCGCGGGGGCCCCGACGAGGCCGCGAACGTGGCCGGGGCCGAGCGGCTGATGGAGCGGGCCGTGCTCCACGCGACGGCCGCGTCGGTCCCCGTCACGCCGACGGTCCGGATCGACGACCACCCGGTCCGCGGCATCGTCCGGGCGGCGCGCGAGCTGCGGGCGTCGGAGATCGTGGCCGGGTGGAACGGGCAGCTCACGCCGGGCGCCCTCGTGTTCGGGCAGATCATCGACGGGATTTTGGCCGAGAGCCGGGCGATGGCGATCGTGGCCCGGTTGGCGGCGCCGCTCGCGGCGGCCAAGCGGATGGTCGTGATGGTGCCGCCCCAGGTGTACCGCGAGGTCGGGTTCGCCCGGGCCGTCCGCGTGCTCAAGGTGCTCGCGGCCCAGAAGGGGCTCCGCGTCTTGGTCCTGACGCCCGAGGCCGAGGCGGACGACGTCGAGGGCCGGTTCACGGCGGCCCGGCCCGAGGCGACCGTCGCCGTGACGCCCGTGCCCGAGTGGTCGGTCCGGGCGCTCGACGAGGTCGCGCAGAGGGGCGACGTGCTCGTGCTCGTCGGGGTCCGGCGGGGGACGGTCGCGTGGCGGCCGGCGCTCCAGCGGCTGCCGCGCGTGTTGGCGCGGCGGTTCCCCGACCTCGACCTGCTCTCGGTCACGTTGTCCGAGGCCGACGTGGTCCCGATGCTGGCCGAGGCCGTCGACGGCGACGGGGTCGAGGACCTCTCGCTCCCGGCCGAGCACGTCGCGCTCGACCTGGCCCCGGACGGGCCCCACGCGCTGCTCCGGCGGATCCTGGCCGGCGGCTTCCCCGACGACCCGCGCACGGCGGCCCGCCTCGCCGACGCGCTCGTGGCCGACGAGGCCGACGACGCGCCCGAGATCATGCCTGGCGTCGTGTTCTACCACGCCCACCTGGCCGAGGTCGAGGCGCCCCAAACCTTCGTCGGCGTGTGCCCGCGCGGGGCGCGGATCCCCCACGCGAGCCAGCCGGCGCGTGTGGTCGTGGTCCTGCTGGCGCCGGCCGCGATGGCGCCCGAGGCCTACCTCCGCCAGCTCGCCGTGACCGCCCAGCTCGTCCGCGCCGACGCGACCGTCGAGGCGCTGGTGACTGCCGAGACGCCCCAGGCCGCCCGCGACCTCCTGCTCGGGACGCTCCGCGACGACCTCGACCTCACGGAGGCGACCGAGCCGGGGGCACCGATCGAGGCCGAATGACGTTTCTTGCGGCATGGCCCGCCCCCGACAGTTCGACCCCGACGCCGCCCTCGACGCGGCCCAGCGCGTGTTCCACGCCCGGGGCTACCACGCGACGAGCGTCCAGGACCTGGTCGAGGCGACGGGCCTGAGCCGGTCGAGCCTGTACGGCGCCTTCGGCGACAAGCACGCGCTGTTCCTCGCCGTCCTCGACCGCTACGCCGACGCCGGCCGCGTGGCCGCCGAGTCCGCGTGCGGCGGGCTCTCCCCGCGCGACGCCATCCGCGCCGTGCTCGAGCAGTCGGCCCGGGCGGGCGACGTCCCGGGGTGCCTCCTGGTCAACGCCGCCGCCGAGTGCGGCGCGCGGGACCCGGACACGGCCGCCCGTGCCGCCGCCGGCCTCCGGGCCATGACCGACCGGTTCGAGGTGCTCGTCCGCGACGCCCAGGCCGCCGGCGAGGTGGACGGCTCCCGCCCGGCCCCGGCCCTCGCCCCGTTCCTGACAGGCGTCGTCTACGGGCTCCGCGCGCTCCAGACCTCGGGCGCCGGCGCCGACGCGCTGGCGTCCGTCGTCGAGGAGACGATGGCCGCGCTCGGGCGGGCCGGGTGAGTCCGGCGGAATAGTTGGTGCGACAGGGAACTGCGTCTCTGTCCCGTTGTGGAACGAACATTCCACAACCCCTCCTCCCCATGTCCGACCTCACTGGAAAGGTGGCCCTCGTCACCGGCGGCAGCCGCGGCATCGGCGCCGCGACCGCCAAGCGCCTGGCCGCCGACGGCGCCACCGTCGCCTTGTCGTACCACTCGTCCCCCGACGCGGCCCGGGCCGTCGTCGACGCCATCGCCGAGGCCGGCGGCACCGCCCAGGCCTACCGCGCCGACGCCGCCAGCCCCGAGGCCAACGCTGCGCTCGTCCGCCAGGTCGTCGAGGACCACGGCGGCCTCGACATCCTGGTCAACAACGCCGGCGTCTACAAGACCGGCCCCGTCCACGAGTTCTCGGACGAGGACTACGACGCCAACCTCGACGTCAGCCTGCGCGGCTCGTTCGCGACCATCCGCGAGGCGGCCAAGCACCTGCGCGACGACGGCCGGATCGTCAACCTCGGCTCGGTCGTGGCCAACACCGGGATGCCGGGGAACGGGATCTACGGCGCGGCCAAGGCCGGCGTCGCGATCCTCGCCAAGTCCGTCGCGAAGGAGCTGGGCGGGCGCGGGATCACCGTCAACACGGTCCACCCCGGCCCCATCGACACGGACATGAACCCGGCCGACCCCGGGGAGAACCCGTACGCCGCGACGCTCGCCGGCATGACGGCGCTCGGCCGCTACGGGACGGCCGACGAGATCGCCTCGGCCATCGCGTTCCTCGCCTCCGACGACGCCGCCTACGTCACCGGCGCCGAGCTGACCGTCGACGGCGGGATGACCGCCTGAGCACGCGCCGCCCGCCCCGACGACGCACAGGTCGGTCGGGGTCGGGCTCCGCGAACGGGCGACGCAGGGCCGGGAAAGACTCCGTGGAGCCGGCCGATACCCGAGTGGATCGCTGACCCTGGCGTAACCCGCCGCCGTTTGGGCGCGTCTTTCTTGCGCCCCCCGCCCGCCGAGCAGATGCCCCCCGCCTCCGAAGCCCCCTACGAGATCGTCCCCGACGGCCCCCGGCTGCGGTCGGTCGCGTGGCCCCAGGTCGCGTTCGTGGTGCTGGTGACGCTGGCGGGGCTGCTCCCGCTCGGGCTCGCCCTGCTGCTGGCGCTGTAGCGAAACCGCGCCGGGCGCGTCGGGTCCGAGGCCGGCGCCTCCCCGACCGACCATGCCCGCCCGCCTCGGCCACCTCCGCCTCGACGTCGCCGACCTCGATCGCCAGACGGCGTTCTACACCGGGGCCCTGGGCCTGACGGTCCGCGAGCGGGCGACCGACGGCACGAGCCACTACGCCTTCCTCACCGACGCCCAGCCGGTTCCGGGCGGTGCGGCCGACGGGATGCATCACCGGTTGGTGCTGCGCCAGGCCCGCGAGCCTGCCCCCGCGCAGGCGGGGGGGTCGGCCCCCGACCGCTCCGGCCCGCTCGACCATTTCGCGTGGGAGGTCGACGACGAGGCCGAGCTGCTGGCGACGGTCGAGCGGCTCCGCGCGATGGGCGTCGAGACCGACCTGCAGGAGGCCCAGATCGCGTGGCAATGTTATTTCCACGACCCCGAGGGCACCCGGCTCGAGGTCTACTGCGACCGCCGCGCGCGTCCCGACGGCGCACGGCTCTGGCGCGGCCAGCAGGAGGGCCTCGCCGAGGAGCGGCTCCGCCACGTGGCGGGCTAGGGCGGGGCGCGGAGGGATCGGGGGGCGCCTGGACTGGGCGTGGGGTACCCGCGACGCCGAACCGAGGACCCCGAACCTCGTATTCCCCTCCCCTCTCCCCCGCCTCTCATGGCCGACACCACGTACAACCGCCGGAGCCCGTTCGGCATCGCGCTCGTCGTCGTCTCCGTCCTCGCCCTCCTGCTCGTCGTGTTCCTGATGGCCCAGCGCGGCGGCGAGACCACCGGCGGCGTCGGCGCGGACGGGATCAACCCGGAGCCGACCCAGATCGAGGCCGAGGAGGCCCGGGAGCTCGCGGAGTGACGCTCACTCCGGCTCGTCGTCGTCGGTCCAGTAGCCCCAGCTCGACTTGCGGACGCGGTCGTCGCCGAGCCCGGTGAACAGCATCAACGGGCGGACCCAGCCGTGGAGCGTCTTCCGGAGCCGGCCCTGGTCGAGCCGGCGGTGGTCCCGCTCGTACACCTTGAGCCCGCCCGCGAAGACCACCCGCCAGCCCGCTCGGCGGACGCTCCACAGCGCGTAGATGTCCTCGTTCGCCGTCAGCGCCGGGTCGAACCCGCCGGCGCCCAGGAGCGCGCGGCGGCGGTGGATCATGTTCGAGCCCGAGCCGGCCGGGACCGTCAGCCACGCGAGCGCGCGGATGCCGAACGAGAACAACCGGTAGTACGTCCGGTAGCGGTCGTCGGCGGAGAGCTTGGCGCCCTGGACGGCGCCGACCTTCGGCCCCACGTCGAGCGCCTGCCACGCCCGCCAGTAGTCAGCGCCGAACGACATGTCGGCGTCGGTGAACAGGACCCACTCGGTGGTGGCCCGTTCGAGCCCGATCTGGCGGGCCTCTGGGATCGTCCCGGCGTCCTCGATCACGACGGCGTCGGGCCGCCGCTGGCGGATGACCTCGCGCGTGTCGTCCGTGCTCGCGTCGACGACGACGAGAGCCACGCGGCCGTCCAGGCTGTCGAGGAACGGGCCGATGTTGCCGGCCTCGTCCTTGGTCGGGACGACGACGGTGAGGTCTTCGAGGCGCATGGGGTTCGGTGTGTCAGTGGGCCGGTGTGTCGGTGGGCCCGTGCGTCGGCGGTGAGCGGAGGCAAGGGACTGGCCTCCTGGTCGGCCGACTCACCGACCTACTGACCCACTGGCCTACCGGCGCGCCGGCGGGAGCGGGGCTGCCGGCTCGATCCCGAGCACGCCCTCGCCCTGCTCGTAGACGATGTCGACCGGGATGCCGGCCGCCGCGACCCGGTCGAGCGCCGCCGCGAGCGCCGGCGACGTCCGCCCGTACTGGCGGACGAACGTGTCGACGGCGTCGTAGTCGCCGTCGCCCTGCAACGTCAGGATCCGGCGCGCGAGGGCCTCGACGGCCGGGCCCATCTGGTCGGGGACCACGCGCCAGACCTCGCCGTCGGCCGTCGCCTCAGGCACGACGGCGCCGCGCTCCAGGAAGTCGTTCAGCCGGACCAGGTTGGCGCGGCCGTGCGCGCTCGACGCGCCGAACCGGATCGACCGGAAGACCGACGCCATGAACGTCACGTAGTGCTCGTCGAGCGTGGCCTCGTCCCACTCGCCGCGCTCGATGAGCTGCTGGACCATGTAGAGCCCGAGCACGTCGGCCTTCCCTTCTTCGAGCGCGCTCGCCCGGTCCTGCAGCGCCTCTCGAACCGTCCCCCTCCCGGTCACCGTGTTCTTGATGCCGAGCCCGTGCGCCACCTCGTGAAACATGGTGTTGCCGAAAAAGGCCTCGAACGTGACCAGGTCCCGCTGGTCGTCGGGCAGCAGCACCTCGGCGATGGGAACGAGAATCCGGTCGAACTTGGCCCGCATCACGTTCTTGAGCTGCAACCGCCGCGAGCCCTTCTCGAGCTGGACGGCCTCGTCGTTGGGCAGGTTGATGGCGATGGTCTTCGAACCCACGTTGGCGTCGCCGGCCACGAAGATCACGTCGTAGGCCCCGAGGTCGGCATCGGCGCCGGGCGTCTCGGTCTTGTAGCGGTCGTCGACGGGGAGCCCGCGCTGGAGCTCGGGCAGGAGCCGGGCGTAGCCGCGGAGCCGGTCGCTCCACGCCAGGTCCTTGACGAGCACGTAGGCCTCGTGCGCCGCCTTGAAGCCGGCCAGCCCATCCTCGTACGTCTCGATGGGCCCGATGACGATGTCGAGCGGGTTGTCGCGCATGTCCATCCAGGCGAAGTCGCTCGGCTGGTAGTCGTCGGCCAAGAGCGCGTCGGCGCGCAGGCGGAGGTAGCGCTCCAAGCCCGGGTCCTGCGCCAGGTCGGCGGCGGCGCGCAAGTGGGCCGCCGCCCGGCCGTGCGCCTCCGCAAACGCCTGGTGGTACGGGACGCCGACGAGCTGAGTCCCCTCGCGGCGGACGAGTGTGTAGAGGCCGGTCAGGTCGCGCTCGGGGTAGAGGTCGGCCGCCGCCAGCAGCTCGTCCTTGGTGAGGTCAGCCGGGTACAGGTTGGCCCCGAGCGGCTTCGGCCCGACGCCCGGGAGGAACGGCGCGTTGCCGTCGACCCGGTCCCACGGCCCCTTGTTGATCGTGACGTAGCGGCGGGCCGGCTCGCTGAGGCCGGCGAGCAGCGAGTCGCGGTCGCCGTACGCCTGCTGCCAGAACACGTCGTCGAGCGCCCGGGCCGCGGCGATAAGGTGGGGGAGCATGGCCCGCGTCGAGTCGCTGAGGCCCGAGAGGTCGGCGTCCAAGCGGACCGTCGTGTACTGGCCCAGGAGCGCGAGCAGTGTCGAGTCCTGGGCGCTGGCGGCGGCCAGGCCGTCCGTCGTGGCCGTCGGCGAGGGCCCGTCGGTCTGGGCGCGGGGCTGGCAGGCGCCGAGGGCGACGACGAGGGCAGCGAGGAGGAGCTTCATGGCCGGTCGGGAGCGCGGGCGGCCAAGATAGACGACCGGCCTCGGGAGGCCACAGCGACCCGCCCGGGTTCGCAGGACTACCGCGACCTCGGCGTCCGGCCGCCCCACCATGTCATCCTGAGCGGAGCGAAGGATCTCAACGCGGACTCCTGGCCCATAGGAAGCGGTGCCGGCGGGCCCGACGGTTCGTGCTGAGATCCTTCGCTCCGCTCAGGATGACACGTCAGGGGGTATGCGATAGCCCTGCCAGGTTCGTGCGGCTACGACCGTCGGCACGCGGCACGGCTGGCCTCGGCGTCGCGCCGGGCGGCCCTCACCACAAGGCCCACGCGCCTCCCTCGCGGCGGTAGACGTAGGCCGCGCCGCGCCCGTCGTAGGGCGCCCCGACGAGGAGGACCCCGTCCGACAGGGCCAGCCGCGACCCGAACGACGACGACGGCGAGAGGCCCCCGGGAGCGAGCGGGCCCGTCGGCGCCCACCCGTCTTCCTGGCGCTCGAACGTGAACACGGCGCCCCGGCCCCGGTCCTCGGACTCGGAGCCCACGACCACGAGCTCCTCATCGATGCCGACCGACTCGGCGAAAAAGTCGCGGATGGAGGGCTCGGGGTTGTCGAGCCGACCGGCCGGGACCCAGCCGGCGCCGCCCTCCTCGAACACGAACGCCGCGCCAACCGAGCGCTCCCCACCGACGACGGTGGCCGGGGCGCCCACGACGATCCGGTCCCCGTCAACGGCGACGGAGGAGCCGAACCGGCTCCCTGAGCCAATCCCGGCCGGCTCCGGGAGCACGGCGGCCGGGCCCGACACGTCGCCTCCGAGCTCGTACACGTAGACCGTCCCGGCGGTCGCGTCTGCGTTCTCCCCCGTCGTCGCTCCCACGACGACCCTCGACCCGTCGACGGCGACGGCCGCGCCGAACTCCAAGGTGCGGGCGGGGTCGGGCGGCAGGATCGTCCGGGCGAGGACCCAGCCCCTGTTCGCCCGCTCGAAGACCTGGACGACGTCGGGCTCGTCGGATCCCCAGGCTCGGCCAGAGGACACGAAGACGCGGCCGCCGCCCACCGCGACCGCGCGGCTGAAGATCCGGGGGGAGGGGAGGTCGGCGGGGTCAAGGCGGGCCGTCTGGGACCACCCGCCGGCCCGGCGCTCGAACACGTAGGCCGCCCCGAGCGGGGACTCCAGGGTCCCGCCCTCGCTGAGTGCCCCGACCACGACCACGTCGCCGGCGACGGCCACCGACCACCCGAACCCATCCCCGTCGCCGCTCCCAGCCGGCCGGAGGTCGGCCTCCCGGGTCCACCCGTCGGGGCCGAGGCCGTACACGGCAACGGCCCCACCGCTCACGCCGACGACGGCGGTCCGGCCGTCGGTCGCCACCCGGAACCCGGCCGCTTCGCCGTCGGCCGTGAGCCGGCCCGGGTCGCCGCCTCCGAGCACGTCGCACGCGCAGAAGAGGAGAGCGAGGAGACCGACGGCCCCCCGCGCCACAGGGCGCGCCCGAGGCGCGAGGTGCGGCGTGGGCAACGGGGACATGTCGTTCTGGGAGAGAGGGTGGGGCCGAGAACCGGCCGTCAGCAGATGTCGGACTGGGCGACGCACGACCCGTCAACGTAGACCATCCGCTGCACCCTGTACGTGAGCCCGGAAACTTGACCGCGGGGCTGGCAGGCGCCCAGGCCGGACCCGTCCGAGCGGCTACCGGTTCTGCCGTCGTCCGAACGTGAGCGCGGGGAACACCGAGATGTCGTCCCCCTCCCCGAACCAGACCGCGGCCACCTCGACCCCGAGGTAGTGCCGCGAGCGGCCGCTCGACAGCGGCGCGCGGACCCCGACGAACGGGCCGACCCCGCTCTCGCCGCGGCCGTCGAGCGAGACGAGCCCGCGGACGCCGCCGTACGCGGTCTCCACGCCCACGATGACCGCCGGGTAGGCGTAGACGAAGCCGGCCTCCGCCGGCCGCTGCGTCGCGAGCGTCCCGGACACGCCGAGGTTTGCCACGACGCCGACGTCGCCCGGCGCGTGGGGGCGGACGACCTGCACCGAGGCGTCGCCGCCGAGCACGAACGCACCGATCAGGCTGCCGCGGTCGTTGAGGAACACGTCGGCGCGGGCGCCGACTTCGAGGCGGTCGTTGAGCCCGTGGCGCACCCGGACCGACGGCTGGAACGGCCCCCCGAGCCCCCCTTCGACGCGCGTCCGGCCCGGCGCGAGCGTCTCGGGCGTCATCATCGGCGTCGGGTGGACGCAGCCGCCGACGAGCACGGCGAAGACGAGCAGGGCGAGTCGCGGCCCCATCGGAAGCAGGTCGGCGGTGGTGACGTGGAGCGCGCAAGCTAGGGGGCCCTCCCCCGCCGGCCCTGGTACGTCTGCACCACCCACCGACCGCGGGGCGCCCGGTCGAATCGTGCGGGGCGGCCGAGCGCGCACGCGGGCGGCCCTAGATTGCCGGACCTCCGCACCCGCACGCGCCATGCCCACCGGCGGCGACGACGTCATCCGCTGCTCGTTCTGCAGCCGCACGGCCCACGAGGTCACCTCGATGGTGGCCGGGCCCGAGGTCTACATCTGCGACCGCTGCATCCACGACGCCTCCGGGATCGTCCGCGGCGACCTCCAGGCCTACGTCCCGCCGTCCGGCATCGGCGCGCGGCGGGCCCCCGCGGGCCGGCCCCGCCGGATGACGCCGCGCGAGATCAAGGGGGCCTTGGACGAGCACGTGATCGGGCAGGACCTGGCCAAGCGCGCGCTCTCGGTCGCCGTCTACAACCACTACAAGCGGATCGAGGCCGAGGAGTACCTCCACGCCTTCGACGACGTCGAGCTCGAGAAGTCGAACATCCTGCTGCTCGGCCCGTCCGGCACCGGCAAGACGCTGCTGGCGCGGACGCTGGCGCGGATCCTCGACGTCCCGTTCTCGATCGCCGACGCCACGGCGCTGACCGAGGCCGGCTACGTCGGCGAGGACGTCGAGTCGATCCTGTCGCACCTGTTGCAGGCGGCCGACTACGACGTCGAGCGGGCCGAGCGCGGGATCATCTACGTCGACGAGGTCGACAAGCTCTCGCGCCGGGGCGACAACGCCTCGATCACGCGCGACGTCTCGGGCGAGGGCGTCCAGCAGGCGCTCCTGAAGATGCTCGAGGGGACGATCGCCGGCGTCCCGCCCAAGGGCGGCCGGAAGCACCCCGAGCAGTCGCTCGTCCAGTTCGACACGCGGAACGTCCTGTTCATCTGCGGCGGCGCGTTCGACGGGCTGGCGCCCCAGATCGCCCGGCGGCTCTCGCGGTCGCCCATCGGGTTCCACGCCGACGGCGGCGCCTCCAGCATCGACCCCCGCACGCCGACGCTCTTCCGCCACGCCGAGCCCGACGACCTGCTCCGCTACGGGCTCATCCCCGAGCTCATCGGCCGGCTCCCCGTGCTCACGGCGCTCGACGCGCTCACGCCCCACGACCTCCGCCGGATCCTGACCGACCCCAAGAACGCGCTCGTCCGCCAGTACCAGAAGCTGTTCGCGATGGACGGCGTGGACCTGGTCCTCGACGACGACGCGCTCGACGCGGTCGTGGACCGGGCCGTCGGGCTCAACACGGGCGCGCGCGGGCTCCGGTCGGTCCTGGAGGAGGCCCTGCTCGACCTCATGTTCGAGACGCCCGACGCGCACGCGGGCATGGTCTGCCGGATCACGGCCGCCTCGATCACCGACGGCGCGCCGCCGATCTACGAGGAGCGGAAGGCCTCGGCGTAGGAGAGCACGGAGAGCACGGAGAGCACGGAGAGCACGGAGAGCACGGAGAGCACGGAGAGCACGGAGAGCACGGAGAGCACGGAGAGCACGGAGAGCACGGAGAGCACGGAGAGCACGGAGAGCACGGAGAGCACGGAGAGCACGGAGAGCACCCCACGTTCGGACCGCTGAGCCTGGGGCGGGACGCCCCGCCTCGCCCTCCGCGTTCCCGGGTCTCTCCGTGCTCTCGGCGGCGCCAGCCGCGCTCTCCCCGCGGAGCGGGCCTCTCCCCACACTCCCCGCGCAGCGGGCCCCTGCCCCGTCGGGCATCGCCCCCTGGACTCGCCAGGGGAGACCGTCGTACTCTGGCGCCGATGCTGCGCTCCGCCGCCCACCACGCGAAGAAGGCCCTGACGCTGCCCCAGTACTACGGGAAGGGGCTGCTCAAGGTGCTCACCACGGACCCCGTGTTCCTGTGGGCCCAGGCCATCGCGTTCAAGACGCTCGTCACGCTGCTCCCGCTGCTGCTGCTGGCGACCGGCATCTTCGGCCTGGTGCTCCGGCAGGAGGACCCGTTCACGACGGTCTCCGGCTTCCTCCGGGCGTTCCTGCCGGCCGGCCAGAGCGACGGGCTCGTCGAGCTCGTGCTCCAGCTCCAGGAGGCCTCGGGCACGATCACCGTGTTCGGCGCCGTCGCGTTCCTGGTCACGGTCATCACGCTGTTCTCGACGCTGCGCTACGTGGTCGGCGAGGCGATGGGCGAGAACCGGCACAACATGCGGTCGCTCCTGGGCGGCTACGCCTTCGACTTGCGGATGATGGCCCAGGTGGGCAGCCTGTTCCTGCTCTCGTTCCTCATCACGGCGGCCATCCGCGTGCTGAGCGCCGAGAGCGGGGCGATGGCCGGGCGGATCGGGCTCGACGCCGGGGCCGTCTCGGCCGTGACCGGCGGGCTGCTCCAGGTCGTGACCGTCCTCGTCCCCTACATCCTGACGGTGGGGATGCTGGCCCAGCTCTACTACTTCGTGCCCCGGCCGCACCCCCCGGTCAAGAGCGCGCTCGTGGGCGCGGCGGCCGGCGCGGTCCTGTTCGAGCTGGCCAAGAACGGGTTCGCCCTCTACGCGACGCACGTGGCCAACTTCGACCAGTACGCCGACCAGGCCGAGGGCGGGCTCGGCGGGCTCGGCGGGGTGTTCGGGCTGATCCTGGCGTTCGTGTTCTGGGTCTACTTCTCGGGCCTGATCCTGGTCGTCGCGGCGGCCGTCGCGGCGATGCACGAGCGGCGGCACCGGCCGCGGCTGTCCCAGATCCGGAAGCGGTGGAACCACCGGGGCGCGCTCCACCGGCACCGCCGGCGGTTCCAGGCCGAGGCCGCCGACGCGCTCCCGGACGACCCGCCGGCCATCGGCGACGGGTCGGTCGAGGGCCAGCCGACCCCGGCAAGTTCACCGTGACCGCGCCGTCGCAGGGCTACCTTCGTCGCCTTTCCGCTCCGTCCGTCCGGTGACCCCCGTCCGCCCCGCTCCGTCCCCACGCCCGCGTTGGTGGAGAGCCGCGGCCGTCGCCCTCGTCCTGGCGGCGGGCGCCCAGGCCCAGGCCCCGCTCACGCTCGTCAACGACTCGACGGCGGTGAGCTCGGTCGCGTTCGACGTCTCGGACGGGCAGACGCTGCTCACGGCCAACCTCGAGCTCCAGATCGCGACGACGGCCCCGCCGCCGTCGTTCCTCTTCGGGCTCATCGGCGGCGACGACGGGGGGGCGTACCCGCTCGTCCCGGTCGAGCTGGCCAAGGACGCCGTCCGGCTCCAGCGGTACTACGTCGAGAGCGGGTTCCCCCTCGCCACCGTCGACTACGCGGTCGAGCTCGACACGACCGACAACACGGGCGCGGTCACGTTCGAGATCACCGAGGGGCCGCCGCTCCTGATCGAGCGCGTCACGTTCGCCGGGCCCGGCCAGAGCGACGTCGCGGCGGCGCTCGCGCCCGAGATCCGCGACGACTGGGCCCGGTTCACGCGGCGGACCGACGTCCGGCCGGGCGACCGGCTCGACGCGTTCGCCCTCGTCCGGCTCCAGAGCCAGACCATCGGGTGGCTGAGGAACCGGGGCTACGCCTGGGCCGACGCCGGCGCCGAGCAGTTCCCGGACTCGACGGGCCTGCGGGCCGGCGTCCGGGTCAAGGTCAACGTGGGCACCCGGGCCCGGATCGGGCGCGTGGTCGTCGAGGGCGACACGTCGCTCTCGTCGACCGTGATCGCGCGCGAGATCCCGGTCCAGTCCGGCGACCTGTTCAACGCCTCGGCGCTCGTCGACGGCCAGCAGGAGGTGTTCGGGCTGGGCCTGTTCTCGCTCGCGCTCGTCAACCAGGACCCGGCCGCCGTGCGCGGCGACTCCGTCGTCAACGTCGTCGCCCGCGTCCGGCGCGGGCCGTCGCGCGTGCTCAACGCCTTCGGGGGCTACTTCTCCGACGGCGGCGTGACCGTCCGGGGCTCGGCGACGCACCGGAACGCCTTCGAGGGCGCGCGCCAGCTCTCGCTCAACTTGGAGGCCCGGACCGGGATCGGCGGGATCAGCGGCCGGTCGGTCTCGGGCGGGCCCATCACCGACTACCGGGCGTCGGTCTCGTTCCGCCAGCCCTACGTGTTCGACCGCCGGCTCTCGTTCACCGTCCAGCCGTCGTACCGCATCCGCGACGACGAGATCGAGTCGAGCACCCAGGTCGAGCTCGCCAACACGCTCCTGTTCACCCGAGCCCCGCTCCAGACCGCCGCGCTCTCGCTCACGGGCCGGATGCGCGACTTGTCGCGGGGGCTCGGGCTGAGGCTGCTGGACGCGGGCCAGTTCGCGCTCCCGCCCGGGCCGTTCTTGCCGGACACACTCGAGGCCACGACGGGCGGCCTCGGGCTCGACGTCGTCTACGGCCAGCTCGACGACCCGCTCCAGCCGACGCGGGGGTTCGTGCTCCGGCCGTCGCTGGCGCTCGCGGCCGGCGACGTCAACTTCGGGCGCGGGCGGTTCGCGGCGACCGTGACGGTCCCGTTCCGGCGGCGCGTCGGGGTCGTGGGCCGGGCGACGGTCGGCGGGCTGGTCCCGTTCCGGGGGACGACGCCGGACGCCGTGGCCGACTACGTCCTGTTCCGGGACCAGCTGTTCTACGCCGGCGGCACGTCCGACGTCCGGGGCTGGGCGACGACGCTGCTCGGGCCCAAGACGTTCTCGGTCACGCCGCCGGTCGAGACGCCGGGCGTGCTCCCGGACCCGTCGAAGATCACGAGCCCGGCCGACGTGGGCTACATCGGGGTCGGCGGGCGCTACAAGGCCTCGGCGTCGGCCCAGGTCAACTTGCCGCTGGCGCTGGGGCCCCAGTGGGGCGTCAACCTGTTCGTCGACGCGGGCCGGGTGGCGGCGCCGAGCACGGCCCCCACGCAGGCGCTCCTGCGCGCCGGCGGGGCCGCGGCCGACTCGACGCTGGCCGACCTCCTGGACCGCGAGGGCGGCCTCCGCGTCGGCGCGGGCGCGGGCCTCCAGTACCTCACGCCGGTCGGGTTCGTCTCGATCGCGCTGGGCGTCAAGGTGAACCCGTCGTACCTCGACCGCCGGGCGGCGGCCCAGGTCTACTGCGGGAGCTCCATCGACGACGGCGTCTGCTTCAGCGGCGGGACCCCGAGCGGCGGCCTCCCGCTCGACGACAACGGCCGCCCGGCCGACGGCGTCGACATCCCCGGCTACATCGACGCCCGGCTCTCGGGCACCGACTTCGACCCCGACCTTATCCCGACGGGCAGCCTCGTCGGCCGGCTGTTCCGCCGGACCCAGTTCCACATCGCCATCGGGCAGACGTTCTGACCGGGGGCGGAAGGGGCGGAGGGGCCCACGCTCCTTCCCCTCTCCCCCCTGAGTTTTCTCCCCCGCTAGACCTTCCGGCCGGCTCCCGCGTTCACGCCCCGTGTCCACCGATCCCACCCGCATAGACCCCGGCTCGCTGGGCGACGGCGCCGCCCCCCGGGCGGACGTCCCGGCCGGCGTGTCGGGCCCCGACGCGGAGCTCGCCGGCGATGGCGGGCCCGCGTCGGAGACCGCCCACCGGCCGTGGGCGCGGCGCGTCGGGCGCGTGCTGCTGGGGCTCGTGGCCGTCGTGGCGCTCGTGGTCGTCGGCGCCCTCGTGTTCCTCCAGACCGGGGCCGGGCGGACGTTCGCGCGCGGGCTCGTCGTCGGCCAGATCACGAAGCTGCTGGCCGACGACGCCGAGGTCTCCCTCGACCGGCTCGACGGCAACTTCCTGACCGGCGCCCGGATGGTGGGCCTGGAGATCGGGCGCGCGGGCGAGACCGTGATCGCCGTCGACACACTGCTCGTCGACTACAACCTGCGGACGCTGTTCAACCAGACGTTCTCGGCCAGCCAGCTCTACATCGGCGGGCCCCGCGCCATCATCCGGCAGCGGGCCGACAGCACGTTCAACGTGGTCGGCTTGCTCAAGCCGTCGGAGGAGCAGAGCACGCTCACGATCATCCTCGACGAGCTCGCCGTCCACCGCGGCCACGCCGAGATCCACTGGTACCGGGCCGACGGCCGGGACTCGGTCCACACGGTGACGGACATCGAGGCGGTCGTGAAGGACTTCACGAAGGACCCGGAGAGCCTGGAGGGCGCCATCGACGCGCTGGCGCTCCGGGCGCTCGCGCCGTTCGACCGGGGCGAGGTCCGGGTGGCCGGGGCCGGCCGGTTCTCGAACGAGGACGTCGAGCTCCGCTCCCTCGCCGTCACGAGCCGCGCCGGCACCGACGTCCGGGGGACCACCCGGCTGGTGTTCACCGGCGACGGGTCGCTCCCCGTGTTCGACGCCACCATCGAGGCGGCGCCGCTGGCGCTCGAGGACGCCCGGGCCTTCGCCGGCGTCGAGGTCTACGGCGACCCCCGGATGCGCATCCGCGCCGAGTCCGACGGCGACCTCCTCACGACCTCGATCTCGGGCGCCCTCGACGAGGCCACCATCAACATCGACGGCGAGTTCTCGCGCGAGGCCGACGGGCCGGTCGGCTACCGCGCCGAGGGGACTCTGCGACGGTTCGACCCGTCGGTGATCACGCGCAACCCGGCGCTGGCGGCCGAGGTCACGGGCGACCTCCGGGTCAACCTCCGGGGCTCGTCGTTGGAGACGTTGAGCGGGCCGTTCAACGTGACGCTCCGCGAGACGCGCGTCGGTGGCCGGCAGATCGACCGGCTGGCGCTCGACGGGTCGTTCGCGGCCGGCCGCGTCTCGTTCGACCTCGACGGGGCCCTGCCCGGCGCCTCGCTGAGCGCCGAGGGCCGGGCCCGGCCGTTCGACGACGTGCCCACGTTCGAGGTGGCCGGCGACGCCCGCGACGTCGACCTCGGCGTGCTCCTGCCCGGCTCGGGCCGGACCGACACGTTCGCCGGCACGTTCGCCGTCGTCGGGCGCGGGGCCTCGGCCGACGACTTCTCGGGGACCGTCGCCGTCGACCTCGACCGGGCCACGGTCGGGCTCCCCAACGGCCCGCTCCGCTTCGACGACCTCCAGCTCGACGCCGACGTCCGGCGCGGCCAGGCCGCCTTCGACGCCGACGCCACGCTCGCCGGCGGCGACGGCCGGGTCGTGGCCTCGGGCGAGGTCGAGCTCGGCGACCCGCTCCGCTACGAGATCGAGCAGGGCCGGCTGGTCGGCGTCAACGTGGCCGCGCTCACGGGCGACCCGGCCCAGGCCAGCGACTTGACGGGCACGTTCACGCTCTCGGGCCGGGGCACCGACCCGCAGGAGGCGCCCATCGACGTGACCGTCTCGCTGCGGAACTCCAGCTTCGGGGCCTACGACCTGGCGGCGGCCGACCTCGACCTCCGCCTGCGCCGGGGCGTCGCGGCCGTCGACGCGGCCGTCGACCTGGGCCCGAGCGGGGCCGTCACCGTCGAGGGCTCGGCCCGGCCCTTTGCCGACCCGCTGGCGTTCGACCTCCGGGGGACCATGCGGAACCTCGACCTGTCCGGCGTCACCGGCAACCCGGACCAGGCCAGCGACCTCACGGGCGCGTTCACGGCGGCCGGCGCCGGCATCGACCCGGCCACGATGCGGCTCGACGCGAACCTCCGGATCACCGAGCCGTCGTCGTTCGGCGACCGGTTCGTCGACGCCGCCGACGTCGACGTGACGCTCCGGGCTGGGGCGCTGGCGCTCAACGGGACGCTGGAGACGCCCGAGGGCGAGCTCGACCTGGCCCTCTCGGGCCGCCCGTTCGACGCCAACCCCAGCTTCGCCTTCGAGAACACGTGCTTCCGCCGGCTCGACCTGTCGGACTTCGCGGAGGCGTCGCCGCGGACCAGCCTCAACGGCTGCTTCTCGGGCCAGGTCGCCGGCCTGGCGGACCTCCCCACGGCCACGGCCGACGGCGTGCTCACGTTGCGCCCGTCGCGCGTCAACGAGGCCCAGATCGACGACGGCCGCGTCCAGTTCACCCTCGCGCGCGGCGCGCTCGACGGGACGCTCCGCCTCGACTTGGTCGGCGGCGAGCGGCCCGGCCAGCCCGAGAGCGGGACCGTCACGGCCGCGTTCGACGCCCGGCCGTTCGACGACGAGATCCGCTACGCCGTGCGGGGCACCACCGAGGGGCTCGACGCGGGCGTCCTGCTCGACCTCCCGCCGGACCAGCCCCTGTTCTTGTCGACCTCGTTCGACCTCGAAGGCCGGGGGACCGACCCCGCCACGGCGACCATCGCCGGCTCGCTCACCGGCCGCGAGTCGACCGTCGGGCCGGTCGCGCTCGAAGCGCTCGACGTCCGGTTCGCCCTCGCCGACGGGATCGTCCGGGTCGACACGCTGTCGATCGACAGCGACCTGGTGACCGTCGTGGGCGGCGGGACGCTGGCGCTGTTCAACGACGCCGCGCCGTCGGACTTCCGGTTGGAAGGCGAGATCGAGAGCCTGGCGCCGTTGGCGAGCCTGACCGAGCAGACGGTCGGTTTGGAGAGCGGGTCGTTCGACCTGACGGTCTCGGCCGCGCCCGGCGCCCCGCTCGCCATCGTCGGCACGGCCCAGGCGCGGCAGATCGTGTTCGGCGAATACGGCCTGACCGGGCTCGACGCCGACCTCGACCTGACGTGGGACCGGGCCATGGCGGACTCGCTCGGGATCGACGCCCTCGGCGGCCAGGCCCAGGCGTCGTTCGACCTGCTCACGACCGAGACCCTGCGGATCCAGCGCGGCGACGGCACGTTGCGGGTCGACGACGGCGACCTCGTGGTCGACGCCTCCGTGACCGTCGACGACCGCCGCGACTTCGCGGTCGCCGGGCGCGTCGACCTCGAGACGAACGGGGTCACGCTGGAGACGGGGGAGGTCCAGATCGACAGCACCACGTGGCAGCTCCTCCAGCCGGCCCAGATCACGCTCGACGAGGGCATCGTCGACGTGCGCGGCCTGATCCTGGCCGCGAACCGGGGCGGGCAGCAGATCGCGGCCGACGGCCAGATCGACTTCTCGGGCGAGCAGAGCTTCGTGGTGACCGTCGAGAACGTGTCGATCGACGCGCTCACCGACCTGGCCGGGTTCGACGCGCTCGGCGGCGACCTCTCGGCGACGCTCGTGATGAGCGGCCCGGCCGCCGCCCCGCTCATCGACGGGACCGTCACGCTCGACGGCCTCACCTCGCGCGGCCAGCCCGTCGGCGCGCTCGCGGCGACGCTGGCGTACGCCGGCGACCAGCTCACCATCGACGCCGCGCTCACCCACGTCGACGGCGAGACGCTGACCATCGACGGCGCGGTCCCCCTCCAGTTCTCGCTCGCCGACGGGCCCGAGAGCCAGGAGGTCCGCGACGACGCCGAGGTCTCGCTCGTCGCCCGGGCCGACGCCTTCCCCATCGCGTGGGCCCGCCCGTTCCTGGACGACCGCGCCTACAACGCGCTCGGCGGGACGCTCCGGCTGGACCTGACGGTGACCGGGACCCAGGCGAGCCCCCGGCTCGACGGGGTCGCCACGCTCAGCGACGGGCGCCTGGGCGTCGTGGCCACGGGCCGCGTCTACGAGCCGATCCAGGCCGACGTCTCGTTCCAGAACGACCGGATCGGGCTCGACGACGTCCGCATCCTGGACGAGGACGGCCGGACGGCGCTCGACGTGACGGGCGAGATCCGGCTGAGGGAGCTGTCCGTCGGCGAGCTCGACCTGACGATTGTCCCCCGCGACTTCGTGGCGATGGACACGCGGACGTTCGACGGGCTCACGCTCGACCGCGGGACCGAGCCGCTCCGGCTCACGGGCACCCTCGACGCCCCGGTCCTGCGCGGCTCCGTGGCCCTGGCCCGCGGCGACATCTACCTCACCGACGAGCTGGTCCCGCCGGACCTCGACCCGGTCGAGCTGACCGACGCCCAGATCCGCGAGGTCGAGGCCCGGTTCGGCCGCGTCATCGCCGCCCGCGACACGGCCGTGAGCCGGTTCACCGACGCGCTCGCCTACAACCTGACCGTCGAGATTAGGGAGAACGTGTGGCTCCGGGCCAACTCCGGGCTCCCGTTCGACATCGAGTTCTCGGGCGACGTCGAGGCCCGCAAGCGGTCGTACGCCGAGTCCGGCCAGGTCTTCGGCCGGATCGAGCTCACGCGCGGGACGATCCAGACGCTGAGCCGGCGGTTCGAGCTCGAGGACGGGTCGATCACGCTCAACGGCGACGCGCTCGCGGCCATCGTCGACATCGCGGCCACGCTCGACATCCGGCTCGCCGGGACCATCGCCGGCCAGTCGTCGGCCACGATCACGCTCGCCGTCAACGGCCAGCTCGACGACAACCCCTCGATCCGGCTCTCGTCGGACCCCTCGATGGAGGCGGCCGACATCGTGTCGCTCATCGCGACGGGCCGGCTGGCCGGCGACTTCTCGGGCGGCGGCGGGATCGCGGGCGCCGGGCTCGGCGTCGGGATCGGCGCGCTCTCGGGCGTCGCCGAGGGCCTGGCGAGCGAGAAGCTGGGGCTCGAAGTCGCCCAGATCGACTACGAGGGGACCGACCTCGTGATCAAGTTCGGCGACTACCTCTCGACCAAGGCGTTCTGGACCCTCGGCGCCATCGTCCCGCTGGGGAGCACGTCGCAGGGCGAGCAGCGGCTCCCGTTCATCCTGGGCCTCGACTACGAGCTCCTGTCGTGGCTCCAGGCCCAGACCGAGTACAGCGGCCAGCGCGGGCTCGGCGGCGGGCTCGGCGTCGAGACGGCGTGGTGAGCGCCGAGGGTTCGGCGGGTCGAGCGGGTCTCGCCGGTTGGGCGGGTTGGGAGCAGTCACCGACGGGCCCTCGGTGCTCGGCGAGAGAAACCCGCTGGACCCGCGAGACCGGGTCAACCCGCGCGACTAGCTTCTAGCCATGGAGCCCCTCCCCACCGACTCGCTCACGACCCGCCTCCGGGAGGGCCGCCGCGCGCGCCAGAACGAGAAGATCCTCCAGGAGAAGGACATCGAGCGCAAGACGGAGGAGCGCCAGGAGGTCGCCCGCGCCGCGTCGGTCCCCGGCGAGGCGTTCTTCGCCGAGGCCGGCGGTCTGTTCGGCTTTATCGGCCGGTTCTTCTCGCGGTTCTGGCGGCGGCCGTTCGAGTTCAAGGAGCTGCTGATCCAGATGGACGAGGTGGGGACGAAGAGCCTGACGCTGACCGGCGTCGTCGGCTTCTCGATCGGCGTCGTGCTCGCGATGCAGAGCCGGGGGACGCTGGCCCGGTTCGGGGCCGAGAGCTTCCTCCCGTCGATGCTGGCGCTGTCGGTGATCAAGGAGATCGGGCCCGTCCTCACGAGCCTGGTCCTGGCCGGGCGGCTGGGCGCCGGCATGGGCGCCGAGCTCGGGTCGATGAAGGTGACCGAGCAGATCGACGCGCTCGAGGTGGCCGCGCTCAAGCCGTTCCACTACCTCGTGGTCACGCGCGTACTGGCCTGCGTGATCATGTTCCCCATCATGACCATGCTCACCGATATCCTGGCGCTCACCGGGGGCTACCTCGAGGCGTGGCTCTCGGACGGCATGGACGTCCGCGTCTTTATCGCGACGGCCTTCGACACGTTGCGGTTCGTCGACGTGGCCGTGGACACGATGAAGACGTCGGTGTTCGGGTTCATCGTCGGGATCGTCAGCTGCTACCTCGGCTACAACGTCCGGGGCGGGACGCGCGAGGTGGGCCGGGCGGCGATGCAGGCCGTGGTCATCTCGAGCCTGCTCATCTTGCTCGCCGACGTCGTCGTCGTCCGCTTGTCGATCATGCTCTTCGGCGACATCTCCGACGCCGCCTGACGGCGGCAGGTACAAGAGGTACCGGGTACGAGGTACGCCCTCTCCCGTACCGTGTACCCCGTACCCCGTACCCCCTCATGTCCCGCTTCTCCGACCGCGCCGACGCCCGCCGGGCCCGTGAGGCGGGCGCCGACGACGGCCCGCACCCGCTCGACGACGACGGGCTCGCGGGCCCGGCCGACGACCCGACCGGCGCGCCCACGGCCGGTGTCCCCGGCGAGGCCGAGCCCCACCTCGTCGACCCGGAGTCGGGCCCGGTCACGGGCAACTCGCCGCCGCCGCCGGACAACGTGGTCGTCGAGCTCCGCGACGTCTACAAGGGGTTCGGGCCGAAGAAAATCCTGAAGGGGATCGACCTCGCCGTCGAGCGCGGGACGAGCGCCGTCGTCCTCGGCGGCTCGGGGACGGGCAAGAGCGTGCTCACCAAGCACGTCGTCGGGCTGCTCATGCCGGACAAGGGCGAGGTCTGGGTGCTCGGCGAGCGGCTCGACCTCATGACGCCCGAGCAGCTCGACCGGAAGCGGACGCGGCTGGGCTACCTCTTCCAAGGCGGCGCGCTCTTCGACTCGATGACGGTCTACGAGAACATGCGGTTCTTCCTCGACCGGTTGACGACGCTGACCAAGGACGAGAAGGACGACCTGATCGAGGAGAGCCTGGAGGACGTCAACCTGCCCGAGACGGCGGCGCAGTACCCGGCCGAGCTCTCGGGCGGACAGAAAAAGCGGATCGGCCTGGCCCGGACGCTCATCTTGCGCCCCGACATCATCTTGTACGACGAGCCGACGACCGGGCTCGACCCGGTGAGCGTCCGCGTCGTGTCCGAGCTCATCGTCCAGCTCCGCGACACGCGCGGGATCTCGTCGATCGCGATCACGCACGACCTCCTGGCGGCCGAGATCATCACCGACAAGGCGTTCTTCTTGTACGACGGCCAGATCGCCGCGTCCGGCACGCTCGACGAGGTCCGCCACTCCGACCACCCCGTCCTCGAGGAGTTCTTCCGGGGGACCGACGCCTACGGGCACGCCTAGCGGGGTCGAGCGGGTTGTGCGGGTCGGGCGGGTCGGGCGAGTTCACCCGGCTTGCCCCTGCCGAGCCCGCCGAACTCGCGTAACCTGCCCCACCCGCTGAACCTCCCGCGCCCATGACCCGTCAAGCCCGCCTCGGCCTCGTCGTCCTGCTCGGCCTGCTCTCGGCCGTCGGGTTCATGTTCGTGATCGGGAGCCAGAACAGCCTGTTCGCCGACACGTTCTCGGTCCGGGCCAACTTCAACCAGGTGGCCGGGCTCCAGAGCGGGGCGAGCGTGTTCTACAACGGGATCCAGGTGGGCCGCGTCGAGGCCGTCCGGCTCCCGAGCGCGCCCGGCGAGCCGATCACGGTCCGGATGGCGATCGACGAGGAGGCCCGGCCGCTCATCCGCGAGGACAGCCGGGCGCTGATCCAGACCGACGGGCTCGTCGGCAACGTGATCGTGTCGCTGACCGACGGGTCGCCCGGCCGGCCCCAGGTGGCCGACAACGGCCAGGTCGAGGGCGTCGACCCGTTCGCGCTGTCCGAGGTCTCGGAGCGCCTGTTCGCGTCGGTCAGCCGGTTCGACTCGGTGACGGTCCAGCTCGCCGGCATCATGACCGACGTCCGGACGGGCGAGGGCACCCTCGGTCGGTTCCTCTACGACGAGCGGCTCTACGAGTCGACCGTGACCACGGCCGAGACGTTCCAGGGGACCGTCGCCGAGGCCCAGCTCACCCTGCGGTCGCTGACGGCCCGCGCCGACCAACTGGTCGGCGTGGCCGAGAACGCCTCGGCCGGCGTCAACGAGATCCTGACGCGCGTCTACACGGGCCAGGGGACGGTCGCCCGGTTCCTCAACGAGGACGAGATCTACACGACGTTCCTGTCGACGGCGGCCCAGCTCCAGGAGGGCGCGGCCCAGCTCCAGACGGTCTCGGCCGACATCCGGGCCATCACGGACCGGCTCAACCAGGCCGCCGGGTGGGGCGCCGTCGGCGCGTTCCGGTTCTCGGAGAACATGGAGGCGCTGAAGCACAACTTCCTGTTCCGGGGCTACTTCGAGGACCGGGGCTACTACGAGATGGCCCCGTTCGAAGTCCGCGAGGCGGCCATCGCCGAGATCCTGGCCGACCTCCAGGCGCGCGAGCGGCGGCTGGCCGAGCAGGAGCGCGAGATCCAGGCGGCCCTCATCGAGGTCGAGCGGCTCCGGGGCGAGCTCGAGGCGTCCGGCGCCGTCCGCCCGGCCACCGGCACCACGCCTGGCGGGCGGTAGCCGCACCGCTGCGTCCGCCAGCGTGGTTTCCTCTCCCGTGGGGTCGGAGCCTCTACGCCCCCGAGATTGCACGACGTCCACTACAACTCGATCGTCATCCCCGCGCACGCGGGGATCCATACGGGGCCGCTCGCCGAACACGAGGGCCGCATGGATTCCCGCGTGCGCGGGAATGACGGCTGTTGTTGGGTTGCCAGACGAAGAACGTAGTCCCTCCGAATCGGGTGGCCGGACTCGGTGCGCCGGCGCCCTCAGGTTCACCCGTCCACTCCTCCACCCGTCCACTCCTCCACCCGTCCACGTCCCTTGGACTACCGCCTGCTCATCGCGCGCCGCTACCTCGCCAGCCGCCGGCGGCTGACGCTGATCTCGGTGATCTCGGGCATCTCCGTCGCCGGCGTCGCCGTCGGCGTGGCGGCGCTGGTCGTCGTGCTGAGCGTGCTCAACGGGTTCTACGACGTGGTCCGGGACCTCCTGGTGAGCTACGACCCCCACGTCCGCGTCGAGGCCGTCGCGGGCGGGGGGATCGCCGACATCGACACGCTGGCGGCGCTGGCGCGGTTGGAGCCGGGCGTGGTCTCGGCGACCCCGTTCGTCGAGGGGAAGGCGCTCTTGGCGACCGAGGACGGCGGCGCGCTGAACCAGGTCGTGACCGTCCGCGGCGTGGACCCGGCCGCGCTCGACGCCGAGGTCGAGCGGTCGATCCTGGACGGCACCTTCGACCTGGGCCGGCGCGACGGGACCGTCGGCATCGTGATGGGCGCGGCCCTCGCGGGGCGGACGGGCGTCCGGGCGGCCGAGCCGGGCGTGGCCATCGAGGGCGGTCCGCCGGCCGGGGCCGTCCGCGGGAGCGACGTGTCGCTGCTGTCGGCGGCGGCGCTCGAGCGGGCCATCGGGCTCTACCCGTTCGGGCTGCCGGACCAGCGGGCGTTCGAGGTGCGCGGGACGTTCTCGTTGGAGCCGACGTACGACGAGAGCCACGTGTTCGTCGGGCTCGGCGAGGCCCAGCGGCTGTTCCAGATGCCGGGCCAGGTGACCGGCCTCGACCTCCGCCTCGATGACCTCGACGATGCCGGGGCGGTCCAGGCGAGCCTTCAGGACCGGCTCGACGCGGCGTTCCCCGGCCGTTACGCCGTCAGCACGTGGTACGACCTCCAGGGCTCGCTCTACAGCGTGATGAAGCTGGAGAAGTGGGCGGCCTCGGCCATCCTCGCCCTCATCATCGTCGTGGCCGCGTTCAACATCGTGGGGGCACTCACGATGATCGTGATCGAGAAGCAGCGGGACCTCGGCGCGTTGCAGGCGATGGGCGCGAGCCGGGCGGACGTCCGCCGGATCTTTTTGCTGGAGGGGCTGATGGTCGGCGGCGTCGGCGCGGGGATCGGGCTGGCGCTGGGGCTGGCGATCTCGCTGGCGCAGAAGGCGTTCGGCGTGGTAAAGCTGGCCGAGGCCGGGTCGTTCGTGATCGACGCCTACCCGGTCGCGATCCGTCCGCTCGACGTGGGGGGCGTGGTGTTGGCGGCCATCGGCCTGTGCGCCCTCGCGGCCGTGTACCCGGCGGCCCGGGCGGCGGCCATCGACCCGGCCCGGGCGGTCCAGGCCGGGGCCTAGTGCCATGACACGTTGCTCGTGAGCGGACCCCCCGGTCGTCCGCCCCTCGCTCCGCTCAGCGGGCGGACGACCTGTCCCCCTTCAAGGGGGACAGCTCCTGCTGCACGGAGCGGAGCGATGGCCGCGGGAGCGGGGGGTCCGCTCACGAGCAACCTGGCCTCGCTCTAAGAAGGGAGTCGGCGGCCCCATGCCCTCCTCCGAGCCGACACGGGTCCACTGGCCGGACCTGCGTCTCTCGGGACGGGGGGTTGAGAATCGGTGGGCCTGCCCGATACTTCGGCTCCGACCTCCACGTCCCCATGACCCGACCGCTCCTGCTCTTGCTCGCGGCCCTGTGCCTCCTCCCGCTCGCCGGCTGTGACGAGACCGCCTCGCTCCTCTCCGTCGACGAAGGGGTCGAGGTGGCCGTCGAGGACGCCGTGCTGGCCCGAGACCGCGGCGACTTCGCCCAGGCCGTCGACCTGCTCGAGCGGGCCCACGATGCCGAGCCCGAGAACGCCGTCGTCCGCGTCGAGCTGGCGACGACGCTGTTGCAGCGCGACGGGATCGACCTGATCGACCTGGACCGGATCGGCCAGTTCCTGACCACGGCCGGCGGCGAGCGCCCGTCGGCGCCGGCCGCGCGAGGTGGGTCGTGCTCGGTCGCCACCGACCCAAGTGCCCAGGCGTTCGACCCGGCCGACGTCGCAGGTTTCGACGACCTGGTCGCCGCGTCCGCCACCCTCGCCGAAGCGTCCGACCTGCTCGACGGCGTGCTCCCGGCCGTGCTCACGAGCTTCGACCTGTGCACGACCGTCGTCGACGGCGCGCTGTCCTACGACCGCGACGGCGCCCTGGCCGACCTCGCCGCGCGCGGGCTGACGCGGGACCAAATGGCCCAGGCCCTGGCCGTCAGCGCGCTCACGACGTTCGTCGAGGCCTACGTGTTCGTGGCCGAGGCGCTGCCCGAGACGACGACGTGGTACCGGCTCGCCGACGGCTCGGTCGCCATCTGCGCTGAGGACGAGGCGGCGCTCCAGGCCCAGGCCGAGGGCCCGATCCGCGGGATCGGCCAGGCGCTGCTGGCGCTCGACGCCCGGGCGGCCTTGCTCGGCAGCGGCTCGGTCGCCGCCGAGATCGTCGGCACGGCGCTCGACGTCTACAACGACCTCCAGGACGCCGTCGCCGACTACTGCTCGGTGTAGGCTCTCCGCCCGATCCTCTCTCGCGAGGCTATCACGCTCTCTACCGACCACGGAAAGAGGGCGAGTCGTTCCCGCGCGGACGCTGATAAGGCGAGGCGTTCACGGTTTGACTCCTCTCTCTCGGGCCGTCGTCCCCGCGCAGGCGGGGATCCAGGGCGTCCGAACACATCGGCGCTCGCTACTCTGGATCCCCGCCTGCGCGGGGATGACTACGGGTTTTCCTGATTCGATCTGGGACACCAGTCAGAGTCAGCGCCCCTCGCCTTTCCCCCAGACCCATGCTCCGCATCTGGATCGTCGCCGTCGCCACGCTGGCGGCCCCCGCCCTGGCCCAGCTCCACGTCACGCCCGGCACGGAGGCGCCCGTCGGGGCCACCGACCTCGCCGGCCTCGGCGCGGGCGGCGCCGTCGTGGCCGTGCCGACGCTGGACTCGCCGTTCTTCGGCAACCCGGCCCACGTCACCGACCGCGGGTTCGCGCTCACCCTGCTCGGCGTGACCGCCGGCGCGGGCGGGAACGTGTCCCAAGCGTGGACCTTCTACGCGGACGAGCTCGGCCCGGCGGTCGAGGACGGTCTCGACGACCTCCGCCGGCACGACCCCGAGCGGCTGGAGGCGCTCTACACCGAGGCGCTCCGCGTGGGGAGCCAGCCCAAGACGGCCGACCTCGCCGTGCTGGCCCCGTCGGTCCGGCTCACGTCCGGCCCATTCGCCGTCGGCGCCGGGCTCTACGCCCACTCGGTCACGCGCGGGCGGATCACGAACGGCGGCGGCGGCATCCCGTTTGTCGACCTCTACGGCCGGGCCGACCTCGCCGTGCCCGTCGTGGCCGGCGTCGACCTGGCGCGGACGCCGCTCGGGCTCGCGCTCCCGTTCGGCCTCCGCGCCGGCGCCTCGGCCACCTACCTCCAGCGCCGGGTGACGGCCAAGGCGTCGCCCGTCGACGCGCTCGACCCGGACGGCGAGAAGCTGTACGTCTTGCGCGGCGACGCCGTCCGGCTGGCGGCCGGGCTCCACGCGACCGACGTGGCCGTTCGTGGACTCGACCTCGGCGTCGCGGTCTCGAACGTCGGCGGCCGGATCGACTACGCCTTCGACCGCTCGGTCGAGGTGTCGGGCTCGGCCGGGACGGCGGACGACCTCGACGAGGTGGCCACTCTCGAAGCCCGCTTCGACGGGCGCACGTCGGAGGCCGTCGTCCAGGTCGGCGCGGCGTACCGGCTGCCGGCCGTGCCCGGCGTCTCGCAGGCGTCGGTGGCCCTCGACTACACGTCGGCCGCGACGTCGGACTTCGAGCAGTCGGTGCAGGCCGGGCTGCGCGCGGGCGCGCGGGTTCGCCTCGGCGGCCACCTCGAGCTGCGGGGCGGCCTGAGCCAGGGGATGCCGTCGGCCGGGGCGGCACTCGTGACGCGCGTGGCCCGGCTCGAGTACGCGACGTACGGCGTCGAGGACGGCCGGCTGCTGGGCCAGCTCCGCCGCCGGAACCACGTCGTCCAGGTCCGCTTCGGGCTGTTTTAAGGCACGGGGAACGAGGGCCGGGGAACGGGCAGCCCGGTATCCCCCTTCTGCCCGTTCCTCGTTCCCAGTTCCCCATTCCCTTCGGCACCCCCGTCTTCGCCCCAGACTCACACGCTGAGGCCCCTCGGCGGTTGGTGGCCGGCGCGGCGTGTCCGTAGGTTCCTGGGCTCCGCCGTCGTGCGCACGTCAGCGCCGCGGCCGGACCCTCTTAGATCCCCGCGCGGACCCCGCCGCGCCGACCGATGGCCCGCAAAGACCAGCTTACCGGCAAGAAGCCGATGTTCGGCAACCACGTCTCGCACGCCCACAACAAGGTGCGGCGGCGGTTCAACGTGAACCTGCAGAAGAAGCGGTTCTACGTGCCCGAGGAGGACCGGTGGATCACCGTCCGCGTGTCGGCCCAGACGATCAAGACGATCAACAAGAACGGGATCTCGGCCGTCCTGAAGGAGGCGCGCGCCAAGGGCACGTCGCTCGTCTAACCCCCCACCGCGCGCGGATCCGCGCGCCTAGACCCCCGAGACGATGGCCAAGGGCAAAGACGTCCGTCACCAAGTGATCCTCGAGTGCACCGAGTCGCCGGGCACGTCGCGCTACGCGACGATGAAGAACCGCCGGAACACGACCTCGCGGCTCGAGCTCAAGAAGTACAACCCGACGTTGCGGAAGCACACGCTCCACCGCGAGATCAAGTAGCTGTGCCGCGGCTCCAGCCGCGGCGGTACGGGGTACTCGGTATGAGGTACTCCCATCCCGTACCCTGTACCCTGTACCTCGTACCCTGAATTCCCATGGCGAAGAAGGTTTCCAAGAACCAGCGGACGAACCGCGGTGCCGGCCAGGAGGCGAAGCAGATGGCCAAGATCATCGTCGCCTCGAAAAAGCAGAACGGCCAGTTCGAGTTCCGCTCCAAGATGGTCGAGGCCGGCAACGTCCAGGACGAGCTCAAGGCGGCCCAGGCCGCGTAGCTCCGGCTCCGCCCGACCTTGCGGGGCGCTCTCTTCGGAGGGCGCCCCGTTTTTCGTTCACGCCGAGCGCTCGCGCAACGACAGCCAGTGGGCCACGCGGCCGTCGCTCGGCCACGTGAGCCACGCGAACGCGAACAGCGGGACGCCGAACGCGAGCGGCATCAGGTCGCCGGTGAGGAACGCGGCGGCGGCGCCCGCGAGCGTGGGGACCTCGGCGACGGCCAGCGCGGCGACGCCGAACGTCCGCACCAGCCCGGCGGCCTCGGCGTCGGACCCGGCTCGGAGCAGCCGGCCCTCCATCGCTCGCGCGAGTGCGAACGCGCCGGCGATGGTGCCGACGGACAGCAGGGCGGAGGCGTAGAACGCGCCCTCGGCGGCCTGGGGCAACGGCGGCTCGCCCGTCACCGCGAGTGCGCCCAGGACGGCCATCGCGAGCGCCCCGCTGGCGCAGATGGCCCCCCACAGGATCCGGAGCGGGCGTGCGACGGAGGAGGCGTCGGGCATGGAGAACGGGTGCGACGGGGCGGAAGGTAGGCCGGCCGCGTATCTTCGTCGTGGCCGCTCGCGGTCACCTCGGGGCGTAGCTCAGCCCGGTAGAGCGCTGCCTTTGGGAGGCAGAAGTCGTCGGTTCGAATCCGGCCGCCCCGACTAGACCCCGTACGTCACGCTCGCCTCAGCGACGACGTGACGCATCCGGTGGCAGTTGGCACACAGCATGACGCATTTGGAAAGCTCGCGGCGTCTGCGGTCGACGGCGAACAGCCGGATCTTCGTCCACTGATGCTCTTTGGCGGAGGGGTCGAGATGGTGGAACTCGAACACGTCCGGATGGAACGCACCGCCACAGTCCGCGCAGCGTCCTCCGAGGCGGTCGACCTCTTCGGCTTTGATCCGTCGCCAGCGCGCGACGCACATCCGGTTGAAACACGCCTTGCACCGCGACTGGACCTTGGCCCCGGATCGATAGAACGCTTCGAGAGAGAACGTCTGCTGGCAGTCGGTGCATGTTCTAGTTTCCATCCCCTCGCCCCGGTAGCTTAATTGGATAAAGCGGCGGCCTTCTAAGCCGTTGAGTCCAGGTTCAAATCCTGGCCGGGGTACGATCCGGGCTGCGCGTCAGGCCGAGCGCACGCTCCGGCGCAGACCCCCTGCTCCCCTTCCGGTCGCGGAGCCTGTCCTGAGCGGAGCCGAAGGGCTCCCAGGTCGGGAAGCTGTCCCCCTTCAAGGGGGACCGTCCGCGCGCCCGCTGAGCGGAGCGAGGGGCGTGCGGGCAGGGGGTCCGCCAGCCGATGCCGAGGCGTCATTCGAGCGTGCGGTCGACCGGGGCTGCGCGTGGATCTCACAGCCGCCCCGCCGCGGCGTCCGTAGATTCCCCGCACGGTGCCGTGGCCGAGGGGTTAGGCACAGGTCTGCAAAACCTGGTACACCGGTTCAAATCCGGTCGGCACCTCCCGACGGCTCGCCGTCGCCCGCCCCGCTCGCGCTCGTCGCTGGCGGGGCGCGGTCGTTTTGGGGAGGGCCGTATCCCGGGGTCGCCGGGAGACGGGGCGGGGCGTGCGGGCCCCTCGGCCCCCGTATCCTCCGGGCCGCATCCGAACCGCACGTCCGTGCTCGCACCCGCCGCTGTCCGCGCCTACCACGACCGCCTCGCCGAGCTGGCGGCCCACCCCGACGCGGCCCACGAGGGCGCGGTCCGCGGGGCCTTCGCGGCGCTGCTCCAGGCCGCCGCCGGCTCGACGTGGACGCTGATCGAGGAGCACACGACCAAGGGGAGCGCGGGCAAGACGATCCGCTACGACGGGCTGGTCCGCGACAGCTACGGCGTGACGCTGGGGCACTGGGAGGCCAAGGACACCGGCGACGATCTGGGGCGCGAGGTCCAGGCCAAGATCGCGCGCGGCTACAGCCTGCAGAACATCCTGTTCCAGGCGCCGGACCGCGCCCTGCTCTACCAGGACGGCGACCTCCGCCAGACGGCTGACCTCACGGACCCCGCCGCGCTGGCGGACGTGCTCGACGCCTTCTTCGGCTACCGCGAGCCCGAGATCGAGCGGTTCCACGACGCCGTGGCCGCCTTCAAGGAGCGGATCCCGACGCTCGCCGCCGGCCTGCTCGGCAAGATCGACGACGCGCGGCGCGACGACGCCGCCTTCCGCCAGCGGTTCGAGGCGTTCGTCGAGACCGTCCGCGAGAGCGTGAACCCGAACGTGGCCGTCGAGGCCGTCGAGGAGATGCTGGTGCAGCACCTGCTCACCGAGCGCGTCATCCGGTCGGTGTTCAACCTGCCCAGCTTCTCGCGCCGCAACGCGATCGCGCGCGAGATCGAGGGCGTGGTCGACGCGCTCACGGGGCCGTACTTCTCGCGCGAGGACTTCTTGGGCCAGCTCGACCGGTTCTACACGGCCATCGAGGAGGCCGCGGCCGGCATCCGCGACTTCGGCGAAAAGCAGGCGTTGCTGAACACGGTCTACGAGCAGTTTTTCCAGGGCTTCTCGGACCGCGTCGCCGACACGCACGGGATCGTCTACACGCCCCAGCCCCTCGTGGACTGGATGGTCCGCTCGGTAGACGTGCTCTTGGGCCGCCATTTCGGGCAGTCGCTGGCGGCGCCGGGCGTCCACGTGCTCGACCCGTTCGTGGGGACGGGCAACTTCCTGGTCCGCGTGATGGACCAGATTCCGGCGCCGGACCTGCCGGCCAAGTACGGCGCCGACGGCCGGCCGGGCGAGCTCCACGCCAACGAGGTGATGCTGCTCCCGTACTACGTGGCCTCGCTCAACGTGGAGCACGCCTACCTGGAGAAGACCAAGACCTACAAGCCGTTCGAGGGCATCGTGCTGGTGGACACGTTCGAGATGGTCGAGGGCAAGACCCTCGGGATGTTCTCGGCCGAGAACTCGGAGCGGGCCCAGCGCCAGCGCGAGGCGCCGATCACGGTCGTGATCGGGAACCCGCCGTACAACGCGCACCAGGTCAACGCGAACGACGCGAATCAGAACCGCAAGTACCCGCAGGTGGACGGGCGCATCCGGGAGACCTACGCGGCGGCCTCGGCGGCGCAGAACAAGAACGCGCTCTCGGACCCCTACGTGAAGGCGTTCCGCTGGGCGGGCGACCGGATCGGCGACCAGGGCGCGGTCGCGTTCGTCACCAACGACTCGTTTCTGGACGCGCTCTCGTTCGACGGGATGCGCCGCCACCTCGCGGGCGAGTTCGACGAGGTCTGGGTGCTCGGCCTCGGCGGCAACGTGCGCAAGGACCCGACGCTCTCGGGCACGACGCACAACGTGTTCGGGATCCAGGTGGGCGTGGCGATCACGCTGTTGGTGCGGACGGGCGGCAAGCGCAAGGCGGAGGACGGCCGCGCCACGATCCGCTACGCCGAGGCGGGGGAGAAGTGGACCAAGCGCGAGAAGTACGACTGGCTCGAAGCCGCCGGCGACCTCACCGGTTTGGACTGGCGGGAGCTGTCGCCCAACAAACGCCACGTCTGGCTGACGGGCGACCTCGCGGACGACTGGGACGACCTGACGCCACTTACTAGCCAAGACGAGAAGTCAAGCAGCACGGAAAACGAAACGACGATCGCTGACCAGTACGGTCGCGGCGTTGCGACTAGCCGCGACGTCTGGGTTTACGACTTCGACCGCCAGCGACTGGCGGAGCGCGTGGACCGCTTCATCGACACGTACAACGCAGCCGTCGGTAAGTGGCGGCGGAAAGGCGGAGGCGCGGAGCGCTTCGAAGACGTAATCACGCACGACGATGCAAGGATCAAATGGAGCCGTGATCTAAAACGAGACTTGGAGCGTGAGCGTGAAGCGGATTTCGACGAGGCGTCGATTCGCCGAGCGATGTATCGTCCATTTATCCAGAAGTGGCTCTACTTCGACCCTATTCTGAATGAGGAAGTCTATCGGATGCCGGAGTACTTTCCTACGCCAGACGCCGAAAACGTGGTGATCTGCTGTGGGGGATACGGTCGCAAGGACTTCGCAGTGTTAGCAGTCGACAAGATTCCAGACCTGAACTTCTACGCTGACCCGCAGCAGTCTGTCCCCCTCTACGTCTACCGCCCGCTCGCGGAGGGCGCCAGCGCCGGGGACGGGGAAACCGAGGTCACGTTGGACGGCGCGCGCTACGCCCGGCGCGAGAACCTCACCGACTGGGCGCTCGGCCAGTTCCGCGAGCGCTACGCCGGGGAGCCGCAGCCGGACCCCCCGCTCGCGCGGCCATCGCTCCGCTCCGCGCCGCACGAGCTGTCCCCCTTCAAGGGGGACAGTTTGGGCGCGCAACGCCCGCCGTCCGGGTTGCCTGAGTCTGCGCGCGCCCGGACAGGGGGTCCGGCGGCGCCTCCGGTCGCCCGCCCGCCCGAGATCACCAAGGCGGACGTATTCCACTACGTCTACGCCGTCCTCCACCACCCGGCCTACCGCGCCCGCTACGCCGCCGACCTCAAGCGGTCGCTCCCGCGCGTCCCGCTCGCGCCCGCGTTCTGGCCGCTCGCCGAGGCCGGCCGCCAGCTCGCCGCGCTGCACACTGACTACGAGACGGCGGCGGAGCACCCGCTCGGCCTGGACCACGCCGAGGGCACGCCGCTGAGCTACCGCGTCGAGACGATGAAGCTGGACCCCGTGGCCGGCACGCTCCGCCTCAACGACAGCCTGACGCTCACCGGCATCCCCGAGGCCGCCCACCGCTACCGGCTCGGCAACCGGTCCGCGCTCGCCTGGCTCGTCGACCAGCTCCGCGTCAAGACCGACAAGCGCTCCGGCATCGTCCACGACCCGAACGCGGCCTTCGAGGGCGACGCGCTCGTGCGGCTGGTGAAGCGGGTGACGCACGTCTCCGTCGAGACGGTCCGGATCGTGGAGGGGTTGCCGGAGCTGGGGTTGCCAGAGGGGTAGCGGCGTGCTGGGTACCCCCTGCTTCCCTTCCGGTCGCTGCGCTCCCAGGTCGGAAAGCTGTCCCCCTTCAAGGGGGACAGCCCGAGTGCCTTTGAGCGGAGCGATGGGCGCTTGGGCAGGGGGTCTCGCCCGGAGCGAAGCGAAGGCCGCGCGAGCGGGGGTCCTGTCCAGCGCACCAGGCGTCCGTTCCCGCACGCCGGGCGTCCGCAAGCCCCACCCTACCTTGCGGCGCCGCTGGCTTGTGCCCCATGCCGCCTGACCCGTACCCCAACAACAAGCCCTGGCAGGCCCACACCCGCCAGCGCCTCCGGACCGACGGGACCCCGGCCGAGGCCGCCCTCTGGCGCCGGCTCCAGCGCCGCCAGCTCGGCGGGCTCCGGTTCCGCCGGCAGTTCGGCGTCGGGCCCTACGTCCTCGACTTCTACTGTCCCGCCGCCCGGCTGGCGGTCGAGCTCGACGGCGCCGTCCACGACGACCCGGCGCGGGCGGCCTACGACGCCACCCGGACGCACCACCTCGCCCGCGTCGGCGTCCGCGTGATCCGGTTCGAGAACCGGCGGGTGTTCGACGAGCCCGACGCGGTCTTGGCCGCCATCGCCGAGGCGGCCGGTCTGGCGTAGTCGGCATCCGCCGAGGCGGACCCCCTGCTTCCCTTCCGGTCGCTGACCCCCTGCTTCCCTCCCGGTCGCTGCGCTCCCAGGTCGGAAAGCTGTCCCCCTTCAAGGGGGACAGTCCGCGCGCCCTTGAGCGAAGCGATGGGCGCTCGGACAGGGGGTCCAGCGGCACCCCGCGAGCGCCCCGGGGCACTCCGCCGGACCCCGCGTGCGGACGCGGCGTAGAGTGCCGTTCCCGTCCGAAACACGCTCTCCCCCCGTATGCGCCCCCTCGCCCTTCTCGCGGCCGTCGCCGTCCTCGCCGGCTGCTCCGGCGTCGAGCGGCTCGACGCCCCGCCGCCGCCGGCGTCGACCGAGCCCGACTTCGCCCCGCTCTCGCCCGACGAGCTCACCGACGCCGACCCCGCCAGCTTCTCCGTCCCCGTCGTCTACGACACGCTGGCGAACGGGCTCAAGGTCGTCGTGAGCGAGGACCACACGGCGCCGACGGCCGTGATCGCGGTCTACTACAACGTCGGGTTCCGCATCGAACCGCGCGACCGGACCGGGTTCGCCCACCTCTTCGAGCACATGATGTTCCAGGGGTCCGAGAACCTGGGCAAGAACGAGTTCATCGGGCTCGTCCAGCGCAACGGCGGCATCCTGAACGGGTCGACCCGGTTCGACTTCACGAACTACTTCGAGATCATCCCCTCGAACACGGTCGAGACGATGCTGTGGGCCGAGGCCGACCGGATGCGCGGGCTCGACATCACCCAGGACAACCTGGTCAACCAGCAGGGCGTGGTCTCGAACGAGGTCCGCGTCAACGTCATCAACCAGCCGTACGGCGGGTTCCCCTGGCTCGACCTGCCCCAGGAGGCGAACGAGAACTGGTACAACAGCCACAACTTCTACGGCGAATTAAGCGACCTGGAGGCGGCCACGCTCGACGACGTCCAGGACTTTTTCGACACGTACTACGCGCCTAACAACGCGGCCGTCGTCGTCGTCGGCGACGTCGACGCGGACCAGGTGATGGAGTGGGTCGAGACCTACTTCGGCGGGATCGAGCGGGCCGACGTGCCGCCCATCCCCGACTTGCGCGAGCCGCCGCAGACCGAGGAGAAGCGGGCGACCAAGGTCGACTCGCTGGCGACCCGGCCCGCGCTCGCGTTCGCGTACCACATGCCGCCGCGCAACTCGGACGCCTACTTCGCGATGGGGCTGATCCAGCAGATCCTGCTCGAGGGCGACGACAGCCGGCTCCACCAGGCCCTCGTCACCGAGAACGGGCTGACGTCGAGCGTGAGCGGCGGGATCAACTGGCCGCTCGGCAACATGTTCAACTACAACGGGCCCATGCTGTGGTCGGCCTGGCTCGTCCACGACGACGAGACGGCGCCGGACTCGATCTTGGCGCTCATCGACCGCGAGATTACGGCGATTCAGCAGGAGGGCGTCGAGCCCGAGGCGTTGGAGCGGGCCAAGGTCAAGCTCCGGAGCGACCTCTACGACACGCTCGGCGGCACGTTCGGCTTCGGCCGGGCCGACCTCCTGGCGGCCTTCGCCCTGTTCGACGACAACCCGGGCCGGATCAACACGCTCGTCGAGCGCTTCGAGCGCGTCACGCCGGGCCTGATCCGGCGGACGGCCCGGGACTGGCTCCACCCCGAGAACCGGACGGTGATCACGCTCGAGGCGGCCGGCGGCGGCTCGTGACGCTCGCCGTCGATGCCATCGCCGGGAGCTAGTCCCTCGCCGCTGCCCGTACGGACACCATGCATGGTGTCCCTGCCTCCCTCCTCCGACCCCATGCTCCGCTCCTTTCTCCTTCTCCTAGCTCTTGCGGTCGCCCCGGGCGCCCTCGCCCAGGGCTTCCCGTCCACCCCGCCCGAGCCCGGCCCGCCGCGCGCGTTCGAGCTGCCCGAGGGCGAGACGTTCGCCCTCGACAACGGCATCGACGTCACGCTCGTGCCGTACGGCGCGCTCCCCAAGGCCACCGTCTACGCCGTCGTCCGCTCGGGCAACGTCGACGAGGCGCCGGGCCAGACGTCGCTCGCGGACCTGATGACGGGGCTCCTGACCGAGGGGACCACCACGCGGTCGGCCGAGGCGATCGCCGGCCAGGCCGCCGACCTGGGCGGGTCGATCTCGGCCGGCGCCGGGCTCGACCAGACGTTCGTCACGAGCCGCGTGCTGAGCGAGTTCACGCCCGACGCCGTCCGCCTGGTGGCCGACGTGCTCCGCAACCCGGCGTTCCCCGACGACGCCTTCGAGCGGGTCCAGCGGGACCAGGTCCGCGGCGCGGCCGTGGCCCGGAGCCAGCCGGGCACGCTGGCGCGGGCCGCCTTCAGCCGGGCCCTCTACGGCGACCACCCCTACGCCGCCGTCGTCCTGCCCGACCCCGCCCAGATCGAGGCGGCCACCGTCGCCGACGCTCGGGCGTTCTACGACGCCACGGTCGGGCCCCGGCGGACGCGGCTCTACGTCGTCGGCCAGTTCGACGCGGGCGCGGTCGAGCGCGCCGTCCGCGACGCCTTCGGCGACTGGGCCGGCGGGCCGGCCCCCAGCGACCCGACGCCGCCGACGGCCACGGACGGCCGCCGCGTGATCCTGGTCGACCAGCCCGGCGCGGCCCAGTCGAACGTGACCATCGGCCTCTCCACCATCGACCCGACGGCCGACGACTTCGTCGCGCTCCAGGTCACGAACGCGCTGTTGGGCGGCAGCTTCGGCAGCCGGATCACGCGCAACATCCGCGAGGACAAGGGCTACACCTACAGCCCGGGCTCGTCGGTCTCGACCCGGTTCCGCAACGCCTACTGGGCCGAGCAGGCGGCCATCCAGACGCCGGCGACCGGCCCGGCCATCTCGGAGATCCTGTACGAGATCGACAGCCTGGCGACGACGGCGCCCTCGGCCGAGGAGCTGGAGGGGATCCAGAACTACCTCGCCGGGACGTTCGTCCTGCAGAACTCGTCGCCGGGCGGGATCGCGTCGTACCTCGCGTTCCTCGACCTCCACGGGCTCGGCCGGGACTACCTCGAGAGCTACGTCGAGCGCGTCTACGCCGTCACGCCGGAGGACGTCCGCCGGGTCACGGAGCAGTACCTCCGCGGTGACGACGCGGCCATCGTCGTCGTCGGCGACCGGAGCGTGGTCGAGGACCAGCTCGCCGAGTTCGGCGACGTGACCATCGAGACGGTCGAATAGAGTGATGCCAGATTGCTCGTGGACCGACCCCCCGCTCCGCTCCCGGTCGCGGAGCCTGTCCTGAGCGGAGCCGAAGGGCTCCCAGGTCGGGGAGCGGTCCCCCTCGAAGGGGGACCGTCCGTCCGCCCGCTGAGCGGAGCGAGGGGCGGACGGACGGGGGGTCCGGCCCACGACCGCGGGCCCCTCGACGGGGTCGTCCGCTCCACGCTGCACCTGGACCGGTCGTACGACGCCGGATGCACCGGTGAGTGCGTCCCGGCCTATGCCGCGAACCACTACGCCGAGGCCGGCTCGCTGGAACGAGTCCGCCCAGTCGTGATCGAGACGTACCGCCGCGTCCGCTGACACGGGCCTCGGCTCGCTGATCGACGACACTGATCGACGACAGAGGAACGGCCCGACACCGATGGGCGTCGAGCCGCTGCGAGAGGGGAGCCGAGTCAGGCGTCGTCGCGGTTGTCGACGCGGGCGGGCGGCGACGTGGCCTCGACCGCCGTCAGGTCCTCCAGGATCTTGTAGTGGCGCGTGGCCCCCTCGGGCACGAGGTAGCTGTCGCCGGCCCCGCACGTGATCCGGTCGTCGCCGACGTGGATCTCGACCTTCCCCGAGACGACGTAGCCGACGGTCTCGTACGGACGGGTGTGGGGCTCGCCCTCGGTCCCGGCCGCCTCGGACCAGCGGCGGAGCGCGACGGCCGTGCCGGAGACGAGGTAGGTCTGGCCGAGGTCGCCCTGGGGCGAGGCGGACGAGTCGATCTTCTTGACGGAGTGGTCGGTCATGACGGGTGGAGAGATGGGGCCGGTTGAATCCGGGCGCGCCCGCCGGGGTTTCTCCCCGATGCCGACCGCCGACCCGCCGCCCGACGGTCCCCCGTACGACGTCGCTGTGGTCGGGCTCGGGCCGGTCGGGGCGGCGCTCGCCGCGCTTGTGGGCCAGCACGAGCTCCGCGTGGTCGCGCTCGACCGGGACCTCGCGCCGCATTCGCTCCCCCGCGCGGCCCACCTCGACGGGCACGCGCTCCGCGTCCTCGAAGAGGCCGGCGCGCCGGCGACGGGCCGGCCGCTCGACGGGTTCGACCTGGTCGACCGACGGGGCCGGCTCCTCTTGCGCGGGCGCCCCGCCGAGCGTCCTCCGCCCGGCTTCCCCCCAGGCCTCCTCGTCCACCAGCCGACCGTCGAGCGCGCCCTGCGCCAGCGGCTGGCCGAGCTCCCGACGGTCGACGTCCGCCTCGGTCACGCCGTCGAGCGGCTGGCCGACGACGGCGACAGAGTGACGGTCGAGGGGACCGGGCCGGCCGGGCCGTTCTCGGTCCGCGCCGCCCTCGCGGTCGGGTGCGACGGGGCGGGCAGCGTCGTCCGCCAGGCGCTCGGCGGCGACCTCGTCGGGAGCGGGTTCGAGCAGACCTGGCTCGTGGTCGACGCCGTGCTCGACCCCGGCGCCGCCGTCCCGGACCGGCTCCTGCAGATCGCCGACCCCGACGGCCCCGCGACGTCCGTCCCGTTCGCCGCCCCTCGACACCGCTGGGAGTTCCGGCTGCGGGCGGACGAGGACGCGGAGGCGGCGCGCCAACCGGGGGCCGTCCGCGCCCGGCTGGCGGCGCACGTCGACCCGGACGCGGTCGTGATCGAGCGGGCGGCGGTCTACACGTTCCATGACCTGGTCGCCCGGCCGTGGCGGCGCGGCCGGCTGGCGCTCGCGGGCGACGCGGCGCACCAGATGCCGCCGTTCTTGGGCCAGGGCCTGGGCGCCGGTCTGCGCGACGTCCGGGCGCTCGCGCCACTGCTGGCGGCCGTGATCGGCGGGGCGCCGCTCGCCGCGCTCGATGCCTACGAGGCCGAGCGCCGTCCGCACGTCGAGGCGACGGTCCGGCAGGCCGTCCGGCTGGGGCGGCTGGTGACGCTGCCCGAGCCGTGGGCGAGCGTGCGGGACGGGGCGCTGCGCCTCGGCCTGCGCCTGCCCGGCCTGGGCCGGTGGCTCCGCGACGTCCGGGGGTGAGCGGAGCCGGGCGTATCCTCCGGGTCCCTCCCCCCCTTTCTCGCATGGACGTCCTCTCCGCACCCGGCGCCCCGGCCGCCGTCGGCCCGTACAGCCACGCCGTCCGGACGGGCGGCTTGCTGTTCTGCTCCGGCCAGGTCGCGCTCAAGGACGGCGCGCTCGTCGGCGACGACGTGGCGGCCCAGACCGAGCAGGTGTTCCAGAACGTCCGCGCGGTCCTGTCCGAGGCCGGCCTCACCCTCGGCGACGTCGTCAAGACGACGGTCTACCTCGACACGATGGACGACTTCCAAGCCATGAACGCCGTCTACGCCGACGCCTTCGGGAACCACCGGCCGGCGCGGTCGACGGTTGCCGTCGCCGGGCTCCCGGTGGGGGCGCTCGTCGAGATCGAGGTGATCGCCGAGGTCGCGTAGTGGAGCCGGCCACCGACGGCGGCCTCGGAGCCTTTTTCGAGGCGTACGCCCGCGCGTTCGAGGCCTACGACGCCGACGCCATCGCGGCGTGCTACGTCACGCCGTGCCTGTTCGTCCGCGACGCGGAGACCGTGGTCCAGGACAGCGCCGAGGGCGTGGTCGCGAGCGTCCGGTCGCTGCTCGACCTCCACCGGGCGTGGGACGTCCAGCGGATCCGGCCCGCCGAGGTCGTGACGGTCGAGGCGGGCCCGGCCCACGCCGTCGCCCGCGTCGGCTGGCGGCTCGGCCGCGCCCGGAGCCGGGTCGCGTGGTCGTTCGCCACGACGTACACGCTCGTCCCCAACGACGGCTGGCGGATCGCCGTGGCCATCACGCACGACGCGCCGTTTTGACGGCGGGCGCGAGATCGGAGTGGGTCGCAGCACCGCGCCTCGGCCGCCGGGGGATGGAGCGTGGGGCATGGGGCATGGGGCGAGCGGGCGTCGCCACGCCTCCCACGTCCCGTGTCCCTCCCCAGCCATGACGACGGTCGGCGTCACCGGGGGGATCGGGAGCGGGAAGTCGGCCTTCGTGGCGCGGCTGGGCGAGCACGCCGGCGCCCGCGTGCTCCTGGCCGACGACCTCGCCAAGCGGTTGATGGCCGACGACCCCGACGTCCGGGGCCAGCTCGTCGCGCGGTTCGGGCCCGAGACGTTCGACGACGCGGGCGCGCTCGACCGGGGCCGGCTGGCCGCCCGCGTGTTCGGCGACCCGGGCGAGCTGGCGGCGCTCAACGCCATCGTCCACCCGGCCGTCCGGCGCGCGCTCGAGGACGAGCAAGCGCGGGCCCGGGCCGACGGCGTCGAGGTGCTCGTCTACGAGGCGGCGCTGCTGTTCGAGACCGGCGGCGACGCCGTGGTCGACCTCGTCGTGGTGGTCGACGCGCCGGTCGACGTCCGCGTCGCGCGGGCGGCGGCGCGCGACGGCGTCTCGCAGGCGGCCGTCCGGGACCGGCTCCGCCACCAGATCGACCCGGCCACGGCTCGGGCCCGGGCCGACCGCGTGGTCGACAACGCCGGCGACCTGGCCGCGCTCCAGGCCGCCGCCGACGCGCTCGCCCACGACCTCGGGCTCGACGCGCGCCGCTCCCTCCCGGGACCGCTCGGAGGCTAGCGGGCGACGGGGCCGGACACGAGCGACGAGTCGACGCCCACCGTGTCCGGCGCCACGGCGACGGCCACCTCCGCCAGCTCCTCGGACCGGAGGCGCGGGGCCGGCGGAGGCCCGGGCGGCGGCGGCGACGGACGTGCAGCGGGCGGCGGCGACGCCGACGGGCCGATCTCGACGGCCTGGCGAGCCGGCGGCGGGGGGACGATCAGCTCCGGGCCGGCCGCGCGCGTCGTTCCGTACAGGACGATCGACCCGAGGGCGAGCAGCGGCAAGATCATCGAACGGGACACGGCACGACGGGCAGGGCGTCGTCCGTATCGGCCGCGTCGGGGCGGCCTAAAGCCCCGTGTCGTCGTCGAGCCAGCGCAGGCGGTCGAGGACCAGGCTCGCGCGCGGCGAGAACCCGTCGCCCAGCTCGGGCGGGAACGACTCGACGACGGTGAACGGGACGCCGGCGTGCTCGCCCACGCTCACGCGGCCGACCGCGTCGGGCCCGGAGAAGGCGAACACCTGGACCGTCCATGGCTCGGCGCTGGCGACCTCGCGGACCTCGCCGTAGCTCTCGGCGACGGCCCGGGCCCTCTCGACGGCGCCGGCCGGGTCCGGTTCGGACGCGACGAACACGCTGACGAGCCCCTGGCGCGGCGGGTCGCCCATCGTGAGCCGGACGGCCGTCCCCTCGCCTGAGGACACCACGTCGTCGGCCCAGCGCTCGGGGACGAGCGTCGTGAACGGCAACGGCACGTCCTCGAACCGGACGCGGCGGACGGCGACGGCTTGGTCCGTCCCCTCGACGGAGATCGTGACCGAGTCCGGGTCGGCGGACGTCGGCGACGCCGCCTCGTCGGTGGCCGGCGCCGTGGTAGCCGAGGGCCGGTCGCCGCAGGCGGCGAGGACGAGCGCGAGGGCGAGCAGGGTCGGGCGCATGGTGGGATGGAACAGCATCGGGTCTGTACGTCTGGCGGACCGGCTCCCGTTCCGGGGCCACCGGCGGGTGCCGAGGGTCGGAGCCCCTCACCCTGTCCCTCTCCCGGCGGGAGAGGGGCCGCCGCGAGGAACACAGAGGCGGGTCGCCCCCACACCCCCAGACTCCACCCGGCGTCAGTCGCCTAGGGCCGTCGCGAGCGCGTCGCGGTCGTGGCCCGACAGGCCATCCAGCAGGTGGCCCATCCGGTCGCGCTTGGTGCGGAGATAGCGCTCGTTGTGCTCGCCGGCCTCGACCTCGATGGGCACCCGCTCGACGATCTCGAGCCCGTAGCCCGAGAGCGCGATCCGCTTGCGCGGGTTGTTCGTCATCAGGCGGAGCTGGCCGATGCCGAGGTCGCGCAGGATCTGGCAGCCGATCCCGTAGTCCCGGTGGTCCATCCCGAACCCCAGCGCCTCGTTCGCCTCGACGGTGTCCATCCCCTCTTCCTGGAGCTTGTACGCCCGGAGCTTGTTGACCAGCCCGATCCCGCGCCCCTCCTGCTTCATGTAGAGGACGACGCCGCGCCCCTCGCGCTCGATCTGGGCCATCGCCGCCGCCAGCTGCTCGCCGCAGTCGCACCGGGCCGACCCAAAGATGTCGCCCGTGACGCACTGGCTGTGGACGCGCGCCAGGACGGGCTCGCTCGGGGAGAACGGGCCGCCCTTCGACAGCGCGAGGTGGACGTCGCCAGTCAGGACCTCCTCGTAGGCCGCCAGCCGGAAGTCCCCGTGCGCCGTCGGCATGTCGACCTCGACGACCTGCTGGACGAGGGTCTCGGTCCGCAGGCGGTGGGCGATGAGGTCTTTGATGGTGACCAACAGCAGCCCGTGGCGGTCGGCGAACGCGCGCAGGCGGGGGACGCGCGCCATCGTCCCGTCCTCGTCCAGGATTTCGATCAAGACGCCGGCCGGGCGGAGCCCCGCCAGCCGCGCCAGATCGGAGGCCGCCTCGGTGTGGCCGGCCCGGCGGAGCACGCCGCCGGTCTGGGCCCGGAGCGGGAAGATGTGGCCGGGCCGCGCGAAGTCGCTGGGCCGGGCCGAGGGGTCGGCGAGCGCGCGGATGGTCTTGGCCCGGTCGGCGGCCGAGATGCCCGTCGTGGTCCCCTCGCGGGCGTCGACGGAGACCGTGAACGGGGTCTCGTGGAGCGCCGTGTTCGCGGCCTCCATCATGGGGAGGTCGAGCGCCGCGGCCCGCTCGCGCGTGACGGCGACGCACATGAGCCCGCGCGCCTCGCGCGCCATGAAGTTGACGAGGTCGGGCGTGACGAGCTCGGCCGCGCCGATGAGGTCCCCCTCGTTCTCGCGGTCCTCGTCGTCCACCACGACCACGAGCCGGCCGTTGCGGATGGCGTCGATGGCGTCCGGGATGGCGTCGAAGCGGGGTTCGTCGGCCATGGCGGGCCCGCTAGGCGGGGTCGGTGGAGGACAGCGTGTAGCCGACCTTGCCCTTGTCGACGCGGAGCTTGGTCCCGCCGTCGACCTCGACCAGGACCGTCTTCTCGTCGACCTGGCGGATGGTCCCGTGGATCCCGCCGACGGTCACGATCCGGTCGCCTTTGGCGAGCCCGCCGACGAGCTCGCGGTGGGCCTTGGCCTGCTTGGCCTGGGGGCGGATCATGGTGAACCACATCACCAAGAACAGGAGCCCCAGCAAGAGGAGCGGGTTGCCGAACAAGCCGCCGGAGGGTGCGGCCTGGGCGAGCGGGAGCGCCAGGAGCGTCGTCATGCGTCGCGTCGGAAGGGGGCGATACAAAAGAGTGAGGGCACGCGATCCGTATCGCGCCGCATCGACCTCGTACCGTTGCTGCCTTCCGGCCCTGGCGGAGTTCCGAGGGAGCTGGCCGTACGGGACGTGCCCTCACTCTGCCGGCGGGCCCTCCGTGGCGTCGGGCGACCGGCAGGGGCAAATGTACTGAGTCGCCCGGGCGAGGTTGCGAAGCGGCGGGGAATCTGGCGGGGCATGGGCCATGGGGACACGCCCCGGACGGGGCCCCCGTAGTGGCGTGCCACGCCCTCAGACCGCCAGCCACCTCCGAGCCGCGCCCCCGGGCCGCACCCGCGGGCCCTTTTCTTTGCCTCCGTGTAAGGCGGCGCGCTGGCGCGCGACCAACCCGACAGACGCCCCCTCCCCACGTGTCCGACGACGTCCGATTCCAGCGCCTCCTCGACGCCCACAGCCCAGTGCTGTGGCGGATCGCGGGGGCCTACGCCCGGACCCGGCCGGACCGCGAGGACCTGTACCAGGAGATGCTGCTCCAGGTCTGGCGCGCGCTCCCGTCGTTCCGCAGCGAGGCGACCGAGCGGACGTGGCTCACGCGGATCGCGTTCAACGTGGCGCTCGGGGCCGTCCGCCAGCGCGACGTCCGCCGGACGGTCGACGCCCCGGCCGCGGTCGACGCCTTGGCGACCGACGCCCCCGACCCGCTGGCGACCACCGACCGCGCCGACGCGCTCGGCCGGCTCTACGCCGCGCTCCGCCGGCTCCCCGAGGCCGACCGCGCGCTCGTGGTGTTGTCGCTCGACGAGCGCTCGCACGCCGAGATCGCCGACGTGCTCGGGCTGTCCGTCTCGAACGTCGCCGTCCGCCTCCACCGGGCCAAGGCCCGGCTCACCACCCTCGTCTCCGACCCCGTCCTCCCATGACCTCGTTCGACGCCTTGCAGGCCGTCTGGCAGACGGCCGACGACCCCGCCCCGGCCGTCGGGCCCGAGACGCTCGCGGCGCTCCGCTCCGACGCCCGGGCGTTCGACCGGACGATCTGGTGGCGCGACGCTCGCGAGTACGCCGCGGCCGTGTTCGTCGCCGTGATGTTCGGGCGCGGCTTCCCGACTGCCGTCGGTCTCGACCGTGTCGGGATCGTGCTCGTCATTCTCGGCGCCGCGTTCGTGTGCGTCTGGATGTGGCGGGCCCAGCGGCAGCGCCCGCCCGCCGCTCCGAGCGCGCCGACGGTCGACGCGCTCCGCACCGCGCTGGACCGCGTCGAGATCCAGATCCGCCTGCTCCGCACCGTCGCCTGGTGGTACATCCTGCCGCTCATGGTCGGCCCGATGCTGATGGCGGTCGGCGGCCTCACCCAGTCCCTCGTGGCCACGCCGTCGGCCTCACCGGGACGGACCGGCGTCGCCTTGCTCCTCAGCGCCCTCGTCCTGGCTGGCGTCGGCGGCTTCCTCTGGTTCATCTACTGGCTCAACCAGCGGGCCGTCGCCCGTGACCTCGTCCCCCTCCGCGACCGGCTCGCGGACACCCTCCACGCCCTCACCAACTCCAATGACTGACCCGATCCGCCGCCGCCGCTTGGTCGCCGTCCTCGTCGTGCTTGCTGCCGCGGCCGCGAGCGCGCAACCGACGCCCGCTCCCCACGGCGTCCCCCTCGACTCGCTTGCGCGTGCCTTCGCCGAGACCCACGAGCTCCCCTCGCTCGTGCTCGGGCTCGTCGTCGACGGCGAGCGGACCGTCGTCGGGGTGGGCGGGGTGAATGGGGCGGCGCCCGACGCCCACACGCTCTACGAGATCGGGTCGGTGACGAAGGTGTTCACGGCGCTCCTCCTGGCCGACGCCGTCACGAGGGGCGAGACGACGCTGGAGACGCCGCTCGCCGACGTGCTCGGGCTCCCGGTCGCCGCCCACGCCGACGGCCCCGTCCGGCTCGTCGACCTCGCGACGCACACGTCGGGCTGGCCGCGCTTGGACGACGCCATGTTCGGCCTCCCCGACTACGACGAGGGCGACCCGTATGCGGGCTACGGCCCGGACGAGCTGGCGGCGTTCCTCGCGAGCACGGTGCCCGCGACAGCGCCCGGCGCGGCGCACGCCTACTCGAACGTGGCCGCCGGCGCGCTCGGCTACGCCTTGGCCCACCGCGCCGGGACGACGTACCAAGCGCTCGTCGCCGACCGCGTGCTCGCCCCGCTCGGCATGTCCGAGACGGTCGTGACCGTCCCCGACTCGCTGGCGGGCCGGTTCGCGACGGGCTACGACGCGACCGGCGCGGCTACCCCGTACTGGACGTTCCAGGACGCGACCGTCGGCATGGGCGGCCTGCGCTCGACGGCGGCCGACATGCTGACGTTCGTTGAGGCCGCCATCCGCCCCGAAGCGACCCCGCTCGCCGACGCCGTCGCGCTCACGCTCGAGCCGCGCGTCGCGGGTACCCCGCCTTTCGGGCAGGGCCTGGGCTGGCATCTGCTCACGCTCAACGGCGGGAACTCCATGGCCATGCACGACGGCGGCACCGGCGGGTTCGTCTCGTTCGTCGCCGCGCTGCCCCAAGACGACATCGGCATCGTCGTGCTCACGAACCGGGCGGGCGACGCGACGGCGCTGGCGTTCGACGTTCTCGGGCGGCTCCGCAACGCGCGCGCGGGGCTCGGCGGCTGACCCGTCTTGGCGGCGGCTTCAGCGTCGGTCGGCGGCGTGGGTCCGATGTTGGGATTCCACCGCCGCCGCCGCCGTGATCGACCGTTACACCCGCCCCGCGATGGGCGCGATTTGGACCGAGGAGGCCCAGTTCCAGGCCTGGCTCGACGTCGAGCTCGCCGCCTGCTGGGCCTGGGCCCAAGCCACGGGACAGATCCCGATGGAGGACGTCGAGACGCTCTACGAGAAGGCGAGCTTCGACGTCGCCCGGATCCACGAGATCGAGGCCGAGACGCGGCATGACGTGGTCGCGTTCACGCGCGCGGTGAGCGAGACGCTGGGCGACGAGCGCAAGTGGGTCCACTACGGCCTGACCTCGTCCGACGTGGTGGATACGGCCCAGTCGCTCCGGTTGCTGCGCGCGAACCAGATCCTGCGCGAGGGGCTCGTCCGACTCGGGGATGTTCTCGCCGCGCGAGCGAAAGAACACAAGCACACCGTGACGGTCGGCCGGACGCACGGGGTCCACGCCGAGCCGACGACGTTCGGCCTCAAGCTGGCCCGTTTTTACGACGCCGTCCAACGTGACATCGAGCGGTTCGACGCCGCGGCCGAGGCGATCCGCGTGGGCAAGCTGTCGGGCGCCGTCGGCACGTTCGCCAACATCCCGCCTGAGGTCGAGCGGCTGACGTGCGAGCGGCTCGGCCTGCGCGCCGCGCCGATCTCGACCCAGGTGTTGCCGCGCGACTTGCACGCGCAGTACCTCGCGGCGCTGGCGCTCGTCGGCACGACCATCGAGACGATTGCCGTCGAGATCCGGCATTTGCAGCGGAGCGAGGTGCTGGAAGCCGAGGAGTCGTTCGGCAAGGGGCAGAAGGGGTCGAGCGCGATGCCCCACAAACGGAACCCCATCGGGTCGGAGAACCTGACCGGCATGGCGCGGCTGTTGCGCGGCTACATGGTGGCGGCGTACGAGGACGTGGCCCTGTGGCACGAGCGCGACATCAGCCACTCGTCCGTCGAGCGGGTCATCCTCCCGGACGCCACGATTGCCCTGGACTACGCACTCGCGCGGATGGCGCGGATCGTCGAGAACCTGACGGTCTACCCCGACCGGATGGCCGAGAACCTCGACCGGACGTACGGGCTCGTCTACAGCCAGCGGGTCCTGCTGGCGCTGATCGACGCCGGGCTCAGCCGCGAGGCGGCCTACGACACGGTCCAGCCGCTGGCGATGGAGGCGTGGCGCGAGCGCCGGAGCTTCCGCGAGATCGTCGAGGGCGCCCCGGGCGTCACGGCCCACCTCTCGCCCGACCAGATCGCCCAGGCATTCGACCCGGCGACCCACCGGTCGCGCGTGGACGAGATCTTCGAGCGCGTCGGGCTGGCGTAGGCGCTACTCGGCCGGCTCGAACAGAACGCGGCCGTTCGGGTCGATCTTGACCGTCGACCCGGCCGACGCGGCGAACCGACCGACCCCGTCCGGCATGGCCACGCGCTGAACGACGCCGTCGACCGACACCTCGACGGGCATGTCGAACACGGCGTCGCCGGCGGCCTCCGGCACGAGCCAGCGGAGCACCACGTCGCCCTCGCTGCGGTCGACGGCCAAGCGCGGCGGCGCGGGCTGGCGGAGGTACACCTCGAACGCGCCCGAGAGGTCACGTCCGGCCGCGCGCGAGAACGCCGCGAGCACGTCGTCGGTCGAGACCCAGCGCGCCTGGCGCCCGTCGGTCACCGACTCGGCCTCGACAGACGGGTACAACAGCGACCGCATGGCGTCGAAGAACCGCGGGTCGTCGTCGATGAGGTACCGGAGCGAGTGGAGCACCCAGGCGCCCTTGACGTAGATGTCGCCGTTCGAGCGGCCGTCGGCCAGCGCGTACATCTGCTGGGTCGTCCGCGTCTCGCGCGGAGCGACGGCGATGGCGTCGCGGTGGCCGCCGCGCTTGCCCTGCATGAACGCGAGGTAGGCCGAGTCGGCGTCGGCCCCGGCGCGGCGGGCGACGTCCTCGGCCCGGAGCGCCTCGGCGTAGCTGGCGAACGACTCGTGGACCCAGAAGTCGCGCCAGTCCGGCGCGCTCCCGAGGTTGGCCCACCACTCGTGGGCCAGCTCGTGGAAGTGGAGCCAGTCGAACCCGAAGGCGTTGTCCTCGAACGTCGAGCCGTAGGCGACGAGCGACTGGTGCTCCATGCCGAGGTACGGCGTGTGCAAGATCTTGTACCCGTCGGCGCGCCAGGGGTACGGCCCGAACGTCCGCTCCAGGAACGCCAGGTCGGCGAGCAGGCTCGGGAGCTGGCGCCGGGCGTCCTCGACCCGCTCGGGGATCACGAAGAACGGGACCGTCGCGGTGTAGCCGATGGGGCTGACATACTCCATCTCGACCGTCTCATACGGGCCGATCCCGAACGAGACGCCGTAGTTGTTGATCGGCGTCGAGACGAACCAGCGCTCGGTCGCCGTCCCGTCGCCGTGGTCGGTCCGCCCTTCCCAGCGTCCGTTCGAGATCGCGCGCAAGTCGCTTGGAACGGTGAGCGCGACGCGGACGGAGTCGGCCTCGTCGGACGGGTGGTCCTTGACGGGCCACCACAGGTCGGCCCCCTGGATCTGGCAGCTCACGGCGATCCAGGGCGTCCCGTCGGCGGTCTCGGCCCAGGTGAACCCGCCGTCCCACGGCGGGCGCGGGGCCTCACGCGGCGTGCCGCCATACGCGATCCGCAAGCGGAGTCCCTCGCCCGGCTGGGCCGTCCGCCCCAACCGGATGCGGAGCCGGTGGCCCGTCCGCTCGAACGCGCGCGGCAACGACACCTCCTCGCCGGAGCCGACGACGGTCGCGACCTCTCTCACACTCGACACCGCGAGGGGCGCGTCGAGGTCGAGCAGGACCGCCGCCGTCGGCTGGACGACGCGGGCCTCCATCAGCAGCGTCCCGTCGAGCGTGCGAGAGACCGGGTCGATGGCGAGGTCCAGACTGTAGTAGGTCGCGTCGAAGGCCGCCTGCTCGGGCTCCAGCGGCAGGCCGGAGTCGTTGGGTTGGGCCGACGCGGCGACAGCGAGGGCGGACGCGAGGAGGAGCAGGCGCATGGACGGGTGGGGTGGCCGTCGCGGAACGTACGCCGAGACAGGAGACCGGCTGAGCCTGCGGGCCGGGCCATCGCAACCTCCCCGTCCTGTCATCCTGAGCCTGCGAAGAGCCTGCCCCCGCGAAGGCGGGGGGTCTCAGCACGGGCCACCGGGTCCGTCGGCACCGCTCTCTACGGACTGGACCCCCGAGTTGAGATCCTTCGCTGACGCTCAGGATGACACGGTCGGAGGATCGAGCGCGGAGGTTGCGATAGCCTTGGTCTGGCGAGATGGGACGGCGGGGGGTAGAGAGGAAGGAGGGGGGTGGAGGGTGGACGTCCCCTCCACCCCCTCCGTCCCTTTCTTCAGCCGCTCTGGAGCGCGGGACCCGCCAGGTGGCCGTTCGGGGCTTCGCCTCTATTCTTCCGACACTTATCCCGCCCGGACATGCCCCCTCCCTCCCCCCGCAAGCGGGCGCTCCTCATCGGGATCGACGAGTACCCGAACCTGGGCGCGTTCCACCAGCTCGAGGGGTGCGTCAACGACGTGACCGTGATGGCGGGGCTCTTGCGCGACCGGTTCGGGTTCCCCCAAGAGAACGTCACGGTCCTGACGGACGAGGCCGCCACGCGCGCCGGCATCCTGGCCGCGCTCGACCGGCTGGCCGAAGCGACCGGCGAGGGCGACGTGGTCGTGGTCCATTACGCCGGGCACGGGTCCCAGATCACCGACTTGGAAGGCGACGAGCCCGACGGGCTCGACGAGACGCTCGTGCCGTACGACGGCGTCCGCGAGTCCGGCCCCAACACCGACGTCACCGACGACGAGATCCACGCCTGGATCCAGCGCGTGACCGCCAAGACGCCGTTCTTGACGCTCCTCTTCGACTGCTGCCACTCGGGGACGATCACGCGCGACGTGTTCGGCGCCCGTGCCCGCGCGCTCCCGCCCGACACCCGGCCGGCCGGCGAGATCGGGCGCGCGCCGGCCGGCCACTCGACCCGGGCCGCGGCGACGGCCGAGGGGCCGAGCGGCTGGCTCCCGCTCCACGACCGCTACGTCCTGATCGCCGGCTGCCGCGACGAGGAGAGCTCGTACGAGTACCGCGACGCGGAGACCGGTGCCCAGCACGGCGCGCTCACGTTCTTCCTGAGCCGCGCCCTGCGCGACGCGACGCCCGGCACGACCTACCGCGACGTCTACGACCGCGTCCGGCCCCTCGTCACGGCCCACTCGTCGAAGCAGAACCCCCAGATGGAGGGCGCGCTCGACCGGGCCGTCTTCGGTGTCCAAGACATCGAGCCGATGCCGTTCGTCGGCGTCACGGCGCGCGAGGGGGCGACGGTGACGCTGGCGGGCGGCGCCGCGCACGGCCTGACGCCGGACTCGGAATGGACCGTCTACCCGGTCGGGACCAAGGCCGTCGAGGGCGCCGAGCCGCTCGGCCGCGTCCGCGTGTCCGAGGTTGGCGTGGTCGAGTCTCGGGCCGGAGTGGTCGAGGAGGCCACCGGGGGTGCCATCACGGCCGGCGCCCGAGCCGTCGAGTCGAGCCACGGCTGGGGCGACGAGACGCTGCGCGTCGCCCTCGTCGGCGACGCCGCGAGCCTGGCGGACGAGCTGGGCCGGGACGCGCTCTTAAAGGCCGTCGGCGAGGACGAGCACGCCGACGTCCGGGTGTACCGGCTGGACGCGCGCACGAGCGTGGCCGAAGGCGACCCGGTGCCCCAGCTCGGCCCGCTCGCCGAGGCGACCTGGGCGGCCGTCGGCACGGACGGGCGGCTGGTGTGCCCGGTCCACCCGGCGTCTCGGCCCGGCGTCGAGGCGTTGATGCGCGAGAACCTGGTCAAGGTGGCCCGCTACCGGATCGCGCTCGCCCTCGACAACCCGGCGCCCGGCCCGCTCCGGGGCACCGTCGACTTCGTCGTCCAGCGCCTCGTCGGTGGCGAGTGGCAGGACGCCGAGCCCGAGCCCGGCGGCGAGGTCGTGTTCGAGGAGGGCGAGCGGCTGGCCTTTACCGTCACCAACCGCTACACCGAAGACGTCTTCGTCAACGTGCTCGACTTCGGGCTGTCCGGCGCCGTGTCACCGCTGACGGTCCCGGGCTCGAACGAGGCGTTGGCGCCGGGCAAGTCGCTCCGCGTGGGCTACCCGAAGGGCATCCCGCTCGGGTTCAAAATGTTCCCCTTCGTCCAGGAGCCCGGCGAAGACACGCCGGTCGAGGGGACCGAGACGCTCAAGGCCTTCGTCACCACCCAGCCGACGGACTTCTCGGCCCTGAAGCAAGGGAGCATGCGGTCGCTCGGCGGCTCGGGCTCGCTCTCGGCGCTGCTCCGGCACACCTTCCAAGACGCCTCGACGCGCGAGCTGCTGATGGACGAGGCCGGCCCCGACGACGACTGGACGACGCTCGTGCGGCCGTTCGTGCTCCGCCGCCCGACCACAGGCGCTCCGCTCGCCAACGACCGCGCCGTTGATCTGGGCGAGATCACGATCCGGGCGACCGGCCTGGACGGCCAGGTCCGCGTCCGGCCGTCGCCCCAGTTCAGCGCCCGGACGCGCAACGTCGAGCACACGACGAGCGCGCTGGACGCCGTGCTGGCGCAGGAGCATGTCGAGACGTTGCAGACGGTCGAGGTCCGGGACGTCCGGGTCGCGACGACGCGGAGCCTGGCCGAGCCCGAGATCCGGGTCGAGGTGCCCGAGGTGCCCGACCACGGCCAGGCGCTCTTGTACACCGACGAGAGCGGCGTCACGACGTGGCAGTTCGCCCAGGCTCCGACGACGCGCAGCCTGGGCGGGACGCAGACGTTCGTCATCGACCGCGCCGGCCCGGCGCCGACCGGCGACGAGCTCGCGACGCGCGGGATCATCGGGGCCGTCGGGACCAAGCTCATCAAGCGGCTCGTGTTCCCCCTCGTCGACCCGCTCATCGGCGCGGTCGGCGAGCGCTTTGCCGAGCGGTGGGAGGACAAAAAACGGCCCTACGGCCTGCGCCCGTTTACGCCCGACGACTACCGCGCGCCGGCCGCCGCTGGGCTCGACGTCGACGACTGGCGGCGGCTGGGGGAGGGCCGGTCGCTCTTGTTCGTCCACGGCACGTTCAGCCGGGCGCACTCGGCGTTCGGCGGGCTCGACTCTGGGACGATGGCGACGCTGAGTGAGCGCTACGGCGGGCGCGTGTTCGCCTTCGACCACTTTACGCTGTCGCACGACCCCGACACCAACGTCCGCTGGCTGGTGGAACACCTGCCGGACGACGTGTCGCTCGATGTCGACGTCGTGTGCCACTCGCGCGGCGGACTCGTCAGCCGGGTCCTCGCCGAGCGCCAGAGCGAGCTGTCGCTCGGCGCCCGGTCCGTTGACGTGGGCACGGTCGTGTTCGTGGCCTCGCCGAACGCCGGGACCGCGCTCGCCCACCCCGACCACATGGGGGCGCTCGTCGACAGCTACACCAACCTGCTCAACTTCGTCCCCGACAACCCCGTCACCGACGTGTTGGACGGCGTGGTGACGGTCGCCAAGATGCTGGCCGTCGGCGTGCTCCGGGGGCTCGACGGGTTGCAGGCGATGCGGCCGGACGGCGCCTTCCTCCACGACCTCAACAGGCTCAACGGCCGGGGCGACACGCGCTACCTCGCGCTCGGCGCCGACTACCGGGCGACCGAGCCGGGCCTGGCGGCCTGGGTCAAGGACCGGCTGATGGGCCGCATCTTCGGGGCCGAGAACGACTTGGTGGTCCCGACGGCCAGCGTCTACGCCGACACCGACGCCGACGGCATGGACCTGGTGGCCGCGGCCGACCGCCACGTGTTCGCCGCCGACGCGGCCGTCTCGCACACCGGCTTTTTCCAGCACCCCGAGGCCCAAGCCCGGCTGCTGACGTGGCTCAGCGCCTAGCGCGATGGACACTCGCCCCGACTTCCGCCAGAGCGTCGCCGTCGTCATCGGCATCGACGCCTACGGGAACGGCGTCCCGCCACTGCGCACGGCCGCGAATGACGCCCGGCGCCTGGCCCAGGTGCTCGCCGACGACCACGGGTACAACGTCCACCTGATGCTCGACGAGGCCGCCAGCTGCGAGGCCATCACCCGGCTCCTCGCCGACGAGCTGGCGCACGCGGTGGGCCCGGAGGACCGGGTCCTGTTCTACTTTGCCGGGCACGGCGTGGCGTTGGAGGGCGACGATGGGCCGACGGGCTACCTCCTGCCCCAAGACGCCCGCCGCGGCGAGCCCGAGAGCTACCTCCACATGCCGGCGCTCTACGACGCGCTCAACGCGCTCGCGTGTCGGCACATGCTGGTGGTCCTCGACAGTTGCTTCTCGGGCGCGTTCCGATGGTCGGCCACGCGCGACCTGGTGATGCTGCCCGAGGTCATCCACCAGGAGCGGTACGACCGGTTCATCCTGGACCCGGCGTGGCAGGCCATCGCCTCGGCGTCCCACGACCAGACGGCGCTCGACGAGCTGCCCGGCACGTTCGGCGACCGGGGCGACGAGGGCGGGCACTCGCCCTTCGCCCGCGCCCTGTTCGAGGCGCTCGACGGGGCCGGCGACGTGGTCCCGGCCGGCGAGGGCGATGGCGTCATCACGGCGAGCGAGCTCTACCTCTACCTCGAAGCCGCGCTCCAGCCGGCGACCATCGAGGCCGGCCACCGCCAGACGCCCAGCCTGTGGCCGCTCGCGAAGCACGACAAGGGCGAGTTCATCTTCCTGACGCCGGGCCACGCGCTCAACCTCCCGCCGGCCCCGCCGCTGACGGCCGAGAACAACCCGTGGCGCGGGCTCGAGTCGTACGACGAGGCCCACGCCGAGCTGTTCTTCGGCCGCGACGACGTGGTGGGGGCGCTCCGCGAGACCGTCGAGACGCACCCACTGACGGTCGTGCTGGGCGCTTCGGGGACGGGCAAGTCGAGTGTGGTCAAGGCCGGGCTGGTCCCCCGCCTCAAACGCGACATCGAGCAAGCGTGGCACGTGCTCCCGGTCGTCCGGCCAGGTGCCGAGCCGATGGCGTCCATCGAGCGGGCCGTCGCCGAGTTGGGGTCTGAGAGACTGTTTGGGAACGCCTCGGCGCTGCTCGATGGGTCCCCTCTCACCCCGGGAGAGGGACAGGGTGAGGGGCCAGGAGCGCGTCGACGGGCTCCAGCCGTGGCCCCGACCGCCCCCCTCACCCTCGCCCTCTCCACCCGGGGGGTGGAGAGGGGACCCGATCTCGCTCGCCAAACAGTCCTGGAGGACGACATCGAGGCCCGCATCGGCGCGTGGTGCCGGGCGCACCCCGACGCCCGGCTCGTCCTCGTCGTCGACCAGTTCGAGGAGCTCGTCACGATGACGCGCGACGCCGACGCGCGCGAGGCGGCGCTCGGCCTGCTCCTCCGGCTGGTCGAAGCCCACCCCGAGCGGCTCTGCTTGATCCTGACGCTCCGCTCGGACTTCGAGCCCCAGTTCGACCGCTCCGTGCTCCGCCCACACTGGGCGGCGGCGCGCCACGTGGTCCCGCCGATGACGCAGGCCGAGGTGCGGGACGTCATCGAGCGGCCGGCCTCGCAGCGCGTCCTGTACTTCCAGCCGCACGACCTGGTCGACACGCTCATCGACGAGGTCATCCAGACGCCCGGCGGGCTGCCGCTGCTGTCGTTCGCGCTGAGCGAGATGTACCTCCACTACCTCGGCCGCCGCAGCGACGACCGGGCCCTCGAGACCGTCGACTACGACGCGGTCGGCGGCGTCGTCGGGGCCCTCCGCACCCGTGCCGACGCCGAGCTGGCGGCGCTCGACCCGGCCCACCAGGAAACCATGCGGCGGCTGATGCTCCGGATGGTGGCCGCCGAGGGAGGAAGCGTCGCCCGGCGGCGCGTCGCCCGAGCGGAGCTCGAGTACCCCGACGCCGCCGAGACCGAGCGGGCCCACGCCGTCGTCCGCCGGCTGACGGCAGCGCGGCTGGTGGTCGAGGGCCGGGGCGAGGACGGCGAGCCCTACGTCGAGCCCGCCCACGACGCCCTGGTGCGAGCATGGGACCGGCTCCTCGGCTGGATCCACGCCGAGCAGGACCGGACCGCCGGCCTCCGCTTCCAGCAGAGCCTGGCCCGCGTCGCCCGCGACTGGTCCGAGGCCCCGGACGACGCGGCGAAGGCCGGGCTCCTGTGGCGCGACGCCGCGCGCGGGGGCGTGCTGGCGCTCCTCGTCGCCCGGGAAGACCAAGCGCTCCACACGGGCGCCCCGACGATGGGCCAGCGCTGGCGGCGCCGGACGCGCGCGCTCCTCCCCCGCCTCTCGTCCCAGACCAGCGACGACGACGGCGACGTCTGGATGAACGGTCGCGAGCTCGCGTTCGCCCGGCGCAGCATCCGGCGGCGGCGGAACATCCGGCTGGGCCTTGGCGCGCTCGTACTGCTCATCGTCGCCGGCGCCCTCACGTCTACTGGGTTCGGCCTGCGGGCCGTCGCCCAGGAGCGGATCGCGGCGGAGAACGCCGCCGAGGCCCGGGCCAACGCCGACGAGGCCCAGGCGAATGCCGCCGAGGCCGAGCGGCAGCAACGGCAGGCCGAGGCCAACGCCGAGCGGGCCGAGCGGAACGCAGAGGAAGCCCGGGCCAACGCGGAGCGGGCCGAGCGCCAGCAGCGGCTCGCGGAGGCCAACGCCGCCGAGGCGGAACGGCAGGAGCAGGTCGCCCTGGCCAACGCTGCCGAGGCCGACCGCCAGCGGCAACAGGCCGAGCGCGAGCGCGACAACGCCTTGTCGCTCGCGCTCGCCTCCCGGTCCGCGAGCGTCCTTCAGGCCGGAGACCGCGCCCTCGCGACCCTGCTCGCGGTCCAGGGCAACCGGACCGTCGAGACCCCTCAGACACGAGGCGCCCTGCTCCAGACCGTCCAAACCGCATCCGGGTACGCCGTCTACCCGCACCCCGAGGAGGACCCGCGCTACCGGGACCTCGCCGAGCGGATCTTGGCAGCGGCGAGTCGCGACGGTGCAACCTCCGACCGTACCTCCTGGCCCTCCGCCGTCAGCCCGGACGGGGCGTTGCGGGCCGTCGGGGGCGACTTCGTCGCCCAGCTGCGAGACGCTCGGACGGACTCGCTCCTCTGGGAGACCCGCGCCCCCCGAGGGTCGGTGTCGAGAATGGGGTTCAGCTCGGACGGGGCGCTCCTGGCGATCGACGTCGAGGGCCGAGACGCCCGCCTGTGGGACGTCGTGACGAGAGGGGCCCGAGGCCCGGCGCGGTACACAGAGGTCCGTGTCCCATCGGCCTCGCCGACCAGCCAGTGGGAGCCCGGTGTGCTCGTGTTCAACCGGCAGGGGACGCTCGCGGCGCTCTTCGACAAGGGCGTGGTCCGGGTGTGGGACGGGCGGAGCCCCGCGCTCCAGGCCGAGGCCGCGGTGCCGCTGGCGAAGGTCGTCGACATGGCGTTCAGCCCGGACGGGACCCGGCTCGTCTTTGTCGAGAACGCCGTCGGCTACGGGGATCACGCCGGCCGGGACACCACGCGGCTCGTCGTCTGGGACGTCGGGCGGCGGGCACACCTCGGCCCCACGCCGGCCGAGCACCTCGGCCGCGGCGCCCTGAGCCCGGACGGGGCGTGGCTGGCGGTCTCCCGCGACGACGCCGTCCGCGTGTGGGACGTGGGCCGGGGCGCGTTCCGCGGGGCTCCCGTCCGCGTCTCCGGCCCGGTGTCGGAGGTCCGCTTCAGCCGGGACGGCGGCCGGCTCGCGATCTGGACCTACGCCCCCGACGGGGAGAGCGCGCGCGTGCAGGTCTGGGACCTCGGCGCCCAGCGGCCGGTCGGGGCGCCGTTCGACGTGCCGCCTTACAGCCTCCACCCCGCGTTCTTCGACGGCTGGAGCCTCCGCGGCCTCGACGACTCGACGGTGCGGGTATGGGACTGGACCGGAGCGGCCTTCCGCGAGGACTCCTTCCCCCTCGCGGACGTGCTGCCCCGATTCGCCGACGGCTTCGACGGCCCCGAGCCGGTGATCGGCCCCTCCGGGACGCTGATGGCCTTCGGCGACTGCTACACCGACTGCGTCCACATCAACATCGGACTGGTGGATCTGACTCGCCGGGATGCGTTCTGGGGGTCGTTCGACTTCAAGGGCGGCATGATGCGCTCGTTCACGTTCAGCCCGGACGACCGCTTCCTCGCCATCGAGTACCAGGGCGGCGACGTTCAGTTGTGGGACGTCGCGGGACGCGAACCGCTTGACGCCGTCCTTTCGCACCCCGGCGACGTCGACCTGCTCGCGTTCAGCCCGGACGGGAGCCACCTCGTGACGGCCGGATACGACTACGGAACCCAGGACGACGACGGTGCGCTGTTCATGCGGCGCTGGGACCTCCGCCCGTCGTCGTGGATGGACCAGGGTTGCCAGCAGGTCAACCGCAACCTTAGCGCGCAGGAGTGGTCCGCCCTCATGGGCGACCGGCCGTACGCCTGCACCTGCCCGGGCCTCCCGCCGCACCCGAGCACAGGCTTGGCGGCCTGCCCCCGCCCGTAGCCGCGCCGGCCTCTCTCGTTGCCTGTAGGCGAGAGGCCGTGGACCTGAGATCGAGCGCCGACGGATCCAACGGAAACGGCACGTGGCACCCGAGCCAACATTCGGATGCCGCGTCAAGACCGCCAGGTGATGCGAGGCCCCTCCTACCCGACGCCCCCGCTGCCGCCCATGTGCTTGTCCCGACTGCCGTCTCTGCAGGAGGCCGTCAGGTCACCGACCACAACGATAAAATCGAACCGACCAGATGCGTCTGGCTGGACGGTCAGGTCGACCGTCTCGCCATTGGAAATCTCGTAGCGCGAGCCCCCGAAGAACGCTTCCGGGTGGAGGCAGAGCACGGCGTCGGCGCCGTCCGCGTGGAAGGAGACCGTGTCGCCAGGGCTGGCCTGGATGTCAGAGGGCGTCGTCGTGCCGTCGCTGGCGATGGTGACCGTGATGGAGCTCATGGGAGAGGGGATGGGGGTTGGAGCACGGACGTCGCGACCGCTCCGGCGGTCCCGTCAGGACCCGCCGGGGGTCCGGGGCAGGCGGGCGGCTTGGGGGTCGGCCCTCAACTCGCCGAGCCACGGGGACCGGTCGATCTCGTCCGGGTTGAGGCCCTGTGCCAGACCTTCGCCGAGGGAAGCTAGGGCAGAGGCTCGATCCCCGAGCCGCTCGTAGGCCTGGGCCATGATGAGGTGTGTGTACGGCCGCTTCTGGGGGAGCGCCTCCAGACGGCGCAGCGCGTTTCGCGCCTGCTCCGGTCGGTCGGTCCAGGCGTACCCGTGGGCCAGCCCGATCAAGCCGTTCTCGTCGCTTGGGTTGACCTCCACTGCTTGGGCGTCGAGGGCGACCATGCGCCGCCAGGCCCGCTCAGCCTCGACCTGCTGACCGGCGAAGTGATGGGCGTTGCCAAGGAGGTACCACCGGTCAGACTCGGCACTATCAAGCGCCACCGCCCGCCGAAACGACCGGACTGCGTTCCCATAGTCTCGTCGGTCAAACTCGACCCTCCCCAGGCCCGTGTAGGCGTCGGCCGTCGGGCCCGCCGCCGACGGGTTGGCCTCGACGCCCCGGCGGTACCAGACGGCTGCCGAGTCGAGCCGCCCGAGATTCCGGTATGCGTCGCCGATGTTGGTGTACCCCCACGGGTTGTCCGGCTTCAGCGCGACGACCCGGCGGTACTGGGCGATGGCCTCCTCGAACCGCCTCTCGTAGAGATACACATTGCCCAGGGTGTTGTAGAACCCCCAATACCCCGGCTTGAGCGCGATGGCCCGGCGGTACTCGCCCTCGGCCTCGCCGATCCGGCCGAGGAAGTACAGCGTGGCCCCGAGCTGCTGGTGGGCGAGCGCGTCGGTGTCGTCGAGGGCCAGGGCCCGGCGGAGCTCGCGCTCGGCGTCGGCGTAGCGGCCCGTCCCCTTGTAGATCATGCCCAGCGTCACGCGGACCGGCGAGAGGTCGGGATTCAGCTCGACGGCCCGCTCGCCGGCGTCGGCCGCGCGGTCGACCCACTGCGGGTCGTTGCTGGCCTCGTACTTGCGCCAGAACGCCTCGCCGAGCCCGGCCCACGCGAGCGCGTAGCGGTCGTCGGCGTCGAGGGCCCGCTCGAACAGCGCGATGGCCCGGTCGATGGTCGCCTCGGTCTCGTAGTTCAGCAGCGTCCCCCGGGCCCGCGTGTAGAGGTCGAACGCTTGGGGGCTGTCGGTGCCGCCGGCCGCGAGCACCATGCGGGCGGCCTCGGTCAGTTCCACGTCGAGCAGGCTCGCGAGCACGAGCGCGACGCTGTCCTGGAGCGCCAGCAGGTCCGTCGTGGTCTTGTCCAAGACGCGGCTGCCCAGGCGCCGGTCCGTCGCCGCGTCGTAGACCTCCATCGTCAGGCGGACGCGGTCGTCGGCGCGCTGGACGCTCCCGCTTACCACCAGGTCGGCCCCCAGGCGCTCGGCGGACTCCCGGGCCGAGGCGTCCTCCGAGGCGCGGGCGTCGTCGGTGGGCAGGACCGACAAACGGTCCGAGAACTCCTCCATCTCGGTCAGCGACGCGCCGATGGTGTAGACGAGCCCGTCGATGAACGCCTGGTTCTCGGCGTCGCCGCCGACATTCGTGAACGGGAGCACGGCCACCTGCTGGATCCCAGACGCGAGCGCGACGCCCCGCTCGGCAGCACCCGTGCCCGGCCCGACGACGGCGACCCCGAGGCCGGCCACCCCCAAGAGCGCCGCCAAGATCCCCGCCTCGACGCCGCTCGCGCGCTGCCGCCCCTGCTCGCCGTGGTACCACGCGACGACGAGCGCGCCGACGAGCCCGACGGCCAGGACGACCGGCACCGCGCGCAAGAGCGGGCCGGGCCACCCGTAGACGCCGCCGAGCGCGATGACGACCTGGAGCACGACCCACGCCCCGGCGAGGTAGGCCACGCCCCACTGGACGAGCTTCCGCTCTCTAATCTCGCCGAACGACGGGAAGCCGGTCTGCCGCTGAGGCCGAGCCGGCGCCTCGGCATCGAGTCCCGCCGCCAGCGGGGCCGCTGTGCTCTGGCGGAACGCATCAAGCGCGTCCGCGAGCGCGTCGGTGTCGGAGTAGCGGTCGGCCGGGTCCTTCTCCAGGCACCGCTCGACGACGGCCGCGAGCCCGGCCGGCACGTCGTCCGCCAGCGGCGCCGGGTCCTCGTGCAGGATCGAGTAGACGACGGCCTGGTCGTAGGCACCCCGGAACGGCCGTCGGCCGCTCAGCATCTCGTAGAGGACCACGCCCAGCGCCCACTGGTCGGCCCGGGCGTCGACGGGCTCGCCGCGCGTCTGCTCGGGGCTCATGTAGGCGACGGTGCCCAGCGTCGTGCCGGCCTGGGTCAGGAGCACGTCGGCGGCCTTGGCCACGCCGAAGTCGACCAGCTTGGCCTGCCCCTCGGGCGTGACCATCACGTTGGCCGGCTTGACGTCGCGGTGGACGATGCCGGCCCGGTGCGCGCACGCCAGCCCGCGCGCGACCTGGGCGGCGAGGCCGATGGCTTCATCGGTCGACAGCGGGCCGTCGCTCAGGCGCGACCGGAGCGACACGCCGGGCACGTAGGCCATCGCGATAAACGGACGGCCGTCGTCGGTCTCGCCGATCTCGTGGACCGTGCAGATGTGGGGGTGGTCCAGCGCCGAGGCGGCCCGGGCCTCGGCCACGAACCGCCTCTCGGTCGCGGGGTCGGCCGTGACGGCGGGCGGGAGGAACTTGAGCGCGACCGTCCGCCGCAGGCGCGTGTCCTGGGCGCGGTACACGACGCCCATCCCACCCCCGCCGATGACGTCCTCGACGGCGTAGTGGGCGACGGTCGTCCCCCGGAGCCCGTAGGGGTCCCGGCGTGGAGCCGCACCCGCTCGCCGCTCGGACGGCGAGGCCGGGTCGGATGCCCCCTCGGAGGATCCCATTCGTTTCCAGTGTGATGCCGCCGGAACATACCGCGCGGCACGTAGGCCCGGCCGGCGACCCAGCCAGGCCCTAGGGCGATCGCCAACCTCAAGAGAAGATGCCCCCTCTCCACCCTACGGGGGAGAGGGGGGCGGGGGCCGTGCGTTAACGCTCGTCCGGCCCTCACCCTGTCCCTCTCCCACGGGGAGAGGGGACCTCGTAGGATGCTCTGCGATAGAACCCAACGAGGTTGCGATGGTCCTGAACTGGACCCGCTTGCCTCATTGAGGCCCGCGTGGCCTTCCCGCGATGTCCACGGCCCGGGCGAGTCCCCAGAGGCGCGCCCGCTGGGGCTGGTGGTAGCTTCCCAGCCCCTTCCGCTCGCCCGCCGATGATCGTCGAGTTCCTGCCCCTCTTCCTAATGGTCCTGCTCGCGCTCGGGCTGGCGCTGAGCCTGCTCAAGATCGCCGAGTGGATCGGGCCGCACCAGCCGAACGCGACCAAGGAGAGCCCGTACGAGTCGGGCCAGGACCCGGTGGGCTCGGCGCGCGACCGGTACTCGGTCAAGTTCTACCTCGTCGCGATGATCTTCATCGTGTTCGACGTCGAGTTGGTGTTCCTCTACCCGTGGGCCGTCTCGTTCCGGACGTTCCTGGAAGCCGGCGGCGGGGCCGCGCTCGCCTCGCTCAGCGTGATCGGCGTGTTCATCGCGATCCTGGTCATCGGGCTCGTCTATGACGTCAAGAAGGGCGGCCTCGACTGGGACTAACGAGAGTGAAGGGTCGTGGGTAAAGGGTGATGAGCGCCCGGTCCACAGGCCCATCCCCCCGTCCCCTCTACCCATCACTGGTTCCCCTTTCAGTTTGACTTGAAAACGGGACGTGCGGCGAACACCGCCGACTCCGCCCCGTTGACTCCGCGCACGACCCCCACCCCCATGTTCAGCGAAGAAGGCGGATTCTTGACCACGACCGTCGACTCGGTCGTCAACTGGGCCCGGTCCAACTCCCTCATGCCCATGCCGATGGGGCTGGCGTGCTGCGCCATCGAGATGATGGGGTTCGCCGGGCCGAAGTACGACGTGGCCCGGTTCGGGTCGGAGGCCATGCGGTTCAGCCCGCGCCAGGCCGACCTGATGATCGTGGCCGGGTGGTGCTCGCACAAGATGGCCCACACGGTCCGCCGGATCTGGGACCAGATGGCCGAGCCCAAGTGGTGCATCGCCCAGGGCGCCTGCGCCTCGACGGGCGGGATGCACCGGTGCTACGGCGTCGTCCAGGGCGTCGACAACTTCCTGCCGGTCGACGTCTACATCCCCGGGTGCCCGCCGCGCCCCGAGGCCATCATCCACGCGCTGATGGACATCCAGGAGAAGATCCGCGTGACCGAGTCCGTCGCCAAGGACGTCCGGTTCAAGGACGCCCCGAACCAGCTCGTCGAGGGCCGGATGCTCGACGCGGCCGGCCAGCCCATCGCCGCCTGATCCCTGTCGCGTGGTGCGCGTCGCGTCCCGAACGCAGCGCCAGTACGCGACGCGCACCACGCCACCCATGGACGCTCCCGACCGCGACACGCCCGAGCCCACGCCGCCCGCCCCGGTGACCCTGGCGCCCATCGCCGACGTGCTCGTCGGCGGGCCCGACGACGCGCCGTTCGTCGACCCCGGGGAACAGGTCCAGACGCTGAAGTTCCACTTCACGCCGCGCACGGCGCTCGCCGGCGAGATGGAGCGGTTGCAGACCGAGAACCCCCACGCCAAGGCGACCTGGGTCGTCCCCAAGGTGATCGCCGCCCTTCAGGACGAGTTCGGCGACGCCCTCCTGGACGTGGTCGGCTACGCGGGCGAGACGACGGTCGTGGTCGAGACGGCCCGGCTGGCGGACGTGGTCCAGTTCCTGTTCGACGAGGTCGGGTTCGACTACCTCACCGACATCGGGACCATCGACCGGTTCACCGAAGACGACCGGTTCGAGGTGTTCTACAACCTGTGCGCGCTCGAGGCCAAAAAGCGGATCCGCCTCAAGGTCCGCGTCGGCGAGGACGACCCGACCGTGCCGACCATCACCCACATCCACCCCGGCGCCAACTGGCACGAGCGCGAGGCGTGGGACATGATGGGGATCCGGTTCGAGGGGCTCGGCGACCACCGCCGGATCTACATGCCGGAGGACTTCGAGTACCACCCGCTCCGGAAGGAATTCCCGACGCTCGGCATCCCGGGCTCGCTCCCGCTCCCGGCCAACCACCCCGACGGCGACCTCCAGGCCGACCCGTTCCCCCGCGCCCACGGCCAGATCCCCAAAGATCTCGCCTCCGATTCCGATTAGAACGGATGCGTGATGCGTGATCTACCTAAGGGGAGTCACGCATCACGCATCCGGGACTCCCGCCGCTCCCCAAGAAACGCGGCACCGATCCCGACCTCATGGCGACCACCGACCAGAACACGCCCAACGCCCACGCCGCGGCCCCGGGCACGTCCGAGGACCTGTTCACCTTCTGGCCGCGCCACAACGCCGCGCTCTACCGGGCGCTGGCGGACCGCCACACCCAGGTCGAGATCGAGCAGGCCGCCGAGCGCGCCGCCGTCGACGACGCCCGGGCCGCCGCGGCGGCGGGCACCGACCTCGCCATCGGCGATGGGGCCGACACGTCGACGGTCCCGATGATCGCCGAGGACCCGCTCGAGAGCCGGATGGTCCTGAACCTCGGGCCCCAGCACCCGGCCACGCACGGCGCGCTCCGGGTCGTGTGCCAGCTCGACGGCGAGACCATCGAGAAGTGCCTGCTCGACATCGGCTACCTCCACCGGGGCATCGAGAAGCTGGCCGAGGTCAAGACCTACCAGGAGTTCATGCCCTACACGGACCGCATGGACTACATGAGTCCCTACTCGAACAACGTGGCGTGGTGCCTCGCGGTCGAGAAGCTGGCCGGCATCGAGGCGCCCCCACGGGCGACGTGGCTCCGGACCATCGGGTGCGAGCTGGCGCGGATCTCGTCGCACCTGCTCTGGGCCGGGACGATGGTGATGGACGCCGGCGCGCTCTCCGTCTTCCTGTGGACGTTCAAGTACCGCGAGGAGATCTACTCCATCTTCGACGAGGTGGCCGGCGCCCGCTTCACCGTCTCGCACAGCCGGATCGGCGGGTTGGCGTTCGACTTCTCGGACACGGCGCTCGTCATGATCGACAGCTTCTGCGACGAGTTCGAGCAGCAGATCGCCGACTGGAAAAAGCTCCTCAACCGCAACCGGATCTGGATCGACCGGAACGAGGGCGTCGGCGTGCTCAGCCGCGAGGACGTGCTGGCCGAGGGCTACACCGGCCCGACGCTCCGCGCGAGCGGTGTGCCCCACGACATCCGGATCTTCGAGCCCTACCTCGTCTACGACCAGGTCGACTTCGACATCCCGATGCGGACCGAGGGCGACTCGCTCGCCCGCTACTTCGTCCGCGTCGAGGAGATGGAGCAGTCCGTCCGGATCATCCGCCAGTGCCTGGCGCGGCTGCCCAAGGGCCCGATCCGCGTCGACAACGCGAAGGCGGCCTACGCCTCGAAGGACGAGGTCTATTACTCGATGGAGGGCATGATCCACGACTTCATGATGACGGACACCGGCGTCGCCCCGCCCAAGGGCGCCGAGTGCTACCACGCCATCGAGAGCCCCAAGGGCGAGCTCGGCTTCCACCTCGTTTCGGACGGGACCGGCAGCCCGTGGCGCGCCAAGATCGTGACGGGCTCGTTCAAGAACCTCCAGGGCCTGGAGACGATGATGGAGGGCGCCATGGTGGCCGACACCGTCGTCCTCATCGGCTCCGTCGACCCCGTCATCGGCGACTCCGACAAATAGTGGTTCAGGGTTCAGAGGTTGGCTGCGCCTTCGCTGCGCGGTCAGGGTTCGCAAGGACCCCCACCCGAGCGAACCCTGAACCCCGAACCCTGAACCAGCAATGCTGACCCCCGACACCCCCGGCCCCTTCGTCTCGCCGTCGCCGCAGTACGTGCCCGGAGAAAAGCCCGAGCGCCACGTCGCCGACGCCGACCTCGTGTGGACGGCTGACGAGACGGCCCAGATCGACGTCTTCCGCAGCCAGTACCCGACGCCCGACGGCGCGGTGATGAAGACGCTGTGGCTGGCCCAAGAGAAGTACGGCTGGCTCCCGCCCGAGGTCATCCGCCTGGTCGCCGACACGCTCGGCGTCCCGTACGCGAAGGTCTACGGCGTGGCCACGTTCTACACGCAGTACTTCAAGGAGGAGAAGGGCCGGTTCGTGTTCGACGTCTGCACGTGCTTCTCGTGCCAGGTCTGCGGCGGCTACGACATGCTCCACTACCTCAAAGAGACCCTCGGCGTGCCGAAGGGCGGGACGACGGCGGACGGCCTGTTCACGGTCCAGGAGGCCGAGTGCTTGGGCGCGTGCGGCTCGGCCCCGATGCTCCAGGTCACGAACGGCCCCTACGTCCACAACCTGACGCGCGACAAGATCGACGCGATGCTCGACGCGCTCCGCGCAGGAAAGGAGCTGCCGTTCGAGTCGGTCACGCTCCCCCAGGACCAAGCCGAGCTCGGCGGCAACCGCCGGACCGACGCCGAGGCCGTCGAGACGTACCAGACGCCGCCCGTCTCCAAGACGATCCACTAGCGTGCCCGCCGTCGCCCCCCGCCGTTCCACTGCGCCCGCCTCGACGCCCGAGGCAGGCGAGGCGCCTGTCGCGGGCTTCTACTGGACGCGCGAGCGGTACGACCAGGCCGTCGAGGCGGGCGTCTTCGGTCCCGACGACAAGGTGGAGCTGATCGAGGGCCAGATCGTCCCCAAGATGCCGCAGAACACTCCGCATAGCGTCGCCACCTCTCTCACGGCGGCTGCGCTTCGGACGGCGTTCGGGACGGATTTCTACGCCCAAGAGGAGAAACCGATCGCTCTGTCGGACCGCTCGGAGCCGGAGCCAGACGTAGCCGTCGTCCGAGGAGGGCCCCGCGCCTATCTCGACGACCATCCCGGACCGGACGCCATTCTCCTGATCGTCGAGGTTGCGGACACCAGCCTGGTGAAAGACCAGGTGCGGATGGCGAGGCTCTACGCGCAAGCTGGCGTCGCCGAATACTGGATCATCAACCTTCACGAGCGCGTCCTCGAAGTCCACCGCGACCCGGTCGGCGGGACGTACGGCACCAAGACGACGCTGGGCGCCGAGGGCGTCGTGTCGCCCGTCCACGCGCCGGACGCCTCTGTCGCCGTCGCCGACCTCCTGCCGTGAGCACGTCCCGCCTCGCCGACCGCCAGATCCGGGAGGCCGCCAGCCAGGCGGCCTTGCGGCTCGACGTGCGCGGGCCGGTGTCGCAGGCGCTTGCCCGGACGGGCGTCACCGTCCCCCCGGCCGACGTGGCCGAGACGGAACCGGCGGCGCCCGCCCCCACGCGCGAGCTGCGCCGACGCGCGCGGGGCCTAGCGGCCCCGCGCGTCGTCAAGCCGTTCGAGCCCGCCGCGTGGCCGACGCGGTCCGCAGCGGACCCGCTCTCCGGCCTGACCGCCGACGAGCGCCGCGTCCACCGCATCCTGATCGACACGCTCGACGTCCAGGCGGAGGACCCGTTCGGGGGCACAACGGCCGACCTGACCTACGCCGAGAGGCAGAAGCTCCAAGCCCTCGACCTCGCGTTCATCGACGCCCAGCTCGCGGCGACGGCGGGCCCGAGCGGTGCCGCCGTCCGGCGGTGGACGGTCTGGAGCACGGCGGCGCTCGGCGGGCTCCTGCTCGCCGTCGCGCTCTCGGGCGGGATCGCGTCCGCGGGATTCGTGATCGGGTCGGCCGTCCTGCTCCTGGTGGTCTCGGCCGCCGTCGCCGCCGGGCTGATCCCCGTGCGCGGCGGCGCGGTCCCCGCCCAGCACGGGAGGATCTACCAGGCCCTCCGCGAGCTGGCGCTCCTCGCCCACGCCGACGACCTCGCCTCCGACGCCCTCACCCAGGCCGACCTTTTGATCGACCGGCTCGCCGACGCCGACCAAGCCTCCTCCGACACGAGCACCGCCCGCGCCCGCGTCCGCAGCTAACCCCTCCAATGGCCGACACCGACACCCTCTTGACCGGACAGTCCAAGGCCGGCGACTGGCGCAGCTACGAGCGCGTCATCCTGCCGCCCATCAAGGACCTCCACCAGATCGACGTCTACGAGCGCGAGGCCGACGGCTACCAGGCCCTCCGCGCCGTCGTCAAGGACGGCAAGTTCGACCCGACCGGGCTGACGAACGAGGTCAAGGCCTCTGGCCTCCGGGGCCGCGGGGGTGCCGGGTTCTCGACCGGGCTCAAGTGGAGCTTCATGCCGCCCGTCGACCCGGAGAAGCCGCGGTACCTGTGCTGCAACGGCGACGAGTCCGAGCCGGGCACGTTCAAGGACCGGCAGATCTTCGAGTACAACCCGCACCTGATGATCGAGGGGATCGTGCTCGCGTGCTACGCGATGACGATCAAGACGTGCTACCTCTACATCCGGGGCGAGTACAAGGACTACATCGACCACGTCCAGACGGCGGTCAACGAAGCGTACGACCGGGGCTACATCGGCCAGAACATCTTGGGGACGGACTTCTCGACCGACCTCGTCGTCCACACCGGCGCGGGCGCCTACATCTGCGGCGAGGAGACGTCGCTGATGAACTCGCTGGAGGGCCGCCGAGCCTACCCCCGCATCAAGCCCCCCTTCCCGGCCCAGGTCGGCGTGTTCGGGATGCCGACGACGATCAACAACGTCGAGACCCTCGCCGACGTCCCGCTCATCGTCAACCGCGGCGCGTCATGGTTCGCGGGAATCGGGCCCGAGAAGCACACCGGGCCGGTCCTGTACGGGATCTCAGGCCACGTGACCAAGCCGGGCGTCTACGAGTACCCGACGGGGATGCTCATCACGGACCTCTTGGAGGTGGCCGGCGGCGCGCGCGGGGGCAAGCGGATCAAGGCCGTCGTCCCGGGCGGCTCTTCCACGCCGCCATTGACGTGGGAGATGGCCGAGCCGGCCACGATGGACGCCGAGACGCTCCGCGAGGCGGGCTCGTCGATGGGCACGGCCGGCCTGTGTTTTTTGGATGAGGACACCGACATGGTGAGCTTCACGCGGCGCATCGCCCACTTTTACCACCACGAGTCGTGCGGCCAGTGCACGCCGTGCCGCGACGGGACGGGCTGGATGGAGAAGTGCTTGGCCCGGATCGACGAGGGCGAGGGCTACACGCGCGACCTCGACCTGCTGCTCGACCTGTGCGACCAGATGGAGGGCCGGACCGTCTGCGCCTTGGCCGACGCCGCCGCGTGGCCGGTCCGCTGGGGCATCAAGCGGTTCCGCGACGAGTTCGAGGCCAAGTGCCTGCCGACGGCGTTCGCCGGGGCCGACGTCTCCGGCGACGGGGCCTCGCTCGTCACGTCCGACCTGGGCGCCGAGAGCGTCGACGGCGACAAGACCATCACCCCAACCGGCACACCGTAACCTGGATGCGTGATCGGTGATGCGTGACTCTCCGCGAGCACCATCACGCATCACGCATCCCGTATCCGACCATGAACCGACTCCTTCTCCTCCCCCTCCTGTTGCTGGCGGCCTGCGCCGGCGAGCCCGAGGCGCCCGCCGAGACGGCCGACGCCGCCGATCCAGGCGTCGAGGCGCCGGCCAGCGTCGCCTTCGGCGACACCGTGCCTGACGGCGCAGCGCTCACGCCGGACGAGCTGGTCGCCGACGCCGAGACCTACGCCGGCAAGACGGTCGTCGTCGAGGGCGTCGCTCGGGAGGTCTGCCAGCAGGCCGGCTGCTGGCTCACGTTCGCCGACGCCGACGGCCGGACGGTCCGCATCGAGGTGCCGCGCGACGAGACCGAGAGCTACGTGTTCACCTTCCCGAAGGACGCCACCGGGCAGCGCGTCCGCGTGGCCGGCGTCCTGGAGGTCACGACCGAGTCGGTCGAGGACCAGCGGCACTACGCCGAGGACCGCGGCGACACGCCCGAGGCCATCGCCGCCATCACCGAACCGAAGCGGACGCTCGTCCTGACCGCCCTCGGCGCCGAGCTCGCCGACGACACGGCGCCCGCGACGGGCGTCGCCCCCGCCTAGCGGCCCTCCCCACGCTTCCCGCACGACGCACGCCACCATGCCGCAGGTCACGATCGACGGACAGGCCCACGAGTTCGAGCCGGGGCAGAAGCTGCTCCAGCTCTGCCTCGACGAGGGAACCGAGGTCCCCCACTTCTGCTACCACCCGTCGCTGAGCGTCCCGGCCAACTGCCGCCAGTGCCTGGTCAAGGCCGGCACGCCGCTGTTCGACCGCGAGACGAAGGAGCCGGTCCTGGACGAGAACGGCGACCAGAAGATCAACTACTTCCCCAAGCTGATGCCGAGCTGCGCGCTCGACGTCACCGAGGGGATGGTGGTCCACACCCAGCTCTCGTCGGTCGAGGTGGCCGAGGCCCAGGCCGACAACCTCGAGATCATGCTGGCGAACCACCCGCTCGACTGCCCGATCTGCGACCAGGCCGGCCAGTGCCCGTTGCAGATCCAGGCCTACAAGTACGGGCCCGAGGGCAGCCGCTTCGAGTTCGAGAAGGTCCACAAGCCCAAGCGCGTCCAGCTCGGGCCCCACGTGGTCCTCGACGCCGAGCGGTGCATCAACTGCACGCGGTGCACCCGGTTCACGGCCGAGGTCACCGAGACGCACCAGCTCACCATCATCAACCGGGGCGACAAGAACCACCCGATGACGGCGCCGGGCGAGGTGTTCGACGACCCCTACTCGATGTGCACGGCCGACATCTGCCCCGTCGGCGCGCTCACCGAGGACTACTTCCGCTTCCAGGCTAGGGTCTGGGAGATGGACAAGACACCAACGGTCTCCGACTTCGGCGGCATCGGGATCAACGTCGACGTGTGGACCCGGAACAACCAGGTCCTGCGGATCACGCCGCGCGAGAACCTCGACGTCAACGAGTACTGGATGCCAGACGTGGCCCGGCTGGTCTACAAGACCTACAACGAGGACCGCGCCTCGGGCCCCCGCCTCCACGGCCGGCCGACCACGTGGGAGGTGGCCGCGCGCGAGGCCGGCCAGCTCCTCCGGGACGCCGGCTCGAACGTGCTCTTCCTCGGCTCCGCCTTCGCGACGGTCGAGGACAACCACCTGCTGATGAAGCTGGCGGCGTCCGTCGGCGCCGACGCGCCTCGCTTCATCGACCGCCGCGGCCAGGCCGAGGGCGACGGCTGGCTGATCTCGTCGGACCCCGCGCCGAACACGGCCGGGTGCCTCCGCCTGGGCATGGAGCCCGTCGACCCCGCCATGCTCGGCGCCGCCGCGTCCTCCGCGAGCTTGGTCTACGTGCTCCAGGACGACCCCGTCGCCGCCGGCCTGCTCTCGGCCGACGACCTCGCGGGCACGCCCGTCGTCTTGCACGCGACGCACACCACGGCCGCGACGCCGGCCACGGTCCTGCTCCCGATCACGATGTCGGTCGAGACGCTCGGCACCTACGTCAACGAGAACGGGCGGGCCCAACTCTTGCGGCCGGCCAAGATGGTCCGCGCCATGAACCGGTCGCTCCTGATGGCGCTCGGGACCGGGATGGGCCGGAAGGCCCGCGTCGGGACGCCCTTCGACCGCTGGCACGACGAGGCCCACCAAGTCGACTGCCTGCCGGGCTGGGCCGTGCTGCCCCAGGTCGCCAAGGACGTCGGCCTCGACCTCTCGTACACGTCGCCAGCCAAGATCATGGCCGAGGTCGCCCAACGCCCCGCGTTCGCCGGCGCCACACACGGCGCGATGGCCACGCTCGGCGTCCCACTCGAGACCGCCGACGCCGAGCCGCCCCAGGTCACCGCGTAGGCCGACGGGCGTGGACGCGGGCTCATCGCCCTGCCGCGCTCTCACGTCTTTGCACCCCATCAACCCCCAGTCGTCATCCCCGCGAACGCGGGGACCCATGCGGAGCCGCTCGCCACGCTCCATCCCCCTATGGATTCCCGCGTGCGCGGGAATGACGGCTGTGAGTGTGGAGGTCGCCGAACCCTGAACTCCGAACCCTGAACCCTCCGAATGGACACCGTCGCCGCCGTCTGGGAAGTGCTCGATCTGCCGATCGTCATCTTCCTCCTGCTCAACTTCTTCCTGATCACGGCGTCGCTGCTGGTCTACGCCGAGCGGAAGGTGTCCGCGTTCATCCAGGAGCGGTCGGGCCCGAACCGGGTCGGGCCGGGCGGCATCTTGCAGTCGTTCGCCGACGTGTTCAAGCTGATGTTCAAGGAGAACATCGTGCCGGCCCAGGGCAACGAGTTTATCCACAGCCTGGCTCCGGTCCTGATGGTCGTCATCGCCATGAGCACGGGCGCCCTCATCCCGTGGGCGCGGACGCCGGGCGGCGAGGCGCTCGCCATCGCCGACATCGGCGTCGGCCTTCTGGTGGTGCTCGCGCTGACGTCGGTGACGGTCTACGGCGTGACGCTGGCGGGGTGGTCGTCGAACTCGAAGTACTCGCTGCTCGGCGGCCTCCGGTCGAGCGCCCAGATGATCTCGTACGAGTTGGCGATGGGCGCGGCGGCCCTGTCGGTCGTGCTCTACGCCGGCAGCCTGAGCCTGTTCGAGATCGTCGAGAACCAGAACCACCCGGTCGCCGGCATCTTCGCGTGGAACGTGTTCCGCAACCCGGTCGGGTTCGTCGTGTTCGCCGTGTGCGCCTTGGCCGAGACGAACCGGGCGCCGTTCGACCTGCCCGAGGCCGAGCAGGAGTTGGTCGGCGGGTACCACACGGAGTACTCGGGGATGAAGTTCGGGATGTTCTTCCTGGCCGAGTACGTCAACCTGTGGGTCGCGTCGCTCCTGATCTCGACGCTGTTCCTGGGCGGCTACCTCTTGCCGTGGGAGGCCCTGTACGCGGGCGCGATCCCGGGCGTGCTGCTCACCATCTTGCAGGTCCTGTTCTTCCTGGTCAAGGTCTCGTTCATCGCGTTCTGCTTTATCTGGATCCGCTGGACGCTCCCGCGTTTCAAGTACAACCAACTCATGAACCTCGGCTGGAAGTACATGCTGCCGATCTCGATTGCCAACATCCTGGTGATCGCGGCGTTGGTGGCCGGCTACCAGCTCCTCGTCGGGTAGGGACGTGTCGCGATACGCCCCTACGGGGCCGATCTCGTGGGGACGCTTCGGCCGAGGCGTCCCCGGCGCCGTTCAGGCCGGCGCGGGCAGCGTCATGACGAACGCGGTCCCCTCGCCCTCGGCGCTCTCGACCGCCAGCGACCCGCGGTGGCCCTGGACCACGATGTCGTGCGAGAGCGAGAGGCCGAGGCCGGTGCCCTCGCCGGTCGGCTTGGTGGTGAAGAACGGCTCGAACACCCGGTCGCGGACGGCCGCCGGCATCCCCGTCCCGTTGTCGGCCACGCGGACCTCGACGGCGCCGTCGGTGCGCCGGGTCGCGACGGTGACGGTCGGGAGGTAGCCGGGCTCGCCGGCCTGGCGGCGCTGGCGGACCGCGTCGAGCGCGTTGCCGACCAGGTTGACGAGCACGCGGCCGATCTCCTGGGGCACCATCTCGACCTCGCCCACCTCGGCGCCCAGGTCGAGCCTCGGCGCCACGCCGACCGTCGGGTGCAGGACGCGCGCGGCGTGCGCGGCGTGGCCCGTGTACTCGCGCACGAGCGCGTTGAGGTCGACCGCGCGGCGCTGGCCGCTCCCGCTCCGGGCGTGGTCCATCATCGACCGGACGATCCCGTCGGCGCGGCGGCCGTGCTGCCCGATCTTGGCGACGTTGAGCCGGAGGTCGGCCAAGAGGGCGTCCCGCTCGTCGGGGTCGGTCTCGGCGTCGAGCTCGTCGATGAGCTCCTGGGAGAGCCCCGCGAAGTTGGTGACGAAGTTGAGCGGGTTCTTGATCTCGTGGGCGATCCCGGCCGTGAGCGCGCCGAGCGACGCCATCTTCTCCTGCTGGACCAGCTGGGCCTGGGCGGCGCGGAGGTCCGCCAGCGACTGGTGGAGCTCGGCCGTCCGCCGGGCCACCTCCTGTTCGAGCTGGCGGGTCCGCTCGGTGAGCAGGTCGTCCATCGTGTCGCCCTCGTGCTGCATCACGTCGGGGACCGAGAAGTGGAAGTGGACCAGGAGCCAGCGCCCGTCGCGGCGCACGAGGGCGAACGTGAACCGGGGCCTCTCGAGGACCGTCTCGTTCCCCAGGTCAATGGTGACCGCGATCTCGCCGACGGCCACGGCGGCCGTCTCGTGGAGCCGGTGGACCGTGGTCCACGGTACCTCGAGCGTGAACGGGTGCGACATGCCGGCGTGCTCGCGCAGGACCATCGCGCGGAGCGCCTCCCGGCTTGCGTAGTAGTCGCCGGGCCCGGTCCCGTAGCCCGTGAAGCTCGGGCGGACCGCGGCTAGGAACCGCTCGGTCGCCTCCGGCGACGGGTCGACCCAGTCGTGGAGGATGTCGCGGACCGCCTGGCGGACGTCGGCGTCCGTGTCGGGGGGCGTCGGTTCCATGTCGCTGCGGGGAGGGCCGGTCTCCGCGCCGAAACTCCCCCGTGGCGGGCAGGGTCCCGGCGGGCGGGCCGGCTGGTCACCACCCGATCCGGCCGTCGGCGTTGGGAACGCGCTCGCGCCTCGGACGTCGCTGAGAGCGCCCGTATGTTGGGCGCATGACCGTGTCCATCCAGATTCCAGACGAGGCCGGTGTGGACGCGCGCTTTCTCCGGGAAGCGCTCGCGGCGGCCCTCTACACCACGGGGAAGCTCACGGGCCACCAAGCCCGGACGATGGTCGGCCTGACCCGCCGGGCGTTCGAGGAGATGCTCCCTCGGTACGGGCATTCGGTCCTCGTCGACAGCGAGTCCAACCTCGACGTCGAGCTGGGAGCGTGAGCGACGAGCGGCGCGTCGTGAGCGACACCGGACCGCTCATCTCGCTGGAGAAGCTCCCCGACGGCCACCGGCTCATCCGCACGCTCTACGACTCGGTCCTCGTCCCGCCAGCGGTACTCGACGAGCTGGCGCACGGCCTGTTCGAGAGCCCCGACGCCTACCTCGACCACTACGGCATCCGATCTCTGGTCGACGTCGTCGCGCCCCCCGCCGAGGCGCCCGGGGTGGAACGGCTCGACCGGGGGGAACGCGACGCGATCTCACTCGCGCTCGACCGCGGCCTCCCGCTGCTGATCGAGGAGGAGGCCGGGAGGACGGTGTCGCGACAGCTCGGGATTCCCATCTCGGGGATCGCCGGCCAGGTGCTGAAGGCGCGGCGACGACGTCTCCTCACCAGAGCGGACGCCGAGCGGATGCTCCTCGTCCTCTTCGAGTCCGGCCGCATCAACCGGCGGGTCTACGACGGCGTGGGCGAGGCCATCAGGTCCTCGTAGCCAACCGACGAGTTCTCCGCCAGCCGGTCACCACCCGATCCGGCCGTCGGCGTTGGGGACTCGCTCGCGGCCTGGCGCGCGCGGCGCCACCGGCGGCACGGGCTCGACCGGGACCTCCTCCAGCGGCTCTAGCTCGACGTCGCCCTCGACCGGCTCGTTGACGAACGGCCCGTCGTCCATGTCCTCGATCATCTCGTCGGCCAGTCGGTCGATGTCGTCGTAGCCGTCGTCGAACCGGTCGCCCAGGATCTCGCGGCGGGCGTCGGCGATGGCCCGGTCCTGGGCGCGGCGGACGCGGTCGGCCCAGCCGCGGTCGCCCTCGCCCCGGGCCAACTCGCGGGCCGCCGCGCGGAGCACGTCGGCGGCGGCGGCCCGGAGCTCGGGGTCGTCGATGTCCTGGACGCGCTCCCAGGCGTCTTCGAGCCACTCGGCGTTCTCGGCCAGAACGTCCTCGCGGCGGTCGCGCTCGCGGTCGCGGCGGTCGTCGCGCGCAGGCCGCTCGGTGCGGCCGGGCGTCCGGGGCCCGTAGTCGTCGGGGAGGTCCGTGTCGCGGTCGAACACGCGGTCCGCCAGCCCGCCGGCCCAGTCGGCGACGCGGCTCCACAGGCTGGGCCCGCCCGGCGGCTCGGGCTCCGGCTTCGGAAACTCAAGACCCGTGTCGACGAGCCGGTCGCGCTGGAACGTCCGGTTGAGGTCGCCGACGACGCGGAGCGCGTTGTGGCCGCCCTGGCCCCAGTACGACGAGCGGAACGTGACGCGGGGGTCGTCGAACCCGACCCAGGCGCCGGTCACCAGGTCCGGGCGCATGAGCAGGAACCAGCCGTCGGCGCCGTCCTGGGTCGTGCCGGTCTTGCCGGCCAGGTCGCCCCGTCCGTTGAACGCCGAGCGGACCTCGGTCCCGGTCCCCCGGTCGACGACGCCGCGCATCATGTCCAGGAGGTCGACGGCCACGTCGGGGTCGAGCGCGCGGTCGGTCTCGGGCTCGAACCGGGCGACCTCGTTCCCGTCGCGGTCCGTGATGTGGGTCACGACGACGGGCGGGCGACGGGTGCCGCCGGCCGCAATCGTGGCGTAGGCGCCGGCCAGCTCCAGCAGCGAGACCTCGCTGGTGCCGAGCGCGAGCGACGGGACGGCCTCGAGGTCGCTCGTGATCCCCATCCGTCGGGCCGTTCGGGCCACGTCGCGGGCGCCGACGTCCTCGACGAGTCGGGCGGCGACGGTGTTCTTCGACTGGGCGAGCCCGTCGCGGAGCGAGACCATCTCGTCCGAGGTGGCGCCGCTGGCGTTCGTCGGTTGCCAGACGACGCCGTCGGCCATCTCGATGGCGACGTCGGCGTCGAGCACTTGGTCGTCGGGGCGGTAGCCCTCTTCGAGCGCGCGGGCGTAGAGGAACGGCTTGAACGTCGAGCCCGGCTGGCGCTTGGCCCGGGCTACGTGGTCGTAGGCCGAGCGCCCGAAGTCGCGGCTCCCGACCCACACCTTGACGTGTCCCGTCTCGGGGTCGACGGCCGTGATGGCGACTTCGAGCCGCATCTTGACGGCCCGCAGCGAGTCCAAGAACGCGGCGTCGGCCCGGAGCCGCGCCAGCGTCGACTCCTCCGTCTCACCGAGGGCGACGGTCTTGCGGAACCGGTCGGTGTCCTTGATGAAGGCGTCGGCGGCGTCGCGACGGAGGGTCCAGAACTGGTCGAACGGCCGGGTCCGGCGCGAGGCCGTGACGTAGGGGGCCGTCGTGGTCCCGAGTCGGTCGGCGGAGGCCCGGCCCCACTCGACGTCGGCGACGGCCTGGAGCGCGTCGCCGAACCGGGTCGCCGAGGCCTGCGCTTGCTGCTGCATCCGCCAGTCCAACGTCGTGTGGATCGTCAGCCCGTCGCCGTACAGGCTGTAGCCGGCGCGGTCGGCCCAGTCCTCGAGCCGGATGCGGACGTGCTCCGTGAAATGGGGGGCCCGGCTCGTCTGCATCGGCTGGCGCTCGAACCGGAGCCCGAGCGGCTGGTCGACGAGGCCCGCCGCCTCGGCCTCGTCGAGGGTGCCGAACCGGACCATCTGGCCGAGCACCACGTTGCGCCGCGCCTTCGCGCGCTCGGGCTGCCGGTACGGGTTGTACATCGACGTCCCCTTGAGCATCCCGACGAGCGTCGCCGCCTGCAACCGGTCGAGGTCGTCGGCCGACGTCGAGAAGTAGGTTCTGGCGGCCATCTCGATCCCGTGCGCGTTGTAGAGGAACGGGACCGTGTTGAGGTAGAGCTCCAAGATCTCGTCCTTGGAGTACACCCGCTCGATCTTGAGCGCCGTGATGGCCTCGCGGAGCTTGCGCGTGACCGAGGCGTCGTTGCCGATGTCGTCGGGGAACAGGTTCCGCGCGAGTTGCTGGGTGATCGTCGAGGCCCCGCGCATCCCCTCGCCCGTCGCGACGTCCTTCACGACGGCGCCCCACCCGACGAGGTCGACGCCGCCGTGGGTGTAGAACCGGCGGTCCTCGGTCGCCACGAGGGCCTCGACGACGGCGGGCGAGATGTCGCCCAGCGCCCGCCACTCGCGCTCCTGGCGGGCGAACCGCGTCAGCGTCACGCCGTCGGCCGAGACGACGGTCGAGGGGTGGACCTCGCGGGCGTTCCGCAAGTCGGAGACGCTGGGCGTGAACGGCCACAAGACGAGCGCGTAGGCCACCAGCAGGGCCGTGCCGGCGACGGCGGCGACGGCGCCCGCCCCGGCCAAACCGCCCGCCGCCCACAGCGCCCTCCGCCCGCGCGACCGCTCACCGTCGCGGACCTCGGCCCACACGCGCGCCGCGCCGGCCCTCAGCCGCGTCCACACCCAGACGGCGAACCGGCGGAGGTGCGTCCAGAGCCACGCGAGCGCGCGCCGCCAGCGGGGCGGGGCGGCAGCGGTCGGTGGGGCGGCAGCGGTCGAGTCGGGCATGGGGGGACGGGCGCGGCCGGGCCCCTACGCAAGAGACGGCCGTGCGGATGCGCCGCCCCCAACGCGCCGGCCCGGCCCGATGGTGCGGCGCGTCGTCCTGGCGCCCCTGCCCGGCTGAAAGGGGGAGGCTTTCGAGGTTCGACTTTCCTCTCTCATCCCGTCATTGGCTGGCGCCGTCGCTCCGCGGTCCCGCGAAGGCGGGAATCCAGGAGGACGAGCGCGGATATGCGGCGCGCTACAGGGCGTGGGGACGACGGGGCTGGCGGTTGGGACGGGGCGTCCTCTGTGAAAGCCTCTCCCTGTACCAGCCCTGTCAAGAGGGCCTCCCGCCCGAGAGACCTTGAACTTCGGCGCTCCCCTAAACGGGGACGGCGGCCCCGTCGATACTCGGACCACGATTGGCCGCCCTCCTCCCCACGTGGACCCACACGCAGCACGCCTCACCGACCCCGGTCGTCTCGCGGCCGTCGACCGGACCCACCTCGTCGGCGCCGTGCCGGCCGAGGGGCTGGAGCGAGCCGCGGCCCTGGTCCGGACGGTCCTGGGCGTGCCCGCCGCGTTCGTCACCGTCGTCGAGGCCGACCGCCAGTTCGTCGTCGCCGAGCGCGGGTTCACGGACGCGCTGGGGGCCCCCGCCGAGGGGCCCCTCACGCACTCGTACTGCCGCGAGGTCGTCGGGGGCGACGCGCCGCTCGTCGTCCCCGACGCCGGCCGGTCGGGCCTGAGCTGCGCCGGGCTCCTCGCCGAGTCGTTCGGGATTGGGGCCTACCTCGGCGTGCCCGTCCGGTCGGCCGAGGGGGACCCGGTCGGGGCGCTGTGCGCCATCGACGGCGCGCCGCGCGCGTGGACCCCGGCCGAGGTCGAGACGATGACGGCGCTGGCGGCGACCGTCGAGACCGAGATCGCGCTCCGCGCCGAGCTCGACCGGCGCGACCGCGTCGAGTCCCGGTACCACGCGCTCTTCGACGGGTCGCCCGACGCCGTCCTGCTGCTCGACCCCGACACCGAGGAGGTCCTCGGGGCCAACGCCGCCGCGTGCGCGCTCTACGGCCGAGACCGCGACGACCTGGTGGGGATGAGCGCGAAGGCGTTCTCGCGCGAGACGGCCCGGGGCGAGGCCGTCGCCTCCCGGCTCGTCGCCGAGGGCGGCTCCGCCCGGTTCGACACGGTCCAGCTCCGGGCCGACGGGTCGCCCGTCGACGTGCGCGTCAGTGCCTCGGCCGTCCGGCTGGGCGGCCGGCCCGTCCTGCTCTCGGTCAACCGCGACGTCACCGACGTCAAGCGGGCCGAGCGCGAGCTCGCCGAAGCCCGCGCGCTCAACGACCGGCTCGCCTTGGTCGCCGCCAAGACCACGAACGGCGTCGTCATGACCGACGCCGACGGGCTCACCGAGTGGGTCAACGAGGGGTTCACCCGGATCACCGGCTACACCCTCGACGACCTCCGGGGCCGCAAGCCCGGCCACGTCCTCCAGGGGCCCGACACCGACCCCGAGACGGTCGCGTTCCTCCACGAGCGGATGCGCACGCGCGAGCCGTTCTCGGCCGAGCTCGTCAACGTCCACAAGAACGGGACCCCGTACTGGATCCGGATCGAGGTCTCCCCGCTCGTCGAGGACGACGGGACGCTCACCGGGTTCATGGCCATCGAGACCGACATCACCGAGCGGAAGCGGGCCGAGGCCACGCTCCGCGAGAGCGAGTCCCGGTTCCGGCTCGTGACCGAGACGGCCGGCGTCGGGATGTTCGTGTCGGACGTCGAGCGCGGCCGGACCACCTTCACGATGCCCGGCCACCAGGTGCTGGGCTACCAGGAGGCCGAGCCGTTCACGTTCGCCCGGTTCGCCGAGCTCGTCCACCCCGACGACCGGGACCGGGTGACGGCGGCCATCGAGCACGCCAAGGACCCCGCCGGGACGGGCCGGGCCAACTTCGACCACCGCGTCGTCCGCCCCGACACGGGCGCGGTCCGGTGGGTCGCGGTCAAGGTCGAGGCCGTGTTCGAGGGCGAGGGCCCGGGTCGCCGGGCGGCCCAGCTCTGCGGCGTCATCCTGGACGCGACCGAGCGGAAGCGGGCCGAGGCCGAGGCGAGGGAGAGCGAGGCCCGGTTCCGGCTCTTGACCGAGACGGCCACCGACGTCATCCTGACCATCGACGAGACCGGGACCGTCGTCTACGCCAACGAAGCCGCCCGGGCCGTCTTCGGCTACGCGCCGGACGAGTTGGTGGGCAACGAGCTCTCGGCCATCCTGCCGGACCGGTTCCGTGCGGCCCACCGAGAGGGCCTGGCCCGCTACCTCGCCTCCGGGGAGCGCCGGCTCGACTGGGCCGCCGTCGAGCTCCCGGGCCGGCGGCGCGACGGGACCGAGCTCCCGCTCTCGGTCACGTTCGGGGAGTACGCCCAGGGCGGCCGGCGCTTCTTCACGGCCATCGTCCGCGACGTCTCGGCGCGAGAGGAGGCCCAGCGCGCGCTCAAAGAGAGCGAGGCCCAGTACCGGACGCTCGTCGAGGCCGTCCGCGACGCCGTCATCGAGACCGACGCCGAGGGCCACATCACGTTCGTCAACCCGGCCTGGGAGCGGATCACCGGCGTCGCCGCGGCCGACTCGCTCGGGCAGATCGCCCGCTCGTTCGTCCACCCCGACGACCACGCCGCCCACGACGCCGGGTTCGCCCCGCTCGTGGCCGGCGACGTCGCGTTCGTCCGGTTCGAGAGCCGGGTCCTCCACGCCGACGGCGACGTCCGCCACGTCGAGATCCAGACCGAGCTCCGGCGCGACGAGGCCGGCACCGTCGTCGGGACGGTCGGGACGGTCACCGACATCACCGACGCGGCCCGGTTCGAGGCCGAGCGCGAGGCGCGCCAGCGGGCCGACGAGATGCTCCGGCTCAAGAGCGCGTTCCTCGACAACATGAGCCACGAGCTGCGGACGCCGCTCACGGCCATCCTGGGCTTCGCCAGCGTGCTCGCCGAGGAGGTCCCCGAGGAGCAGCGGGAGTGGGCCGAGGCCATCGTGCGGGGGGGCGACCGGCTCCAGAGCACGCTCAACGCCGTCCTCGACCTGTCCCAGCTCGAGGCCGGGGCCGTCGCCGTCAAGGCCGCCCCGCTCGACGCCCGGGCCGCCGCCGGCGAGGCCGCCGACCGCCTCCGCGCGGTCGCCGACGCGGCCGGGCTCTCGCTCACCGTGGCCGGCAGCGGGCGCGCGCTGGCCGACGCCGACGCCCTCGGCCGCGCGCTGGGCCACGTCCTGGACAACGCGGTCAAGTTCACGCCGGCCGGCCGGGTCACCGTCGAGGTCGCCGAGTCGGCCGGGCGCGTCCGGGTTCGCGTGGCCGACACCGGTGTCGGGATGCCGGCCGCCTTTGTGCCCCGCGCCTTCGAGGCCTTTACCCAAGCCTCCGACGGCCACGGACGGGCGTACGAGGGGAACGGGCTCGGGCTCACGATCGCACGTCGGCTCGTCGAGCTTATGGGTAGCGAGATCGCCGTCGAGAGCGCCGAGGGCGTCGGCACGACGGTGACCGTCGACCTCCCAGCCGCGCCCGCGCCGGTGCTGACCTGGAGGCCCCTCGACACGGAGCCGCCGGCGAGGACCGGGGCGACGGTCCCCTACGCTAGCGGAACGGGTACGCCGTGACGCCGACCGACAGCCGGCCCTCGCCGTAGCCGATGTCCCGGTCCTCGATGTCGAGGGCGATCCGGCCGAGGTCGACCTCGGTAAACTGGCCGCCGCCGAGCCGGAGCGCGGCGTCGAACGCGATCGTCGGGCTCACGAAGTAGGCGACGCCGCCGCCGAACGCGATCCCGCCGCCCTGGAACTCCAAGTCCGAGGCGTCGTCGCTGGCGACCACGCCGCGGAGCGCGACATCGAGGTAGGGCCGGAGCGCGCTCCCGCGGTTGAGGTTGAACCGGGCGCCGAGCTCGCCGGCCCCGAACCGGTACGTGTTGTTGATGACCCCGTTGGTCTGGCCGTCGATCTCGGCGCCCGAGGCACCGACATAAAACGTGACGACGGGCGAGATCCCGTAGCCGACGCGGAGCGCCGCGCCGCCCCCGTCGTCGGTGTCGTCGAAGTCGTCCTCGTCGTAGTTGAGGGACTGGCCGTCGAGCGCGAGTTGGAGGAACAGGCCCTCGGTGTTGGACGGGCCGACCGGCTGGGCCGCGAGCGGAGCGGCCACGAAGGCGAGGAGCGGGAGGAGCGTACGCATGGGGGGACGTGGTGGGGAGCCGCAGAAACGGGCGACGCTCCGCTTTGGTTACACCCCCACAGGTTCGGCCGCCAGGGATCGAACGCGGCCCGGCCCCGTAGCTTGCTCTCCCTCTCTCCCCCGCCCGTCATGGCCGACCAACCCGTCCTCACCTCCGAGATGGAGGACCCCGCCCCCGACCGGACCGCCGACGAGCGCGCCCGCCTCGAGACGCTCACGGCCAACGCCATCCGCGGCCTGACCATCGACGCCGTCGAGAAGGCCAACTCGGGCCACCCCGGCCTGCCGATGGGCATGGCCGACGCCGCGACCGTCCTGTGGACGCGGTTCCTCCAGTTCAACCCGAAGGACCCGGGCTGGGCCGACCGCGACCGGTTCGTGCTCTCGGCCGGCCACGGGTCGATGCTGATCTACAGCCTGCTCCACCTCAGCGGCTACGACCTGCCCCTCGACGAGCTCAAGCAGTTCCGCCAGCTCGGGTCCAAGACGCCGGGCCACCCCGAGGTGACGCACACGCCCGGCGTCGAGGTCACGACCGGCCCGCTCGGCCAGGGCATCGCGACGGCCGTCGGGCTCGCGCTCGCCGAGCGGACGCTGGCGGCCCAGTTCAACACCGACGACCACACCGTCGTCGACCACTACACCTACGTCATCGCGTCGGACGGGGACTTGCAGGAGGGCGTCTCGAACGAGGCCTCGTCGTTCGCCGGCCACCAGGGGCTGGGCAAGCTCGTCGTTCTCTACGACGACAACTACGTCCAGATCGACGGGTCGACGGACCTCGCGTTTACCGAGGACCGCGCCGGGCGCTACGACGCGCTCGGCTGGCACGTCATCCGCGACGTCGACGGCCACGACAACGAGGCCGTCGCCGAGGCCATCGAGACAGCCCGGAACGTACAGGACCGGCCCAGCTTGATCGTCTGTCGGACGACCATCGGCTACGGCTCACCGAACCACGCCGGCACGCACGACATCCACTCGGACGCGCTCGGCGACGACGAGGTCGAGGCCACGAAAAAGAACCTCGGCCTGCCCCTCGAGCCGTTCGCCATCCCCGACGGCGCCAAGACGCTCCTCGAAGAGCAGGCCTTCCGCGGCTCCCAGGCGCACTGCGAGTGGGAGGGCCGGATGACGGCCTACGCCGACGCCGAGCCCGACCAGGCCGCCGAGCTCCGCCGACGCCTCGAACACCGCCTGCCCGACGGCTGGACCGACGCGCTCCCCACGTTCGAGCCCGACGCCAAGGGGATGGCCAGCCGCGCCGCCAGCGGCAAGGTTCTGGACGCGCTCGCGCCCGTCCTCCCCGAGCTCGTCGGCGGCTCGGCCGACCTCACGCCGTCGAACAAGACGAAGGCGGCGGGCATGGAGGACATGCAGCATGACGCGCCGGCCGCGCGCTACGTCCACTACGGCGTGAGGGAGCACGGGATGGCGTCGATCATGAACGGGCTCGCGCTGCACGGCGGCGTCCGCCCGTACGGCGGCACGTTCCTGATCTTCAGCGACTACGGCAAGGCCGCCATCCGGCTGGGCTCGCTGATGCACGCGCCGGTCGTCCACGTGTTCACGCACGACTCGGTCGGGCTGGGCGAGGACGGGCCGACGCACCAGCCCATCGAGCAGCTCGCCGGGCTCCGGGCCATCCCCGGCCTGCACGTCATCCGCCCGGCCGACGCCAACGAGACGGCCGCGGCCTGGAAGGTGGCGCTCGAAACCACCGACGCGCCGACCGCGCTCGCGCTCAGCCGCCAGAACCTGCCCACGATGGCCGAGACGGCCGACCTGGCGACCGAGGGCGTGGCCCGGGGCGCCTACGTCCTGTCCGACTCTGAGGGCGAGCCCGAGCTCATCCTGATCGCGACCGGCTCCGAGGTCGGGCTGGCGATGGAGGCCAAGAAAGAGCTCGGCGACGGCGTCCGCGTGGTGTCGATGCCGTGCGACCGGCTGTTCTTCAAGCAGGACGACGCCTACCGCGAGGCCGTGCTGCCGGCGTCGGTCCGGGCGCGCGTGTCGGTCGAGGCCGCGAGCACGTTCGGCTGGGGCCGCGTGGTCGGGCTCGACGGCGAGACCATCGGGCTCGACCGGTTCGGCGAGAGCGCGCCGGGCGAGGCGGCCTACGAGTCGCTCGGGCTCACGGTCGAGGCCGTCGTCGAGGCGGCCCGGGCCGTGATGGGATGAGCGTTGACGTCCGCACGGCCGTCGAGGCGGTCTCGCCGCTGCCCGACGCCGACTGGCGGGCGATGGCGGACCGGCTCCGCGTGCGCTCGGTCGCGCGCGGGGCGTTCCTGCTCCGCGAGGGCGACACGTGCGACTATCTCGGAGTGCTGGTGGCCGGCGCCCTCCGCACCTACACCGTCACGCCCGACGGTCGGGAACGGACGGGCTGGCTCACCACGCCGGGCATGGTCACGACCGAGGTGCTCAGCTTCTACGAGCGCGTCCCGACCGTCGAGTTCGTCCAAGCCGTCGCCGACGCCGAGGTCTGGGCGCTCACGCACGCCGACCTCGACGCGCTGTGCCTCGCCCGGCCCGCCGTCGAGCGCTGGGCGCGCCGCGTGGCCGAGCACATCCTGACGGACCTCAAGGGCCACCTGCTCTCCCAGCTCCACGACCCGGCGCCCCAGCGGTACGACCGTCTCGTCCGCCTGCGGCCCGCGTTCGTCGCGCAGATCCCGCTCAAGCACGTCGCGTCGTTTTTGGGGATCACGCCGAGCACGCTCAGCCGCGTCCGCGCCGAGCGCGCCCAGGCGTTGACGTAGGGCAAGGCGGGCGTTGAGGGGCGGGCCGATGTTGGGCGTCCCCACCTCCGACAGGGCTGCTGAGTTCTTTGCCGACCATACAAACAACAGGCGTCATTGGCTGGCGCCGTCGCTTCGCGGTCCCGCGCACGCGGGGATCTATACGCAGCGGCGCCTCAGCGAGCGGACCCCTATGGATCCCCGCGTGCGCGGGGACGACTGTCATTTTGCTTAGGAAGCTGACTCGTTTCGCAGAACGTAGCAGCCCTGCCACCTCCGATCTCATGCCTCTTCGCTCCGTCCCGCTCGGCTCCACCGGCGAGTCCGTCACCGCGTTGTGCCTGGGCACGATGTATTTCGGAACCACCGTCGACGAGCCGACCTCGGTCGCGCTGCTCGACCATTATGTCGAGGCGGGCGGCTCCTTCCTCGACACGGCCAACTGCTACGCCTTCTGGGAAGGCGACGGCCACGAGAGCGAGACGCTGCTCGGCCGTTACGTCGTCGACCGCGACTGCCGCGACGACCTGTTCCTGGCGACGAAGGTCGGCTTCGCGCCCGAGCGGCCCGGCGCCCCGTGGCCGGACGAGGTCGAGTCGCTGACGGCCACCCGCATCGTCGAGAGCGTCGAGACGAGCTTGCGACGGCTCCGGACGGACCGGATCGACCTGCTCTACGCGCACCGCGACGACCGCGACACGCCGCTCGACGAGACGCTGGAGGCGTTCGCCCGACTGGTCGAGGCGGGCAAGGTCCGCCACCTCGGCGCGAGCAACACCCGTTCGTGGCGGCTGGAGCGCGCGCGCGCGACGAGTCGGGCGCGTGGGTGGCCGGCCTACGCCTGCGTCCAGCAGAAGTACACGTACCTCCGCCCACGCCCCGGCGTCGACTTCGGCGGCCAGCTCTGGGCCGACGATGACGTGCTCGACTACACGCGGTCCGAGGGCCTCTCGCTGCTGGCGTACTCGCCGCTCCTGTCCGGCGCCTACACCCGCGCCGACCGGCCCATCCCCCCCGAGTTCGCCGGGCCCAACGCCGACGCCCGGCTGGCGGTGCTCGCCGAGGTGGCCGAGGAGACCGGCGCGACGCCGAACCAGGTCGTCCTGGCGTGGATGCTCGCGCAAGGCATTCTGCCCATCGTCGCCGCCAGCACGGCCGAGCAGCTCGCCGAGAACCTCGGCGCGGCCGGCCTCGCCCTCACCGACGACCACGTGGATCGTCTCGACGCGGCGTCCGCCATCGCGCGCGAGCCCGCGTGAGCGTGCCGAGCGTTTCCCCCAGCCTCCTGCCCATGTCCGCCTCTCTGCTCCTCGTCCTGTCTCTCGCGGTCTCGGCGTGCCTGCTCGGCTGCGCCGCCGGGCCGTCGGCGCACACCGGCGACGGGCCTGCCGAGGCGGCCGACGCCGAGCGCGAGACGGCCCTGATCCTCGGCGTCCTCAACGCCGAGACCCGGGCCGCCCTCGGCCGGGACTACCGCGCTTGGCGCGAGCACTGGGTCCACGAGCCCTACGTCGTCAAGACGTACACGAACGCGGCCGACGGGACCTCGTCGGTCATGCTCGGCTGGGCCGCCGTCGACGACTTTGTCCGGTCGTACATCGAGGACCACCCGACGCCGGAGCCCCCGCCAGAGCCGCTCACGAGCGCCGACGTCCAGATCTACGGGGACGTGGCGTGGGTGACGTACGAGCAGGACGACGCCGACCAAGGGCTGAAGCGGGAGTCCCGGCGACTGGAGCTGGCCGGGGGCGTGTGGCGGATCGCCGGGATGCACACGACGATCCTCGATGCCAGCGGCTGACGGCGCCCAATCGAACAGCGACGCACGGTGTATGGTCGTCGCAGATTCTTCACAAATTGGAAGGGCTTCCGGTCTTCACAACTCTTTGTCAGAGGTCAAGACTCCGGCCTACTATGGGCGCTCCATCCGCGCCCTCGTCCCGAGGCGCCCCGCGTGACCGACTCCGTCTCCCGTTCCGCCGACGTCCTCGCCCCGCTGGTGAGCCCGGTCCGCATCGCTCTCGCCCCGGTCCTCCTTATCGGCCTCCTCGTAGGAGGCTGACCCACCCCAACCGGCTCGAAGCTCGCTGATTCATCGCACGCTCCTGGGTTGGTCACGACCCACACGATGGACAGCACGCCCACGACGTACACGCTCGCCCTGCTCCCGGGCGACGGCATCGGCCCCGAGGTGACGGCCGAGGCCGAGCGTGTGCTCGACGCGGCGGCAGAGGCGCTCGGGTTCGAGATCACCACGAGCGAGCACCCGGTCGGCGGGGCCGGGATCGACGCGGCCGGCGACCCGCTGCCGCGCGCCACGCTCGATGCCTGCCTCGACGCCGACGCCGTGTTCCTGGGCGCCGTCGGCGGGCCGGACTGGGACGCCGTGGCGCCCGACCTCCGGCCCGAGCGCGGGCTGCTCCGGCTCCGCGCCCGCCTGGGCGCCTTCGCCAACTTGCGACCGGTTGCCGTGTCGGACGCGCTCGCCGAGCGGTCGCCGCTGCGGCCGGAGCGCGTGGCCGGCACCGACCTCCTGATCGTCCGCGAGCTGACGGGCGGCATCTACTTCGGCCTGCCGCGCGAGCGGACGGCGACCGAGGCGTACGACACGATGCGGTACACGGTCCTCGAGGTCGAGCGGATCGCCCGCGTCGCCTTCGAGTGGGCCCGCAAGCGCGGCGGGCGCGTGACGTCGGTCGACAAGGCGAACGTGCTCGCGTCGTCGGCGCTGTGGCGGGACGTGGTGGCGCGCGTCGGGGCCGACGAGTTCCCGGACGTGGCGCTCGAGCATTTGTACGTGGACCACGCCGCGATGGAGGTCGTCTGCGACCCGCGCCGGTTCGACGTGGTCGTGACCGGCAACCTGTTCGGCGACGTGCTCTCGGACTTGGCCGCGACGCTGCCGGGCACATTGGGGCTCTTGCCCTCGGCCAGCCTGGGCGGGCGGACGGGCCTGTTCGAGCCCGTCCATGGCAGCGCGCCCGACCTCGCGGGCCGCGACGCCGCCAACCCGCTCGCCGCCATCTTGAGCGCGGCCATGCTCCTGGACTCCCTCGGCGAAGCCGACGCCGCGACGGCCGTCCGCCAGTCCGTCGACGCCGTCGTCGCCGACGGGCCCCACACGGCCGACCTCGGCGGGACGGCTTCCACCACCGACGTCGGCGGCGCCGTGGCCGACGGGATCGCTCTTCTCACCCTCACGTAGTCCGCCATGCCTTCCTCCACCGACCGGGTCGTCCTGTTCGACACCACCTTGCGCGACGGCGAGCAGTCGCCGGGCGCCGCGATGACGCTGCCGGCCAAGCTCCGGGTCGCCCGGCTGCTGGCCGAGATGGGCGTCGACGTGATCGAGGCCGGGTTCCCCGTCTCGTCGCCGCAGCAGGCCGAGGCCGTCCGCGCCATCGTCGCCGAGCTGGGCGACGGGGGCCCCGTCGTGTGCGCGCTGGGCCGGGCCCACTCGGGCGACATCCAGGCCGCCATCGACGCCCTCGGCGACGGGCCGAACACCCGCGTCCACACGTTCATCGCCACGAGCGACATCCACATCGCGGCCAAGTTCAGCGGCCCCCGCTTCGGGTCAACGCTGGCCGAGCGCCGCGCGAGCGTCCTCAAGATGGCGACCGAGGCCGTGGCCCAGGCCAAGGCCCACACGGCCGACGTCGAGTTCAGCGCCGAGGACGCCGGGCGGACCGACCACGGCTTCCTGTGCGACGTCGTGGCCGCCGCCGTCGAGGCCGGGGCCACGACCATCAACATCCCGGACACGACCGGCTACTGCACCCCGGCCGACTACGCCGCCCTGTTCCGCGCCGTCGCCGACTGCTGCGACCTCAGCGGCGTCGTGCTCTCGACGCACTGCCACGACGACCTCGGCCTGGCGGTCGCCAACACGCTGGCGGGCATCGAGGCCGGCGCGCGGCAGGTCGAGGTGACCGTCAACGGGATCGGCGAGCGGGCCGGCAACGCCTCGCTTGAAGAGGTCGCGATGGCGCTCCGCGTCCGCCAGGACCGCTACGGCGTGACGCACGGGCTCGACGCGACCCGGCTGGGCGAGGTCAGCCGCTTGGTCTCGGTCGTGACCGGGTTCGCGCTGGCGCCCAACAAGGCCGTCGTCGGGGCGAACGCCTTCGCGCACGAGGCCGGCATCCACCAGCACGGCGTCCTGAAGGACCGGGCGACGTATGAGATCCTGCGGGCCGAGGACGTCGGCGCCGACGCCCAGGGCATCCGGCTCGGGCGCCACAGCGGGCGGGCCGGCCTGTTCGCGCGGATGGAGCGGCTGGGCTTGGACGTCGCCGAGGCCGACCGCGAGGCGGTCTACACCCGGTTCGTCGCCCTGGCCGACCAGAAGCGCGAGGTCTACGACGCCGACCTCCGCCGGATCGTCGACGCCGCGGCCGACGCGCCGGCCCGTGGGCTGGCGCTCGTCGGGCTCCACGTCTCGACGGGGACCGACGAGAAGCCGCGCGCCGAGGTCACGCTCCTGGAGGCCGAGACCGGCACGCTCCGCGTCGAGACGGCCTCGGGCGACGGGCCCGTCGACGCGATCTACCGGGCCATCGACGGGGCCTCCGGCCGGAGCCACCAGCTCGAGACGTACTCGATCCGCGCGCTCACCCGGGCCGCCGACGCCCAGGGCGAGGCGCTCGTCGTGGTCTCGGACGGGCCGGCGCTCGCCCAGGGCAAGGCGGCCGGGACCGACATCTTGCGTGCCTCGGCCGAGGCCTACGTCGCCGCCCTCAACGGGCTCGACGAGGACGACCACCGCGAGGGCCAGATCGTCGCCGACGGCATCATGGCGTCGTTCGATGCGGTGTAAGCGGTACGGGGTACGAGGTACCTGGTACGCGAAGCCAGTGCTCGCTTCGACGTTTACGTCCCCGAACCGCTCCCCCGTACCGAGTACCCTCGTACCCCGTACCTCCCCATGAGAAGCGACACCGTCAAGGCCGGCATCGCCCGGGCCCCACACCGGAGCCTGCTCCGCGCGACCGGCCAGATCGAGTCCGACGCCGACTTCGACAAGCCGTTCATCGGCGTCTGCAACTCGTACATCGACCTCATCCCAGGCCACGTCCACCTGCAGTCGTTCGGGAAGGTGGTCAAACACGCCGTCCGCGCCGCCGGCGGGGTCCCGTTCGAGTTCAACACGATCGGCGTCGACGACGGGATCGCGATGGGCCACCTCGGGATGCGCTACTCGCTGCCCTCGCGCGAGATCATCGCCGACTCGGTCGAGACGGTCGCCCAGGCGCACTGCTTGGACGGACTGGTCTGCATCCCGAACTGCGACAAGATCGTGCCGGGGATGCTGATGGGCGCGCTCCGCATCAACCTGCCGGTCGTGTTCGTGTCGGGCGGGCCGATGGCCGCGGGCCGGCTCCCGAACGGCGAGGCCATCGACCTGTCGACGGTCTTCGAGGGCGTCGGGCGCCACCAGACGGGCGAGATCGACGACGCCCAGCTGTTGGAGATCGAGTCGCTCGCGTGCCCGACGTGCGGCTCGTGCTCGGGCATGTTCACGGCCAACTCGATGAACTGCCTGATGGAGGTCGTCGGGCTGGCGCTGCCCTACAACGGGTCGATCCTGGCGACCGACCCGCGCCGCCGCGAGCTGGCGCGCTCGGCCGCCCGCCGGATCGTGGAGCTGGTGGCCGAGGACCTGAAGCCCCGCGACATCGTCACGGCCGACGCGCTCGACGACGCCTTCGCGCTCGACATGGCCATGGGCGGATCGACGAATACGGTCCTGCACCTGCTGGCGATGGCGCGCGAGGCCGAGGTCCCGTACGACCTCACGCGCATCGCCGAGGTCTCGGCGCGGACGCCCTACCTGTGCAAGGTGTCGCCGTCGGTCCCGGACGTCCACATGGAGGATGTCGAGGCCGCGGGCGGCGTGCCGGCGCTCTTGAAGGAGCTCGACGCCGTCGGCTTGCTCCACCCCGACCGCCCGACCGTCGCCGGCCCCCTTCGCGCCACGATTGACGCGGCCGAGAACGCGAACCCAGAGATCATCCGCCCGGCCCAGCGCGCGTTCCGCCCGACCGGCGGTTTGTCGGTCCTGTTCGGCAACCTGGCGCCCGAGGGGGCCATCGTCAAGAGCGGCGCCGTCCAGGACGCCATGCTGACGTTCGAGGGCCCGGCGCGGATCTTCGAGTCCCAGGAAGAGGCCATCAACGGGATTCTGGGGGGCGAGGTCGTCCCGGGCGAGGTCGTCGTGATCCGGACCGAGGGGCCGAAGGGCGGGCCGGGGATGCCCGAGATGCTGGGGCCGACGAGTGCGCTCGTCGGGATGGGCCTGGACGACCGCGTGGCCATGATCACCGACGGCCGGTTCTCGGGCGCCACGCGCGGGCTCGCCATCGGCCACGCCTCGCCCGAGGCCGCGAGCGGCGGCCCCATCGGCGCCGTCGAGCCCGGCGACCGCATCCGGATCGACGTGCCGGCGGGCGAGATCACGCTCTTGGTCGACGACGCCGAGATCGCGCGGCGGCTGGCGGCGCGGCCGGCGTTCGTGCCCAAGATCCGGTCGGGCTGGCTCGGCCGGTACGTCCATTTCGTGACGAGCGCCTCCGACGGCGCGGTCTTGCGCTTGCCCGACGTCGCCCCCGCTCTCGCGGGCGACGGCGCGGCGGTCGCGCTCGAACCGCTCGGCTCGTGACTCGCTCGCCCAGACCCCCCGGTCGTCCGCCCCTCGCCTCGCTCAGCGGGAGGACAACCTGTCCCCCTTGAAGGGGGACAGCCGGATCGCGCCTGAGCGCAGCGATGCGCGCTCCGGCAGGGGGTCTCGCCCCGCCCACCTCCATCTCCCCGCTCACGCCCGTCGCCAGCGCCACCCGATGACCTCGACCGCGACCCTCCCCAAACCCGCCCACCGCGCCACGCCGACGCCCGCCTCGGCGCCCGACGCCCAGGCGCCCGTCCTGGCCGGCGCCGACATCTTCGTCCGGAGCCTAGAGGCCGAGGGCGTCGAGGTCGTGTTCGGCCACCCGGGCGGCGCCATCATCAAGATCTACGACGCGCTGGCGCGGCTCCAGCCGTCGTTCCAGCACGTGCTCGTCCGCCACGAGCAGGCGGGGACGCACGCGGCCGAGGGCTACGCCAAGGCGACCGGAAAGGTGGGGACGGTCCTGGTCACGAGCGGGCCCGGCGCCACCAACACGGTCACCGGCATCGCCGACGCGATCCTGGACTCGGTGCCGATGGTCGTGTTCACGGGCCAGGTGGCCGTCCCGCTCATCGGCGGCGACGCCTTCCAGGAGGTCGACACGATGGGGATCACGCGGTCGATCACGAAGCACAGCTTCCAGGTCCGCTCGGCGGCCGACCTCGCGCCGACCATCAAGGCCGCCTACCACATCGCGCGGACGGGTCGCCCGGGGCCGGTCGTGGTCGACCTCCCCAAGGACGTCCTGGTCGACGAGGCGCCGTTCGCGTACCCGGACTCGGTCGAGCTCCGCGGCTACAGCGTGGCCACGGAGGGCCCGCCGGAGAAAATCGAGCGCGCGGCCGGCATGATCCGCAACGCCCAACGGCCCCTGTTCTACGTCGGCGGCGGGACGATCTCGGCCAACGCGACCGAGGTGCTGACGGACCTCGCCCGCCACACCCGGATCCCGGTCACGACGACGCTCCACGGGCTCGGCGCCTTCCCCGAGTCCGACGAGCTGGCGCTCGGGATGCTGGGGATGCACGGGACGTACTGGGCCAACATGGCCGTCCAGAACTGCGACCTGCTCATCGCCGTCGGCGCCCGGTTCGACGACCGCGTGACGGGGCAGCTCGAGGCGTGGGCCCCGCACGCCGAGGTGATCCACATCGAGATCGACCCGTCGTGCGTGTCGAAAAACGTCTACGCCGACTGCGCCATCCTGGGCGACGTGGCCACGGTGCTCGGCCAGATCGCCCCCCGCCTCGACCCGAAGGACACCGGCGCCTGGCTTGGCCAGATCGCCGAGTGGCGCCAGCTGGCGGAGCCCGAGATGCGGACGCCGCCCGGCGATCCCGACGGGCCGCTCGGCGCCGTCGAGGCCATCCGCAAGCTGGGCGAGCGGGCCGGCGACTGGGGCGTGCTCACGACCGACGTCGGCCAGCACCAGATGTGGGCGGCCCAGCACTTCGGCTTCGGGCGGACCCGGAGCCACATCACGTCGGGCGGGCTCGGCACGATGGGGTTCGGCTTCCCGGCCGCGCTCGGCGCCGCGCTCGGCCTGCGCGACACCGACGCGACCGTCGTCTCGATCAGCGGCGACGGCGGGTTCCTGATGAACGCCCAGGAGCTCGGCGTCGCCCGGGCGCTGGGGCTCCCGATCAAGGTGGCCGTGATCAACAACAGCCGGCTGGGGATGGTCCGCCAGTGGCAGGAGCTGTTCCACGCCGAGCGCTACAGCCACACCGACCTGGCCGACACGAACCCGGACTTCGTGGCCCTCGCCCAAGCGTTCGGCTGCGCCGCCTTCCGCGCGGCGACGCCCGCCGAGGCCGACGCGGCCATCGAGGCGGCGTGGGCCGTCACCGACCGCCCGGCCTTTATCGAGTTCGTCGTGCCCCACGAAGAGCTCGTCTTCCCCATGGTGCCGGCCGGCGCGGCCACCGACGACATGATCCTGCGCCGGTGGCCCGGCGAGGACGACTAGCCATGACGAGTGATTCGTGATGCGTGACTCTCGCGAGCACCGTCACACACATCCCTCGTCACGCCTCTCCCCCATGCCCACTTTCACGCAACAGCAGCTTCTCCGCAAGCGAGCGAACGGCGAGACCGTCCTGGCCGACGCGCCGGAGACGCCCCAGACGCACGTCCTGTCGATCCTGATCGAGAACCACGCCGGCGCGCTCAACCGCGTCGTCAACCTGTTCTCGGCCCGGAACCTCAACCTCGACAGCGTCTCGGTCGGCACGACGGAGGACCCGACGACGTCGCGGCTGACCGTCGTGACGACGGGCTCGCGGCGGCAGGTCCGGCAGGCCGTCCGGCTGGTGCGCCAGTTGCTCGACGTGCTGGCGCTCGACGAGTTCGCGCCCGGCGAGCCGGTCGTCGAGCGCGAGCTGTGCCTGGCCAAGCTGGCGGCCACGGCCGCCGAGCGCTCGGGCGTGCTCGAGCTGGCGCGCGGGCTGGGCGCGTCGGTCGTCCACGCCGACCGCGAGGCGGTCACCGTCGAGCTGACTGGTGGGGCGTCCGAGATCGACGCCTTCATCGAGGTCGTCAGCGAGCACGGTTTGCTGGAGGTCGCCCGCTCGGGCCGCCTCGCCCTCCACCGCCAGCGGCACCTCGCTTTGTGAGTCCGGGGTTCGGAGTTCAGAGTTCCTGAGCCCATTCCCGACCACAACTCCGAACTCTGAACTTCCCAACTCTGAACTCATCCCCATGACCGTCCACTACCAAGCCGACCCCGCCGTCATCCGCTCCAAGAAAGTCGCCGTGATCGGCTACGGGAGCCAGGGCCACGCGCACGCGCTCAACCTGCGCGACAGCGGCGTCGACGTGGTCGTCGGGCTGCGCGACGGCTCGGCGTCCGCGGAAGAAGCGGCGGCCGAGGGGCTGACCGTCGTGTCGCCCGAGGCCGCCGCCGAGTGGGCCGACGTGGTGATGCTCTTGGTGCCCGACCAGCATCACAAGAAGGTGTACGAGGAGTCGATCAGAGAGCACCTGACGCCGGGCACGGCGCTGGCGGTCGGCCACGGGTTCAGCGTCCACTACGACCAGGTCGCGCCGCCGGAGGGTGTCGACGTGTTCCTGGTCGCGCCGAAGTCGCCGGGCCACCTGGTCCGGCGCGTGTACACCGAGGGCGGCGGCGTGCCGTGCCTGGTGGCCGTCGAGCAGGACGCGACCGGCGGCGCGCTCGACCTGGCGCTGAGCTATGCCGACGCCATCGGCGGGACGCACGCGGGCGTCATCGAGACGACGTTCAAGGACGAGACCGAGACCGACCTGTTCGGCGAGCAGGCCGTGCTGTGCGGCGGCTCGGAGGCGCTCATCAAGGCCGGCTTCGAAACGCTGGTGGAAGCGGGCTATCCCGAGGAGCTGGCCTACTTCGAGTGCCTGCACGAGCTCAAGCTGATCGTCGACCTGTACTACGAGGGCGGGCTGGCGCGAATGAACCACTCGGTCAGCGACACGGCCGAGTACGGCGGCCACGCCATCGGCAACCGGGTGATCACGGACGCGGTGAAGGGCGAGATGAAGAAGGTGCTCGCGGAGGTCCAGTCGGGCGCCTTCGCCCGCGACTTTATCGCCGACCAGCAAGCCGGCGGCGCCAAGCTGGCCGAGATGCGCCGCCAGTCGGAAGCGCACCCCATCGAGACCGTCGGCCAGAAGCTGCGGGGGATGATGGGCTGGCTAAAGAGCCCGACGGCTGGCGACGGGCGCACGACAGACGAACCGGCGGCGCTGGAACAGGGTGCGTGATCCGTGATGCGTGACTCTCCCGCGCAGGCATCCGCGCCAGTCCTGGGAACGAAGACTCACGCATCACGCATCACGTATCTCACACGACTCCTCGCCACCGACGCCCCCTCCCTTCCATGACCATCACCGAAGCCATCCTCGCCAGCCACGCCGGGCGGGACCGCGTGAGCCCGGGCGAGACCGTCTGGATCGACGTCGACACGCTGATGACGCACGACGTCTGCGGGCCGCCAACGATCGAGATCTTCCAGCGCGAGTTCGGCCGCGACGCCAAGGTGTGGGACCCAGAGGGCCTGGCGATCATCCCCGACCACTACATCTTTACGGCCGACGAGCACGCGCACCGCAACATCCAGATCCTGCGCACCTTCGCCGCCGAGCAGGACCTGCCCCACTACTACGACGTCGGCGGCGACCGCTACAAGGGCGTCTGCCACATGGCGCTGGCCGAGGAGGGCTTCAACCGGCCCGGGACGACGCTGTTCGGGACCGACAGCCACACGTGCACCTCGGGCGCCTTCGGCCTGTTCTCGACCGGGATCGGCAACACCGACGCCGCGCTCATCATGGGGACGGGCAAGATCTGGGTCAAAGTCCCGGAGTCGATGCGGTTCGTGTTCGAGGGCGAGCTGCCGCCGTACCTCATGGCGAAGGACCTGATCCTGGCCGTCATCGGCGACATCGGGACGGACGGGGCGACGTACCGGGCGATGGAGTTCGACGGACAGGCGGTCTACGACCTCTCCGTCGAGGAGCGGATGACGCTGTGCAACATGGCCATCGAGGCCGGCGGCAAGAACGGGATCATCCAGCCGGACGCCAAGACGATGGCCTACACGCGCGAGCGGACCGACCGCGCCTTCGAGCCGGTGTTCTCGTCGCCCGACGCCCGCTACCACTCCGAGCGCGTCTACGACGTGGCCGCGATGGAGCCGGTCGTCGCCAAGCCGCACGCGCCGGACAACAAGGCGCCCGTGTCGGAGGTGGCCGGGACCCGGGTCGACCGGGCCTACATCGGGAGCTGCACCGGCGGCAAGCTCGAAGACTTCGTCGCCGCCGCCCGCATCCTGAAGGGCCACGAAGTGCGCGTCGACACCTACGTCGTCCCGGCGACGACCGACGTCCGCAAGGCGCTGTGGACCGAGACGGTCGACGGCGAGACGCTGGCGGCCATCTTCGAGAACGCGGGCGCTCAGATCGGGCTCTCGTCGTGCGCCGCCTGCCTGGGCGGCCCCGTCGACACGTTCGGGCGGACGCACGGCGACGAGGTTGTCATCTCGACCACGAACCGGAACTACCCCGGCCGGATGGGCTCGAAGCAGTCGGCGGTCTACCTCGCCTCAGCGCTCACGACGGCCGCCTCGGCGCTGGCCGGCGTCATCACCGACCCGCGCGACGTCCTCGTCGCCTAGCGGCGATGGGTACGGGGTACCAGGTACGAGGTACGCCGCCACCCGAGACTGTACCTCGTACCCCGTACCCCGTACCCTTGAAATCGACCATCCGCGGCCTCGCCTACGTGCTGGGCGACCACGTCGACACGGACCAGATCATCCCGGCGCAGCACCTGGTCTACAGCCTGACCGACCCGGAGGAGCGGACGCTGTACGGCCGGTACGCGCTGTCGTCGGTGCCGCCGGAAGGGGCCGGGCTGCCCGACGGCCACGTCCCGTTCGTGGCCGAAGGCGAGACTCGGAGCGCCTACACCGTGATCGTAGGCGGCGGCAACTTCGGGTGCGGGTCCTCGCGCGAGCACGCGCCGTTCGCGCTGCGCGAGGCCGGCATCGAGGCGGTCGTGGCCGAGAGCTACGCCCGCATCTTCTATCGGAACGCGGTCGACGGCGGGTTCCTGGCGCCGTTCGAGTCGCCCGAGCGGCTGGTCGAGCACGTCCGCACCGGCGACGAGGTCGAACTCGACACGCGGGCCGGCACGTTCACGGACGTGACGACCGGCGAGAGCTGGGCGCTCCAGCCGCTCGGCGACGTGGCCGGCATCCTGGAGGCCGGCGGCGTGTTCGAGTACGCCCGCCAGCAGGGCCTCATCCCGTCCTGAGGCTCGGGTCTTCGCGGAGGGCCCGTGCGCGCCCGGCGGAGGGCGAATGAGGGCCCTCGGAGGGGTGGCGGAGGCGGGGAGGACCCGTGTAGGACGGAAGCGGTTCGGGAAGCGCTTTGTTGTTAAGTGTCTGTGGCGCAAGCGCTTTCAGGCGCCCTCGGGGCCAACGAGCCGCGAGCCGCTCCGTTGGACGGGCTCCTTCCCCCCCGACCCCCATGTCGTTCCGCCTCCGCCTCCCCACCCTGTTCGACGGCCTGTTCGCCGCCGCCCAGATCCGCCACGCCTCCTACTGGGGCACCTGTCCCCACTGCGACCGCACGACGCCGTGGCACGTCAACGTCCTCCGTGGGACGTACCGCTGCACCGAGTGCGGCCGCTCGCCGCTTGCCGGGTGACGGCAGGACCTGCCGGAACGGACCGGGCGGGGCGCGGTTAGGCCCGCAGGCCTCTCCCCGTCCCGCCATGGTCCGCATCCCGGTCGCCCTCCTCACGCTCACGCTGGCGGCCGGCACCTCGGCACAGCCCGCGCCGTTCGCGCTCGGCGGCCCGCAAGAGGACGTCGCGTACGCCGTCGACGTCACGCCGGACGGCGCGTTCGCCATCGGTGGAACGACCTTCGGCGGCTACGACGCCGACCCCGGGCCGGGCGAGACGGTCGTCCCCAGCGGCGGGTCGAAGGACGGGTTCGCCGCCGTCTACGGCCCCGACGGCACGCTCCGGTTCGTGGTCCCGTTCGGGCCGCCCGGCCCGAGCGCGGTCGACGACGTGTTCGACGTGGCGCTGGGGCCGTCGGGCGAGCTCGCGGTCGTCGGGCAGGTCGGCGAGACGCTCGACCTCGACCCGGGGCCGGGCGAGACGATCATCGAGGCCCCCGGCTTCGCGGTCTACGTGTTCGTCGCGATCTACGCGCCCGACGGCGCGCTGCGGACCGGCTTCACGTTGCCCGGCGCCGACTTCGAGCAGCGCGGCTATGTCGCGTTCGACGACGCGGGCGATCTCTACGTCGCCGTCTCCGTCAGCAACCCGACCGACCTCGACCCCGGCCCGGGCGAGGCCGTCGTCGACGGGTTTCGGAGCGCGACGTTGGCGTCGTACACGGGCGCCGGCGCGTTCCGCTGGGGCTTCGCCCTCGACGGCGCCCAGTACCGCGCACGCGGCCTCGACGTGGCCGGCGACCGCGTGGCCCTGACGGGCAACGCCCTGGGGACCGTCGATGTCGACCCCGGACCGGCCGTGCAAGAGATCACCGGCGAGGGCATCACCAACTGGCTCACGGCGACCTACACCACCGACGGCGCGCTCGCGTCGGCGTTCGTCGTGGGCGGATCGGCCTTCGGGACCGTCTCCGACGTCGCGCTCGACGCCGATGGAGGCATCGCGCTCGTCGGCACCATCGACCGCGACGCGGACTTCGACCCGGGCCCGGGGAGTACGATCCTGAGCGGGACCGGCAACGGGTTCGACGGGCTCGGCGCCGTCGCGGCCTATGCCCCCGACGCGACGCTGCGCTACGCCTTCGGGGTCGGGACGGTGCGACCGCGCGGGGTCGCGCTCGCCGACGGGCGCCTGGTCTACACGGGCCACTTCGAGGAGGACTTCGACGCGGACCCCGGGGCGGGTGAGGCCGTCGTCGTGCCGGTCGCGGGCTACGACGTCGTGACGGTGTCGCTCGACGCGGCGGGCGCGTTCGAGTGGGCGTCGCCGGTCCTCGGTGCGGGCACCGGCGACAACGGGCTCGGCGTGGCCCTGACGGGCGGGCAGTCCATTGTCACCGGCCGGTTCTCCGACGCCGTCGACGTGGACCCGGGTGCCGGCGTCGTGGAGCTGTCGTCGGACTCGCGGTCCGACTTCGACGTGTTCGTGGTCGCCTACGACCGGGCCGGCGCCTTGGCGGCCCTCCCCACCGCCACCGACGAGGCGCCGGACGAGATGCGCGCCCTGACCGTCGGGCCGTCCCCCACGGCGGGTCCGGCGACGGTCCGCCTCCGCGGGTGGCCGGCGGCGCGCGTCGAGGTCGTCGACCTGCTGGGCCGGTCGGTCGCCGTGCTCCACGACGGGCCGGTTCGGGATGGGCTCGTCCTCGCGACGCCCGCGCTGGCGCCCGGCCTCTACGTCGTCCGCGCGTGGGGGCCGGAGGGAACAGCCTCGGCGCGGCTCGTCCTCGCCCGGTAGGCGTCCGCGGGCGGGTAGCTTTCGGCCGTGGCCACGACTCCTGCTCCCCGCCCCGGCGACCTCGCCCGCCTGACCCGGTTCGTCGCGACCGGCGCCGTCGTGGCGACGGTTGCGGTCGTGTTCGCGACGGCCGGCGAGCGGCCGTGGCAGTCGGTCGCGGCCGTCGTGATGATCGCGCTGCTGCCCTACGTGGCGTTCGTGGCGCTGGCGCGATGGGTGTCGGGCGTGGTCGCGGCCGAGGCCGTCGTGCTGGGCGGGTTGGTGCTGGCGGTGTTTTTCGCCGTCGGGCTGTACGCGATGGCGTTCGTGGTCGCGCCCGGCCCACGGAGCGGGTCCGTCGCGCTGGCGGTGCCGCTGTTCCAGTCGGTCGGCGTGGCGCTGGCGGGCGCCGGCGGCGCCTTCCTCCGGTGGCGAGCTCGGGCGTCTCGGTAGCTTCAGCCGCTCTCTCGCCGCCCGCATGACCCTCGCCCCCTCCGTCCTGGCCGCCGACTTCGGCCGCCTCGAAGACCACGCCCGCCAGGCCCTCGACGCCGGGGCCGACTGGCTCCACATCGACGTGATGGACGGCCACTTCGTGCCCAACATCTCGTTCGGGGCGCCCGTCATGCGCGGGCTCCGGGCGCTCGCGGACGAGTTCGGCGCGCCGCTCGACGTCCACCTGATGATCGAGGACCCGGACCGCTACCTCGACGCCTTCGCCGAGGCCGGCGCGGCCACGATCACGGTTCACCAGGAGGCGTGCCCGCACCTCCACCGGACGGTTCAGGCCATCCACGACCTCGGGTGTCTCGCAGGCGTCGCCCTCAACCCGGCCACGCCGCTGGTCACGCTGGAGGAGATCGCGCCCGACCTCGACCTGGTCCTCATCATGTCGGTCAACCCCGGGTTCGGTGGGCAGACGTTCATCCCGGGCTCCGTCGACAAGGTCCGTCGGTGCCGCGAGCTGCTGGCGCGGACCGGTAGTCGGGCCGTGATCGAGGTCGACGGCGGGGTCGCCCCCGGCAACGTCCGCGCGGTCGTCGAGGCCGGGGCGGACGTGATCGTAGCCGGCAGCGCCGTGTTCAAGGGGGACGTGGCCGAGAACGTCGCCGCGTTCCGCCGAGCGACGGCGACGAAGGTGTAGGCACCTCCGGCGGTCCCGGGCGTAGGGAGGCCCGACACCACCCGTCGTCATGCGCGCACTGCTCCTCGTCCTCGTCGTCCTCTCCGCCTGCGCCGGTCCGTCCTCGGCCCCGCCCATCGACGACCCCGGGCCCGACTCGAGCGGCCTCGACGCGGACCAGATGGACGCGCTCGCCGGGATGGGCATCCCCGTCCTCGTTCCTGGCGCCGTCGGCGCGTTCGAACTGGTGCGGTTTGAGGCCGAGAGCGACGGGGCCTACGGCCGCTACGCCCTCGGCTACGAGCGCGCCGACGGCGCGTGCTTCGAGGTGAGCGGGACGAACGAGGGGCTCGGCGGGCCCGACTGGCCGCTCGTCTCGACCGAGGTCCAGGTCGCCGACCTCGGCCGCGCGGTCCGCGTGTACGAGGCGTCCGACGACCCCGGCGCGACGAGCGCCCAGGTGTGGGGGATCGGGACGGTCGTCTCGGACATCGTCGACGTGGACGGGACGGGCGTCCTCTTTTTGAGCGACACCGTCGGCGGGTGCCGGCCGGTGTCGCTGACGGAGGCCGCCGCGCTCGTCGCCGACCTCCGCCTGCTGAGCGCCGTGCCCACGTCGTTCACCCCGTCGGCCCCGACGCCGAGCGCCGGGCTCGGCCCGTTCGCCCCGGCCGACGACCTGCTCGCCGACTACAACGCGGCCTCGACGCCCCGGGCCGCGGCCGAGGCGCTCGCGCGCCGGCTCGACGCCGACCGCGTCGAGGTCGAGATCCTCTCCGAGACGTCGTACGAGGCGACGGCCCTCGTGACGGCCACCGGCGTGCGCGACGACTCGGTCCGCGACGAGCGGCTCCGCCTGACGTACTCGCCCTACGGCCCGACGTGGGAGCTCGTCGCCGCCGGCCGCCAGACGCGCTGCCAGCCCGGCCGCGGCCACCAAGACTGGAGCGACGCGCTCTGCCAGTGACGGCGGGGTAGACCACGGCGACGGCCGGGTCTAAGGGTGGACACGTTCGCCCCGCCGTGCGTCCTGGAGGCCGCCGCTCTGTCCGTCTGCGCGCCCACGACTACCGCGGGGGCCTGTACTTCGTAACGGTCTGCACGTGGGGTCGCCAGCCTCTCTTCGGGACGATCGTGGACGGGCGGATGGTCCTGTCGCCCGCCGGGCGGATCGCGCGCGACGAGTGGCTGCGGACGCCGACCGTGCGGCCCTCGGTGGTTCTGGATGCGTTCGTGATCATGCCGGACCACGTGCATCTGTTGTTCGGGATCGTGCCGAATGACGACGGGCCACCACGCGACGGCGGGCCACCACGCGACGGCGGGCCACCACGCGACGGCGGGCCACCACGCGACGGCGGGCCACCACGCGACGGCGGGCCACCACGCGACGGCGGGCCACCACGCGACGGCGGGCCACCACGCGACGGCGGGCCACCACGTAGGGACACACCGGCGGTGTGTCCCTACGCACCGGGGTCCGGCGATGGCGGACGGCGGTTCGGCCACGCCGTTGCCGGGTCCGTCGCCTCGATCATGCGCCAATACAAATCCGTCGTCACCAAGCGCATCCGCGCGACAGACCCGACCGTTCAGGTGTGGCAAGGACGGTACCACGACCGCGTCGTCCGCACCGACCGCGAGGCCGACGCCCTCCGCCGCTACGTGGCCGAGAACCCCGCCCGCTGGAACCCCCGCGCCGACCGGGCCGACGGCCACCGAGCCTGACCCGTCGCCGACGGCGCGAAAGCCGGCCCGCCGGCCGGGCTAGCTTGCGCCATGCCCGCGCTCGCCCACGTCGTCCCGCTCGCGCCCGTCGACGGGGTGTACACGTACCGGGTGCCCGAGGCGATGGCAGCCGAGGCCGTGCCCGGCGCGCGCGTGCTCGTCCCGTTCGGGCGGCGCCAGATCACCGGCGTCGTCGCCGAGCGCGTCGAGGGGAGCGCCGACGGGCTCAAGCCGCTCCACGACGTCCTCGACGCGCGGCCCGCGCTCACGCCCGACCTCCTCGCGCTGACCCGGTGGGTGGCCGACTACTACCTGTGCGCGTGGGGCGAGGCCGTCAAGGCGGCGCTGCCCAGCGGGACCGGCGTCGAGAGCCACCGCGTCGCCCACGCCCTCGCCCCGGCCGACGCCTGGCCCGACGACAAGCGGGGCCGCGCCATCTTGCACGCGCTCGCGGACCGCAACGGCGACGGGCTGCCCGTCGCCCACCTGGCCGACGTGCTCGGCCGCAAGACGGTCCCCCAGGCCCTGCTCCGGCAGATGGAGGCGGCCGGCGTGCTCCGCATCGACCACGAGGTCCAGGATGCCAGCGTGACCGCCAAGACGGCCCGCCACCTCCGCCTGGTCGCCGACGGCGACGTCAGCGGACGCAAGCAGCGGGCGCTCCTGGACGTGCTGGTCGAGGCCGGCGGCGACGTGTTGCAGGCCGACGCGCTCGCGGCGACGGGCGCCTCCAGCGGAACCGTCAAGGGCCTCGTGGCCAAGGGTCTCGTCGAGGCGTTCGACGCCGAGGTCGAGCGACGGGCCGACGGAATGGACGCCGGTCCCGTCGCGCCGGCCGCCCCGCTCGACCTCCATCCGGCGCAGACGGCGGCGCTCGCGGCCATCGTCGGCGCCGTCGAGGGCGGGCGGCCCGAGACGTTCCTGCTCCACGGCGTGACGGGCTCGGGCAAGACCGAGGTCTACCTCCGCGCGCTCCGCGCCACGCTCGACCGGGGCCGGACGGCCATCGTGCTCGTCCCCGAGATCGCCCTCACGCCCCAGACCGTCCGCCGCTTCCGGGCCCACTTCGGCGACCGCGTGGCCGTGCTCCACAGCCGGATGAGCCCGGGCGAGCGGCTCGACGCCTGGACCCGAATCCGCGACGGCGTCTACCCCATCGTCATCGGCCCGCGCAGCGCCGTGTTCGCGCCGCTCGACCGGCTCGGGCTGGTCGTCGTCGACGAGGAGCACGAGGCGAGCTACAAGCAGTTCGACCCGGCCCCGCGCTACCACGCCCGCGACGTGGCCGTGATGCGGGCGTGGCGAGCCGGCGCCGTCTGCGTGCTCGGCTCGGCCACGCCCTCGATGGAGTCGGTGGCGAACGCGAACGCCGGCAAGTACACGCGCCTCGAGATGCCCGAGCGCGTGCCCGTCCGCGGCCCCGACGGGACGACGCGGGCGCCGGCGCCGCTGCCGCCGGTCCGCGTGCTCGACCTGGCGCGCGAGAAGCAGGTCCGCCGGCTCAAGGGGGCCCTGAGCCACGAGCTGCGGCTGGCCCTCGCCGACCGGCTCGAGAAGGGCGAGCAGACGATCCTGCTCCAGAACCGCCGCGGCTTCGCGCCCGTTTTGACGTGTCAGGACTGCGGGTGGACCCCGATGTGCCCGCACTGCGCCGTCACGCTGACCGTCCACCGGACCGACCGCGGCGAGCGGATGCGGTGCCACTACTGCGGCTGGACCCAGCGCGTGCCGCACCCGTGCCCCGAGTGCGGCGCCGACGACCTGCGCCCGCTCGGCGCCGGAACCCAGCGCGTCCAAGAGGAGATCGCCGACGTGTTCCCCTCCGCCCGCGTCCTGCGGATGGACCTCGACACGACCTCGCGCAAGGGCGCCCACCGCACCATCTTGGACGCCTTCGGCCGGGGCGACGCCGACGTCCTGCTCGGCACCCAGATGGTGGCCAAGGGGCTCGACTTCCCGCGCGTCACGCTCGTCGGCGTGGTCGAGGCCGACACGGGGATGCTCCTCCCCGACTTCCGCGCGGCCGAGCGGACGTTCCAACTCCTGGCCCAGGTCGCCGGCCGGGCCGGCCGCCACGAGCTGGAGGGCGAGGTGTTGCTCCAGACGCGGAACCCGGAGCACCCCGCCATCACGTTCGCCCTCAAGCACGACTTCCACGGGTTCGCGCTCGGCGAGCTGGCCGAGCGGCTCGCCTTGGGCTACCCTCCCTTCGGCCGCTTGATCGGGGTCGAGGTCAAGGGCCCGCACGAGGGGTCGACGCGCCAGCTCGCCCAGCGGTGGGGCGCCGCGCTCACGACCGAGGCGGGACGGGTCGAAGGCGTCGAGGTGCTTGGCCCGGTCCCGGCGTTGATCGGCCGCGTCAAAAAGTGGTGGCGGTACCAGGTCCTGGTCAAGGCCCCGCGCACGCTGCCCGCGTCGGCGCTGGCGGAGATCGTCCGCACGGCCGAGTCGCGCGTCTCGCTCCCCTCCGGCCACCGCGTCAACCTCGACGTGGACCCGGTGGGGCTGTACTGAACCCCTGTTGCGCCCGACCGACTTGGGGTCATTGGGACCGAGGACGGGGGACGGAAGACCGGCCGGAATGCCCGCCTCGGTCCCCGGTCCTCGGTCTCACGACCTCAAGACCTGGACTCCGCAACAGGGGCGACCGGACGAGTTCGGAGTTCAGGGTTCGGAGTTTGTCCCGGCAGCGCTCCGGCCCCACCCCTCCCTCGTGCCGCCCCGAGACCGGCCTCGCGCTCGCGGCCCGCTCGCGCTCGACCCACCCGCGCTCACCACGCACGGACGATGCCCGCCGGCCTGGCCAGGCGAGGAGACGTGCTCGCCAGGCCATGTCTCAGGGAAGCCCGGGAGTCGGGCGCGGCGGAAACCGGGCGGCGGTCAGGGCGCTTCGAGGGCCCCCCACTGCCCGCCGCCATGTCCCGCCGCTTCTGGATCGTCGCCCTCCTGTCCGTCCTCGCCATCGGGGCCATCGTCGCCATGTCGATCGCCAGCGCGAACGGCGACGACGACGAGGGCTACTCGGTCGACAAGGACGTCGACCCGTACGAGGGGGCGGCGCCGCTGGCGCCGTAGCCGAACCGAGTGCGGCGGATGGGGGTCCGCAAGGTCGAGGCCCGCTCTCCCCGCCCATGCCCACCCCCTACGCCACCGTTTCAGAGGCCGACCTTACGCTCCGCGACCGGCTCGCGCTTGACCGGACGGTGCTCGCCAACGAGCGGACGCTGCTCGCCTACGTCCGCACGGCGCTGGCGCTGCTGGCCGGCGGCGTCACCCTGCTCCACCTCGTCGACGAGCCGTGGGCCGTGGTCCTCGGCGGGGTGGCGCTGCCGCTCTCGGTGGTCGTCGGGGCCTACGGCGCGTGGCGGTTCGGGGCGGTCCGACGGCGCCTGCGCGCCGTCGGCTAGGCCCGCCCCGGTCCTCGGCCACGGCGGGCGGCGTAGGGCACTCCCCTCCCATGACCATCGGGGAGACCTGGAAATCGCGTCGATGTGGACCCCGGCGGGCCGGGCCGAGCGTTCGAGCCGTCCCATCACCGCATACCCCAATGAGACCACTCTTCTTTCTCGGGCTGGCCGCCACCCTGGCCGCCGCCCCCTCCGCTCAGACTCCCACCCAGTCCGACGACCGGACGCAGCGGGACGAAATGTCCACCACGGACGGACGGATGTCCGACATGGACTACCGGACCCAGGTCCGGTCCCGGCTCGACCGGCTCGACCGCGACCTCACGACGCTCCGGTCGTCGGCCGACCCCGCCATGCGGTCCGACGTCGACCGGCTCCGCACGGACTACGACGCGCTCCGCACCGAGGCCGACGGCGACGCCATGAGTGACCCCGAGGCCGCCGCCCAGATGCGGTCCGACCTCGACCAGCGCTACGCCGACCTCGACCGGCGCGTCTACGAGACCCGGCTCCGCTCGGCCCGCACGCGCGACGACTACGTCCGCGCCGCGACCGACCGGATCGACACGTACGACCGCCAGATCGGCGACCTCCGGACGCGGTACCAGTCGGCCACGGGGACCATGCGGAGCGACATCGCCCGCGATCTCGTCCGCCTCCGGGGCCAGCGCGACGCCTACCGCGACGAGGCCTTCACCGCGCGCGGGACGCTCCGCTCGGACTTCGAGGGCGGGCGCGCAGCGGCCACGACCCGGCTCCAGCGCTACGACACCGAGTTCAACACGGCCTACCGCGAGGCGTCGATGCGCGGGATGGACATGCAGAACCAGCCGCAGCGGCCGGGCTCGGACATGTAGGACCAACCGAATCGCGCCCCGGTGGCCGTAGGGACATGACTCGTCACGTCCGCGAGGAGGCCACCGGGCGGACTCGCGCGGGCGCCTTCTTCGGAGGGCGCCCGCGTCCGTTCAGGACAGGTGCGCGCGCAGGGCGTCGAGGGTGGCCGGGATCGTCTCGACCGCGGTCGGGGCGTCCCACAGGGTCGCCAGCCGGGCCGGCGTGCGGGGCGTCACGCCGGTCGCTTGTGCGACGGCCTCGGGGAACTTGGCCGGGTGCGCCGTCGACAGGACCACGACGGGGCCGGCCTCGCCCAGCCCCAGTCGGCGGACCGCTTCCAGCCCGACGGCCGTGTGGGGATCGGCGAGGTAGCCGGTCTCGTCGTGGACGCGCCGCATCGAGGCCGTCGTCTCGTCGTCGGTGACGGCGTGGCCGCGGACGGTCTGGCGGAGGTCGGCGTCGGAGAACAGCGCGCGGAGCCGTTCGAGGTTGCTCGGCACGCCGACGTCCATCGCGTTCGACAACGTCCGCACGGAGTCGCCGGAGGGGACGTCGGCGCCCTCCAAAAAGCGGGGGAAGCCGTCGTTCGCGTTGTGGGCCGCCACGAAGCCGGCGACCGGCAGGCCGGCCCGTCGCGCCAGCGTGCCCGCCGTCAGGTTGCCGAGGTTGCCGCTCGGCACGACGAACGTAGCCGGCTCGCCGCCGAGCTGCCGCGCGGCCCAGACGTAGTAGAGCATCTGGGGCAGGAGCCGCCCGACGTTGATCGAGTTGGCCGACGACAGCCGCCGCCCGCCGACCCCCTCGGCGAACGCCGCCTTCACCAGCCGCTGGCAGTCGTCGAACGTGCCCTCGACCGCGAGCGCCTGCACGCCAGCGCGGCGGACGATGAGCTGGCGCTCCTGGACCGCGCTGACCTGGCCCTTCGGGTAGAGCAGCACCACGCGCACGCCTGGGACGCCCTCGAAGCCGGAGGCGACCGCGCTCCCCGTGTCGCCCGACGTCGCCGCCAGGATGGTCACCTCCTCGCCGCCGAGGGTCTGTGCCATCAGCCGCGCCATCGTGCGCGCGCCGACGTCCTTGAACGACAACGTCGGCCCGTGGAACAGCTCGAGGACGAACACGCCGTCTCCGAGCCCGATGAGCGGGACCGGGAACGAGAGGGCGTCGGCGACGAGCGCGTCGAGGTCGGGGACGTCGAGCCACTCGGCGAGGACGCGGGCGCCGAGGTCGGCTCGGTCGGAGGCCGTCATCCAGCCGTCGGGGAGGGCGGGAATCTCCGTCGGGACGTAGAGCCCGCCGTCGGGCGCGAGCCCGTCAAGCAGCGCTCGGCGGAACGGGACGGACGCGCCTCCGCCGCGCGTGCTGACGTACTGGGGGACGGAAGGCAAAGCGGTGAGGCGTGAGCGGTGAGCGGAGGTCGCCTACGACGTCCCCTCTCCCTGTGGGAGAGGGACAGGGTGAGGGTCAGAGCCTACGCCGAACTCGATGCGGAGACCAGCCGGGATCACGCCAACTCCGAGTCCACCACCCGGGCGCCCTGGGGGTCGACGCGGGCGACCCAGCCGGTGGCCTCGACCCCGCCGGCGCGGCTGGCGGCGGCCATCGCCTCGACGACGGCCTCGGCGTCGGCGTCGGGGACGAGGGCGACCAGGGCGGGACCGGAGCCGCTCAGCGCGACGCCGGCCGCGCCCGCGTCGAGCGCGGCCTGGCGAACGGCGTCGTAGACCGGGACGAGCGGCGCGCGGAACGGCTCGGCCAGCCGGTCGCGCATCAGGTGGCGGCCGACGGCGGGCCAGTCGCCCTCCAAAAGGGCCCGGACCAGGAACGCCAGCTCGGCGGCCTGGGCCGAGGCGTCGCCGTGGGCGACCGTCGCGGGCAGGACCGCGCGCGCGTCGCGCGTCAACACCTCGACGTCCGGGAGGACAACGGCGAGCGGCGGTGGGGCCGGCAGCGTCAGCCGGCGGTAGGCCGTCGGGTCGGAGGGCGAGACAAGGACGAGGCCGCCCAGGAGCGCCGGCAGCACGTTGTCGCCGTGGTAACCGCCGGCCGCCCGCTCGCCTTCCAAGACGGCCTCGACGAGGTCGGGCTTGCGGAACGGCCGGCCCAGCACCTCGTTGGCCGCGACCGCGCCAGCGACGGCGCTCGCCGCCGACCCGCCGACACCGGACCCCATCGGGATCCCCTTCTCGATGCGGAGCCGGAGCCCGCCTTCTGCCCCGGCCTGGCGCAGGACGTGGGCCGCCGCCCGGGCCGCCGTGTTCCGCTCGGCGTCCGTCGGGAGCGACGGCGGGCCCTCGGCCGTCACGCCGGGCGCGTCGGTCCGCCGGGCGGTCACGCGGTCGCCCGGCCCGGTGATGCACAGGCCCAGCGCGTCGTAGCCCGGCCCGAGGTTGGACAGGGTGCACGGGCCGAAGACAGTGACGGGGGAGGAATCAGGCATCAGGAATCAGGAACCAGCGCCCGCCAGCGGGACACCCGTAGGGGCGTGGTGTGCCACGCCCTTCCAGCAGCCGTACGCGGTCTCCCCCGCTCGGGACGGGCCGGCCCGCTCCGGAGAGGGCAACGTCGCGAGCCCCCCCGTCCGTCCGCCCCTCGCGGAGTCTGTGCTGAGCCCAGCCGAAGGGCTCAGCGGGCGGACGGACGGTCCCCCTTCAAGGGGGACAGCTTCTGCTGCCCGGAGCGGAGCGATGGCAGCCGAAGCGGGGGGTCCGCTCGGCGAGGAGGGGCGCGCGAAGGGAGGAGCGCCGGTCACGGCATCAGCTCGGCCGCCTTCACCAGGTCCGCCAGCAGGCCGGCGGCCGTCACCTCGGGGCCGGCGCCCGGCCCCTGGACCACGAGCGGCGTCTCGTGGTACCGCGCCGACTGGATCAGGATCACGTTGTCGGTCCCCCGCGAGCCCCCGAACGGCGACGCCCGGTCGACGGCGCGGACGCCGACGCTCAGCCCCTCGTCCGTGATCTGGCCGACGTAGGCGAGCCGCTTCCCCTCGGCCTCGGCGGCGGCCACGCGCTCGGCCCACGCCGCGTCGAGCGCGTCGAGCCCGTCCATGAACGCACCGACCGAGACCTCCGCCAGGCCTGCCGGGACGAGCGACTCGACCTGGAGGTCGGCCCGCTCGACCTCGCGCCCGGACTCGCGCGCCAAGATCAAGAGCTTGCGGGCGACGTCCTCGCCCGTCAGGTCGTCGCGGGGGTCGGGCTCGGTAAGCCCCTTGGCCTTCGCCTCGCGGACGGCGTCGGAGAACGCGGCGCCCTCGGCCAGCCGGTTGAACAGGAACGCCAGCGTCCCCGAGAACACGCCCTCGACCGAGTCGATCCGGTCGCCCGAGCGGAGGAGGTCGCGGATGGTGAACACGACCGGGAGCCCGGCCATGACCGTCGTCTCGTAGTGGTAGCTCACCTCGCGCCGGCCGGCGGCCTCCCGGAGCGCGCGGTAGTACGCCAGATCGAGCGTGTTGGCCTTTTTGTTCGGCGTGACGACCCCGACGCCGGCCTCGAGCCACCGCACGTAGCGCCGGGCCACGGCCTCCGACGCCGTCGCGTCGACCACGATGCGGCGCTCGAGTCCGCCCGCGAGCAGCCGCTCGTCGAGCGCGTCGAGGTCGGCCACCTCGGCGGTCGCGTCGTCCAGCACGGCGACGCCGTCGGCGAGGGGCAGGCCGCCGGGGTCCCACGCCATCCGCCGCGAGTTGGCCAGGCCGACCAGGCGGAGGTGGATCCGGTCCCGCTCCATCAGGACCGGCGCGTGCTCGGCCAGGAAGTCGACGAGCGTTTTGCCGACGGTCCCGGTCCCGATCACGACCACGTGGACGCGGGCGCGCCGCAGCGGGAACGCCTCGTGGAGCGCGCCGAGCGCGGCCCGGACGTCGGCCTGGCGGACGACCGTCGAGATGTTGGTCTCGGCCGCGCCCTGGGCAATCGCCAGCACGTTGACGCCGGCCCGTCCGAGTGTCGCAAACAGCCGACCCGCCAGCCCGGGCTGGTGCCGCATCCCCTCGCCGACGGCCGAGACGACGGCGCAGCCGGGGATCGCCTCGACGCTCCGGACGTCGCCGCGCGCGATCTCGCTAGAGAACGCCTGGCGGAGCGCCTCGACCGACGCCTCGGCGTCGAGCCCGTCCACGACGACGCACACGCTCTGCTCGCTCGACGCCTGGCTGATCATCCGCACGTTGACGCCGGCCGCCGACAGGGCCTCGAACAGCCGCGCGCTCACGCCGACGACCGACTGGATCCCGCCGCCCTCGACGGTCACCACGGCCTGGTCGCGGACGGCCGACAGCGCCTTGACGCGGAGGTCGAGCGCGTCGGTCTCGTTCGAGATCAGCGTGCCCGGCTCGTCGGGGTCGAGCGTGCTCTTGATCTGGATCGGGATGCCGGCCCGCTCGGCGGGCAGCATCGTCCGCGGGTGCAGGACCTGGGCGCCGAAGTAGGCCAGCTCGGCGGCCTCGCGGTAGCTCAGCCGCGCCAGCGGGACGGCCTCGGGCACGAGCCGGGGGTCGGCCGTGTACACGCCGGCCACGTCGGTCCAGATGACGCACGCGGCGGCGTCGAGCGCGCCGGCCAGGATCGTCGCCGTGTAGTCGGAGCCCGACCGCCCCAACGTCGTCGTGACGCCGGCCGCCGTCGACCCGATAAAGCCGGTGACGACAGCGACCGCGCCGGGGTCGAGCGCGTCGACGGCGGCGCGCGTCAGCCGGCGCGTGGTGTCGAGGTCGACGGTCGCGTTCCCGAACTGGCCGTCGGTGCGGATCAGGTCGGCGGCGTCGAGGGCGGCGGCGAGGTGGCCGGCGGCGCGGAAGGCGGCGGCAACGATGGGGGCCGAGAGCCGCTCGCCGGTCGCGAGCACCGCGTCGCGTGTCCGGTCGGTCGCCTCACGGAGCAGCGAGACGCCGTCGAGGAGCTCGGTCAGCTCACCCAGGCGGGCGTCGAGCGTGGACTGGAGCGAGTCGCGGTCGTCGGCGCGGGCGAGCGCGTCGGCCGCCGCGTGGTGTCGCTGGCGAATGGCGGCGACGGCGTCGGCGTGGCCGGCCCGCGCGAGCGCCGCGTCGAGGGCCGCGAGCAGGTCGTCGGTCGTCCCCCCCAGCGCCGACACCACCACGACCTTCCGGCCCTCGGCGGGCGTCGCGGCCACCAGCTCGACGACGCGGCGGACGCGGTCGGGCGTGGCGACGGAGGTGCCGCCGAACTTGGAGACGTGGGGGGCGGGCGGCATGGAGTCGGCGGGCGGGGCGCGGAAGCTAGGCGCCCGGTCCCGCTGCCGGCCACCCCTTCGGCGGGCGGCCCGGACCCGAAGCGCTTCCAGTCCCAGAAATCACGCCCTGCGGATGCGGACAACGGACCGCAGGCGACGGGGGGACGGCGCTGACGGAGGGGCGGCGCCAGCTCCTCACACTCCCCTCGTCATCCTGAGCGAATGCGAAGCATATAGCCGCTCGCTGCTCGGTAGCCCGGACCGACTCGGCGCCAGCGTTCAGTAGATCCTTCGCTGGCGCTCAGGATGACAAGGTGGGGAATGTGACTCGCTGGACGGAGCCAGCCGGGACGGAGCCAGCGGGACCGCCTCACCGCCCTCGCTCACTCCAGCTCCGCCCGACGCGCCCGGAGCGCCTTGTTGAGGAGCGCCCGCGCCCGGAAGATGTGGGCCTTGACCGTCCCCAGCGGCAGGTCGAGCTCGGTCGCGATCTCCTCGTAGCTCAGCTCTTGCTGGTGCCGCATCACGATCACCCGGTGGTACTTCTCCGGCAGCGCCTCGATGGCTTGGCGCAGGATCTCGTTTCGCTGGTCCGTGACGATGGCCCGGTCCGGGCGGTACGTCGAGTCCGGGAGCTCCATCGTGAGCTCGCCGTCGCGCGTCTGGATCGGCTTGTCGATCGAGAACGTCGGCAGCTTCTTTTTGCGGATGTAGTCGATGGTGTGGTTCGTCGTGATCCGGTAGAGCCACGTCGAGAAGGCGTAGGCCGGGTTGTAGCTCTCGATGGACCCGAACGCCTTGACGAACGCCTCCTGCACCAAGTCGTCGACCTGCCCTTGGTCGCGGACCATCTTGCCGACGTGGCGCCGGAGCGGGCCCTGGTACTTCGTAACGAGCCGCTCGTAGGCCCGCTGGTCACCGCCGAGCGCCTCGACGACCGTCGCGCGGTCCTCCTCGCTGGAGGCGGACGGGGGGGCGGACGACGGCTCGGACATGGCGGGGGCGGGCGGCGCGCCAAGCTAGCGCCAGTCGGCCCGGCCGGGCAGGCGCTCCGCCCTTGATGCCCGGTGGCCCGAGGGGCTACTCTCGCCCTCTCCCCCTTCCGCGCCGTGCTCCGCCTCTCCACCCTCGCCTTCACTTTCCTCCTGGCCACCACGCCTCGTGCCCAGGGCGACTCCGAGGAGCTCCTTCGGGCCGTCCTTTCCGCGTTCGGCTCGGGCGCCGGCGGCGAGGTCTCAGCGGAGCTCTACGAGACGTGGCCGGAGGCCGTCGACCGCGACTTGCTCCCCGCTGGCGCCGTACCCATCGGCGGGTTCCGGCTAAGCAGTGACGTCGAAGGGCCGCTCGGCGACCCCGTCACGGCCGGCTTTGCACGTCTCGACGAGGCGCCACAGGACGCTGCCGCCGCTTTCGCCGCGAGGCCCCTCCCCGGCGAGTGGACATCGGAGCGGTCCCGCTACCAGAGCGGCTCGTTCCGACTGTGCAGCCCGGACCTCCACGGCGACGCCTTGTTCTCGGCTCGCGCCGGTGGAACCACCTACGTCACTGTGTCCGTCGAGCGCGGCGGCTGCCACTTATCCGGTCAGGACGCCGTCGTCGTGGACGAGCCTCAGGAGATGGACGATGTGATCGGCGACGGCGAGATCATCGACGAGCCGGGGGAGCCAAGGCCCCATCTTCCTGACGTTCCCGAGATCGATCCGAACGGTGAGACTATCCAACTCGTCGACGGATTCGGTTTCAGTTCGAACCCAGGCGAACGCCCTGGGGCCTACTCCACCGCCTGGCTCCACGACCACACAGTCGCATCTGGCGCCGCTCAAGTCGACGCTGCTTTCGAAGCCGATGGTTGGTCCCGACTCGGAAGCCACCTATCCGACGGCACTCAAGTCTCGGTGTGGTCGCGGGAGGACGAGGAGGGGCGGCAAGTGATTGCCACCCTCACGGTTCGTGCGAACGGTGACGGTGCCGAGGCCTCGATTACCGCCACGCGCTGACGCTCAGGCCACACGGTCCCGCGTCCGCTCGAACCGGCGGCCCATCCACGGGGGGAAGAGGAACAGTCCGTACGGCTCCTGCCCCTCCTTCGACAGCGACTGGTGGTGCCGGCCGTGGGCCCGCTTGACCGCCTGCGCCGCCGCGACGGTCGTCTTCTTCGGCCCCAGCCGACCGTGCGCGTAGAGGTCGTGGAGGACGAAGTAGAGCAGCCCGTAGACCGCGATCCCGACGCCGAGCGGGAACGCGGTGCTGGCGAGCGGGTCCGCGCGGCCAGCCCAGATCAGGCCGACCGACAGCGCCCCGAAGCCGACCGAGAACAGGTCGTTCCACTCGACGCCCTCGCCGTGGCCGTGCGCCGGGTCGTGGTGCGTCCGGTGGATCTTCCACAACGGCCCGTGGAAGACGAATCGGTGGAGCACGTACGACGCCACCTCCATGACGGCGAACGCGGCGGCGGCGAGCAAGACGAAACGGAGCACGAGGGCGGAGACGGCGGGGCGGCCAAGCTAGGCGCCCGGTCAGCGGGCGACGGTCAGGGAGCGCACCATCCGGGCGCCGCCGGCCTCGACCACGGCGAGGTAGACCCCCGGCGCGAGCTTGCCCGCCTCGACACCGAGCCGGTGGGTGCCGGCCGCGAGGGGTCCGTCCCACACCGTCGCCACGGTCCGCCCGAGCACGTCGATCAGGCGGACGCGGGCCGAGCGCGGCGCGTCCAGCGTGACTTCGAGCGCGCCGGACTGGCGGAGCGGATTCGGGACGACGGCGAGCGCGAGCCGGGCGTCGGGCGCGTGTGCCGTCGCCACGCCCGACGTCTCGACGGCCCACAGCCCGTAGGGCGCGCCGAACTCGGCCACGTAGACCGTCGTCCCGATGGCGGCGGCGGCGATGGGGTTGCGGAAGCCGGCCACCACGCGCTCGGCCTCGACCGCGGCCCGGTCGTCGGTGAACCGAAGGCAGACCAGGTCCTCGCCCGTGTCCTCGAACGGCGCCAACAGCGAGCCGCTGGTGTCCTCGCCGTCGGTCCAACTCAGCACGACCGCGTCGCACGACACGACCGGCTCCGACGAGGGCTCGACGAAGACGAGCCCCAGCGGCGAGCGGTGCGGCGTGAACGTGGTCGCCACGAGCCCGGCGTCGCTGGCGTCGACGATGGAGCCGTCGGGCTGGCGGAGCTCGTCGGCGTCGGGGCCGAGGTTGCGGATGGGGTCGTTGAACGTGACGCCGGCGGGCGGAGCCGGGTAGGTCGGGTCGTCATAGAACGCGCCGGACTGGTAGGCCGTCGAGGCCGGGTTGACGAGCGGGTCGGCGTCGGGGTCGTAGCCGGGGAATCGCTGGGGCGTGTCGTTCGTCCCCATCCGCCAGGGAAATCCGTAGTGGCGGCCCCGGCGGAGCCAGTTGAGCTCGTCGCCGTCGTCGCGGTCGCCTGAGTTCTCGGCCCCGAACAGCTCGCCGTCGGGCGCGAACGCGAGGCCGAAGCTGTTGCGGGTGCCGTCGGCGAACAGGAAGCCGCCGTCGACGAGCGTCGCCGAGTCGGCCGGGATCACCAAGTCGGTGGCGTCGGCCGGGACGCGCAGGATGGCCGAGGTGAGCGGGACCTCGCGCACGCCGGGGAACGCGCCGCCGCCGTCCTGGACCTCGCCGTGGTCGGTGCGCGAGCCGCTGTTGAGCGCGAGCCAGCTCCCGTCCGGCGAGACGGCGACCGCGCTCAGGCTGTGGTCGAACGCCGTCCGCCCGTACGGGTACGGCGCCGTCTCGGCGACCGTCGACCACGCGCGCGCGCCGTTCTCCACCCGGCCGCGGCGGACGACGCCCGTGTTGGTCGTCTCGGTCCGCCGGCTCCCGACGAGGTAGATCGTCCCGGCGCCGTCGATGGCGATGCTGTAGGTCGGGACCGGGGCCCCGTGCTGCTCGGGCGTGGCCACCAGCTCCGGTTCCGCGCCGACGGCCGGGGGCAGACGGTACAGGTCGCCGCCGCCGGTGAGCACGTAGAGCTGGCCCTCGGCGGGCTCGTGGGCGAGCCCGACCACGCCGGGCGGCAGCGTCGCGACCAGGTCGAGGTCGAGCGGGGCGAGCGGCGTCGGCTGGGCGAGCGAGGGGGCCGCCAGCAGAAACGCGGCGGCGAGAGCGAGGCGGGTCATTAGGCGGAGGCGAGGGTCGCGCCGAGTCTACGGGACCGCGGCGCCGGTCCGCACCGTACATCGGGCTCCCCCGAGCCCGCATCGAGCGCGGCCGAGCCCAACGACCCATGAGCGGCATCCCCGAGAGCAACGACGACCTGATGGCCGAGTGCGACGTGGAGACGCTGTCGGGCAGCACGAAGGGCGGGCAGCGGGCCAACAAGGTCGAGACGGGCGTCCGCCTGACGCACCGGCCGTCGGGGACCGTCGTGACGGCGCGGCGGTCGCGGAGCCAGTTCCGCAACAAGGCGCTGGCGGTCGCCGAGCTCCGGCGGCGGTTGGAGGAGGCCGCCCGGCCCGTCAAGGTCCGCCGCCCGACGAAGCCGACGAAGGGCTCGAAGCGCCGCCGCCTCGAGGCCAAGCGCCAGCGGTCCGAGAAGAAGGCGAACCGGCGCCCGCCCGAGGTGTGACGGATGGGGCCGTCCCCGAGACCGCCGGCTCGCGGAAACCGACGGCCCGGCGACGCATCCTCTCCCCCCTATTCTCCCCACCCCCATGCCCAAAGGAACCGACCACGGCCCCAGCGTCAAGGACGACGAGGCCTACGAGGCCCTCCGCGACAAGGGCTACTCGAAGCAGACGTCGGCGGCCATCGCGAATGCCCAGGCGAACGACGACCGACACCCCTCCGAGAAGGGCGGCCACGCCAAGGTCTACGAGGAGTGGACCAAGGACGAGCTCTACGAGCGCGCCCAGGAGCTCGACGTCGAGGGCCGGAGCGGCATGACGAAGGACGAGCTGATCGACGCGCTCCGAACCGGATGACGCTCCGCCTCCTCGCCCTCGCGGCCGTCGCCGGCTGCGCCTCGCCACCGGCGACGCCGCCCGCGCCGCCGCCCGACGCCTCGCTGGCCCTGGCCGACACCGCCGCCGGCCCGGTCTCCCGCCTCGTCCCCATCGTCGGCCTCCGCGACGGCCGCTCCGACACGCTCGACGTGGCCGAGCTAGTCGGCACCGGCGCGGTGTCGTTCCTCGGCCGCCCCCACGTCGCCGTCGACGCGGTCGGGGGCGGGCGCGTGGTCGTCCGCGTGGCGCCGGACGCGGTGCCGCCGGTCCTCGTCCCGTTCGAGGTGGAGGGCGTCCGCTACGTGATCGCCACCCAGCGCGAGGGCGCGCAGGGCCTCGACCTCCGCCTCGAAGGCCCCGACCCGGCCGACCCGAGCCTGCTCGTGTTCGTCGCCCGGTCCGCCGACGGGTCGCCGCTGATGCTCGACGACGAGGACGGCGTCGCGCTCGTCGACAACCGGGTGTTGGAGGAGAACGCGCTCGACGTCCACGCCGACCGGCTGGTCCTGGACCTCGACGCCGTGGGGCCCGGCCGGCGCCGGATCCGGGTGGCCGCCGCGCCGCCCGGCGACGCCTCGAACTGGGCCGAGGTCGCCGTGGAGGACGGCCGGCTCGCCGACGGGCTTCCGCGCTAGCGCGGCCTCATCCGACGTACACTTACTCCCGGAGTGGGCACGGCATGGGGGACGGGACATGAGGCATGGGGCCGATTCCTCTCGCCCCTTCACTCATGCCCCGTGCCCAAGGAGTCGCCAGATTCCGACTCACTCGGTGTAGCGGCGGACGGTCTCGGGCCAGTCGGGGCTGTGGAGCCGGTCCAGCACGGCGCGCCCCAAGGGCTCGCGCAAGTCGCTCCCCTCGGCGACGGCCAGCGCCCACCGGTCGAAGGTCACCTCCGAGGAGACGATCTCGAGGTCCGAGTCGGACGACCGCGTCGTCCGCAGGCGTGGGAGGGCGCCGGCGAAGGCGTCGAGCGAGTCGGCCTCGACGGCGGCGAGCCCGGCGGCGACGCTCGGGAAGGGGCGGGCTTGGACGGCGAGGTCGCGGAGGACGCCGGCCGCGGCCGAGCCGTCCACGACGCCGACGCGCCGGTCCTGGAGGTCGTCCGGCAGGCGGAGCGAGCCCGAGCCCGACCCGGAGCCCGAGCCCGAGCCGATCCCGAGCGCGGACACGAGCGCCGCCGTCAGCGAGGCCGTCAGCGCCATCGAGACCAGCATCCAGAGCAGCGCCATCGACCGGCCCGGGACGGTCTCCGGGACCGTGTCGCCGTAGCCGATCGTCGTCATGGTGACGCCGGCCCACCAGAAGCCGTCCCAGATCCCGGCGCGGTCCTCGCGGAAGTCGTCGCCCTCGGCCTTCCGCTCGGCGGCCCACATCGCCAGGCCGATCAGGAACAGCAGCAGCACCAGGCCCGCCGCGATCTTGAAGAACGTCGGCGAGAAAAAGCGCTTGGCCACGTCGAGCGGGCCGTTCTGCGGCTGCTGGGCGATGGCGAGTCGGGCGCCGAGGAACGGCGTCGTGTAGTCGACGACGGCCTCGCCCTGGACCGAGGTCGGGACGACGGCGACGTCGGCGCGGCCGTCGGCCACGGCGGCGAGGGCGCTGTCGGGCGCGACCGCGAGGAACCGGACGCCGCGACCGAGCCCCTGCCCGACCTGCTGCGCGAAGGCCACGCCCAGGCCGTCCCACGTCCCGTCGGGGCTCTGCGAGGACAGCGGGGCCGCCTCCGAGACGGCTACCACCAGGTCCGACGCCTCGGGCGGGCGCGGCGGGGCCTGGGCGACGGAGGCGTGGGCGACGGAGAGAGCGGCGAGGACGAGGAGCAGGCGCATCGAGACGGGAGAAGGGCCCCGGGTCTACGCGCGGGGCCTGGGAGGGTCCCCCCGGGGGCCCCCCGCGTCGCCGCTGCGCCTCGTCATCCGAAGCGACGGTACTCGTCCTCGTCGTCCAGGTCGTCGTCGTCGTCGGGCCGGAACGAGCCCAGGCCGGACAGGACCGAGCCCATCATGTCGGCGTAGCTCGCGCCGTCGTCGGCGACGTCCTTGCCGAGCAGCGAGTGCTGGTGGAGCATCTCCAAGGCCAGCTCCATCATCGACGCCTTCTCGGCCGGCGTGGTCGGCGTCGTGTGGGCGTCGACGAGCGCGCCGAGCCCGTCGACGCGGTCGAGCTGCTGGGCGTAGGCGGGGAACGCGAGGTCGGTGTCGAGGTCGACCGTGTTCCCGCGCGAGAACCAGCCGAGCACCTCGCGGTAGGCCGCGCGCCCGCCGCCGGAGCCGCTTCCGGCTCCGCTCGCCTTCTCGGTCGGGTCCGGGAGGTAGGTCTTGACGATGGCCGCGACCGCCTTCCCGACGAGCGCCCGGGCCACGCCCTGGGCCCCCTCCTGCTCGCCCTCGTAGACCAGCTCGACCTTGCCCGTCACGGCCGGCTCGACCGCTTCAAGGTCGCTCGCGCGGACCGTCGTCTCGGCCTCGCCGTGGACGAGCGCCCGGCGCTCCGCCGCCGAGATGAGGTCCTCGAGCGCCGCCCGCGTCAGCCGCGCCGACACGCCCGACTTCTGGTCGACGTACTCGGACGCCCGCGCCTCGAACGCCACCTGCTCGACGATCTCGCGGAACACGTGGGGCACGGCCACCTTCACCCCGCCGTCGCGCTCGGCCCACGCCTCCTGCCGCGTGATCTCGACGCCGATCCCGAGCTCGCGCGGGTAGTGCGTCAGGATCTGCGAGTCGATGCGATCTTTGAGCGGCGTGATGATCGAGCCCCGGTTCGTGTAATCCTCCGGGTTGGCCGTGAACACCATCAGGACGTCAATGGGAATGCGGACGTTGAACCCTCGGATCTGGATGTCCTGCTCCTCCATGATGTTGAGGAGCCCCACCTGGATGCGCGGCTGCAAGTCCGGCAGCTCGTTGATCGCGAAGATGCCCCGGTGCGTGCGCGGGATGATGCCGAAGTGGATCACCTCCTCGTCGGCGTACGTCAGCTTGCGCGTCGCCGCCTTGATCGGGTCGATGTCGCCGATCAGGTCGGCGATGGACGTGTCGGGCGTCGCCAGCTTCTCGCCGTAGCGGGCGGACCGGTGGAGCCAGCTTACCGGCGCGTCGTCGCCGCGCTCGGCGATGAGGTCGCGGGCGTATTTCGAGACCGGGTCGAGCGGGTCGTCGTGGATCTCCGTCCCCTCGACCTCGGGCACCCACTCGTCCAAGAGCGACGGGAGCATCCGGACGATCCGGCTTTTGGCCTGGCCCCTCAGCCCGAGCAGGATAAAGTCGTGGCGCCCGAGCAGCGCGTTCTGGACCTGGGGCACGACCGTCCGGTCGAAGCCCAGGATGCCGGGGAACACGTCGTCGCCGGCCTGGAGCCGGCCGATAAGGTTGGCGCGGACCTCGTCCTTGACGGAGCGGGGGCGGTAGCCGCTGGCGCGCAGGTCGCCGAGCGTAGAAATCTGGGGGGCGTCGGCCATCGGGGGGATCGCAGTCGTTGGCGTCCCTTCACGCCGCCCGCCGTGCGCCGTTCCTCCCGTCCGCTACGGGCGCCAGTCGACCTCGCCGAGCGTGAGGTGGACGGGTGGCAACGACCGGAGCTCGTACGGCCCGCTCAGCGTCCGCGCGGCGACGGCCAGCGCGTACCGGCCGGGCGGCCGGTCGCCGAGCAGGTCTTCGAGCGCGAGGTCGACCTCGGCCCGGAGCGCCCGGTCGATGCCGAGGTACAGCGGAGGACTCCCGCCGCCGGCGCTGGACCCGCCGAAGGGCGTCGGCGGCGGCTGCCCACAGGCCGCGTCGGCGGTGGCCTCGGGCGGCCCGGCACGGGGCGCGGCGTCGCGACGGTCGGCGCCGGCGAAGGCCAGGACACGGGCGGCACACGGCGCCCAGCCGACCACGTCGGGCCCCATCCGCGGGACGGGCGCGGCGCGGACGACGGCGCGGAGTCGCCCGCCCTCGACGCGCACGCTGTCGACCCCAAACCGGACGCCGACGCGCACGGCCTCGGTGGCCAGCGGCGGGCGGCGGGCGGCCAGGTCGACCGGCCCGAGGTCCACCCGGAGCGTGTCGACGGGCCGAGTGCCGTCGATCATGTCGACGTCGAACACGGCCGTGAGCCAGTAGCGGCCGTCGGGGATCGAGTCGGTCAGGACCTCGGCCAGCGAGGCCGCGACGCGGAGCTCCGGGGTGCCGTCGGGGGTCATCGTCTCGCCGGGCGCCAGCGTCCGCGTCGCGAGGTAGAGCGGGCAGCCGATGGAGTAGCCGTCGACCGTCCGCGCGAAGGCGGTGGTGAACGCGGGCGGCCCGGCGCGACGGGAGTCGGGCCAGCCGAGCACGGTCGCCGAGCACGCGCCGTAGCCGACGGCCACCGGCCGGTCGCTCGTGTTGGTCACCCGGAGGTCGGCGTAGAGCGAGTCGCGTTCGGCCCGGGCCTCGGCGGTGAGGCGGAGCGCGCCCGGTCCCGCCGGCTCGGTCGGGGCGACAGGCGAGGGCGGCGCACACCCGCTGGCGACGGCCACGAGGACGGCAGCGAAAGCGAGCGTGCGCATGTGCGGTGAAAGCAGGGGAGGCTCAAACGCATCTCTCCCGTCGACGCTCCCGGTGCCGGTCTCAGACCGGACGAACGGGCTGGGTGAACGGTCGTGCCCTCCGGTCGGCGGAGGGGTGTCGTACCATGTGTGCCCCTTTGCATCCGTCGTCCATGTCGTCGTCCGTCCGCCTCGCGGTTGTCCTCGCCCTCGCCGCGCTGGCGCTCCCCGCTCGGGCCCAGGGCCCGCTGCCGGCCCACGCCGGCGTCCACGTCCTGACCGTCGGGCCCGACGGCGGGCTGGCCTGCGACCTGGCAGTCGAGGCCCAGGTCCAGGGGCTCCACGACGCGAGCGCCCGCACGGCCAGCCAGAACGTCCGGCTGACGCCGTTGCCGTCGCTCAACGCCGAGGGCGTCTCGAACTTCAGGATCGTCCTGCGGGCGACGGATCAGCTGTTGGACCGGCCGGCGGCGCTCTTGGCCTTCCGCCGCTCGGCGGCCCGCTGGGAGCGGATCCTCCAGAACAACGTCACGACGGTGATCGACGTGGACTTCGGGCCCGAGCGGTTCGGGACGCCCTACCCGAACAACGTCTTGGGCTCGACGGACTCGGCCCTCCAGTGCGCCCAGAACCCCACGACGTGCACCGGCGCGAGCGACGTCCAGGACTTCGTGGATCGCCTCAAGGCCACCACCTCGGACCCCCAGCTGCTCGCGCTCTACGACGCCATCCCCGTTCCGGCGCCCTCGACCAGCTCGGAGGGCCCGCTCAAGCGGGGCATCGGCGGGCTCATCTCGCTCCAGGTGCTCGGCTACCGCCCCCCCGTCACGAGCCCCAACGCCCCGTCCAGCACCGTCCCCTCGATCGGGTTCAACGACGCCTTCCCGTACGACTTCGACCCGACCGACGGCGTCGACGCCGACAAGACGGACTTCGAGGGGGTCGCCATCCACGAGATCGGCCACGCGCTCGGGTTCACGTCGGCCATCGGGCTCAGCGTGAACGGGCAGAACCCGCTGTTCTCGCCGTGGGACCTGTTCCGCGTCCGGCCCGACGCCGTGACGCCGGGCGAGCCGCTCAACGACGGGGTCGGGTTCGAGGCCGCCCCGCGCGTCGTGACGCCGGGCCCGCCCAACACCGAGGTGCTCACGGTCGAGAACGGCCGGGAGTACTTCGTCCCGGTCCAGGTCTTCTTCGACGGCCTTGAGGAATACGAGGTCTCGACGGCGACCGGCAGCCGGGCCGGCGGCGACGGCCAGCAGGCCTCGCACTGGCGCGACGACGCGCTCCGGCCGCCCTCGCTCGGGGCCGCCCGCAAGATCGGGATCATGGACCCGAACCTCGGCCGCGGCTCGCGCGACGAGTTGACCGACGCCGACATCCGGATGCTCGACGTTATCGGCTACACCGTCGACTTCGACCCGCCGACGGCGACGGTCGCCTTGAGCGTCGACGGCCAGGCCATCGACGACCGGTTCCTCATCACCGAGCCCGTCGACCTGGGCGACGTCGACGCGGGCGCGACGCTCGACGTCCCCGTGGTCGTCGGCAACGTCGACGCGGCGACGCCGCTCCAGTTCGAGCTCGAGGCCGAGATCACGACGCTCTTCCCGACCACGGCCTCCCCCACGCTGACGGTCACCGTCGCCCAGGGGACGGTCGCGCCGGGCGGCTCGACAACGCTCGCGCTCCGAGTGGGCGGGTTCGACGGGCAGGCCATCGGCGAGGGGGTCCTGCGGCTCAAGGCCAACGACGAGGACCGCGGTGTGATCGAGGTCCCGGTCACGTTCACCGTCGGCGGCGCCGTGGCGCCCCGGCTCTCGGTCGGCACCGTGCCGACGTCGCTCGGCGACCTCGGGGCCGATGAGCGGCGAACGGTCGAGATCCCCGTGTCGAACGCCGGCACGTTCGACCTCTCGTACCGGGTCCTGACGACGCTCGTCACGCGGGGCTTCGAGTTCCCCGAGACCTCCGACGGATCGCGGATGGCGGCCCCCGTGTTCTCCCAGGACTTCGAGGGGGCCAACCCGCTTCGGGGCTTCTCGTTCGACAGCAAGGCGGCCCCGGACCGCTGGCAGACCCGGACGACGGGCCCGGCCGCGCTCCCCGGCCACTCGACCCCAACGGCCCTCCACTACGGCAAGATCAACGGCGCCAGCGGGTACTCCGACAACTCGCTCGGCCAGATCCGGGCGCCGGGCATCGACCTCAGCGGCGTGAGCCCCGACAGCCGCGTGACGCTGTCGTTCGCGCACTACCTCCAGGCCGAGGCCGGCTTCGACTTCGCCACGGTCCTGGTCTCGGTCGACGGCGGCGACACCTACGAGGAGGTCGCGACCTCGGACGGCGGCGTCCTGCGCAACACCGACGAGGGGTGGGAGACGGTGACCGTCGAGGTCCCCGGCGTCGCCGGCTTCCCGGAGCCCGTCTACATCGCGTTCCGGTTCGACAGCGACGCGAACGTGACCGACGAGGGCTGGTTCATCGACGACATCGTGGTCGACGCCGTCGCGGGCCAGGCCCCGTTCTTCGTGGCGCCCGTGGCCGGCGTGCTCCCGGGCAACGGGACCGTCACGCTCGAGCTGACCGCCGACTCGGGCGTGCTCGACGACGGGTTCTACCGAGGGAGCGTCGAGATCCGGACGGACCAGCCCGGCGACGACCCCGCCCCCTACCCCGTCGAGTTCACGGTCGGCAACCCGGCCCTGCCCACGGTCGCGCTCGCCGAGGCGGCCCCCCCGGTCTCGGTCCCCGGCGACGGCGTCGGCGAGGCCACGCTCCGCCTGCGCAACGGCGGCGACGCGACGCTCTCGTACGTCCGCGTGCTGGAGCCGGCCACGAGCCGGTTCGAGGCCGGGGCCACCGTCGCCCTGGGCCGGGCCCGGTTCGACGGGCTCGCCGCGCCGGGCACGCCGGGCACGCCGGTCGCCGACCGCGCGCCGGCCCGGACGCCCGAGGCCCGGACCTCGGCCCTGCCCGACGGCGACGTCCTGGGGGCCATCGCGTTCGGGACCACGCCCGAGCTCTACGACCTCGCCCAGCTCGGCGACGGCCGCATCGCCGTGGTCGACGGCCGGACAAAGACGTCGACCACGATCACCGTCGTGCCGCGCGACCTGTCCGACCCCGGTGAGACGTTCTCGTCGTCGCTCGGCGCGTCCGTCACCGGCATCGCCTACGACACCCAGACCGAGTCGCTCTGGCTCGTCCTGTTCGAGACGGCCCAGCTCGTCGAGGTCCGGCTCGAAGGCGGGGCCATCGTGCCGACCGGGCGCGAGGCGGACCTCGACTTCACGCCGTTCGGCGTCGACTACAGCCCCGAGCTCGACGCCTTCCTCATCGGCTCGTTCGAGACCTCGGCCCTGCTCACGGTGACGGCCGAGGGCGACCTGCTCCCGGGCTACCCCGCGTTCGTCGACGGCCGCGAGCCCGAGGACGGGGCGACCTCGCTGCCGGGCGTCTCGTTTACCCAGGGCCTGCTCGAGACGACGGGCGCGTCCGACGAGCTCCTGGTCCGCGACCAGTTCGGGGTGGCCTTTGGCGGGACCGGCGGGGGGACGTTCTCGAACGAGATCCTGGCCGGGTCGACGGGCGTCTTCGGCATGCTCCGCGACCGGCTCGACCCGAACGGGTCGTTCTTCGTCACGACGCGGCCGGACGCGAGCTCGGCCGTCCAGTCGCGGCTGGTCCGGTTCGACCCGCCGGACGTCCCGGCCGGCATCGGGACCGTGGTCCAGGCCCTATCCCCCATCTTCGCTGACCGGTCGATCGAACCCCAGGAGGCGTTCGACGTCCGGATCGAGGTGGACGGGCGCGACCTCGACCCGGGCGACCGGACGGACGAGATCGCGTTCCTGACCAACAACCCGGCGCAGCCGGTCGTCCGGATCCCGCTCACGCTGAACGTGACGGCCGTGGCCGCCGAGGACGGCGCGGACGGGGCGTTCGCGTTCTCGGGCGTCGACCCGAACCCGGTCGGGCCCGCGGGCCGCGTCCGGTTCGCGCTCGCCGAGGCCGCCGACGTGTCGGTCGCCGTGTTCGACGCCCTCGGTCGCCGCGTAGCCGTGCTCGCCGACGCGCCGATGGCGGCCGGCGCCCACGAGCTCCCGTTCCCGTCGGCGACGCTGGCGCCGGGCGTCTACGTGGTCCGCATCGTGGCCGGCGACGAGCGGGCCGCGCGGACGGTGACGGTGGTGCGGTAGGAGCCCCTGCTCGGTTGCGGACCCCCCGCTTTCCTTCCGGTCGCTGCGCTCCCAGGTCGGAAAGCTGTCCCCCTTCAAGGGGGACAGTCCGGGCGCCCCTGAGCGGAGCGAGGGGCGGACGGACGGGGGGTCCGCCTGCGCCTCACCGATCCCGCCAGCGGTAGAGGACCACCCGGCTCTCCGGCGTCTGGAGCACGCCCGGCGGACGCGACATCAGCACGGCCAGCTCGACCGCGCCGCCGGACCGGCGGACGGCCAAGTCGAGGGCCACGTCGGTCTCGAGCCCGCGCGTCGGACTCACAAGCACGCGCTGGAGCCGGCCGTCGCGGTCGTACACATCGACGCGGACGTGGTCCGAGCGGAGGTTGAGCACGAACAGGCGCCCGCCCAACACGTCGGCGCTGGACATCAGCAGCGGCGGCTCGTCGACCTCCTGGCGCATGAACTGGGCCGACCGGGGGAGCTGGGGCGACGAGAACCCGACGAGCGCCAGCGTGTCAGCTCGGCCCAAGCCGGCCCCCTCCAGGCCGACGCGGTCGACGACGGGGCGGTAGCCCGAGAGCGCCGCGAGGTCGCCCTCCCAGACCCGGAGGAAGCCGACCGAGCGCCACGCCGGCCCGGCGAGCGCCCGGCGCCCCACCTCGGCCCCGCGCTCGTCGAGCCGGACGACGGCCGGCGCCAGCGTGTCGGGCCCGCCGCCCACGCGGACGGCGAGCAGCCCCGGTGCCGCGACGGCCGCCGTCGCCCCGGCCGGGGCCGGGACCTCGCGCACGACGCCCTGGCCCGGGACCACCCACAGCAGCGCGCCCCGGCCGCGCGCCAACACCACCACGGTGTCGCCGCGCACGCCGGCGCCGTAGGGGTAACTCTCGGCCGGCAGGTCGGTCCGGTCGACGTAGCCGCCCCCAGTCGAGAACCGGCGGACGCTGGGCTCCTGCGTCTCGACGACGGCGAGCGTGTCGCCGACCCAGGCCAGCGTCATCGGGACGGGCATCGGGTCGGCTTGGGGCGCCCGAGCGGTCCACACCTCCGCGAGGGTGTCGATGAGGACGGTCTCCGCGAGGGCCACCGACGCCGAGTCGGCCGCCGAGATCGCGCGGCTGTTCTCCTTCTGGCTCGACGGGAGGCACGCCTGGAAGGCCAGGGGCAAGACGCAAGCGGCAAGAGTCCCGAGCCTCCGCCCCACGCCCCGTGCCCCATGCCCCACGTTCTCCGTCATCGGGCCTCCCCCAGCGTCAGGTCGACGGTGAGCGTCTGGCCCCGGCGGACGACGCCCAGGCGGACGGCGTCGCCGGCCCGGCTGTCGACCAGCCGGTCGCGGACGTCCTCGTTCGAGGTGACGGCCTCGTCCTGGATCGACACGATCACGTCACGAGGCAAGAGACCCGCCCGCTCGGCCGGGCTGTCCGACTCGATCGACGTCACGACGAGCCCGCGGGCCTGGCCCAGCCCGAGCTGCTGCGCCAGCCGCGGGCTCACCGGCCGGATGCTCAGGCCCGTGTAGAACGACCGGTCGACGGCCCCGCTCTCGCGGAGCTCGGCGACCACCTGGCGCACGCGCCACGCCGGGACCGAGAACCCCAGCCCGACCGACCCGCCCGACCGAGAGTAGATCACCGTGTTGACCCCGATGACCCGGCCGAGCGCGTTGACGAGCGGGCCGCCCGAGTTCCCGCTGTTGATGGCCGCGTCGGTCTGGATCATGTCGCGGAAGATCCGCCCCTGCTGGGCCGGGAAGTCGCGGCCGACCGCGCTCACCACGCCGACCGTCACCGTCGGCTCGGCGGCCTCGAACAGGCCGAACGGGTTGCCCAGCGCGATGGCCCACTCGCCGACGACGGCGTCGCCCTGCTCCTCGAAGGCGAGGTACGGGAGCGGCCGCTCGGGCTCGACCTTGAGGAGGGCGATGTCGGTCTCGGGATCGCTCCCCACCAGCGTCGCCGGCATCTGGCTCCCGTCGGGGAACGCGATCGTGATCTTGGTCGCCGCCCCGGCCACGTGGTCGTTCGTCACGATGTAGCCGTCGTCGGAGATGACGAAGCCGGAGCCGATGGCCTGGACCTCCTGCTGGAACACGCGGTCCGGGATCCGCCGGCCGTAGAAGAACTCCTCGATGGGGGTCGCCCGGCGGACGTAGTTCCGGACCTCGATCACGTTGACCGACACGACGGCCGGGCTGGCCGCCTCGACCGCGCGTGTGATGGCCGTCCGGCGGCTCGTCCCGATCTCGCCGTCGAGCCGTTCGAGCGCGCCGGCGCCTTGGGCGAGCGGGGCCTCGACGGTGATCGGGCCGTCGGTCTGCTGGGAGAGGGCCGGCTGCTGGCAGCCGACGAGGGCGACGAAGAGGACGAGGGGCAGGCGCATGGCGAGTCCGGGGGGAGGGCGGCGTACGGAGGCCGTACCGGTCGGTTTCTGGAGCGTCGTCAACGGCCGGGCTGGGGGTGCGCGTGCCCCGTCCGTCGGCGTACCCTTCGGCCGTCCCACCGCTCGTCCGTGCCTGCCCTCACCCGCCGCCTCGCCCGGATCGCGTTCGCCGGGATGCTCGTGTGGCTCGCGTTGCTGTTCGTCCCACTCGCGACCGAGCCCGGCCCGGCCGAGGAGGCGGCGCACCTGGTCCTGCTGGCCCCGCTCGCCCTCGTCCCGCTGCTCCTGACCGCCAGCGCCCCGGCGTCGTTCGCCGCCCCGACGCGGATGCTGACCGCCGCGTCGTGGCTGCTGATGCCGGGCGCGCTCGGCGCCGCGGCGGCCTTCGTGGTCCCGGCCGGGCCGCTGGCGGCCGGGCTCGCCGCGCTGTGGGTCGTGCCGACGCTCGCGCTGGCGGCGTGGGCCCTCGCGGAAGCCGTCGGCCGGCGGAGGGCCGGCACGCTCGACGCGACCGAGCTCGCCGTCGCCGTGGGGTGGTCGATCCTGCCGGGCGGAGCGCTGTGTCTGGTCCTGGCGCGGTCCGGCGTCGACGTCGGGGCCTCGCCCCTCGCCGTGCTCCTGGCGACGGTGCACGTCCACTACGCGGGCGCGTTCGCGCTCGTCTGGGCCGGGCTCCTGGGGCGGACGCTCCCGGACGGCTGGCGGCGTCCGCACGCGGTCCTGGTCGCCGGCCTCGTCGTCGGGTCTTTGATGATCGCCCTCGGCGTCGCGTGGAGAGCTTGGCCGTCAGGCAGCCTGGCCGTCGCGTCGCTCGGGGCGGCCCTGCTGACGCTGTCGGCGGCGGGCGTCGGCGGGCTGGGCGTTGTCCGTGCCGGCTCGTTCGAGGACCGGACGGCGGGGCTGATGGTGGCCGTCTCGGGCGGCGCGCTCGTGCTCGCGATGGGCCTGGCGGCGTGGGTCCAGTTCGGCGCCCGGCTCGGCCTCGACCCGCCCGACGTGGCCTGGACGGCGGAGCGGTACGGGTGGCTCGTCGCCTACGGCTTCGGGCTCTGGGGCGCCCTCGGCTGGCGGCGGCTGAGGCCACGGCCGAGAGGGGGATGACGGGACGCGCGGAGGGCATCGGCCGCGAGGGCGGAGTGGTTCAGGGTTTGTCGTCTGGCAGGCTCAGCGGACCGGCCCCGGCCTCTGGGCACCCGAACCCTGAACTCTGAACCCCGAACTCACTCCAGCACCACCGCCCGCTCGGCCGAGGCCGTGGACCCTGTCGTCGCGTCGGCGACGGTCACGATGAGCGTGTAGCGGCCGGGGTCCTGGTCGCGGACGTCGACGAAGAACGAGACGAGCTCGTCGGGGCGGTCGCCGCTGGCCTCGGTGCGGACCGAGACGCCGGGGCCCTGGCCGCGCCCGAAGATCCGCCCGAGCAGGCCGCCGCGCCGGGCTTGCGGCCGCAGCGTGGCCTCGACCGTCGTGCGCGTCCGCCCGTCCTCCAGCCCCAGCCCGTACACTTCGAGGACGACGTAGACGGGATCGGTCGTGGCGAACGCGGCGCGCGGGGCGGGGACGATGCCGAGCCCGTCGCGCACGACCGGCCCCCGGCCCTCGTCGTCCACACTCGTCGCCAGCAGCAGGTCGCTCACGCCGAACCCGCCGGGTAACAAGGCGACCGGCTCGGCGGCGGCACCGCGCGCGGTGCCCTCGTCCGACTCGACCTCGACCCGGATCGCACCGTCGCTCGGCAGGTGGAGCTGGGCGGCCTCGGCCCAGACCGGCCCTCCGCCCGCCCGCACCACGCGGCCCGGCGCGAGCTGGCGGCGCTCCTGCACCTCGCGGTCAACCACGCGGCCGTCAGCGAGGGCGAAGGCGCCCGTCCGCACCGGCGCCCGGAGGCTGTCGACGGGGACGCCCCACGCGACGACGACCTCGGTCCCGCCGCCGGGCGCTCGGAACCGCGAGACGAGCGCCGGCAGGTCGAGCGTCGGGAGGTCCTGCGTCCGCTGCGGGTCGGTCCGCTGCATCTCGCGGTCGCGCATCACGAAGTCGTCGTTGCGGGCCGAGGTGCCGGGGCCGGCGAAGGCCCGAGCCGGCGGGCTGTAGGTGCGGAAGACGCCGTCGCGCTCGGGGTCGTCGAAGACGAACTGGAAGTCCTCGAAGTCCCACACGCGGAAGTTGTCGTCGCCGTAGGCGGCCACGCCGAACTCGCCGGGCGAGAATGACAGCGCGCGGCGAGGCCGGCCGTAGCGGACCCACAGGGCGCCCTGCTCCGTCTCGGCCCCGAGGCCGGGCGCCTCCCACAGACTCCCCGCGCTCCGCCCGAACAGCAGATCGGCCTCGACAACGCGGGCGCGGTGCTCGACGCGGCGCTCGGAGCGCTCGGTGAGCAGGCGCGGGTCGGCCTCGGCCCAGAACGCGGCGGCGACGCCCTCGGGGTCGGCGTCGTAGGCGTCGCGGCGGTCGAGCGGCAGCAGCGGGCGGACGTCCTCGAACCGGGCGCGAGCGCCGGGCGCCAGCCGCGGGAGCGCTCGGTCGAAGGCAACCCCGGCGGCCTCAGCGTCGCCCAGGCGGTAGTGGGCGAGGCCGGCCCACAGGTCGGCCCGGGGGTCGCCCGTGGGCGCGAACCGCTCGGCGACCGCCCCGAGGCCGGCCCAGTCCTGGGCGAGCGCGGCGAGCGTGGCTTGGGCCGCCGCCGCCGGAGCGGACGTGGGGTCGACGGAGCGCCAGGCCGCCAGCCACTCGATGGCCTCCCGGCTCGCGTCGCGCGCGCGTCCGTTCCGCTCCAGCGGCGGCCCCATCGCCGCCCGGTCGTCCACGTCGAACCGCGAGGTCGACATCCGGGCGGCGATCTCGGCTGGGCTCACGAAGTCGCCGTAGGGCGACGACACGTCCCCGAAGCGGACGCGGTCGTGCCACTGGAGGACGGTCCACACGGCGTCGTCGACCAGGACCCGGAGAGCGAGCGTGTCGGTCGGCGCGAGCCGCAGCAGCCGGCGGGCCCCGTCGGCGATCTGCTGCTGGCGGATCGGCCGGGGCAGCCTCCGGACGCCGAACCCGGCCAGCTCGAGCCGCAGGCGGAGGCGGTTCAGGGCGACCGCGTCGGGCGCGTCGGGGTCGGAGCGGAGGACGTCGCGGGCGAGCGCGTGGGCCCCACTGGAGTCGCCCGCGGCCAGGCGCGCCCGTGTCCGTTCCAACGCCGACCCGGGCTGGGCGGCGGCCACCGGAGCGAGCAGGAAGAGCGCGAGGACGAAACGCATGGGCCGAACCGTGAAGCGTGGGGTACCCGTCGGGCCGCCGCCCGGGTCCCCGGCGTCACCTCGGCGTGGAGTGCGCGTCGTGCCCTCCCGCCGGTCGGCGGCTCCCGTAAACTCTCGGCCCGTGACCCGCCTCCTCTTCGTCGCCCTGGTGCTGGTGGCCGGGCCCACCGCCCGGGCCCAGGCCGACCTGTTCGGCGTCGTCGCGGACGCCGAGACGGCCGGGCCGATCGTCGGGGCGACGGTCGCGCTCGTCGACACGGCGGGGACCGTGAGGGGACAGGCGGCGGGGACCGAGGGGCAGTTCGTGTTCCGGGGGCTCGCGCCGGGCCGGTACCTCGTCCGCGTCTCGGCCGTCGGCTACGCCGCGTCGTCCGACACGCTGGCGCTGGCGGAGGGCGAGCGCCGGGACCTGGCCGTCGCCCTGGCCCCGGTCACGGCGGCCCTGGGCGGCGTCGACGTCGAGGCGGCGCCGGCCGAGACGGTGCGGGAGGCCGGACTCGCGCGGCTCCGCCCGGCCGACCTCGCCGCGCTCCCCACGGCCGACCCCGGCGGCGACCTGGCCGCCGGCCTGCTCGCCCAGCCCGGCGTCTCGACCGTCGGTGACCGGGGCGGTCAGCTCTCGGTCCGGGGCGGGACGCCGACCCAGAACCTGGTCCTGATCGACGGGATCCCGCTGTTCCAGCCGTTCCACCTGCTGGGCGGCTACAGCGCGTTGCCGGCCGGCGTCGTCCGCTCGGCCGACGTCTACACCGGCGGCTGGCCGGCCCGGTTCGGCGGGCGGATCGCGTCGGTCGTCGACGTGACGGGCCGGACGGGCCACAAGCGGCGGGTCGGCGGGGCCGCGACGGCGTCGCCGGTCCTGGTCGGGGCCGAGCTCGAGCTCCCGATTGTCCCCGGCGACGTGTCGCTGCTGGCGTCGGTGCGGCAGTCGGTCGTCGAGCGGTCGGGCGAGGCGTTGGGGATCGACCTGCCGTACCGGTTCTCGGACGCCTTCGGGAAGGTCCACGCCCGGCTCGACGCGACGTCGACGCTCCAGGGGACGGCGCTCGTCTCGGCCGACGACGGCGACCTCGGGGTCAACGGCAACCGGATCACGACGCGGACGGAGGCGGCCGGCGGCCGGTTCTTCTCGATCTCGTCGGCGTTCGCGGCGGCCATCGACGTGAGCGCCTACGCCTCCCGGTTCACGACCACGTTCGAGCCGGTCGGGGCGCCGCGCCGGGAGGCCGAGGCCCAGACGTTCGGCGGCCGGTTCGGCTACGTCTACTACGTCGGGCCCCACACGATCCGGACGGGGATCCAAGCGTCGTCGTACCTGTTCCGCTACGCCTTCCGGCCCGGCGCCGCGACGCGCCAGAACACGAGCGAGGGGTCGGTCTTTGTCGACGCCGACTTGGCGCTCGGCGGGGGCGTCCGGGTCGAGCCGGGCCTCCGGGTCCAGACGTTCCCGGCCCAGGCGCGGACGGCGTCGGTCGAGCCGCGCGTGTTGGTCTCGTGGGCCGTCGGGCGCCACGTGCTCCGGGCCGCGGCCGGCGTCTACCGCCAGGAGATCGTCGGGCTCCAGGACCAGCGCGACGTCGGCGACGTGTTCACGGCCTGGACGACGACCCAGCCCGGGCTCCCCGTGCCGACGGCCGTCCACGGGCTCGCGGGGTGGGAGGGCCCCGTCGGGCCGGTCCGGCTCGGGGTCGAGGGCTACGCGAAGGCGCTCTCGGGCCAGACGATCCTGCTCGACGGCCGGCTCCTCTCGACGAACGGCGACGCCTACGGCGTCGAGGTGACGGCGGGCCTGCGGCGCCCGGGCCTCCGCGTGGACGCCCGCTACGGCGCCCAGGCGCTGACGTACCGCGACGCCACCCGGACGTACCGGCCGCCGTTCCACCGCCCGCACCGGCTGGCCGTCGACGGCCGCGTCGAGCGGGGCCCGTTCGCGCTGGCGGTCGCCGTCCAGCTCACGTCGGGCCGGCCGTACACCCAGGTGGCCGGGGCCTTCCTCGACCTGACCGACGAGCTCGGCCGGGGCGTGCCGGCCGAGGCGGCCCAGGGCGCACCGACGGTCCTGCTCGCCCCCCAAGCGTACGGCGCTCGGACGCCGCCCTACGCCCGGCTCGACGTGTCGGCCGAGTGGGCCGTCCGGATCCCGGGCGCCCGCGCCGTCGTGCAGGCGGCCGTGCTCAACGCCACCGACCGGGCCAACGTGTTCTACTACGACGCCCTGCGCGCCGACCGCGTCGACCAGCTCCCGCTCCTCCCGACGCTCGGCCTGCGTGTCGAGGTCGAGTGACCCGCGCCGCCGTCCTGCTCGCGCTCGCGCTCGTGGCCGGCGCCTGCGACGACGCCTTCGAGCCCCGCGTCGACGACGGCCGGGCGTTCGCCGTGTTCGGCACGCTCGACGGGCGGACCGACCGGCAGGTCCTCCGGGTCCAGGACCTCACGTCGAGCGTGTTCGAGGTGCCCGACCGGCCGGGCGTGACCGTCTCCTCGACCGAGCTGACGTCCGGCCGGACGACCGCGTGGCGCGACTCGGCCGTGACGCTGGCCGACGGCGTCCGCGCGCTCGTGTTCGTGGCCACCCTCGCCGTCGCGCCCGGCGAGGTCCACCGGGTCGACGTGGTCCGCGACGACGGCGCGCGCTCGACGGCGACCGTGCGCCTGCCCGCGCCGGCCGTCTCCGCCAGCCCCGTCGCCGCATCGACCGCCGCCCGCCTCGACCTCGCGGACCTAGGCGGGCGGCTGGTCGGCCCCGCCGTCCGCTACCGTGTCCGGCGCCCCGACGGGACGGGGGACGTGTCGTTCGCGACGACGGTCGCGCCGCAGGAAGGGAGTGGCGGGTCGGCGTTCCTCGTCTTCCTCGACGCCGCCAAGGTCCAGGCCACGACGCTCCTCTTCGGCAGTGCCTCTGGCGACCCGGTCCTGACCGAGACCCGGTTCGAGGGCGTCGTGGTGAGCGCCGAACCGAGCCCGGTCGCCGACGGCGTCGGCGGCGTCGGGTGGGCCGTGCCGGTCTCGCTGGCGATCCCGTTCCCCGTCGAGAGCCTGACGCGCGTCGGCTTCGTCGACGGGCGCGGATGACGGTCTCCGTCGTGATCCCCGCTCGCGACGAAGAGGCGTCGGTCGGCACGGTCGTCCGCGAGATTCTGGCGACGGGGCGGGTGGCCGAGGTCGTGGTGGCCGACAACGGCTCGCGCGACGGGACGGCCGAGCGGGCCCGTGCCGCCGGGGCGACGGTCGTCTCGGAGCCGCGCGCCGGCTACGGCCGGGCCTGCCTCGCCGGCCTCGCCGAGGTCGCCCGCCGCCCGCCCGACGTGGTCGCCTTCGTCGACGCCGACCGGAGCGACGACCCCGCCGACCTCGCCGCGATCCTGGCGCCCATCGAGCGTGGCCAAGCCGACCTCGTGATCGGGAGCCGCGTGCTGGGCCAACGCGCCGGGCGCGTCGAGCCGGGCGCGCTGCTGCCACAAGCGCGGTGGGGCAACGCCCTGGCCGTCGCGCTCGTCCGGGCCCGGTGGGGCGTCCGGTTCACCGACCTCGGCCCGTTCCGCGCCGTCCGTTGGGACGCGCTGGCGCGGCTCGGGATGCGCGACGAGACGTTCGGGTGGACGGTCGAGATGCAGGTCCGCGCCGCCCGCGCCGGGCTCCGGACGGCCGAGGTGCCCGTCGCCTACCGCCGCCGCGTCGGGCGGTCCAAGATCACGGGGACCGTCAGCGGGACCGTCCGCGCCGGCACCGCGATCCTGTGGACGGTCGGCGTCCACGCTGTCCGCGGCCCTCTCCCCCCCGCCCCTCGCCTCCCGCCGACCCGGGACACGGAATCGCCCCGCCAGTGACGGACACCGGCGGGGCGGAAGCGGAGAGAGAGGGATTCGAACCCTCGGTACGGTTGCCCGCACACACGCTTTCCAGGCGTGCCCCTTCAGCCACTCGGGCACCTCTCCGGGGACGGAAATCTACACGCTCGGGCCCGGGACGGATCCAAAGGAACGCCGAAGACGAGGCCCCACGCGCGAGGCCCTACACCGTCATGATGTCCTTCTCCTTCGCGTCGAGCGTCTTGTCGACGCGGCCGACGTAGCGGTCGGTCATCTCCTGGAGCGATTGCTCGGCCTCGTACTGCATGTCTTCGGAGAGCGACTCGGCGGTCGACGTCTTCTTGATCGTGTCCTTGGCCGACCGGCGCGCGTTGCGGATCGAGATCTTGGCCTCCTCGCCCTTGGCCCGGGCGCTCTTGGCGAGCTCGCGGCGGCGCTCTTCGGTCAGCGGCGGGATCGAGAGCAGGATCTGGGCGCCGTTGTTGGTCGGGTTCAGGCCCAGGTTGGCGTTCGTGATGCCGCGCTCGATGGCCCCGATGGTCCCCTTGTCGAACGGGGTGACCGTGATGAGGTCGGCCTGGGGCGCGGCCGTGTTGGCCACCTGGTTGAGCGGCATCGTCGTGCCGTAGGCCTCGACGCGGACGCTGTCGAGCATCTGGGGGTTGGCCCGGCCGGCGCGGATGGTGTTGAGCTCGTGGACGAGGTGGTCGAGGGCGGCGTCCATGTCCATCTCGGCCTCGTCGAGGGCCTCCTGGAGCTGCGGGTCGATCATGGGGGGTGAGTCTGAGCGGGAGGTGCGGGGTCAGGCCAAGACGAGCGGTTCGGCCTGGGCGTCCCAGTGGACGGTCGTCCCGACGGGCTCGCCCCGCAGGACGCGGGCGAAGGTGCCGGGCCGGTTCATGTTGAACACGATGAGCGGCAAGCCGCTCTCCTTGGCGAGCGTGACGGCCGTGAGGTCCATCACCTGGAGGTCGCGCTGGATCACCTCGGCCCCGTAGATGGTGCGGTAGCGCTGGGCCGAGGCGTCCGTCTCGGGGTCGGACGTGAACACGCCGTCGACGCGAGTGCCCTTCAAGATGACCTCGGCGTCGACCTCGGCGGCGCGGAGCGCGGCGGCGGTGTCGGTCGAGAAGTACGGGTGGCCCGTCCCGGCGCCGAACACGACGACGCGGCCCTTCTCGAGGTGGCGGATCGCGCGGCGCCGGATAAACGGCTCGGCGATCTCGTTCATGTCGATGGCCGAGACCAGCCGGGTGTGGAGACCGACGGCCTCGAGCGCGTCCTGGAGCGCCATCCCGTTGATCATCGTCGCCAGCATCCCCATGTAGTCGGCGTGGGCGCGGCTCGACATCTTGGCCCCCTGCGGCGAGACGCCCCGGAAGATGTTGCCCCCGCCGATGACGAGCGCCACCTGGGCGCCTTGGTCCACGGCCTCCTTGACGTCGGCGGCGTACTGGCCCAGGACGCCGTGGTCGATCCCGAACGCCTTGTCGCCGAGCAGGGCCTCGCCGCTCAGCTTGAGCAGGACGCGGCGGTAGCGGAGGCCGTCCCCACGCGAGGGCGCGGGGGACGACGGGTCGTCGGGGGCCATAAGACGGGGCGGCGAGAGCGGTCCCGAAGGTACGCCGGCCCGGCGGGGACCGACAACGGGGCCGGAACGGCGCGCCGGGAACCGGAGGTCGGCAGCGGTTTACCTAGCGCCCCCCACCCCCCCTGCATGGCCGCCCGTTCCAAGCCCCCCGTCACCGGCGACCGCGCCGCGACGCGCGCCCGGCTGCTGGCCGCCGCCCGCCGCCAGTTCTCGCGGGCCGGCTACGGCCAGGTCGGCGTCCGCGAGATCGCGGGCGAGGCCGGCGTCAACGCGGCGCTCATCAACCGGTATTTCGGGTCGAAGATGGGCCTGTTCGCCGAGGTCGTCGGCGACAGCTTCACCATCGGCGACCTGCTGGTGGGCGACCGGGGCACGCTCGGCGACCGGCTCGCGCGCTACCTCGTCCGCCCCCGCCGGTCGGGGTTCGACCCGACGCTGGTGCTCCTCCACTCGGCGCCTCATGCCGAGGCGGGCGGCGTCCTCCGGGCCGCGCTCGCCGAGCAGGTCGCGTCGCCCCTCGCGGAGTGGCTCGGCGGGCCCGACGCTCGGGAGCGGGCCGGGCTCGTCGTCGCGGTCCTGTTCGGGTTCACGCTGACCCGCGACGTGATCGGGACGTCGACGCTGGGCGGCGACGAGGCCGTCGTCCGCGAGCACTTGGGCGACGTGCTCCAGCGGCTCATCGACGGGGCGTAATCCGTCGGAGCCGGTGGCGTGGACGTCGCCTACCTCGCGCGCAGCGCCTCGGATCGGACGCGACGCAGCCGCTGGGCCGACGCCGGGCCTCTCCGTCTTGGTGCCGGGCGGGGCGGGCTCGCGGCTCAGGCGAGGATCGCGCGGAGCGTCGCCAGGTTCTCGTCGTCGTCGAAGAGGGCGCGGACGGGCACGTCGAAGCCCTCGGCGGCGAGCGACGCCAGCCGGCCCGTCCCTGACTTCATCCGCAGTGCGTAGCGCTCGCCCTCCAGCGCGTACTGCTCCACGACCTCCGCCTCGGGGTCCACGATCCAGTACTCCGAGACGCCGTGCGCCGCGTAGTCCTCGAACTTGACGCCTCGGTCGCGGTGCTCCGTGCTGTCGGAGAGCACTTCCACTACTAGGTCCGGAGCGGGATACTCCAGCGTCTGGCGCTCGATCTGCGCGGCCTTCGACTCGCCGAAAAAACACACGTCGGGCTCGTAGTCGTTGCGCGTCAGCGCCACGAGGGCCTTCTCGAAGCGGACGACGCCAAGCGCGCGGATCTGGACGTGCGTGCCCAGGATGCGCATGATGCGTCCGACGGTGGCGGTGTGCTGGTCGCGAGCGGGGGAGTGCATAACGATCTCGCCGTTGATGAACTCGGCCTTGAGATCGGGGTCGAGATCCTCCCGGAACAGGGCTCGCCGTTCGGCCTCGTCGGAGAGGGTACGCTGAAGGCGCTCCACGATGCGCGGGAGTGCGGGCGAGTCGAGCAGGGCGTCGGCGGGGTCGGTCATCGCGGGGGCGGAGGCCACGACGATGGTACACCGCCGCGCGGCGTCCGGTTCGTCGCCGCTCCGGCGCCGCCCCAGCGAGGCCAGCACCCGGCCGAAAGAGGCGAGGCCCGCCCGACACGGCGTCGGGCGGGCCTCCGTTTGGTGGGTCGGACGGGGAGGGTCCGAGCTCCTCGCCCTCTGCCCACCACCGATCAGCCGCCGAGCGCGAACCGGACGAACCGCCGCAAGTCGGCGCCCTGGCCCTTGAGCATCTGGGCGACCGTCTGCGACGAGTCCTTCACGAAGGGCTGCTCGACGAGCACGTTGTCCTTGAAGTACCGCCCCAGCTTGCCCTCGGCGATCTTGTCGAGGATGGCATCGGGCTTGCCCTCGGCACGGGCCTGCTCCCGGCCGATCTCGAGCTCCTTGTCCTGGACGTCTTGGGGCACGTCGGCGCGCGTCGCGGCGACCGGGTTCATGGCCGCGGCCTGCATCGCCACGTCGCGGCCGGCCTCGGCTAGGTCGCCGTCGCCCGTCATCTCGACGAGCACGCCCAGCTTCGAGCCCGGGTGGATGTAGTCGACGACGGTCCCGCCGGCGGCGGCCTCGACGACCTCGAACCGGCGGACGTCGATCTTCTCGCCGATCTTGCCCGTCATCTGGGTGAGCGCGTCGCCGAGCGGCTGGCCGTCGACCTGGACGGACGCCTTGGCCGCGTCGACCGAGGCGGGCCGGGCCGCGAGGAGGGCGTCGGCGACGGACTGGGCGAAGTCGACGAAGTCCTGGTTCCGGGCGACGAAGTCGGTCTCCGAGTTGACCTCGGCAATGACGCCGGCCGAGCCATCGGCGGCAGTGGCCGTCACGATGGCGCCCTCGGAGGCGTCGCGGTCGGACCGCTGGGCGGCCACCTTCTGGCCCTTCGTCCGCAGGATCTCGACGGCCTTGTCGAAGTCGCCGTCGGCCTCGACGAGCGCCTTCTTGCAGTCCATCATGCCGACGCCGGTGGCCTCGCGGAGCTCCTTGACGTCCTGTGCCTTGATTGCCATGTCGTTTCGTGGGGGTTCGGGATGGGGCGGGAGGCCCTCTGAGAATGAGCGTTGCGTGTTCCGTGTTGCGTGGCCTCTGTGGACGTTCACGCAATACGAAACACGCAACACGGCGCGAGCGGGGCGCCTCGTCTCGAGCGGAAGGCCCGCTACGCCGTCTTGTCGATGGCGGCCTGCGTCTTGGCCTCGGCCTCGGCGTCGGCCATGGTGGTCACCGGCTCGGCCTCCTCGGCGGCGGCCTCCTCGCCGTCCGCCTTGACCTCGTCGGCCGCGCGGCTCTGGGCCTCGGCGACGGCCTGGTCGCGCTCGATGGCGCCGGCCTTCTGGCCCTCGACGATGGCGTCGGCGATGGCCTCGGTAAAGAGGGCCACTGACTTCATCGCGTCGTCGTTGGCCGGGATCGGGAAGTCGACCAAGTCCGGGTCGACGTTCGAGTCGACGAGCGCGATGATGGGGATGTTGAGCTTGCGGGCCTCGTCGACGGCGATGTGCTCGCGCTTGACGTCGACGACGAAGACGGCGCCGGGCAGCTTGCCCATGTCCGAGATGCCGCCGAGCACGCGGTCGAGCTTCTCGAGCTCGCGGGACCGCATGAGCCGCTCCTTCTTCTTGAGTTTGGCCGTGGTCCCGTCGGCCTCCTCGCGGCGCAACGTCTCCATCCGGCGCAAGCTGCCGCGGATGGTGGCGAAGTTGGTCATCATGCCGCCCTGCCAGCGGTCGACGACGAACGGCATCCCGGCCCGCTCGGCCTGCTCACGGACGACGTTCTGGGCCTGCTTCTTCGTCCCGATGAACAGGATCTTGCGGCCCTTCGAGGCGAACCGGGCGGCGGCGTCGGCGGCCTGGTCCAGGAGGGCCTGGGTCTGCTTGAGGTCCAGGATGTGGATCCCGTTCCGCTGCATGAAGATGTACGGGGCCATCTTCGGGTTCCACCGGCTGGTCAGGTGCCCAAAGTGGGCGCCGGCGCGGAGGAGGTCTTCGATCGAGGCGCGTGCCATGTCGTGGTCTGGGTGTGGCCCGGAGGCCGGAGGTTGTGCCTGGCCCTGCCGTCGGTACCGCTGGCGACCCGACGTCTGAGGTCGGGCACCCGCCAGCGGCTCGGGCGGGGGGTGAGATGGAGGTTCAGCGGGTGGGGCGGGTTTCGCAGGTTGAGCAGGTTCGTCGTGGAGACAACCCGCTGAACTCGCTCAACCTGCCGAACCCGCTCAACCTGGGCGCCTTAGCGCTTCGAGAACTGGAACTTCTTGCGGGCCTTGGGCTGGCCCGGCTTCTTCCGCTCGACCATCCGGGGGTCGCGCGTGAGGTAGCCCGCGTCGCGGAGCGGCTTGCGGAGGTCGTCGTTGAACTCGACGAGGGCCCGGGCGATGCCGAGCTGGATGGCCTCGGCCTGGCCCGTGAGCCCGCCGCCCTTGGCGTTGACGAGCACGTCGAACTGGCCGCGGAGCTCGGTCAGGTCGAGTGGGGCCGTGGCCGAGGCCTGGCGGATCGCCGTCGGGAGGTACTCCGCGAGCGGCCGCTTGTTGACGACGACGTTGCCGGCGCCGGGGCGGAGGTAGACGCGGGCGACCGACGTCTTGCGGCGGCCGACGGCCTGGTACTGGGTTGCCATAAGATCAGGTACGGGGTGCGAGGTACGGGGTACGAGGGCAGCGGAGAGGGACGTACCTCGTACCGTGTACCCGGTACCGCATTAAATGTCGAGCGGCTGGGGCTGCTGGGCCGCGTGCGGGTGGTCCGGGCCGGCGTAGACGTGGAGCTTGCGGTAGAGGTCGCGGCCGAGCTTCGTCCGCGGGAGCATCCCCTTGATGGCGCTCTCCAGGATCCGCTCGGGGTGCGTCGCGCGGACCTCCTTCGGCGTCCGCGAGCGGATGCCGCCGGGGTAGCCCGAGTGCCGGTAGTACTGCTTGTCGGTCTCTTTCTTGCCCGTGAACCGGACCTTGTCCGCGTTCACGATGACGACGTAGTCGCCGACGTCCATGTGGGGCGTGTACTCCGGCTTGTGCTTGCCGCGCAAGATGGTCGCGACGCGGGCGGCCAACCGGCCGACGACGACGTTCTCGGCGTCTACCACGTGCCAGGCCTGCTCGACGTCGCCGGGCTTGGCGCTGTAGGTCTTGAACGAGGTCGTGTTCATAAAGGGGGAGGGTCTGGGGCCCAGGGCGGCGTCGCCGGCGGACAAAAAAGCGGGCGGACAAGGGACCGGCGCCGAGCGCCGCCGTCCCGACCGCACCGCGACCGGCGCGCCAGCAGTCCGCGAGCCCTTCGGGGCGGACCGGGCGCAATCGAAGGGTCCAAGCTAGACCCCGCCCCCCCGGGCGGTCAACGCGGGGAGGGCCTTCGGAGGCCCGAATCGGCCGGGTTCAAGGATTCTTCCCCGGTCCTCTGGGGCCGCTCTATCTTTCTGCCCGACCGATGGTTACCGGCTCCGTGCCCTTCGATCGCTCCGCCCGGCTCGACGCGCTCGCGCGCCACCTCCCCTTCGGCGTCGACGACTTCGACGCCGCCCGCGACACGTTCGTGACGTGGCGGCGGACCGGCGCGGAGGCCGACCGCCAGACGGCCCAGCTCTGGGCCTACTGCTACGTCGTGTGGTACTTCTACGGCAAGTTCGCCCGGGAGCGGACCGGGGGCCCGAGCGACCTCGACGGCGTCATCGAGCGGGCCTGCCGACGGACGTTCCGCTCGATGGAGTCCGTCCGTGACCCCGAGCGGTTCCCCCAGTTCGTCAGCGTCGTGTGCCGGAACGTGCTCCTGTCGTACCGGGCCCGCCGGCGGCCGACGGTCGAGATGGACGACCACCTCGTGCCGGTCGCCGCTTCGGAGGCCGACGGGCTCGACCGCGTCCTGGTCCGCCGGCTCATCGTCCGGGCCATCGGCGCCCTGCCGCCGGCCATCTCGGAGGTCGCCCGGATGCGGCTGCTCGAGGGCCGGTCCTACCAGGACGTCGCCCAGGCGACCGGCCACCCGCTCGCCACGACCCGGACGTACTACTCGAAGGCCCTCGCGCGCCTCCGTGCCGACCCCGACCTCCGCGCGCTCCACCCGGACGGGCCCCTCGTCGGCGCCGATGACGATTCGTCGAAGGCGGAGACCGGGGGGGTTAGATCGGCCCGTCCGTAGGGTCTAGGCGGAGGTCGAGGGCCCTCCCCGAGGGGCGGGCTGCGCGGACGCCTCGCGTGCCCCAGAGGGAGCGGGGACGCCGGCCGACCTCGACGCTCCTCAAGGCCCCGATCCCCCCGTCGTGACCGACACCGCCGCCCTCCTCGACGCCTACCCGGCGCTCTCCCCTTCCGAGCGGGCGACCGTCGACGCGCGCGTCGCCGACCTCCCCGAGTGGGCCCAAGCCTACGCCGACGCCCGCCGGCTCGCCGCCCTCGTGGACGTGGCCACCGCCCCCCCCGACGCCGACGATGTCGCCCGGGCCGCCGTCGGCCGCCGGATGGGCTGGGCCTCGGCCCACGCGCACCCGTCCGAACTCGCGGCCGAGGCCGACCGCGTCGAGGCCCGCCTGCGCGAGCTCGATGCCGGCGCGGAGGACCCGGTCGCCCGGTTCGAGCGGCTGACGGGTGTCGCGCTGCGGGAGGCGCCGGAGATCGGCGGCGACTCGCTGCCGGCCGAGCCCGTCCTCGGCCTCCCCCCGGCGTCGCCCGGGCGGCGGGCGCCGTGGTGGGTCGCGGCCACCGCCGCCGTCGCTGTCGCCTACGTCGTCCTGCTCGCCGTGTCGACGACTGCCAGCCCGGAGCGGGCCCGGGTGGCGGGGCTCGGCGAGATCGAGGCCGCCCCGCCGCCCGCCCCGCTCGCGACCGACGACGAGGCCGAGCCCCGCCGGCTGACGCACGCGCTCCGCGCCGTCCGCGACGCCCGCCGGTCGACGCTCGGCCTGTTCCCGAGCTACGACGCCGCCGGCCTCGACGCGGCGGCCGATACCCTGGGCGCAATCGCTCGCCAGGCCGACCCGGCCTCGTGGGTGTCGCAAGAGGCCCGGCTGGCCTGGGGGCGCGTCTTGCTCTACCGGGGCCGTGACGCCGAGGCCGCCCGCGTGCTCGGCGCGCTCGTCACGCAGGGGGGCTACCGCGGCTCGGCCGCCCGGCGGCTCTTGGACGCCCTCCGCGCGCCCGTGTAGCGCAGGGCTATCGCATGCTCCCCAAACGTGTCATCCTGAGCCTGCGAAGGATCTCGACTCGGGCTCCCAGGACCCCAGCACCGGCACAGGAAGCCTGAGGGCTCGGCGTCGAGATCCTTCACGTGCGTTCAGGATGACAAGGAGGAGGGACCGAGATGAGAATGAAGCCGAGGTTGCCATAGCCCTGCCCGTGTAGCCGGGTGCCGGGACGGTGGCACCGGGCGGCCCTAGCTTGGCCCGGTCTCCCCCCCGACCGCCCGTGTACGCCTACGTCTCCGGCACCCTCGCCGACAAGAAGCCGACCGAGGCCCTCATCGAGGCCGGCGGCCTCGGCTACCGCCTGCTCATCCCGGCCTCGTCGTTCGAGAAGCTGCCGGCCGTCGGCCAGCCGGCCAAGCTGGTCACCGCGTTCGTCGTCCGCGAGGACGCCATGACGCTCTACGGGTTCGCGACCGAGCCCGAGCGGACGGCGTTCGAGACGCTGACGGCCGTGAGCGGGGTCGGGCCGAAGCTGGCGCTGGCGGCGCTGAGCGCGATGAGCCCGAGCGAGCTCCGCGACACCGTCGTCTCGGGTGACGCGGCCATGTTGACGCGCGTGCCCGGCATCGGGAAACGGACGGCCGAGCGGCTCATCGTCGAGCTCCGCGACAAGTTCGCGGGGATGGACGGGCTCGACGCCGGCGGCGCGCCCGGCGACGGCGCCGCATCCGAGGCCCGGGCCGACGCCCGCTCGGGCCTGGAGGCGCTCGGGCTGAGCCGCGCCGAGGCCGAGAAGCGGCTCCGCAAGGTGCTCCGGGCCCACCCCGGCACCCAGTCCGCCGAGGACCTCATCCGGCTGGCGCTGCGCGAGGCGTAGCGAGCCCGTCCCGGGACGGAGAAAGCGGAGGGGATGGAGAGAGGACTCCCCTCCGTCCCCCCCATTCCGTCCCTTCTCGGTGCGCGGAAGACGCCGGTCCCTGCGCCACGACTCGGCGCTCGCCCCGGGATACACTCCGGTAACACCCCGGAGACGGACCGGCTCCTAGCTTGGCGTCCGCCCGATCCCCGCCCCCATGGCCGACGCCCCCGACGGCCCGCCCGCCGACGACGACCGCCCGACCGTCCTGGTCATCGACGACGAGCCGGACCTCGTCGAGCTCCTCCAGTACGCCCTCGAGTCCGAGGGCTTCGCCGTGCTCACGGCCACCGACGGCGTGGCCGGGCTTGCGCTCGCCGAGGCCGAGAAGCCCGACGTCGTCGTCGTCGACATCATGATGCCGCGGATGGACGGCGTCGCGCTGACGGCCGAGATCCGCCAGCGCGCCCCGCTCCGGCTCACGCCCATCCTGATGCTCACCGCGCGGACCGACGAGCGCGACGAGATCGCCGGGCTCGAGGCCGGCGCCGACGACTATCTCCCGAAGCCGGTCTCGCCCCGCCGGCTCGTCAGCCGCGTCAGGGCGCTGCTCCGGCGCGTCGAGCGCGAGGAGGAGGCCACGACGGCCCAGGTCCGCGTCCATGACCTGGTCGTCGACCGGGAGCGGTACGTCGTCGAGCGGCCGGCGACGGGCGAGACGTTCCGGCTGCCGCGCAAGGAGTTCGAGCTCCTGTTCTTCCTGGCCAGCCACCCCGGCCGCGTGTTCGAGCGCGACGAGCTCCTGAGCGCCGTCTGGGGCGCCGACGTCGTGGTGGTGGACCGGACGGTCGACGTCCACGTGCGCAAGATCCGGGAGAAGATCGGGAGCGACTACATCGAGACGGTCAAGGGCGTCGGGTACCGGCTGGCGGAGGCGCTCGGCGAGGGCTGAGTAGAGGGCGGAGGGCGCCACGCATCGGCTTCGCTGGCACGGCGCGTTGTCGAGCTCCGTCCGGTCGTCGTCCGAGGCGACTCCGTGGGCGGAGCCCACGGCGAGGGATCCCATCGCAGCTGCCATTCTCTATCCTCTACTCTCCACCCCTACCCGCTCCCCCGTTGACGGCTCCGGTCCCTCGTCCGTCCCGCGTCCACCGCCTGGCGCTCCGCGTGGCGGGCGCCGTGGCCGGGCCCGTGGGCGTCGTGGCGGCCGTGGGAGCCGGGCTGAGCGGCGGGCTCGCGAACGGGCTGTGGGCGGGCGCCGCGATGGCGGCGGTGGCGGCCGTCGCGGCCTACGTCGCCGTCTCGCGCCAGATCGCGGGCCGGCTCGAGCTGGCGCGGCAGACGCTCCGCGAGGCCCGGAAGCGGCGGTTCGACGCGCTCGCGGCGCTCCCAGCCACGGGCCGCGACGAGCTCGACGCGCTCATCCACCAGGTCGGGCGGGCCGGGCGGACGCTCCAGCGCGAGATCGAGCGGCTCGAGCAGGCCGAGAGCTACCGCCGCGAGTTCCTGGGCGACGTGAGCCACGAGCTCCGGACGCCCATCTTCGCCGTCTCCGGGTTCGCCGAGACGCTCTTGGACGGCGCCCTCGACGACGACCGCGTCCGCCGGCGGTTCGTCGAGAAGATCTTCCAGAACGCGAGCCGGCTCGACGCCCTCACGCGCGACTTGTCCGACATCTCGAAGCTCGAGACCGGCCGGCTCCAGATCCGCCGGGCCCCGTTCGACATGGCCGGCCTGGCGACCGAGGTGGTCGAGGGGCTCGAGCGCGTCGCTCGGGAGCACGACGTGGCCCTCGCCGCCCGGGTCCCGGCCGGCCTGGCGGTCGTGGGCGACCGCGACCGGCTCCGGCAGGTCCTGACCAACCTGGTCGAGAACGCCGTCAAGTACAACGAGCCGGGCGGCCACGTCGAGGTCACCGCCCGGGCGCGCGACACGGGCGACGCCCGCGTCCGCGTGGTCGACGACGGGATCGGGATCCCCGAGGAGGCGCTGGGCCGGCTGACCGAGCGGTTCTTCCGCGTCGACAAGAGCCGGTCGCGCGTGCGGGGCGGGACGGGCCTCGGGCTGGCCATCGTCAAGCACATCCTGGAGGCCCACGGGCAACGACTCGACGTCGAGAGCCGGGTCGGGTACGGGTCCACGTTCGCGTTCGCCCTCCCGCTGGCGTCGGCCCGCTCGACGGGCGATGGGTGGGCCGAGGCCCCGCAGGCGCCGGCCTCCGGCGGTCGCTGACCGGCGACGGTTGGTGGAACAACGGCCGGCGCGGCGACCGTACGACCGCGGCTCCTCCACCGCTCCTCCGTGACGCTCGCCGACCTTATCCAGCAGGACCGATTTGCCTCCCCGGCCCACGAGGCCGTGCTCAACGTGTTCGCGACGGCGTCGTGGATCTCGAGCGAGATGACGGCGGCCCTGGCCCCCCACGGCGTCACCCAGGCCCAGTACAACGTCCTGCGGATCCTGCGCGGGCGGCACCCGGCGTGCTACGCCTGCTCCGAGATCGGCGAGCGCCTGCTGGACCGGACGCCCGACGTGACGCGGCTCCTGGTCCGGTTGGAAGCGCGTGGGCTCGTCCGGCGCGAGCGGGCCGAGCACGACCGCCGGGTGGTCGAGGTCGAGATCACGCCCGAAGGGCTCGACGTCTTGGGCCGCCTCGACGAGCCCGTCCAGCACGTCATCGAGCGGATCGGGGGCCACCTCTCGGCGCCCGACCTCGGCCGGTTGTCGGCGCTCTTGGAGGCGCTCCGGACCGACCAGGTCTGACCCGGATCAGAAGCGCTGATGCCTCGCGCCGGCGTCCAGCAGCGGGCTAGGCGGCGAGGGCTCGCGCGTGAAGGATCTCACGGTCCCCGAGCGGCCGGACGTCCGTCGGGCTCAACGTCTCGACCGCGACCGTCGAGCCGGAGCCGGAGACGAACTCGACCTCGATGGCGCGCCCCTCTGCGTAGACGTGGACCACCGCGCCGACGTCGCCCTCCTCCAAGCCTAGACCTGGGAGGTCGCGCACGAGAACGACGGTATCGAGCTCTGCGATCATAGGTCTAGGGGCGGTCGCGTCCCGCAGGATACGCCGTGACGAGGCGCGGCCGGTCGTCGTGCGGTTCGACGATCCAGACGGTCTCGATCTGGACGACGGTGCCCCGTGGGGTCGCGAGGTCGCCAGCGACGGTGTATTTGGTCCCGAACGGACCGGGTCGGGTCGAGGAGACGGCGCCGTTCGCGATCTCGCACAGGCCGGTCGCCAGCAAGCCCGCGTTGCTCTCGTCGAAGCCGTGCGCCCGGAAGAAGCGAGCCTTCGAGCCGCCGACCGGGTGCGAGAGCACCAACAGGTAGGCGGTCAGCTTTGCGGGTGGGACGAAGGCCTGCTCGGCGTTCGGTATGGTCACGCACAGAAGCTACAGAGGCCTCGGGCAAACGGCCGCTCAACTCCACAGGGCTGAACCAGGTGGGCGGTCGGAGCGATGAGACCGCGCCACAGGAAGAGTGAGAGGCGATGGCGCCCGGCCTTGGCCGACTGTCGGCGCTCCGGACCGACCAGGTCTGACCGGAGTCAAGAGCACCGGCACCCGGCCTCAACGTCTACAGGTCGGTTTCCGGACGGATCCGCAGGACGGGCCGTGGCTGTTTCTGAGTGCGATTCGATTCTCTTGACGTGGCCGCTACTCGATGCGACGGAACGTCAAGGTGCCGCGTCCGCCGGCCGCCATGACCGGAATGAGGGTAAAAAAGCCGACGCCGAGGCCGTTCCAGTCGTAGATGAGGTCCCCGCGAGCGTCGAGGGCGAGGCGAGACCGCAACGTGCCGACGCTCCACACGAACGGCGGGGCCCCCACGAGTGGACCATCCCCGCGGAGCCGGACTGTGCCGTCGTCGTGCAAGCGCACCCGCATGCCCGCGGTCTCGACCGTCCCATCGGTGGCCGTCGCGGTGACACGGATCTCGCCGTTGCCGATGGTCTCTAGACGGACCGTCGCGGTGGAGTCGAGGTCGGAGAAACCCCACCAGGAGAATCGATAGAGGCTCGGCGCGTTGTGATTCACGACGCGCCCGAAGCCGACGGCGCACCCGTAGGCCCGATCCGCCGGGTCGCACTCGGCGCTCCGTCCTTGCCAGGTGTACGTGCCGTCGAGCGCAGACACGGTCGCGGGTGTCAATCGCTGCACGTCGGGCGCTGGCACGTCGAGCGTCGCACAACCGGACAGCAGAAGCGCGAGCGCGCAAGCAGCGCGGAGCGGCGTCGCGATACGAGACGGCTCCAGCGTTCCGCGCGCAGTGCGCCCAACGCTTACCAGGCCGGCTGGCCGCGGACGGCCGAGAGCGTCGCCCGGGCCCCCTCGTTCGGCGAGAACGTGCCGACCCAGACCACGTAGGCGCCCGGCGCCGCGCGCGCGAACGTCACGGCCGGGTTGCTCCCGTTGGCGTCGTCGGAGCAGTGCCAGCGGCCGGCGGGGTCCGAGACGAGCAGCGTCGTGTCCGAGCCCGAGACGGCGTAGATCGAGAGCGGGCCGTCGCCCGAGACGGTCAGCGTGGCCGACGGGCGGGCGTTGTCGATGTAGCCCGAGCACCCGCTGCCGGGGACCGCGTTGCGGTCGCCGCCGCCGGCCTGGAGCGCGGCCGAGACCGGCGCGTCGGCGATGGCGAGCGTCTCGCCGGGCGTCCCACCGATCCGGGGCTGGGCGAGGGCGGGAGTCGCGGCGAAGGCGAGCGCGAGCGCGAGGAGAGAAGCGAGACGCATGGCCGGAGGAAGCAAGGAGGATCGAGAGCCCTGCAAACGCGGTGCCGCGCGCGTTTGGTGCCGCCGATACGCCGGGCCGCCGTGATCGTTCTGTGTCCTCGGCCGTTCGGCTACTCGACCCGGAGCATCGCCATAGCCGGCTCGGTCCGCCGGTAGTACGTCCCGATCCAGACCGAATACGTGCCCGGCCCGCCGACGACGGTGGCCGCGGGGTCCGAGCCGTCGGCGTCGTCGCTGCACGTCCAGGTGCCGTCGGGGGCCTGGACGACCATCGTCAGGTCCTCGTCGCCCGTGGCCGAGACCGTCACCTCGTCGCCGTCGGTGTCGACGGTGGCCGAAGGACCGGCGCTGAGGAACCCGTGGCAGGCCTCCCCCACGACCGGGTTCAGGACGGTCCCGCCGGCCTCGACCTCGGCCGTCTCCCCACCCCCGGCCGCCAGCGCGACGCCGCCCGGACCGGCCACGATCTCGGACCCCGTGTAGTCCCCCTCGGACTGGGGCTCGCCCCCGTAGCCGATGTCGTCGTAGGCGCTGGTCACGACGATCTCGCCGGGCGCGGCCGAGACGGTCGCCTCGACGGGGGCCTCATCGCCAGCCGTGCTGAACGCGCCGACCCAGACGAGGTAGCGGCCCGCCTCGGGCGCGTCGATCTGGACGCCGGGGTCGAGCCCGTCGGCGTCGTCGCTGCAGAACCAGCCGCCGCCGGGCGTCCGGATGAGCAACGTCAGGTCGGACTCGGACGAGGCCGTGATCGCGAACGGGCCGTCGCCGCGGAGCTCGAGCGTGGCCGTGGCCCCGGGCTCGACGAAGCCGGAGCACTCGGTGCCCTGGACCGGGTTCGGGCCCGACGGGCGGACCGTCACCCCGACCGAGTCGCCGTCGGTGTCGTCGGCCGAGAGGCGGGCGGCGGGCACGGCGTCGAGGTCGATCGGGACGTAGGTCCCCTCCGAGAACGGCGTCGGCTCGTAGTCGTAGTCGTCGCCGATGAACATGCCCTCGTCCATCCGGTCCGTCTCGCCGACGGTCAGCGTGGCGTCGACCGTCTCCATCGCGGCGCCGTACGTCCCGACCCACACGGCGTAGGTCCCGCTCGCGGGCTCGTAGACGTGGACGAGCGGGTCGGTCCCGTCGAAGTCGTCGTTGCACGCGACGCCGTCGGGCCCTTGGACGACCAAGACCAGGTCCTCGTCGACGGCGCTCGCGCCGACCGTGAGCACGCCCGTGCCGCCGTCGGCGTCGTAGTCGATGGCGGCCGTCGGCCGGGCCGCGTCGATGTACCCAACGCAGAAGGCGTCGGGGTCGCCGAGGTCGACCCCCTCGACGGCGTCCGGCCCGCCGGCCGAGCCCGACAGCGTGAGCGAGCCCTGGTCGGCCTCGAAGCCGCCGACCGCCTCGATCGTGCCCGCCAGCGGCGCAGCGCTCGCGTCGAGCGGCCGGCGCGGCGGCGGCGTCCCGGCGTAGAGCGTGGCCTGGGGCTCGTCCGGGTCGGGCGCGAACGCGCCGAGCCAGACCGCGTAGCGCCCGGCCGGCGCCGACCGGATCTCGACGACCGGCAGCACGCCCTCGGTGTCGTCGTCGCAGGCCCACGTCCCGTCCGGGCGGTGGACCGCCATCGTCGCGTCGAACGTGGCGCGGACCCAGACCCGGAGGTCGCCGCCGCCCCAGTCCACGACCGCGTCCGGCGCCGACGGGTCGAGGTAGCCCGTGCAGCCGGCCTGGCTCAGCGGGATCTCGGTCGAGGTGCGGACGGCGAACGACACCGAGGCGGCCGTGCCGTCGGGCGAGAGCGTGCCGGCCACCGGCGCGGCGTCGGGCGCGAGCGGCTGAGCCGAGGCGGCGGTGGCGAGCCCGAGGGCGAGGACGGTGAGGGCGGCGCGGGACATGGGGCGGGCGGTGGGGAGCCGCCAATGTCGGCACGCGCGCTCGGCCAATCCACCCCAGCTACGGCCGGCCGCGCGCGTCCACGAACACGGCGCCCGAGCGCGGGGCCACCACGACCGTCCCGGCCTCGCCCGACGGCCGGGGCCCGACGTGGAACGCCAGCGGCAGGTCCACCGCCTGGCGCGCCGGGCGCGTGCCCAGGTTCACCACGACGACGGCCCGCTCGCGCTCGGTCTGGCGAGCGAACCGGAGCACGTCGCCCATCGGCTCCCACACCAGCGTCCCCCGCGCGAACAGATCGGTGTGGGCGCGGCGCGCGCGGAGGGCCTGGCTTGTCGACGCCCGCAGATTGCGGTCGGCCACGACGGGGACGGGCGCTCGCGTCGAGTCGTCCGCCTCGGGCGCGTAGTCGAGGTCGTCCCAGCGCATCGGCCGGCGGTCGTCGGGGGCCCGGGCGCCCCACACGCCCACCTCGTCGCCGGCCCGCACGTGGGGCGCGCCGGGCAGCGTCGCCTGGAGCAGCCGGTACAGCTCGACCGCTCGCGCGGCGTCGGGGCCGGGCCGAGAGGCGTCGTACCCGGGCCGAGCGGTCGGCGTGGCCTCGTCATCGTTCAGCACGTTCGCGTTCGCGAGCGCCGTCAGCAGGCGGGGGCCGCCGGGGGTGCCGGCCACCGACCAGAACGAGGGCAGGTGGTCGGGCGCCGTGGCCGCGTAGAGGTCGGCCAGCTCCGCCGCGGCGTCGGCCGGCGAGATCTGAGGGCCGGCCGGGTCCAAGAGCTGCCGGAGCGTCGCGAACGCGCGGCCGTCGGCGAGCGCGTCGAACGCGCCGACGGAGGCGCCGCCGTCGGTGCCCGGTCCCGACCCATCGACCCGACCGACCAACACGGCTCGGGGCTGGACCGCCTTCACGACGCGCCGCAAGGCGCCCCGGAAGTTCGCGCTCCCCGCGTCGGCGTCGAGCCGGAACCCGTCGACGCCGTCGGCCGGGTCGCCGTCGCCGTCGGGGTCGAGCCAGCGGACGGCGACGGCGAGCGCGTTCGCCTCGGCGCTGTCGGCGTCGGCCGGCGACGAGGCGGCGAGCGAGCCGGGCCAGGCCACGTCGAGCACGACGCGGACGCCGCGGGCGTGGGCGGCCTCGACCAGGTCGAGCAGCAGGACGTCGGCCTGGGTGGTCCCCCACGTCTCGGGGTCGCCGGGCGTCTCGAGCCCCGTCGCCTCGCGGTCCCGCGTCGGCCGGGGCCCGAGGTGGGGGTCGACGTGGTGCGGCGCCCGGGCATCGGCGACGCGCAGGACGAGGGCCGTCACGCCCAGCGTGTCGAGCGCTGGGAGCCGGTCGATGACGCCCTGGAGGTCGCCCCCGTAGCGGCGGAGCGGGACCGTGGTGGCCGGGTCGCCGAGCGCCCGCTCCCAGTCGGCGCGGGCGGTCCAGTCCGAGGTCCACGCCGCCGGCTGCCAGCCGGCGTCGAGGAGCGCGCCCACCGAGACCGAGTCGCCAGCCACCGACGCCGGGGTCGGGTCGTTGGACGGGTCGCCGTTGCGGAAGCGGTCGACGTCGATCTCGTACCAGACGGCGCTGGCGGCCCACGCCGGCGGCGTGTCGGGCACTGGTGGGAGGTCGCCGAGCCCCGGCGTGGGCCCGTCGTCGGCCCGGCCGCAGCCGGCGAGGGCGACCACGACGGCGAGGGAGACGGCGAAGGACAGGCGCATGGAGGCTCGGGGAGCGGAGAGGCCGGAGCGAGCGCACGCTGGCTCGGCCCCCCCGCTTTCCGGCAGGTCGCCGGGCGGGCATCGGCCCGCCTGCTCCCGGCTTGGGAAGTTGGCTGCGCCGACGCTTCGCGGTGTCCCCTTAAGGGGGACAGTCCGGGCGCCCATCGCTCCGCTCAGTGGGCGCCCGGACGGGGGTCCGCCAGACGACGCCGAAGACGTGTCAGAGCGTGAGCTCGCTCCACAGGCCAAGCTAGCCGCGCCGAGGGCCGGCCGGCCGGGCGGTAGCTTGGGCCGCGTCCCCCCGTCCGCCCGTGTCCGCCTCGCCGTCCCTGCTCCAGACCGTCCGCGACGAGGTCCGCGCGCTCGACCCGTCGGTCCGGGCGCTCCGCCAGTTCGGCTTGGTTGTCGGCGGCGTGCTGCTGGCCGTGGCCGGGCTGACCCTGTGGCGGCGCGGGCCCGGCGCCGTGGTGTGGACGCTGGGCGGCGTCGGCGGCGCGCTCGTCGTGCTCGGGAGCGTCGCGCCGGTCGTCTTGCGCCCCGTGCGGACGGCCTGGATGGCGCTCGCGTTCGCGCTCGGCTTCGTCATGACGCGCGTCCTGCTGACGGCCGCGTTCGCGCTCGCCGTCGTCCCCGTCGCCGTCGGCCTGCGGCTGCTCGGCAAGGACCCGCTGCACCGCCGGCCCGAGCCGAGCGCCGAGACGTACTGGATCGACCGGGCCGACGGCCGGCCGGACCGCGAGAGCCTGGAGCGCTATTTCTGAGCGGTCGGTGAAGCGTGAAGGGTGAAGAACCCACCGCCCTTCACCCCTCACCCGTTCCCCCTCACCCGCGTGACCGTCCTCGGCCTCTCCTGCTTCTACCACGACGCCGCGGCGGCGCTCGTCCGCGACGGCGAGATCGTGGCGGCGGCCCAGGAGGAGCGGTTCACGCGGCGCAAGCACGACCCGTCGTTCCCCGCCAACGCCGTCGCCTTCTGCCTCGCCGAGGCCGGGCTCGCCGTCGCCGACCTCGACGCGGTCGCTTTTTACGACAAGCCGCTGCTCACCTTTGAGCGGCTCTTGGAGACGTACGTCTCGTACGCGCCGCGCGGGCTCCGGTCGTTTTTGGAGGCCATGCCGCTCTGGCTCAAGCGGAAGCTCTGGACGCCCGACGTTATCCGGACCGAGCTGGCCGGCTACAACGGGCCGCTCGTCTTTGCCGAGCACCACCGGAGCCACGCCGCCAGCGCCTTCTTCCCGTCGCCGTTCGAGCGCGCCGCCGTGCTCACGACGGACGGCGTCGGCGAGTGGGCCACGACGAGCTGGGGCGTCGGCGACGGCCACGGGCTCGACCTGCGGCAGGAGATCCACTTCCCGCACTCGCTGGGGCTCCTGTACTCGGCGTTCACCACGTTCTGCGGGTTCCGGGTCAACTCGGGCGAGTACAAGCTGATGGGGCTGGCGCCCTACGGCGAGCCCCGCTACGTCGACGCGATCCTGGAGCACCTCGTCGACCTCCGGGCGGACGGGTCGTACCGGCTCCACGCCGACGCCTTCACGTTCCCGGTCGGCTTGAGGATGACGGGCCGCCGGTTCGAGGAGCTGTTCGGCGGGCCGGCGCGCGAGCCCGAGTCGCCGCTCGGTCAGCGCGAGATGGACCTGGCGCGGAGCGTCCAGGCCGTCGTCGAGGAGGCCGTGCTCCGGATGGCCCAGCACGTCTGGGCCGAAACGGGAGAGACGAACCTGTGCCTGGCGGGCGGCGTCGCGCTGAACTGCGTCGCGAATGGCCGGTTGCTGCGCGAGGGCCCGTTCGAGCAGATCTGGATCCAGCCCGCGGCGGGCGACGCGGGCGGCGCCCTCGGCGCGGCACTCGTGGCCACGCACGAGTGGGCCGGCCTCTCCCGGACCGTCCGCCCCGACGACGCCATGCGCGGCGCGGCCCTCGGCCCCGCGTGGTCCGCCGCCGACATCCAAGCGACGCTCGACGCCGAAGGCCTGCCCTACCAGACGCTGGCCGACGACGGCGCGCTCTGTGACCGGGTCGCCGAACTGCTGGCCGAGGAGAAGACCGTCGGCTGGTTCCAGGGCCGGGCCGAGTTCGGGCCGCGCGCGCTCGGCCACCGCTCGATCCTGGCCGACCCGCGGGGCCGCGAGGTCCAGCGCCGCGTGAACCTCCAGATCAAGTTCCGCGAGAGCTTCCGCCCGTTCGCCCCGTCGGTGCTGGCCGAGCGGGCGGACGAGTTTTTTGCATTGGGGGACCGGGGACAGGGGATCGAGGACCAGGAGAGAAATCCGTCCCCCATCCCCCGTCTCCCGTCCCCTGAGTCCCCGTACATGCTCCTGGTCGGCCCCGTCCGCGGAGCGCGTGTCGAGGGCGAGGGGCTGGGGCGGATGGGCCGCGTCGAGAGCGCGGTCCCGGCCGTCACCCACGTCGACGGCTCGGCCCGCGTGCAGACGGTGACGAAGGCCCGGAACGGCCTCTACTACGACCTGCTGAAGGCGTTCGAGGCGCGGACGGGGTGCCCCGTCCTGGTCAACACGTCGTTCAACGTGCGCGGCGAGCCCATCGTCCACAGCCCCGCCGACGCCGTCCGCGTGTTCCGGCGGACGCACATGGACGCGCTCGCCATCGGCCCGTTCGTGCTCACGCGCGACGCGCTGCCCCCGGCCGAGCGCGAGCCGTTCACGGCCGAGCAGATCGCCGACGCCTACGGGCTCGACTGACCTCAGCGCCGGGCGGGACCGGCTGCGGCGTACGAAATCCCCGCGTGGGGGATCTCGCGGCCGTTCACGCGGTATGTTGGCTCTACCTGCCCGTGGTGCTCGCCGTCTGGCGAACCATCGCGGGCTCTGCTATCACGGAGCACGCGGGGCCGACAGATCCGAGTCGAGCTTTCTGGCCCACAACGTCTTTCGCCTTACCCTGTCGGCGCTCCCCACACTCCCGTAGAGATGAAGAACATTTACGTCGCGAACCTCCCCTACTCGTCGGACGACGCCGAGCTTCGCGGCCTTTTTGAAGAGTACGGCTCCGTCGACAAGGCGACCGTGATCAAGGACCGCGACACGGGTCGCTCGCGCGGCTTCGGCTTCGTCGAGATGTCCAGCGACTCCGAGGCCGACGCGGCCATCGAGGGCCTCAACGGCCACGACATGGGCGGCCGGCCGCTGACGGTCAACGAGGCCCGCCCGCGCGGCGAGCGCTCCGGTGGCGGCGGCGGCGGCGGCTACCGTGGCGGCGGCGGTGGCGGTGGCAGCTACGGCGGCGGCGGCGGCGGTGGGTACCGCGGCGGCGGCGGCGGTGGCGGCTACCGTGGCGGCGGCGGCGGCTACTAAGCCCTCGCGCTCACGCTCTCGGGCGGCGGTCCTCACGGGGCCGCCGCCCTTTTTTTGTCCGGCCGTCAGGACCTGATACGGACAAGAGGTCTGCCGTGGCCCAACGCCCCAGAGGCGGGATGCTCTCGCCAGCGGGCCGAGGGGTCCTCTCAGGATGGACGGGGCTCTCGGGTCGAGCGATATGCCGACAGCCCGAGGCGTGTACCAAGTCTCCGATGTTCTCCATCGCTCCCACGTGTCATCCTGAGCGGAGGCCGTCTTCGGCCGGAATCGGAGGATCTAGTGGCTCGCCGTTCCAGAGCCCCCACGACCGGGAAGCCGCGTCGAGCAGATCCTTCGGCTCCGCTCGCTCCCGCTCAGGATGACGGAGTGGGGGCTGGCAAGAACCCCAAAAACGAGTACGACTCGTCACGTCCGCGAAGAGCTCGCTGGGCGGATACGGCCCGTCGTGTCCTCACGGACGGAGACGCCGGGCTCGGCCAGACGTGACGTCGGGCGCGGCTCGTCCGCCGCTACTCCGCCCGGACGAGCCGCTGGGTCTGGACCCCGCCGGCCGCCTGCAAGCGGACGACGTAGACGCCGGGCGCCAGCCCCTCGCCGCGGAGCGGGACGGCGTGCTCGCCCCCGCCGAACGCGCCCGCGAGCGACGCCACCCGGCGGCCGAGCGCGTCGAACACGTCGAGGCGGACGTCGCCCGGCGCGTCGAGCCGGAAGCGGAGCCGCGTGCCGGCCCGGAACGGGTTCGGCGCCGACGGGAGCAGCGCCACGCCCGCGTCGGGGTCGCCGGCCGCGTCGGTCGCGAGGAACGAGAACCGCGCCAGCACCGGCACGTGGTCCGACGTCGAGTTGACGTAGTTGTCGATGTCCAGCACCTCGCCGAAGCGGTCGGCCGAGCCGTCGACGTAGGCGTCCGACAGGCCGGCCGTGAACAGCAGGTGGTCCCGGGTGTCGCCGCTGGCGCACGTCGACGACCGGCAGAACGTGTTGAGCCCGGCCTGCTGGAGCGGGAGCGTCGCCGCGACGTAGCCGGCGTCCTGGACGAACACGTCGTACGGCGAGGCGAGGCCGCCGCCCCGCGTCGAGCCCACCAACAGATCATTAAAGTCGCCGAGCAGAATGACCTCCTCGCCGCGCGAGACCTGGTCGTCGATGTAGGCCTTGAGCTCGACGGCGCCGGCCTGGCGGTCGGCGTAGTCGTCGGAGCCCGTGCCGGCCTTGGCGTGGAGCGAAATCACGCGAACCGTCCGGGTCTCGCCCTCGACCGTCACCCGGGCCTGCATCTCGAAGGGCCGACGCCCGCCGAAGTTGCCTCCGGACAGGATGTGCCGCGTCCCGATCACCTGGACCACCGACGGGTCGAAGACGAACGCGAGCCGGATCTGGAACCCGAACGTCTCCTCGCCGAGCCGGCCGCTGTAGCCGTCGTCCTGCAAGGCCAGGAGGAGCTCGCTCCAGGCGTCCTGGGAGCCGATCTCCTGCACCGCCCACAGGTCGATCCCGGCCTGGGCGATGACGGCCTCGACGTTGGCAATCTGAGTCGCGTCGCTGGGCGGGAAGCCGGGGTCCCCGAAGTGCTCGATGTTCCAGGCGGCCACGTCGAACGTGGCTGGACCGCCCCGCTCGGGGACGGTCTGGGCCGAGAGGACCGGGACGAGGACCGCGGCGAGGGCGACGAAGGCCGGGAGACGAAGGGCGCGCATAAGTCGGTGGGAGACGTCCACGAAGGTAGGCGGGCAGGCCGCGGGCCGGATGAACCGGACAGGTAGATTGACGCCCCCCCCCGGACCCATGCCCCCCCACGTCACCGTCGTCGGCGCGCCCGACCTCGCCGCCCGCCTTGGCCTTCCCTCTACTGGCGCCGCGTCGGCGGGCGCCCGCCGCGTGGTCGTGGTGGGCGGGCCCGTCGAGGACCGCGTGGCGCGGGCGTCCCACGCCGTCGGGTCGGGCGCGCACGCCTTCCTGCTGTGGCCGCCGGCGCCGTCGGCGGGCGCGGCGGAGGCGCTGGGCAACCGGGCCGAGGAGGCCGGCGTCGAGGTCGGCGTGGCCCGTCCGCTGGGGGCCACGGCGGCGCTCGCGGGCGTGCCCGACGGGTGGGCGGCCCGGCTGGTGACGCTCGCCCTGGTGGCCCGGCTCGACGGGCCCCTCGCCCGCGCCGGCTGGGCCACGCTGCTGGCCGGCGCGCTCGACCTGTGCGCCACGCTCGCCGCTGCCCGGGACGTCGGCCGGCTCGACGCCGTCGCCGAGCGCGACGGGCGGGCGCTCCGCGCGGTCGCCCTCGCGGCCCGGTTCGACAACGGAGCCTACGCCCAGGCCACCGTCCGCTTCTCGGACCACGTCGACGAGGACGAGGTCGCGCTCTACGCCGCCCGGCCCGGCGGGCGCGTCGAGGCCCGGTCGCTGGCCGGCCCCCTGTGCGTCGAGGCCGAGGGCCGAGGCGCGCGGCCGGTGGCTCAGCCCCCCCGCCCCGACGCCGACGCGGCCGAGGTCGACGCCTTCGTCGCCGCCGTCGCCGACGGCCGCCCGGCCCCCTACGCGCTCGACGACGCGCTCGCCACGCTCCGCTTGGTCGAGCGCGTCCGCCAGAGGCTGCGGTAGAAAAAGTGGACGGGTGGACTCGTGGACGGCTGATACCAAGTCCGGCTGCGCTACGCCGGCTCGGCGTGGGACCGAGTCTGGAAGTGGGGGGTGTGGGAGGGGACACTCCCTCCTCCCCCCACTCCCCCCGGATTGGGTTACGAGTCCTCGGGACCGGGGCTTCCTGGAGGTTTGGCGGACTGACCCGTCTCCCTCCCCGATCTTCTCACGTGTCCACACGTCCACGAGCCCACGTGTCCACCCCGCGCCTTTCCCTCCCCTTCGAGCCCGTCCTGCGCCGCGTCGGCCAAGAAGCGGACCGGTTGGGTGTCGAGGCGTACGCCGTCGGGGGGGCCGTGCGGGACGCACTGCTGGGGCGGCCGACGACCGACCTCGACGTGGTCGCCGTGGGCCCGGGGAGCGGGATCGCGCTGGCCGAGGCCGTGGCCCAGGCGCTCGGCGTCAAGGCGCCCGCGGTCTACCCCGCGTTCGGGACCGCCGCCGTCACCATTCCCTCGAAGCGCCTCGAAGCGCTCACCGGCGAGCCGCAAGTGGGCCGGCTGGTGATCGAGTTCGTCGGGGCGCGGACGGAGAGCTACCGGGCCGACAGCCGCAAGCCCATCGTCGAGGACGGGACGCTCGACCAGGACCTCGCCCGCCGCGACTTCACCGTCAACGCGCTCGCCGCGTCGCTCTCCGCCGCCACGTTCGGGGAGATCGTCGACCGGTTCGACGGGCTCGATGACCTCGACCGCGGGGTCTTGCGGACGCCGCTCGACCCGGCCGTGACGTTCGCGGACGACCCGCTGCGGATGGTGCGGGCGGCCCGGTTCGCGGCCCAGCTCGGGTTCGAGGTCGACCCCGAGGCGGTCGAGGCGATGACGGCCGCGGCCGACCGGATCGAGATCGTCAGCGCCGAGCGCGTCACGGACGAGCTGTCCAAGCTGCTCGCGGCGCCGGTCCCCTCGACCGGGCTCGGGCTCCTGTTCCGGACCGGACTCTTGGAGCGCATCCTGCCCGAGGTCACGGCGCTGGCGGGCGTCGAGGAGGTCGGGGGCCGGGCCCACAAGGACAACTTCTGGCACACGCTCGAGGTCGTCGACAACCTCGCCCACCTCCAGCGCGGCGTCGGCGTCGGCGACCGGGCCGACGGGTACGACCTGTGGCTCCGCTGGGCGGCCCTCTTGCACGACGTCGGGAAGACGGTCACCAAGCGGTGGGAGCCCGGGACCGGGTGGACGTTCCACGGCCACGAGGACGTCGGCCCGCGCGAGCTCATCCCCGAGGTGTTCCGCCGGCTCCGGTTGCCGCTCGGCGACCCGCTCGACTTCGTCCAGACCGTCGTCCGCCTCCACCACCGCCCGGCCGCGCTCGTGGATTCCGACGTGACCGACTCGGCCGTCCGCCGCCTGCTGATGGACGCCGGCGACGACGTCGAGGACCTGATGCTGCTCGTCCGCGCCGACGTGACGAGCAAGAACGCGCGCCGCGTCCGCCGGTACCTCGCCGGGTTCGACCGGGTCGAGCGCCGCTTCCAAGAGGTCGAGGAGCGGGACCGGATGCGGAACTGGGAGCCGCCGGTCTCGGGCGACGAGATCAAGGCGCAGCTCGGGCTCGACGAGGGCGTGGCCGTCGGGATGTTGAAGGAGTGGGTCCGCGAGGCCGTCTTGGAGGGCGAGGTCCCGAACGAGCACGGCCCGGCGTGGGCCTACGTGCTGGCACGGCAGGCCGAGGCCGCGAGGCGGGGCGCCCTGTTCCAGTCGGCCATCCGCGAGCTGCGTGGGCCCCAGCGGTCGGCCATCGGCGCCGTCAAGGAGGCCCTGTTCTGGGGCGACGTGCCCCAAGACGAGGTGGAGGCCCGAGCCTTCGTCCAGTCGGCCGTCAACGCCGCGCTGGCCGACCGGGCGGACGACTAGTGCCGTGACTCTTGGGTCGTGAGCGGACCCCCCGCTCCCCTTCGGTCGCGGAGCCTGTCCTGAGCGGAGCCGAAGGGCTCCCAGGTCGGGGAGCTGTCCCCCTTCAAGGCAGGGCTGTTAAGTTCTTTTTCGACCACTCAAACAACACGAGTCATTCCAGCGCACGCGGGAATCCATGCGGCGCTCCGCCCACGAGCAGGACCGTACGGGTCCCCGCCTGCGCGGGGATGACTATTGGTTTTACGGAGTCGATTGCGAGAGGCGAGCAGAACTTAACGACCCTGCCCTTCAAGGGGACCGTCCGGCCGCCCGCTGAGCGGAGCGAGGGGCGGACGGACGGGGGGTCCGCCTACGAGCAACCTGGCCTCGCTCTAGGGGACGCGGGCTCGCGCGCCTAGCTTCGGGCCGATGCGTCGCCTCGCCCTCGTCCTCGCCCTGACCACCGCCGCCCACGCGCAGCCGGCCGAGGCCACGCTGACGCCGGGCGCGGGCGTTCGCGTCCCGATGGCCAGCGGCTTCGGCGAGACGTGGCGGACCCGCGCCGGCCCGAGCGCCCGCGTCGAGGCGCCGGCCTACGGCGGCCGGGCTCGGGCCGAAGTCTGGGCCGCCGCCTACGACGCACCCGATGAGGCCGTCCCCGAGTTCACCCTCGTTGTCCCGACACTCGGTTGGGGGCCCGCGGTCGATGTCGGTCCGGTCCGCCTCGGGGGCGGGGTCCGCGTCGGGGCCGCGCGGTTCCAGATCGACGACGACCAGGCGGGCAACTTGCAGAACGAGACCGAGCTGGCCGTCGGCGCGTGGGCCGGGGGCGCGCTCCGCCTCGGTCGCGTCGAGGTGTGGGCCGAGGTCGACGGGACGCGGCTGACGCTGGCCGAGCCGGTCACGCTTGTGGCCGCGACGGGTGGTCTGGCCGTCCGCCTCGACGCGCCGCGCTGGCTCCGGACGCTCGCCCGGTGACGGCCCTCCTCCTCGCCGGCCTCCTGGCCACCGCCCCGGCCGACTCGCTCGACGCACCGTGCATGGGCGGCGCCGTCGTCACTCGGGCTGACCTGGAGGCGTCGGGTGCCCTCCACCTCCACGAGATCGTCCGCCGGGCGCTGCTGCTGGACGGCGCGACGACGGACGGGTTCGACCTCGCCCCGGTCGCGGGCGTCGGCGTCCCGGGTCGAGGGCGCGTCCGCGTGTTCGTCGACGGGGCGCCGGCCGCGCGCGGCGCCGGGATCGAGCCCGACGGGCTGGAGGCGCTGCCGGTCGCGCTCGCCGAGGTCGCGCGCGTCGTGGTCTGCCCGGGCGACGGGATCGCCGGCGGCGCGTTCGGCGGGCCCTGGATCGACGTCGAGACGGCCCCGGCGACCCGCCACCTCTACGGCTCCGCCTCGCTCGGCAACGAGAGCGGCGACCCCGGCCCGCAGCGTTACCTCGACCCGTCGCTCCCCAACGTCGACCGCTGGGGGCCCGACGTCGAAGCCAGCGCCGTCGCCCGCCCGCCCGGCGGCGAGGCGTGGCTCGCCGTCCGCCACCGCGACTTCCTGCCGACCGACCCGGCCATCTTCCCACGCACACTCGCGGCGTCCGTCGGCCGCTACCCGAAGCGGATCGGGCCGGTCGTGACGTTAGCAGCTCGGGGCCGCGGGCTCCGGGCGCGCGTCGCCGTCCGCCAGTTCGCGGACCTCCCCTTCGTGCCGGAGGTCGGGCGCGAGGTGCCGCTGGCCCACGCCTCGGCCCAGGCGACGGTCGCCGGAGCGAGAACGCGGGGTGACGTTCGCGTCTGGGGCCACGCCCACGTCGCCCGCGTCGACCTCGACCGGCCCGACTGGAGCGCGCTCGCGCTCGACCCCTCGTGGCGAGAAAACCGGCTCGACGCCGCGCTCGCGGCCCGCGTCGGGCGCCCAAGCCGGTCCGTCTCGGCAGGTGTCCAGGCCGAGCAGACGTCGGTCGCAGCCCCGGGGTTCGAGGACGCCGTCACCGTCGGGCGGATGTGGGCGGAGGTCCAGCACGGGGGGACCGCGGGGGGCGCGAGCCTGACCGCTGCCGGGACGGTGGCCGGCGGGCTCGGCGGCGGAATCCGGGCGGAGGCGTGGCGCCGGAGGGGTGGCCTCACCGTCCGTCTCGACGGCTCGGCACGGCGGACGCTCGCGGAGGAACAGTCCGACCTGTCCGCCTGGACGACCCGTGGCTACGACGAGTTCGGCACGGTCGCGGAGGCCACCGGCCCGTCCGACGTCGCTCGGCTCCGGCTGGCGGCGAGCGGTGGCCGAGGCCCGCTCCGCCTGACGGCGTCGGCGGAGGGCCAGCGGGCGGACGTCGGGGACGCGAGGGGCACCGCGACCGTCGGCCGGATCGGCGCGGCGTGGCACGGCGGCGTCCGGGTTCGCGCCGAGGCCCGGGCGCAGGGCGCCGTCACGGGCACGCCCGCCTTCACCGACGCCTGGGCCCGGCTCCCCCGCCTCCGCGCCGCCGTCGATGTGACCCTCCGTCCCGACGAGCGGCTCGCGCTCTGGGCCCGGCTCGACGTCCGCTCGGCGACGACGTGGGCCGGCCTCGGTGACCTGCCGGCCGCCGTCCTCCTCGACCTCGGCCTGAGCAAGCGGGCCTGGGGCGACCGTCTCCGCCTGTCGCTCGGTGGCCGCAACGTGCTCGGTGCGCCGGAGCGCCGGCATCCGCTCGGGGCGACGCTCGCGCCCCGCCTGTTCGTCCGCGCCGAGGCCCGGTGGTGACTGCGCCCATCCGCTCGGCGACCGCGTCGTGGTCGGCCTGCGTCGCGATCCGGGCCTTCCCGTCGGCGTCGTACCCGACCCGCCACGCCACCTCGACCCGGCCGGCCGTGGCCGTGGCCCGGAGCGTGGCGACGGGCTCGAACACGTCGCCGCCCCCGTCCCCGCGCACGACCTCGACCTCGGCCCGCTCCCGCCCGGCCCGCTCGACCCCGGCCGGGCTCCCCGTGAGCCGGCACGCGAGCGTGACGACGTCGCCGTCGCGGGCCTCGGGCGCCGACCACCGGGCGTCCACCAACTCGGCGAACGGGAGGACGAGGAGCGGCGCGGAGACGACCTTGAGCCCCAGATCCCGGATCTCGACGTCGGCCGCGCAGAGCACGCCGTCCGGCTCGCGCTCGGCCGCCCGCCGGTCGACGGCCACCTCGACGACCGCCCGGTCCCGGTGCACTGGCCCCTCGCCGCGCCCGACGGTCCGGTCCCGGGCGTCCCTCAGCGTGACCTCGACCCGGGCGGGGGGGACGCCGCCGGCCCCGTCGCCGACCATCGTGCCCTGGACCGAGAGCCGGACCGTCGTCCCAGCCACGACGACGGGCCGGTCCCACGCGGCCCCGTCGAGCGCTGACTCGACCTCGACGTAGGCGAACGCGTCGGGCGTGACGCGGACCCGGCCGAGCGCGTCGGGGCGGAGCCGGACGACCCGGGCCCCGGGCGGGAGCCCGTACCGCTGGCGGATCTCGTCGTCGGTCAGGCGGGGCACGAAGCGGGGTGGTGGGGCGACGTGGCAAAGTAGGTCCCCGCGACCCGCACCGCGCGACGACCGCCTCGGCCTCCGATCTCGACCCGCCTTGGTCCATCAGGCGACGGCGCCGAGGGCTAGCGGGGACCGCACCCGGCCGCTCGTCAGTTGACCGAACGGTACTGGATGACCCTCATCCACTGGCCCCAGACGTACTCCCCCTGATCGAAGAGGATCAGGACCGAGGCCGTGCGGGGTGGAATCGGGAGCCGGTCCGTCCGGTTTCGCTCGTCGACCCGGACGCGCTGCTCCAACCTGGCCTCCCAATAGGGGAGGTGCCTCGCTCCCTCGTCCGGGCTGAGGAGCCCCACCGCCAGCCCCTCACCCTCGGCTGCGACCGAGAGTTGGAGCGAGGCCGCCACACCGGGCTCGGTGACGTAGGCGACGGCCCCGGGGAACGTCTCGGACAGCTCGATCAGGAGGGCCATCAACTCCTGAGAGGCGTTATGGATCGCGTCGATCAGCATTCCGTCCTCCACCGGTGGGACGTCTGACCTGGGCCGCTCGATCCCTGGCGGGGTCCGTGGGCCGAGGCGTGTCGGACGAGCAAGGTAGAACACTCGAGTCCGCATGGCCGCCGCTACCGAGCCACGACGCCAACAGTTTGACAACGAATCTCGCGTGTCTACCAGACCTGCTTTTCGAACCGCTCGGCCACGCTGAAACGCCCATGTTTCCCAAAACGACGAGCGCCGCACCCTGAAGGGTGCGGCGCTCGAAGCCTCACGGACGCTCCGTAGAGCATCGGAACGCGGCAAATTCCTCAGTCGAGGATCTCGCCGTCGGGACGGGTGTGGCCGCCGTTGTTCCCGCCGCCGGTGCCGGTGGCGTTCGAGAACGAGAGGAACGTGAGGAAGAGAGAGAGAAGGCCGTTCATGGGGTGCCAGGGTGGGGGTGGTGGAGAGGTATACTAACCCCGCACGTCACGCGAGAGGTCCGAATGAGCGGATTAAAGTTTTGAGCGACGGAGACGATACCCCGTCCATGACTCCTCGACGTGCTCTCGTCGCGGGCGCCGTCGTCGCGGGCGCGCTCGTGGCCGCCACCCTCGTCTTTTCCCTCCGCCCCGACGCGGGTACGGCGGCGGTGGCGAACCCGACCGCCGGGCAGGCCCCGCCCGGCCGGCCCGTGCTCGGGCAGGCCACCGGTCACCCCGATCGAGGCGTGTCGGCGTTTGTTGCCCGGTTCAGCCCGGACGCCACCGGAGGCCACCGCCAGTCGTGGGACGTCGTGCAGGCCCCGACGGGCCTGGTCTACGTCGCCAACTCCGACGGCGTCCTCGAATACGACGGGGCGGACTGGCGGCTGATCGACGTCCCGGGGTTCCGCGCGCGCGCGGTTGCCGTCGGCCCGAGCGGGGCTGTTCACGTCGGGGGCGAGGGCACGCTCGGCGTCCTGGCGCCGGACACCACGGGCCGGCTGGCGTACCGGGAGGTGGCCGGAGGCGCCGACCTCGACGGGACGACGATTTGGGCCGCCGTCGCGTCCGACGAGGGCGTCCTGTTCCAGGCCTTCGACCGGCTCGTCTTCGTCGTCAGTGGGCGGGTCGTCGACGTCGAGCGCGCGCCGGAGGGCCGCCGGTTCCACAAGGCGTTCGAGGCGGGCGGCGCCCTTTACGTCCGGCTCGAAGGGGCCGGCCTCCTGCGCTACGCCGACCGCGAGCTCGTCCCGGTCGACGGGGGCGCGGCCGTCGCCGACGTGCCGGTCCGCGTGCTCCTCGACCTCGACGGGTCCCCGGGCGGCGCGCTCCTGATCGTCACCGACGACGAGCTGTTCCGCCTCGACCCCGGCGCCGTCGACCCGTTCGTGTCGATCCCAACCGAGGCTACCGAGACGTTGCAGCAAACACGGGCGTACCACGGCTGCCCCGTTGCTGACGGCCGCGCGCTGGCCATCACCACGACCGGTGGCGGCGTCCTGGTGATCACTCCCGGCGGGCAGGTCGTCGAGCGCTTCGGGCCGGCGGCGGGCCTCACGCCGGACGACCTGGTGATCGGGTGCGCCACCGACCTTCAAGGTGGCCTCTGGCTCGCCCTGTCGGAGGGCGTCGCTCGTGTCGACGTCGGCTCTCCCCTCACCACGTTCGACTCCCGCCTCGGGCTCGACGGCGTGGTGTACGATGTTGTTCGTCACGACGGTCGGCTCTACGCGGCGACTGGCCGAGGCGTGTACCGGCTCCGCCCCTCTGCCGACGCCGCACCGGCCACGTTCGAGCCCGTCCTGGCCGGCGACGCGCCGATTGATCAGGCCTGGGACTTGCTCTCTACGGAGCGCGGCCTGCTCGTAGCCGCAACCACCGGGGTGTTCGCCATCGATGGCCTCTCGGCCTCGGTCATCCTCCCCGAGACGGCGTTCTCGCTCGTGACCGCCGGGCGGACCTCAGACCTCGCAGTCTATGTGGGTCTCCGACCGGGGCTTGCCGTCCTTCGGCCGCGAGGAGCCGGCTGGGGAAGCGAAACACGAGTCGAGGGCATCGAGGGCGAAGTCCGATCTGTCTACCCCACCGAGGACGGCGGTGCCTGGGTGGCCGAGATGGGCGGGTACCTGATCCGGCTCGCACCGACTGGCGAAGTAGACCGCGTTTACGGACCGGGTGACGGGGTCCCGGAGGGCCTGGCCTCCGTTCAGAGCATCGATGGGAACCTCGTCGTTCTCGCGGATCTCGGGCCGTACGAGGTCGACGGCGTTGGGGACCAGATCCGGTTCACGCGAATGGACGCGCTCGCCCGTGCCGTAGAGGAGACCGTCGGCGACCTCACCCAGGGCTACGGCATCTGGACCGACAGCGAGGACCGCGTTTGGATCTCCGGGCGTGACCGCTTGAGGGCCCTGGTGCCCCGAGACGGACAGTGGGAGGACGTCACGCCGTCCGCACTCCGCCGGACGTCCGGCGTCTGGGGCGTCCACCTCGAAGGCGACGCGCTGTGGGTGCCGACCACGGCCGGCCTCCTCCGCCTGAGCACCACGCCCGACACGCGCTACGACGTGGCCGTGCCCGCGCTCGTCCGGTCGGTCGAGACCAGCGGCGGCGGGACCGGGGCCGACCTCGGCCTCGACGACGGGGCGGCAACCGTCCCCTACCGCCAGCCCGTCCGGTTCCGGTTCTCGGCCGCCGCGTTCAACGACGCCGCGGGGACGCGCTACCGGACCGAGCTTGTCGGCCACGACGACGGGCCGAGCGCGTGGAGCGACGAGCGGTTCCGCGACTACACCAACCTGCCCCCCGGCGACTACGCCTTCCGCGTCGAGGCGCGGACGGCCCAGGGTGCCCCGGCCCGCTCGGCGACGGTTGCCCTCCGCGTCCCGCCGCCGTGGTACCTCACCACGTGGGCGGCTCTCCTGGCGGCGCTCGCCGCCGGCACGGGCGTGGTGGCCATCGCGTGGGCCGCCAGCCAGCACCACCGGAAGCGGGCCGACGCCGAGCGCGACCGGGCCGACGAGCTCGACGGCCTCAACGCCGAGCTCCGCCGGGCCGACGCGCTCAAGGACACCATGCTCGCGAACGCGAGCCACGAGCTGAGGACGCCGCTCACGGCCGTCCTCGGGTTCGCCGAGATCCTGACCGACCACGGGCCGGACCCCGAGGTCCACCGGCTCGCGAGCCACATCCTGAGCGGGGGCCACCGCCTGCTCCGGACCGTCAACGCCATCCTGGAGTCGGCCCAGCTCCGAGCGGGCCGGCTGACGCTCCACCCGCGCTCGGTCGACGCCGCCGCCGTCGTCCGCGAGGCGGTCGAGGCCTTGGCCCCGCTCGCCGACGCGAAGGGGATCCCGCTCCGCGCCTTGCCCGACCACTCGGTCGTCCCGGCCACACTCGACCCCGACGCGCTCGGCCGCGTCGTGACGAACCTCGTCGGCAACGCGGTCAAGTTCACCGACCACGGCCACATCGTCGTCACCGTCGACGGGGCCGACGGGGACCTGGTCGTGAGCGTGTTCGACACGGGCCACGGGATCGACCCCGACTTCCTGCCTCGCCTGTTCGAGGACTTCGAGCAGGCCTCGACGGGCCACGGCCGCGTCGCCGAGGGGAACGGGCTCGGTCTCGCCATCACCAAGCGGCTGGTCACGCTCATGGGCGGGGCCATCGACGTCGCGAGCGAGGTCGGCGTCGGGACCACGTTCCGGGTCACGCTGCCGGGACAGGTCGAGGCCGGCGCGCCCAGCCCGGGGGCGCCCGCCGTGACGCAGCCGGACACGGTCCCCAACCCGTACGCGCCGACGGGAGACGGCGCGCTCGCCCCGCTCGCCGACCCGGTCTAGACCGATGCCAGGTTGGCCGTAGGCCGACCCCCCGCCCCCGCTGCCATCGCTCCGCTCCGTGCAGCAGAAGCCGTCCCCCTTCAAGGGCAGGGTCGCTAAGTTCTCGGGCGCGAGTCATATTCCTACACAAAACGACAGTCATCCCCGCGCAAGCGGGGATCCATACGGTGCCGCTCGCCGAACACAATGGCCGCATGGATTCCCGCGTGCGCGGGACCGCGAAGCGACGGCGCCAGCCAATGACGACTGTGATTCGATTGCTATCGACAGGACGTAGCAGCCCTGCCCTTCAAGGGTGATAGGTCGGCCGGCCGCTGAGCGGAGCGATGGCCGACCGACCAGGGAGTCCGCTCACGAGCAACGTGTCACGGCACTAGCGGACGACGACGAGCGGGCGACTCGACGACGCGCCGTCCACCTCCGCCCGGACGAACACGACGCCAGCGGCCCACCCGGACCCGTCGAGCGCGACCCGGTGCGAGCCGGCCGGCCGGTCGCCGTCGACGAGCGTGGCGAGCACGCGGCCCAGCGCGTCGACCACGCGGACGGTGACCCAGGCCGGGGCGTCGAGCTGGAACCGGACCTCGGACCGGCCCCGCGTCGGCGATGGGAACGGCGGGCCCAGCACGAGGCCTGAGGCAGGCGGGCGGGCCTCGTCCGCGACGGCGGTTCCGGTAAACAGGACGCGGGCCGCGCCGCGCGTGGGGCCGCCGAGGTCGGAGAGGCGGGAGCCGAACAGAAGGTCGGCCGCCCCGTCGCCGTCGAGGTCGCCCAAGGCCGCCGTCGGGTTCCACTCGTCCCCGTCGGCGAGCGGGCCGACCGCGCCGCCCGCAGTCGCGCTCAGCTTTTGGTGGGCCCGGGCGGTCCCGTCGGAGCGGAGGAACAGGAGCCAGCCCGCGCCGCGGTTGGGCCCGCCGTCGTCGTCGCGGTTGGCGCCGACGGCGAGGTCCGGGGTCCCATCGCCGTCGAGGTCGCCGGTCGCCACGAGCGAGCTCCCGAACACGTCGAGCGGGTCGAGGGCCCCGCTGAATCCGCCGGCCGTCGCGCTGATCTTCTGGTGCTGGCGGACGGTCCCGTCCGGCCGGAGGAAGAGGACCCAGACGGCGCCCTGGCCGTCGCCGCCGTCGTCGTCGAGCGAGGCCGCGACGGCGAGGTCGGGCGTCCCGTCGGCGTCGAGGTCGCCGAGCCCGGCGACGGCCTGGCCGAACAGGTCGCCGTCGTCGAGCGCGCCCTCAAAGCCGCCGGCCGTGTCGCTGATGCGCTGGCTCTGGCGGACCGACCCGTCGGCGGCGAGGAACAGGACCCAGACGGCGCCCCGGTTCGGCCCGCCGTCGTCCGCGTCGTCGGCGCCGACCGCGAGGTCGGGGACCCCGTCGCCGTCGAGGTCACCGAGAGCGGCGGCGCTGTGGCCGAACAGGTCCCCGTCGGCCGGGACGTCGGTCAGCCCGCCGGCGGTCGCGCTGATCTTCCGAGCGGCCCGCACGTCGCCCGCCGCGCCGAGGGACAGGACCCAGACGGCGCCTCGGTCCTCGCCTCCGTCGTCGTCGCGGTCGGCGCCGACCGCCAGCTCGGGCGTCCCGTCTCCGTCGAGGTCGCCGAGTGCGGCCAGCGCGGTGCCGAAGGCGTCGCCCGGCTCAGTCCCGTCGAGCCGGATCGGGCGGGCGACGCGGACCGACCCGTCGGGCGCGAGCGACAGGAGCCAGACGGCGCCTCGGCCCTCGGCGTCGCCGTAGGCGCCGACGGCGACCTCGACCGTCCCGTCCCCGTCGAGGTCGCCGAGCGTCGCCGCGGCCACCCCGAACCGGTCGCCATCGGCCAGGGCCGGGACGCCGTCGAGGGCGCTGATCGTCTGGAAGCGGTCGACCTGGGCGCTCGCGTCGGCGGCGACGGTCGCCAGCAGACACAACGCGCCGAGCCGGAGGGAGGACGGTATGGACGAGGCGCCCACAGGTCGAGGATGGCGGGCCCTCGACCCCTCCCGGCGGGAGAACGGACGTCGGCGAAAGCGTCCGCGACAAACGGGGCGGGGCCGCGTCACAGCACGCGGTCGGGGTCGGGCGGCGGCGGCGTCAGGCCGCGGTAGCCGAACACACGCTTGACGGCGCTGATGGCCGTCGGGAACTGCTTCTGGACGTAGTACTGGTCGGCCGCGCGGCGGGCGCCGAGCCCGTAGGTCGGGTACGGGATGATGGTGTCCGAGACCGTCCGCACCGAGACGCCGCCCTTTTTGGCGACGGCCAGCATCGAGATCAGCTCGCCCGCGCGGGCGCCGACGACGCTCGCGCCCAGGATGGTGCCGCGCCACCGCGTCGCGTGGATCTTGATGTGGCCCGTCGTGGCGTGCTCGGTGGCCGCGCGGTCGACCTTGGTGTAGGGGAACCGGTAGGTCACGAACGAGCGGCCGTCGTCGCGGAGCTCGGCCTCCGTCGGCCCGAGCTGGGCGACCTCGGGCGTCGTGAACGTCGTCCACGCGATGCCGTCGCGGTCGATGGACGAGGGCAGCTTGAGGACGGCGTTCGTGGCCGCCAGCTTCCCCATGTGCTCGCTCATGTGGGTGAGCTGGTACTCGCCCGTGCAGTCGCCGGCGGCCCAGATGTGGCGCTGCGACGTCCGGCACCGCTCGTTGACCGTGACCCCCTTTTTCCCGACGGCGACGCCGGCCGCCTCCAGCCCCAAGCCCTCGACGTTGGGCTTGCGGCCGGTCGCGATGAGCAGCGTGTCGCCCTCGACGGTCTCCGACTGTCCGTCGCGCGAGAGGTGGAGCGTGACCGCGCCGACCTCGCCCTCGACCCGGTCCACGTCGGCGCCGAGCACGAAGCGGACGCCCTCGCCTTCGAGGACCCGCTGGATGATGCGCGCGTGGTCGGCGTCGTCGCGGCCGAGCGGGCGGTCGGCGCGGTCGACAATCGTGACCTCGCTGCCGAGCCGGCGGAACGCCTGCCCCATCTCGCACCCGATGGGCCCGGCGCCGACGATGACCAGGTGGCCCGGCAACGTCTCGATCTCGAACAGGCCCTCGTTCGTCAGGTGCGGCGTCTCGTCGAGCCCGTCGATGGGCGGCGGCGCGGCCCGGCCGCCGGTGCAGATAACGGCCATCCGGAACGTCACGTCGCGCGGCGAGTCGCCGTCGATGCGGACGGCGTGGGGACCGGTGAACGCCGCGTCGCCGGTGACGACCTCGATGCCGAACCCCTCGAAGATCTCGGGCGCGTCGGCGTCCTGGTAGATCTCGCGCCGCGTCTCACGGACGTCGCCGATGACGGCCGCGAAGTCGACGGGCGGAAGGTTGGGGGTGGCCCCATCGCCTCGGGCCGCGTCGGCGAGGACGGCCGCGGCGTGGGCGCGGAGGTCGGCGTGGTGGAGGAGCGTCTTCGACGGAACGCAGCCGGTCCAGGTGCAGTCGCCGCCCAGCCGGTCGCGCTCGACCAGCATCGTCTTGGCCCCGAGGTTGGCGGCCGTGCCGGCGGCGGTGAGGCCCGCGGCGCCGCCGCCGAGAACGAGAAGGTCGACGTCGTACGCCATGCGATTGGAGGAGGGACGGCGGTAGAGGGCCGCGGGAGCGGCGATCTTACCGGACACGCCCACCCGGTCCCCGTGCTCCTCTTCCTCCCGACGTTCGTCCGCGCCCACGACCCCGTCCCGCCCGAGGGCTGGCGGGCCGACGGCGAGCCGTTCCGGCTGTACCGCGACCTCGACGCGGCCCACCGCGCGGCCGTGTCGCCGGACGGCCGGCTCGGCCGCGTCCTCGTCCTGGACGGCGACGCGCTCACGCTCCACCCGGACGGCCCGACGACGGCCGAGGTCCCACGCCCGGCCGTCCTCAACGTGGACCCCGACGGCGACCTGTGGAAGCCTGTCCCGGTCCTGGCCGCCGGCGGCGTCGTCGTCCGCCAGGAGGCGGATGTCGAGGTCCTCCTGATCTTCCGGCGCGGCGCGTGGGACCTCCCCAAGGGCAAGCTCGACAACGGCGAGACCGTCCGCGAGGCGGCCCGGCGCGAGGTGGCCGAGGAGGTCGGCATCGACGAGGGCCAGCTCGCGATCACGGCCGACCTCGGCGACACGGTCCACGGGTACCCCTGGACCAAGCGCGACGTCTACGCCGTCAAGACGACCCGGTGGTACGCCATGACGACGACGGCCCAGGCGTTCGAGCCGGAAGAGCGCGAGGGGATCGAGGCCGTCGCCTGGGTCCCGTGGGCCGACGCCCGCGCCCGCGTCGGCTTCGACACGCTGCGGACGTTGCTCGACCGCGTGGACCCGGGCGCGCTCGACACGGCCTGAGGCGCTTCGGCAGGCCGCTACTGCCGAGTCCGCCCCACGCTGGAGCCCGTCGGGGAGTCCCCCTTTCCCGCCTGCGCGGGGGCAGGCCTGGACAGGAGGAGACAGGGGTGGTGGATCGGGCCGACCGCTAGCCGGTCCATAGAGGCTGGACACAGCACTGAGGCGCTTCGCGCAGTGCGTCGGTCGCCGGTGGATCAGTCATCCGTGCGTCGGTGGAATCGCCGGGGTGCGGGGGAGAGTCCTGGCCCACTGATCACCGGCCCAGACGGCAGGGCTGTCAAGTTCTTTTTCGACCACTCAAACAACACGGGTCATTCCCGCGCACGCGGGACCGCGAAGCGTCGGCGCAGCCAATCCATGCGGCGCTCAGCCAGCGAGCAGAACCGTATGGGTCCCCGCCTGCGCGGGGATGACTATCGATCTTACGGAGTCGATTGCGAGAGGCGAGCAGAACCTAACGACCCTGGGCCCAGACGGGGTGAAAAGGCGTCCGGGCGGGCGCCGGCTCGGCGGGTCCCTCTAGCTTGCGGGCCGTCTCCCCCCGACCCATGCGCACGCTCCGCCTGCTTCCTGCCCTCCTCGGCCTGTGCGCTCTGTCGGGCGCGCCCGCGCTCACCGGCTGCGACAGCAGCGGCTCGTCGGTGGTCTGCCCGTCCGCCGACGTGTTCGCCTTCGAGGACGTCACCCCGGCCGACGTCACGCCCGGCGCCGAGATCCGCTCGGGCGACTGCGTCGCCGTCGAGTACGTCGGCCGCTTGGCCGACGGCGGCGGCGTGTTCGCCCAGGGCACGGACCGCCGGTTCGTTTTCCCGAACGGCGAGCCCAACATTCCGCGTGGGTTCTTGCTGGGGATGGCCGGGCAGCGGGTGGGCCAGACGCGGCTCGTAACGGTCCCGCCGGACCTGGCGTTCGGCCGCCAGCAGATCGGGGCGCAGGCCGAGGGGCTCGTCGACATCCCGTCGTGCTCGACGGTCGAGTTCGAGATCCGGCTCAAGTCGATCTCCCAAGACGCCCGCGACTGCGACCGCTGACCTACTCGTACGCCCGCACCAGCTCGTCCAGCAGCACCCGGCGGACGTCGCCGTGCTCGCCGACCAGCTCGACCTCCGGGTTCGTCTCGGCGTCGAGGTAGTCCAGGCCCGTCTCTCTTCCCGAGACCAGGAAGTCGCTCGTGGCGACGGTGTAGAGGCGGCCCGGGTCGAGCGGAGCGCCGGCCACCGTCCACGAGTCGCCTTGGCGGCCGACGGCGGCGGTCTGCAAAAACCCGCCGGTCCCGGCGTTCGCCAGGCCCTGGTCGAGCACGCGCGCCAGCAGCGACCCCGGCATCCGGACGGTCACGACCTGGCCGCCGAACGGGAGCACGCGGATCGCGTCGTACTCGGTGAACGGCCCGGCCGGGATCACGTCGTCGACGCGGACGGAGCCGCCGTTGAACAGGCCGGCCTCGGCGCCACCCGCCCGGCGGAAGCCCTCGGCGATGAGCGCGCCCAGCCGCGCCGGCCGCGTGCGGACGGTGCTCTCGCGGCCGTCGAGCGCCTCGGTCGTGACCACGGCCACGCGGTCCGGGTCGAACCCGTCGGCGCGGAAGCCGGCACTCGCGACCTCGACCCACTCGGCGACGACGGCGGCCGTCGCGGGGTCTTCGGGCGTGGCCGGCGTGATCGGGACCAGCTCGGAGGCGACCGTCACGGCGCCCGTCGACCGGTCGAGCGTGACGCGGTGGACGTAGACCGTCCGCGCGTTCGCGTCGGCCTTGAGGACGGGGACCAAGCGGGGCCCGCGGTAGGCCCGGACGTTCTCGTGCTCGTGGCCGCCCAGGACCGCGTCGAGCCCGGGAATCGTGGCCGCCGCGGCCACGTCGTCGGCGAACGCCTGGTGCGTCAGGCCGATCACGACGTCGGTCTCGGCGTCAAGGCGGGCGACCTCGGCCCGCAGCGTCGAGTCGGCGTCGAGGTAGTGGACCCACTCCTTCGGGTTCGACGGCAGCACGACGCTCGCGATCCCCACCCGGACCGTGTCGCCGGGCGCGACGGCCACGGGCCACACGAGGCGCCGGGCGATCCCGGGGAACGGCGTCCCGTCCGGCCGGACGGCATTCGCAGAGACGAACGGGAAGCGAGCCTCGGCCACGCGCGCTTCAAAGGCGTCGGCGCTGACGTCGAACTCGTGGTTGCCCACGGCCGCGGCGTCGAGCCCGAGCGCGTTGAGGACGGCCACCATCTGCTTCCCGTAGAGCCGCTCGCCGTCGACGCGGGCCGTGCCGAGGGCCGACGGGCTCAGGAAGTCGCCCGCGAGCACGGTGATCGTGTTCGGGTCCTGGGCCCGAAGCTGCTGGCGCAGGCCGGCCACGCGCGCCAGCCCGCCGGCCCGCCCGCCCTCGACCGGCGTGATCTCGTACACGTCGTTGAGGTGGAGGACGGTGAACGAGACGGCCTGCGGCGTGGGCTCCGCCGGGACGTCCGGCACCACGGCCGTCGGCGCGCAGCCGGCGACGGCGACCACGGCGAGGAGCAGGCGGGCAGCGGACGGCAGATTCATGGCTGGGAGAAACCCCGAGGGGCGTCGGTCGATTGAAGGATAGGTCGGCGAGGCTCGGCGCGAGGCCCTCGGGCCGGCCCGGCGGTCGCCCCTTTGTCCCACACTCCACGAGGTTTGATTTGGCGCTCTACGAACTCCACGACGCGAAGCTGGCCGGTATCGAAGGTCAGGGCTACGTGTTCCCCGTCGACACGTTCGAGGGGAAGCAGTACCGCGGCGTCTTCTTCGCGAATGAGGACGGGGCCGCAATCTCGACCGACATCGACGAGGCCACCTTCGAGGGCACCATCTACCACAAGACGACCCAGGGCGAGGGCGACGTGACGGTCAACGTGACGAACATCGTCGAGACCGCCGTCGGCATCCGGGCCGACTTCGAGGTGATCTAAAGGCAGCGGCGCGCTGGCGGGCGGGCACCCGTCGTAGGCCGATCTCCAGGACGTGAGACGACCGGGACCCCCCGCTTTCCGGCAAGTCGCTTCGCTCCCGGCTCGGAAAGCTGTCCCCCTTGAAGGGGGACAGCCGGTCCGCCCGCTGAGCGGAGCGAGGGGCGGATCGGCAGGGGGTCCCGTCACGACTCCTCGTCCACGAACAGGACGGCGCGGACCAAGTCCCGACTGTCGGCCCGGCCGCCGAGCGAGCCCGCCAGCAGGCCGAGCCCGGCCACGAACAGGCTCAGCTTGATGTGGTCGAGCGGGCGGACCGCCGGGTCCACGGTCGGCCACGTCTCCATCAGCTTGCGGGGGAAGATGGTGACGATGCCGCCGTAGGTCATCAGCGCGAACCCGGCAAAGAGAGCGGTCATCGTGAGGAGCAGGCACACGGCCGTCGCCGCGCTCGTCACGACGGTCGACTCGGCCAGGACCCGGCCGCGCCCGGTCACGCGGCCGAACGCGAACGCCCGGTACAGCACGACCGTCGAGGCCACGATCGTGATGGCCGAGAACAGGACGATCTGGTAGAGGTCGACCGTGCTCGCGACGTCCCACATGTCGGGCGTAAAGAAGAGGAAGATCAGGACCGAGAGCGCGGCCGTGACCATCGTCGGGAGCTGGGTCGCCAAGCGCAGCGGGTTGGCCCGGGCCACGGCCGCCCCGATGCTCCGCCAGTCCCGGGCCAGCGTCTTCAAGACGAACGCGGCGTGGCCACTCGTGGCCGTCCGCTCGTGGGCCTCGCGGGGGAGCGCCCGCCGCATGGCCGCGCGCTGGCCTTCGGAGAACCCGCCCATCGCGTCCAGCCCGTCGACGCCCGCGAAGTCGAACATCGCGTTGTGCGGGTCCGGGTCGTGGTCCAGGTTGAGGAGGTGGCCGAACGAGTGGAGCACGAGCGTCTCGAGCCGGCGCGCGGCCCGGTCGTCGGCCTCGGCCTCGCTCAGGTCGTCGCCCCAGAAGTCCGGGTCGAGCCGCTTGGTCGAGACGACGGCCACGTTCGTGAGCTGGCTCGGCAGCGCCAGCGTGTACGACAGCGTCGAGGCCGACAAGTCGACCTCGGTCACGATCAGCAGGAAGTGGACGCCGCGCTCGAGCTTCTCGGCCATCCCGATCTGGAGGAAGTCGAGCGGCGAGTACGCCCCGGCCGTCGGCGTCAGGTGTGGGCCCTCGAAGGCGTGGAGCTCGACGCGGACGCCGAGCGCGGTCGTCAGCACGCCGTCGACCGCCTTCGCGGCGGCGTCCACGCGGCGCCGGAACCGCTCGGAGTCGCGGTTCTCGACCTCCATCGTCATCACGCCGACGACGTAGGCGTCGCGGGCCGGGTCGGGTCCGTCGGTGCTCATGCCGGCACCGCCCCGTACATCTCGGCCACGGCCCGGGCCTGCTCGGCGACCTCGTCGCGGAGCGCCGCCGGCGCCACGACCTCGGCGTCGGTCCCGTAGCGGAGCAGCCACTTGGCGACGTAGGCCAGGTTCTCGAACTCGAACGTGACCTCGGTCCAGTCGCCGCCGACGGGCAGCTCCTGCTCGACGTCGGCGGGAACGGCGCGGCGGGCCCAGCGCCACGCCCGGTTCCGAAAGCGGACCGTCATGCGGACGTTCTTCGGGCCCGCGCCGCGCTCGCGGAGGTGCTCCTTGAGGTCGAACCCGGCCGGCGGCTCGAACGTGTCGAACCGGGTCCGGGCCTTCTTGATCTGGTCCAGCCGGAAGTTGCGGATGTCGTCGCGCAGGTGGTCGTAGGCGATGAGGTTCCAGTGGTCCGAGTAGTAGACGAGGCCCAGCGGGTTCACCTCGCGGACCGTCTCCTCGTCCCGGCTGGCCACGTAGTACGTCATCTTGACGACGCGCTGCCGCGCCATCGCCTCCGAGAGGTCGAACCACAGGCCCTCCTCGTCCTCGGTCGCCCCGCCGCCGACCTGCGTCTCGTTGAACGGCGCCAGCACGGTCTGCTCCTGCAACCGGTCGATATAGTCGCGGACGGGCTCGGGCAGCACGTTCCGGATCTTCATGGCCACCGCGTCGGCGTCGGTCCGCAAGCTGCCGTCGGGCTGGAGCTTGGTGAAGCCGGTGCCGATCAAGAGGGTGGCCGCCTCGCGGGCGCTGAACATGAGGGGGGGGAGTTGGTAGCCCTCCAAGATCTCGTAGCCGCCGGCCTCGGCGTAGGTCAGCGGGACGCCGCTCTCACCAAGGGTGCGCAAGTCGCGGAAGATGGTCCGGCGGCTCACGCCGAAGTGCTCGGCGAGGTCGCGCGAGGTCATGTTGGGCCGGTTCTGGAGCAGGAGCACCAGCGCGAACAGGCGTTCGGTCTTGTTGAGCGAGCGGTCGGAACGGGGCATCGGGGGGGCCCGGAGGGCGCGGGCGGGGGTGACGACGGCGGCGGGCGGAGCCGTCCGCAGGATCGGACGGGTGACAGCGATTTGTCAACGGCGGATCGCGGGAAACGGTTCGTTTCTGCGGCCGAAGACGGCGTGGAGCCGAGACCCGGCGCCGTTGGTCTGCGGCTTGAAGCCTCGACCGCACGCCCGGCATCGGGCGCTGCGCACACGTCATCCCATTCCCCCCGGACCCATGCGCCTCGTCTTCTTTTCCGTGGCCCTCGTCGCCCTCGTCGCGGCCCCGGCCTCCGCCCAGACCACGTTCCTGCTGAAGGGCGGCCTCAACACCGCGTTCTTCTCCGGCGACGACGCCCTCATCTTCGACCCCCGGCTCGGCGCCTCTGGCGGAGCCGGTCTCCGGTTCGACGTCAGCCCGAGCCTGGGCGTTCAGGTCGAGGCCCTCTACAGCCAGGAGGGGGCGAAGCAGGACAACGGGTCGGGCACCTACGAGCTCGACTACATCGACGTCCCGGTCCTGCTCCGCGCCGGCCTCCCCCTGACCCGTTACGCCGACGCCGGGTTGTACGCCGGGCCTCAGATCGGCATCCCCGTCCGGGCTGAGTTCGCCCCCGACCGCGGGCCGAACGAAGACGAGCAGACGCGGACGGACATCGGGATCGCACTGGGCGCCGACTACTGGTCGGGCCCTGTGGGCGTCGACCTCCGCTACGTGATCGGGCTTCAGGACGCATTCGATGACGAGATCGACGGGGTCCCCGTCGACCCGCTGTTCGTCCGGAACCAGGCGTTCACGGTCTCGCTCGGCTACCGTTTCGGCGGGAAGGCCACCGGCGGCCGGGGCGGTCGCGGACGCTACTAGACCTCCTTCCTGATCTCGGCTGGCGGTCCTCGCATCCCGCCGCGCCGATCCCGCGCCCGCCGGCCGCACCCGGCGGGCGCGGTCCCTTTCCGTGTCCGCCGTAGGGGCACGCCGGTGGCGTGCCCGTGACGACCGCGATGGGACGAGGGCACGCCACCGGCGTCAGGCGCGCTCGGCGACGTGGACGAGCGCCTTGTCGGCCCACTCGGGGCCCAAGACCGGGTCGAGCGGCCAGGTCTCCACCTCGACGTGGGCGGACTGGCGGAGGTCGGCCTCCTCAGCGCCCAAGTCGCCGCCTTTGAGGCAGACCAGGCCGGGCGGCCACGCCCCGTCCGCGATGTCGAGGCCGTCGGTGCGCGCTCGGGTGTGCCACGCCCACAGCGACGCCAGCGGGGCCGTCGCCCGGCTCACCGACAGGTGCGGGGCCGGCCCATCGTAGGCCTCGGCCCGGCCGTTCCACACCTCGACGTTGTCGATCCCGAGCCGCCGCGCGAACAGCTTGACCGCCTCCGTCTTCTTCCCCACCGCGTCGACGGCCACGACCGTGATCTCGGGGAACGCGACCGCGAGCGGGATCGCCGGGAGCCCGCCGCCCGTGCCCCAGTCCACGACGACGGCGCCGTCGGGGAACGGCCGCGTGGCCAGCGCCAAGCAGTGGCGGACGTGCCGCTCCAAATCGGCCCGGGAGGCCGGGCGGGCGACCAGGTTGACGTGGTGGTTGACCCGCTCGAGCTGACCGACGTAGGCGTCGAGTGTCTCGCGCTGGCCGTGTCCGAGGTCGATGGGGAGGTTCGCGATCACGGGCCGGCTACGCCGCCTCGGGCGCGGCCGGTTCCTCCAGCGCCCCATCGCCGGCCGACGCGCGGTGCCGCTTCAGGAGAACCATGAGCGCCTGGACGTCGGCCGGGCTGACGCCCGAGATGCGGGAGGCCTGGCCGAGCGTGTCCGGCCGGATGCGGGCCAGCTTCTCGCGTGCCTCGTGCGTGATGGCCGTCACGGTGCCGACGTCGAAGTCAGAGGGGATCCGCCAGCGCTCCAGGCTCCGCATCTGCTCGACCAGCGCCCGCTCGCGCTCGACGTAGCCAGCGTAGCGGATCTCGACGGCCGCCAGCTCGGCCGTCCGCTCCATCCCGGGTCCGAGCACGACCACGTCGCCCTGTCCCGTGGCCGCCAGCATCGCCGCGAGGTCGACTTCGGGCCGGAGCGCCAGCCGGGCCAGCCGCGTCGGCTCGGAGATGGGCGTCGTGCCGACGGCGTCGAGGTAGCCGTTGACGGCGTCGGGCGTCGCGTTCGTCGTCTCCAGCGCTGCCAGCGTCCGGGCGAGCGCGTCCTCCTTCTGCTCGAGCCGCGCCAGCCGCTCGGCCGACGCGAGCCCCAGGTCGTGGCCGAGCCGAGTCAGCCGGCGGTCGGCGGTGTCCTGGCGGAGCAGCAACCGGTGCTCGGCGCGAGACGTGAACATGCGGTACGGCTCGTCGGTCCCCTTGGCCACCAGGTCGTCGACGAGCACGCCGAGGTAGGCCTGGTCGCGGCCGAGCACGACGCCGTCCTCGTTCCCCAGCCGGCGGACCGCGTTGATCCCCGCCAGCAGCCCCTGCCCCGCCGCCTCCTCGTAGCCCGTCGTCCCGTTGATCTGGCCCGCCAGGAAGAGCCCGCCGACGGCCTTCGTCTCCAGCGTGTAGCGGACCTGGTGGGGCGGCACGTAGTCGTACTCGATGGCGTAGCCCGGCCGGAGCACGTGGGCCCGCTCCAGCCCGGGGACCTGGCGGAGCGCCGCCGTCTGGACGTCTTCGGGCAGCGATGTCGAGAACCCGTTGACGTAGACCTCGTGCGTGTCCCAGCCCTCCGGTTCGAGGAAGAGCTGGTGCCGGTCTTTGTCCGCGAAGCGGTCGATCTTGTCCTCGATGGAGGGGCAGTAGCGGGGCCCCTGCCCCTCGATCCGCCCGGCGAACATGGGCGAGCGGTCGAAGCCGGTGCGCAGCGTGTCGTGGACGGCGGGCGAGGTCCACGTCAGCCAGCACGACCGCTGCTTGGCCGTGATCGCGTCGGTGAGGTGCGAGAACGGGCGGGGGTCGGCGTCGCCGGGCTGCTCCTCACACGCGGCGGTGTCGACGGTCCGCCCGTCGATGCGGGGCGGCGTGCCCGTCTTGAGCCGGCCCAGCTCGAACCCGAGCCGCTCCAGCGCCGCGCTCAGCCCGACGGCCGCGCGCGCGCCGGCCCGGCCGCCGCCGAACTGCTGCTCGCCTAGGTGGATGGTCCCGTTGAGAAACGTCCCCGACGTCAGGATGACGGCGCGCGCGGCGATCTCGAGGCCGGTCTGCGTGACCACACCGGCCACCTCGGGCCGGCCGCTCGCGTCGGCGCGCGTGACGAGGTCGACGACCATGTCCTGGCGGAAGAACAGGCCGGGCGTCGCTTCGAGCGCGGCCCGAGCGGCGGCGGCGTACTGCGCGCGGTCGCTCTGGCAGCGGGGGCTCCAGACGGCCGGTCCCTTGCTCGTGTTGAGCATCCGGAACTGGAGGCCCGTCGTGTCGGCGAGCCGCCCCATGAGCCCGCCGAGCGCGTCGATCTCGCGGACGATCTGGCCCTTGCCGACGCCCCCGATGGCCGGGTTGCACGACATGGCGCCCAACGTGTCGAGGTTCATCGACACGAGGAGCGTGCGGGCGCCCAGGCGGGCGGCGGCGTGGGCGGCCTCGGCCCCGGCGTGGCCGCCGCCCACCACCACGACGTCGTACGTGTCCGGGCTCATGGGGAACGGGCGTGGGGTCGAACGGAGGATAGACCGAGCCCCTGGCGTCGGCTCCCGGATTCCGCGCGAAGGCGGCGCCGGGCGATGCCGGGGAATCCCTTAAGGGGACCCCGCCGGGTGGCCGATACCCCCGAACGACGTCCCGCAGGTACGCCCCATGCACCCGCTCGCCTCCCACTTCGTCCGCCGCTTCGAGCTCTACCTCGCGACGGCGACGGCGGCCCTCTTCACCGTCATCGCGTGGATGGTGCTGGCAGGCGTCCGTCCGCTCTACACCGGGGGCACGGCGTGGGCCAGCCTGCTCGCGCTCCAGATCGCGATCCAGTGGGTCGACCGCGAGCGCCAGCGGCGGCTCCGCGCCAAGGCCATCCACGAGATCCGCGAGATGCTGACCGACCGGGTGCTCAACCAGCTCTCGACGCTCAAGGTGTGGGCCGCCATGACGTCGGACTCGGGCCAGCTCGCTGGGATCGTCTCCGAGGTCGACGCGACCATCGACGAGGTAACCGAGATGGTTACGGGCCTGTCCGAGGAGCAGCTCGACACGTGGCAGCTCCGCTACGCCAACTCGGACGCCCACCACTTCACGACCGACCGCGCGCTCGCCTAGAGCGCCCCGCCAAGAGGCCCGGTCATCGGAGTCTGCCGTTCTTGGAAGTCTTGCCTCATCATACTCTGTCATCCGGAGCGAGCGACGGCGAACGAAATCGAAGGATCTGCTCGACGCGGCCTCCTGGTCGTGGGGGGCTTTGAGACGACGAGCCGCTAGATCCTTCGACTCCGGCCGAGGACGGCCTCCGCTCAGGATGACAAGGTGGGGGTGATGGAGAAACCCAGAGACTTGGTGTGAAGTCGAGCGTTCAGGGTTCGCAAGGGCCACCACCCCAGCGAACCCTGAACCCTCGACCTCGCTAGAACGGGAGGTAGGGCGCGGGGATCGGCGTGGCGGCGTCCTCCTGGTGCCAGAATATGGTGAGCACGTGCCACCGCTCGCCGTCCCAGAACAGCTGGAACGAGTTGATGCCGCGCGCGAACGGGGCCTCCGCCGGGTCGAGGCGGCTCTCGTATGTGCTCCACACGTGGGCCATGGACCCGTAGCGCTCGACGCGGCGGGCGGCCTCGACCTCGTAGAACCCCTTGCCCTGGAACATCGGCGCGGTCTGGAAGAACGGCTCAGCCCGCTCGACGTAGTCGTCGACCGTCAGGACGGTGGCGACGGTCTCGCCGTCGGGGCGCGCGCCGGTGGGGACGAGCCGGGCTTGGGGGTGGAACAGCGACCGGAACCGGTCCCAGTCGCGGGCCTGAGACGCCGGGCCGGAGATGGCGTCGTAGGTGGCCGCCAGGATCGCGTCGATGGAGGCGACATCGGCGGGGTCGGCTTGGGGCCAGTTGGCGTCCTGGGCCTGGGCGACCGTGGCGACAAGGGCGAGGGCGACGACGAGGGCGACGCGCGGCATGGCAACGAGGGCGGGAGGTCCGGGAGGATACTGCTCCACGTGTCCTCCTCTGCCATTCCGGGCGGACGCGACAGGGCGACCGCACGCTCGAACGAGGCCCCGGCACCGGCTGGCGCCCCCCCCGTCCGCACGCCCCTCGCTCCGCTCAGCGGGCGGCCGGACGGTCCCCCTTGAAGGGGGACAGCTCCCCGACCTGGGAGCCCTTCGGCTCCGCTCAGGGCGGGCTCAGCGACCGGAAGGGGAGCAAGGGGTCCGCGCCGGAGCGTGCGGTCGCCCCGGCGGACACGACGAGCCGCGTCCCTACCGGAGAACGGGCCGAGCGCGGGTCTCGTCGCCCCCGCCAACCGTCTCCCCCAGGTCGGCCGTCGGCGCTCGCGGCTCGACTGGCAGGACGAGCGAGAAGGTCGAGCCGGCACCGAGGGTGCTCTCGACGCGGACGGTGCCGCCGTGGAGCGCCGCGATCCGCTTGGTGATGGCCAGCCCGAGCCCGGCCCCGCCGTCGGCCGCCCGGCTCTGGTCGGCCCGGACGAACCGGTCGAACACGCGGGGGAGCAGGTCCGGCGCGATCCCCTCGCCCGTGTCGCGGACCGCGACGGCCAGCGTCGAGGCGTCGTCGCGCGTGACCTCGACGTCGACGGCGCCGCCGGGCGGCGTGTGCCGGAGCGCGTTGTCGACCAGGTTGCCGAGGGCCCGGTCCACGAGCCCGGGGTCGAGGGTGGCCAGCGGAAGCCCGTCTTCGGCCCGGACGTGGAGGCGGACGTCGCGGCGCGCCGCCTCGGCCCGGCGGTCGGCGACGACGTCGGCGGCGAGCTCGGCGAGCGCTGTCGGCTCGGGGCGCGGGCGGATCTCAGCGGCGTCGAACCGGGCGAGGTCGAACAGGTCGGCGACCAAGGCCGACAGCCGCTCGGCGCTCCGGAGCGCGCGCGCGACGTGGGCCTCGCGCTCGTGGGCTGGCGCGTCGGGCCGCATCGCCAGCGTTTCGAGGTAGCCTCTCAGTGACGCCAGCGGGCTCCGCAAGTCGTGGCTCACGTTCGCGACGAGGTCGCGGCGCTGGCGGTCGGTCCGGCGGAGCGCCTCGACCTGGGCCTCGATCCGGGCCGCCATCCGGTTGAACGCCCGGCCCAGCGCGCCCACCTCGTCGGCCCCGCCCTCGCTCGCGCGGACGGCGAGGGCCCCGCGCTCGACCGCGCCGACGGTCGCCGTCAGCCGCTGCAAGCGCCGCGTGAGCCCCCAAAACGCCAGCACGCCGACGAGGGCCGTCAGCCCGAGCGCCAGCGCGAGCCCCCGAGCCGCGGCCCCGCCGAGGGCGCTCGGCCACAGGGCCTCTGCCACGTCGTCGTAGCGCTCGCCCTGCAAGATGACGTAGAGGTAGCACCCCTGCTCGCCCATGATCTCGATGGGCGCCACGCTGAACGGCCGCGCCTCGCCGGGCCGCGCGGGGTCCGGCCCCAAGACCGGCGGCATGGCCCCCGCCATCAGCCGGTCCAGCGGCGCCGTGTCCACGAACGGCTCGAGCGGGCGTCCGCGCGCGTCCATGAACCACGACTTGATCATGCCCTCGCTGCCGAGGAGGTACACGTCGATCCGGCGGTTGACCTGGGACAGCCCGGCGATGATGTCGGCGATGGCCACCGAGTCGATCTCGGTCATCAGGTGGGGCTGGAAGCGGGGCGCCAGCTCGGCCGCGAAGTCGAGGTGGAGCGCCTGGTCGGCCGTGGCGACGGCGTCGCGCGCCGACCGCGCCGTGAGCGCGAGCACGGCCACGCCCAGCACCAGCAGCAGCGCCAGAAACAGTGTCGACAGGCGGACGCCGAACCGATTCCACAGGGCGATGGCGGGCTCAGGCATCGATCTCGGACGGCTCGGCGAAGCGGTACCCGACGCCCCAGACGGTCTGGACGAAGACGGGCGACGCGGGGTCCGGCTCGACCTTCGCCCGGAGCCGGTTGATGTGCGTGTTGACGGTGTGGGCGTAGCCGGCGAACTGGACGCCCCACACCTTGTCCAGCAACTCCTGCCGGCTGAACGCCCGCCCGGGGTGCCGAGCGAACAAGACGAGCAGCTCCAGCTCCTTTTTCGTCACGTCGACGGCCTGCCCGTCGACCTCGACGCGCGCCCGCTGAGGAAAAACGGCCAGCGTCCCGAACCGGAGCGCCTCGTCGGGGTCGGCCGGCGGCCGGTCGTAGTCCACGCGCCGGAGCAGCGCGCCGACGCGGGCCAGCACCTCGCGGACGGAGAACGGCTTCGGGACGTAGTCGTCGGCGCCGGTCTCGAGGCCGAGCACGCGGTCGGTCTCGCCGCCGCGCGCGGTCAGCATGAGGACGGGGACGGTCCGGCCGGCCGCGCGGAGCTGGCGGCAGACCTCCATGCCGCCCATCCCGGGGAGCATCAGGTCGAGCAGGACCAGGTCGTACGGGTCGGCCAAGGCGCGCTGGAGCGCGAGCGCCCCGTCGGCGACGGCCTCGACGGCGTAGCCGGCCTCGCGGAGGTGGAGGCCGAGGAGGTCGGCGAGGTCGCCGTCGTCCTCGACCAAGAGCACGCGGGCAGCGTCGGTCATGGCTCAGTGTAGCGAGTCCGGCGGGAACGAAGAGGGGCGAGCCACCGGCCCGCCCCCCTCACGGCGTCGGTCGGCGTGGGGCGCCGTCGGTCACCGCGCGGACACCGTCACGCGGATGACCCGGTCGTTGGCCGGGATCGCGAAGCTGTGGCGGCTCGACGCCGTGGCGACCGGGACGCTCTCGTCCGTGCCGACGTTGGTCGCCATCGGGTCCTGGACCGGCTTCTGGACCGGGCCGGGGGGCGCCGTCGGGCCGGTGCCCGGCGCCGTGTCCTCCTCGGTGCCGGCGTCGTAGACGGAGAGCCGCGAGGTCACGTCGCCCGAGATCGGCTCGCCGTCGTCGAACAGCTCCAAGCCGCCGTCGGAGAAGGCGTAGAACCAGTCGTTCGACTGGACGAACATGGTCTCGAGCTGGAGCCGGTCGCCGGGTCGGGCCGTGAACGTGAACGTGACCGACTCGGCGGCGGCCCCGCCGAGCGCGGGGAAGACGGCCGGGCCCATGTCGGCGCCGCCGGGCGAAGTCTCGACGCCGGAGGCCGAGACGTTCGAGGCGGCGTTCAAGATGGCGACCATCTCGTCCGGGAACCCGTCCTCGGCGATCCGCTCGGTCCCGAGGTTGGCGAGCTGGCCGGACCGGAACATCGGGTCGTTCCCTGTGAAGACGGCCCAGGCAGGCGGCGAGAGCGGGACGGCCCCCATCGCGCGGTCGCCGGCGACGGTGCCGGGCGTCGAGACGTTCTCGAGGGTGACGGTGAAGGTCCGGGGCGTGTCGTTGTCGTCGTCGGTCGAGTCGCAGCCGACGAGGAGCAGGGGGACGAGGAGGGCGAGGGGGGCGAGTCGCATAGCGGGAGCAGGAGGGTGTGCGGGCTCCCACCGCTCCCGGCCCGCGAGGTTGTCACAGGTCTATAACATCTCGGCACCTGCGGCCCGGCCTGCGTGCGGGCCCCGCCTCGACCTACTTGCCGATGCAGAACTGGGAGAACACGGCGTTGAGCACGTGCTCGGTCGTGACGGCGCCGGTCACGAGCCCGAGGTGGTGGAGCGCGTCGCGCAGGTCGAGCGCCAGCGTGTCGCCGCCGTCGCCGGCTTCAAGCGACCGCTGGGCCCGGCCGACCGCCGCGCGGGCCGCGTCGAGGTGCGCCCGGTGCCGCTCGTTGACGGCGACGAGCCCGGCCTCGGCCGACTCGACTCCGGTCGCCCTCGCGGCGTCCAAGATTGCCCGGCGCAAGCCGTCGAGCGCAACGCTGTCGGCGAGGGCGTCGCGGGCGGAGAGGACGAGGGGGGTCCCCCCGTCCAGCCGCCCACCGCTCCGCTCAAGGGGGACAGCCGGTCCCGTGCGGAGCGGAGCGATGGCGGGATCGGCGGGGGGTCCTGGCCGCTCCTCCACCAGGTCTGCCTTGTTCTCCACCATGACGAGGGCTAGCTCCGGCTGGCGCTCGGCCAGGTCGTCCAGGAACGCCCGCTCCTCGGCGTCCAACCCGACGCTCGCGTCGACGACGTAGACCAGCACGTCGGCGCGGTCGATGGCGGCGCGGGCGCGGCGGGTGCCCTCGGCCTCGATGGCGTCGGCCGTCTCGCGCAGGCCGGCCGTGTCGACAAAGCGGACGCGGAGCCCGCCGATCTCGGCCTCGGCCTCGACCGCGTCGCGCGTCGTCCCGGGCGTCGGGCTCACGATGGCCCGGTCGTCGCCGACGAGCGCGTTGAGGAGCGTCGACTTGCCCGCGTTGGGCCGGCCGCCGAGCACCACGCGGACCCCGTCGCGCGCCAGGGCTCCGAGATGCGCCGTCCCGATGAGGTCGGAGAGCTGGCGGTCGGCGGTGGCGAGCAGGTCGCCCAGCTCGGCGCGGTCGGCGAACGCGACGTCCTCCTCGCCGAAGTCGAGCTCGAGCGCGACGAGCGCCGCCGTCTGAACGAGCGACTGGCGGACGGCCGCGACGGCCTCGGACACCCCGCCTCGGAGCGCCGACACGGCCGCACGGTGGCCGAGCCGGCTCTCGGCGTGGATGAGGTCGGCGACGGCCTCGGCCTGGGACAGGTCGAGCTTGCCGTTGAGGAACGCGCGCTGGGTGAACGCGCCCGGGGCCGCCGGCCGGGCGCCCGCGTCGTAGAGCGCGCGCAAGACGGCGCCGGCCACCACGTCGCCGCCGTGGCACGTCACCTCGACCACGTCCTCGCCGGTTGACGAGTGGGGCCCGCGCCAGACCACGCACACGACTTGATCGATCTGCCGCTCGTCGGCGTCGCTCAGCCAGCCGACCCAGACCGTCCGCCCGGCGGCTTGCGCCAGCCCTGGGTCGGAGAACCGGGAGGCGACGACGGGCACCGCCTCCGGCCCGCTCACGCGGACGACCGCCAGCGCCGCCGTCCCCCGGGCCGTCGCGAGCGCAGCGATGGTGGCGCCGCTCTCGCCGCCCTCCGATCCGGCGGAGGTGCGCGATGCGCGATGCGTGACGGGAGCGTCGTCGGGAGAATCACGCATCACGTGTCACGCATCCGCGAGCGGCCACCGGCCCTACTTCTTCCCCTTCTTCGAGCTGGCGCGGCCGTTCTGCGAGACCACCTGCGACGTGAGCCCGCCCTTGCGACCGGGCCGCTTGGCGCGCTTCCCGTTCTTCCCCTTGCGAGCCGCCTTCTCGGCGACAGCCGCCGCCTTGTCGATCTCGGGCGTCTCGCCGCGCTCGTGGGCGTCGTGGACCTGCTTGTTGATGAGCCGCTGTTGGACAATCGAGAACAGGTTGAACGCGAGGTAGTACAGCGACAGGCCCGACGGGAACCGGTTGAAGAACACGAAGAACATCAGCGGCATCAGGTACATCAGCACCTTCTGCTGCGTCCCGCCCATCCCCGTCGAGGACGACATCGAGAGCTGCATCGAGACCACCATCGACACGGACATCAGGATGGTGAACCCGGCGAGGTAGTCCCCGACGAACGGGATCGTGAACGGCAGCGGCAGGACGGGGTCCGGTGCCGAGAGGTCGGCCGCCCACAGGAACGACTCGCCGCGCAAGACCAGCGTCGACTGGAAGAACCGCCACAGCGCGATGAGCAGCGGGTACTGGAGGAGCATCGGGAGGCAGCCCCCGAGCGGGTTCACGCCGGCCGTCTTGTAGACGCCCATCATGGCCTCCTGCTGCTTCTGCGGGTCGTCGCCGTACTTCTCCTTGACGGCCGCCAGTTGGGGCGAGAGCTCGCGCATCTTGGCCGCGTTCCGATAACTCACCGCCGTCAGCGGCCACAGGAGCAGCTTGATGATCAGCGCGAAGACGATGATCACCAGCCCGTAGTCCGGGATGAACGTCGACAGGAACGCGAACGCCGGCGCGACGACGTACTGGGCAATCGGCCGGATGACGAACCCGACCCAGGCGCCGAAGTCGACCGTGTCGTACAAGCCGTAGTCGGCCAGGCGGCGGAGCTCGAGGGGGCCGAGGTAGAGCGTGAACGTGGCCGCGTCGCCGACCCCGAGCCGGGGCATCTCCAGGCGCGCGGCGTATTCCTGGGCGAACTCGCTGTCGGGCTCGTCGGCCTCGCCGGTCTGCTCGCCCGCCAGGCGGGCGCCCTCGGCGGCCGTCTCCGGGATGATGGCGGCGATAAAGAACTTGGTCTTGACGGCCACCCAGTCGATCGAGCCGCTGAGCACGACGGGCTCGGCCTCGCCGGCCTCGGTCAGCTTGACCGACTCGGTCTCGCCGGCCGAGCTGACGAACGCGCCGGCCTGCTGGGTCTCGCCCTGGGGGTCGGCCTCGGCGAGCGGGAGCGCGCCGTCCCAGATCACCTCGTAGCCGCCGCCCTGCGCCAGCAGGTCCGTCCCCGGCGTCTCGACGCGGAGGTCGAGGTCGTACGAGTCGTGGTGGAAGCCGTACACGAACCGGAGCGCGCCGGCGCCCACGGGCGCCTCGAACCGGAGGTCGGCCTCGCCGTCCTCGACGAAGAGGGTGTCGCCGGTGAACGGCTGGCCGTCCACGACGGGCGTGAACCCCAGCGCCCGCGTGTCGAGGTACTCGCCCCGCGACGGCAGCACGCCAATGGCGAGGGCGCCCTCCGGGTTCGACACCAGCTCGACGGGCTCGTCCGTCCCGGCGCGGTCGTAGCTCCGGAGCTTGTACGAGACCGGCGTGCCGCCCTGCGTCGAGAACGTGGCCTCGACCCGGTCCGTGACGACCGTCACGAAGCGCTCGGGCCGGTCGAGGGCGCGAGCGAACGCCGAGTCGGTCGGCACCGTGATCGCCTCGTCGTCGGGCGCGTCGACCTCGACGGGCGACAGCTCCGGCTCGGCCTGGGCGGCAGCGACCGAGTCGGCGGCGGCGCGTTGGGCCTCGACCTGCTCGGGCGTCGGCGCGGTCTGGATCATCCACAGCCCCAGGATCAGGGACATGAGGAGGATGCCGGCGATGGCAGTGCGGTCGAGGCCCTGGGGTTCCACGTGCGTTGGGGGGATGACGGCCGGGGCGTGCGGCTACGGGCGCTCGCGGTCCGAGGGTTCGCCGGTCAGCGGGAGGTCCCGGTCGGCCAGCCGGGCGAGGGCGCGGGGCAGGTCGCGGCGGACGTCCTCGGCGGCCGTGTCGTCGCGGCCTCGGAACAGGACCATCACCGTGAGCGCGTCCGGGCGGTCGCCGAACCGGTCGAGCAGCGGGCCCTGGTGGAGCCGGAACGTCTCGCGCAACAGCCGGCGGACCCGGGTGCGGAGCGCGTTCGTCCGGCGGCGGCCCGGCGCGAACCCGACCTGGAGCCCGACGTCGTGGCCCGTCTCGGCGCGCGGCACCGTCCGGGCCAGCAGCACGACGGTCCCCGCGCGGACGCGCTCGACGTCGGCCCGGTCCCGCTCGAAGAGGGGGCGCAAGAGCCGTCGCCGCTTGAGGCGGCGCGAGCGCGGGAAGGCGGCCGGCCGCACGGCGACGCGCGCCGGGCTACTTGCCCGACTTCGTGTCGTGGACGGTCAGGGCGTGGCGGCCCTTGGCCCGGCGGCGGGCGAGGACGTTGCGGCCGTTCTTGGTGGCCATCCGCGAGCGGAAGCCGTGCTTGTTGGCGCGCTTGCGGCGGCTGGGCTGGTAGGTGCGCTTCATCGGGGGGCGCCTGGGGCGCGGCAGCAGACGGCACGGCGGGCAGAGCGCCCGGCAGGGCCGACGGGGAAACACGAGACCGCCGCTCGGGCCGAGGCGCGGGCGGCGGGCCGAAAAGATACCGTGCCGCCGCCGAGCCCTCGTGAAGGGCCGTTGACTTCGGGCCCGCGAGCCGGCGCCTGTTGACGGGGCTCGCCGAGATCCCGTACCTTCGTCGTCCGCGCCCGGATCGGGCGCCGTTGCGGGAATAGCTCAGTTGGTAGAGCATCAGCTTCCCAAGCTGAGGGTCGCGGGTTCGAGTCCCGTTTCCCGCTCCGAGGGCCGGTCGGCGTCTGTCGGCCGGCCCTTTTTTGCGAACCGCCGTTCCGGCGGGCGCGGGCGGTTAGCTCAGCTGGTTAGAGCATCGGATTTACATTCCGAGGGTCGGGGGTTCGAGTCCCTCACCGCCCACCGGCGATCCCGCCAGTGACTTCGGGGCAAGGCTATTGTCGGAATGGGTACGGCCAGGGCAACAGAAAGTCCCCTTTCTCGCTGACTACGCAGCGGTGCCTCCGCCGTCTGCACGCCTTACCCGCTCGCGGATCGCCTCGACCACGAGGTCGTTCAGGCTCCGGCCCTCCTCGGCCGCTCGTGCGGCGGCGGCCCGGTGCAACGCCGTGTCGAGCCGGAGGCCCACCCGTCCCGAGAACGGCCGGTCCGGCTCCCGGCCCTGCTCCTCGCAGAAGGCGAGGTAGTCGTCTACGGTCTCCCGCATGGCCGCCTCCAGTTCCTCGACGGACGTCCCCTCGAAGTGGATCACGTCGCGGAGGTCCACGACGCGGCCGGAGAAGAGGCCGTTATCGGCGTCGTACGCGACGGCGGCAGTGTACCCTCGGTAAGTCATCGGTCTCAGGGGGTGGGGCCGGCGTCGGCTCCGGCGAACACGTCGGCGAGCGTCTTGCGGTGCTTTCTCGAGAGGCCCATCCGTCTGACTCAGCGGTATCACAATCTAATACCGCCTGGCGGTACCGCCAGCTCACCCGTCGCGGCGGAGCCGCTCCAGCTCTTGGCGGATCACGTCGCGCAGCGCGGGCGTGGCCGGGGCCGTCTCCGCCGGACGCGGGGCCGCCGCGCCGGGGTTGAGCACGGTGAACTCGACGCGCCGGTTGAGCGCCCGGCCCGTCTCCGTCTCGTTCGACGCGACGGGCCGCCGCTCGCCGTAGCCGACGGCCGAGAGCCGGTTCGCCGCCACGCCGGATGCTTCGAGATAGCTCGCGACCGACTCGGCGCGGCGCTGGGAGAGCCGGTCGTTCGTCGCGTCCGAGCCCCGGTCGTCGGTGTGGCCGCCGACCTCGACGCGGAGCGCGGGGTAGCGCCGGAGCACGTCGGCGACGACGTCGAGTGTGGCGGTCGAGGCCGGGATCAGGTCGGCCTGGGCGAACTCGAAGTTGACCGACGTCGTGCGGAACAGGCCCGTCTCCAAGACGGCCCGCTCGACCTCCTCGACCGTGACCGGCCCGGGCGTTGCCGGCACAGGCCGCGCCGGAGTGGCCGGCGTCGGAGTCGGCGTGCCGGGCGTCGCCGGTTGGGGACGGCCGGGCAGCACGACGACCGGCGCGCCTGCGACGGCCGGAAGCGACACGCCGCCCAAGTCGAGCCGCGCGAGCCGCCGGTCGATGGCGTCGAGCAGGTCGCGCTCCAGCAGCAGCAGGTCGAGCCGCGTCACGCCGGCCGACGGTGCCGCCCCACGAGGCCGGGTCGAGCGCGGCAACCCGAGCTCTTCGCGGACGGCGTCCACGTCCTCCGCCGTCGCCGGCAGCGCGGCCGGCCGTCGGGCGCCGATGCGGGGCCGGAACCGGGCCGGGCCCGTGACGCCGGAGCGGTAGTAGAACTCGCCGGCCCCGTTCGGCAGCGGCACCGTCGCCACGGGCCGCGCGCCGTCGGACGACCGGACGACGACGGACACGGAGTCGGCCGAGACGGTCGCGACCGAGTCGGCACCCTGGGCACGGGCCGGACCGGCCGCCACCCCGACGACGACGGTCCCCAGCAGGGCGAAGCGCGCGAGAGCCGTCATCGGAGCCTCTGCCTGATTCCCGATTCCTCGTTCCTCATTCCTAGTACGCCCGGGCGCCGAAGGGGAAGCGGTAGCCGGCCGTGAGCCGGTTGTAGCGGCCAAAGTTGCCCGTGCTGAAGTCGACGAAGAACCGGCCGCCGCCGTACACCACGTCGGCGCCGAGGCCGAGGTTGAAGGCCACCGCCGTGCCGCCGTCGTCGACCTCGTCCTCGAACGTGTCCGGCACGTCGTCGCTGGCGCCCGTGTTGACGAGGCCCAGGCCCACGCGGACGTAGGGCGCGCCGACGCTGGCCAGCGAGGCGGCCGGGAGCCGGAAGGCCGTGTCGAGGTTGAGCGTGAACGACCGCTGGCCGGCCACGCTCACCAGCAACTCCGGGAGGTACGTCAGCGAGCCGCCCGAGGCGTACTCAGCGCGGAGCCCGACGACGACGTTCTCGGTCCGCCCGAAGGCGAACCCGGTCGTCGGCGAGACGGCGTAGAAGCCGCGCGGGCGCAGCTCGGCCGGGGCTTCGGGCGCGACAACGGGGTCGGTCGTCGCCGGCGTGACGGCCGGGTCCGGCGTCACGGCCTGGCCGTCGGGCGTCACCACGACGGGCGCGGGGGCCGGCCGGGCGTCCCGAGCGGCGATCGCCAGCTCCAGGCGCCGCTCGAGCGCGGCGAGGTCGGCCGCCGTCACGCCGTCGTCGTCGCGGAACCGGTCGCCGATGCGGGCGGCGAGTTGGTCCTCGATGCGGCGCTGGATCGAGTCGAGGTCGTCCTCGGTGAGCGCGTCGCCGGTCAGGTCCTGGTCGGCGAGCGCCTCGCGCAGGGCCGCGCGGACCTCCTCGCGCAAGTCGGCCTCGCTGACGGCCGCGACCGGGGCGACGGCCTGGCCAGGGACGGCCTCGGTCCCGTAGATCGACTCGACGGCCGAGCCGCCGTCGAGGTCGCCGTAGCGGACGTACAGCTCGCCGGTCTCGGGCAGCGGGATCGTCACGATCCGCTCGCCGCTCGAGGTGCGGACCGGCGTCGGGAGCGTCGCCGCGACGCCGTCGGCGCCGACCGTGCCCGGGGCGAGCGCCGCGCCCGGCCGCGGCGCCGTGCGGCCCGGGGCGACCGGCGTCGGCGTCGCGCGCTGGACTTCCAAGCGTGCGACGGCCGCCGAGTCGCCGGCCATCCGCGCCTGGTCGATGGCGAGCTGGAGCTCGGCCTCCCGCACCTCGGCCGCCATCCGCTGGGCCTCCAGCTCCGCTTCGAGCCGGGCGCGCTCGGCCTCCAGGTCGCTCTGGCGGACGACGGCCACCCGGTCGCCCGAGTCGCCGCCCAACCCGAGCGACAGCCCGGCCCGGTACGTCGGGTTGACGAACACGTCGTCGGGCCGGCTCACGTCGCCCTCGTCCTGGGTGCTCATCACGAGCGCCCGGACCTCGCCGACGGCCCGGAGCCGAGGCCCGAACGGGATCTCGATGCCGGCCCCTCCGACGGCGAACGGCCGGTCCTCGGCGAGCGCCCGGTCGATCCCCTCGCCGCTGTCGTCGAACACGTCGGCGTAGCCGTCGAGCACGTCGAGGTAGCCCGCGCCGACGGTCAGGAACGGGACGAGCCCGGTGCCGCCGCTCAGCCGGAGCCGGACGTCGCCGCCGAACATCTGGATGTCCTCGAACTCGGTCGGGTCGTCGGACGGCGTGCCGCGGCCGTAGAACCCGCGCAGGCCCACGAGGGGCCCGATGTCGAACCCGGCCTCGGCACCGACGAACGTCTGGTCCGAGTAGTCGAACGACGGGTCGAAGTCGACGCGCGAGTAGAACGGCTCGACGACCAGGCTCAGGCCCGAGAGCCCGCCCGAGAACTGGCGCTGGAACTCGCGGTCGAGGTCGGTGAGCTCGCCCGGGCGGCGCCCGCCGAGGTAGAGCTGGAGCGCGGCCCGGATGGCCGGGTTGACCACCTCGACCTGGTTAAAGTCCTCGATCCCGAGCCCGACCGCGCCGAGCTCGGCCGGCGAGAAGAACGTGGTGCCCGGGTTGTAGCGGTAGGCGAAGGCCTCGGCCCCGACCGTCAGCGTGTAGCGGTCGGCCGCGGCGAACTGCAAGCCGGCCCCGCCCAGCAGGTACAGGCTCCGCGAGGCGTCCCGCTCGTCGGGCGAGAACCGGACGACGCCGGCGCCCGCGCGCAGGAACGGGATGACGGCGCCCGTCGACAGGTTCAGCTTGAGGTCGCCGCCGTAGCGCTGGACGCCGACCTCGCGGGCCGGCAGCGCCGCCAGCATGTCCTGGAGCTCAGGGTCCTCCTCGATCCCCGAGAAGCCCGAGTAGTCGGTCTCGAAGTCCCCGAGCAGGTACGCCCCGTTGAGCTCCAAGAACTCGCCGAACGAGAGGCCGCCGCCGCCGCCGTAGAGCAGCCCGTCCGCGAGCGCCGCGTCGCCGTCGAACAGGACGTACGTCGCCGACGGCGCGATCCGGTAGCCGACGCCCTCGACCTGGGCGAGCGGGGCCGTGGCGACCAGCGCCGCCAGCCCGACGGCGAGGGAGAGACGGGAGAAGAGGTGTGGGGAACGCATGGGGGACGGCCGGGAAGAGGGGGCCGAGGGCGCGCGCCTTCGGCAAACACAAACGGGAGGGCAGACCACGCCCCGCGCGGGGCAGAGCGGGCGGTCGGAGGGCGCGAGCCGGTCGGCCCACGCGCGGCCGGCGCTACGGCGTGTCGAGGCTCAGGCGCATCGTGAGCGTGCCCGGGATCGAACTGAAGCCGGAGTACCGGGCCGAGTCGTAGGCCTCGAGGTTGGCCGTGAAGTCGTCCTCCAGCGACAGGCCGTCGTCGTCGTCGCGCTCGAACGTGAGCACGTTGGGCAGCACGAGCCGGCCCAGCGTGGCCTCGTTGCCGCCGTCGAACGTCAGCCGGATCTCCTCACGGCGGACCTCGAACTCGCCCGGGACGAACCGCGTCGTCCCGCCGGTCCGGCGGAACTCCAGGGTGGCCTGCCCGCTGTCGAACAGGCGGATGAACGACTCGGCCACCACCAACGTGTCGAGCACGTTGACCGGGGCCAGCGCCGCCGCCTCGGGCTGGAAGCGGAAGGCGTCGAACGTGTAGATGCCCTCGACGTCGGCCGGCGTCGGCGTGTCGATGGCGCCGCCGGAGTCGCAGGCGGGGAGGGCGAGGGCCGCGACGAGGACGGCGACGGAGAGGAGAGCGAGGCGCATGGACGGGGGGAGGAGGCGGAGCCGAAGTGTAGGACGAACGGGCGGGGCCGGACGTGAGATCCGCGCGGAGGTCGAGCGGACGCCCGGCCCTCAGCCCGCTACTGGACGCGCCCGGTGGCCGCCGGGGGCGGGGCCGGCTCGTCGTCGTCGGCCTCGGGGAAATACAGGTCCACCACGTCGATGTTGACCTCGACCACCTGGAGCCCGGTCATCTGCTCGATCCGGTCCGACACGTTCCGGCGGATCCCGTCGGCCACGGCCGGGATCGAGGCCCCGTAGCTCGTGATGATCCGGACGTCGACGGCCGCCTCCTTCTGCCCCACCTCGACGTTGACGCCGAGCTCGTGCATCGACGACCGCGTGATGGTCTTGGCGAACGACGAGACCGTCTGGCCCGGCCCGTAGGGCACGAGCCGCTGGACGCCCTCGATCTCCTGGACCGCCAGCCCGGCGATCTTGGCGACGACCTGGTTGTGGACGACCGTCTTCCCGTCGTCGCCGACGAGGACCGACGAGCCGGGGAGGGTCAGGGCGCCGTCGTTGCCGTTCGTCTTCGTGACGGCGGTTTCGGTCTTGGATTTGGAGTCGGTAGCCATGGGAGTGTGGGGAGGGGTGGAGGGTGGAGCCGAGTGCTCCGGTCCGGCCGAGGCCGGGGGCTAGCGGCGGCGCAGCGCGCGCCAGGCGGCGTCGAGATCGACGCCGTCGCGGAAGGCGGCCTTGACGATGGCCCCGAGCGCGGCGCCGAGCGCCGTCAGCACGATCACCAAGAGGGCCTGGCCCGGCGTCAGCAGCACGAACAACAGCCCCACGCCCAGCCCGACCGCCGCGCCGACGGCCACGGCGTTCCGGCGGCCGGCCGGCGGCGCGGCCCGGCTCCGGTCCGGCGGCTGGGCCTGGACGCGGACGGGGCCGTCGGAGACCGGCCCGTTCGGCGACGGCTCGTCGGACGAGACCGCCGGGCGGGCCGGCGCGGGGCGAGTGGCGAAGGGGTCTCGGGGTCCCATGGGGAGAGCGGGGGCTAGTGGACCCGGGTGCGGGCGTCGAGGCTGAACACCTGGACGTCGAGGTCGGTGCGGACGACGGGCAGGCCCGTGTGGCGCTCGAGCGCCTCGGCGAGGGACGCCTTGACCCGGGCCGTGAGGTCGGGGATCGAGGCGTCGGGGACGACCGAGAGCCGGCACGCCAGCACCCATCCGCCCTTGCGGAGCCGGAGCACGGGGTCGGCCTCGCGGACGGCCGGGTCGCGCTCGGCGGCGTGCGCCACGAGCGCGTGCAAGCTCTCCATCCCGACCGTCACCGCGCCCGACCGGTACATCCCGTTCCGCGACGTCCCGCTCAGCGTCACCCGGGCCGACCGCTCGCGAGCGGCCGTCGAGCGCGCCGCGGCGAGCCACGCGAACGCCAGCCCCAGCAGCGTCAGGCCCAGCCCCAGGGCCGCCCACAGCCAGCGCGTCCGCAGCGCCAGCGCCGTGAGGTCCAGCCGCAGCGCCATCTCGCCGCCGCCCCGGCTCAGCAGCCCCACCGGCCCGACCGCGTCGAGCGCGTGCGCCAGGATGCCGACGCCAAACGCCAGCAGCGCGAGTGCGACGAGCGCGGCGGTCAGGCGCCAGAGGAGACGGAGGGCGAGGTCGTTCACGAGGGCGTGCGGAGTGGGGACAATCTGAAGGACGGCCTGGGGGTAAACATGAGGGTCAGATTAAACAACCCGCGTTGTGCCTGTGGTCTTCGGGTCCACCAGGACCGGGGACGGAAGACCGCCCGAGACTCGTCAGGGAAGCCGGTCCCCGGCCCTCCGTCTCCGGTCCTCCAGCCTCCTCCAGTTCAGGCGCAACGTGGGTTAAACAGGGCCGCTCATCCGCGCCCCGCCGCCACGTCGACCAGGTGGACGTCCACGTCGACCGCCAGCGGGGCCCCCTCCGGCCCGACGACGCGGGCCCGCTCCCACGCCGCTTGGGCCGCCGTCCGGACGGACCGGGCCACGTCCGCCAGCGGGTCCGTGCTCAGGTCCAGCCCCACCACGACGCCGACGACCAGGCGAGCGCCGCCCGGCGACGCCGTCAGGGCCACGCCCGCGACCGACCCGCCCGGCCCGCGCGTCTGGAACGTCGCGCTCTCCGAGACGCCCGAGACGCCCGGCGTCAGCAGGACGGCGTGGCGGACGGCCGCGGCGGCGTCGACCCAGGGGTCCGACGCGAGGCCCGCGCGCCTCACGAGATTGGGGCGCCGACGTGCGCGGCCTCCGGCGACACGACGTCGACCACCTCGACCGTGACGACGCCCGGCCGCAGCCCGAGCACGTCGAGCAGCGCGGCCTCGACCTCGGCCCGGACGCGGTCCGCCAGCGCGACGAGGTCCTCGCCGTAGCGGGCCGTCACGGCCACGTGGAGGCTCGGGGCGACGGCCCCCTCGACGTCCGAGAACGTCTGGCGGCGCTGGCGGTCGCGGAGCGCGTGGCCGGCCGCGGCCCCGACCGCCGCCCCGGCCGACGCGCCGACGGCGGCGCCGACGGGCCCGGCCTGGACCAGCCCTAGCGTCCCGCCCAGCGCGCCGCCGAGGGCGGCCCCGCCGGCCAGGCTCTCGACCGAGAGGACGCCCCGGACCTCGCCTGCGGCGATGGTCGCGGTGGCGTCGAGGACGGCGTCGGAGACGCGCGTCTGGCCGCGAGGGAGCGAGGAGAGAGTGGGCATGGGGGGAGCAGCTAGAGGAGGCCGGGCGCGAGGCGGTAGCCGACGCCGCGGACGGTCTCGATGGCGCCGGCCAAGCCGGCCGCGCGGAGCTTCCGGCGGAGGGCGTAGACGAACACGTCGACCGTGTTCGTGCCGGTCTCGAAGTCGATCCCCCAGACGCCCTCCAGGATCTCGTCGCGCGAGCACGCCGCCCCCTCGTGGCCGACGAGGTAGCCCAGCAGGTCGAACTCGCGCAGCGTCAGGTGAACGGGCCGCCCGTGGACGGCCAGCGTCCGCGCGCGGTCGTCGAGGCAGAGCGGGCCGGGCGCGCGGTCGGGCGCGGCCAGGGCAGGCGGGCCGTCCGTCCAGCGGCGGGCGCACGCGGCGCACACGGCCCGCAGGAGGTCGGCCGAGACCGGGAGCGCGAGGGCGTGGTCGGCCCCGGCGTCGAGCGCGGCGGCCAGCACGTCGGGGCCGCCGGCACACAGCGCAACGAGGGGCACGTCGACGCTCGCCAGGCGACCCCCTGGCGGCGGGACGCCGTCCCACCACACGAGGGCGAGGTCGGCGTCGGGCCCCGGGGCCCCGACCGTGAGGCGGACCGGGCCCAGGTACGCCCGCACCAGCGCCTCGACGTGGGCGCCCCCGCCGGGCACGAGCGCCGCCCGGAGCGCGTGCGGGCGCGCCCTCGAGACCAGGGTGTGGATGGCAGCGGGCATCGGGCGCAAGGTGGGGCCTCGGGGCGGGTCGGACATGAGGGCCAGATTAAAGGGACCGCGCGCAGCGCGGGCGCCGATCCGCGAAGACTGCACCGAAACACAATCGGAAGCGCTTCCGATTCCCTAGGCCCGGCTATCCTTGTGTGCCCCCGTCCCCGCGCCGGGGGCGCCGACTCGGTCCGGCGTGCGAGACCGCATCCCCTCCCCTCCCCCATGTCGAAGCCCCGCATCTGGTTCAACGGTGACCTGGTCGCCTACGAGGACGCCACCATCCACGTGCTCTCCCACGTCGTCCACTACGGGTCGTCCGTGTTCGAGGGGATCCGCGCGTACGACACCGACCGGGGCCCGGCCATCTTCCGCTTGGAAGAGCACATGGCCCGGCTGGTCGACTCGGCCAAGATCCACCGGATGGACGTGGGGCACTCGGTCGACGCGCTGTGCGACGCCGTCGTCGAGACCGTCGCCGCGAGCGGGCTCGCGTCGTGCTACATCCGCCCGATCTCGTTCCGCGGCCACGGGCCGATGGGCGTCAACCCGCTGAACAACCCGGTCCACACGGCCATCGCTGTCTGGGAGTGGGGCCAGTACCTCGGTGCCGAGGCCGTCGAACAGGGCGTCGACGTCCAGGTGTCGTCGTGGAACCGGCCGGCGCCGAACACGCTCCCGGCCATGGCCAAGGCCGGCGGGAACTACCTCGGCGGGAGCTTGATCAAGATGGAGGCGATCAAGAACGGGTTCTCCGAGGGCATCGCGCTGAGCGTCGACGGGCTCCTGTCGGAGGGGTCGGGCGAGAACCTGTTCGTGATCCGCGACGGCGAGATCGCGACGCCGCCGCAGACGCTCTCGATCCTGCCCGGCATCACGCGCGACTCGGTCATCCAGATTGCCCGGGACCGCGGCTACACCGTGACGGAGCGGTCGCTCCCGCGCGAGGCCCTCTACATCGCCGACGAGGTGTTCTTCACCGGGACGGCCGCCGAGGTCACGCCGGTCCGCTCGGTGGACCACTACCCGGTCGGGGCGGGGAGCCGCGGCCCGATCACGGCCGAGCTCCAGACGGCCTACTTCGCCGCGCTCCGCGACGTGTCCAACCCGCACGGCTGGCTCACGTTCGTCGACGACGCACGGGTGCTCGACGAGGCGGCGTAGCCGAGCATGGAAGGAAGGAGTGGGGAGTGTGGGGGTGGCCGCTCGGGGCGAGCGCACGCCCCTGATCTCCGGCCCGGACCCCCCGCCCGAGCGCCCATCGCTCCGCTCAGCGGGCGCGCGGACGGTCCCCCTTGAAGGGGGACAGCTTCTCGACCTGGGAGCGGAGCGACCGGAAGGGGAGCAGGGGGTCCGCGCGAGCCGTGCGGAAGGCCAGCTTTCTTTCAAGGGGGGAGAGCTTCCCGACCCGGGAGCCCTTCGGCTCCGCTCAGGACAGGCTCCGCGACCGACGGGAGAGCGGGGGGTCTGGGGCTCGCACGCGGTCGCCCTGAGTGGCCACCCTCCCCTCCTCCCTCCCACACTCCCTCCTCCCCGTAGTCCGTCCGCACCAGGGCGCGGGGCGGACGCGCCCTAGCTTGCGGGCGTCCTCCCCTCCGACCCGTGCGCCTGCTCTGCCTCGCCCTCGTCCTCGCGGCGCCGCTCGCGGCCCAGCCCGAGGCCCGGCGTGCGTCGTCGGACGGGTTCGTCGAGAGCGGGGGGCGGCTGGTGTACTACGAGGTGGTGCGGGACAGCGTGGTCGTGTTCGGGCAGGGCGCTGAGGGCCGGCCGACGGTGACCGTCCCCTACGCCGCGTTCGTCGACGCGCTCGAACGGTCGGCCCGGGCGGGCGCCCTCGACGTGAGCACGCTGCCCCGGGCGTCGTCGGCCCCGTTCGCGCTCGACGTGGACGACCGGGCCGTGGTCCGGCTGGCGACGGCCGTGCCCGTGGGGACGCTGGCGCTGGGGCTGCTGGCGGTCGGGCTGATCGCGCTCGTCGGCGGGGCCGTCGTGTGGGAGCGGCGGGCGCGGAAGGCGCGGCGGACGCGGGCCGAGTTCCGGCGGCGGCTGGCGGCGGCGCGCGAGGCCGAGCGGGCCCACGTGGCGCGGGAGCTCCACGACGGGCCGGTCCAGGACCTCTGCGCCGTCCAGGTCGCCCTCGGCGGGTCGGGCAGCGAGGCCGCGCGCGAGGCCGTGACGGCGGTCGTCGGCGAGCTCCGGGCGCTGTGCGACGAGCTCCGGCCGTCGGCGCTCGACGCCTTCGGCGTGACGGCGGCGCTGGCGGCCTTGGCCGACCGCGCCGGCTGGGGCGAGGACGGCCGCCTGGACGTCCGCTTCCGGGTCAGTGCCGACGCCCGGGCCGCGGCCGACGGGCCCGCGCTCAGCGACGAGAAGCGGCTGGCGCTGTACCGGATCGCCCAGGAGGCGCTCAACAACGCCGTCCAGCACGCCGACGGCACCCGCATCGACCTCGCCCTCGACGCCGACGACGGCGCCCTCGTCCTGACCGTCGACGACGACGGCGTCGGGCCGCCCTCGGACGACGGCCTGGCCTACGCCGCCCGGGGGCACTACGGCCTGCTCGGCATCCAGGAGCGGGCCGACCTGCTGCGGGCCACGCTCACCATCGGCCCCAGCCCGCTCGGCGGCACCCGCGTCGCCTTATCGATCCCCGTCCGCGCGCTCGCGGACCTGCCCGCGGCCCCGCCCGCGCTCGCCCATGCCTGACGTCGTCACCGTCGTCGTCGCCGACGACCACCCCGTGTTCCGTGCCGGCATCCGCGACGCCTTGGAAAAGGGCGGCCACGTCGAGGTCGTCGGCGAGGCGGCCGACGGCAACGAGGCGCTCAAGATGGTCCGCCGGCTCGAGCCCGACGTGCTCCTGCTCGACATGAACATGCCGGAGCGGTCGGGCCCCGAGGTGGCCGCCGCGCTCGCCGAGGAGGCCAGCCCGACCCGGATCCTGGCGCTCAGCGCGTACAACGACTCGGCCACGATCCACGGGCTGCTGGAGGCGGGCGCGGCCGGCTACATCACGAAGGACCAGCACCCGACGGCCGTGCGCGAGGCCGTGCTGGCGGTCTGGCGGGGCGAGGGCCGGTGGTTCGTCCCGATCCCGCGCAAGCCCGAGATGCTCTCGCCGCTGACCGGCCGCGAGCACGAGGTGCTGGTGCTCATGGCGCGCGGGTTCGACAACGGAACGATTGGGGAGCGCCTGCGGATCGCCGAGAACACGGTCCGGAACCACCTCGCCGCGGTCTACTCGAAGCTCGGCGTCGGCTCGGCGCGCGAGGCGGTCGCGTGGGCCTGGGAGAACGGGATCGTCAAGGCGACTTGACCGACGGGCCCGAGGCCGGCGGGGCCTCGGACAGGACGGTGCCGCTCTCGAGCAGGCGGATCCGGCGCTGGCGCGGCGCGACGCCGATCTCGAGGCGGCCCTGCTCGCCCGGCCCCAGCGTGACGGCGTAGCTCTCGCGCTCGACGGCGTGGTGCGCGGGGAGCTCGGCGTGGAGCACGCGGAGCGTCCAGTCGCCGGGCGGGACGCCCTCGAACGCGAACCGGCCCTGGCGGTCCGAGACCGCGCGCAGGCGCCCGCCCGGGCCCGTCATTTCGAGCACGGCGCGCTCGACGGACCCGGGCGCCGGCGCGTTTCCGAGCGCGGGCGGGCTTGGGGCCGAGACGCCGAACTGGCCCGTCAGCCGGGCGCCCCGGACCATCGGGATCTCGATGGGCCCGGCGGGCTCGTCCGGCGAGACCTCCAGCGGGAGCGCGATCATCGGCACGCGGTCGATGCCGGCGGTGACGCGGTCGATGTCGAGGGAGGCCGTCCCGGCCGGCCGGGGCAGATAGAACACGCCGTCGGCGTCGGTCAGGGCGAGGTCGGTCCCGAGCGTGACCGCGACGCCGGCCAGCCCCGCGCCCGTCTCGGCGTCGAAGACGCGCCCGGTGACGACGTCGCCTCGGAGCCCGACCGGGACGCGGAGCGGGACCACGTACGACACGCGGACCTCGTCGACCCGGGACCCGAGCGGGCCGCCGAGCGCGAGGTGCCGGCCCTCGACCTCGACCCGGTGGCCGGACGGGAGGGCGTGCTCGAAGCGGCCCTGGACGAGGGCGTGGGTGCGCCGGGGGACCGCCGCCCCAGCGTCCGGCTCGTCGGTCGAGGCCGAGGCCGTCAGCGACAGCCGCGTCCGGCGCGCCAGCGCGAAGGCGGCGCCGAGGTCGGCGCGCCAGCTCGACGCCGCGCCGGGCGCGTAGAGGCTCGGACCGCGCCGGCGCTCGATCCCGAGGTGGACCGACTGGCCCCAGGGGCTCGCCCGGACCCGGGCCCGGACGTGGTGGAACGCCCCGCCCGCGCCGGACGGAGGCGCGTCGACGGTTCCGGCTTCGGCGCTCGCCCGCAGCCCGATCCCGCCGACGTCGACGGCGGCGACCACCTGAGTCGACCGCTCTTCCCGTCCGGGCTCGCCGGGGGCGTCGGCCAGGCGGTAGCCCGTGCGGTAGACGGCGACCTGGCCGCGCCGGCCGACGGCCCGGCCGGCCAGGCTCGCCCCGGCCCGGTAGTGGCGCGAGGCCGAGGCCCCCAGCGTCTCCCCGTGCTGCCGGTCGTGCCACGCCCCCTCGACCCGGACGCCGGGCAGGGGCCGCAGCACGCCGCTCGCCGACGCCGCCCGGACGTCGCGGTAGCGGCCCGGGAACCCGGGGTCGGCCCCGACGACGCTCGCCGTGGTCGAGAGCCAGGGGCGGTCGAGGCGCACCCGCGCCGAGCACGCGCGCGTGGGCCCGCCGCCGCTGGTCGCGCCGGTGCCCAGGCCGCACTCGGCGTCGAGCGACGTCGCGCCGAGCTGGCCGATGAGCGCCCGGACCGTCGCCGCGTCGCCGCCCCGGGCGCCGCTCCGGTGCAACACGTTGGCGCGGACCTCGGCGCCGTCGCGGACCCGGACGCCGGCGAACGCCCCGGCGAAGGCGTCGCCGTCGACGGCGTACCGCTGGCGGTGGACGAACCCGCCCACGGCGAGCCGCCCGGCGTCGTGCTCGGCCCCGACCCCGAACCCGTAGCGCGCCGTCTCGGTCAGCGGCGACAGACCGAAAACGTGGTCGCCCGCCGACACCGTCAGGCCGTCGGCTCGGTAGCGCAGGCTGTAGCGGCTCCGGCCGCGGTAAACGCTCGGGCGCTCACGGTCGGCGACGGTGACGAGCGCCTCGACGGTCCCGCCGAGCGCGGGCACGGTGCCGGCGAGGTCGACCTGCCCGCCGAGCGCGCCCCGGGAGTGGACGCCCCGGACGGCCACCTCGGCGTCGAGCGCGTCGCCCCGGGCGACCTGCCCGGCCGGCGGCACGACGTCGGTGACGGCCGCCCGCCCGGCCGTCGCCGCGCCGGCCGGCGCCTCGACCTCGGCATCGACGCGGACGACGTGGCGGAGCCGTCGGGCCGTCGCGGGCGGCTCGGCGGTGACGGTGACGCGGCGGAGCTCGCCCGGGCGGAGCCGCACCCGGGCCGAGTCCAGGCGGAGCGGGAGCCCGGCGTTGCTCGTCGCGCGGAGGGCCGCCGTCACGGGCGTGTTGCCCGTGTTGACGAGGAGCATCTGGACTTGGTAGGGCGCGCCGGCCGCCGCCACTCGCGGCGCCGCCTCGGCCTCCAGCGCCAGCCCGTACACGGCCGCGACCTCGACGGCGAGGGCCGCCGTCTCACCGTCGACGACGTAGCGGACGGCGTAGCGGCCGGGCGGCGCGTCGGCCGGGACCTGGACCGAGACGATCTGGAGGTCGGACGCGCCGCCGCCGACCGTGAGCGGGCGCGCGGGGAGCAGCGACGTCCAGCCCGGCGGGAGGTCGAGCGCGCCGTCGGCCAGGCGGGGCTCGGGCCCGGGGTTGGTCACGCGGAAGACGGCCGTGAGCACCTCGCCCGGAGCCGCGTCCACCCGTCGCGCGCCGACGGCGTCGACGCGGAGCGGGAGGTCCGGGCGCGCCGCCGTGCCGTCGGTCGAGTCGGCGGCGCGCGCGACGGCGGCGGCCCAGCGCACGGGCCCGGCGCGGGCGCCGACGAGCGACAGCGGCCAGTCGACGGTGTCCGCCACGGCCACCGACGGCGCGCGCTCGGGCGGTCCGTCGGCCGCGCGGGGGGCCGGCGCCCACAGCGCGCACGCGGCCACGAGCCCGCCGAGCAGGCGGGCCGAGAGGCCGGGGACGCGGGGGGACCGTCGCTCCACCGCCTACAGGTCGAGGACGTACTCGGCGCCGTAGACGTCGTCGGCCCCGGCGTCGACCACGACGAGGGCCCGGTAGGTCCCCGGCGGCAGGTCGCCCAAGCGGATCCGCTGGCGGACCGAGGTGCCGGGGTAGATCCGGCTCCGGGCCCCCTCGACCCGGCCGTGCGACGTCCCGGCCGCGTCGAACAGCTCGGCCCAGACCTCGGGCCGGACCATCCGCCCGCCCGTGTTGGCCACGTCGACGCGGAGGCCCCGCGCGCCGGCCTCGTCCCGGACCAGCTCGGCCCCCGAGAACGTGACCTCGACCGGGGCGTCGCCGCGGACGTGCGTCGCGAGCTGGACCCCGTACCGCATCACCGGCCGGACGCCGTAGCGCGGCGCGGCCGGGGCGTCGCCCAGCGTCGACTCGGGCGCGTCCGGGGGCACCGACTCGACCATGAGCAGGCTCCACGACGAGCCGGCCGGCGCGTCGGCCGGGACCGTCACGGCGTACTGGACGGCCCGGGTCTCGCCCGGCGCCAGCGTCACGACGGCCGGGCCGAACCGGACCCACGCCGCGTTCGAGCGGGCCGACGTGCCGGGCTCGCCGTAGACGTTCGTCCCGTCCGCCTGGAACGAGTAGTCGCGGAGGTAGACCTTGGCCTGCTGGGCCGTCGCCGTCTCGTTGGCGACCGTCACCTCGCCCCGGTAGACCGTGCCGGCCGAGACCTCGCGGTCGTCGGAGAGCGCGCTGCGGACGGAGATCTGGGCCTGGGCCGAGCCGGCGAGCGCGAGCACGAGCAGCGCGGCTAGGCGGGCTGGTGTGGTCGGAGTCATTGGTCGAGAAAGGTGAAGGTGACCGTGTGGAAGTCGTCGCCGACCTCGGCGCTCGTGCCGTCGGCGACGGTCGCGGAGGCGCGGTAGGTGAGGAGCGCGCGGCCCTCCTGGGCCCCGGCCGTCGGCGGGACGTCGCGCAGGAGGTCGGCCGGCAGCATCCCGTCCACCAGGTCGACGGCCGGCTCGACGGTGGCCTCGGTCCCGTCGGACCAGGTGGTGACCTGGAGCCCGACCGAGAGCCCGAAGCGCTGGCCGGGGCAGACGGTCTCGACGGTGAGCTTGGCCGTCGCGCCGAGTCCGTTGATCCAGTGGATCTCGGTCGAGCTGTCGACGGTCTCGGCCGGCTCGTCGCCCGCCGTGGCCGCGTCGACGTCGAGCGCGACCAGGGCGCCGCCGGCCGTGAACTCGAGCAGGTGGCCCCCGTCCTCGACCGGCCCGCCCATCTCGGGGAGCGGGACCTGGGCCTGGGCCGTCGCGGCGGCGAGGAGGAGCACGAGGGCGCGCACGGTCAGCCGTCGGTGAGCGTGAACGTGACCGTCCGCGTCTCGCCCGGGCCGGGCGTGGCGGTGGCGTCGGCCGTGGCGGTGTAGGTCACCGACAGGTCGCTCGCGGCCACTCGGGCGACCCCCACGACCAGGTCGACGGGCGCGGTCCCCAAGACGTGGCCGGTGGCCGTGGCGCCGGTCGGAGCCTGGAGGGCCACCCCGAGCGTGACGCCGTCGGCGTAGGGCGCGCTCAGGACGCCGGTGATCTTCTTGCCGGACCCGTTGGTCGTGATCCCGTAGGTCGTGGTGGCGTCTTGGGCCTGGGCCGTCCCCCCGCCGGACGCCGCGACCGTGAGGGTGACATCGGCGAGCGACAACGCGATCTCGTTGATCGCCGAGACCGACACCGCGACGTCCTGGCTCAGCACGGCCACGCTGCTGCTGTAGCGCGCGCCCGGCTCGGGCAGCGGCACCTGGGCGCCGGCGGGACGCGGAGCGCCCGCGGCGGCGAGGAGCAGGAGGAAGACGGAGCGGGCCGGGCTCACAGTCGGGGGGATCGGTAGACCCCTCCGGTATCGCGCGGATCGCGGCGAGCTAAACCGGAGACGTGACGAAACCGCCGAATGACCCGAGACGGCGCCACGGCCCGGGACGGCACGCCCTCACCGGGCGACCGTCATGCGCTGAACCTGGACGTCGGGGCCGGCCACCAATCGGGCCACGTAGACGCCGCTCGCCAGCCCACGGGCGTCCCACGTCGCGGTGTGCCACCCGGCGCCGTGCTCGCCATCCGCCAGCACGGCGACTTGGCGGCCGAGCGCGTCGTAGACGGCCAGCCGAACGGGCCCGGCGTCGGGCGTCGCGTAGCGGAGCGTGGTGGCCCCGGCGAACGGGTTGGGCGCGTTCGGGGCCATCCGCAGGCCGTCGGGCCGGAACGGCGTCGGGGCGACGCGGGCCCCGTCGGTCACGCGCAAGACGAAGCGGGCCGGCGCGTCGGCGGCGAGCGCGGCGGCCGGGGTCGCGGCGGCGAGGGCGACCGGGACCGACGGCGTCGCCCGGAGGTCGGTCTCGCGTCCCGTCTCGCGGTCGTAGAGCGTGAGGGCCCACCCGTCGGGGATGCCGTGCCAGTCGGGCCACGAGAGCGTGTACGTGCCGGCGACGGTCGCCGCCAGCCCGAGCTCGAACGTCTCCTCGCCGGTCGCCATCGGGCGCCCGTCGAAGGCGAGCCGGCCGCCGGCAGAGCCGAGCCAGACGGTCGCGAACTCGTCCGAGATCGGCGCCATCCGGTCCACGTCGAACGGGTCGCGGCCGGCGCGCGCCGCGCCGTCGAACACGAGGTAGGTCTCGGCCTCGCCGCGCCCGCCGCCCTCGAAGTGGAGGCGGACGTGGGGCGACGGCCCGGCCGGCGGGGTCCCGGCCTCGGCCCGCCGGCCGACGGCGACCGGCGTCCCGTCGTTGGCCACGCTGCTCGACCGGAACACCAGCGAGGCCCCGCCGGCGGTGGCCTGGACCGAGAACGCCTGGAACGGCGCGATGTGGGGCCCGGCCGCGCCGACGCCGCCCGCGCTGTTGTAGTACGTGTAGCCGCTCATCCCGCCGCCCTCCGTCGCCGCCGGGTCCCACGTCGCGTAGCTCGTCCCGACGCCGGTGCTCGCGGCGACCGTCGCCGGCCAGTCCAGGTTCGCCACCCAGGGGTTGCCCACCAGGTTGTGGCTGTCGCCCGCCGACGTGTTGAACCCGAGCGGCACCGAGGCCACCGCCGAGCGGGGGCCGGTCACGGTCCAGACGGCCGGGAGCTGGGCCGTCCCGTTGGGGTCCTGGTCCCAGACGTAGAAGATGTAGCCCTGGCCCGGCACGAACGCCGCGTCCGAGCCGCCGAGCGGGTCCCAGTCCTGGGCGGCCACGTCGAGCCGCTGGAGGTTCGGCGTCCCGGCCTGGGCCCGGGCCCAGGCGGCGCCCTGGGTGTGGAACGGGCCGTTGAGCGCGCTGTAGCCGACGCCCACGAGCGGGACGCCGAGCATCCGCCAGCCGCTGGCCCCGGTCTGGCCGAAGGCCCGCTCGGCCGAGAGGTTCTGGCTGCCGCTGACGGCCACGCTCCCGCCGTCCTCGAACAACGTCGCGGTCCGGCCGCCGACGGACTTCAGCGTGAGCGACCGGCTCCGGAGCTCGAAGGTCCCGCTCCGGACGGTGACGCCGCGCGTGACCTCGACGTCGCCGTCGAGGTAGACCACGGACCCGGCGCCCGGGTCGTTGCCCGGGTCCGCGACGAGCGTGGGGATCGAGAGCACGTCCGGGGCGCGGATGTACTGGTCGTCGTCGCCGCCCGCGATGGTGATCGTGCTGGCGTTCGCGATCCCGTTCGGGACGTAGATCTGCAAGTCGTCGCCGAGCGTGAAGTCGTAGCCGGCCAGGTCAAGGGTGCCGGCCTCGATGGCGAAGTCCTCGGGGACGGCGAGGTCGCTCTGGAGCGTGGCCCCGGCGGCGTTGTCCAGCTCCAGGTCGACCGGCCCGGTGATCGCCCCGGTCGCCGTGATCGCCTGGTTCGAGACGCCGTCGAGGACGATGTCGGCGCTGCCGCTGGTGTGGCTCCGGACGAACCCGCCGGTGAGGGCGAAGTCCCCTCCGACCCTGAGCGCGGTGTTGCCGGTGTTGCCGTTCACCCAGAGCGTCCCGCCGCTCACGGCGAGGTCGCCGGCCACGTCCATCGTGCCGCTGCCGCTGTCCTTGTACACGAACGCGCCGCCCGTCTGCACGTAGCGCCCGCCGATACCGAGGGCGCTGCTGCCGCTGGACTCCCAGAGCACGGAGGCCCCGTTGCCCCCGGTGCTGACGATGCGGAGGTCGCCGTTGATGGCGACGGGCGCCGCGCCGAGGACGATGCCCGCCGTCTGGCCCGGGCTGTTCCACGTCAGGTGGTGGAAGCTCTGGTTCAGGTTGGACGGCGGCGTGTTGACGGAGCCCGAGATGACGCACGTCGAGCCGGCCGCCCACGTCGTCGCCGCCGAGGGGGGAAGGGTGCCGCCGTTGCGGGCGTGGTCGTAGACGGCCCCGCCGGCGACCGTCAGGGTCCCCGCGTTGATCACGGAGACGTCTCCGGCCAGGACCGTCATCCGCGTCGTGACCGTCACGGCCGCGCCGTCGAACCGGAACGGGTCGCCGTCGGTGTTGACGACGATCTCCGGGATGGAGACGGGGGCGCTGGCCAGGAGGTCGGCCGTGGCGCCGAACGCGCTGGTGAACGTGACCCGGCTGGCGTTGGCGAGGCTCCCGAAGACCCTCAGGTCGTCGCCGACGGTGACGTTGCGGCCGTTGAAGTTGAAGGTGTTGCCGCTGAGGATCTTGAGGTTGTCGTTCAGGACGAGGTCGCTCTGGAGCGTGGCCCCGCCCGGGTTGTCGAGGGTCATCTCGACCTCTCCGACGAACGTCCCGGTCGACGTGACGGTCTGGTTGACGGTGCCGTCGAGGCGGACGTCGGCGGAGGACCCCGCGAGGACCCCGATGGTGCCGCCGGTGAAGGCGAACGCGCCCGCGACGCGGAGCGTGGGCACCCCGGAGCCCGTCGCCAGGCCCAGCGCGCCGCCGCTCACCGTGAGGCCCCCGTTGACGTCCATCGTGCCGGCGGAGCTCCCATAGCTGTAGACGAGCAGCCCCCCCGTCTGGATGTAGCTCCCGCCGACCACGAGCGGGGTGGTGGCGTCCTGGGTCCAGTAGAGCCCTCCGCTCCCCGTCGAGGCCACCGTGAGGTTGCCGGCGATGGGCCCGATCGCCGTCCCCAGCACCCAGCTCCCCGTTTGTCCGGGGCTGTTCCACGTCAGGTGGTGGAAGCTGTGGCCCGTAAAGCCCGAGGGGGCCGCGTCGACGAGGCCCGTAAAGGCGGCGGTCGAGCCGGCCTCCCACGTCGTGCGGCCCGCCGGCGGGAGCGCCCCACCGTTGCGCGCGTGCCGGTACACCCCGCCGTTCTTGACAGAGACGGTAGACGGGTCCGGCACGGAGAGGGTTTGGAAGACCTCAACGGTGCCGAAGATCGTCAGCTCGTGGCCGCTGCCGTCCTGGAGCGTGAGGGCAGCACTCACCGTCAACTTCCCGCCGGCGTTGACGACGACCTCGTTCGTCGTGAGCGCGTTCCGCACGGTGACGGTGTGCCCGTCGCGGACGGTGATCGTCGAGGCGTTCGTGGCCCCCGGGGTCTCCGTCGCGGCGACCCAGCCGGAGCCGTTGTAGCGCTGCCACGTCGCGGTCTGGTCCCAGAAGCCCGAGCCCGTGCTGCGGTACTGGCCGTTCGACTGGGCGAGCGCGGTCGGGGCGAGCAGGACCAGCAGGACGGCCCCCACCACCCACCGGACCGGCAGGAGGGCGGAGGCCGTCCGGAGGGCACAGGTCATCGGGGGGCCCGGGGGTCGGGTCGGAGGCGTCGGGATCGGCGGGCGCCCGCTAGCTGTCCGTGAGGATCGTGAACGTGACCACCTGCGTCTCGCCCGTCCCGTTGGGGGCGACGGTGGCGTCGACGGTGGCCGTGTACGTGATGCCGAGCCCGCTGTCGGAGACCTGCGCGACGCCCGTGACGAGGTCGACGGCCGAGGCCGACGTCAGCGTCTGCTTCCCCTCGCTCGACCCGCTGCTCGGCGCCACCAGGTCGACCTCCAGCGTGATGCCGGTCGTGAAATCGGCGACGAGCTGGCCGGTGATCTTCTTGTTCGACCCGTTCGACGTCACGGCGTAGGTCGACGCGGTGTTCTCGACCGGGTCAAAGTCCCCGCCGGCCGTGGTTGCGGTGTTGACGGTCAGCGTGACGTCGTCCGAGACGGAGATCTCGTTGACCTCTTCGACGACGACGGTCACGTTCTGGGTCGTGCTGTTCGAGCTCTGCGCAGACGCCGAGGCCGCGAGCACGAGGGACAGGAGGAAAAGGCGCATGGTTCTACAGGGGAGGAGACAACGGGAAGGTGGGGGGACGGTCTTCGTCGTCCGAGACCAGGTATCGAGCGGGACCGCCGTTCCTTAAGCGGGCCGGCCCTCGCACGAGCCGGCCCGCCCGGCGCCGGGGCCCAAGAGTCGCCGAAGGCCGCCCCGCGCCGGGCAGGGCGACCGCGCGCTACTGATCCCCGGCCCGAACCCCCCGTCCGAGCGCCCATCGATTCGCTCAGCGGGCGCTCAGACTGTCCCCCTTGAAGGGGGACAGCTTTCCGAGCCTGGGAGCGCAGCGACCGGCCGGACAGCGGGGGGTCCGGGGCTCGCATGCGCTCACCCTGCCGCGCCGGGCCCGCCGGCGAACCGCGCCCCGAGGCGGGCGTAGCTTCTGAACCCCGCCCCACGCCGCCCCGATGCCCGGAACGCCCGTCAACAACGCCACGCCCGACGAGCGGCGGCTCAACTTCTGGGAGAAGCTCTACCTCCCCGAGATCTTCAAGGGGCTCGGCTACTCGGCCTCGAAGATGTCGCTCGAGAGCTACGCCTTTGAGTATCCCGAGGAGCAGTGGTACCCGCCGGACTCGTACCGCGGCCGGCCGGTCCTGGTCGAAGAAGAGGGCCGGCCCCGGTGCGTCGCCTGCGGGCTGTGCGCCCGGTCGTGCCCGCCGCTCGCCATCTCGATGCAGGCCCACGAGGTCGCCGACGACATCAAGGAGCGCGAGCCGGAGTGGTTCGAGATCAACATGCTCCGGTGCATCTACTGCGGGTTCTGCGAGGAGGTCTGCCCCGAGGAGGCCATCGTGATGTCGAAGGAGTACGACATGACGTTCCAGGACCGCGAGGAGGCCCACTTCGGCCTCGACAAGCTGCTCGTGCCGAAGGCCCGGCTCGAGGACCGGCTCGCGTTCCTGGAGCGCCGCCGGAACGGCCAGCCCTCCGGCGACTGGCGGCACAAGCCCGAGAACAACGTCCACACGTTGCGGAACCGGCTCGACTACGTCGCCCGCGTCGAGGACGCCGTCGCCGAGGTGGCCGAGGCCGACCCCGCCGAGCCTCTGGCGGAGGACATCAAAGCGTAAAGGCCAAGCGGCATGGGGCAGAGGACAAGAGGCCGTCCTCCCGCCCTCTGCCCCACGCCTCGTCCTCCTTGTCCCCGATGCTCGACCGTTACTCGGAGCCCCGCCGCGACGCGGCCACGCTGGCGGCCCGTCGCGCCGCGCTGCTCGACCAGCTCGGCTGGCTCGAGGACGAGGCGACGGCGCTCGCCCCGCTCCTGAGCGCGCTCCCGGCGTGGGCCGTCGAGCAGGCCCCGATGCCCGACGACCTCTCGGCCAAGGAGACGTTCGCCGCGCTCGCCACGCTCGACCGCGACGTCTACCCGGCGTGGATCGGCCGGCTCCAGGCCGAGGACGCGCCGGCCCTCGACACGCCCGCGCTGCCCGGCCCGGAGGGCGCGAACGACCGGCCCCTCGACGACCTGCTCGTCGACCTCCGCGCCGCCCGCGCCGGCTTGCGCGAGACGCTCGCCGCCGTCCCTGCCCAAGCGTGGAACCGCCGCGCGGTCCTCGACGGCGAGGCCACCGACCTCTACGGCGTCGCCCTCGCCATCGTCCGCCGCGACGCCGACCACCTCAAGACGCTGGCGTACCGGCTCCACGAGGCTGACCTCCGCACGCCCAAGGGCTGAGGCCACAGGGCGCGCGCTCAGGACGACCCGGACGAGCGCGCGCTCGCCCCGGGCGTCCTGGCCAGGGCGAGCGCAACCTCGCCCCGTCTTGTCATCCCGACCGCGCAGCGAAGGCGCAGCCAACGCCAGTGACGGGTCTCTACGCCGACGGTGGAGGCCATCGGAGCCGGCGCGGCAGGTCTCGGAGTCCGAGGTGAGATCCCCCGCCCTGGCTGCGCCGTCGCTTCGCGGTCGCGGGGGCAGGCTCTTCGCATTCGCTCAGGATGACATTGTAGGCGAGGGTGCGATGGCCCTGTCGTCCTGGCGGAGGCCGGGCCACGACGGACGCGGCCGTCGTACCATGCCGCGATCCCACGGCGGCAGATCCGCCCCGCGTATGACCCGCAGTGTCCTCTCGATCCTCGCCCTGGCGGTCGCCGCCGGGTGCGCCGGCCCGGCCACCGAGCCCACGCCGGCCGAGCCCTCGACGGAGGCGTCCGACCTCGAAGCGCTCTACTGGGCCCGCCAGCAGGAGGCCCAGACCCGGTTCACCGACGCCGACGTCCGGTTCATGACGGGCATGATTGGGCACCACGCCCAGGCCCTGGTCATGTCCGCGATGGCGCCCCGCAACGGCGCCAGCCCGTCCATCCGCACGCTGGCGGCTCGGATCGCGAACGCCCAGCGCGACGAGATCGAGACGATGCAACGGTGGCTCCGCGACCGCGACCAGCCCGTTCCCGAGGTCCACATCGAGGGGACGCGCTTGATGATCCACATGACCGGCGGCGAGTCCGACGGCGGGATGAATCATGGCGGAATGGACCACGGCCAGATGGACCACGGCATGGGCCACGACCACACGTCGATGCCAGGGATGCTCACCCAGGCCCGGCTCGACGAGCTCGACGCCGCGCGCGGGGCCGCGTTCGACCGGCTCTTCCTGACCTACATGATCCAGCACCACGCTGGCGCCGTCGTGATGGTCGAGGACCTGTTCGAGGTCGACGGCGCCGGCCAGGACGAGGCCGCGTTCAAGCTGGCCTCCGACGTCCAAGTCGACCAGCGGACCGAGATCGCCCGGATGGAGCAGATGCTGGCTGCGCTCTCCGACTCCTGACCCCTTCCACGACGACCACCACCCGTCTTATGAGACCCCTTGCCACGCCCCGCCTCGCCGCTCTCGGCGCCGCCCTCCTGGTCGCCGGCTGCGCGTCGCCGGCCCTCGTCGAGGCCCCCGCCCCGCCGACGTCCGGCCCGATGATGTCCACCACGGCCCCGAGCCCCGACCCGCGCGTCGGGCTGGGCGACGGGCTGTTCGACGCCGAGCAGGCGCTGTGGAACCTCGACCTCGTCTCGGAGACCGCGCCGCCGGAGGCGTTCGTCGGCGTGACCAACTCGGACCTGGCGTTCACCGGGCCATACGCCATCCAGGGCAACTACAACGGGATCCAGGTGTGGGACCTGACCGACCCGGCCGCGCCGGAGCTGGTCACGGAGTACGTCTGCCCGGCGTCCCAGAGCGACGTCTCGGTCTACGGCGACCTCATGTTCGTGTCCGGCGAGGGGCTGGGCGGGCGGCTCGACTGCGGGACGCAGGGTGTGGACCAGGCCGTGAGCCCGGACCGCCTGCGGGGCATCCGGATCTTCGACATCTCGAACATCCGCGAGCCCGAGTACATCGCCAACGTCCAGACGTGCCGGGGCTCGCACACGCACTCGGTGCTCAAAGACCCCGACGACGACGAGAACGTCTACGTCTACGTGTCCGGCTCGGCCGGCGTCCGCCCGGCGGAGGAGCTCCCGAACTGCGTCTCGGCGTCGCCGACGGAGGACCCGAACTCGGCGCTGTTCCGGATCGAGGTGATCCGGGTGCCGCTCGACAACCCGCGGGCGGCGGCCATCGTCAGCTCGCCCCGCATCTTCGAAGGCCTGACCGCGCCCGAGACGCACGGGATGGCGCCCGACGACGTCGCCGCGATGGACCGGGCCCGCGCCGAGGGCAAGTTTATCGCCACCTTCGGCGGCCAGGAGCGCGTGCTGCCGGACCCGTTCGCCCAGATGTTCCTGGGCCAGATCGTGATGGAGCGCGGCGGTGAGGGCGCCCCGACGGCCGCCGACAGCATGGCGCTCCGCCAGCGTCTGCCGGCCCTCTTGGCCGAGCGGTTCGGCGCGCCGGACCCGGACGACGACGGTCCGCGCCCCGGCCCGACCCAGTGCCACGACATCACGCTGTACCCGGCCATCGGACTTGCCGGCGGCGCGTGTGAGGGCTACGGCCTGCTCCTCGACATCCGCGACCCCGTCAACCCAACGCGGCTCGAAGCGGTCGCCGACTCGAACTTCTCGTACTGGCACTCGGCCACGTTCAACAACGACGGCACCAAGGTCCTCTTCACCGACGAGTGGGGCGGCGGCGGCCAGCCGAAGTGCCGCGCGAGCGACCCGATGGAGTGGGGCGCGAACGCCATCTTCACCATCGAGGACGGCCACGACCTCGACTTCCAGAGCTACTACAAAATCCCAGCGGCCCAGACGACGACCGAGAACTGCGTGGCCCACAACGGCTCGCTCATCCCGATCCCCGGCCGCGACGTCATGGTCCAGAGCTGGTACCAGGGCGGCATCTCGGTCTTCGACTGGACCGACCCCGCCAACCCGGTCGAGATCGCCTACTTCGACCGCGGGCCCATCGACGCCGACGAGTTCCAGATGGGCGGGAGCTGGTCCGTGTACTGGTACAACGGGCTCATCGTGAGCTCCGAGATCGCGCGCGGGCTCGACGTGCTCAAGCTGGAGCCGAGCGGGTTCTTGTCGGCCAACGAGATCGCGGCGGCCGAGACCGTCCGGTTCGACGAGCTCAACGCGCAGGGCCAGCCCAAGTACGACTGGCCGCCGTCGTTCGCCCTGGCCGGGGCCTACGCCGACCAGCTCGAACGGTCGCGCGGGCTGGCGCCGGTCGAGCTGGCGCTCGTCCGCACGGCGCTCCAGACTGCCGAGGCGGGGTCGGGCACCGCCCGCCGCGCCACGCTGATGGAGCTGGCGACCGGCCTGTCCGGCATGGCCGGCGACTCGCCGGACGCGGCCAAGGTGACGATGCTCGCCGAGGCCGTCCGCGCGCTCGCGATGGCCGGCTGAGCGGAGACGTCGGTAGGGGCGACTCGGCGAGTCGCCCCTACGTGGCCGGGTCGCCCCCTACGTGGCCGGGTCGCCCCCTACGTGGCCGGGTCGCCTTCGGGCAGCCCCATCGCGTCGACGAAGGCCTGGATCGCCTCCCACACCACGTCGAACGGGGCGAACGGAAGGGCCGGCTGCTCGGCGCGGAGCGCGCGGTAGCCCTGCTCGGCGAACGTGCGGACGGCCCGGGCCCGGAAGGCGGCGGCCGTCAGCGGGAGGTACGACGGCCACGACGCGAGCTTGACCAGCAGCGCCTCCCGAACGACGGCGGGGTCCGGCACGAACGGGGCCTCCGCCAGCGCGAACCACAGGTCGTACACGTCCGAGTGGCGGACCTTGTGGCGCCGCCGCTGCTGCAAGAGCACCTTGAGCTTGTCGGCCACGACGTCGTCGAGGGTCGACGCCAGGACGGGGACGCCGTCGATCCGGGCGAGCGCCGTGTGGCAGACCCGCTCACAGAGGGTGACCTGGACCTCGACCGCGCCCTCGGCCGGCTCGTCGTCGTCGGTCCGGTAGCGGGCCTCGGCGAACACGGTCGGCAACAGGTCGCTCCACTTGACGACGCGGAGGCTCGCGGCGTCGAGCCCGAACTCGGAGGCCGTCTGGCCGAGCCCCGCGCCGAGTCGGTCGCAGACGTCCTGGAGCGTCCGGGCGTGAGCGTCGGTGAGCGCGTTCTCGTGGGCCCGGACGTGGTTGAGGTCGATGTCGTCGGAGGCGCGGGGCGAGCCGTAGACGCGCTGGAGCACGAGGCCGCCCTTGAGCACGTAGTCGCGAGCGAGGTCGTCGTGGAGGCGGAGCGCGGCCAGGACCGCCAGCCGGGCCCGCTGGTCGGGGCTGGCGGGGCGTGCGCGGGCGGCGGGCGGCGTCATGCGACGTCAACGCGCGACCGGCCGACGGGATCGGCAGGCCACCCCGACCCCGCCCGACGGGGCCCCCTCTCCTCGCGGGAAAGGGGCAGGGGGAGAGACCGGGCTACGTGCCGGGCTCGGACGGCTCCCCTCCGACCCTCTCTCTTCCCAACGAGAGGCAAGGAACTCCAAGAACGGGGAGCGCAGGGCCGAGGCGCAGGCGGGGGCCGGCGACGCCCGGCCGTAGCTTCCGCGCTCGCCGTCCGCTTCCCTCCCCTTTTCCAGATGCTCCGAAGCATGACCGGGTTCGGTCGCGGCACCGCCCGCGAGGGCACGGCCGAGGCGACCGTCGAAGCCCGCACCGTCAACGGCCGGTTTGCCGAGGTCACGGTCCGCGGGCTGGGCGAGCTCGCGGAGCACGAGGCGGCCGTCCAAGGGCTGGTCAAGGACGCCATCGAGCGCGGCAACGCGACGGTCCACGTCGCCGTGAGGGGGGCGGCGGCGGGCGCGCTCCGCGTGGACCGGACGGCGGCGGCGGCCCAGGGTGACCTGCTCCGAGAGGCCGCGACGGCGGCCGGGCTCGGGCCGGAGGCCGTCACCCTGGCCGACGTCCTCCGCGCGACGGACGTCCTCGTCCCGGCCCCGCCCGACTCGGCCCACGCCGAGGCGACATGGGCCGCCGTCCGCGCCGCGCTCGCCGACGCGCTCGACCGGCTCGACGCGATGCGCCAGGCCGAGGGCGCCGCGCTCCGCGACGACCTCGCCGGCCACCTCGACGCGCTCGACGCGCTCGTCGCCGAGGTCGAGGCCCGAGCGCCGGCCCGCCTCGACGCCGCCCGCCAGCGCCTCCGCGACCGCCTGGCCGACCTCGCCGACGTCCCCGACCTCGAGCCCGGCCGGCTCGAAATCGAGGCCGCCCTGCTCTCCGACAAGCTCGACGTGACCGAGGAGACGGTCCGCCTCCGGTCCCACCTCGACCAGTTCCGCCAGGCGCTCGACGCGGCCGAGCCGGTCGGCCGGCGCCTCAACTTCTTGTCGCAGGAGGTCGGCCGCGAGGTCAACACGATCGGGTCGAAGGCGAACGACGCCGAGATCACGCGGCTCTCGGTCTCGATGAAGGAGACGCTGGAGAAGATCCGCGAGCAGGTCCAGAACGTAGTGTGAGGGCAAGGGGCGTAAGGCACGGGGCACGGGTGCTCTCCCCGTCCCTTGCCCCGTGCCCCGTCCCCCTTGCCCTCCCTCGCCCATGACCCTCATCGTGCTCACCGCGCCCAGCGGCGCCGGCAAGACGACCATCGCGCGGCGGCTGATGGCCGAGGTCGAGGGCCTCCGGTTCTCGGTCTCGGCCACGACGCGGGACCCGCGCCCGGGCGAGCGCGACGGGGTCGACTACGTGTTCCTGTCGCCGGAGGCGTTCGCCGCGCGGTTCGCTGCCGGCGACTTCCTCGAGGTCGAGGAGGTGTACCCGGGCCGGTTCTACGGGACGCTCTGCCAGGCCGTCGAGGACACGGCCGCGACCGCGGACGTCCGCGCGGTCGTCCTCGACATCGACGTCAAGGGGGCGCTCCGCGTCAAGGACCTGTACGGCGACGCCGCGCGGACGCTGTTCATCGCCCCGCCCAGCCTGGAGGCGCTCGCCGACCGGCTCCGCTCGCGGGGGACCGAGCAGCCCGAACAGATCGCGATGCGCCTGGAGCGGGCCGAGATGGAGATGGCCCACGCCCCCGCCTTCGACGTCGTCGTGGTCAACGACGACCTGGAGACGGCCGTCGACGAGGCCGTCGGCCACGTCCGGGCGTTTCTGGACGAGAGAGGGATGGAGGGATAAGGGATGGAGGGATGCGGGACCGTCCCACGCTCGCGAACGGTGACCCCTCTGCCCGTTCCCCTTTCCCGCGAGCGCAGCGAGCTTTCCCGCCTTCTTCCCGATCCTCCGCCGCGCCGGCCCGTAGTCTGTCGCGTTCCTGCGTCCCCGACACCCCCGCTCATGGCGATCAAGACCCTCGACACGGCCAAGATGGCGGCCGAGACCGGCAACCTCTACGAAACCGTCGCCGTGCTCTCGAAGCGCGCCCGCCAGCTCTCGGCCAAGACCAAGGCCGAGCTCGACCAGCGCCTGAGCTACTTCGAGGACCTCTCGCTCGACCCGGCCGAGGAGCTCCGCTCGAACGAGGACCAGCTCCGGATCTCGCTCGAGTACGAGCGCCAGCCCAAGCCGAGCCGCGCGGCCATCGACGAGCTCGAAGAGGGCCAGCTCTACTTCCGCAACCCGACGGCGGCCGAGAGCGACGCGGCCGACCGCGCGCGCGGCGAGTAGCCCCGGCCGCTCGCGCGGCCCCCGCGTCCCGTGTCGCTCAAGGGCAAAAAGATCGTCCTCGGCCTCACGGGGAGCATCGCGGCCTACAAGGCCGCCGACCTCACGCGCCGGCTCGTCAAGGCCGGCGCCGAGGTCCAGCCGGTGATGACGCCGGCCGCGGCCCGGTTCATCCCGCCGCTCACGATCGCGACGCTGGCCGGCCGCGAGGTCCTCTCCGAACTGTTCCCCGACGCCGGCGACGCCCAGACGGCGTGGACGAAACACGTCGACCTCGGACTCTGGGCCGACGCCGTCGTGATCGCGCCGGCCACGGCCCAGACGCTGGCCAAGCTCGCCGGCGGCTTCTGCGACTCGATGCTCACGGCCGTCGTGCTCTCGGCCCGGTGCCCGGTGCTGGTGGCCCCGGCCATGGACCACGACATGTGGGGCCACCCAGCGACTCAGCGGAACGTGGCCCGGCTCCACGCCGACGGCGTCGAGGTCGTGGACCCCGCCCACGGCGAGCTGGCGAGCGGGCTCGTCGGCGACGGGCGCCTGCCGGAGCCGGAGGACCTGGTGGCCACCATCGAGCGCTGGATGCAGGGTTCGGGGTTCGGGGTTCAGGGTTCGGCTCCGAGCGACGACGTGCCAGTTGGAGCTCCCCGGTCCCCGGTCCCCGGTCCCCTCCAAGGCCGCCACGTCTTGGTCACCGCCGGGCCGACGCGGGAGGCCATCGACCCGGTCCGCTTCCTGTCGAACGGATCGACCGGCACGATGGGGTTCGCGCTCGCCGCCGCCGCCGCCCGCCGCGGAGCCCGCGTCACGCTCGTCGCCGGGCCCGTCGCCCTCGACACGCCGCCCGGCGTCGACCGCGTCGACGTGGTCACGGCCGACGACCTGCTCGACGCCGCGCTCGCCCACGCCGACGCCGACCTGGTGATCGCCGCCGCCGCCGTCAGCGACTACGCGCCCGCCCAGGTCTCGGACCACAAGCTGGCCAAGGGCGATGGCGACCTGACGCTCACGCTCCGCCGGACGCCCGACGTGCTGGCGACGCTCGGCGAGCGCAAGCGCGACGGCCAGACGCTCGTCGGCTTCGCGCTCGAAACGCACGGCGGGGAGGCCAAGGCCCGGGCCAAGCTGGACCGGAAGCGGCTCGACTGGATCGCGCTCAACGTCCAGGGCGAGCCCGGCGCCGGCATGGGCGCGCCGACCAACCGCGTCACGCTGCTGGGGGCCGACGGCGCCCGCGTCGAGATCGCGACGGCGCCCAAGGCCGAGGTCGCCCAAGCGATCCTCGACGCCGTCACCGGGTGAGACCCCATCCGGGAGGGGTGTGGGGGTATGGGAGGAAGGGGGTTCCCCTCCCACACGGGCTCCCCACTCCCTCCGACTTCGACGGAGACAGAGAACCGGATTTGATATGATGCGCCGGGCCGCCCTCCTCCTCCTCGCCGCCGGCTGCATGTCCGAGACGCCCGCCCCCGCCCGGTTCCTCGCCCTGGGCGACTCGTACACCATCGGCGAGGGCGCCGCGCCGGCCGAGCGCTGGCCGATGCAGCTCGCCGCCCGCCTCCGCGCCGACGGCGTGGCCGTGGCCGACCCCGAGATCGTGGCCGTGACCGGGTGGACGGTCGCCGAGCTCGACGCGGGCCTCGACGCGGCCGACCCGCAAGGCCCGTTCGACGTGGTGACGCTGCTGATCGGCGTCAACGACCAGTATCGGGGCCACGAGCTCGACGGCTACCGCGCGGCGTACCGGGCGATGCTGGCGCGCGCCGTCGGGCTCGCGGGCGACGACGCCGGGCGCGTCGTGGCCGTCTCGGTCCCCGACTGGGGCGTGACGCCGTTCGCCCAGGGCGACCGCCGGACGCCCGCCGAGATCGCCGCCGAGGTCAACGCCGTCAACGCCGCCGCTCGCGCCGAGGCCGAGGCCGCCGGCGCCGCCTGGGTCGACGTCACCGCGCTCTCGCGGACGCAGGGCGCCTGGGTCGTGGGCGACGGGCTCCACCCCAGCGGCGAGGCCTACCACGCCTGGGCCGACCGCATCGAGCCCGCCGTCCGCGCCGCGCTGGCGAGGTAGCGCCGTCCACGCCCAGCCGCCGCGTCCGGGTAGGGCTGTGCGCACGCTCCGCCCTCTCCACCCCCGGCGAGCGGCGTTCGCCGGAGCGAGGTTGTCCACACCCTTATCCACGGTGTGCGCACGGCCGTTGCCCGACGGTGGGGCGGTCCCCTACCTTGCCGATCCCCCCCGACACCGAGCGTGGCCGACGCCGCCCCTGCCCTCGCCGACGTGGTGCGCGAGGCGCGCGCCCTGATCGCGCTCCAGCGCCGGATCGCTGGCCCCGTCCGCTACCTCGGCCGCGCGGACGAGCCCGAGCCGGTCACGGCGCCGGAGGCCGCGCCGCGAGCCTCGCACTCTGAACCCGGTCCCGCGCTCGCGGAGCCTTCCGCGCCCGCGCCCGTAGACGCCGACCGCCCGCCCCGCCCTAGCGAGGACTCACCCGACGACGACGTGCCCGACCTTTTCGGCGACCTCCCCGACCCCAGCCTCGACGAGACGCTGTCTCCGTACGAGCGCATCGAGGCCCTCGTCCCCGAGGACTCCCCGCTCCGCGAGATGGACTCGCTCGACGAGATCCGCGACTGGCTGGCCGAGACCGAGCTCGTCCCCATCGACCGCGACCGGATCCAGCCCGTCCTGGGCACCGGCGATCCCCACGCCGACCTGATGATCGTCGGCGAGGCGCCGGGCGCCGACGAGGACCGGACCGGCGAGCCGTTCGTCGGCCGGGCGGGGCAGCTGCTGAACAAGATCTTGGAGGCCGTCCTCTTCAAACGCGAGGAGGTCTACATCACGAACATCTTGAAGAGCCGGCCGCCGAACAACCGCGACCCGCTGCCCGAGGAGGTCGAGGCGCACCTCCCGATCTTGCACAAGCAGATCGCGCTCGTCCGCCCGAAGGTGATCCTGGCTGTCGGCAAGAGCGCGGGGAACGGGCTGCTGGGCAAGAAGTCGTCGCTGGCGTCGCTGCGGGGCTCGTTCCAGGACTACTACGGGTTGCCGCTGTTGGTGACCTACCACCCGGCCGCGCTCTTGCGCAACCCGCAGTGGAAGCGGCCGACCTGGGAGGACGTCAAGCTCCTCCGCACCCGCTACGACCAGCTCAGCGGGTAATGGGTGAGGAGTGAAGGGTGAAGAGTCCTTCGCCCATCACCCTTTACCCATTGCCCGTCACCCCCGATGGCCGACCTCGACGACTTCCAGCAGCGCCCGCTCCGCATCGACGAGGACATGCCCGGCGTGCCCATCGAGAAGATGACGGGCGGGCGGCGGCGCCCGCTCAACGTGCTGCCGATGCAGCAGCAGGCCGGGCGGATGCCGCCCCAGGCCGTCGAGGTCGAGCAGTCGGTCCTGGGCGCGCTCCTGATCGAGCGCGAGGCGATCCCGAAGGCCATCGAGATCCTGCCGGCCGACGCCTTCTACGACCCGAAGCACCAGCGGATCTTCGAGGCCGTCGAGGCCCTCTTCGAGCGCGGCAACCCGGTCGACCTCATCACGCTCACCGAGGAGCTCAAGCGCCGCGGCGACTACGACGGGATCGGCGGCTACTACCTCACCGAGCTGACGACGCGCGTCGCCTCGGCCGCCAACGTCGAGTACCACGCCCGGATCATCGCCGAGAAGAGCCTGCTCCGCAAGCTCATCACGACCATGACTGGCGTCGTCGGCCAGGCGTTCGACCCGACGACCGACGCCTTCGACCTGCTCGACAACGCCGAGCGCGAGATCTTCCAGATCTCGGAGTCCCAGCTCCGCAAGGGGGCCGTCGACATGAACTCGGTGGTGCACGCCACGATGCAGCACCTCGAGTCCATCCACGGGCGCGAGGGCGGCATCACGGGCGTGCCGAGCGGGTTCACGGCGCTCGACGCCATGACCGGCGGGTGGCAGAACTCGGACATGGTTATTATTGCAGCTCGTCCATCTATGGGAAAGACCGCATTAAGTCTAGCGATTACGAGAAACGCAGCGCTGCATCCAGAGAAACCGGCGGGCGTGGCCTACTTCTCGCTCGAGATGAGCGCCCAACAGCTCGCCCAGCGCCTACTCACGTCCGAGGCCCGCGTCGACGCCCAGCGCGCGCGGACGGGCCGGCTCCACGACGACGACTGGCCCAAGCTGGCCCGGGCCGCCGGGCGGCTCTCGGCGGCCACCATCTTCATCGACGATACGGCCGGGCTCGGCATCCTGGAGCTCCGCGCCAAGTGCCGGCGGCTGAAGGCCGAGCACGACATCGGCCTCGTCATCGTCGACTACCTCCAACTCATGCACGGGACAACGCAGTCCCAGAGCGGGAACCGCGAGCAGGAGATCGCCCAGATCTCGCGGTCGCTGAAAGGGCTGGCGAAGGAGCTCGACGTGCCGGTCATCGCGCTGTCCCAGCTCTCGCGCGCCGTCGAGACGCGCGGCGGCGACAAGCGGCCCCAGCTCTCGGACCTCCGCGAGTCGGGCTCGATCGAGCAGGACGCCGACGTGGTCATGTTCATCTACCGGGCCGAGCGGTACGGGATCACGGTCGACGAGAACGGGAACTCGACCGAGGGGCTGGGCGAGCTCCTGATCGGGAAGCAGCGGAACGGGCCCATCGGCGATGTCAAGGTGGCCTTCGTCAACCAGTACGCCCGGTTCGAGAACCTCACGAGCTACGTCGCCTCCGACACCTCGGGCGGCTACGACGACTACCCGCCCCCGCCGGACGGCGGCCTGGTCGGCGCCGGCTTCGGCGGCGGCGACGCGCCCCCGCCGCTCCCGCCCCCGGCCACCGACGTCCCGTTCTAGTGGACGCCGCCGCCCACGTCCCGCCGTCGGTCCGGCCGCTCGTCGCGCGCCTCGCGGCAACGCCGGGCGTGCGGCGCGTCGTGCTCTACGGCTCGCGCGCCCGCGGCGACCACCGTGAGCGGTCCGACGTGGACCTCGCCCTCGGCGCGCCGGGCCTTGACCGTGCCGCGTGGGTCCGGCTGTGGACCGACGCGCAGGAAGCCGCGACGCTCTACCACGTGGACTTTCTCTGCCTCGACGGGGCGCCGGACCGGTTCCGCCAGCGTATTGAGGCCGAGGGCGTCGATGTCTGACCGCCTGCGCGACCGGCTCGACAGCCTTGGCCGCGCGCTCGACCGGCTCGACGAGGCGCTGGCGGTTCCGGCCGACGCGCCGCGACTGCGGGGAGCCTACGGGGCGATGGTCCGACACCTCGGCGACGCACCGGGATGAGCGATCGCGAGCGCTCCGAACCCGGCGCTCGTACGGCATGACTGTCGCCGGCTACTCGACCGTCACCTGCTCGGCGAAGCCTTCCAGCGTCCGCGGGCCGATGCCCCGGACCTGCAGGACGTCGCTCACGCTCCGGAACGGCCCGTTGGTGGTGCGGAACTCGATGATCCGTCCGGCGAGCGCCGGGCCGATCCCGTCGAGCGTGTCCAGCTCCTCGGCGGTGGCCGTGTTGAGGTTGACGAGGGCCCCCGACCGCGCCGGCGGCGCCGGCTCGACGGTCGGCGTCACGGACGAGACGCCGCCGCCAGCCGAGCTGGCCAGCATCGTGGGCCGGCCGGCCGTGAGGTACGGGGCCATCCGCTCCAGCGTCCGCGGGCCGATGCCCCGGACCTGCTCGAGATCCGCGACCGACCGGAAGGGGCCGTTCTGGGCCCGGAACGCGAGGATCCGGCCGGCGATGGCCGGGCCGATGCCGGGCACGGTGTCCAGCATCTCGGCCGACGCCGTGTTGACGTCGATCAGCGAGGGGCTCGTGGCCTGGACGGGAAGGACGCTCGCCGGGGCGTCGGCGACGGCGAGGGGCCGCTCGACGCGCGCCCTCGGCAGGACGGCGACGCTCAGCTGGTCCTTGACGACGTCGACGAGCGCCACGTAGAGCGGGAGGTCCAGCAGCCGGTCGGGCTCGTAGCTGAAGTCGGCGCTCAGGAGCTTGATGACGGCCCCCTGGGCTTCCGTCATCAGGTCCTGCTTGATGAACGCCAGGGCGAGCAGGCGGTGCGCCTCCACCAAGTCGTCGGCCGCCGCGGTGGGCTGGGAGACGCACTCGCGGACGAGCGCCTCGACCGCGTCGTACGCCTGCTCGGTGTACCGCTGCTCGGCCGACGCCAGGGCGTCGCGGCACCTGGGGTCCGCGCTCGGTTGGGCGTCGAGACCGGGGGCCGCGGCCAGCCCGAGGAGGAGCGCGCCGATCAGAGCGAGGGGACGGGGGGGCAAGAAGACCAAGGACATAGCTGAAGAGCCGCCGCACGCGCGGCAAAGACGTAGTGCGTCGGGCATGATAGACCGACGCCGGCACACATGGTACAAGGGCTTCCCCTCCTTCTCAAATCCATAAGCTCCCCCCTCTAGGCAATGAGCGCCGCCGCTGTCCGGTTGACCGTGGACGGGCCCGCCCGCTCGCCGCACCTGTGACGTGGTGGGCACCGAGGCCCCGGCGGTCTTGAACGTGGGGGCGCCCTCGACGGCGCCCCGCGTCGCCGCCCACTTGGCCACCCGGCGCGTCTGTCCTATCCTGTCGCCCCGCACCCCGCCCCGCCGTGTTCGGCCCCCCGTCTCCTCCACGCTCCCCACGCCCCGCTCACCTCGAGGTCGCAGGCGACCCACGGGCCGTCGTCCGGAAGGTCGTCGTTGGGGGGGCGATGGTCGCGCTGGCGGGCCTGGCGCTCCTGACCTACGGCCTGACCCGAGAGGGCCCCGACGATGCGGCCTCGGTCCTCGGCGGGGGCCCGGACGGGCCCGCGGACTTCGCGGCGGACGGCAGCGAGGGCCTGGCCAGCCTCTGGATCGACGGCGTGAGCGAGGCCGGCGTGACGGTCTTCGTCGACGGCGACTCGGTGGGGACGATGCCGCTCTGGCTCGACCGCGTGGCCGAGGGCCCCCGCCGGGTCCAGGTCGTCGGTCCGGACGGGGTGGCCCTCGCCGACACGACGCTCGTGGCCGTCGGGGGGACCACGACCGACCTCATCTTCGACCCGCTCCTGATGCGGCCGATCCCGACCGCCGCCGAGGGCCCTGTCGGGCCGGCCGTCGCCGAGCGGGCGCCCGCGTCCGCCCCGGCCGCCCCCGGATCGACGGGCGACCTCCGGGTGACGTCGTCGCCTTCCGGGGCCACGGTCGCCCTCAACGGGCGGCGCGTGGGGGCGACGCCGCTGTCGCTGGGCGGCCTCCGGCCGGGGCGACACGCCGTGTCGGTCGCGCGCCCGGGGTTCGAGGCGACCACCCAGCAGGTCGACGTCGTCCCGGACCGCGCCCTCGAGGTGGCCATCGCCTTGCGCCCGCTCGGCCCGCCCGCTGAGCCCGCCCCTCGGACGGAGCCGGCCCGGGCGGAGCCCGCCCCGGTGGGGACCGGCACGCTCGAAGTGCTTGTCCAGCCGTGGGGCCGCATCGTCATCGACGGGACGACGCACCGGCGCGAGACCGACGTCGTCTACCGGACGACGCTCCCGGCCGGGTCGCACACGGTCTCCGTCTCGCACCCGCAGCTGGGCTCCGAGGAGCGGACGGTCGTCGTCCAGCCCGGAGTCGGGACCCGGGTCGAGTTCGACCTCCGGGGGAACGCGCCGGCCGACGGGTAGCGGGCGCCGGGCCCGGCAGCGCCCGCGGCTCGCGCTCCGGTGCATGCTCGCGGCGAGGTGGGGGAACGCTTGAACGCGCTCCGGGGGATCGGCGGAACGTGGGGAGAGGGCGGATCGGCAGGGGACCGGGCGGGTTCGGGACCGTCCATTCTCCTCGCTCACAATCTCCCCGCTCACGATGAAGCCTTTCTCCTCTCTCCTCGGGTTTGCAGTCGCCGTCGGGCTCGCCGGCTGCATGGCCACGTCCGGCGGCCCAGACCGGATGCCGGCTCCGCCCACGGCCGGCCCGATGGACCCGATGCAGGTCACGACGAACGCGCCGAAGCCGGCGTGGGCGCCCGACATCGACCCCCAGATGTGGGCCGTCGTCGACCAGCTCATGACCTACGGCAACGTGCCGTACCCGCAGCTCACCGGCTTCCAGGCCCGGATGGAGAAGACGCCGACGAACGCGGTCATGGACCTGCTGATGAAGACCGGCCTCCCGCCGATGCCACCAAAGGTGGCCGTCAACCACCGCAAGATCCCGGTCGGGCCGAGCCAGGGGCTCCTCGTCCGGACGTACACGCCGATGGGCGCGAGCGGCCGGCTGCCCGTCATCGTCTACTTCCACGGCGGCGGCTGGGTCATCGCGGACCTCGACACCTACGAGGCCGGCGCGGTCGCGCTGGCGACCAAGGCCAACGCGGTCGTCGTGTCGGTGGCCTACCGGCAGGCGCCGGAGAACCCGTACCCGGCGGCCCACGACGACGCCTTCGCGGCCTACCAGTGGGTGCTCCAGAATGCGGCCTCGATAAACGGCGACCCGGACCGCGTCGCGCTCGCCGGCGAGTCGGCCGGCGGCAACCTCGCCGTGGCGACCGCCATCCGCGCCCGTGACGAAGGGGTCCCGATGCCGTCGGCCATCGTCTCGGTGTACCCCGTCGCCGATGGCGACGTGCAGTCGGCGAGCTACGACCGCTACGCGAACGCGCTGCCGCTCAACCGGGGCGGCATGGAGTGGTTCTTCGACAACTACACGCCCGACTGGCGGACGCGCGAGTACGACTGGATCGACCTCGTCGAGGCCGACCTCGCAGGGCTCCCGCCGACGACCGTCATCAACGCCCAGATCGACCCGCTCGAAGCCGAGGGCGGCGACCTCGCCGACGCGCTCGAAGCGGCCGGCGTCGACGTCGAGCGGCAGGTGTTCTCGGGCGTCACGCACGAGTTCTTCGGGATGAGCGCCGTCTTGGAGCAGGCCGGCGCGGCCCAGGACCTGGCCGCCCGTCGGCTGAAGGCGGCCTGGGGGATGTGACGCCCGATTCGGGAAGAATGGGGGAGGAGGGAGTCGTTCCGTCCGGTCCCCTCCCGCACTCCCTTACGCCCCCCCTCCGTCAGTGGAGGCGAGGGCGAACGCATTCTTCCCACCCGTGTCATCCCGAGCCTGCGAAGAGCCTGCCCCGCGGAGGCGTGGGATCTCAGCACGGCGCTCCGAGCCCTCCGGTACCGTTCCCTACGGCTTGGGACTCCGCGTTGAGATCCCTTCGGCTTCGTTCAGGAGGACACGAGGGGGCTGCGGAGCAACGGGTTCGGGAGAACGCGAGAGCCCTGTCAGTGGAGGCCCGGTGCGTTCGAGTGCCCCACGAGGTCGGGTATCTTCCGTGCCCTCTCCCCGCGACCCATGTCCCAGAGCGCCGCCCTCTCCCGCCCCGCCCTCGCCGACGCTCTCCGCCGGTCCGACGCGCCGCTCGCCGTGCAGGTGGCCGGCGTGGTCGGGTTCGCGGCGCTGGCGGCGCTCGGGGCGCACGCCCGGATCTATCTGTGGGAGGTCCCGATCACGTTGCAGACCGTCGCCGTCTACGGGGCCGGCCTGTTCCTGGGCGGCCGGAACGGGTTCCTGGCGATGGCGCTGTACCTCACCGCCGGGCTCGTGCTGCCCGTGTTCGCGGGCGGCGCGTCCGGGCTCGGCTACTTCGCGTCGTCGGCCTCGGCCGGCTACCTGCTGGCGTACCCGCTCGTCGCGCTCCTGATCGGCCGGTGGACCGACGACCGGCCGACGTTCCTCCGCTCGGCGCTCGCGATGACGGCGGGCGCGGCGCTGCTGTTCACGGTCGGCGTCGCCTGGCTCCACGTGGCGGCCGGCCACGCGACGTGGTGGGAGTCGGTCGTGAAGGGCTGCCTGCTGTTCATCGGGTGGGACCTGGCCAAGGTGTGGCTCGTGGCCGGCGGCTACGCGGGCCTCCGGCGGGCCGCGGGCGCGTGACGCGGACGACGACGGCGACGGCCCTCGACGACCGCTTCGGGGTCCCGCTCCGGGGCGTCGGCGTCGACGCCGAGACGCGGTGTGCCCACTACGACGGGCCGCTCGACGTGATCGCGCTCCGGTTCGGCTGCTGCGGCGTGTTCTACCCGTGCCACCGCTGCCACGACGAGGCGGCCGGGCACGTCGCCGAGGTCTGGCCGCGCGCCCGGTTCGACGAGCCGTCGGTGCTGTGCGGTGCCTGCCGCGCGACGCTGACGTGGCCCGCTTATCTCGGCTCCGGGCACGCTTGCCCAGCGTGCGGGGCCGGCTTCAACCCGGGCTGCGCCGTCCACCACGACCGCTACGCGGAGTCGGCCTGACCCGTTGCCGGCAGGTCGATCTCGACGACCTCGACCCCGGGCCACCGCTCCTGGACGAGGCGGCCGAGCCGGCGGAGCCCCCACGCCTCGGCCCGGTCCTGGCCGACGGCGACCGCGCGCAGCCCGCACGCCTGGACGGTCGCTCGCGCCGGCCCGCGGATCTGGCCCGTCACGTAGAGCCCAGCGCCGTGTGCCGCAGCCGTCTCCACCAGCTCCGCTGTCATCGCGCCCGCCAGCGCGACCGCCTCGACACCGTCGGGCTCCGGGCCGATGGCTTCTTCAACGCCGCCCAGCGCCGCCACGACCGCAGCGACGGCGTCCGCCAGCGACTGGCGGCGGCGGCCGACGCGCCCGACCGGCGTTCCGTCTCGCGTCAGCGGCTCGCCGTCGGGGACCAGGCCGAGCGCGTCGAGCAGCGCCGGGTCCGTCCCGACCGACAGCCGGTCGTCGAGCGCCCGGTGGGCCGCGAGCACGCCGACGCCGGCCGGCAGCCGGGCCGGCCACAGCCCGAACGGCCGGTGGATCAGGACGGCGTCGAGCCCGTCGGCCCAGGCGTAGGGCGGGCGCCCGGCGTCCAGGCGCAGGCCCAGGCGGCGGACGTCGCGGCTGGACGCGAGCCACACGCCGGCCGGGTCGCCGTCGCGGTGGTAGCGGGCGCGGTCGAGGGCCGGCGCGAGCGCGTCGGCGAGGTCGTGGACGGTGGGCATCGGTCGGGGACGCCGACGGCGCGGCGCGGGTCCGCCGGGAGAACGCGCCACCCGGCCGGGCGTTGGCCGGCCATGGACCTCTCCGACCTGTTGCCCGCCGAGACCGCCAGCGCCGAGGCGACGCGCGCGCTCGGCCGTCGGCTCGGGGCCCGTCTCGCGCCCGGCGACGTCGTCGCGCTCTCGGGCGACCTCGGCGCCGGCAAAACGCACCTCGCCCAAGGCGTCGCCGACGGGCTGGGGCTCGACGGCGCGGCCGTCACCTCGCCCACCTTCGCCCTCGTCCAGGAGCACGGCGACGGCGCCCTCTTGCACCTCGACCTCTACCGCGTCGAGACCGACGACGAGGCCGGCCGGCTCGGGCTCGACGAGCTCCTCGACGGCGACGCGGTCGCGCTCGTCGAGTGGCCCGAGCGCGGGCGCGCGTTCCTTCCGCCGCGGACCGTCTGGCTCCGTCTCTCCCACCTCGGCGGCGACCGGCGGCGCGTGGAGAAGGTGGACGGTGGAGAGTAGAGGGTGGAGGAGGGGGCACCCGTGCAGGGCAACCGCACGCTGCCCGCAGCCCCCCCGCGCCCCGGCCGGTCGCTCCGCTCCCAGACCGCGACGCTGTCCCCCTTGCCAAGGGGGACAGTCCGGGCGCCCGCTGAGCACTTCGGCGGGGCTCAGCACAGGCTCCGCGATGGGCGCGCGGACGGGGGGTGGCCACGGAGCGTGCGGCCGCTTGGCCACCCGTGTCGTCGCTCGCTCCGCCGGAGGTCCCATTCTCTATTCTACTCCCCGCCCTCTAGCCCTCCCGTGACCGACGCCGAGCGCCGCCTGCTCTCCCTCCCTCGGTTCGCCACCGACACGGCCGCGTACCGGCCCGGGCTGGAGCGGATGGCCGCGCTCCTCGACGCCCTCGGCCGTCCGCACGAGTCGTTCCCTGCGATCCACGTGGCCGGGACGAACGGGAAGGGGTCGACGGCGTCGCTGGCGGCGTCCGTCGCCCACGCCGCCGGGCGCCGCGTCGGGCTCCACACGTCGCCCCACCTGGCGACGGTCCGCGAGCGGATGCGGGTCGGCGGCGAGCCCGCGTCCGAGGCGTGGCTGGCGGACGCCGTGGCCCGCGTCGAGGGCGCGCTGGAGGCCGTGGGCCCGAGCTTTTTCGAGGCCACCGTCGCGCTGTCGCTGCTGTATTTCGCCGAGCGAGACGTCGACCTGGCCGTGGTCGAGGTCGGGCTGGGCGGGCGGTTGGACGCGACGAACGTGGTGCGGCCGGCGGTGTCGGTCGTGACGCACGTGGGGCTGGACCACACCGACCTGCTGGGCGAGACCGTCCAGGAGATCGGGCGCGAGAAGGCGGGGATCGCGCGGCCGGGCGTCCCGCTCGTCCACGCCGTCGACGCGGCGCGGGGGGCCGTCGAGGCGGAAGCCCTCCGGCGTGGGGCCGTGCCCGAGGACGTCCGCCGGACGTGCGCCGTCGACGTCGTCCGAGCGTCGCCGCTCCGGGTCCGGCTGGCGACGCCCGTGGCCGACTACGGCGAGGTCGCGGTCGGGCTGCCGGGGCGGCACCAAACGTGGAACGCGGCGCTCGCCGTGCGCGCGGTCGAGGTCGCGCTCCCGGGTCTGCTGCCCGAGGCCGTGCGCGGTGGGCTCGCCGAGGTCGTCGCGCGGTCCGGGCTGCGGGGCCGGGGCGAGGCGCTGCCCGGCGACCCTCGCGTGATCTTGGACGTGGCCCACAACGCCGACGGCTGGCGGGCCGCGCTCGACGGGCTGGGGGTCCCCGAAGGCGGGCGGCTGTGGGCCCTCGTCGGCGTGATGGCCGACAAGGACGCCGACGCGCTCGCGAGCGCGCTCGCGGCACACGGCGCCCGGGCGCTCGCGATCCCCCTCGACGGCGACCGCGCGCTGGCTCCCTCGACGCTGGCCGAGACCCTCCGCGCGCGCGGCGTCCCGTGCCTCCAGGTCGCCGACGTGGCCGCCGCGCTCGACGCCTTCGCCGACGCGCCCGACGACCGGATGCTCGTGACCGGCTCGCACCTCACGGTCGCCGCCGTCTTGGCGCGAACCCAGTCGGGCGCCACGGGTTAGACCTCGCCCGGCCCACCGCCGGGCCCCTCTCTGTCGTCTCCGGGACGCCGCTTTTTTTTGACGTCCCCCCGTCTCTTCCGCCTCGCCCCGCCGACCGGGCCGGGGGCTCCTCTCCATGAACATCGCTGCGCTCGAGGACAAGAAGGTCTCGGAGCTCTACGAGATCGCGCGGCAACTCGGCATCGACGGCTACGCCGACCTCCGCCGCCGCGACCTGATCTACGAGATCCTAGGCGCCCAGGCCGACGCCGACGCCGACGACTCGGACCTCCCGCCCCGCGTGGCCCTGGCCTCCGACGACCGCCCGGCCGTGCGCCCCCGCTCGGCCGAGCGCCGGACGGCGCCCGCCTCGCGCCGCGAGACCCGCCGGAGAGCCCCGCGCGTCCGCCAGCCGATCTCGCCCGAGTGGCCGGACTACATGCAGGGGTTCGACCCGTACGCGACCACGCTCGACGGGCTCATCCGCAAGACGGGCGTCCTCGAGATCCTGCCCGACGGCTACGGCTTCCTCCGCTCGGCCGAGTACAGCTACCTCCCCTCGCCCGACGACATCTACGTCAGCCCGAGCCAGATCAAGCGGTTCTCGCTCCGCGTCGGCGACACGGTGGACGGGCAGATCCGGCCGCCCAAAGAAGGCGAGCGGTTCTTCGCGCTCATCCGGGTCCACTCGATCAACGGCCGGGCGCCCGAGGCCTTCGACGAGCGGACGAGCTACGACTTCTTGACGCCGGCCTACCCCGACCAGCCGCTCCGACTCGAGACGACGCCCGACGAGCTCACGACGCGCGTGATCGACCTGTTCGCGCCGATCGGGAAGGGCCAGCGCGGGCTCGTCGTGGCCCCGCCCCGGTCGGGCGCGACCGTCGTGCTCCAGAAGATGACCCGGGGGATTCTGGAGAACGAGCCCGAGGCGACCGTCATCGTCCTGCTCGTCGACGAGCGACCCGAGGAGGTCACCGACTTCCAGCGGGTCACGCCGGGCGCCGAGGTCGTCGCGTCGACGCTCGACGAGGCGCCCGAGCGCCAGGTCCACATCGCCGACCTCGTCCTGGAGAAGGCCAAGCGGCTGGTCGAGGCCGGCCAGGACGTCGTCGTCCTGCTCGACTCGATCACGCGGCTCGCCCGGGCCCACCAGGCCGCGGGCGAGAGCGCCGGGCGGACGGCGGCGGGCGCCGTCGACATCGGCGCGCTCCGGGGGCCGAAGCGGCTGTTCGGCGCGGCCCGGGCCGTCGAGGAGGGCGGGAGCCTGACCGTCGTCGCCACGGCGGCGGTCGAGACTGGTAGCCCGACCGACGACGTCATCTTCGACGAGTTCAAGGGGACCGGCAACATGGAGCTCGTGCTCCGCCGCGACCTCGCCGACCGCCGGCTGTTCCCGGCCGTCGACTTGGCCGCGAGCGGGACGCGCCGCGAGGAGATCCTGCTCTCGCCCGACCGGCTCGGCCAGGTCCACGCCGTCCGCCGCGGCCTCGCCGACCTCGACCCGGCTCAGGCCCTGCCCGCCCTGCTCGACCGGATGCGCGGGACCGCGAGCAACGAGGCGTTCCTACGGGTGATGAGCGAAGAGTAAAGGGTGATGAGACGTACCCTTTCCCCCTCGCCCTTGACCCTTCACTCGTGAAAGCCCTTCTCCTCGACATGGACGGCGTCCTGGTCGACGTCCGCGGCTCGTACCGCCGGGCCATCACCGAGACCGTGGCCCACTTCGTCGGGGCCGGGCCGACGCCGGAGCAGATCCAGGCCAAGAAGGACCAGGGCGGGTTCAACAACGACTGGGTGCTGTCCGAGGCGCTCGTCCGCGAGGCCGGCGGCGACGCGCCGTTCGAGGCCATCAAGGCTCATTTCATCCGCGTGTACAAGGGCGACGCTTACGACGGGCTCATCGCGACCGAGCCGCCGGCCATCCGCACGGCCACGCTCGAAGCGCTCGCCGACCGCTACCGGCTCGCGCTCGTCACCGGCCGCCCCGAGGCCGACGCCCAGTGGACGCTCGACCGGTTCGAGTGGGGCCCGTTTGTCCCGGTCGTGGTGGGGATGGGCCGGCAAGCGGGGAAGGAGAAGCCGGACCCCTACGGGCTCGAGCTCGCCCTCGACGCCCTCGACGTGGCCCCCAGCGACGCGGCCTTCGCGGGCGACACCGTCGACGACATGCGGGCGGCCGTCGCCACCGGGTGCGTCGCCGTCGGCGTGGTCCCGCCCGGCCACGACCTCGACGCCCACGGCCGGACGCTGATGGAGGCCGGCGCCCGCGTCGTCGTCTCGACGCCGGACGCGCTGCCGGCGTTGTTGGCCTCGGGGCTGTAGTGGATGGAGAGGACAGAGGGCGGAGCACGGGGCGACCAGCGGACCGGGTTCGTCGTACCGGATCGCTGAGACGTGGCCTCACCTGCCGATCCGCACGTAGGGGCACGCCGGTGGCGTGCCCGTGACGACCGCGGTGAGGCGAGGGCACGCCACCGGCGTGCCCCTACGTCCGACGCCGCTGTCGTTGAGGACGCACGGGGTACAAACCTGGCGACCCGGGTCCGTCCGCACGTAGCGCTCCATCCTCACCCCTCCACCACGGCGTCCACCGCCTGGGCGGTCGGCTCGGGGAGCCAGAGCCAGACGAGCCCCGCCATCAGCAGGATGACCGCCGCCGAGGCCGCCGTGTTCGCGGCGTACCCGACCCCTGTGTAAAGCACACCGCCGAGCGCGGCCCCAACGCCCGTCCCGATCTGGCCGACGGCGATCGTCAGCGACAGGAACGCGCCGCGCTGGCGGCCCGGCACGAGCGCCGTCAGGAGCGCCTGGAGCGGGGCCATCCGCAGCGAGAACAGGCCCATGATGGCGACGTAGAGCGGGTAGGCCACCCACCGCTCGGTCACGACGTAGGGCAACGCCGCCGTCACGACGGCCAGCCCCAGGCACGAGGCCAGGATCAGCGGCTTCCGCCCGACGACGTCCGAGAACGTCCCGGCGCGCGGGCTCACGATCACGCTCACGACGCCGCCCACCAAAAACAGCGTCGCGATGAGGTCGAGCGGCAACCCGAACACCTCGAGCGGACGGCCGAACAGGGTGACCTCGAGCGCGAACTGGTTCGTCAGCCATTGGGGGAGGTAGACGATCAGGAGCCCCAGGCCGAGGTACATCAGGAAGTAGGTGGCCGTCGCGGCCCCCGTCCCGCCGGGCCCGACCAGCAGCGCGCCGTACTGGCGGAGCGAGCCCCAGACCGTCGGCCGCTCGTCGGACAGCCGGACGTCGGGCTGGGGGACGACGGTCAGGATGAGGACGAACGCGACGGCCATCACGCCGGCGAACGCGACGAACGGCATCCGGAACCCAAAGGCGACGGCTAGCGCCCGGCCCAAGGGGATCCCGAGGACAAGCCCGAACGGGACGCCGCTCATGACCCAGCCCGTGGCCCACCCGCGCCGCTCGTACGGGAAGGCGTCGCCGACGTAGCTCACGGCGGCGCCCGACAGGATCCCGCCGCCGGCGCCGGCCAGCACGCGCATCCCGAGCAGGACGTCGAACGAGTCGGCCAGCCCGTGGAGCGCCAGCGCCACCACGAGCGCGCCCGAGCCGGCGATGAGCACGCGGCGCCGGCCGATCCGGTCCGAGATCGGGCCCATCACGAGCGCCGCGAACGCGAGCACCCACGAGTAGACGGAGACCAGCAGCCCCAGCGGCCCCGTCCCCACGCCCAGCTCCTCGCCGATCAGCGGCAGGATCGGCGTGACGATGATGGTCTGGCTGGCCGACGTGAAGACCAGGAGCCAGAGGGCGAACAGGGTCGCCGTGGTGCGGAGCGGGGAGGTCGGCAGAGGCGCTTGTTGCAACAGGGGTTGGGAGACGGCGCGGCGGGGGGAAAGGTTCAGGGCGCGAGCGGTGAGGCGTGAGCGGTGAGGCGGAGGCCCGTCCCTTCGGCACTTGGGGGGGTCAGGTCTATCGCCCCCTCGTTGTCATCCTGAGCGTCAGCGAAGGATCTCAGCACGATGCCCAAGCTCTTCGGCACCGTTCCCTACAGCTCGGAGAGTCGGCGTCGAGCTTCCCCGCGCGGGGGCAGGCGCCTCACCGGCGCTCAGGATGAGCAGGTCTGGGGGGCTCGTCTGTGTCGACCGTCCTGAGGCGGAGGGCTCCATCCGCCCCCTGCGCCAGCGGGAGTCGTCTCACTGCTCGCGCCTCCCCGCTCACCGCCCGGATTCCGCGGCCCTTCATCGGAATCGGGGGCCGGTAACGGTGCGGTAACGGGCGGGTAAACCCGACGTAACCCTGGCCCGCTAGTGTGGGAGGTGACGGGCGCGGAGGTCCCCCACGGCCTCTCTCCACTCTCGATTCGCTCGGCTCCGCCGAGACTCCCACACCCCCCTCCCCATGTCGTTCAAGACGCCCCGCGTGCTGCGGGATCTCGGGCCGGCGCGACGTCTCGCCGCCCTCGTCGTTCTCCTCCTGCCGGGCCTGGTCGCGGCCCAGACCGGGACCCTCTCCGGCACCGTCGTCGACGGCGACTTCGGCGGTGGCCTCCCCGGCGCCAGCGTGCTCGTCGTCGAGACCGGGACCGGCGACGCCACCGACATCGACGGCAACTACGAGGTCGCCGGCCTGGAGCCGGGCTCGTACACCGTCCGTTACTCGTTTATCGGGTACGGCTCGCAGACGGTGGAGGACGTGACGGTCGCCGCGGGCCAGACCCAGACGATCAACATCACGCTGACGGCCGGCGAGCAGCTCGAAGAGGTCGTCGTGACGGCCGAGGAGATCATCGCGACGAACAGCGAGGTCGGGCTTTTGCGCGTCCGCGCGAAGGCGGCCCAGGTGTCGGACGCGATCTCGGCCGAGACCATCTCGCAGAGCGGGGCCTCGGACGCGGGCGACGCCATGGAGCGCGTGACGGGCGCGAGCGTCCAAGGCGGGCGCTACGTCTACGTCCGCGGACTCGGCGACCGCTACGCCAACACCCAGCTCAACGGGTCCACGCTGCCGACGGCCGACCCCGACCGCCGGGCCGTCCAGTTCGACCTGTTCCCGAGCGACTTCCTCGAGAACATCGTCACGCTGAAGACCTTCACGCCGGACAAGCCCGGCAGCTTCTCGGGCGGGCTCGTCGACATCAACACGCGGTCGTTCCCGCTCGAGTTCACGGCGTCGCTCTCGGCCTCGACCGGGCTCTCGACCCAGGTCGTCCCCGGCGACGACATCCTGGTCGACCGGGCCGCCGGCATCTCGTACGTCGGGACCGCCGACGCGCTCGACCTCCCGGCCGCGCTCCAGGGCGACGTCCCGTTCCCGACCGTCTCCAACTCGGAGGTGTTCAACGCCGACTCGCCCGAGGGGCAGGCCCGGCTGGCAACGATTGCCGAGAACGAGGCCCTCGTCGACTTCTTCTCGGCCCGCACCGCGGCGCCCGGCACGAGCTCGGCCGACCCGAACGTGAGCCTGGCCGCGTCCATCGGCAACCGCGTGTCGTTCCTGGGCAACGACCTCGGGTTCATCCTCGGCGGCACGCTCGACCGGGGCGTCGGGTCGTACGACGAGGGCGTCGTCGGCCGGTACGACACGGCCGGGCCGGACGGGGCCCCCCGGCTCCGCCAGCGCCGCCGCGACCAGCGGTCGACGGTCTCGTCCAACCTGGGCGGGATCGCGAACGTGGCCTACCGGCTCGGCGACCGGAACGAGATCGGCCTGAACACGCTGTTCTCGCGGAGCGCCGAGAGCGAGGCCCGCGTGATCTCCGGGCTCGCGCCGATCCCGATCGGCGGCGTCGGCGACGAGATCACGGTGACCGACCGGGTGATCGGGCACACCGAGCGCGAGCTGGCCTCGGCCCAGCTCCGCGGGCGCCACCAGGTCCCGGCCCTCGCTGGCCTGACGGCCGAGTGGCGGGCGAACGCGGCCACGACGCGGCTCGACGAGCCCGACCTCCGCTTTTTCGCCAACGCCGACCTCGGCGACCAGCTCGTCGTCGGCGGCGCGTCGCTGAGCAACACGCTGCACTTTTTCCGCGAGTCGACGGAGGACCTGGGTGGGCTCGCGCTCGACCTGACGGTGCCCCCGCGGACGCTCCCACTCCAGATCAAGGTCGGCGGGCTCTATGAGACGACGGGCCGCGAGTTCCGCGAGCGCCGGTTCGAGGTGTTCTCCGAGGGCCTGTCGCTCGAGAGCGAGGACGCGGCCGGCGTCGACGCCCTGTTCAGCCCGGAGAACTCGGGCGTCGTCCGGGTCACGCCCCCGAACCCGCGCGACCCCCAACGGCGCTCGACCTACGTCATCGGGAACCGGCTCGTCGACAACACCCAGCCGTTTAACCAGTACGACGGGACGCTCGACGTGGTCGCCGGCTACGGCATGGTCGAGCTCCCGCTCGGGCCGCTCCGCGTGATCGCCGGGGCCCGCGTCGAGCAGACCGACCTCTCCATCGGCACGGTCGACCTCGCCACGGGCGAGCCCGTCGTCACGGACGACGACGCGCTGACTGGCGGGATCGACGAGGTGGACGTGCTGCCGTCGTTGAACGTGGTCTACGCGCTGTCCGAGCGGATGAACCTCCGGGCCGCCGCGACCCGGACGCTGGCCCGGCCGACGTTCCGCGAGATCGCCCCGTTCCAGTCGTTCGACTTCGCGACCGACGGCCCGCTCGTCGGCAACCCGGCCCTGGACCGGACGCTCATCACGAACCTCGACCTCCGCTACGAGTGGTTCAACGCGCCGGGCTCGATCGTCGCCGTGAGCGGGTACTACAAGTACCTCGACCGGCCCATCGAGCGGGTCATCGTCGACATCGAGAACAACGTCAACCGATTCGAGAACGTCGACGAGGCGACGCTCTTCGGGGCTGAGGTCGAGGTCCGCCAGCAGCTCGGCGCCCTCGGGGGTGCCTTCGCGAGCCGGTTCGTGAGGGACTTCTCGGTCGGTGGGAACGTGACCGTGACCCGGTCCCGCATCACGATCGCCGACGCGGAGCTGGCCGAGCGCCGGTTCATCAACCCCGACGCCGACGACACGCGCGCGCTCCAGGGCCAGAGCCCGTACCTCGTCAACGTCGACGTGTCGTACGACGGGGCGGACACGAACGCCGGCCTCTATCTCAACGTGTTCGGCCGGCGGCTCTCGCGCGTCGGCGTGCCGGACGTGTTCGAGGACCCGAGCCCCCAGCTCGACTTCATCGCGAGCCGGCGTGTGTTCGACCAGTTCAAGCTGAAGGTGTCCGTCAAGAACCTCTTCGGCCAGGGCCACCGCGAGGTCTACGACTTCCCGTCGTCGACGCTGGCGGCCATCGGTGGCGGCGACGCCGTCTATCAGTCGTACGCCCGCGGCACCTCGTTCTCGGTCGGGCTCAGCTTCAGCCCCCGCTTCGGCGGTGGGTCGCCGGCCGCGCCCGCCGTCCCCAGCCCGTCGTCCCCGACGGGGCTCTAACCCGGCGGCGGGGCCCGGCCCCGTCTCCCTCTCTCCCCCCACATCCCTTCCCCCCCATGCGTCCCATCGCTACCCTCAAAGCGGTCCTCCTCGGACTCGCCGTCGCCGTGCCCGCCGCGGCACAGACGCCGACCCAGACGCTCTCGGGCGTCCTGACCGGCACCACCACGCTCAGCGCCAACGAGGTCTACCTCATCGACGGAGAGGTCTACGTCGACAACGGCGCCGTCCTCAACATCCCGGCCGGCACGGTCCTCAAGGGCCGCCAGAACCCGACGGCCGGCACCGGCACCGCGAGCGTGCTCGTCGTCCAGCGCGGGGGGATGATCAACGCGACCGGCACGGCCGACGCCCCGATCATCTTCACCGCCGAGGCCGACGACGTGACCGACGCCTTCGACACGAACGAGTCCCAGCGCGGCCTGTGGGGCGGCGTCGTAATCTTGGGCAACGCGACCAACAACCGCGGCGAGCGGACCATCGAGGGCATCGACGCCGGCCCCCGAACGACCTACGGCCCCGGCGCGGGCTTCCCGGTCGACGACGAGGACAACTCGGGCACGCTCCGCTACGTCTCGATCCGCCACGCTGGCTTCACGCTCACCGCCGACGCCGAGATCAACGGGCTCACGCTCGGCGGCGTCGGCCGCGGCACGACGCTGGAGTACGTCGAGGTGTTCGCCAACTCGGACGACTCGTTCGAGTTCTTCGGTGGGACCGTCAACGGGAAGTACCTCGTCGGCGCGTTCAGCGGCGACGACGACCTCGACTGGGACACCGGCTACACCGGCAACCTCCAGTTCGTGTTCTCGCTCAAGGACGAGTCCGGCGACGTCGGCCGGTGCATCGAGGGCGACGGCTCGGCGAGCCCGTTCACGGCGGCCCCGATGTCGAGCCCGGTCGTCTCGAACCTGACGTGCGTCGGGTCCGGCCTGGGCAGCGACCCCGGCGGCTCCGACGCCGGCGGCCCGACGTTCGCGCTCCGCGACAACACGGGCGGGTTCATCTACAACTCGATCCTGACCCAATTCCAGACCGACCGCGGCGGGATCGACCTCGAACCGCTCGCCGAGAACCAGACGGACCGGACGACGAGCACGGAGCAGAACTTTTTCGACGGCGAGCTCGACATCCGGAACAACATCTTCTTCGACTTCAGCACCGGCACCGACGTGTCGGACATCGTCCGCCGCGACAACACGGCGCTCGAGACGGCCATCGGGGACCGGAACCGGTTCTTCTCGCCCGGCCTCATCAACGTGGTCGACGGCCCCGGCGACGAGAGCGCGAGCGTGTTCGACGACGCCCGCGACCAGGACGGCGTGCTCGACCCGCGCCCGGCCGAGAACGCCAACGCCGCCTCCGGCGCCGACTTCTCGCTCTTCGGCTTGGACGACGACTTTTTCGACGAGGTCGACTACCTCGGCGCCTTCGCCCCGGCCCCGACGCCGGCCTGGATCGAGCGGTGGACGGCCCTCGACCAGATGGGCTACCTCTCGCCCTTTGCTACGCCGGCCGAGGTCAGCCCCTCGGCCGCGTTTGCCCTCACGGTCGGCCCGAACCCGACGGCGGGCGACGCGACGGTCCGGTTCACGCTCGACCGCGCCCAGCGGGCCCGGCTGGCGCTCTACGACGTGCTCGGCCGCGAGGTCTCGGCCGTCGAGGGCACGTTCCCGTCGGGCGAGGGCTCGGCCACGCTGGCGACCTCGACGCTCCCGGCCGGGGTCTACGTGCTCCGGTTCGAGGGCGAGTCCGGGGCGGTCACGCGCCAGCTCAGCGTCGTCCGCTGACCCCATCTCGGTCGCGGCGGCCCGTCACTCGCCGCGTCTGAGCCAGAGCGCCGGCCCTCTGTGGGAGGGGGCCGGCGCTCGTTCGTTGGGGACGGGTCGCTGGCGATGGGACGCCGGAACGCGGGAACGGACGGCGGATCACCAGGTCCGGGCCTCGCGCGCTGTCGGACGTAGGGCACGCCGGTGGCGTGCCCGTGGCGACCGCGATGGGACGAGGGCACGCCACCGGCGTGCCCCTACCCCCGAACCGGAACCGGCCTGGGCGCTACGCAAGCGTAACCGTCCGGTCGCAGAGGGGTTATCCGGCGTAGAGCCCCGTGGGGCACCTTCGAGGCATCCTCCCCCCGGATGCCCCGATGACGACCTACCGGACGATCTTCCTGTCCGACCTCCACCTCGGCATGCGCGGCTGCCAGGCCGAGCGCGTGCTCGACTTCGTCCGCCACCACCAGGCCGAGCGGTGGGTGCTCGTCGGCGACGTCGTCGATGGGTGGGCGCTGGCGCGGTCGTGGCAGTGGACGCAGGCCCACAACGACGTGGTGCAGAAGCTGCTCCGCGAGGTGCGGAAGGGGGCCGAGATGGTCTACGTGCCCGGCAACCACGACGGCGCGGCGCGCCAGTTCGCTGGGCTCACGTTCGGGGGCATCCTGGTCCAGCGCGAGTGGACGCACGTGACGGCCGACGGCCGTCGCCTGCTGGTGCTCCACGGCGACGAGTTCGACGGCGTCGTCCGGTTGGCCCCGTGGCTGAGCCGAGTCGGCGCCCGAGCGTACGAGTTGTCGCTGGCGCTCAACACGGTCGTCGCGGCGGTGCGCGAGCGGATGGGGGTCCCGTACTGGTCGCTCGCGGCGGCGCTCAAGGACCGGACGAAGCGGGCGCTCCAGTACGTCGACCGGTTCGAGGAGGCCGTCGCGGCCCTCGCCGCCGAGCGCGGCGTCGACGGCGTCGTGTGCGGCCACATCCACCGACCCGAGGTCCGCACGATCGAGACCGAGGGCGGGCCCATTCTCTATGCCAACTGCGGCGACTGGGTCGAGAACTGCACGGCGCTCGTTGAGCATTGGGACGGCCGGTTGGAGATCGTCCGGTGGACGGGCGCGCTCGGGCCCGTGGCCGAGCCGCGCGGCGACGGGGTGGCCGCGCTCGCGCCGCGCCTGGCGCTCAGCGCTGAGGCGGCCGGTCTCGGCCTGCGGCTCACCCCGCTGGGCCGATGACCCAGACCCCGCTCCGCGTCCTGTTCGCGGTCCAGGGCGAGGGGCGCGGCCACCTCACGCAGGCCTTGGCCCTGGCCTCGATGCTCCGGCGCCGCGGCCACCAGGTCGTCGGCGCCGTCGCCGGGACGAGCCGGTGGGGCGACGTCCCCGACTTTTTCCGCCGCGACCTCGGCGCGCGCGTCGAGACGGTCGAGAGCCCCGGGTTCGTGGCCGGCGCCGGGGGCCGGATCCGCCCGGTCGCGACGGCGCTCTCGGCCCTGGTGCAGGCCCGCCGCCTCAGGCCCAGCCTCGACCGGATCGGCGGCGCGCTCGACCGGCTCGAACCCGACGTCGTCGTCAACTTCTACGAGGGGCTGATGGGGCTCCACACGGTCCTGCGCGTGACCGACGTGCCCGTCGTCGCCGTCGGCCACCAGTTCATGGCCGAGCAGCCGGGCTACCCGCTGCTGCCGGGCCAGCCGCTCCAGCGGGCCGCGATGAAGGTGTACACCGCGCTCGCCGGGGCCGGCGCCGCCCGCCGCCTGGCCTTGTCGTTCTACGACGCGCCCGACCGGCCGGGCGTCCGCGTGGTGCCGCCGCTGCTGCGCGACGCGCTGTTCGACCTGGCCGACGTCCCGTGCGATGGGTCGATCCTGGTCTACCTCATGGAGCCGGCGATGGCCCGTCCGCTGGCGGCGTGGAGCGACCGGAACCCGGGCGTCCGGGTCCACGCCTTCGCGACCGTCGAGCCCCACGCCCACAGCCCGGCGCTGACGTTCCACGGGCTGAGCGGCCAGGCCTTTCTGGAGCGGATGGCCGCCGCGCGCGGCGTCGTCTGCACGGCCGGCTTCGAGACCGTCTCCGAGGCCATGTGGCTCGGCACACCGGCGCTCATGGTCCCGACGCCGGGCCACTACGAGCAGCGCTGCAACGCCGTCGACGCCGAAGCCGCTGGTGCGGGCGTCCGCTCAGACACGCTCGACCTCGACCCGCTCCTGGCCCGGCTCGACGGCGGGCCCGCGCCCGACCCCGGCCCGTTCCGCGCGTGGGTGGCCCGGGCCGAGGGCCGCGCCGTCGGCGCCATCGAGGGGGCCGCCGGGATCGCCCCCCTCCACGGCGACGGGGCCGGCGACGGCCAGACCGACGTCGCCGGCCTCACCGTCCGCCCGTCCCGCCCCGGCGCCCCCCAGACGTGACCGCCCCTCGGACGTAGCGTCGGTGCATGCACCGACGGTCCGCACGCGACCTCGGCCCACGGGAGGTGCCTCCGAGGACACGGACCGGCGCCGGTCAGTACAGGTCACCCGCGAGCGCGCCGACCTCCTTGGGGTCCGGGCCGTACTCGTTGGGGCCGGGGTCGCCCTCGACGATCATGAAGTAGAGCAGAACGAGGTTGGCGAGCGGGATCATCCCGAGCAGCATCAGCCAGCCCGTCTTGCCGGTGTCGTGGAGCCGGCGCACGCCGACGGCGATGCTCGGGACCATCACGCCCAGCGCGAACGCGACGTAGGCCAGCCCGGCGATCCAGCCGAGCGGCTCCCAGATCGAACTGAGGACGCCCGCGACCACCGCGATGGCGATGTAGATCCCGAGGTTGACGAGAACGAACATCCAGTACTCCTTGCGGCGGGCGCGGCCGTCGAAGTCGGCGTAGTGGTGGCGGAGGATGTCGAGGTACCAGTCCATGGCGGCAAAGGTGGGTGAGAGGGAGATAGCCGGGGCCACCTACAGAAATACGGAAAAGCGTGCGCCCGTCAAGCATGGCCGCCCAGGGCGAGCGCATGCTAATGGCCTCCGGCCCGGACCCCCCGTCCGAGCGCCCATCGCTCCGCTCAGCGGGCGCTCAGACGGTCCCCCTTGAAGGGGGACAGCTTTCCGAGTCTGGGAGCGCAGCGACCGACCGGAAAGCGGGGAGTCCGGGTTTAGCATGCGCCCGTCAAGCATGGCCGCCCCTCCGCCACCCGGTCGGCGGGCCCCGCCGGTACCTTCCGAGCCCGCCCCCGCCCCGCCCGATGCCGACGCCGACCCCCCCGCCCGCGGGGACGCCCCAGCCGCTCCCTCATGACCCCGAGGTCACGCCCGAGCTCGCGACAGAGCACGGGCTGACCGACGACGAGTACGCCCGGGTCCAGGAGATCTTGGGCCGAACGCCGACCTACGCCGAGCTCGGTGTGTACTCGGTCATGTGGAGCGAGCACTGCTCGTACAAGAACTCCATCGCGCTCTTGAAGACGCTGCCCCGCGACGGCGACCGGCTGCTCGCGGCGGCCGGCGACGAGAACGCGGGGCTCGTCGACATTGGCGGGGGGCTGGCGTGCGCGTTCAAGATCGAGAGCCACAACCACCCGTCGGCCGTCGAGCCGGTCCAGGGCGCGGCGACCGGCGTCGGCGGGATCCAGCGGGACATCTTCACGATGGGCGCCCGGCCCATCGCCAGCCTCAACAGCTTGCGGTTCGGGAGCCTGGAGACTCCGCGCGTGCGGTTCCTGTTCGACGGCGTCGTCCGCGGGATCGGCGGCTACGGCAACTCGTTCGGCGTGCCGACGGTCGGCGGCGAGGTCGTGTTCGACCCGGCCTACGAGGGCAACCCACTCGTCAACGCGATGTCGGTCGGGATCGTCAAGGTCGGCGAGACGGTGAGCGCGACGGCGGCCGGCGTCGGCAACCCCGTGTTCATCGTCGGCAGCGACACCGGGCGCGACGGGATCCACGGGGCCACGTTCGCCTCGGAGGAGATCTCCGAGGACTCCGACGCCAAGCGGCCGAACGTCCAGGTGGGCGACCCGTTCACGGAGAAGCTGCTGTTGGAGGCGTCGCTCGAGGCGATCCGCACCGGCGCCGTCGTCGGGATGCAGGACATGGGCGCGGCCGGGATCACGTGCTCGTCGTCGGAGATGAGCGAGAAGGGGGCCGTCGGGATGGACCTCCAGCTCGAACGGACGCCCCAGCGCGAGACTGGCATGACGCCCTACGAGATCCTGCTGAGCGAGAGCCAGGAGCGGATGCTGGTCGTGGTCGAGAAAGGGCGCGAGGCCGAGGTCGAGGCCGTCTTCGACAAGTGGGACCTCCACGCCGTCCAGATCGGCGAGGTGACCGACACCGAGCGCGTCCGCGTGTTCTGGCACGGCGACCTCGTCGCGGACGTCCCGGCCGAGTCGCTGGTGCTCGGCGGCGGGGCGCCGGTCTACCACCGCGAGACGGCCCGGCCGGCGTACCTCGACGAGACGCTCGCGTTCGACCCGTCCGACGTCCCGGACCTCACGGCCGAGACCGCCGGCGACGCCCTCGTCCGGTTGATGGGCGCGCCCAACCTCGCGTCGAAGCGGTGGGTGTTCGAGCAGTACGACCACGAGGTCCGCACGAACACGGTCGCTGGGCCGGGCCCGACCGACGCCGCGGTCGTCCGCCTCAAGGGGACCGCCAGCGTGTCGGACGGCGGCGCGGTCGGCGGCGAGCGCGGGCTCGCGATGGCGACCGACTGCAACGGCCGCTACGTCTACCTCAACCCGCGGCGCGGCGCCCAGATCGCCGTCGCCGAGGCGGCCCGGAACGTGGCTTGCGCCGGCGGCGAGCCCCTGGCCGTCACGAACTGCCTCAACTTCGGCAACCCCTACAAGCCCGAGGTCTACTGGCAGTTTACCGAGGCCGTCGGCGGGATGGGCGACGCCTGCCGGGCCCTCGGGACGCCGGTGACCGGCGGCAACGTGAGCTTCTACAACGAGAGCCCCGACGGCGCCGTCTTCCCCACGCCGACGATTGGGATGGTCGGGCTGGTCGAAGACGTCGACCGCGACACGACGACGGCCGCGTTCCAGAAAGAGGACGACGCGGTCCTGCTGGTCTCGCCCGCCGGCTGGTGGCACACGGGCGGCATCGAGGGCAGCGAGTACCTCGCGTCCGCCCACGGTCGGACGGCCGGCGACGCGCCGCACCTCGACCTGGACGAGGAAAAAGCGGTCCAGGCCACCGTGCTGGCAGCCATCCGCGCCGGCCTCGTGACGAGCGCCCACGACAGCGCCGACGGCGGGCTCGCGGTCGCGCTCGCCGAGAGCGGCATCCACGGCGGCCTCGGCGCCGTGCTCGCGCTCCCGGCCACCGACGCCCGGCTCGACGCCGTGCTGTTCGGCGAGGCCCAGAGCCGCGTCGTGCTGAGCGTGGCGCCGGAGCACGTGGCCGAGGTCGAGGCCCTGGCGCGCGACCACGGCGCGCGCGTGACGGCGCTGGGCACGGTCGGCGGCGACCGCCTGACGATCTCGGTCGGCGACGAAGAGGCCCTGAGCGTGGCCGTCGAGGCGCTCCGCCAGCCGTACGAGACGGCGATCCCCCAAGCGATGGGCGAGGCCGTCGCGGCGGTGTAGGTCCGCTGGTCCTCCGAGACGTTCGCAACCCCGGCGTTCACCTCATGACCACCCAACCGTGTCATCCTGGGCGAACGCGAAGGCATGCCCTGAGCGAAGCCGAAGGGGTCTCAGCGCGGACGCCGAGCCCCTAGGGAGCGACGCCGACGGACTTGATGACTCGTGCTGAGATCCTTCGCGCCGCTCAGGATGACAGAGGGGGGAGATCGCGGTAGTCCGCCCCCCTGGCCTCCCCTCATGGAACACCCTCCGCGCAAGATTGACAACGCCTGCGTCGCCGAGTACGAGTGTGGCCACAGGCTCGAGTTTCAGCCCGTGAGCAAGCGGCCTTCCTGACCTGTCGGCGCACCAGCCCTACGCCACGGCCTCGGCCACCTCTGCCTCGACTGGCCCGGCCTCACCGCGCGGGAGCACGACGGTCACGGCGGTGCCGGCCCGCCAGCGGCTCTCGACGGCGATCGTGCCGCCCATGAGGTGGACGAGCTGCTGCGAGATGGCCAGCCCGAACCCCTGGCCCGGCGACTCGAACCCGTCGAACAGCGTCGGCAGGGCGGCCTCGGGGATCCCGATGCCCGTGTCGATCACGCGGAGCGAGACGGCGTGGGCGTCGGCGTCGACCTCGACGGTGACCCCGCCGGCCTCGGTGAACCGGACGGCGTTGCCGACGACGTGGGCCAGGACGCGGCCGAGCGCGTCGGCGTCGAGCCGGGCCCGGAGTTCGGGGCCGACCGACGAGACGTCGAGGGCGATCCCCCGGGCGTCGGCGGCAGGCCGGGCCCGGTCGAGGGCCGCCTCGACCTCGGCGACCACGTCGAGCGCCTCGGGCCGGAGCGTCTCGCGGCGGGCGTCGAGCGTGGCCAGGTCCAGGACCGAGTCGAGCGTGGCCAGCAGCCGCTCGCCCCCGGCCGCGATGGCGTCGACCAACCCGCGCTGGGGCTCGGCCACCTCGTCGCGCAGGATCTCGGCGAACCCGACGACCGACGTCAGCGGCGTCCGGATCTCGTGGCTCATCGACGCCAAAAACTGGCTGCGGACCCGGGCGCCCTCCTGGGCTTGGTCACGGGCCTCGGCGAGGGCCGCCTGCTCGGCCCGCTCCGCGCCCACGTCGCGGCCCACCGAGACGACGCGCCGTTCGCTCTCGACCTCGACGACTTGGGACGCCAAGTCCAGCAGGACGCGCTCGCCGCTCGGCCCGCCCACGCGGACGTCGGACCGAGCCCGGCCGGTCTCGGCGAGCGCCGCGAGGTGGGCCCGGACCGTGGCCCGGTCCTCCACGGCGACGGTGTCCACGAGCGAGAGCGCCGGGGTGCCGGCGACGCCCAACGCGGCCTGCCCGGCCCGGTTCAGCCAGAGGTCGGCGCCGTCGAGGGCGTGGACCAGGACGATGTCGGCGGCGTGGTCGAGCAGGCGGCGCTGACGCGCCTCCGACGCTTCGAGCGCGTCGTGGCGACGGCGGCACCGGGTCCAGACCGCGCCGGCGACGAGGGCGCCCGCGGCCAGCCCCACGACGACGCCCGCGCCGACCGCGAGGCCGACGGTGAGCGAGACGGAGAACAGGAGGCCGGAGGCGGTCATGGTCAGGCGGGGACGCCGACGGCGGGAGCGAACAGCGGGGCCGGCTGGGGCTCGGCGAGGGCGGGCGGGGCGGGGACGTGGGGGATCTCGGGCTCGTCGGGCACGTCCGGGACCGGCGCCTCCAGCGGGAGGGCCACCTCGAACAGGGTCCCCTCGCCCTTCCGGCTCCACACGCGGATCTCGCCGCCCATCAGCTCCGTCAGCCGCTTGGTGATGGCCAGCCCGAGCCCGGTCCCTTCGAAGTCCCGGCCGTGGCCGTCGGACTCCTGCTTGAACGCCTCGAACAGGTCGGGCAGGAACGCCTCCGAGATGCCGACGCCGGTGTCCTGGACGCGGAGGGCGAAGAACGAGGCCTCGGCGTGGAGCGAGACCCGGACCTCGCCCCGCTCGGTGAACTTGATCGCGTTGCCGACCAGGTTCGTCACGACGCGGCCCAGCGAGGCCGGCGAGTGGACCCCGCGGACGACCGACGCCGACGACTGGAGGTGGAGCCCGAGCCCCTTCCGCTGAGCCAGGGGCGCCAGCAGCGCGACCGACTCGCGGACGACGGCCGCCACGTCGATCGGCTCGGGCACGAGCACGGCGCGCTCGGCGTCGAGCCGGGCAAAGTCGAGGAGGTCGTTGAGCGTGTCGAGCAGGCGCTGGCCGCCCGAGCGGATCGTGTCGGCGTACTCGAAGAGGTCCTCCGAGACCTCCTCGCGCAGGATGTCGGCGAAGCCCAGGATGGCCGTGAGCGGCGTCCGGATCTCGTGGCTCATGTTGGCCAGGATCGAGGACTTGAGGCGGGCGGCCTCCTCGGCCTTCTCGCGCGCGTTCTCGGCCGCCGAGATGGCCGTGAGCAGGCCGTGCTCGTAGGTCCGGCGCTCGGTCACGTTCCGGGCGACCGACACGAACGTCCGCCCCCCGTGGAGCTGGCGCGTCACGATCTCGTAGGGCACGCGGGTCCCATCGGGGTGGGCCAGCTCCAAGACGCCCGCGGCGGCCCCGCGCTGGTCGGCCTCGGCGAGGTGGGCGACGGCGTCGTCCTCGTCGGCCAGCTCGGACAGCCGGACGGGCCGGCCGTCGGGCCGGTCGCCGTTGATGTCGACGCCGAACGCCCGCTGGGCCGCCCGGTTGGCCTCGACGAGCTCGCCGCCGAGCGCGACGTCGATGACCACGACGGGGTCGGCGGCGGCGTTGAACAGGTGGCCGTAGCGGACCTCCGAGGCCCGGAGGGCCTCGGACCGCCGCCGGACCTGGCGCCGGAGCAGGCCGCCCCACAGCAACGCCAGCAGCAGCAGCCCCACCGCGCCGATCACGCCGTAGCGGTACTCGGTCGGCGAGAGCCCAGCCTTCCGGACGTCGCCCTCGACCAGGGGGTAGACGACGTACGAGCCGGTGTACGGGGCGACCGGGTCGTACTGGGAGGCGATCCCCCGGACGCGGACGTAGTCGCCCACCTGGACCCCGTCGAACCGGACCGGAGCCGGCCGCCGCGTGTAGACGTAGGCCTGGACCAGGTCGGTCCCGCTCAGGAGGAGCATGGACCGCCCACCCGGCTGCTCGTCGAGCTCCAAGACGCGGCCCTCGACCTGGACCAACTCGCCCTCGTGGCTCTCGATGTCGGGCCCGCTGCCTCCGCCCGGCCGCTTGATCCAGTCGAGCGGGGTCGGCTCGACGTCGCGTGCCGGGCCCTCGACGGCCTGGACCTCCGGGCCCACGATCTCGATCATCCCGTGGCGGAACCCGACCGGGCCCGCGACCCGGACGCTGTCGCCGGTCAGGACCGCGCTGGCCGTCGGGGGCAGGACCAGCCGGAGCCCGCCGGTCCCGTCCTGGATGTAGACCTCGTTGACGTCGGAGCGGAGGACGCCGGTGCCGGCCACGACCCGCCCGGCCACCAGCACGGGCTCGCCGACCCGGTCCGGCACGCCGTCCCCGTCGCTGTCGGCCCGGAGCGAGCTGAGCGAGCTCAGCGAGGGGGTGGGGGCCTGCGCCCGCGCCGCCTCGCCCACCGCGCACAGGCAGACGAGCAAGACGAACCGGAGGGCCGACGGGAACGAGAGGGGCACGGGAGTACGGAGTCTGGACCCGGTATCGGTCGGGGCCGAGGACTCTATACCCCGACCCCGCGTTGCGCCCGGCGCCGTGGTGGCCTCCGGGACCGAGGACCGAGGACGGAGGACCGTCCCCGGTCTCCCGTCCCCGGTCTCCCGCCCGTGGTCGCTCGCGCGCCGCCAGCGGGCCCGTAGCTTTGGGGCCGCGCCGACGGGTAAGGACGCCCACGCCCCGCCCGTCTGAGGGGGCCGAACCCCGGGGCCTCCGGACCGTATCCCTCCCCCAGACCGACTCTCCCCACACTTATGTCCGCCTACATCACCGGCACCGACGCCAACTTCGAAACCGAGGTCCTCAACAGCGACCAGCCCGTCCTGGTCGACTTTTGGGCCACCTGGTGCGGCCCGTGCCGCACGATCGCCCCGACCATCGAGGAGATCGCCTCCGAGTACGACGGGAAGGCCAAGGTGGTCAAGCTCGACGTCGACAACAACCCGATGACGGCGCAGAAGTACGGGATCCGCTCGATCCCGTCGCTCCTGTTCTTCAAGGGCGGCCGGCCCGTCGACCAGATGGTCGGCGTGGTGCCGAAGAAGGTGCTCGCCGAGAAGCTCGACACCCTCGCCGCGCAGGCCGCGTAGCCCCCCCGCTCGACTCGACCCCCGGGGGCGCCGCGGTCCGTGGCGCCCCCGCTCGTTTGGACTCTCTGCCCATGACCGCTCCACTCCCCCTCCCCGACGGCCTCGACTGGGACGCCGCCGAGCACCGTCCCCTCGTCATCGTCGGGACCGGGCCGGCCGGGTTCACGGCCGCCCTCTACGGCGCGCGCGCCGGCCTGGCCCCGCTCGTGGTCCAGGGCCCGGCCCCCGGCGGCCAGCTCACGACGACGACCGACGTCGAGAACTTCCCCGGCTACCCGGACGGCGTGATGGGGCCCGAGCTCATGCAGGACTTCGAGCGCCAGGCCGTCCGGTTCGGCGCCGAGCTCCGCTGGGGGACGGTCACCCACGTCGACCTCTCGGGCTCGCCGCACCGGCTCGTCGTCGACGAGGCGACGCCGGTCCTGGCCGACGCCGTGATCGGGGCGACCGGGGCGAGCGCGAAGTACCTCGGGTTGGAGAACGAGCGGCGGCTGCTCGGCCGCGGCGTCTCGGCGTGCGCGACGTGCGACGGGGCGTTCTTCCGCGACGAGGAGATCGCCATCGTCGGCGGCGGCGACACGGCGATGGAGGAGGCCCTCTTCCTGACCCGGTTCGCCTCGACGGTCCACCTGGTCCACCGGCGCGACGAGTTCCGGGCGTCGAAGATCATGCAGGACCGGGTGCTCGGCCACCCCAAGGTCCGCGTCCACTGGAGCACGGTCGTGACCGACATCCGGGGGGAGGACGCTGTCTCGGGCGTCGTGCTGGAGGACGTCGAGACGGGCGCGGCGCGCGAGCTGCCGGTGACCGGCTTCTTCGTCGCCATCGGCCACAAGCCAAACACCGAGATCTTCCGGGGCTGGCTCGCGATGGACGAGGCCGGCTACGTCCAGACCCACGCCGACTCGACCCACACCGACGTCCCAGGCGTCTTCGTCTGCGGCGACGCCCAGGACCACGTCTACCGCCAGGCCGTCACGGCGGCCGGCACCGGCTGCATGGCGGCCATCGACGCCGAGCGGTGGCTGGCCGAGCAGGACGTGATCGACGAGACGCGGACGGAGACCGAGTACCACGCGGCCCCAGCCGAGGACTCGGAGACACGTGAGCCCGTCGCCGAGTCGGAGCAGTAGCCACCGCCGTGCGCCTCGCCCTCCTTCTCGCCCTGCTGGCGCCAGCCGCCAGCGCCCAGGTCGCCGCCCGGCTCGACGACCTCCGCCTGGCCACGGCGGTCCGCCTCGCCCTCGTCGACGACGCGCGGACGCGGGCGCTCGACGTGACGGTCGCCGCCCGCGACGGCTCCGTCGACGTCTTGGGCGACGTGCCACCGCTCCTCGAACCGATTGCGGCCGACGTGGCGCGCGCCGTCCCGGGCGTCCGCACGCTTCGGGGGCTCGGCGGCGACACGGCGGGGCCGGCCACCCGCATCGACACCCGGCCACCGGACCGACCGGCTCGTCCGGCCGAGCCTGTCCGCCCGTCCGACGCCGGGCCGCTGTACCACACCGTCGAGCGCGGCGACACGCTGTTCTCGCTCGCCCGCCGCTACGGCACGACGGTCGACGCGATCCAGCGCCTCAACGACCGGACGGAGACGGGCATCCGGGTCGGCCAGCGGCTCCGCGTCCGGTAGACGCTGCGGTCCGCGGAGTCCAGAGCGCCCGGTCTGGGCAATGCCAGGCCCGGGAGTGTTCGTCGGCGTTGGCCCCTCCCACACCGGGGCTATCGCACCCTCGCCTACCGTGTCGTCCAGGGCGAGCGCACGCTACGGATCTCCGGCCCGGACCCCCCGTCCGAGCGCCCATCGCTCCGCTCAGCGGGCGCTCAGACGGTCCCCCTCGCCGAGGGGGACAGCTTTCTGAGCCTGGGAGCGCAGCGACCGGCCGGAAAGCGGGGGGTCTGAGGCTAGCATGCGGTCGCCCTACCGTGTCATCCTGAGCGAATGCGAAGGCCTTCTCACCTCGGACTCCAAGACCTGCCGCGCCGGCTCCGATGGCCTCCACCGTCGGCGCCGAGATCCTTCACTGGGTTGGCTGCGCCCCCCGCCTGCGCGGGGGCAGGCTTGCTTCGCGGTCAGGATGACAAACCCGGGAGGCAGCGGAGTACGCGATGGCCTGCCCCCAGCCCGTCCGCCGCTACCCCTTGACGAGGGCCTTGAGCACGAAGAAGGCGTTCTCCTTCCGCTCGCGGAGCCGGCGCGAGAAGTACGGGACCCACTCCGTCCCGTAGGGGACGTAGACCCGCATCCGGTACCCGTCGCGGACGAGCTGGCGCTGGGTCTCGGGCCGGAGCCCGTAGAGCATCTGGAACTCGAAGGCGTCGCGCGAGACGCCGCGCTCGTCGGCGATCTGCTGGACGGCCGCGATCAGCTCGTCGTCGTGGGTGGCGAGGCCGGGGTAGCGGCCCTCGGTCAGGAGCCGCGTCGCGTGCTGGCGGTAGTACCACCGGATGGTCGGCATGTCCTGGAAGGCGATCGAGGCGGGCTCCTTGTAGGCCCCCTTGCACAGGCGGACGCGGGCGCCGAACGCGCACGCCCGCGCCACGTCGGCCGCCGTCCGGTGGAGGTACGCCTGGAGGACGGGCCCCACGTGGTCGGGGAAGTCCGGGTAGACGGCCATGAACAGGTCGAGCGTGGACTGGGTGATCTCCGACCCCTCCATGTCGAGCCGGACGAACAGGTCGGCGTCGCGCGCGCGCGCGAGCAGGTCGCGGAGGTTGGCCTCGGCCAAGCCGCGGTCGATGACCTGGCCGATCATGGACAGCTTGATCGAGATGCCGACGGCCTCGGGCGCGGCGCCCCGGGCGTCGCGGTAGTCGGCGAGCCGCTCGACCAAGTCGCCGTAAGCGTGGGCGAACGCCTGGGCCCGGGGCCGCTCGTGGACGTGCTCGCCGAGCAGGTCGAGCGTGACGAACAGGCCGTCGTCGAGGAGCGGGTCGAGCGCGGGGAGCGCGTCGTCGAGGGTCCGGCCGGCGACGAAGCGTCGGGCCAGGGCGAAGGGGAGCGTCATGGGGAGCGGCCCGGGGCGTACCGGCCATCGGGGGCCCGAAGCTAGCGCCGCTCGGGACCGTCCCTGGCCGGTCGGGGCCGTTCTGGAACGGCAGTTGCCCCGGGCCCTGGGCCCCCCGAACTCCTCCCGCCAGGGGCAGACCAGGGCTATCCTGTTACAAAACGACACCCCATGGTTCCTCCCTCCCCCCACCTCCCGTCCTCCGATGTCGCCGGGCTGATCGACCGGTGGATCGACCCGGCGTGGCGGCCGGACGGGGCGCGCGGGCTCCGGCAGGCCCGGATCGTGGTGGTCGAGGGCTGGATCGGGTTCCTGGCCCACGCCATCCTGACGGCGACGCTGATCTCGAACGACGTCCCGCTGCTCCCCTTGGTGGAGGTCGCGGTGGCCGTCGTCGTGATCGCGGGCGCGCTGGCGATGGTCCGGTGGGGCGGCCGGGTCGAGCCGGCAGCGTGGGTCATGGCGTTCTCGCTGGCCCTGACGCCCGTGTTCCAGGCGTCGGTCGACCTCGGCATCCGGGACCCCGCGCTCGCCCTGGTCATGCTGGCGCCGCTGGCGGGCGCGCTCACCTCGGGGGCCCGGCTGGCGACGGTCAGCGCCGGGGTCGGCATCGTCGGGGCGATGGTCCTGTTCTGGATGGACACGGCGGGGCTGGCGCCCGAGCCGTTCTCGACGCCGGACCAGGCGGCGACCTACGCGATCTTCATGGTCACGGCTGGGTCCGTGATGTCGGCGGCGGGCGGCGTCCTCTACGCCCGCCACACGCGGTACCAGATCGTCGAGGCCGAGGACGAGAGCACCCGGCTCGACGCGGCGCTCCGGGCCTCGGAGCAGCGCTACCGGTCGCTCTTCGACCACATCCCCGTCGGGATGTACCGGACGACGTCGGACGGGCAGATCCTCCTCGCCAACGCCACGCTCGCCCGCCTGATCGGGGCGCCGAGCCCCGAGGCCGCGCGGGCCTACAACGCGACCGACTTCTACATCGACCCGGACGACCGCGCCCGCTTCCGCGAGCTCATCCTGCGCGACGGGTTCGTGCGCGGGTTCGAGACCCGGTGGCGCCGGCCCGACGGGGCCATCCGCCACGTCCGGCTCGACGCCCGGGTCGCGCTCAACGCCGACGGGCAGCCGCTGTTCTACGAGGGGGCCGTCGAGGACGTCACGGCCGAGCGCGAGGCCCGGGTCGCGCTCCACCGGAGCGAGGCCCGGTTCCGGGCGCTCGTCCAGCGCTCGTCCGACGTCGTCGTGGTGACCGACCGGGCCGACCGGTTCACCTACGTCAGCCCGGCCGTCGGGCCGCTGTTGGGCCACGCGGCCGAGGCCCTGCTCGGCACGACGCTCCCCGACCTCGTCCACCCGGACGACCGGGCCGGGGTCGAGGCGTTCCTCGCCGGGGCCCACGCGGGCGCCCCGTCGGGCCAGGTCGAGCTCCGGCTCCGCCACGCCGACGGCCACGACGTGTTCGTCGAGGGCGCCGCGACGGCGCTCTACGACGACCCGGCCGTGCGCGGGCTCGTGCTCAACCTGCGCGACGCGACCGAGCGGAAGCGGGCCCAGGCCGTCCTGATCCAGGGGAAGCGCCAGGCCGAGGAGGTCGCCGCGCTCAAGAGCACGTTCCTGGCCAACATGAGCCACGAGATCCGGACGCCGCTCACGGCCATCCTGGGCTTCTCGGACGTCCTCGCCGAGGAGGTGATCGACGAGACGCAGGCCGAGTTCGTCGACCTCATCTCGCGGAGCGGGCGCCGGTTGATGGACACGCTCAACTCGGTCCTCGACCTGGCCCGGATCGAGGCCGGCCGGGGCGGGCTGGCCCAGAGCCCGGTCGACGTCGGCGCGCTGGCCCGGGAGACGGCCCAGATGCTCGGGCCGGCGGCGGCCGAGCGCGGGCTCGCCGTCGTGGCCGAGGTGGCCCCGGGCGACCACGTGGTGACCGGCGACGAGGCCGCGCTCCTGCGCGTCCTCCACAACCTGGTCGGCAACGCCATCAAGTTCACCGACCGAGGCCGCGTGACGCTCCGCGTCGGGCCGGTAGGGCGGGGCGACCGCGTGTCGCTGGTCGTCCGCGACACGGGCATCGGGATCGACGAGGCGTTCCTGCCCCGCGTCTTCGGCGAGTTCGAGCAAGAGTCGAGCGGGTCCGGGCGGAAGTACGAGGGGGCCGGGCTCGGCCTGGCCCTGACGCGCCAGCTCGTCGACCGGATGGGCGGGACGATCACGGTCGAGAGCGAGAAGGGGGTCGGGACGGCGTTCACGGTCACGCTCCCCGCGGTCGGCGCGGACGACGGCGCCCGCGAGGTCCCCGACGGCCGCCCCCTGGTCCTGGTCGTCGACGACAACGAGCAGGCCCGCGAGGTCGCCGTCCACGCCCTCGACGACACGTTCCGGGTGGCCGTCGCCGTCGACGGCGACACGGCCCTCGCGGCGATCGAGGCCGACCCGCCCGACGTCGTCGTCGTCGACATCCACCTCGGCCTCTCGCTCTCGGGCGAGGACGTGATGCGCCAGATCCGGGCCTCGGCCACGTTCGCGGCGCTCCCGCTCATCGCCGTCACGGCGTACGGGCTGCCCGGCGACCGCGACCGGTTCCTCGCCGCCGGGTTCGACGCCTACCTCACCAAGCCCTACTCCCGCGCGGACCTCCGGGCGACCGTCGCGGTGGCCCTCGAGAAGCAGGCGGGCGGAGGCGCTCCGGTCCCGCTCGGCCTCGCCCCCGGCGGCGGCTCCTACGTGTGCCGCCCGCCCGACCGCCCCGCGCCCGCGACGCCGGCCGCGCTCCCGGACACGCGGGTCTGATCGGAGCCAGAGCGCGGAACGTGTCGGCGGTCGGGGCTGGCGGCAAACCGGAGCGGGGCACCCGCTCTCCGCGCGTCGATCCGCCCCGCACCCACCCGCATCCCGCTCCAAGCGGAACCGGGGCGCCGGGGGCCGGTGGACCCCTGCCCCGCCCTTGTCCCCATGCGCCTCGCCATCGTCGGGGCCGGCCCCGCCGGCCTGGCCGCCGCCCACGCCCTGGGCGACGACGCCCGGGCCACCGTGTTCGAGAAGAGCCGGGGCGTCTCGGGCCGCGCCGCGACGCGCTGGCGCGACGTGCCCGGCCCCGACGGCCCGGTGCGGTGGCGGTTCGACCACGGCGCCCAGTACCTCGGCCCCGACCCGGACTCGCCCATCGCCGACGTAATCCGGGACCTCCTGGGCGACGACCTCGTCGAGATCGACGGCGCCGTGTGGCCCTTCGACGACGCCGGCGCGCTCCACCCGGACCAAGCCCGCGACGGCGGCGCGCGCTGGACGATGGCGGACGGCATCGCGTCGCTGGGCCGCCGCCTGATCGACGCCACACCCAGGCTCGACCTCTTGGGGCAGACGCGCGTTGCTCGGCTCGACCGCCGAGGGCAAAGCTGGTCCGTCGTGACCGACGACGGCGCTCGCCACGACCGCTTCGACGCGGTCCTGCTCACGCCGCCGGCCCCGCAGACGGCCGAGATCGTCCGCGCGAGCGGCGTGGGCGACGCGCTCGCGGACGCGCTCGGCCACGTCACCTACCGCTCGCAGTTCACCGTCGTCTGGGGCTTCGACCATCCCGTCCGTCGCCCGGCCGACGTGTACGCGCTCGTCAACCGACAGGTCGGCGCAGCCAACGCCGAGGGCGGGCACGACGTGGCGTGGCTGGCCGTCGAGAGCGACAAGCCCGGCCGCGCGCCCGACGGCGCCTCGATCCTGCTCGCCCAGCTCGCCGCGCCCTGGACCGACGCCCACTACGACGACGACCGCGAGACGCTGGTCGCCGCGGCCACCGAGGCCGTCGCCGACGTCTGGGGGACGCTGCCGGACGCGCTCTGGACCGACACCCAGCGCTGGCGCTACTCGCTCCCCAACGACGCGGCCGACGCCGACGCTTTGGCCGAGGCCGCCGACTTCGGCCTGTTCTTCGCCGGCGACTTCACGGCGGGCAAAGGGCGCGTCCACCTCGCGATGGCCGAGGGCCGCGCCGCCGCCGAGCGGATCTGTGCCATGCGTTAGGGCGGTGCCAGGTTGCTCGTAGGCCGCCCCCCGCTGCCATCGCTCCGCTCCATGCTGCAAGAGCGGTCCCCCTTCGAGGCAGGGCTGCTAAGTTGTGATCACACCTGCAAATCAAGCACCCAAAAACAGGAGTCATCCCCGCGCAGGCGGGGACCCATACGGGCTCGCTCGCTGACTCGGCCTCGCATGGATTGGCTGCGCCGACGCTTCGCGGTCCCGCGTGCGCGGGAATGACCTCGTCTTGTTTGTAGAGTTGACAAAGAACGTAGCGGCCCGGCCCTTAAGGGGGACAGGTTGTCCGGCCGCTGAGCGGAGCGAGGGGCGGACGGCCAGGGAGTTCGCTCACGAGCAGCGTGTCACGGCACTAGCGGTCCGCCTCCGCCCAGTCCGCCAGCGCGCGGTGCTTGACGGCCTCCCCAAACAGGCACAGCCCGGCGTTGACGACGCACAGCGCGGCCGTCCCGTAGAGCACGAACGGCTCGCCGCGCCCCTTCCGCAACGTGGCCTGGCCGACGAGCGACAGCCCGAACCCGACCGAGGCCAGGCCGAGCGGGGCGAACCGGCGCCACGTCCGGAGGTGGCCCTCGACGGCGTCGGCGGGAGCGAGGGCGGAGGACGTGGGGGCGAGGGCGGGCATCGAACCGGGGCGTGGGATCGTCGTCCTAGACGGCCCCGCTTCTCGCTCGTTCCCGATGCCCGACCCGCCGTCCGTCGCCGACCTCCGCGAGTCGTACGAGCGCGGCGCGCTCGACGCCGCCGACCTCCCCTCCGACCCGTTCGACCTGTTCGCGGCCTGGTTCGCCGACGCCCAGGCCGCCGGCACGCGCGAGCCCAACGCGATGACGCTGGCGACGGCGAGCGCCGACGGCGCCCCCTCGGCGCGCGTGGTGTTGCTGAAGGGGGTCGACCACGGGTTCTGCTTCTACACCAACGTCGAGAGCCGGAAGGGACAGGAGCTGACGGCCAACCCACGGGCGGCGCTCGTCTGGTGGTGGCCCGAGCTCGAGCGGCAGGTCCGCGTCGAGGGCTGGGTCGAGCGCGTCCCAGACGCGACGGCCGACGCCTACTTCGCCAGCCGTCCGCGCGGGTCGCGGCTGGGCGCGTGGGCGAGCCCCCAGAGCCGGCCCGTCCCCGACCGGCGGACGCTCGAGGTGCTCCTGCGCGAGATCGAGGGCGAGAACCCGGGCGAGGAGGTCCCGCGCCCCGGCTTCTGGGGCGGCTTCCGCGTGGTGCCGGAGGCCGTCGAGTTCTGGCAGGGCCGCCCGAGCCGCCTCCACGACCGCCACGTCTACCGGCGCGACGGCGACGGGTGGGCGACGGAGCGGCTGGCGCCCTGATGGGCATCGGGGGGTCGGGCGATGCTGAGCGGGGGATCGGAGGGCGATGGGTGGTGGTGCGCCTGAAGGCAAAAGCCCAGGGCCGGCCTCCCCAATCGCCCATCGCCCGATCCTCAGTCCCCCGATCCCTTGTTGTCCGCCACGCCGCGGATGTTGGTGACGATCAAAAATCCCTGCAACGCGACGAGCGCCCAGGCCGCGTCGTGCCAGCCCCACGCGATCCACAGCCCGTTCGAGACCAGGAACAGGCCGAAGCCCCACAGCCGCCGCCGCGCGTCGTCGGAGGCGACGAGCCAGCCGGCGACGACGGTGACGGCGAACGCGGGCCACTGCAACAGGTCGAGCCAGTCCATCGGGCGGGTCGGGAGGGGACGCCGCCAACGACCGGCGGGGCGCCCGGCTCCAGGCGCCCCGCCGTTGGGAGATCCCCCGATGGGCGCCGTTCGAGAGAGACCGGCCGTTACCCCGGGGCGACCGGTGACGGCTCGTTCCGTGCTCCCTCAGCATCCTCATGGTTCGGTTCATCGTCGCGCTCCTTCTCGTGGGCCTAGCCGCCGGCTGTGCCCCTCAGAGCGAGTGGGCCCCCGTCCGCCCGGCCCCGCTCGTCGAGTCCGCCGAGCCCGCGTCCCCGTGCGGGCCGGCCGTCGTCCGCGTCGAGCTCCGGAGCGGGGTGTCGCCCGAGGCGCTGGCGCCGGTCCTAGCGGCTTCCTCCGCCTCGATCCGTGGCCGGGCGTTCTCTGGGACCGCGTGGACGGTGGTGCTCGATGCGTCGGGCGGCGCCCCACGCGTGGCCGAAGCGGTCGGGGAGTTGGACGACGCGGTCCGGTTCGTCGGCGTTGAACCCGCGCCGTGTCCTGGTGACGTCCTCCCGGCGGTGTACGGGGGGACGTTCGCGTTCGAGGGCGTCGTGTCTTGGCTCGGCGGCACGTGGCACGTCGAGACTGAGTCGGGGGCGTACGAGATGGCCAACCTGCCTGGAGATCTCCACGAGGTCGGCCTCCGTGTCGCAGGGATCGCCGAGGTCGACCGGGCACAGGTCTCGTCCGTCCGAGGCGGCGAAGTCGCCCGGCTCCTCAGCATCGGGCCCGCTCGGCACGACCTCGTCCCGGAGGTTCACTACCGGCCCGGGATGGTCTACGTCACCCCCCGCCCTGGCGTCGCGCCGGAGATCGTCGCGGACGTCATTAACCGGCGGTATCCGCTCTTGTCGTCTCGGGTGATCGAGCGGTTCACGGGACCGCCGGACCTCGTCGTCGACGTGCCCAGCGGGGAAGACGAGGTGGTCGCCATCTTGCTCCGCCGCGAACTGAGTTCGCTGGTGACCGGCGTCATGGTGAGACGGATCCTCCAACCCCGATGAGAGTTCCGGCGGACCCGCCCGCCTCAGCACCGAGACGGGCGGGGGCGGACGGTCATGCCGCGACGGCCGGGCGCTCGCGGCGGGCGGCGTCGAGGTCGCCGTCGGGCCGCGCCAGGACGGCCTCCCAGTCGAGGCGGCCCGTCGCCTGCATCACCACGAACAGCGTGGCCACGGACAGCAGCGTGACCGCCAGCCCGGTCACGCCGTCCAGGAAGAACGTCCCGGCGAACGCGACCAAGTACACCAGCTGCGCCCCGCCGACCTCGACGAGCGCGAACCGGAGCCCGGCCACCAGCCGCACGTACGACACCACCAACCCGACGCTCACGACCGACGCGATCGTCATCGCCGCGCCGACCGAGACGACGTCGACGAGGTAGGCCAGCAGGAGGTGGAACGCGAAGCACGCCGCGCCCAGGAAAAAGTAGTGCATCGGGTGGAGGCGGACGCCGCGCAACACGGACAGCACGAACACGGCGAAGAAGAACAGGAACAGCGAGACGGGCGCGAAGAACGTGACGCGGCTCACCCACGGGCCCGGGTTCAGCCGCTGCGGCATCTCGACGCCCACGTCGGCCGAGGCCACGAGTGTGCCGTGGTCCCAGAGCAGCCGCCAGCCGGCGTCCGTCCGCTCCTTGCCCGTCGGCGACAGCGTGCCGCCGGGGAAGTCGACCTCGGAAAAGTCGGTCGTCACGGCGATGCGGACGTCCCGGGCCGTGCGGACGCCGCCCGCCGACGCGAGCGGCCGGGACTCGCCGTACTCGTCGATGACGATCTCGGGCGTGCGGGTGTCGCTGGCGAAGGCGTAGCGCCACGTCTCGACCCCTTGGGAGCCGTAGCGGACGCGGACCTCGGCGGCCTCGCCCGCCTTCAGGTCGAGGACGTGGCGGATCTCGCCGCCCTCGGCATCCACCTCGACCGATCGGCCGTCGACCTCGAGCGCGAGGTCCGAAAACACCGACGAGCCCGTCGGGAGCGGGAACGCGAACTCGAAGCGGCCGGCCTCCCCGTCGTTCTCGACGCGGTAGCGGCCGTCGACGTCGGCGGCGTAGGTGGCGTACCACATCAGCCCCTTTTTGCGGTGATCCAAGCGGAGGTCGGCGGCCACGTCGGTGGCCGCGAGCGGGACCGGCGTCCGCGTGGTCTCGGTGACGGTCTCGGCCACGGGGCGCGTGGACCCGTTGGGGTTGCCGGTCGGCTCCTGGCGCGTGACGGTCCGCGTCCGCTCGCCGAGGCGGGCGACGGTCGGGGCGCGCTGGACCTGGGGCCCGCCCCACAGCTCGCCGACGTCGCTCCAGGTGGAGGCGCCGGAGGTCTCGGTGCGGTGGACGACGGTGCCGCCCAGGATCATCCAGGCGATGGAGCAGCAGGCGAAGATGAAGGCGACGGCGAACAGGCGTTTGATCATGGGTCCGGGGGAAGGAAGGGGGGAGGAAGCGAGCCGGCGACGGCTCCAGCGGACGAGCCGGATGAGGAAGGCGACGGCCGTGACCACGCCTGCCGCGAGCGCGAGGACCACGGCGACGAGCGCGAGGGCGACCATGGCGGTCAGGCGGCCAGCCCGCCGAAGCGGCGCTGGCGCGTGCGGAAGTCGGCCACGGCGTCGGCGAGCGTGTCGCCGGTGACGTCGGGCCACGGGGTGTCGAGGAAGCGGAGCTCGGCGTAGGCGCTCTCCCACAGGAGGAAGTCGCTCAGCCGCTGCTCGCCGCCCGTGCGGACCAGCAGGTCGACCGGCCCGGCCGGCGACCCGTCGGGGTGGAGCGCCGCCGCGAGGGCAGACTCGAAGGCGTCGGCCATCGGCGCCTCGCCGGATCCCGCCAGCCGGGCGGCGGCCTGGCGGATGGCCCACCGCGCCGAGTAGTCGACGGCGACGCGGAGCCACAGACGGTGGCCGCCGCGCGTCTCCCACTCAGCCCGGGCCGCGGCATTCCGCAGCGTGCTCGGCAGCCGGTCCCGCCGCCCGATGAGCTGCAAGCGGACGCCTGCCCGCTTCAGCCGCGCCGTCTCGGACCGGAGGTAGCCGCCGAGCAGGCCCATCAGCGCCGCCACCTCGGAGGCCGGCCGCGACCAGTTGTCGGCCGAGAAGGCGTACACGGTCAGCGTGCCGACGCCGTGCTCGGGCGCGGCCTCGACGACGCGGCGGAGCGCCTCGGCGCCCGCGCGGTGGCCGGCGGCCCGGGGCAGCCCGCGCCGTGTGGCCCAGCGGCCGTTGCCGTCCATGACGCAGGCGACGTGGAGACCGACCGGAGGGCAGAGAGTTCTTTGCATGACAAAGTATTGAGACGTGTGGCGGCCCGAGATCGGACCAGGGTCAGGCGGCGGCGACCGCCGCCGGTGGGCTTACGACGGGCGAGCGGCTTCGATGACCGCCTCCATCGCGTCGAGGTAGGCCACGAGCGCGGCCCGGCCGGCGTCGGTCAGCGAGTACTCCGTGAGCGGCGTCCGGTCGGCGAACGACTTGGTGACGGCGAGGTAGCCGGCGTCCTCCAGCTTGCGGGCGTGGACGGAGAGGTTGCCGTCGGTCAGGTCGAGGACCGTCTTGAGGTCGGTGAACGACGTCGTGCCGCCAGCCGCGAGCGCGCTCAGGATGCCCAGCCGCACGCGCTGGTGGACGACCGGGTCGAGGTCGGGCACGCTCGGCGCCGGCCGCGACGTGCGTCGCTTGGAGGAGGATCGGAGGGCCATCGGAGGGGGGAGTCTGGAGGCGGCGTCAGCCGCCGTGGCGGCGGGCGATCAGGGCGCCGAACACGAGGTGGAGCCCGCCGAAGCCGGCGCCCATGAACACGTTGCCCCAGGCCGCCGGCGCCAGCAGTGCGAGCGCGCCGGTCAGCATGAACAGCGTTCCCATGAGCGGGACCAGGCGGACCGAGAACATCCCGGCCGAGGCCACGCCGGCACCGTAGAGCAGGAGCCACAGGCCGGGCAGCAGCCGGTAGCTGGCGACCGCGTCCGCCGCGCCGCCGCGCGCGAAATACTCGCCCGTCGCGCCCACCTCGTAGGCGTAGACGGCCAGCGTCAGCGCGACGCCGACCAAGAGCGCCGGCAGCAGCCCGAGCAGGAACTTCCGGCCCTGCCCGCTCAGTAGCGGCGCCCCGCCCTTCCGCGCCTTCGCCGCCGTCGCCCACGCCCCGATCACCAGGCCGACGAGTGCCTCGGCTGTCCACACCGTGAGCCACTCGCTCACGGTCGGCTGGCGGCTCGCGACGGCCGCGGCGACGACGGCCGTGGCGCCCATCGCGACGCCGCCCCAGCCGGGGACGGCCGTGAAGGTGCCCGTCCGTGCCATCGTCTCGCGGATAAAGCGCAGGCTGGACGCCGCCGCCGCGTCGTGGGCGACGGCCGGCTCGTGGCGGCGGAGGGCGGGGCGGTCGGAGGGCATGGACACGGGGTCTTTGCGATCCAAAGTAGACTGTTCACTTTGCGATGTCAAGTGCTTCGTCGCTTTTCTCGGGGCGCGTTCTCAGAGCCCAACGGTCCGCTTCCGCTCGGGCCCCCGATGGAGTGGAAGTGGGGCCGTCGTGTACTCCCGCACCCTGTCATCCTGAAGGCCATGGGCGCCGGTCCTGCGGGCCCGGAAGCTCGGCGTTGAGGTCCTCCACCGCGTCCTGGATGTGTCGCATCCCGCTTGCGGGGACAGAGATGGGGCTCCGCGTTTGGAGGAGGTCGAGTGTGCGGTAGCCCTTGGTGTGGGAGTCCGGCCGGGTCGCCGTGTACCTTCGCGGCCCCTCCCCTCTCGTCCCATGCGTCGCCTCGTCCTGTTCGCCGCTTTTGCCGTCGCCCTTCCCGTCCTCGCCCAGCCGGTGGCCCTCGACGCCCGCATCGAGCGAGCCGTGGCCGAGGTCGCGCCGCGCGTGGTCGAGTACCGGCGGCACGTCCACCAGAACCCCGAGCTGTCGAACCGCGAGACCGAGACGGCGGCCTTCGTCGCGCGCCACCTCCGTGGGCTCGGCATCGACGTCCGCACGGGCGTCGCGCGGACGGGCGTCGTGGGCACGCTCCGCGGCGGCCGGCCCGGCCCGACCGTCGCCCTCCGGGCCGACATGGACGCGCTCCCGGTGACGGAGCAGGTCGACCTCCCGTTCGCCTCGACCGCCCGGGCCGTCTACAACGGGCTCGACGTGGGCGTGATGCACGCCTGCGGCCACGACGCCCACGTGGGCATCCTGATGGGCGTGGCCGAGGTCCTGGCCGCGATGCGCGACGACCTACCGGGCACGGTCGTGTTCCTGTTCCAGCCCGCCGAGGAGGGCGCGCCGGCGGGCGAGGCCCCGGCCGGCGCCGAGCAGATGGTGGCCGAGGACGCGCTCGCCGGCGTCGACGGCGTGTTCGGGCTCCACGTCACGAGCCAGTACGAGGTCGGCGAGCTGGTGACGCGGCCGGGCGGGATGATGGCCTCGGCCGACGACCTCCGCATCGTGGTCCACGGGAAGCAGACGCACGGGGCGATGCCGTGGGGCGGCGTCGACCCGATCTCTACGTCCGCCCTGATCGTCACCGGGCTCCAGACGATCGTGAGCCGCCAGGTCGACCTTACCCAGTCGCCGGCCGTCGTCACCATCGGGCGGATCGACGGCGGCGTCCGGTCCAACATCGTCCCGGACTCGGTCCTGATGGTCGGCACGATCCGCTCGCTCGACGCCGACGTCCGCGCCGAGCTCCACGCCCGCATCCGGCGGACCGTCACGTCGATCGCCGAGAGCCAGGGGGCCACGGCCGAGGTCGCCATCGCGGGCGAGTACGGCTACCCCGTGACGTCGAACGACCCCACCTTGCTCGACCGGATGGCGCCGACGCTCCGGGCCGTGGCCGGCGACGGGCTCGACCTCGACGCCACGCCGGTCCTGGGCGCCGAGGACTTCTCGTACTTCGCCAACGAGGTGCCCGGCCTGTTCCTCTGGCTCGGCATCCGGACGCCCGGCGCCAGCGACCAGGCGTTCCCCGCGAACCACTCGCCGCTCTTCCGGATCGACGAGGACGCCTTGCCGCTCGGCGTCCGCGCGCTCACCCAGTTGGCGGTCGACTTTTTAGAGGGCGAGGGCTGAGGCCGTCGGCCCTCGCCGCACGGGTTCGGGCGGTCCTCCACGAGAGATGCGCGCGTGGGTCATCCGAACTGCACGGCGGCCCGGCGCGTGACGCTCTAGGTTCGGCGCGCGGCTAGGGGAAGGTCCCCGGCCCCCCGACGCCCCGTGCGCATCCTTCCTCTCCTCGCCGTCCTGCTGGCGGCACCCGCCTACGCCCAGGGCGTCGCGAGCGGCGTGGTCACCGACGCCGCGACCGGCGAGGTCCTGATCGGCGCCAGCGTCTACGCCCCGGCGCTCGGCGCGGGCACGGCCACCAACGCCTACGGCTTCTTCAGCTTGCCGCTCCCGGCCGACTCGGTCCGGCTCCGCGTGTCGTACGTCGGCTACGTCGCCCGGGACACCGTCGTGGATGCCCGGGCCGACGTCCGGCTCGACGTGGCCTTGGTGGCCGAGGGCGCGCTCGGCGAGGTCGTGGTCGAGGCCGACGACGACGGCGTGGGCGCCCGGCCCGAGGCGACCCCCCAGATGGGCCAGACGGCGCTCTCGGGGAGAGACGTCCAGGGGTTGCCGGCGCTGTTGGGCGAGGCCGACGTGCTGAAGGCCGTCCAGCTCTTGCCCGGCGTCAGGGGCGGGGCCGAGGGGACGGCCGGGATTTACGTCCGCGGCGGGAGCCCGGACCAGACGCTGATCCTGCTCGACGGCGTCCCGGTCTACAACGCGAACCACCTCTTCGGCTTCCTGTCCACGTTCAACGGCGACGCCGTGAGCCGGGTCGAGCTGACGAAGGGGGCGTACCCGGCCCGGTTCGGCGGACGGCTCGGGTCGGTCTTGGACGTCCGCTTGCGGGACGGCAACCTGGAGGAGGTCGGGGGCCAGGGCCAGGTCGGCATCCTGTCGTCGCGGCTCCTGGTCGAGGGCCCCGTCGTGCCGGGCAAGGCGTCGTTCCTGGTCTCGGGCCGGCGGACCTACATCGACGTCGTGGCCAAGCCCTTCATCGACGCGGCCCAGCGCGACAGCGACGAGCAGGTGGACCCGACGGCCTACTTCTACGACCTCAACGCCAAGCTCAACTGGCGGCCGTCCGAGCGCGACCGGGTCTACCTCAGCCTGTACGGCGGCGCCGACGTGTTCGGGTTCGAGATGGTCGAGCCGCGCGAGACCTGCTCCGACTCCGGCTGCACGCCGACCGGCGTCGAGGACGTGTCGGGCGGCGGTCTCGACTGGGGCAACCTGACCGGCTCGCTCCGCTACACGCGCGAGCTGTCGCCGCGCGCGTTCGCCGCCGTCACGCTGACCGCGAGCGACTACCGCTTCGACGTCGGGGCCGACGTCCAAGAGGACCGGGGCGGGCCGGACGAGACCATCGCCCGCGTCCGCTACACGTCGGGCATCCGCGACGTGGCCGCCCGGCTCGACGTGGACCTCGCCGCGAGCCAGGCCCACACGGTCCGCGTGGGCGCCGGGGCGACGGTCCACCGCTTTACGCCGGGCGCGCTGTCGCTGACCGGCGAGATCGCGCGCGAGGGCATCGCCATCGACACGCTCTTGGGCTCCGACCGGACACTCGGCGCCGACCTCGTGGTCTATGCCGAGGACGAGTGGCGCGTCTCGGACCGGCTCCAGCTCGGGCTCGGGCTCCACGGCGCCGTCTACACGACGGGCGGCTACACCTACCCGTCGCTCGAGCCGCGCGCGTCGGCCGCGTTCCAGCTCCGCGACCGGCTGGCGCTGAAGGCGAGCGCGGCCATCACCCAGCAGCCGCTCCACCTGCTCACGACCGGCGCCGGCGTCGGCCTGCCCGCCGACCTGTGGGTCCCCGCCGACTCCATCGGACCCCAGCGCGGGACGCAGGTGGCCGTCGGGCTGGCTGGCTCGTCGCCGTCCGGGCGGACGACGTGGACGCTGGAGGGCTACTGGCGCGACATGCGCGGGCTGGTCGCCTACCGCGAGGGCGCCGCCTTCACGACGCCCTTCGACGACTGGCAAGAGCTCGTCGTCACCGGCGACGGGACGAGCCGCGGGCTCGAGCTGTTCGTCCAGCACCGGACGGACCGCCTGACGACGTGGCTCGGCTACACACTCGCCAAGACCGACCGCCAGTTCGACGCGCTCAATGGCGGCGAGCGGTTCCCCTTCCGCTACGACCGCCGCCACGACGTCTCGGCCGTCGCGCTCTACCAGCTCTCGCGCGCGTTCGACGTCTCGGCCGCCTTCGTCTACGGGACCGGCGACGCGGTCACGCTGCCCGTCGCGGCCTACGAGGGCACCCGGTTCGGGTTCGCCTCGGTCGACGACTGGGTCGACGGCCGCTCCACCGACGAGACGGCGGTCTACGGGCCGCGCAACGGGTTCCGCCTGCCGGCCTACGTCCGCCTCGACCTCGGCGCGACGTGGTACTTCCGGCGCGGCCCGCGCCCGCACGCGCTGTCGCTCAACGTGTACAACGCGACAAACCAGAAGAACCCGTTCCTCACCACGTTCGATTCGGAGTACGACTTCGAGACGCGCCAGCGGCGTCAGAAGCTCGTCGGCGTGGCCCTGTTCCCCGTCCTGCCGACGCTGTCGTACCAGTTCTCGTTTTGAGGTGAGACCGACCCTCCTCCCTTGAGGGAGGTGGCCGCGCCAGCGGACGGAGGGCGTGACCTCCGGCCGACACCGAGGGGTCACCCCCACCCGCTGGCGCGGGAGCCCCCCGGAGGGGGCCAGGAAGATTCTGACCCACCGCCTACGCCTCTCCATGCGCTTGCTTTCCTTCGCCCTGCTGGCGGCCGTCGCTGCCGGCTGCGACTTCACCCCGACGCTCGACATCGAGACGCCAGCGTACCAGGACGGCCTGGTCCTCCGCTCGATCCTCGCCGCCGACTCGGTGGCGACGGTCTGGGTGGGCGAGAGCTGGAACCCGTACGAGGGGCGACCCATCGACGACGGCTCGGGTCCCGAGTTGATCGAGGCCGACGTCTCGCTCTTCCGCGACGGCCAGCTCGTCGAGCGGCTCACGGCCCGGCGGGACTCGTGCGTCGACCTGGACCAGCCGCCGGTGCCCGAGGGGGGCGAGGTCTTGCTCGTCCCGTGCGGGCCATACGTCGGGACGGTCCCGGTCGAGGCCGGCGGGACCTACACGGTCCGCGCTGAGGTCGAGGGCCGGACGCCCGTCGAGGGGACCACGACCGTCCCCCGCCGGCCGACGGTCGACGTCGTCGAGGAAGAGACCTCCTCTAGCGAGAGCCGACGGTTCCGCGTCCGCATCGGCGACCCGTCCGGCGCGGGCGACCGCTACGGGCTCTCGCTCCTCCGGTCCACGTTCTCGGTCCGCAGCACGACGTGCGAGAACGGCGTCTGCACCGACTCGACGTACGTCTTCCGCACCGACGGCCGCGGGCTCACGTCGTTCGACACGAGCGACCCCGTCGTTCTGGCTGCTTCGCGCGAGATCGCCGGCAGCGGGATCTCGCTGGCCACGTTCCCCGACGACACGTTCGAGGGCCGCGACAAGACGTTCACGATCACGCCGAGCCCCAACTACGTCCGCGAGGACACCGACGGGCCGCTCACGATCCAGATCGCCACGCTGGCCGACGACGTCTACGACATCTACCAGATCGTGGCCTTCTCGGGCGGCGACGACAACCCGTTCGCCGAGCCGATCAACCTGCCGTCGAACGTCGTCGGGGGCTACGGGCTGGTGAGCGCCGTCACGCTGACGGAGGTCGCGTTCGGACCGCGCCAGCCGTAGCGCCCTCCGCTGACGGCCGGGCACAAACGACGGGGCGAGGCACGAAACGGCCGGTCCATTCGTAGAATCGCCCTCCCCCCCTGGACGCCTCCATGCCGACCTGCCCCCGCTGCGCCCTCGTCGCGCTCGCCCTCGTCGCGGCCGCCTTCACCGGCTGCGACTCGTCGAACCCCGGCCGCGACCTCGACGTCGTCGACGGGGTGTACGTCCTGGAGGCGCTCGCCTTCGACCCCGAGACGCCGAGCCTGCCCACGGCCGACATCGGCGAGCAGCTCGACGCGGACGGCACGCGGCTCGAGATTTTCGGCGCCGACGCCGAGGCCCAGATGCGGGTCCGCTACCTCGACGGCCGGGGCACCAGCCGGATCGAGCTCACCGTCGGCGCCACGCGCGGGCGGGCCACCTTCGAGGGCGAGACCCAGGACGACGTCGACAAGCTCGACGCCCTCTTCCTCCCGGCCGACTTCGTCCTGACCTACGACGCGGAGCTCGCCAACCAGCTCACGGGCACGTTCACGCGGACGGGCGTCGACCTCGAGGCGTTCGACCCGGACCTCTACCGCGGCCAGCGTAATAACCGGGGCACGGTCACGGTCACCTTCCGCCGGCTGTAGCTCGCTCCGCTCGCGGAACGGGGAAATGGGCAATGGGAACGGGCAGAGGGGACCGCTCCTCGGCCTCGCGCGCTGGACGCCGGACCTCCTATCCATGCCGGGAGAGGAGGTGTCTACGCGGCTGGTGGGATGCCCTCTGCCCGTTCCTCGTCCCCCGCTCCCTAAAAATCGACCCGGAAGCGGACGTTGATCGTGCGCGGCGTGAGCCGGGTCGGGACGGCCGTGTAGATCCGGCGGTCGTTCGAGAACTGCTCGACCCACGAGTAGCCCACGGCGTTCGTCTGGTCGAACACGTTGAGGACCTCGACGGTCGCCAGCAGCTCGAGCGGGTCGCCGGTCGGGAGGCTGGCGAGCCGGAGCCGCTTGGTGGCCCCGAGGTCGAACCGGAAGTAGCCGTCCGGGGGCCGGATCCGGTTCCGCGGCCCCTCGTCGAACACGGTGATCGAGTTGATGGACCGGTCCTCGCTGCGCGCCGGCGCCGTGTAGGGCAAGGCGGAGCCGTAGAGCGTGCGGATGTGGAGGGTCCAGGTGTCGTCGCCGGGGACGTAGTCCTGGACGAAGATGGACAGGTTGTGGCGGCGGTCGGTCGGGCGCGGGATCCAGTCGCCGCCGCCGCGCGCGGCGAACTGGTCGAGCGTCTGCTCGTCGGTGGCCTCGGGCGTGTAGAACCGCTCCCGGGTGACCAGGAACCCGTAGGTGATCCAGCTCTCGCGCCCCGGCACCAGCTCGCCGCGGAGCTGGACGTCGGCCCCAGCGGCGTAGCCCTCGGAGTCGTTCTCGGCCGAGTACACCACGCGGACGTTCTCGACGTCGTACGAGATAAGGTCCGTGTAGCGCTTGACGTAGGCCTCGGCGCGGAGCGAGAGCCGGCGGTTGGTAAAAAAGTGGTCGAGCCCGACGACGGCTTGGACCGCGCGCGGGCTGGCGATGTCGCCGTCGAGCGTGTTGAACGCCGCGACGCCGGGGTCGGGGTCGCCGCGGAGCTCGCGGTAGGTCGGCGCCTGGTGGTAGATCCCAGTCGCGGCCGAGAGCGACGTCTGGCGCGAGAGCGCGAAGCGGGCCGTCAGCCGGGGCGAGAGCGTGAGCTCGTCGTTGTAGGCGAAGTAGTCGGCGCGCACGCCGGGCGTGACCGTGAGCCGGCCGAGCGTGACGGCGTCCTCGGCCCAAGCCGCGCCTTGCCACGACGTGAACGTCGTGTCGGCCAGGACCGAGTCGGCCGTGATCGTGAGCTGGCCGCCGCCGTCGGCCTGGCCGGTGAACGTGGTGACCTCGTCGATCCGGTCGTCGAAGCTGAGCGCCCGCGCCTGCCAGCCGCCCTCGACGCCGTGGGCGCCGAGCCGGGCGAGGTAGCGGCCCTGGGCCGTCCAGATCGCCTGCTGGATCGTGTTGGAGGCCCGGTCGCGCTGGACCGTCTGGCCCTCCAAGAGCCGGTCGAGGTCGGCCTGCGAGCCCTCGGGCCGCTGCTGGCGGCGGTACAGCGTCGACCGGCTGGTGATGTCGTACGTCTCGAACTCGTCCGTCGAGAAGACGGAGACGCGGTGCTCCGCCGAGGCGTTCGCCCCGAGCCGGCTCGTGAGCAGGAGCCCGCCGAAGGCGATGTCGTAGCCGTCCTCCTCGACCCCGTCGAAGTCGCGAGCGACCGTCTGGACCAGGTTCGGGTAGATGCCGAACGTCGTCTCCTGCTGGCGCGGCGCGAGCCGGAACCGGTGGCGGGCGTAGAGCCCGAGCGCGCGGACGGTGTGGCTCGGCGCGAGCCGCCAGTCGACGACGCCCTGGACGTCGCGGAAGTCGGGGTCGTAGGCGCCCTCGAGCTCCTGGCCGGCGAAGAACCGCTGCGGCCGGGCCGAGCGCGCGGCGACGGCCAGCCCCAGCCGCTCGCCGAGCGCGCCGCCGACCTGGACGCCAGCGTCGAGGGTCGAGGCGTAGGCGGTCCCGCTCGGGACGCCCTCGGGCGCCGCGTACGCCGCGTCCAACACCGACGCCAGCTTGCCGCCGTAGCGGACCGGGAACCCGCCGGCAAAGAGGGTCATCCGGCTCGTCAGGTCGCCGTTGATGAGCCCCAACCCCTCCTGCTCGCCCTGGCTGATCCGCAACGGCCGGTAGATCTCGAAGCCGTCGATAAAGAACTGGTTCTCGTCGTAGTTCCCGCCCCGCACCGAGTAGCTGTTCGACGTCTCGTTCGACGACGACACGCCCAGCTCGACCTTGACGCCCCGCATCGCGTCGGCCATCGGCATCGGCATGTCGCGGACGACCTTCGGGTCGATCCGGCTCACGCCCACGTCCTGGGGCACCGCGTCGGCGTCGACGGCCACGTCGCCGAGGTCGCCGACGGCCGGGGTCAGCACGGCGTCGAACCGGGTCGCCGTGCCGCGCCGGACCACGACCGTGTCACGGACGATCCCGTAGCCGACGAACGAGACGCGGATGGGGTACGTCCCCTCGGGGATGGGCAGGGCGTAGCGGCCCTCGCGGTCGGTGTTGGTCCCGAACGAGGTGCCCTCGACCAGGACCGACGCGCCCGCGACCCCGCCGGCGCCGGCCTCGGTCACGCGACCGGTGATCTCGCCCCAGACCTGGGCGTGGGCGGCGGGCGCCGCCAGCAGGACGAGGAGGGCGCCCGCGAGACGCCGGGAGAGACTGCGCATATACCGTCGGGGCACGGGGGTGCCGGGGAACGAGCGGGGACGGTACCAGAGGCGGATAGGCGCGGTCGCGGGGGCCGGCAAAGATAGCCCGCCCGGTGGTCGGCCAGGGTGCAGTTTGCGTGGCCCCCAGCCGTCCCGGCCGGCCGCTCCGCCTGTAGCGCCGAGCGCGTTATCATCGGCCACCCCGTCCGCCCCCGGTTGTGCGTCGCCGCCTGCTCCCGTACGTCCCGCCGATCCTCCTGGCCGTCATCGCGGTGGCCCAGTTCGCGGTCGCCAAGACCACGCCGCTGACCGCGTGGAAGCTGGGCGGCTTCGGCATGTTCTCCACCTCGAACCACCCGGTCTCCCGCGTCCTCCGGGTTGCCGTCGAGACCGACGAGGGCGTCTTCGTCGTGCCCGACGCTCCCGGACCGACGAACACGCTGACGTGGCCGCGCCGCCCAGCCCTCAGGCAGGTGGCTCGGGAGGCCGCGTGTGGGCGCTGGCGCTTCGTCCCGCTCGACTCGCTCGAGACGGCCATCTTCCCCTCGCCATCGTGGGCCCCGTTCTACCGGTCGCCACCCGCCCGGGAGCAGACCGAGTTCGCCGGGTTCGCCGTGCCTGCGGACCCGGCGAGCGAGGACCCCGGTGCCGGCGTCCGCTCGGCCCGGGCCTCGGTCGTCTGGATCCGCCTCGACACCGGCGGGGACCGCTCGGTGCTCAGGCCGGCCCCGGTCGCTGCGGAGACGGTCACGCCGGCCGAGGCCGGGTGCCCCCCGGTGCCGTGACCGACGCGCTCGCAGACCCTCGACCGGAGGGCCGCGTGCGTCGCGGGCTCGACGCGCTCTGGGCGTGGCTGGACCCGCTCCTCGCCCCCGAGCGCCGGATCGACCTGGTGGGCGGCGTGACGCTCCTGGTCCTGCTCTTGGCCAGCGAGGAGACGTGGGTGATGCAGATCGGCGTGGTCTCGCTCGCGGCGGCGGCCGTCGTCGACCCCCGGCTGCTCCGGCACGCGGCGTACTGGTTCGCCGTGCTGGCGGTCTACGTCGTCGGGGTCGCGAACGTGGTCCTGCTGATCGACAACCACGAGTTCTTGCTCGGGTACTGGCTCCTGGCCCTCGCGCTCTCGCGGCTCCAGCCGGACCCCAACGCGAGCCTGGCCACGAGCGCGAAGTGGCTGACCGGGCTCGCGTTCGCGTTCGCGACGCTCTGGAAGGTGACGACGCCGGAGTACGTGGACGGCGACATGTTCCACACGATGCTCCTGTTCGAGCGGCGGTTCGCGGGCGTCGCCTCGATGGTCAGCTCCCTGACGTTCGCCGAGACCCTCCAGAACTTCCAGCTCAACGAGACGCTCCGGTCCATCGGCGACGGGGCCGTCTCGGTCCCGGTGTACGACGCCCCGGGCGTCCGGGCGACGGCCCTGGTCATGACGTGGTGGACGGTCCTGATCGAGGGGCTGGTCGCCGTGTGCTTCCTCGCGCCCGTCCGGGCGGCGGTGGGGCGGGCGCGGCACGTCGCCCTGCTCGTCTTCCTGGGGACGACCTACGTGCTGGCGCCGGTGATGGGGTTCGGCTGGCTCCTGATCGCGATGGCGATGGCCCAGGCGCCCATCGAGAGGCACCGGTTGTTCCTCCCGGCGTACGCGGCGGCCTTCGTCCTCGTCCTCGCCCGGGCGACCGCCCCGCTCGGCCGGATCTTCGAGATCCTGTTTCCGGGTCTGTTCTGAGCCCGCGCGGAGGGCCGGTACCTTGCGGCATGGCCCGGTTCCCGCTCCGCCTCGCCCGCTCCGCCGCCGCCCACATCCGCGACGCCATCGCGCGGCGGACGGCGCCGCCGGCCGTGATGGCGGTCTGCGAGGAGGGGCTGACGCGGCTGCCGCCGGGCGCGCTCGCCCACCTCCACGAGCGCGGCGTCGGGGCCGAGCGCGCCGAGGTGCCGGGCGTGCTGGTCGTCGCCGGCGACCCGGGCGGCGGCGTGGCCGTCGTCGGGACGGACGTGCCGGAGGCCCACGCCGACATCGAAGCCGTGCTCGCGGGGGCCGAGGTCGAGGTGGTCCGCCGCGCGCCCTTCTACGTCATCCGCCGGCGGGCTACCGAGCCGTCCGAACCGTGAAGTCGTCGCCGGGCGTCGGCGTGCCGTCGGGGGCCATCGTCACGACGACGACGCGGGCGTCGGGCGCGAGCCGGGCGAGGTGCTCGGGGATGCCGAGCCGGCCCTGGCTGTGGAAGCTCCCGTTGAGGTGGACGACGAGCGCGCCGGGGTGGGCGTCGAGCGTCTCGGCGATCCGCCACGCCATCGTCGCGTCGCGCAAGTTCTGGGCTGCCAGCATCCCCTCGACCGTCGGGCCGGCGCCGTGGGGCATCCCGCCCATGAGGTCGGTGAAGTTGGCGGCCAGCGCGTCGGACGGCGGGGCGACGGTCGGCGGGAGCCACGCCCGGGCCTCCTCGCTCAGGCTGTCGAGCACGGCGAGGCCGCCGCGCCGCGAGACCAGGCTCACGTAGCGCGCGGGCGCGTTCGCGGCCACGACGGGCCGCCCCTGCGCGCGCATCGTCTCGACGAGCGGGCGGTAGTCGGCGTCGTAGTTCGACCAGGGCCGGCCGGCGGCGAGCCAGTCGCGCTCGCGGACCAGCCCGGCGAGGTACTCGTCCAGGACCGTCTGGACGTCGGTCTCGACCATCTCGAGCGCCAGCACGACCGGGCGGTCGAGCGCGACGAGGGCCTGGAGGATCTGCCGCTGGACGGCGTGGCCGGTCGAGTCGTCGTGCTGCTCGCCGAGGAAGACCACGTCGGCCGTGGCCGCTGCCTCGACCACGGCGTCGAGCGTCGTCGACTGGCCGTTCGCGTCGAGGACGGACGGCTGGGCGCGGGGCGCCAGCGCGACCGTGGCGATCAGCATTGCGAGGGGGAGCCGCATCGGGGCCGGCACCAGAGCCGAGTGCGTGTGGGTGTATGGGCGGAGGGGGTGTGGGAGGAGCCCCAGCGGAGCGGAATCGCCACTCCCGCACTCCCAGGCCCCCACACCATCCTGAACTCCGCTCTAGTCGTCCGAGCCGGCGTCGGTCGCGCCGCTCGTCTTCCGCTTCGAGCGGCGGCGCTTGCGCTTGGGCTTGTCCTCGGCCTCCGGCTGGCGGTTGCCGTCCCGGTCGTCGTCGCGCGCATCGGCACGGGGCGCGTCGGCGGAGGACTCGTCGTCCCGGGCGTCGGCGTGGGGGGCGTCCTCGCGGTCGTCGGGCTGATTGTCCGAGGCGTCGTCCTCGTCGCGGCGTCGGCGACTCCGCCCACCTCGGTCGTCGTCGTCGCGGCGGCGGCGCCCGCCGCGGCCCTCGCGCTCCTCCTTCGCCTCGCGCTGGCGGACGTCGTACTCGCTCTCGGAGCGGTCCATGGCCGGCCCGCGCGTGCCCGCGTGGAGCGAGCGCTGGTACGCCTCGTCCAGGAGCATCGCCAGCACCTCCGGCTCGCCCTCCTCGACGAGCTGGCGGGCGACGGCCACGAACCGTTGCTGCCGCTCGCGCTCCAAGTTCGAGCGGTCCCGCATCCGGTCCTCCAAGAGGTTCGTCAGCCGCTGGCCGACGCGGCTCGCGAGCTCCTGCTCGGTCGGGAGCTCGATCTCTTCGAGCGGGATGTCGTACTTCCGCGCGATCTGGCGGAGCGTCGGCATGTCGGTCGCCGTCGTGATGGCGAGGGACACGCCGGCCTTGCCCGCTCGGGCCGTCCGGCCCGAGCGGTGGACGTAGTACTCGCGGTCCTGGGGGATGTCGTACTGGAACACGTGGCTCAAGTCCTCGACGTCGATCCCGCGCGCGGCCACGTCCGTCGCCACCAAGAACCGGAGGTCGCCGTCGCGCAACCGCTTCATCGTCTTCTCCCGGGCCTTCTGCGTCAGGTCCGACGAGATGCCGGCCGCGTCGTAGCCGTAGTTGTTGAGGAACGTGGCGAGGTACTCGACCTCGCGCCGCGTGTTGGCGAAGATGATGGCCGAGGTCGGGTTCTCCCACGCGATCAGCGTCGCCAGCGCCCGGTCCTTCTCCATCGGGTGGACCTGGACGGCCCGGTGCGTCATCAGCTCGACGTGGATCTGGCCGCCGGCCGTCGCCAGGAACACGGGGTCTTCGAGGAACTCCTGCCCGATCCGCTGGACCTGGAACGGCATCGTCGCCGAGAACATGTACGAGTCGCGCTCGCGCGGGAGGTACCGCCGGACCTTGATCATGTCGGGGAAGAACCCCATCGAGAGCATCTCGTCGGCCTCGTCCAGGACGATGGTCCGCAAGTTGTCGAGCTTGAGCGTGCCCCGCGCCAGGTGGTCGAGCACGCGGCCCGGCGTCCCGACGACGAGCTGGGCGCCCTTGTTGAACGCCTCGATCTGGGGCCCGTAGCCGACGCCGCCGTAGACGGGGATCGCGCCCAGCCGCTCGTCCTCGGAGAGCCCGGCGTTCATCCGCTCGAACTCGGCGTGGATCTGGCTCGCGAGCTCGCGCGTCGGGCAGAGCACGAGCGCCTGGGTCGTCTTCTCGCGCGCGTCGAGCTTTTCGAGGAGCGGGAGGAGGAAGGCGCCCGTCTTGCCGGAGCCGGTCCGGCTCTGGACGATAAGGTCGCGGCCCTCCAGGATGTAGGGGATGGCCTCGGCCTGGACCGGCATCAGCGCCGGCCACCCGAGCGCGCGGACGCCGGCCTGGAGCCGCTCGGGGAGGCCGTCGATGCCGACGGCGTCGACCGTCTCGTCGGGGGCGTCGAACGGCGTTTCGAGCTGGCGCTCGGCCTTGGCCTCGTTCTGGGCCTTCTGGGTCAGGTCGAAGACGGCTTTGAATGCCATGTCGGTCGGGGGGTGGAGGGGGCCGCCCGGGTCTCGTCTCCTCCCGACCGGCGTCGCAGGCGCGGGCACTCGGCTCCGCGCGGACGCGGAACGCCCGCGTCTGCTGGAGACTACGCATCCGGCCCGGCGGCCGGGCGTTCGCGCCTGCTCTTCCGGCAGAGTTCTCTCCGCGAGGGCGACGCCAGGTTGCTCGTAGGTCGACCCCCCGCTCCCGCGGCCATCGCTCCGCTCCGTGCAGCAAGAGCTGTCCCCCTTCGAGGGGGACAGGCCGTCCGCCCGCTGAGCGGAGCGAGGGGCGGACGGCCAGGGGGTCCGCTCGCGAGCCACGTGTCCCGACACGAGACCAGCGTCCATGCAGACGTTCAGACGGGCCGGCGTCGCTCGCGCCGGGCAGAGACGTTACGTTGTCCGCCTCCCACCACGACACGGCATGGCGGACACGACCCTGGCCGAGGAGACGACGGCGCTCCTCGACGCGCTCGGACGCGGGGAGCCCCCGTCGGGCGCCCTCTTCGAACGGCTCTACAGCGACCTCCGGCGGATCGCCGAGCACCAGCGCGCCCGCTGGGTCGGCGACGACACCCTGAACACGACGGCGCTCGTCCACGAAGCGTACCTCAAGATCGAGGGGGCCTCGGTCGAGAACCGGGCCCACCTGCTCGCGGTCGCCTCGCGCGCGATGCGCCAGGTCCTCGTCAGCTACGGCGAGGCCCGCAAGGCCCAGAAGCGCGGCGGCGGCGCGGCCCACACCGAGCTCAACGACGAGCTCGTCGGGGCGCCGCTGACCGAGGCCCAGGCCGACCGCGCGGCGCTCGTCGAGGACGCCCTCCGCCGGCTCGAGGCGGCCGACCCGCGCGCGGCGCGCGTCGTCGAGTGCCGCTTTTTCGGCGGGCTCTCGGTCGCCGAGACGGCCCAGGCCCTCGACGTCTCGGAGGCGACCGTCGCCCGGTCGTGGCGGGCCGCCCGGGCCTGGCTCTACGGCGAGCTCCAGGGCGAGATGACCGGCGTGCTCGGGGACGACGAGGAGGAGTAGACGGCGCACGGTGCGGGTGTCCCCTCCGCCCTCGGGTGACAGCCGGGCCGTCGGGGCGCCGTATTCGGGGTAGTCCCACCCCGCCATGTCGCCCCACCGCTGGCACGCCATCGAGGCCCTCTTCTCGCGCGCCGTCGAGCTCGACTCGGCCGCGCGGTCCCTCTTCCTCGATGTCGCCTGCCGCACGCCGGACGACGCGCCCGACGCCGACCTCCGGCGCGAGGTCGAGCGGCTGCTGGCCCTCGACCCCGACGCTCAGGCGTTCTTCGGCCCCGACGAGCTGCCGTCGGGCGCGTAGGCCGCGGCCAGCGCTCACCTCGGCCGGCTACAGCCCGATGGTCACGCGCAGGCCCGCGACGGCCTCTCCGGTGGGAGCCCGGAGCGCGGAGGGCGCGACCCGGACCCGGCGAGTGGCGAAGGCGCTCGAGACCCCGACCGCCGTCAGCACCCCGACTCCGCCGCCGACGAGAGCCGGGAGGAAGTTGTAGTCGACGTCCGGGGTCGCCAGATACCCCACGCCGCCCACGACCACGCCGACCAGCCCCCCCACGATCACGCCGACGGGCACCCCGATCACCGCGTCCACCAGGACGTCCCTGAACGGGGGGTTCATGTCGTACGAGTCAGCGATGAAGACGACGCCGGTCGCCACGCCGACGGGGTAGGCGAGGACCAGGAGCGCGGCGCCGGCCGGCGTGTCGTACCACGTCGGGGTCAGGAAGTAGGTCCCGACGATGCTGCCAACGCCGAGGACGCCTCCGACCGCCGTCATCAGCGCGCGTGACGCGGCCGGTGGAGGGTCGACCCGTTCCTGCGCACGGGCGGACGTGACGAGCAGAACGGTGAGCAAGAAGGTGCGCATCGAGGGAGGAAAAGCAGGGCCCGCTATCCTACCCGTGGCCGACGGACGGCTGCCTGATGCAGACGCACCACCCGGCCGCGCGAGGGCCGAGGTCGGCGCGACGGCGTCGGGACCACAGGGCTCTCCCAAACGCCGACGGGCGGACGACGAGGTCTCCCCCACCGTCCGCCCGTCGGCAGCCTGCGGTCGAGGCCGCTACTTCAGCACCACCAGCGACCGCGTCGCCGCCACGCCGTTCGAGACGACGCGGTAGAGGTAGGTCCCGCTCTGGAGCGCGCGGGCGTCCAAGACGGCCTCGTGCCAGCCCGCGGTCTGCGGCCCGTCAACGAGAACCTGGACGCGGCGGCCGAGCGCGTCGAACACCTCGAGCCGCACCGGCGCCGCCGTCGGCACGGCGTAGCGGATCCGGGTCGACACGCCAGCCGGGTTCGGGTAGTTGCCGGCCAACGTCAGCGCGTCCGGCACGGCCGTCTCTTCCGAGGCGGTCGCCTGCGCGGGGGTCACGGTGAGCGTCGCGGCGGCGGTGGTCGCCGTCCTGTCGCCGGCCGTGGCTCGCACGCGGTGGTGCATCGTCGCCGACGTGCCGGCCGGGAGGCCGAGCGCGTCGTAGGCCGAGGCGAAGACGGTGACCGGCACGTCGAGGCCCAGCATCTCGGTCGCCACGACGTCCGCGGTCGCCTCCATCCCCCCGGTCGCGTCCGAGGCGGAGGCGTCGATCGTGACCAGGAGCGTCCCGAAGGTCGAGTCGGCCGAGAGCTCCCAGGCGTACTCGAACGCCGCGCCGTCGCCGTCGACGTCGGTGGCCGCCGGCCACTCGACGCGGAACGTCTGCGTCGAGTCCGACGAGAGGTCCACCCAGTTGCCCTTGGTGCCCACCGTCGGCGCCGGGGCGTCGGAGGCGTAGCGCGGGGCGTCGGCGACGGGCTGGACGACGACGGTGAAGGTCGTCGCCGTTTCGTGGTCGCCGTCCGAGACGGTGACCGTCACCTGAGCGCTCCCGTGGGCGTCGGCGACCGGCGTGACGGCCAGCGTGCGCGCGCCGCCGGTGCCGCCGAGGACGAGCCCGGAGGCTCCGATGAGGGTCGAGTCGCTCGACACCGCGCGGACGGCGAGGTCCGCCGCGGCGGTCTCGGTGTCGTCGACGGAGAAGGGGACCGGCTGGGAGCTCTCGTCTTCGAGGATCGAGAGAGCGGGCAGCTCCGAGATCGTCGGGGCGCCGTTGACGGCGGCGATCGAGATCGTGAACGTCTGCGGCGCGCTCTCGTGGACCCCGCCGTTGGCCGTGCCGCCGTCGTCGTAGGCCACGACGGTGAGGGTGGCCGTGCCGGAGGCGTCCGGGGCGGGCTCGAACTCGAGCGCGCCGTTCGGATACACCCACGGGTCGAGCGCGAACAGGGCGGGGTTGTCGACCGTGACGTGGAAGGCGACGTCCTGCCAGGCCTCGTTGGCCGGGCCGGCGGAGATCGCCGTGGCCCAGTCCATCACCACCTGCGCCCCGGCGTTCTCCTGAACGGTTTGGTTCGCTCCCTTCGCGAACGTCGGCGCGTCGTTGACGGCGGTGAGGTGGACCGTCACCGTCATCTCGGCCGTCGAGGTCCCGTCACCGACCTCGATGACGAAGCTGTCGACGTCGCTGCCGTTGACGTCGGCGGCGGCGCTGTACGCCAAGCCCGTCGGCGTGACGGCGGTCGACCCGCCGGCCGCGAGCGACACCGGGAACCCGTTCAGCGTCCCGCTCGACGGGGCCGTCTTGACGGTCCACGTGAGCGTCTCGCCAGTGTCGTCGGCCGCGGCCAGGATGTCGTCCAGGCCGAAGGCCGAGACGTCCTCGAGCGCGGTGAACGACCCGGTGGGGCCCTCGGCGAAGACCGGCGCCGGGTTGACGGTCGCCGTGAGCTGAGCGCTCGTCGCGGCCGTCAGCGCGCCCGACGACGCCTGGAGGTTGAACGTCTCGTCGCTCCCGCCGGAGGCCGTGTACGTCGCCTGGAAGGTGGTGAACGTGGCCACGCCGGCTGATGGCGTGAGGGTGACCGTCGCGGCGTTTCCGTCGGTGTCGCCCGTGGCCGCCATCGTCGCGCTGCCGGCGCCGTTGACCTCGGCCAGGGTGATGTCGGTCGAGTATCCGGTGTCGACGGTCCCGTCATCGTCGACGGCCTGGACGACGGGGACCGTCGAGAAGTTGGTCAGCGCGCCCGAGGCCACGGTCGTGGGCGCCGGCTCGGTCGAGAAGGCGAGGGCCGTCGCGACGACGTCGGACGTGACGGCGTTCATGTCGGCCGCCGCGAGGTCGCTGCCGACGCCGGCCTGGTCGTCGACCGTGAGCGTGAACGACTCCTGGTCGGCGGTGGCCGTGTAGATCAGGCCCGCGAACGCCGCGCGGCCGTGGACGGCCGCGACGGCGGTGGCGCCCGAGATCGCGCCGGCGCTGGCCTCGGTGAGCGTGAGCGTCTCGGCGAAGTCGTCGTCGACGTTGCCGAAGGCGTCCTGGGCCTCGACGGCCGGCTGGCCCACGAGGGCGACCCCGGAGACGCTGCCGCCGGGCTGGTGCGTGACCACCAGGACCGACGCCTCGACGGCGACCGTGGCCGTGTTCGTCACGGGGTCCGTGGGCCCCATCTGGGTGCCGGCGCCGTCCACGACGAGGTCGGTGTCGCCGTCGACGCTGAAGGAGACGGTGACGTTGTCGGCCAGGCCCACGCTGCTGCTCCAGTAAGCGTCGACGGTGTAGGTCTCGGACGTGCCGTCGGCGACCGAGATCGTGAGGCCGGAGAACGTGTAGGTGTGGGCACCACCGTCGTACACGCCGACGACGTCCGTGGCGTCGGGACCGCTGAGACGGACGACCAGCTTGCCGCGGTCCGCATCGGAGATCGAGCCCGCGGAGTGGACGACGATCTGGGACACGTCCATCGCGGCGTTGTCAGAGGCGCCGCCGTCGGTGAGAGTGAAGTCGAAGACGGCGACGGCCTCCCCTACCGTGTCGACGGTCGTCGCGACCTCAACGGCTCCGACGCTGCCGGCCTTCAGGTCGCCGTCCGAGTCCGCGACGGGCGTGCTGGAGGGGAACGTGGCGGCGCTCGCGACGGCCGGCATCAGGAGGGCGAGCGCCCCGAGGACGCGCGCGAGCGGCACGCGGTGGAGAGTCGAAAGGGACATGGGGGTCGGGCAGCGCGCTGGCGCAGGAGGGACAGGGTGGGGCGAAGTCCCGGTCGGGCATGGCCAACGGGAACGCACCCCGTCGTATCGGGCCGACCCACCGCCCGCTTAAAAGCGAGGGCAACGGGAGCCCGGTCCGCCACGGTCCTCAGCCGACGCGCCGCCGGCTCGGCCTCTCCACCCCTGACACCACGTCCGGTTGATCGGTCGCTGATCGGGACGGGAGGGAGTGGGGCGTGTGGGGGTGTGGGCGTGGAACCCGGTCTCCTCCCACACCCCCATACCCACACACTCCACCCGGATTTGGTGTGACGCCCGTTCGCTCGCGGGCCGCCGTCAACGCCGAGCGCCCCGCCGACACCGGGGTCGGGGGGCACTCGCTCGCGGTCGTCGAGACGGGGGCCGGGTCGCTACATCGCCATGCCGCCGTCGACGTGCAGGACGTGGCCGGTGACGTAGGCCGCCGCGTCCGAGAGCAAGAAGAGGACGGCCGCCGCGATGTCGCCGGGCTCGCCCAAGCGGCCCAGCGGGATCTGGCCTTTGAGCCCATCGGCCGCCGCGTCGCCCAGGTCGGCCGTCATGTCGGTCGCGATGTAGCCCGGGGCCACCACGTTCGCGCGGACGCCGCGCCCGCCCAGCTCGCGCGCCAGGCTCTTCGTGAACCCGATGAGCCCGGCCTTCGACGCGGCGTAGTTGGCCTGCCCCGCGTTCCCCATCACGCCGACGACCGACGAGATGGTGACGATGCTGCCCGCGCGCTGCTTCATCATCGGCCGGTACGCGGCCTTGGCGACGTGGAAGGCGCCCGTCAGGTTCGTATCGATCACGTCCTGCCACGCCTGGGCGTCCATCCGGATCATCAGCCCGTCGCGCGTGATGCCCGCGTTGACAACGAGCCCGTCGATCCGCCCCCACTTGGCCACGACGGCCTCGACGGCGGCGGTCGCGTCGTCGGCGCTGGCGGCGTCGGCCTGGATGGCGAGGGCCCGGTCGGGGCCACCCAGGTCGGCCACCAACTGGTCGGCCGTGTCGGACGACGCGCGGTAGGTGAAGGCCACGGTCGCGCCGGCCGCGCTGGCGGCTTCGACGATGGCGCGGCCGATGCCGCGCGTGCCGCCGGTGACGAGGACGGTCTTGTCGGAGAGGTCGAGGGTCATGGGCTCGGGCAGAGGAGCCGTCAAGATCGCACCGCGAGGCGTCGCCGGCCCAGCTACCCCGCCCGCTGGCGACCGCGCTCAGCGACCGGCCCCCCGGCGTCGTAGTCCTCGGCGGGAGGCGCGTCGTCCAAGGCGCTGAGGTCGAGGCGCGCGACGGGGGCCTCGGCAGGCTCGCTGTGCATCGCCGGGCCGGTCGCGGTCCGGGCCGACGGCGTCGCGCCGGTGAGGGCCTCGCCGACGGGCGCCGCCAGCACGACGGCGACGTCGTCGGCGAGCGTTTCCAGGTCGCGGAGCTTGCCGGCTCGCCACCGACGGTCGAGGGCCATGATGAGCGGCGCGGCCACCAGCCAGACCGCCAGAAACGCCAGCGCGGCTCCCCACCCCGTGTCGGCGAGCCACCCGCCGAAGGGCGCTGCCACAACGGCGAGGAAGAACCCGTAGCCGACGCCCTCGGCCGTGGGCGACGCGAGCCCGACCAACTGGCGGAGGCGGAGCCGCGTCCGGCCGCTGCGCGGGCTCGCCGTGACGGTCGTCTGGATGCCTAGGCTGCTCGTGTGGCGCCACTCGTAAGCGTTGCCCACCTGCTGGACCGTCCCGCCCGAGTTCTGGCCGAGCCAGAAGGAGGCGTCGACGCCGTGGCGCCCTTGGAGCTCGGCGACGGCCTCCTCCCACGCCTCGGGCGTCAGCGGGGCGTCGATCCAGCGCTCGACCGTGACGTGCGTCCGGGTGTGGCCGGACTGGCGCGCGAGCGTGCGCCCGGCGGCGTCCATCTCGGCCGCGGCGGCGCGCAGGTGGGCCGGGTCGATGCCGGTGTCCCGCCCGACCCGCTCGATCTCGGCCAGCGTGAGGCCGGCGCCGGCCTCGCTCTGCCGGGCGTCGCGCTGTCGCTCGGCGGCGCGCGCGATCAGGTCGGCGATCTCACCCTCGGAATAGGTACGCTCGGACATGCGGATGCGGAGCTGGGGCGCGTGGCCGGGCCCCCAAAATACGGCGCGACGCCGGCGGTCCGGGCGCCGGCTACTCCGCCGCCAGCGCCTCGACCTCGGCGGCCGTCCCGGCCTGGACGGCGACCGCCTCGCGGCCCAGCGTCCGCCGGACGAGCCCCGAGAGGACCTTGCCGGTCCCGACCTCGACGAACCGCTCGGCCCCGTCGGCCGCCATCCGCTCGAGCGACTGGGCCCAGCGGACCGGCGCCGTGAGCTGGTCGAGCAGCCGGAGCCGGATGGCCTCCGGGTCCGTCGTCGGCTCGGCCGTCACGTTCAAGACGACGGGGCACGACGGGACGCTGATCGCCAGTCCCTCCAGCGTCTCCTTCAGCCCGTCCCGGGCGAACGCCATCAGCGGGCTGTGGAACGCGCCGCTCACCGGGAGCGGCACGACGCGCTTGGCGCCGGCCGCGGTCGCCAGTGCGCCGGCCCGCTCGACGGCCGGGGCGTCGCCCGAGATCACGATCTGGCCGGGGTCGTTGTAGTTGGCCGGGACGACCTCGCCGTCGCCGGCCTCTGTCGCCTCGGCGCACGCGGCTTCGAGCTTGTCCGCGTCGAGCCCGAGCACGGCCGACATCGCGCCGGAGCGGACGTCGCCGGCCCGGGCCATCAGCTCGCCCCGACGTCGGACGGCCCGGAGCCCGTCCGCGAACGAGAAGGCGCCGACGGCGGCGAGCGCGCTCCACTCGCCCAGGCTGTGGCCGGCGGCCACGTCGGGTCGGACGCCCCGCGCTGCTAGCGCGGCGTTCGCGGCCAGGCTGTGCGTGTAGAGCGCCGGCTGCGTGATCTCGGTCGGCGTGAGCGCGTCCGGGTCGTCGCCAAACATCAGGTCGGTCAGCGAGAAGCCCAGGACGGCGTCGGCTTGGTCGAGGAGGGCGCGGGCCTCGGGGATCTCGGCCAGGTCGGCGGCCATGCCGGGCGCTTGGGAGCCCTGGCCGGGGAAGAGGAAGGCGAGCATGGGGCGTGTTGCGTGTTGCGTGTTTCGTGGGTGCTCGCGTCACGTAACACGCAACACGGAACACCGCGGTGCTACTGCCCGCTGCCGTACGACCATTTCAGCCAGGTCGCGCCCCAGGTGAAGCCGCCGCCGAAGGCCGCCAGGACCAGGTTGTCGCCCGTGCGGAGGTCGGCCTCCCAGTCCGCGAGGCACAGCGGGAGCGTGCCGGCCGTCGTGTTGCCGTAGCGGGCGATGTTGACCATGACCTGGTCGGGCCCGATCCCCATCCGCCGGGCCGTCGCGTCGATGATGCGGAGGTTGGCCTGGTGCGGGACGAGGTAGCGGATGTCGGGGCCCGAGAGCCCGTTCCGCTCCATGACCTCGGCGGCGGCGTCGGCCATGCCGGTGACGGCCCGCTTGAAGACGGTCTTCCCGTCCTGCCGGACGTAGTGGAGCCGGGCGTCGACGGTCTCTCGCGTGGCCGGGTGCAAGCTCCCGCCGGCCTCCATCCACAGCGCGTCGACGCCCGAGCCGTCGACGTACTGGACGCTGTCGAGCACGCCGGTCCCGTCGGTCGTCGCCTCCAACAGGACCGCGCCGGCCCCGTCGCCGAAGATGACGCAGGTCGTCCGGTCGGTGTAGTCGATGATCCGGCTCATGGCGTCGCCGCCGATGACGAGGACGCGCCGGTGCATCCCGGCCTCGATCATCTTGGCGCCCGTCGTGAGCCCGTAGAGGAAGCCGGAGCAGGCCGCCGAGATGTCGTAGCCCCAGGCGCGCTGGGCCCCGAGCTTGTGCTGGACCAGGCACGCCGTCGACGGGAACACGTGGTCGGGCGTGATGGTGGCGACCAGGATGCAGTCGACGTCGTCGGGCGCGACGCCGGCCTTGGCGAGGCACTCGCGCGCGGCCTCCGTCGCCATGAACGACGTGGCCTTGGTCGGGTCGCGCAAGATGCGGCGCTCCTCGATCCCGGTCCGCGAGCGGATCCACTCGTCGTTGGTGTCGACGAGCGCTTCGAGGTCGGCATTCGTGAGCCGGTCCGGGGGGAGGTAGGCCCCCACGGCGGTGACGGCGGCCGTCGTCTTTGGGTCTGCCATCGGGTGCGTTAGGAGGGGCCCTCGGGGGCCGGGTCGCGCAAGGCCCGGGCGATCCGGGCCGTCAGGTTCTGCTCGACCAGGCCGGCCGTGCTCAGGACCATCTGGCGGCACGCCCGCGCCGACGACCCGCCGTGCCCGATCACGACGGTCCCGTCGATGCCCAGCATGGGGACGCCGCCGAACGCCTGGTAGTCGAAGGGCGCCAGCATCCCCTTGAGCACGCCGCCCACCCTCCCGGCCTGCTCGGCGTCGAGCCCCTGCCGCCCGATCTCGGAGCGGACCATCTGGGGCAGGATCGTGGCGACGGACTCGGCCAGCTTCAGCACCACGTTCCCGACGAACCCGTCGCAGACGCAGACGTCGGCCCCGTGCTGCAAGATGTCGCGGCCCTCGACGTTGCCCACGAACCGGAACCCGTCCTTCTCGGCGAGCGCCTGCAACGTCGCGTGCGCCGCCTTGACGGTGTCGGTCCCCTTGCCCGGCTCCTCGCCCACGTTGACGAGGCCGACCGTCGGGTCGTCCTTGCCCAGGAACGCGGCGCCGAAGACGGCCCCCATCTGGGCGAACTGGACGAGGTGCTCGGGCCGGACCTCGACGTTGGCCCCGACGTCGAGCAACACGCACGTGCCGGTCGGCGTGGGGAGGTAGCCGGGGAGCGCCGGGCGCAGGACCCCGGGCAGCCGGCCCAGCCCGAACAGCGCCGCCGCCATCACGGCGCCCGTGTTGCCGGCGCTGGCGAACCCGTCGGCCCGCCCGTTCTTGACGGCGCCGACGCCGACGTGGATCGACGACTGGGGCTTGGCCTTGAGCGCGACCGTCGGGCTCTCGCCCATCGCGATGGCCTGGGGCGCGTCGACCACGCGGAGCGCGTCGCTCTCGGCGGCGCCCTGGCGGTCGAGCTCGGCGCGGACCTCGTCCTCCCGTCCCACCAGCAGGACCGTCAGCCGGTCGCCGGCCTCGGCGAGCGCGTCGAGGACGCCCTCCACGACGACGCCCGGGGCGTGGTCTCCGCCCATGGCGTCGACGGCGACTCGGACGGGCATGGGCGGGCGGGGCGGACGGGCGAGAGGGAGGGGGCGGAAAGATACCCGCCCCCATCAACGGACGCCGCCCGCGCAGCTCCGAAAGCTCGCGCGGGCGGATCCCATTCGGACGCGGAGCCCGTGAGGGCTCCGGCGCCGGCTAGGCGTACTCCGGGACCTCGACGACGGCGCGGCCGCGGTAGTGGCCACACGTTGGGCAGGCCCGGTGCATCAGCTTGGCGTTGCTGCAGTTGGGGCACTCGTGCGTCTGGGGCACGTCCTTCACCTTGTACTGGGAGCGGCGCTTGCCGGTGCGCGCCTTGGAGTTCTTGCGTTTGGGGTTGGCCATCGGAGTCGGGGAGGTCGCGCGGGGGCGGGGTCAGTCGGAGGAGTCGGGGTCGCCGTCGGGGTCGGCGGACCGGAGGGCCTGGAGGGCGGCCCAACGGGCGTCGGCCGGCGCGTCGTCGTCGTTGTCGGCCACGCCGAAGGCGGTCGGGATCTCGGCGTCCCGGGCGGCCGGGCTCACGCGCCGGAGCGGGAGCGCGAGCAGGAGCGTGTCGTGGACCGGCGCCGTCAGGTCGATCGCGAGCGCGTCGTCGGTGAGGGGCTGGACGTCGTCGTCGGTGTCGCCCTCGGCCGGGGCGTCGGCCGTGAACAGCACGGCGTGGTCGGCCTCGACGCGCTCGTCGTAGAGGTCGAGCGTCCGGTCGCACTCGAGCCGGGCCGTGGCCCGGGCCGTGTAGGCGGCGAGCACGCGGCGGTCGGCGACGTCGAGCCGGAGGTCGACCTCGACATCGGAGAACACCTCCGGATCGAGGCCGAGGTCGTCGGCCGTAGGGCGGTGGGTCTCCTGGTGGAGGCCGTCGGGGAGCGGAGCGATGCGGACCCGGAACACGGTGTCTCGAGCGTCGGTCGTCAAGGAACGCGGGCGGAGCCCGGCGGGAGGGGCGTGAGGCCCCGCGAGCTTGAGAAGGTAGGCCGCCGTCCGAGCGGCCGGCAAGGGCCTCACGCGATGTTCGAGGAAGCCTCCGGGCCCCGGGCACCGCCCGCGGAAGGGCCCCCGTACGGCCGGCGTCGGCGCGGCCTCCGAGGCGGGCGAGCCCGCACCCCGAACGGCCATAGGGGGCCCCCCGAGGCCACCTCCTCCAGTGCTCGAAGCGGGCCGTTTACAAGGTGTGGACAACCGGATTACGAAAACCGAACGGGCCCGCCGCTTCCGGTCATCTCGCGGTAATTCTCCGACGCTCGACGTGACCTCGGACGCGCAACGCCTTGTCCTACAAAGACGGCCCGCGCTGCACAGCTCGTGGACGGCCCGTGGACAACCGGACGGGGGAACCCGCGATCCTGACGCAAACGGGGCGCCGACCGCCTCCGAGTGTGTGGATAACCTCGACGGGCAGCGAACGAGCCGGCTTCTTTTTCCCCCGGCGATCCCGATATTCCGGCCCCCCCTCCCCCCGCCCCTCCCCGACTCTCGCCCCATGGACCGATCGCGCGACGACGTCTGGGACGAGTGCCTCCGGATCATCCGGGACAACATCAGCCGGCAGAGCTTCCGGACGTGGTTCGAGCCGCTCCGGGCCGTCGGGCTGGACGAGGAGGACGGCGCGCTCAAGCTGACGGTCCAGCTCCCGAGCCGGTTCTACTACGAGTGGCTCGAGGAGCACTACTTCGCGCTCCTCCGCAAGACGATCACCAAGGTGCTCGGGCCCGGCGGGCGGCTCTACTACGACATCGTGATCGAGCAGGACGAGCCGGCCACGGGCGGGAGCCGGCGGGGCGCGTCGATGGAGCTCCCGGCCCGCCAGCCGTCGAACGTGCCGCCGGCCGAGCGCCCGCCGCGCGTCGAGCTGCCCGACGGCGTGACGCCGCCCCGCGCTGCGGCCGACGTGCCGTCGGACGCGGGCCGGTCGGTCGACCGGACACGCGGGTTCGACCGGTCGCCGGAGCGCCGCCGCGCGCCCTCCGCGCACCCGTTCGCGCTGCCCGGCGTCAAGCCGATCGAGGTCGACCCGCACCTCAACGACTCGTACACGTTCGAGCGCTTTATCGAGGGCGACTGCAACCGGCTGGCGCGGTCGGCGAGCTGGGCGATTGCCCAAGATCCCGGCGGCACCAGCTTCAACCCGTTTCTCATTTACGGCGGCGTCGGCCTCGGCAAGACGCACCTGATCCAGGCCATCGGCAACTACGCCCTCGCGAACAACCACGCCAAGACGGTCCGCTACGTCTCGTCGGAGATGTTCACGGCCGAGTTCGTCCAGTCGATCCAGTCGAACCGGATCGCCGAGTTCAGCCAGTTCTACCGCGGCGTCGACATCCTGATCATCGACGACGTCCAGTTTTTTGGGGGCAAGGAGAAGACGCAGGAGGAGTTCTTCCACATCTTCAACGAGCTCCACCAGCAGGGGAAGCAGCTGGTGCTCTCGGCCGACCGGCCGCCCAAGGACATCGTCGGGATCGAGGAGCGGCTGCTGTCGCGGTTCCAGTGGGGGCTCGCCGCCGACGTCCAGCCGCCGGACTTCGAGACGCGCGTGGCCATCCTGAACCGGCGGGCCAAGGACGACGGGACCCAGGTCCGCCCCGAGGTGATCGAGTACATCGCGACGCACGTCAAGAGCAACATCCGCGAGCTCGAAGGCGCGCTGATCCGGTTGCAGGCGCACGCGGCGCTGACCGGGCGCGAGATCGACCAGGAGCTGGCGCGCGACGTGCTGAAGGACCTTATCAAGGAGGCCCGGCCCCAGCTGACCATCGAGGCCATCCAGTCGGTCGTGTGCGACTACCTCGGCATCCCCGAGGACCTGGTGAGGGCGCGGACGCGCAAGCGCGAGGTGGTCCAGGCCCGCCAGGTGGCCATGTTCTTCTCGAAGGAGATCACGAACCACAGCTTGAAGACCATCGGGCTCCACTTCGGCGGGCGCGACCACTCGACGGTGATCCACGCCGTCCGCTCGGTCGAGGACCAGGTGGACACGGACCCGAGCTTCCGCGAGATGGTGGGCGCGGTGCGCAAGAAGATGGAGCTCCACCAGCGGTAGAGGCGACCGACCTCCCGTAGGGGCACGCCGGTGGCGTGCCCGGGCCGACCGCGATGGGACGTGGCCACGCCACCGGCGTGCCCCTACGCCGACCGTCCCGTCGAGCCCGACCGACGGCCCCGGGTTTTCACGGGCGGCCGGGACCGAACCGGACGCCTCGGTCGTGTACCTTCATCCGCCCGCCGACCCGGCCGACCTCGGACCCGCATCCCCTGAAGCCATGAAGTTCACCGCCTCCAGCGCCGACCTCCTCCGGGCGCTCTCGACCGTCAACGGGGCCGTCCCGTCCAAGAGCACGCTGCCCATCCTGGAGTGCGTCCTCTTTGAGCGGGAAGACGACACGCTGCGGATCGCGGCGACCGACCTCGAGATCTCCATCGTCCAGCGGCTGCCCGTCTCGTTCGAGCAGAACGGGACCGACGGCAAGCAGCGGATCGCGGTCCCGGCCCGGCGCCTCCTCGACACGCTGCGCGCCCTCCCCGACTTGTCGGTCACCGTCACGACCGACGCCGAGTTCAACGTCGAGCTGACGACGGACCAAGGCCGCTACAAGATGGTTGGGTTCGACGGCGGCGACTACCCGGCGTTGCCGTCGCTCGACGGCGCCCAGGCCATCGAGGCCGACGGGGCCCTCGTCAAGCACGCCATCGACAAGACCGGGTTCGCGGCGTCGAAGGACGCGCTCCGGCCGGCCATGATGGGCGTCCTGTTCCAGGTCCGCCCGGAGAACTCGACGATTGTCGCGACCGACGGCCACCGGCTCGTCAAGCTCGTCTCGAAGGGGATCACGGCGGCCGAGGCCGTCGACGTGATCGTGCCCGAGAAGGCGCTGTCGCTGGCGGGCAAGGCGGCCGGCGACGGGGCCTGCACGCTGCGGATCGCGTCGGGCTACGTCGGGTTCGACTTCGGCGACACCCAGGTCGTCGGGCGGCTCATCGAGGAGCAGTACCCGAACTACGAGGCCGTCATCCCGGTCGAGAACGAGAAGCGGCTGACGGTCGGCCGCGACGCGATGCTGGCGGCCGTCCGCCGGGTCGCCCTGTACTCGTCGTCGATGACGCACCAGATCCGGCTGGCGCTCGAGTCGGACGCGCTGACCGTCTCGGCCGAGGACATCGAGCGGGCGTCGGAGGCCAAGGAGCGCGTGCTCTGCGACTACGACGCGGACCCGATGGAGATCGGGTTCAACTCGCAGTACCTCCAGGAGGTGCTCTCCAACATCGACGGCGAGGACGTCGTGTTCGAGTTCTCGTCGCCCAACCGGGCCGGCGTCGTGTCGCCCGCCGAGGGCGCCGACGGCGAGGAGCTGCTGATGCTCATTATGCCGGTCATGCTCAACACGTACGCCTGAGCGGATGAGAAGGGATGAGGTGAGGGGACCGGGCTCTTCGCCCCTCTTTACCCATCCCCATAGAGCGTGTGCGTCCGGATCTTCTCGCACAGCTCGAGCGCCCGCCGCTCGCGCGTGGCCGGGCGCCGGGCCTGGTCCACGTGGACGCCGAGCGACCGCTGGCGACCGGGCGTGAACGTGGCGAACCGGGCCTGCGCCTCGGGGTCTTGCGACAGCGCGACCGTCAGCTCCTCGGGCAGGTGGACGGCGTCGGGGTCGGCGGGCTCGATCTCTAAAAAGGCCGTCGCGCCGAGCGCGAGCCCGGCCTCTCGGAGGATCGCCCGGCCGAACCGGAGGTGGGGCGCCCCGTTGGACCGGCCGTGGACGGCGCGGCGGAACGGGACGCCGCACAGCGTGCCCGTCACAGCGCGGGCGCCGCCGAGCGCGTCGTCGACCTCGGCGGGGATCGGGACGCAGTGCATCCGGAACCCGGCCTCGGTGCGCAAGACGGGGCCGGCGAAGACTTCGGACATGGGCGCGGGGGCGGCGTCTTGGAGACTACGGTGGCCGGCCGACGACCGACTGTCACCCCAGCGCGTCGACGAGCGCCTCGGCCTCGGCGTCGGTACGGCACTCCACGAGCCAGTCGTGGGCCCGGCGCCGCTGCACCCAAACCGACGTGCCCGCGCGGACTGCGCCCGTCACCGTTTTCAGTGACGTCCGGCGGGGGCGCTCGCCCTCGAACACGAGGTGCGTGGCGGTGACCCGGACCGGACCCGAGCCCTCCCACTCGGCCGGCGCCTCGGCGAGCGCGCCGACGACCTGGGACGGCGTGGCCGGCTCGTCCTGCCGGAAGATCCACCACCCCGTCGACGTCGCCGCCGTCTCGCGAGTCCGGCTCGCCTCGGCCGCGAGCACGCGCCGCCAAGCGCCGGTCGCCGCGGGCCTTCAGCCGGGACCGGCCGTCGGGTGGCCGAAGAGCGTGTGGTAGAGGACCGTGTAGAACACCTCGTTCCGGTCGCCGGGGTCGACGTAGACGCGCCGCTCGTCCTTCGTTCGGAGCACGGTCCCGTTGCGGAACCGCAGGATCTGAAGCAGGCGGTCGACGCCGATCTCGTCCGGCGGGTCGCCCCCTCGGAGCAGGACGACGCGGCGATCGGTCAAGACGACCTCGCCGGCCTTTCGCAGCAACCACAGGGCGTGGGACGGGACCGTCAGCCCGGCCGTCTGTCCCGACTGGAGCGCCGCCGCGCCGATGTGGCGATCGAGCCGCTGCGTGTTGACCTCGCACCACTCCGCCCGCCCTCGGAACCGCCCGAGCTCGCCGGTCACTAGCTCGACGCCGACCTCGGCCGTGGGGACCTCGCCGTGGCGGAGCTTCCAACGGTCGCGGGCGTGGTCGAGCATCCGCTGGATCCCGTCCGGCAGCTCCAGGCTGAGGTCGGCGCAGACGCGCTCGATCTCGGCCTCCTCGCTGGGCGAGAGCGCCCCGTCGCACAGGGCGTGGGCGACTCGCTTCAGGAAGCGCTCGCGCGCCAGCACGTCGTAGGCCCCGTCGGCGACGCGGGGGTCGAGGCCGAGCAGGTGCTGGAGCTTGTAGAGCAGCAGCCGCTCCTCGACCGAGAGGCAGTCGTCGGCGACGGCCTCGGTGACGGCCGTCCCGAACGCCCGCTCGTGGGCCGCCCGGAGGTCGGCCGGCGCCAGCGCCAGCGTCGCGGCGACGTGGCCGAGGACGTGACGGTCGTCGGCGTCGAGGTCGGCATTCGCCAGGCGGTCGTCCAGGAGCTGCTGGTAGAGCGCTCGGCGCTCGTCCGGGAACTCGAGGGCGAGGTCGACCTGGTGGCTCCGCGAGATGCGGACGCGGTCAGGCGGGCCGAAGTCGGCCGGGCTCTCGGCCGCCGCGATCAGGTTGTGGAGCTCGACGTAGGCGTTCCGCCGGGGCGGGTCGCCGAACCGGGGGGCGGGCTCGGGCGCGAGCAGATCAAACGGACCCATGCGGCGGGGTGGACGGGTGGACGGGTGGACGGGTGGACGGGTGGACGGGTGGACGGGTGGACGGGTGGACGGGTGGACGGGTGGACGGGTGGACGGGTGGACGGGTGGACGGGTGGACGGAAGGTGGCCGACGCCTGACCTCCGCGCAAGCGGGACACCACCGAGTTGTCCACGGACCGTCCACGCCGCCGCCCTCTGCCGTTTCCCCTTTCCTGTTTCCCCGTTCCCGCGAGCGGAGCGAGCCTACAGCAGCCGGGCGACGTGGAAGCTCACGACGGGCGTCCAGAACGTCTGCCGCGAGGGCTCCTCGACGTCCGGGCGGAGCTCCAGGAGGTCGACCTCGACGGGGAAGTACGTGCCCTGCACGCCGAACCGGACGGCCTGGGACGTCCGCCGGCCGCGCCCGAAGAAGGCGCCGAGGGCGACCATGCCGCCCACGCCGACCCGGGCCTGGCTCGCGTCGACACCGCCGAGCGGGCCGACCAAGTCCTCGGTGGCGTCGCGGCGCCCGTCCCCGTCGACGTCGTCGAAGTAGGGCCACTGGAGCGCCAGCGTCGGGCCGACGAGGGCGGCCACGAACGGGCGGAAGTTGTCCTCGACGGACCGCCGGAACAGCCGCCGCTCGAGCCCGACGTGGAGCGGAACGAGGGCCACGTAGTTCCGCTTGAACGGCGTCTCGCGCTCGCCGAAGAACCCGATAAAGCTCTGCTCGCGCTCGTCGCGGCCGGCCCCCGCCGAGAGCTCGGCCACGAACGACACGTCGTCGGTGAGCCGGGCCCGCGCCGACCCGCCGGCGCCGAACCCGTACTCGGTCAGGACCACGACCAGGGACCCGCTCGTGCCGTAGCGCGCGGCCGTCGTGTCGGGCAACGGCGGCGCGACGCGGCCCTGCCCCTGGGCCGCCCCGGCGACGAGGACCAGCAGGGCGAGGGGAACGAGAGGCGCGCGCATGGCCCGAACCTACCCACCGCCCCGGCTGTCCGGCCGTGCCCGGGCGTACGTTTCCGAATGCCCGACCCGCGCCCCGATCCCGTCCTGCCCCGGTCCCGTCTCGTCCTGCTGACGGGCGGCGTGCTGGCGCTGCTCGCCCTGCTGTGGGTGCTGCGCGACGCGCTCGGTCCGTTCTGGGTGGCCGTCGCCGGGGCCGCCGTGCTGTGGCCGCTCCGGCGCGAGCGCGCGGCGCAGGCCGTCTTGTGGGCCGGCGGCCTGGTGTTCGGCGCCTACCTCCTCGGCCGGCTGGCCGGCGTGCTCGCCCCGTTCGTCGCCGTGTTCGTGGCGGCCTACCTGCTCGACCCCGCCGTGACCGCGGCCGAGCGACGGTGGCACGTCCCCCGCTGGGCGTCGACGCTGGCGCTGACGCTGGTCGTGGTGGGCGCCGTCGTGGGCGGGCTCGTGCTGCTGGTGCCGATGGCGGTCGGCCAGGTCGAGGAGCTGACGACGCAGGCCGTCGCGCTCGCGCTCCGCGCGCCCGAGTGGGTGGCCGAGTCCGACGCCCTCGCTCAGGCCGAGAACGCTGGGTTGGTCGACCGTGACGCGCTCGTCGCCGAGATCACGACGTTTGTGCCGGGCCAGATCCAGGCGGCGCTGGCCCGCGTGCCCGCGTTCCTGGCCGGCCTCGTCCGCCAGGTCGGCGCGCTGCTGGGGCTGGTCACGACGGCGGCGCTGGTGCCGGTCCTGCTGTTCTTCAGCCTCAAAGACTTCCCCGTGTTGCGGGACGGGCTGGTCGGCCTGCTGCCCCGGGTCGATGGACGGCGGGCGTACCTGGAGCGGGCCGGGTCCGTGTTCGGGAGCTACGTCCGGGGCCAGCTCACGATCTCGGCACTGAGCGCGGTCCTGGTGGCCGTCCCGCTCGCGCTGTTCGGCGTGCCGTACTCGCTGCTGCTGGGGCTGGCGGCCGGGCTCCTCAACCTGATCCCGAGCCTGGGCTCGGTGCTGACCTACGTGCTCGGCGTGACGCTGATGTTGGCGTTCGGGACGCTCACCGACGTGCTGATCGTGCTGGCCGTGCTCGCGGTCCAGGCCGTGATCGAGCAGGCCGTGCTCACGCCCAACATCATGAGCCAGCAGGTCGGGCTCCACCCGGTCGTGATCCTGCTGGCGCTGTTCGTGTGCGGGGCCCTGTTCGGCCTGCTCGGGCTGATCCTGGCCGTGCCGGCGGCGGCGCTGGTGGCCGGCGTCGTCCGCGCCCGCCGCGAGGCGCTCGTCATCGACCTGGGCGACGAGGCGGAGGACGACGCGCTGGCGACCGACCCGCCGCCCCAGGTGTAGGGGCGTATCGCGATACGCCCCTACGGGAGGGCCTGGGCCGCGAGCGGTGCCGGGGCCACCTCGACGGACTCGACGGCCAGGGCCGTGTTGACCTCGACCGGCGGATACGTCGCGCCGCACTGGCCGAGCAGGACCCATAGGACGACGAAGACGAGGATCGTTGAGAAGCAGCCGCCGCCGAGCTTTTTGGCGCCGTAGCCGGCGAGGAGACCGCGAAAGAGGTTGTTCATGACGAGAGAGGGGAAGAAGAGAGGGAGCCGTCGTACGCGACCGCCGCCCGGAGGCTCCGTACCCTACGTCCATGCGCGTCTTCCTCTCCACCGTCGGCACGCGCGGGGACGTCGAGCCGTACCTCGCCCTCGCGAAGGGCCTCCAGCGCGCGGGGCACGACGTGGTGCTGTCGTCGGCCCGGCGGTTCGCCCCGGTGGCCGACGCGCACGGCGTCCCCTACGCCCCGACGACCGACGCGCTCTTGGAGGTGATGGACCTCCCGGTCGCTCGCGAGGCCCTGGAGTCGCTGACGAACGCGGCCGAGGCCGTCCGCCAGTCCTGGCGGCTGATCGGAGTGGTGGGGCCCATCCAGAAAACGCTCGTCGACGAGTCGTGGGCGGCGGCGCAGGCGGCCCGGCCCGACGTGGTCGTGTACCACCCGAAGGCGTTCTGGGGACCGTCGTTCGCGGCCGCGCTCGGGGCCCGCGCCGTCTTCGCCCCGCTCCAGCCGTTCTTCGTGCCGACCGCCGAGCGGCCGGTCCCCCTCTTGCCGACCGTGCCGATCCCAGGGTTTAACCGCCTGACGTATCGGCTCGTCGGGCGCGGCATCGCCGCCTCCGCCCGCCGCTACCTCACCGACTGGCGACGCGCGACGGGCGCCGAGATCCCGAGCGGCCCGGTGCCGACCGTCCACGGGTTCAGCCGCCACGTTGTCCCCGAGCCGACCGACTGGCCCGGGTGGGCGGCGACGGCCGGGTACTGGTTCCTCGACGCGGACGCGCCGCTCGACCCGGCGCTGGCGGCGTTCCTCGGCGCCGGGCCGCCGCCAGTCTACGTCGGGTTCGGGAGCATGACCGGCCGCGACGCGGGGGAGACGACCCGGACCGTGGTCGAGGCCGTCCGCGCCACGGGCGTCCGCGCCGTCCTGGCGTCCGGCTGGGGCGGGTTGGCCGAGGCCACCGGCGACGACCTCTTCACCATCGGCGGCGCCCCGCACCACGCGCTCTTCCCGCGGTGCGCGGCCGTCGTCCACCACGGCGGGGCGGGGACGACGGCGGCCGGGCTCCGGGCCGGTCGGCCGACGGTCGTCGTCGCCCACTTTGGCGACCAGCCGTATTGGGGCCGGCGCGTCCACGCGCTCGGCGTGGGCCCCGCACCGCTCCTCAAGAAGAGGCTGACGGCGCCCCAGCTGGTGGCCGCGATCTCGGCGGCCACCACGGACGACGCGATGCGCCGGCGGGCGGAGGCGCTGGGCAAGCGGCTCCGCGCCGAGGACGGCGTCGGGGTGGCCGTTCGCGCCATCGAGGCGGCGTAGCGCGCGAGACACCGCTTCGCGGACGCTTGCCGGGCTGGCGCGGTCCTCCGTGGTAGCCTGTCCGAAAGCCTCCCGACTCATGCCCCTCACCTTCGAGCTCCAAGCCGAGTGCCCCGAGACCGGCGCCCGCGCGGGCGTGGTCCACACCGACCACGGGGCCGTCGAGACGCCCATGTTCATGCCGGTCGGGACGGTCGGCAGCGTCAAGGCCGTCGCGCCGCGGACGCTCCGGGACGACCTCGACGTCCGGATCCTGCTCGGCAACACGTACCACCTCTCGCTCCGGCCGGGACGGGAGACGCTGCGGGCGGCCGGCGGGCTCCACCGGTTCATGGGCTGGGACCGGCCGATCCTCACCGACTCGGGCGGCTTCCAGGTGTTCTCGCTCGACGGGCTCGTCAAGGTGACCGAGGACGGCGTCCGCTTCCGAAGCCACCTCGACGGGAGCAAGCTCGCGTTCACGCCCGAGTCCGTCGTCGACACCCAGCGCGACATCGGGTCGGACGTGATGATGGTTCTGGACGAGCTGACGCCGGCGACCGTCGACGAGACCGAGGCGCGGCGGGCGAACGCGCGGACGGTCCGCTGGGCCGAGCGGGCGTTCGCCCACTGGCGCGCGACCGAGCCGCACTACGGCCACCACCAAAGTCTCTTCCCCATCGTCCAGGGCGCGACCTACGCCGCCGTCCGCCGCGAGTCTGCCGCCGCGCTGACCCAGCTCGATGCCGAGGGGTACGCCATCGGCGGGCTGTCGGTCGGCGAGGCGGCCGAGGTGATGTACCAGACGGTCGAGGTCACGAACGAGGTGTTGCCGCGCGACCGTCCGCGCTACCTCATGGGCGTCGGGACACCGCAGAACCTGATCGAGAACGTGGCCCGCGGCGTCGACCTGTTCGACTGCGTCATGCCGACGCGCAACGCGCGGACGGGGACGCTCTTCACGACCGACGGGCTCGTCAACATCAAGAACGCCCGGTTCAAGCAGGACTTCGCGCCGGTCGACGCCGGCCTCGACACGTACCACAGCCGGACGTTCTCGCGCGCCTACCTCCGCCACCTCACGATCGCGAAGGAGCCGCTGTTCATGGAGATCGCCTCCGTCCAGAACCTCGCGCTCTACCTCTGGACGATGCGCCAGATGCGGGCGGCCATCTTGGAAGGCCGCTTCCCCGCCTTCCGCCGCGAGTGGTCGGAGCGGCTGGCGGCCAAGGCGTGAGGCAACAGGAATCAGGAGTCAGGGGACGCGCTCGGCACCCTCGCCGGCTCGGTCCCCCCGATTCCCGATTCCTGACTCCTCATTCCTCGACCCGCTCGAAGCGGACGCCGCGCGTCCGGCCGCTGGCGTCGACCGCGAAGCCGGTCACGGCGCCGGCCCCGTCGCGGTCGAACGCGAGCGTGATGGGGAACCCCTCCGGAGCGATCACGAACGTGTCGGCCGTCGTCGGCCGCGCCGGGACGGGCTCGACGGCGCGGGGGAGGCGGGCGACGAGGGCGCCGTCCTCGACGGCGAGTGTGTACACCGCCTCCAGCTCGTCGCTGAGGTAGCGGCCGGCGTAGTCGCCCAGGTCGACCGGCGCGGCGTCGGCCATCGGCTCGACGTCGAGCTTGGACGCCCGGTGGTCGCCGTTCTGGTGGAGCGTCGCCGAGCGGACCACGCCGTCGGCGTCGCGGTGGAACGTGACGCCGGCCTCGACGGCCGCGAGCACGAACGTCGAGTCCGAGGTCGGGACGATCTCGAGCTCGCCCTGGCCCGTCGCTTGGGTGAGGTAGCCGCCGTCGTCGTCGCGGCGGAACGCCAAGACGAAGTCGGGCGCGATGTCGAGCGCGTAGCGGCCGGCGTAGTCGTCGAACAGGTCGTCGTCGAAATCGGCGGCTTCGAGGTCGGACGCGGGCTCGTCGGTGTCGTCCTCGACAAAGCGGTCCTCGAAGAACGCCCGGGCGATCTGGCCGGCGAACCCGCTCGCGTTCTCGGGCGCGTTGAACTCGACGACCACGCCCGCGTCGATCTCGGGGAAGACCGCGACCATCGAGCGGTGCGCGTTGTCGGCCCCGCCGTGGTGGACCCGCCGGCGCCCGCCCACCTCGTCGATGAACAGGCCCAGGCCGTAGTCCGTCGTGTCGCCATCGGCGAGGACGGTCGGTGTCGTCATCTCGCGGATCAGGTCGTGCCCGCCGAGCGCGGCCGTCTCGAAGTTCTGGACCCAGCGCGCGAGGTCGCCGACGGTCGTGTAGATCCCGCCGGCGCCCATCGCCGCGTAGAGGTCGACGGCGTCGTGCCACCGGCCGTCCTCGCCGAGGGTGTAGCCCTGGGCGCTGTTCGGGACGATGGTCGTGGGGTCGGCGCGGACGACGGTGTCGGTCATGCCGAGCGGGCCGAACACGTTCTCGGCCATCCAGTCGGGGAACGGCTGGCCCGTCACGCGCTCGACGACGAGGGCGGCGAGCGCGTAGCCGGAGTTGTTGTAGTTCCAGACCGTCCCCGGCGCGTCCTGGAGCGCCGGCTGGCGCTGGATCATCCGGACGATCTCGGCCCGGTCGATGTAGTCGCCCTTGTCGATCCGGCGGCCCGTGAGCGCGAGCGTGTTGAGGAACTCGCGGTAGCCGCTCGTGTGGGTGAGCAGGTGGCGGAGCGTGACGGTCGCGCCCAGGTCGGGGAGCTCGGGGAGGTGCTCGCGGACGTCGTCGTCCAGGCTCAGCGCGCCGCGCTGGGCGAGGAGCGCCAGGGCGAACGCCGTGAACTGCTTCGACGTCGAGCCGATGTTGGTCCGGGTGTCGAGCGTCATCGGGACGGCGTGCGTCAGGTTGGCCCTCCCGTACGCCTTCTGGAACACGACCTCGCCGCCGTCGACCACGGCGACCAGCGCACCGGGCCGGTCGCCGTCGAAGCGGGCCATCCGCTGGTCTACGCGGCCGGCCGGCGTCGTCGCCACGGGCTCGACGCGCGCCAGCGCGAGCGCGTAGTCGCCGGTCGCGCCCTCGAATGGGGCGACGGTGACCGTGTACGCCCCGGCGTCCTCGGCCTCGAACTGGAACGGCTCCGGCCCGCGCGACGGCTCGTCGAACGTGCCGAGCTCGTCGCCGTCCGGCCCCGTGACCGTCACCACCACGTCGACCGTGAGCTGCATGGCCGCGCCGGAGACGAACGTGCCCGCGTCGAGGTCGAGCGTGTAGCGGTCGGCGTCGCCGGCCAGCGTCCCGGACGCGGGCGCGTCGAGGGCGAGCGGGCGGGCGTCCTGGGCGGCGGCCGACGCCGCGAGGACGAGGGCGAGGAGCGAGAGGCGGAAGAGCGTCGGCATCGGTCGGGGAGCGTGGGGAGTCCGCCGGTCGTCGCCGACGGTCGGCAGGGACCTACCGAGGCCCCTCTCCACGGGGCCGACGCTTAAAAGATGCGGGGCGGAGCCCGTAGGCCCCGCCCCGCACGGGACGTCACGAGACGCGGATCGCTAGCGGACGACCGTCACCGTCCGGCTGACCGTCACGCCCTCGGCCTGGAGCCGGAGCACGTAGACGCCGGCCGAGAGGCCCGAGACGTCGAGCGTCGCCGTCCGCTCGGTCGCGTCGACGGGGCCCTCGGCCAAGACGGCCACGCGGCGGCCGAGCACGTCGAACAACGCGACCTCGGCCACGCCCGCCGTCCCGACCGCGTAGCGGACGGTCGCCCGGTCCCGGATCGGGTTGGCGACGTCGAGCGCGAACTCGGCGCCGGGCGCGCGGTCGACCGCGGTCTCGCCGGTCGCGTCGCCCAGGTCGTCCGCGTCGATCAGCAGGAGCTGGTACCCGACGGCCGGATCGTCGGCGCTGAACTGGCCGACGATGCCGGTCACGTCGGCCGTCGTCGGGATGGCGAGCCCGTCGACCGTCGAGTCGTCGGCGTTGGGGACGCGCGCCGTGAACGGGTCCGAGACCGTGGCGTCGGTGACGCCGTAGTTCGTGCCCGGCCCGAAGGTGCCGCCGCCGTCGACGAACGTCACGTTCTGGACCGTGACGAGCTCGCCCTCGAAGTCCTCGCCGTCGGCCGCGAGCTGGGCCAGCGTGACCACCTGCGGCTCGGGCGCGTCGCCCTGGCCCAAGATCTCGAACGACTCGAGGTCGGCCCCGTTGATCTGGAGCAGCGCGCGGAACTCGGACAGCGTGCCCGTGACGCGGAGCCGGGTTCCCGCCCTCACGCTGTCGGCCGCGACCGCGTCGAACAAGGCGCCCGACGTCTGGCGGATCGCGAGCCCGGCCGTCTCGTCTTGGACGTAGACGAACGCGCCGGCCGCGCGCGAGACCGTGGCCTCGAACGTGACCGTGGCCCCGACGCCCTCGTCGCGGGCCTCGGCGACCGAGCCCTCCGTCGGCTCGGGCTCGGGCTCGGTGGCCGCGCCGATGTCCTCGGCGCGGACCAGCAGGAGCTGGTACCCGGCCGCCGGGTCGTCGGAGCTGAACTGGCCGACGATGGCCGTCACGTCGGCCGTCTCGGGGATGGCCACGCCGTCGACCGTCGTGTCGCTGGCGTTGGGCGTCCGGGCCGTGACGGCGTCGCCGTCGTCGGAGCCGTCATCGACCTGGTAGGTCGTCCGCTCGGCGAACGTGCCGGTCTCGGCGAACATGACGCCCCGGACCGTCACGAGCTCGCCCTCGTAGTCCTCCCCGTTCTCGGCGATCTGCTCGAGCGTGACCACTTGGGGCTCGGGCGCGTCGCCCTGGCCCAAGATCTCGAACGACTCGAGGTCGGCCCCGTTGATCTGGAGCAGCGAGTTGAACTCGGAGAGCGTCCCGGTGATCTGGAGCCGGGTGCCCGCCCTCACGCTGTCGGCGGCGATGGCGTCGAACAGGGCGCCCGACGTCTGGCGGACCGCGAGCCCGGCCGTCTCGTCCTGGAGGTACAGGAACGCGCCGGCCGCCCGCGAGACCGTCCCCACGACGGTCACCGACTCGCCGACGCCGGCCGCGCGGGCGTCGGCGACGGTCGTGGTCTCGGCCGGGTCGTCGACGGTCACCGCGACCGAGTTCGGCTGGCCCGGCTCGGCGTTCCCGCTCACGATGGACAGGCGGAAGGTGGCCAGCTCGGACCCCTCCTCGGTGTCGTCGTCCTCGAACACGAACTCGACCTCCTGGGTCCGCTGGCTCCGCCGGTCCGAGTCGAACGTGACCACGGCGACGGTCGGGCTGGCGAAGTCGTCGTCCGAGGCCGTGCTGGCCCCGCCGACGAAGCTGATCCGGACGACGGTGTCCTCGGTCGGGTCCTCGCCGCGGTAGTCGATGGTCACGGCCACGCGCAGCGTGTCGCCCTCGCGCGTGGCGAGGGTCCGGCTGGCGAAGGCGACCTGGGGCGTCGGGGCCGGCGGGTCCGGCGGCGCGAGGAACGTCTGGCCGGCGTTGACCAGGGCGGGCGACTGGGCGGCGGGGCCGGTCCAGGTGAACCCGTCGTAGGTCGCGCTCGTGCCCGTCAGCTGGAGCGACTGGCCGGACGGCGTGTTGCTCGGCTCCTCGACGCCGACGTCCTGGCTCGTCCGGCCCACGGCCGGGCCGTCCGTGGCCGTGAACGAGCCCTCGTACGACAGGAACTGGAGGAAACCGCCCGTCGACGAGGTCAGCGCGAACCCGTCGGGCGAGCCGTTCTGGAGCCCGTTCGAGGGCAGGACGATCCCGTAGAGCGTGTACCCGTTCTGGGAGGCGCCCGCGTTCAGGCTGGACCCGTCGATCGAGTTGTAGGACGTCCCGTTGCTCCCGTTGTAGAGCGTGAGGGTGAGGTCGTTGACGTCGACGCCATCGGCAACGGCGATCTCGATGAACTCGCCCGTGTCGGCGCCGTCGTTGTCGTAGTGGAACTCGTTGAAGAACGCGCCCTGGGCGCCGGCCGTCGGCGCGAGCAGCAGGGCCGCGAGCGGGACGAGGAGGGAGAAGCGAAGTCGCATGGAAGCGGAGGAAGGGGAAGGGGGGGGACCGAACGGGGGCCTCGTCCGGAGGGTCCGGGGTGGCCACACGGTACCGCTGGGGGAACCTCCCGCGGCCGGCCGCGGGCCCGTCGGTCCCAGGGAGAATACTGTCCGGCTGGCCCCGTCTCGCGCCTCTCTTCAGAGGCGCACCCCGAAGGCTCCAAACCCAGAAGCGGGGCGGAGCCTCCTGGCTCCGCCCCGCAGCGGGAGGATCGGTCGGGGACGTCTAGCGGACGACCGTGAGGGTCCGGCTCAGGGCGCCGCCCTCGGTCTGGAGCCGGAGCACGTAGACGCCCGCGGACAGCCCGGAGGCGTCGAGCGTGGCCGTCGCCTCGGCGCTCGCCGGCCCGTCGGCCAGCGTCGCCACGCGGCGGCCGAGCACGTCGAACAGCGCCAGGTCGACCGGGCCCGGCGCGCTCCGCGTGAACGCCACCGTCGCCCGGCCCCGGACCGGGTTGGCCACGGCGAGCGTGAGCCCGCCGTCGGCGGGGCCCTCGACCGCCGTGTCGACCGAGTCCTCGTCGACCCCGATCTGCCCCCGGATCTCGCCGGCCGGGAACGTATCCGAGTGGATGTTGACATAGGCCAGCCCGGCCCGGACCGAGTCGGCGAACGTCGGCCGGAGCTCGTACGTGTTCGAGCCGGCGCCGAACGTGCCGCTCCGGTTGTCCGTGTTCACCGTCGGCGAGAGTCCCTGGACCACGGGCCCGTTCTGGCCGATGGCCCCGGCGTGGACGTGGGACGCCCGGTAGTTGCCCGTCAGGCCGGTGAACGTCCCGGTGACCGTCAGCGTCGAGCCGTCGAGCGTGGCCGTCCCGCTGCCCATCGCCGGGGTCATGACCGGGGGCACCTCGTGATCCCCACGCAGCGTGAACGAGAACGTGTCGGTCGCCATCCCGACCTGCCCGCGGATCTCGCCCATCGGGAACTCGGACGAGTGGACGTTGACGTAGACGAGCCCGGCCCGGATCGAGTCGGCGAAGGTCTCGCGGACCTCGAACGTGTTCGCAGCCGCCTCGAACGTGCCGGTCCGGTTGCCCGGGCGCACCGCCGCCGTGAGGCCGTAGCGGACCGGGCCGTTCTGCCCGGGCGCGCCGCCGTGGAGGTGGGCCGCTTGGTAGTCGCCAGAGAGCCGGTCGAAGACGCCGGTGACGGTCAGCGTCGTCCCGTCGAGCGTGAGCGTGGCCCCGCCACGCGCCTCGGTCTCGACCGGGGGCACCTCGTTGGCGCCCAGGAGGAGGGTGGTGAACACGTTGTCGTCGTCACCGCCGCCGCCGCCTTCCTCGAACGTCTGCCCGTTGTTGACTTGGCCTCGGGTCGCGGTGGCCGGCCCGGTCCAGGTAAAGTCCTCGTACTCCTCACCGTCGCCGGTAAGCTGGAGCGACTGGCCAGCCGCCGGAGCCGGATCCTCCGAGACGCCGATGTCGGTACTCATTATGCCCATGGCCGGGCCGTTGTTGGCCGCGAATGAGCCCTCGTAGGACAGGAACTGGAGGACGGTCCCCCCCGTCGTGCTCAGCGCGAGCCCGTCAGGCCCGCCGTTCTGGATGCCCGGCGTGTCGACGGTGTACAGGGTGACGTCGCCGGCCTCGGCACCAGCCATGAAGCTGGTCCCGGCGAAGGTGCCGTATTCGGAGCCGCCGTTGCCGTTGTAGAGCGTGAGGACGAGGTCGGCGACATCGGTCCCGTCGGGGACGGCGATCTCGACGAACTCGCCCTCGTCGGTGCTGGCGTTGTCGTAGTGGAACTCGTTGATGAAAGCGTCCTGGGCGACGGCGGTCGGGGCCAGGACGAGCGCGAGGAGCGCGAGGAGGGAGACGCGAAGGCGCATGAGCGGGGGAGGAAAGAGAGAGACGCCAGGTGAGAACTCCAACGGACGACCCGGCGCTCGGGTCCGCCGCCGGCGCCCGGGATGCGTTACCAAACCCGACTTGTGTCCGGAGCAGCGGAGGTCGTGGGACCGGAGACGGAGGACCGGGGACCGGCTTCCCTGACGGGTCCCGGGCGGTCTCCCGTCCCCCGTCTTCGGTCCTGATGGACCGAAGGCCGGAGGCACGACGTGGGTTTCCAATTCTGCGGGGAGGCCCGCGCCGGGCGGCACCGCGCGCGGCACCGCCCCGTTGACCGAGACCGACGCCTCCGCCGCCCATCCGCATGGCCCGCCAGTTCGACGTCCCCGACTTTTACCGGAGCCCGGTCGTGACCCGGGTCAAGGCCGCCCGCGCCGCGGCCGACCCCCGCAAAAAGGACCTCCGCCCGAGCGTGCTCGACTTCGGCCCGCTCCGGGTCAAGCTGGCCCGCCACTTCGGATTCTGCTTCGGCGTCGAGAACGCCATCGAGATCGCGTACCGCGCGCTCGACGAGCACCCCGAGAAGGCGGTCGGCGGCCAGGTCTTTCTCCTGTCGGAGATGATCCACAACGCCCACGTCAACGACGACCTGCGGGCGCGCGGCATCCGGTTCTTGCGCACGACGGCCGGCGAGCCGCTCATCCCGTTCGACACACTCGGGCCCGACGACCTCGTCATCGTCCCCGCCTTCGGCGCGCCGACCGAGGTGCTCGACGACCTGGCCGCGCGCGGCGTCGACGTCCAGGCCTACGACACGACGTGCCCGTTCGTCGTCCGGGTGTGGAAAAAGGGCGCGAGCATCGGGGCCAAGGGCTACACCGTCGTCGTCCACGGCAAGCGCCAGCACGAGGAGACGCGAGCTACGTTCAGCCGGGCCGCGGCCTCGGCGCCCGTCGTCGTCGTCCGCGACCCGGCCGAGACGGAGGCGCTGGCGGCTGTTATCGAGGGGCGCCAAGACGCGGCCTTTTTCTGGGACCACTTCGAGGGCAAGACGTCCGACGGGTTCGACCCCGCCCGCGACCTCGCCCGGATCGGCGTCGTCAACCAGACGACGATGCTGGCGACCGAGACGGCGGCCATCGCCGAGCGCCTGCGCCAGGCCGTCGTCGCCCGCGACGGCGACGACGCGAACGTGGCCGACACGTCCGACACGCTGTGCTACGCGACCAAAGAGAACCAGGACGCGACCGAGGCGCTCATCGCCGACGGTGCCGACGTTGCGATCGTCGTCGGCGGGTATAACTCGTCGAACACGTCGCACCTGGTCGAGCTGTGCGAGGACGCCGGCCTCCCGACCTACTTCGTCTCGGACGCCGACCAGTTGGTCTCGCCCGACCGGATCCGGCATTGGGACTGGCGGACGAAGTCGGCGCGCGAGACGGCGGGTTGGTTTCCCCAAGCGCGGCCGGTCGACGTGATCCTGACCGCCGGCGCCTCGTGCCCGGACGCGCTGCTCGACGCCGTCATCCAGAAGCTGCTGGCGTGGGTCCCAGACGCGGAGCCGGTCGAGGACGCCTTGGCCCCGTTCGAGGCCGAGCCCGCCGCGTAGACGGACGGAGCCGAGCCGGGGGTCGGGCGTAGACCGGGCTCCCCCTCCCCCCTCTGCCCGCATGGACGCCGCCCTCCAGTACGCTAAGGATCACGCCGACCGCTTCGTCGAGGAGCTCAAGGCGTGGCTCCGCATCCCCAGCATCTCGACCGACCCGGCGCACGCGGCCCAGACGCGCCAGGCCGCCCAGTGGCTCGCCGACAACCTCCGCGACGCCGGCGTCGAGACCGTCGAGGTGGTCGACACCGACGGCCACCCCGTCGTCGTCGCCGAGCACCACGTCTCGGACGACGCCCCGACGGTCCTGGTCTACGGCCACTACGACGTCCAGCCGCCGGACCCGCTCGAGCTGTGGGACGCCGACCCGTTCGAGCCGGTCGAGCGCGACGGCAAGCTGATCGCGCGCGGCGCGGCCGACGACAAAGGCCAGGCGTTCATGCACGTCAAAGCCGCCGAGGCCCTGCTGGCGTGCGAGGGCGCGCCGGTCAACCTCAAGTTCCTGGTCGAGGGCGAGGAGGAGAACGGGAGCGTCCACCTCCCGGGCTTCCTGCGCGAGCACCGAGAGCGGCTCGCGGCCGACGTGGTCCTCGTCTCGGACACGTCCCTGTTCGCGCCCGGCGTCCCGTCGATCGCCTACGGCCTGCGCGGGCTCGCCTACGTCGAGGTCACGTTGCAGGGGCCGAAAAAGGACCTCCACTCGGGCGTTTACGGCGGCGGCGTCGCCAACCCGATCAACGCGCTGGCCCGGATGATCGCCGACCTCCACGACGACGACCACCGCGTCACGGTCGAGGGGTTCTACGACGACGTCCGCGACCTGACGGCCGAGGAGCGCGAGCAGTACGCCGCGCTCCCGTTCGACCAAGCGGCGTGGAAGGACGAGGCCGGCGTCTCCGAGACGCTGACTGAAAGGGGCTACTCGGTCCTGGAGGGCACCTCCGGCCGGCCGACGTTGGACTGCAACGGGATCTGGGGCGGCTACACCGGCGAGGGCGCCAAGACGGTGCTGCCGGCCAAGGCGTCGGCCAAGATCTCGTGCCGGCTCGTCCCGGACCAGACGCCGGACGACATCACGGACAAGCTCCGCCGCCACTTCGAGACGCACGTCCCGGACACCATGACGCTCACGTTCCGCGACTTGCACGGCGGCCACGGCGTCATCGTCGACACGTCGGCGCCGGCCATGCAGGCGGCGGCCGAAGCGCTCGAAGCGGTCTTCGGCCAGACGCCGCACTTTACGCGCGAGGGCGGCTCGATCCCCGTCGTGGCCGACTTCAAGAAGATCCTCGGGCTCGACACGGTGCTCATGGGGTTCGGGCTCGACTCGGACTCGATCCACAGCCCCAACGAGGAGTTCGGGCTCGACCGGTTCCACCAGGGGATCGAGGCGTCGATCCGCTTTATGGACGCCTACGCCCGGCAGGGCTCGACGTGATCGCGCCGTACGTTGAGCCATGCCCGTGACCGACGCCCAGATCGAGGAGGCCGTCCGCATCGCGCGTGAGTACGGGGCGACGCGCGTCGTTCTGTTTGGGAGCGCGATGGACTGCCCCGAACACGCTCGAGATCTCGACCTCGCCGTCGACGGTGTCGAGGGGTGGGAATTTTTTCGCTTGGGTGCTCGGATCGACCGCGCCCTCGGCCTCCCGGTCGACCTCGTGCCTCTCGATCCGTCGACGCCGTTCTCCCGTCACGTCGAGCGTTGGGGCCGGACGCTCTTCCACGTTGCCTAGCCGCCCGACGGGGGGAGACGAGCCGCGTCGTCCACCATTATCGTACGGCGCCGAGGCCTTCGATACAGCGTGGCCGGAGGTCCAGGGTTCTCGGCCCCGGGGTCCGCTGGAGTCGAGGCCCTCGCGAACCCCGAACCTCGCTCTCGGTGACCCGGCCTCGTTGCAGAACACCCTAGGCCAGCCCGCCCCAAACACCTACAGCCCGACAGCGGACGGGCGCCCGGCCTGGTCGCCGTGTGACCTCCTCATCAGACATGCCAGACCCCAAAGTTGCCGTCGTCACCGGAGCCTCGTCCGGTTTTGGTCAGCTCACCGCCGAGCGGCTGAGCGACCGAGGCTGGCGCGTGTTCGGCACGAGCCGCCAGCAGCGGGACGCGACCAGGATCGAGATGAGGGTCCTCGACGTCCGCTCTGGTGAGTCCGTAGGACGCTTCGTAGACGACGTGCTCAGAGCGGCCGGGCGCGTCGACCTCCTCGTCAACAACGCCGGGGCGACCCACGTCAGCCTCGCCGAGGAGACGGCGCTCGGTGAGGCCGAGGCGCTGTTCCAAACGAACTTCTTCGGCGCGGTGCGCATGACGAACGCGGTGCTCCCGTCCATGCGGGACCAGCGTCGCGGCCGGATCATCAACGTCGGCTCCCTCGCCGGACTTGTCGGCGTGCCGGGGCAGGCGTTTTACGCCGCGAGCAAGCACGCGCTCGAAGGGTACGCCGAGTCCCTCCGCTACGAACTCGAACCGCTCGGGATCTCGGTGTCCATCGTTGAACCCGGGTTCTACCGGACGGCGCTGCACGAGAGGGTGTCTCCGGCGGCCCGGCGCATTCCGGCTTACGACCGCGTGCGCTCGGCCGTGCGCGGCGCAATCGAGCGGAGCTTCGCCGAAGGTGGAGACCCCGCCGATGTGGCCGAGTTGATCGCGCGCGTGGCCGAGGAGGACCGGCCGGGCCTGCGGTATCGCGTCGGAAAAGACGCGCGCTTGGTGCCCCGGTTGAAGAAGGTGCTCCCAGAGAACCTGTTCGCCATCGGGTTCCGCAAGCAGTTTGGCCTGCCTCCAGCCACATGACCTCCCGTTGCGGACCGACGTCGAACGTCAGCGTTCCTACTTCGGTCGGGGACTGACGCCCCCGTCGCCCCTCTCACCCCTCGCACGTCACGGCCCGTTGCCGTTGGATGGTGGCCTCATGCGCCTCTCCCTCCTCGTCGGCCTCCTCGCGCTGTCCGCCTGCGGTGCCGAGCCCGACGCGCCCCCCATCACGCCCGACGCCGACGACCTCGGCGTGCCCGCCCGACTCGCGGCGCGCCTGGGCGACGCCGACGTGCACGTCCTCGACCAGGCCGGCGACGCCTACGCCTTGGTCGTCCTGTCGACCCCAGCTGGCGACGTGATCGTCCAGTGGGCCGACCTCGACTCCGTCGCCGTGGCCCAGGTCGTCGGCCCCCGCGTCGAGGGCGTCGCGACGGCTGGCGCGTTCCACCCGACAGCGCCGAGTCCTCGGTTCGAGATGGTCCCGTCGGGCGCCCTTGTCCGCCAGCAGAGCGCCGACGACCGGCTGCTGGCCGTCGTGAATGGGGCTTTTTTCGAGACGCCCGGCGAGCCGTCGACCCAGCTCGCGTTCCCCGTCGCCGAGAACGGGGCGGTGGTGACGGGCGGGAGCAGCCCGTACGGACCGGGCCGGCCGGGCGCCGAGGGCGAACGGTGGAGCCGGCCGCTCCGCGCGCTCGGTCTGGCGGACGGCGCCGTCCGGGTCGTCGACTACGACCCGGCGACGGGCGTCCCGCTCGGCGCGCCCGCGTTTGCCGAGGCCGTCGTGAGCTACGCCCCGGACGCCCACCCGACCCGGGTCGCGACGCGCTTCCACGTGCTCGGCCCCGTCGACGCCGACTCGACCGGCGCCTCGTCTGAGTTGGTCATCGCGACCGGGCTGAACACGACCATCGACGCGCTCAGTGCCCTCGTCTCCCGACTGGGCGTCGCGCCCGTGCATCAGGTCGCGCTCGACGGCGGCGCGTCGGTGCTGGTGTGGAACCGGCGCGCGGGCACGCTCCAGCGGCCGACGGCAGCGGGCGGCCTCGACCCCCAGCCGCTCCCCCACTACCTCGTACTTCGCCACCGTTGAGCGCGTGGGGGGACGGATGAATTGACGCCCCCGCCGGCCACGCGCCGAACGGGCCGGCCGGGCGTCGCGTACGACGAGCCCCCTACTTCCGACCCATGCGCGCGCTTGCCCTCCTCGTCGGCCTGTCCCTTGCCGTCACCGCCTGCCAGCTCGACGGGCCCGACGCAACCGAGCCGGACCCGACGCCCCGCGCCGACGCCACCGTCGACTCGTCGGCCGTCGCCACCCTCGGCGACGACCGACTCCCGTCCGACGCCGAGGTCGAGGCGAACCGGCTCTCGGGCCGGGGCCGGGACCTCGCCCAAGCCGACACGACGGGCCGCGCCGCCGCCGCCCGGTCCAATACGGAGACGTTGGCCGGCGTCGACACGACGCGCGACTGGTCGAGCCGGCTCCAGCTCCCGCTCGGCGGCGACGTCGAGGGCCCGAGCGTGCTCCGACTCCAGGTGATGCTGGACCGGGCCGGGTTCTCACCGGGCCAGATCGACGGCCGCTGGGGCGACAACACCGAGCTGGCCGTGATCTGGTTTCAGAAGGCCGAGGGGCTCAAGGCGACCGGCATCGTCGACCAGGCGACGGCGCGGGCGCTCGGCCAGGCGGCCGGTCGGCCGGCCTCGCTCGTCACGACGGTGACGCTCTCGCCCCAAGCCGTCGAGGGCCCGTTTCAGCCGCTCCCGTCCGACGTCTACGCCAAGGCCGAGCTCGACCGGCTGGGGTACGAGTCGTTGTCGGAGAAGCTGGGCGAGCGGTTCCACGCCGCGCCGGAGCTGCTGGCCCGGCTCAACGACGGCGTCGACCTGGACGGGCTGGCGGCCGGCGACACGCTGCGCGTGCCCAACGTCCGGCGCGCCCGGCCGCCGAGCGAGCCCGTCTCCCGCGTCGTGATCTCGGGCGAGGCCGGCTACCTCCACGCGCTCGCCGCCGACGGCACCATCCTGTTCCACGCGCCGGTCACCGTCGGCGCGAGCTACGACCCGTCGCCCGAGGGCGACTTCCGGGTGACCTCCGTCACGCGCGACCCGGCGTGGCACTACCAGCCGTCGATCCTGGCCAACGTCCCCGACGACCAGCCCGAGGCGACGCTGCCCGGCGGGCCCAACAACGCCGTCGGGTCGGTGTGGATGGCGCTGTCGAAGGAGCACTACGGGATCCACGGGACGAGCGCGCCGGCCACCATCGGCTACGCCTCGTCGGCCGGCTGCGTGCGCCTGACCAACTGGGACGCGCTGGCACTCGCGGACCTGGTCGAGGCCGGGACGCCCGTCCGCTTCCGCGACGTCGCCGGCCGGAGCGGGGGTCCGTCCGGCGAGGGCTCACGCTCCGCCCGCCGCGACTCCTCGATCTGAGTGGGGAGTGTGGGGGGACAGGAGGAGGGGGGGCTTCGCTTGAACCCACACACTCATCCCCACACACTCCCTAACCCGAGTTGTGTCTGAACCGGAAGAGGCGGTGGGACCGGAGACGGAGGACCGGAGACGGAGGACCGGAGACGGAGGACCGGAGACCGGCTTTCCTGACGAGTCTCAGGCGGTCCTCCGTCCCCCGTCCTCGGTCCCAACGGACGCGAGGACCGGAGGCACAACGTGGGTTTCCTACTCGACGAGCAGCGGGTACGGGTTGACCGGCTCGCCGTCCCAGAAGTCGGCGGGGTCGGCCGTCCGCCAGATGGCGAAGTGGAGGTGCGTGTTGCCCGGCACCGCGTTCCCCGAGTCGCCGACTGTCCCGACGGGCTGGCCGCGCCGGACGCGCTGGCCCGCACGCAAGCCGGGCGCGTAGGCGTCGAGGTGGGCGTAGTAGTAGACGGTCCGGTCGTCGGCGCCGAGGTGGTAGACCGTGAGCCCGCCCTTGTCGCTCGTGAACAGCCGGACGACCTCGCCGTCGGCGGCGGCCACGACCGGCGTCCCACGCGGGGCCAGGATGTCGATGGCGTCGTGCGCCCGCCCCTCGCTCCGGGCCGCTTGGAACGTGTCGACCAGGTCGCCGGGCTCGACGCCGGCCACGGGGATCGCGAGCCCGGCCGCGCTCACGTTCGGGCGGAGCTCGACGGGCGGGTCGAACGCGCCCGCGGCGTCGGGCGTCACGCGCGCCGTGTCGCCGGCGGCGACAGGCGGCGCGAGCGTGTCGGGCGGGGCGTCGGCCACATCGCGGCCGTCGGCGCAGTCGCAGGCGGCGGGAGCCTCGGCGCCGCCGGTGGAGGAGGCGTCCGCCGAGGGCTCGAACCGGCACCCGGCGAGGCTCAGAACGGCGACGAGGGCGAGGAGGCGCATGGCTCGGGGGTGAGCCCTCAGAATACAGGGAGTAGAAGTGGCCGGATCGGTTCCTCTTACGAAGAGCACACGCTGAGTCTCCCCCCGCGAGTCGGCCGGTCGCAGGCTCCCAGACCGACTCGCTGTCCCCCTCGGGCCGAGGCGGACAGCCCAAGCGCCCATTGAGCGGAGCGATGGGCGGTCGGACGGGGGGAGTCTGCAGCGGACACGGCACGCCGTATTTCTACGCCCGCCGGCTCGGGTCGACGGGCCGGACCAGCCCCTCCTGGGCCACGCTCGCCACCAGCCGCCCGTCGGCGTCGGTCACGGCCCCCCGCGCGAACCCCCGGGCCCCGGCCGCCGTCGGGGCGTCCATCGCGTACAAGAGCCAGGCGTCGGCGCGGAACTCGCGGTGGAACCAGATCGCGTGGTCGAGCGACGCCGCCTGGACCGTCCCGTCGAACACGGACCGGCCGTGGGGCAGGAGTGTGGCCGAGAGGAGGCCCCAGTCGCTGGCGTAGGCCAAGACGGCCTGGTGGATCAGGAGGTCGTCCGGCAGGTCGCCGGTCGCTCGGAGCCACGTCGCCGCGCGCGGCTCGCGGGGTTGGGGCCGGAACGGGTCGGCGGGGTCGATGGGCCGGAAGTCGATGGGCCGCTCGCGCGTCAAGACCGTCCGCAGCGGCTCCGGGATCCGGTCGGCGACGGCCAGGGCCAGGTCCCGCTCGGACGTCACCGCGTCCGGCGCCGGCACGTCGGGCGGCGCGTCGGCCTGGTGGTCGAGGCCCGGCTCGTCGCGGTGGAACGAGAGCGAGGCGTTGAAGATGGGCCGCCCGTGCTGGATGGCCGTCACGCGCCGCGTCGTGAACGAGCCGCCGTCGCGCAACGACTCGACCTCGTAGACGATGGGCACCTCGACGTCGCCCGGGAGGATAAAGTAGGCGTGGAGCGAGTGGCACCGCCGGTCGGCGTCGACGGTCCGCCCGGCGGCGACGAGCGCCTGCGCCAGCACCTGGCCGCCGAACACGCGGGGGCTGGCGAGCGGCCGGTTCCGCCCCCGAAAGATGCGGACCTCGATGGGCTCGAGGTCCAAGAGGTCGAGGAGGTCGTCGAGCGCGGTCATGGGGGGTCCGGGGCGGACCGGCAAGAAACCGAGGGGCTCCGGCCACGCGGGCGGGTCGATGCCTTTTCACGGGCCGGACTTGCCCGCCATGGCCCCGTCGGGTTTCTTGACCGACGCGCGGCGGCCCGTCCCTGCGCCGGCCGCGACGCTCCGGCCCGTCTTGCTCACCCTACCGGCGCCCTGCGCCCGCCCCCATGCCCAAGCTCCCGCTCTTGCTGGCGGCCCTCGCCCTCGTCGGCTGCGCCGAGGAGGCCGCCGACCCCGTCGCCGAGCCCCCCGCCGAGGTCGTCACCGAGCCGGCCGACGACGTCGTCGTGCCCGCGCCGATGACGGACGAGGACCTGGCCGACGAGGACGGGATGACGGAGGGCGAGATGGCGGACGACACCACGTCGGCGATGTGAGCCCGCGCGCGCCGGTCCGCACCGGACGTCCTCGGGCCGAAGCTCGTGCGGGGCGAGGTCGCGGTCATTTCACGAGCCCAGCGCTTGCCAACGACCTCCCCTCGCGGTCTACCTTCGCGCGCCTTTCAGGCCATCCCGGTCCGTTGGGTGTCACCCCCCCGCCGCGCTCGTCCGAGCGCACCCCGATGAAGAAGACCCTGTTCGTTGCCCTCGCCGTCGCCGCCCTCCCGCTCGCCGGTTGCGCGGACAACGAGGCCGCCGACGCCATCGCCCCCGCCACCGACGCCCCCGTCGTCGAGGAGCCGGCCGTCATCGACGAGCCCCTCGTCGCCGACTCGCTCGCCACCCCCGACGCCGACGCGGCCCTGGAGCCGATGACGGAGGAGCCGATGATGGAGGAGGGCATGGCCGCCCCCGCCGAGACCCCGGCCACCGACGGCACGTCGCTCTAGCCCGGACCGCTCCGGCCCGACCGCCCCGCCCGCGCTTTGTGGGCGGGGCGGTCTGCGTTTGGGCGAGTGCAGCGTTCAGCCGTCGTCTGGTCGAGTGGCGAGGATGGAGAGGAGAGGGTAGAGAGGGTCACCTGGGGTGCCCTCCCTCCATCCTCTACCCTTGGTCGTGGGCCGGACCCCCTGTCCGTCCGCCCCTCACTCCGCTCCCCGCCTGCGTCGCGGCAGACAGCGGGCCGACGGCCTGTCCCCCTTCAAGGGCAGGGCCGTTAAGTCCTACCTCAAGCCCTCCAGATTTGTCATCCTGACCGCGAAGCGACGGCGCAGCCAACGCAGTGAAGGATCTCAACTCGGACGATGGAGACTTGCCGTGCCGACTCCAATGGCCTCCAACGCCGGCGCTGAGATCCTTCGCAAGCTCAGGATGACAAGTAGGTGGATGAGAAGTTATCGGCCCTGCCCTTCAAGGGGGACACCGCGAAGCGTTGGCGCAGCCAACTCCCCGACCTGGGAGCTGTGCGACCGGGAGGGGAGCGGGGGGTCGGCCCACGAGCAGTCTGGCATCACACTAACGGCTCCCCGTCGGGCCGGGCTGCGAGGCCGGCTCGGCGCCGGGGTGCTGGGGCTCGGGGACCGACCGGGCCTGCTCGGGCGCCTCGGGCGTCTGGCCCGAGCGCCGGCTCGGCCCGCGCTCGTCGAGGGCCCGGTCGATGTTGTAGGCCGCCGAGATCAGGCCGAGGTGGCTGAACGCCTGGGGGAAGTTGCCCAGCGCCTGCCCGCTGAGGCCGGTCATCTCGGCGAACAGGCCGAGGTGGTTCGAGTAGCCCAGCATCTTCTCGAACATGACGCGGGCCTTTTCGAGGTAGGCCGGCTCGATCCGGCCAGCCCGCGCCAGCGCCTCGACGAGCCAGAACGAGCACAGGTTGAACGCGCCCTCCTCGCCGCCCACGCCGTCGTCGACCTCGCCCGTGTTGTAGCGCCAGACCAGGCAGTCAGAGGTGAGACCGCCCTCCTCGGGCGCCTTCAGCGTCTCCTCCAACGTCGCGATCATGCGCGGGTCGTTGGGCCCGGTAAAGAAGACGAGGGGCATCAGCAGGTTCGAGGCGTCCAGCGTCGTCCCGCCGAAGGCCTGGACGAACGCGCCGCGTTCTTCGGACCACCCCCGCTCCATGATGGCCGTGTAGATCGCGTCGCGCGCCTCGAGCCAGCGGTCGCGCGGGGCCGGCAGCGACCGCTTGTCGGCGAGCCGGAGGGCCCGGTCGAGGGCCACCCAGCACATGAGCTTTGAGTAGACGAAGTGCTCGCGCTCGCCGCGCACCTCCCAGATCCCCTCGTCCGGCCGGTCCCAGTTGGCGCAGACCCAGTCGACGTAGGTCACGATGTCCTGCCAGAACTCCCACGCGAGCGGCGTCCCGTACTTGTCGTAGAGGTAGACCGCGTCCAGGAGCTCGCCGTAGATGTCGAGCTGGAGCTGGCCCGCGGCCCCGTTCCCGACGCGGACCGGCTTTGAGCCCCGGTACCCTTCGAGGTGGTCGAGCTCGAACTCGTCCAGCGTCCGCCGCCCGTCGATGCCGTAGACGATCTGGAGCGGCCCGTTCGGGTCGTCGGCCAGGCCGGCTTCGCAGCGGTCGCGGAGCCACCCGATAAAGGAGCGGACCTCGGATGTGAAGCCGATCCGCAAGAGCCCGTAGAGCGTGAACGCGGCGTCGCGGATCCACGAGTAGCGGTAGTCCCAGTTCCGGTGCCCGCCGATGTGCTCGGGCAGGCTCGTCGTCGGCGCGGCGACGATGGCCCCGGTCGGCTCGAAGGTCAGCATCTTGAGCAGGAGCGCGCTCCGGCGGACCGTTTCGCGCCAGCGCCCCCGGTACGTGCACCCGACGAGCCAGTCGCGCCAGTAGTCCGTCGTCTGGCGGAACAGGGCGTACTCGGCCTCGCGCGAGAGCGGGTCCTCGAGGGCGCCCAGGGTGTCGAGGTAGCGGAGCTCCAACGTCACCCGGTCGCCCCGCTCGAGCGCGAAGTCGCGGACGAGCGCGGGCCGGTCCGGGTCCGCGTCGTCGACGTGCAACGTGCGGACGGTCGAGAGCCCCAGCCGCATCGGGCCCCCGTCGGGGCCGCCGGTCTCGGACGTGAACACGGCCCCCTCGTCGGTGAGCACGACCGTGTGCCGGCTCCGGCCGTAGTCGAACGCCGGCGCGACGCGGACGCGGACCTGGACCTCGCCCCGCAACACGCGGACGTGGCGGATCAGCCGGTGGTACCCCGCGTCCGGCCCGATCTCGCCGACCGGCATGTAGTCGACGATCTCGGCGGCGCCGGTCTCGCCCGTGAACCGGGTCACCAACACGTTCGAGTCCGGGAGGTAGGTCTGGCGGCAGGCGTAGCCCCCGTCGACTTCGATCTGGAACTGGCCGGCCTTCTCGGCATCGAGGATGCCCCCGAACACGGACGGCGAGTCGAAGTGGGGCAGGCACAGCCAGTCGACCGACCCGTTCTTGCCGACGAGCGCGGCCGTCCGCATGTTGCCGACGAGTCCGTAGTCGCCGATGGGGAGGTAGGGGGAAGCGGTCACAGGCGGGCGCGGGGTGGACCGGGAAGATCGCGGTGAACGGGGGCGGAGGGGACCGCTTCGCGGAGAGGGCGCGGCTGGCCCCGCAGAGAGCGCGGAGAGTGGCTTGACCCCGACCTCAGGGGCCCGCACGTTCCATGCTCTCCATGCTCTCCATGCTCTCCGTGCTCTCCGTGCTCACGCCAGGAACCGCCGGAGGTAGGCGACCACGGCCTCGACGTCGGGCAGGCGGTGGCCGGCGACCGTCTCGCCCTCCCCGACCTTGACCGTGACGGACGGCGTGCGGAGCGCCTGGAGCGCGCGGAAGGCGTCCTCGTCGGTCACGTCGTCGCCGAGGTAGACCGGCGTCCGGTCCGGGTGGGCCGCGGCGAGCCGGGCGACGGCGGTCCCCTTCGAGACGCCCTCGGCGCGGAGCTCGACGACGGCCTTGCCCCAGATCGGGACGAGCCCGGCGGGCACCGCCTCGGCCCACGTCTCGAGTGCCGACCGGGCCACGTCGGCGTCGGGCGCGGCCCGGTAGTGGACGGCGAACGCGGCGCCTTTGTCCTCGACCACGACGCCCTCGGCGTCGGGCACGTCCGCACGGAGCCGGGCGAGCGCGTCGGCGTGGACCTCGGCCGCTCGGCTCTCGACGGTCCCGTCGGCCCAGCCCTCCTCGGCGCCGTGGAGCCCGACGGCCCGGAGCCGGGCCCCGAGCAGGCGGCCGAGCGCGGCCAGGTCCCGCCCGGTCACGACGACGACCTCGTGGGCCTGGGCGAGCTCGGCGAGCAGGTCGGGCACGGCCGGGTGCGGCACGGCTGCCGCCGGGTCGGCGACGATGGGCGCGAGCGTCCCGTCGTAGTCGAGGAAGAGCAGCGGGCGGTCGGGGACGGGGGGCATAAAGATGTGGACGAGTGGACGAGTGGACGAGTGGAATCTGCTCCCTGCCGAAGGCTCGCGCCAGCTTCGGAGGCCAGGTTGCCCACGGAGGGCTCCCTCTGCCCTTTCCCAGTTCCCGCGAGCGCCAGCGAGCTATCCCTCATCCAGTGACTCCAAGAACCGCCGGGCCCAAGCGTGGACGTCGAGGTCGCGCACGGCCGCCTGCGTCCGGGCGAGCCGGGCGCGGCGGTCGGGCTCGGGGAGGTCGAGGGCGTCGGCGAGCGAGCGGGCCAGGCCGTCGGCGTCGTAGGGGTTGACCAGGAGCGCCCCGTCGAGGTAGTCGGCGGCGCCGGTGAGCTCGCTCAGGACCAAGGCCCCAGGCCGGCCGCCCGCGTCGGCCCGGGCGCCGCTGACGGCGGCGAACTCGTGGGCCACCAGGTTCATCCCGTCGCGGAGCGGCGTCACGAAGGCGACGTCGGCGGCCTGGTAGAACGCGGCCAGCTCGGGCTGGTCGAACGACTGGTAGCGGTAGTGGAGCGGCGTCCAGGCCCCGCGCGCGAACTGGCCGTTGATCCGGCCGGCGGCCTCGTCCATGTCGCGCTTGAGCCGGTCGTAGGCCGGCACGCCGGTCCGGCTGGGCGTGGCGATCTGGACGAACGTGACCTCGCCGTGGCGCTCGGGGTACCGCTCGAGGAACCGCTCGTAGGCCTCCATCCGCAGGAGCAGGCCCTTGGTGTAGTCGAGCCGGTCCACGCCGAGCACGATCTGGACGCCGCCGAAGTCGTGCCGGAGCTCGTCGGCGAGGGCCGCCGCGTCGGGCGCGAGCGCCAGCCCCTCGAACCGGGCCACGTCGATCCCGATCGGGTGCGACTCGGCCCGGCAGCGCCGGCCGTCCAGGACCACGGTCTCGCCGTCGATCTCAGCCCCCAACAGGTCCCGCGCCGACTCGCGGAAGTTCTCGGCGTAGCCCTCCGTATGGAACCCGATCAGGTCCGACCCCAGCATCCCCCGCAGCAGGTCCCGCGCCGACGGGAGGATGCGGAACACCTCGGAGGCCGGCCACGGGACGTGCCAGAAAAAACCGATCCGGGCGTCGGGCATCCCGGCCCGGAGCGTCTCCGGGACCAGCATCATGTGGTAGTCCTGGACCCAGAACGTCGGCGCGGTCTCGCCGGCCTCGCGGGCCACATCGAGCGCGGCGTGCGCGAACCGCCGGTTGACGGCCCGGTACGCCTCGCGGAACGTCCGGTCCGGCTCGACGTGCTCGACGAGGTAGTGGGCCAGCGGCCACAGCACGCGGTTGGCCATCCCCTGGTAAAACGCCTGGTACTCGGGCGCGTCGAGGGGCACCCGGCGGACGGTGAAGGCCGGCGCGTCCGGGGGGTACGTCTGCGTCAGCGGCGTGTCCTCGTCGGGCTCCCGCATGGCGACCCAGGCCCCGCCCCGGTCTTCGAGCACCGGCAGCAGGGCCGACGCCAGGCCGCCCAGGCTCGGGGCCCACCCGTCGGGCGTCGGGCGGATCGGGGCGCGGTTGGCGACGAGGACGAGCGACACGGGCGGGGGGAGGCGGGGCCGGCACTACGCCAGCGAGCGCACGCTGTTCAGCGTTTCTGCGCGGTCGGGGCGATCCCGACGGCGCCGCTCGCGCGTAGCTTGGCGGCGCGCCCGGATGGCGGAACTGGTAGACGCGGCGGTCTCAAACACCGCTGGCTTCACGGCCTTGAGGGTTCGAGTCCCTCTCCGGGCACCGAACGCGATCAGGCGGCACGCGGTTGACCCCGGGTGCCGCCTCTTCTTTGGCGTTCGGGGCGGTTTGGGTCTCGTTGGGCACTGGACGAGCTCGGTTGGATCCATAGATCCCCCTTCATCCGCCCGCCCCGGCCTACGGCGGCGTCCGGCCTGTCCTCCGGTAGACTGGCCGCGCCCCCGTCCGCTCCGGCTGGCGGGGTGGCGTGGCGAGTACCGTTCCCGTCCGGACAGAAACCCCGCCCGCGCAGGTCGAGGCGGGCCGAGCCCGGCCGGAACGGGTTGTACGAGATTGCGTACATTGCAGGATTCCCCGCTATGAACCCCTCCCGCAAGCCGCTTGAGTTCTGGGCCGACGCCCTCGACGTCCTCCGGGACTGCCCGGACGAGGTCCGGCGGCGCGTCGGCTTCGCGCTCGACGAGGCCCAACTCGGGCAGAAGGCCGGCAGCGCCAAGCCGATCAACAACGTCGGCAGGGGGGTCTACGCCATCACCACCAACCACGACAGCGAGACCTACCGGACGTTCTACGTCGCCCGGTTCGCGGAGGCCGTCTACTGCTTCTACGTCGTCCACAAGAAGGCGACGAAGGGGATCGACCTCCCGAAGCGCCAGAAGGACCTCGCCGCCGCCCGCTACCGCGAGATCGTGGACTGGCGGGAGTCCGAGGGCCTCGTCTAGTCGCCCGGCCGCACGATCAGCACGCCACAGTACCAGCACCCCGACCCCATGCCCGGCCCCGTCCGCTCCTCCGGCAACGTGTTCGCCGACCTCGGGTTCGACCCCGAAGAGGCCGAGCTCCTCCGGTTCAAGTCCCGCCTCCTCTCCGCGCTCGCGTCCTACGTGGCCGAGTTCGACACGCAGGCCGAGGCCGCCGAGGCCCTCGCCGTCTCGCGCCCCCGGATCTCCGAGATCAAGAACGGGCACCTCGACAAGTTCTCGACCGACCTCCTCCTCGCCCTCTGCCACCGCGCCGGGCTCCGGGTCCCGGAGTTCGACCTCGTCCCGACCGGGTGAGCCAGGCGGGCAGAGGGCTGACCTTTCACCCTACCCTTACCCCGGTCTCTCGGATCGGCCCTCACTGATCTCCGAATGCCGATTTTGGGCGAGTCGTAATGCCCCCTCTCCGGGCACCCCACGGCGATGCACCCCGACGACGCCCTCGCCCGAGACGCTCGCCGCGTGTTCGGCGCGGCCGTCCGCTCCGTCCAGGCGCCGGTCTTGCTCAGGGACGTCGATCTCGACGCGGTGGCCGGCCGGCCGATCCGGACGTTCGGGCGCGTGGTGGTCGTCGGTGCGGGCAAGGCGTCGATCCCGTTGGCCGGCGCGCTCGACGCCCGACTCGCGGACGTGCCGGTTGAGGGCGCCGTCGTGGTCCCGGCCGGCTACCCGGCGACCGTCCCCAACACGACGCCTCGGCCGGCCCGCATCGAAGTGGTCGAGGGGGGGCACCCGGTGCCCACGCCGGCCGGCGCCCGGGCCGCTGCCGAGGCGCTGGCGCTCGCTGGAGCCGCCGGCCCCGACGACCTGGTCCTCGTGCTGCTCTCGGGCGGGGGCTCGGCGCTGTGGACTCTCCCTCCGCCCGGCGTCTCGCTCGCGGACCTCCGCGCGACGACCCGGCTCCTGCTGGCGGCCGGCGTCCCCATCGACGACGTCAACACCGTTCGCAAGCACCTGTCCCGGATCGCGGGCGGGCGCCTCGCCCTCGCCGCAGCGCCTGCGCGAGTCGTGGCCCTCGTGATCTCCGACGTCGTCGGCGACGACCCCGCGGTCATCGCCAGCGGGCCGACCGTCCCGGACCCGACGACGGCCGACGACGCGCTCGGCGTGCTCGACGCGGCCGGGCTGCTCGGGCGCGTGCCGCCGGCCGTCCGCGCTCGCCTCGCGGCGGAGGGGTCCGGCGAGCGGCCGGCGTCGCCCGGGCCGGGCCACCCGGCGTTCCGAACCGCGACGACGCTCGTCATCGGGACGAACGGGACGGCGCTCGACGCGGCAGCGCGCGAGGCGGAGCGGCTGGGCTACGCCGTCGTCGGCCGGTCGTCGGTCGAGGGAGAGGCACGCGAGGTCGGCCGGCGCGTCGCTGAGACCGTCCGCGGTGCGGACGCCCGGGCGACGTGCCGCCTGTGGGGCGGCGAGACGACGGTCGCGGTCACCGGCGCCGGGCGCGGCGGGCGGAACCAGGAGGTCGCCCTGGCCGCCGCGCTCGCCCTGGACGGAGCCGACACGGACGCCGTCGTGCTCAGCCTCGGGACCGACGGCGTCGACGGGCCGACCGACGCCGCGGGCGGGTGGGCCTCTCCGCACACGGCCGGGCGCATCCGAGCGGCCGGGCTCGACCCCGCCGCCCGGCTCGCCGACAACGACGCCTACGCCGCCCTCGACGCCGCCGGCGCGCTCGTCCGCACCGGCCCGACCCACACGAACGTGGCCGACGTGATCGTGGCGATGACGGCGGGCACCCGAACCGGGGGATCGCCCGTGGAGCCGGCCGACGGCGCGCCCTAGATTCGGGGCCCCACCCCCTTTGCGACTATGCGTTGGGACGTCGTCGGGTACGAGTCGGCGCCGCTCCGAACGTTCGGGTACGTCTCGACCCCGACCGTCCCGTTCTCGGACCGCGACCTCACCGACCTGTTGCTCTCGGCCCGCCGGGTCAACGCGCAGTGCGGCGTGACGGGCAAGCTGATCGTGCTCGAAGACGGGGACGAGGCGGTCCGGTTCGCGCAGTTCCTCGAGGGCCCGCGTGCGGGCCTGGAGCGGGTGGTCGGCCGGGTCCGGGCCGACACGCGGCACCACGCGCTCCGCGTCGTGACCGAGGGGACGGCGCAGGACCGGCGGTTCCCGGGGTGGGACATGGCCTTCGAGCCCATCGGGGAGGCCGTGTTCGAGGCCGCGTCGGCGGAGCTTTTGGGCTAGTCGCCGAGGGCCGATAGCTCGGCCGCGAGGCGCTCGGCGATGGCGCGCCAGTCGAACCGGGCCTCGGCCTCGCGGCGCAAGTCGGCGGCGAACGCGCGGGGCGCGTCGAGCGCCGAGACCAGCCGGTCGGCCAGGTCGGGGATCCGGTGCTCGGCCTCCGGCCGCGTGGTCACCAGCGGACGGGCCTCTGGCGGCAGCCCCTCGGCCAGCGTCCGCAGGCTGTCGCCCATCCCGCCCACGTCGGGGCCGACGGGCAGCACGCCGGCCGCCGCGCTCTCGGGCACGACGAGCGGGCTGGCCTCCCGCACGACCGACGGGAACGCGCCGGCGTCCGCCAGCCCGTAGAGCGGGCCGAGCGCGTCGTGGTCGAGGAAACCGGTGAACACGACCGACGCCGGCGTGAGCGCGCGGTGGGCCGTGGCGAGGTAGTCGTCGAACGTGCCGGCTGCGTCGAGCCCGTCGAGGAACGCCTGGCCGGCGAAGAACGGGTCGGCGTCGAGCCCGCCGCCGCCCTCGAGCGCGCCGCCCAGCCGGACGAGCCGGCGGACGAGACTGCCCCGGCCCTCGCTCAGCGCCCACACCAGCGCTTCGAGCCCCTCCCTCAGCCCGCCGGTCCCGGCCACGAGCGCGACGGTCTCGGGGTGGCGCTCGGCCACGAGCGGGAGCGCGAGGACCAGGTCGGCCGGCCCCTTCGCCGCGATCAGCCGGCCGACGTAGACGACGGTCTTCGCACGTGACCAATCGACGGCGCGGAGCTTCGCTTCGACGTCGGCGTCGGGGGCCGAGCGGGGGTAGTCGGCGCGGAGCGCGGCCAGGACGTCGGCGTCGGAGGGGGCGTCGCCGAGCGCTGCGAGCCGGGCGTGGAGGGCGGCCGTCGCGTCGGCGGGCCGGCCCCGCTCGACGCCGTCCACCACACGGGCGATCCGCTCGACGGTCGCCGACCGGTCGGCCCGGTCGACGAGCTCAAAGACGGACGTGTCGGTCCCGACGGGCATCCGCCCGGTCTTGGCTTCCAGCCCGCCGAACACGTCGCGGATGCGGCCCTCCATCTCGCCGTTGAGCGCGAACACGCGGGCGGCGCCGGCCAGCGCGGCCTGGGCCAGCCGCATCGACCGCTCCTCCTGTTTGACGACGTACTCGATGGCGCTCCCGTGCGGCAGCACGGCGTACGGCGCCCCGCCGGCTTGGCGCGCCCGGTGCGCCGCGACGGCCATCAGGACCGTGTGATTGACGACCCAGCCGGCGACGCCCTCGGCGTGGGCGACGGCCCGGAGCACCCGGGCGTTCCGCTCGACGTAGCCCTCGACCGCGTCGTCGCCGAGGTCGGGGATGTAGACCACGTAGTCGCTCGGCGTGCTCGGGCGGACGTAGGTCGGCAGCACGTCGAGGTCCGGCCGGTGGACCACGACGCGGCCCGGCGTCGGCGTGTCGCGGTCGAACAGGACGCGCGGCGCCCCGTCGGCGTCGTAGGCAATGGCCTTCGAGACGAAGTCGTACCGCTCGGGCGCGCTCTCCTGGCAGACGGCGTGGACGGTGTGGCCGCCCTGCGCGAGCGCCCGCAGGATGGCCCGGGTCCACAGGTTCGAGCCGGCGCCCGCCAGCCCATAGCCGTGGACGACGCCGAGGGGGCGGGGAGAGGGAGGAGGCATGGGGGACGGAGGGATGAAGGGGCGCCGCGGGGGGGACCGCGTGTCGTCCCCCCGCGTAACGGCACGGCCGGGGCCCGGTTCTGCCCATTCCTCTCTCCCTCATCCCGCATCCCTCATCGAATGGACGCCATGATCCTCGCGGCCGGCCTCGGCACGCGCCTCCGCCCGCTCACCCACCACACGCCCAAGGCCCTGGTCGAGGTCGACGGCGTGCCGATGCTGGAGCGCGTCGCGCGGCGCCTGATCGACGCCGGGGCCGACCGGGTCCTGGTCAACGTGTCGTACCTCGCCGACCAGGTCCAGGCCTACATCGACGGCGCCGACTGGCGGACGGGCACGGGCGAGCCGGTCGAGGTCGTCGTGAGCGACGAGCCGGACGGGCCGCTCGAGACGGGCGGCGGCATCAAGAAGGCGGCCGGCTTTTTCCGCCGCGACGCCCCGTTCCTGGTCCACAACGCCGACATCCTGACCGACGTGGATCTCGGGGCGCTCTGGCGCGCCCAGCGCGACGCGGCCGACGGCCGGATCGCGACGCTGGCCGTGGCCCCAGCGCGGACCGACCGCGCGCTCCTGCTCGACGACGGCGGGCTGGCCGGCTACACGCTCGACGGCGGCGAGCCGAAGCGGATGCGCGACGCCCAAGGGGAAGGCCGCGTGGTCGACTTCTGCGGCGTCCAGGCCTGCGCGCCCGCCCTCTTGGACGCCATCGAAGCTCGCGACGAGGCCAAGTTCTCGGTCATGGACGTCTACCTCGCCCAGGCCCGCGACGGCGCCCGCGTCGCCGCCTTCGACGGCACCGACGCCCAGCCCAACCGGTTCTTGGACGTCGGCACGCTGGAGCGGCTGGAGCGGGCCAACGCCGTCGTCGCCGACGGGGATTTTGTTTGATGAGGGTGAGGCCGGTTCAGCGGGTCTCGCGGGTTGACTCCACCCCATCCGTCCGGCGGAACCCGCCCTACCCGCTCAACCTGCCGAACCAATGCCCCACAGCCCCCGCTTCCTCGCCTTGGTCGACGCCGCCCGCGCCGAGATCACCGAGACCGACGTCGAGGCGGTCCGCCAGCGGATGGCGTCGGGCGAGCCGTTCGCCCTCGTCGACGTCCGCGAGGCGGACGAGTGGGACCGCGGCCACCTGCCCGGCGCCGTCCACGTTGCGCGCGGCGTGCTCGAACGCGACGCCGAGTCCACGTTCCGGGACCTCGACGCGCCGCTCGTGCTCTACTGCGGCGGCGGCTACCGCTCGGCGCTGGCGGCCCAGTCCCTCGGGGCGATGGGCTACACCCGCGTCGAGTCGATGGACGGCGGCTGGCGGGCGTGGACCGAGGCCGGGTACGACACCGAGGGCGGATCGAGCGACGGACCGGACCCGGCGTCCCCCGGCGCCCGTTGACTACGCCTCCCCCCCGACCGACGCCATGCAGGTTCTCCCGTCCCGAAACGTCCTCGGCGGCGAGCTCCAGGAGTGTGGCCGCGACCCGCTCACCGGCTTCTACCGGAACGGCTGCTGCGAGACCGGCCCCGACGACCACGGCACCCACGTCGTCTGCGCCGTGATGACGGCCGCGTTCCTCGACTACACGGCGTCGAAGGGCAACGACTTGACGACGCCCCGACCCGGCTTCCGCTTCCCCGGCCTGGCGCTGGGCGACCGCTGGTGCCTGTGCGTGAGCCGGTGGAAGGAGGCCCTCGACGGGGGCGTCGCCCCGCCCGTCGTGCTGGAGGCGACGCACGAGCGGGCCTTGCGCGCGGTCTCCCTCGACGACCTCCAGGCGCACGCCCACACCGGCTAGACCAGCGGCACCACGAGCGCCAGCAGCACCGTCGTCGCGAACGCGACCACGCCGACGACGGCCAGCAGCGGCGTCCACGTCCGGAGCGTCTCGACCTCGCTGAGCCCGCCCATCTTGGCGAAGATCCAGAACCCGCTGTCGTTCATCCACGAGCCGACGAGCGACCCGCTCGCGATGGCCGTGGCGAGGTAGACCGGGTGGAACGGCAGGGCCACGCCGGCGACCGCCCCGCCGACCAGCCCGACCGTCGTGATCATGGCGACCGTCGACGAGCCCTGGGCGATCTTGAGCAGGCTCGCCGTCCCGAACGCCAGCCCGAGCAGCGCGAACCCGCCCGCGCCGTCGCCCACCAGCGCTGCCAGCACGTCGCCGACGCCGGACGCCCGCAGCATGGCCCCGAACGCGCCGCCGGCCGCCGTGATCAGGATGATGACGCCGGCCGACATCAGGGCCTCCTCGACCGAGGCGGCCACCTCGGCCCGGCTCGGCCGCCGCTGGCGGATCCAGACGCCGAGCGCGGCGACGGTCGCCAGCCCCAGCGCGAGGTTCGGGTTGCCGAGTGCCGCGAGCCACCCGACCGGCCGGTCCAGCGCCGTGGCCACCGTCGACGCCGTGATCAGGACGACGGGCAACACGATCGGCGCCAGCGACGCGGCCAGCCCGGGCAACACGGCTGGCGGCGGGGCGGCCTCGGGGATGCCGGCGGCGTCGGGGTCGTCGGGGTCGGGCAGCGCGACGGGCATCCGGCGGTCGGCCCAGCGCGCGAACGCGAGCACGGTCGCCGTGCACGGGACGGCGATCACGAGCCCGACCGCCATCATCGTCCCCAAGTCGACGCCCAGCTCGGCGGCGGTCACGAGCGGCCCGGGCGTCGGCGGGACGAGCGCGTGCGTGATGACGGCGCCGCCGGCCACGGCCAGCAGGTACCTCAGGTAGTGCCGGCCCGTGGTCCGCGCGGCCGACCTCGCGAGCGGCACCAGCAGGTAGAACACGGTGTCGAAAAAGACCGGGATCGACAGGACGGCGCCGCTCCCCGCGAGTGCCGGCGCCACGCGCCCGTCGCCCTCGCCCGTAAACGCCCGGACGATCCGGTCAGCCGCGCCGCTGTCCGTCAGCGCCTTGCCGATGACGGCCGCGAACGCGATCACGATGCCGATGGACGCCGCCGTCGCCCCGAACGCCTCGGCGACAGCGGCCACCGCCTCGCCCGTCGGCCCGACGGCCAGCAGGCTCACGACGAGCGCCGCCGCCAGCAGCGCCAGGAACGCATGGACCCGGCCGACGACGATCAGCCCGAGCACGGTCGCCATCCCGACGGCGAGGATGATCAGCGGATGCATGGGCGACACGAGTCCAGCGACCCACAGGCCCCCATCCCCGGCACCCGTAGGGGCGTGGCGTGCCACGCCCTCCGGGGTCGAACGTGGCGCCGGGGTCGCACGTCGCGCGTCACAGCCCCAGGCCGCGCGTGGCCACGGGAATCCGGAGGAGCCGGTCCGAGGAGGTCAGGAACAGCATCCGCCCGTCGGGCCCTCCGAAGGTGACGTTGGCCGTGGCCTTCTCCGTCTCCAAGGTGCCGAGGTAGTCGCCGGCCGCCGAGAACACGAGGACGCCGCCGGGCCCGGTCGCGAACAGGGTGCCGTCGGCGTCGACCGCCATCCCGTCGGGCAGTCCGGGGCGGCCCTCCGCCACCCACTCGGTCGCGTCGAACAGCAGGCGACCCGGCCCGAGCGCGCCGCCGTCGAGCACCGGGTACCGCATCCAGATGGCGCGCTCCGGGTCCGAGTTCGCGACGGTCAGCGTCCGCCCGTCGGGCGACAGGACGACGCCGTTCGGCCGCGTGAGATCGTCGATGAGCAGCATGACGGTGCCGTCGGGGTCGAGGCGGTAGACGCCGTTGTGGGGCTGCTCCTTTTGGGGCGAGGCGTCCTGTCCGGCCAAGCCGTACGGCGGGTCGGTAAAGAACAGGGCGCCCGAGGCGTGCAAAACGAGGTCGTTGGGGCTGTTGAACCGGCGGCCGTCGTAGCGGTCGGCGAGCACCTCGCGGACGTAGGTGGCCGGGTCGAGGCGGGTAACGGCGCGCGAGCCGTGGTCGGCGAGCAGGAGCCGGCCGTCGGCATCGAGGATCAGCCCGTTGCTGCCGACGCTCGCGTCGCGGCCGGGCCCGACCGCCAGCCCGGACGGGCGGAGGAACACCGACAGACCGTCGCCCTCGGCCCACCGCCAGACGGTGTTGCCCGGCACGTCGGTGAACAGGAGGTCGCCCTCGGCGGGGCGCCAGACGGGGCCCTCGGACCAGGCGAACCCCTCGGCCAGCACCTCGGCCGCGGCGTCAGCCGGGACGAGGGCGCGGAAGGCGGCGGGGTCGCCGGCGGGCTGGGCCGTGGCGCAGGCCGAGAGCGTGACGGCGGCGAGGACGAGCGGGCGGAGCATGGCAGAGCGGACGGGGGTCGGGCGAGGATACGGCGCCTTCCCCCACGAGCCTGCCGAGGTGGTCAGGAGATCCGGGCATACCAGCCCCGCTCCTGCGCCGTCTTCCGCTTGTGACAGTTCGCGCATCGGACCTCGCACTTGGCGATCTCCGCGTCCAGCTTGGCAATGCTGAACTGGCGCTGGACCATGTTGGAGAGAGACCCCACCTTCTCACCTCGGACGTGGTCGAACTCCAACACGACCGGGTCCGTCTCGCCGCAATCGACACACGGATGTTGGAGGAGGTAGTCCCACAGATGCTGTGTGTTGCGAGTGACGTATCCTTGGTTTCGCTCCCGCTGAGAGCGTCCCCGCCGCTCGTACCAACTCCGGTCTAGCGTCGCTTTGCACGACTTGCAGTAGGTCTGGAGACCGTCCGGCCGCCGTCGATTTTTGCTGAAGGCCGCCACCGGGAGTGTTCGCTCGCAGCGGTTGCACCATTTCGCCTCTGTCTCCATCGGATGTGGGAGTCGAGCCCGAATTATAGACCGGCTGACGGCCGTACGTCAGACCCAAACAAAAAGCGGCCCCGGCGATATCGCCGGGGCCGCTCTGCCGGGTGCCCCCAGTAGGATTTGAACCTACGACACGCGGATTAAGAGTCCGCTGCTCTAACCAACTGAGCTATAGGGGCACCCGCAAGGTACCGAGCCACTCGGCCCGATCAAGCGGAGGCGTTATGAAAGCGTCATCGCTCCGCTGACCGTGCGCGCCCCGCCTCGGCAGGGGCAACCAGCGGGGCGCCGGGGCGGCTATCGCTTAAACTCGACGACGAGGAACTCGGCGACCGTGTCGCCCGCGTTCTCGACCGTGTGGTCGCCGGGGTCGTGGTAGTGGGCCTGGCCCGGCTCGAACCGCTGCTCGCGCGTCCCGTCCGGCCCGGAGAACTCGACCGTGTACCCGGAGAGCGAGTAGATCGCGCGGGCGTAGCCCCGGTGGGGCGGGAGCTGGGCGCCGGGCTGGAGCGTGACGCGGTGGACCTCGGCGAGCTCGCCGTCGAAGACGACCTCGTCGGTCGTCCCCTCGCCGGGCGTGGGGGCCGGCGTGTCGCCCTCGGCCGCCGAGGCAGGGAGGACGCCGTCACGTCGCTCGAAGACGAGGAAGTCCGCCTCGGTGTCACCTGTGTTCTCGACCGAGTGGACGCCGGCCGCGTGGGCGTGGACGTCGCCTCGGGCAAACGACCGGTCCTCCGTCTCGCCGTCGGTGTCGAAGCGCAGGGTGTAGGCGTCGAGCGCGTAGACAACGCGGTCGCCACCCCGGTGGGCCGCGAGCGAGGCCCCGGCCGGGAGCCGGACGTGGTGGACGTCGACGGCCGCGTTCTGGAGTGGGGTCTCGACGTACTCGCTACCGAGCGCGGCAAGGTCGTCGGGCGCCTCGGCTACGGGCGGGAGGTCGGCGGTTTCGGCCGTCGGGTCGGCCGCGGGATCGTCGGGGTCGGTCCCGCAGCCGACAGCGAGAAGGAGCGTGAAGAGACAGGCGATACGCATGGGTAGAGGGGAGAGTCAGTAAGGAAGAAAGCGCCGCCCGGACCATCCGGGCGGCGCCGGTCGCGTGCGTCCTGCCCCACTGACGACGGCCGCCAGCGGGAGGGGCCGGCGCTACCGCCGCGCCGACGCGCCGCCGAACGAGACCGGGAACGCGATGTCGACGTCGATCTCGTCGCTCGTGGCCGTCGAGCTCGTCTTCGGACCCTCGTCGAAGTGGTACAGCACGGCCGTCAGCGTGCCCGAGCCGCTGGCGCCGGCCGCGACCGACGCCCGGAACCGGAGGCCGACCCCGAAGTCGCCGCCGTTCGCGTCGGCCGAGCCGTAGTCGCTCTCGGTGTCCGTGGTCGTGACGGTCCCGGCCGAGACCGGCTGGAACGTGTACCGGAACAGGTGCTCCTCGGCCTCCCCCTCGATCTCCTCGGTGATGTCTTCGTCGTTGATCGTGTCACGCAGCTCGATGGAGCCGTCGTAGGTGGCGCCGGGGCGGAGCGTGACGCGGGCCGGCGAGAACGTGTCGATGACCAGCCCGTCCGACGCGGTCCCCGTGATCGTGACCGCGTCCGAGGCATCAGCCGTGTTGGTGAGCGTGAGCGAGACCTGGGTGATCAGCTCCTCCTCGCCGGCGCCATCGTCCGGTTCGCCGGAGTCGCAGGCGGCGAGGGAGACCAGGAGGGCGAGGGCGGCGCCGCCGCGCGCGAGAGTGTGATAGGTAAACATGGGAGTGGGGGGTGGTGATGAGACGTGAGGTCGCCATCCCACGGGTACGCGCCCGCCAGGCTGGCGACCGAGATTGGCCGGGACGATCCCGACCAAAGCGGTGGCCTAGCCAAGCGGGACCGACACGCGGAGCGTGACGTTGCGGCCGGGCTCGTCGACGAAGTAGCGGAAGCGGCCGAGCGCGTCGCGGTACCGGACGTCGAACAGGTTGTCGATGCCGAGCTGGAGCTGGACCGGCGCCGCGTTCCAATCGAGCGTCGCGCCGAGCCGGAGGCCGGCGAGCGTGTACCCCGGCGGGTACGGCGCGGCGAGGTACGCGCCCGGCTGGACCCGGTCCTGCCGCGCGACGTGCTGGACGTCGGCCTCGGCGTAGGCGTCTGCCAGTCCCAGGAGACGGCCGGCCGTCGCCCTCGCGTGGGCCCCGACGCGGTCCGAGGGCACGCCGTAGAGCGGGCCGCCGAGGTCGAGGTTGTCGGCCCGGAGCACGGACGCCCGCGCGCCGAGGTCGAGCCAGCCCGTCGGGCGGACTTCGACGTTCGCGTCGACGCCCGCCAGCCGGGCGTCGGTGTGGGTGGTCTCGAACGTGGGGAAGGTGCCCCGGATGGTCACCGTCGGCTCGGGGGTCTCGAGCGCGTAGATGTAGTCGGCGATGTGGTTGACGTAGCCCGAGACCTCGGCCGAGGCGAGCGCGCTCTCGTGGCGGACGGTCGCGCTGAGGTCGAGGCTCCGCTCGGTCCCCAGGTCCGGGTCGCCGATCTCGAACTGGGCCGTCCCGTGGTGGACGCCGAACGAGTACAGCTCGCTCACGTTCGGCGGGCGCCACGCGCTCCCCGCGTTCGCGGCCACGCTCCAGTGCTCGCCCAGCGCGTAGAGCGCGCCGACGGCCGCCGCGCCGCCCAGGAACGTCCGGGTGTCGGCGCGGACCCGGCGGCTCGCGCGGTCGAGGGGGTACGCCGTCATCGTCCGCGCGTCGAGTCGGAGACCGGCGTCGAGCGTGAGGGCCGGGCTGGCGGCCCAGCTCCCGTGCGTGAACAGGCCGCCGTCGTAGGCCCGGAAGTTGGGGACGAGGGTCCCGCTCTCGCCGTTCTCGTTGAGCTGGGTCCGGGCCTGCACACCGACCGCCAGCCGAGCGCGGTCCGACACGCTCGGCTCGAGCTTGAGGTCGACCGACTGCGTGAGCAGCGAGAGGTCGAACGACGGGCGGCTGCCGAGCGCCGCCAGCGAGTCGCTATACGGGCGGTGGGCGTCGAACTCGCGGCGGCGGTTGTTCTGGACCGCGTACTGGGCGTCGACGTGGTGGCCGTCGCCGAACGTGGTGTGCCCGTGGACGCTCGCCACGTCGTGCGTCACGCGCTGCTTGGGCGCCTCGATGTCGTAGGAGAACCGGTAGTCCCAGTCGGGGTCGGGCCCGCCGCGCGCGATGATGGCCTCGAGGTTGCGGGCGTTGCCGAAGTGCGAGCCCTTGTAGATGCCCAGCTCGGTGTCGTAGCGGCGGAGGTGGCCGTCGAGCGCGAGCGGCCCGCGCTGGTACCCCACCGTGAGGTGGCCCGACGCCTCGCGGAAGGCCGAGTTGCGGATCACGACGTCGGGCGTCCGCGCGTCGCCGGCCCGGCGGAACGAGCCCTGGAGCCGCCACGCCACGCCCGGCAGCCCGGCCGGCGCGTCCTCCAGGACCAGCGACCCGGCGCCCTGGCCCGAGTTCGAGAACGCCTGGAGCCCCAGCCGCCCGCCGAGGCCGGGCTCCGTCGGGAGGTCGCGGTCGTCGAGCCGGACGACGCCGCCGATGGCCCCGGCCCCGTACTCGACGCCGGCCGCCCCCTTGACCACCTCGATCCGCCCGGCCGAGAACGGGTCGATCTCGGGCGCGTGCTCGCCGCCCCACTGCTGGCCCTCCTGGCGGACCCCGTTCTCCAGGATCACCACGCGGTCCGAGTGGAGCCCTCGGACGACGGGCTTGCCGATCGTCGGCCCGGTCGAGAGCGTGGTCACGCCGTTGAGCCCGTCGAGCGTCTCGGCCAGCGTCTGGCCGCGCATCTCCTCCAGCGCGCGCCCCTCGAGCACGGCCACCGCGCGGACGTCGCGGCCCAGCGCCTCCTGCGCCGCGTCGGCCGAGACCTCGACCTCGCCGAGCACGTCGGCGGCCGGCGCCAGCCGGACGTCGAGCGAGGCCGTCCGGCCCAGGTCGACCGTCTCGCGCCACGGCTGGTAGCCAACGAACGTGACGGCGACCGTCGCGGTGTCGGCGGGGAGGCCGGCGAGCGCGAACCGGCCATCGGCGTCGGTGGCCGTGCCCCGGTCGAGCACGCGGACGGCGGCGCCGGGAAGAGGGGCGCCGGTCTCGGCGTCGACCACGCGGCCGGAGAGGGACTGAGCATCCGCGGTGCCCACGGCGACCAAGCCGAGGGCGACCGCCAGCAGACGGAGGGAGAGCATGGGGGACTGTCGCGGGGGCCGCAGACGCGCGGCCGGAACCAGGACCGGACGGCGCGTGCCGACCGGACGAACGCCCGCACGCAGCGGGCCGATCTAGGCGACAGTCGGTGGCCCTCGGGCCGGGGTCGCGGCGCGCCGGAACGCCCCGAGCGCCACGAGCGCTTCCCGTTGGCGCTCCACCTCGGCGTGCTCGTCGGCGACGCCGGCGGCCTCGACGACGGCGCCGCCGAGACCGGAGCAGATGGCGCAGTCGAGCGCGTGGAGGTCCCCACCCGTGCACGGCGTCGAGGCGTGGTCGCCCCCGGTCTCGTGGTGGTCCTCGGCGTGCGTCCGCTGGGCCTCGGCCCACTCGACGGCGTGCTGCGCCCGGTGCACGGACGCCGCGCCGAGCCCTCCCAGGAGGGCGGCGAGCAGGAGCAGGGCAGAAGAGCGGCGCATCACGGGGGCAACGTACGGCCCGCCGGACCTCGTATCTACCCGAGCGCGACGGCCACGCCCACGACGCACCCTGCGGCCCCCAGCGCGACCGCGACCCGCCCCATCCCGCGGGCCGCCTCGTCCCACGCCACCTCGTCCCACGCCACCTCGTCCCCGAACGGGTCGTCGTCTGGCCCGACCGGCGGGGCCCGCACCACCAGCGTCCCGTTGGCAAGGGCGACCGCCGACCCCGCGAAGATCAGGGCTCCCCACAGCACGGCCTACCCCGCGTCCGGCATCGTCGTCTCGACCGACGCCGCGCACGCGACCATCTCCTTGGCCGCCCTGACGTGCCGGCTGATCTGGCCCATGTCGCCGGTCACCTTAAGCTTGCCGAGCATCATGCCCATCAGCGGGTCGAGCCGGCCCGCCAGCACCTCGGTCCAGACGGCGACCGGCGCGGCAATCTCGAACGGGGCCTCCGCCGCGAGCGCGTGCTCGCCGGCCCGTGTCTCGTCGCACCGGCCGTGGTGGAGGTCGAGCCAGACCGCCCGCTCGCCGCCGCCGGGCACGTCGCGGGCGGCGAGCCGGATCGCGCCGTCCCACGTCGCGGCGGCCTCGCGGTAGGCGTCGCTTGCGTTGAGGGCGTCGCCGACGGCGGTCGCCCAGGGAGCGGAGAAGAGTTCGGGCACGGCAACGACGGGAGAGTACCCGAAAGTAGGACGGTGGCGGAAGAAGTGGGGGCCTGTCTCCTCGCCGCCCGGCCACCGATGGTCCGTTCCTGTGCGCCGCCTCCGCCCGCCGGCGCCCCCAACGGAGCACCCCGAGCGGGCCGAGGAAAGCCGCGCGTCGGCGCCCGACGTGGCCGCACACGGCCCGGCCCGGTCTTGCGCGAGCCGGAGCCGCTGGAGGCTTAGACTACAACCTCCAGCTATTGGCGACGCTCCGATTCGACCCGCTGCCTCTCTCTCTCAGAAGAAGGGGATACGAGCTCAGAAGGAGGGGGTACGAGACTCCCCACACGCGCGGGGCCGCCCCCAAGAGTGAGTTCGACGGGGGCCGCGCCGTTTCCCAAGCGGTTCTTTAGATTCGTCCGGGTGGAGGCCGTTCCGCCCCCACCCCAGACGTCGAGGACCGATGACTCATGCGCCCCCCTCTTCCGATCCGTCGGCCCGTCGCGAGACGAGCCGGCATTGGAGCGAAAGCGCCTGGGTGCTCGTCGACCTCGCTTATGGGACGGTAGCGTTCGAACTGCTGAAACGGTTCGTCTCGCTCCCGACGCTCGTCCGGCACATCGCCTCCCCTCGAACGCGGCGGGAGGCGGTCGACGTCGACGGTGCGATCCGTGTCGTGAAGGGCGTGCTGCGCCGGGTGTACCGCCGCGACTACTGCCTCCCCCAGTCCCTCGTCCTGTATCGGATCCTCGCGCGGGCCGGGCGCCAGCCCCGCTTGCAGATCGGAGTCCGGCACGACGGGCCAGGGCTGGACGGGCACGCGTGGGTCACGCTCGACGGCCGACCGCTCGGCGAGCGCGCCGACCCGGCCCGGACGTTCGCGACCACGTTCCATTTTCCGCTCACCTCCCCTGCCCTTTAGCGCCATGACGAACGCTGAGACCCCCACCCCCTCCGACAACCGACTCCCCGACGAGGCCCCCCAGCCGGCGACCGAGACCCGGGAGCCGTTCGTGGCGCCCGAGTTGGTCTGCCACGAGCCCCTCCCCACCGTGACGGGCGGGTCCGTCTTCTTCCCCCCGGCGCCCTAAGCTCGTGGGCTCAGCGGAGCGCCGTCACCGGCGGCGCCCGTCGCCCCCGGTCGGTCCTTCCTGCGTGATCCCAGGGCCGGAGACGGCCTACGTCGTCGCTGGCGTGGCGGTGCGTGTGGAGTCCGACGAGGCGGTGGCGGGCTGGGCCCGCTCCGTGTTCGAGAGCCAGGGCCACTCCGTACGTGGGTCGTCGGACCCCGTCGTCGTCCGAGTCCGAGTCGTCGAGGCCCTCCCGTCCCCGCGGGGCGTGGAGGTCTCGACGTTCGTGCCTGGGACGTCGCTGTGGAAGGACGGGGACGCCCGGACGGTCGCCGGCCCCAACGTCGCGAGCGTGCTCGACTTGGCGGCGGGGACCGTCGACGTCCTCGTCCGGCGGGCGCGGCTTGGGGAGGCGGGCCTCGAAGTCCAGGCCCACCTCGTGGTCTCCCTGTCGGTGCTGCTCCGTGATCGGGGGCTGTTCGCACTCCACGCGGCGGCCTTGACGTCGGACGCCGGGGGGCTCTTGGTCGTCGGGCCGAGCGATGTCGGCAAGTCCACGCTCTCGTACAACCTGGTGCGGGCGGGCTGGCGGTTCGTCTCCGACGACTCGGTCGCGCTCGGACGCTCGGAGCGGGGGGTCGAGGCCCGCTCGTTGCGCCGGGCCTTCGGGCTCGACGCCGACGCGGCGGAGCGCTTCCCCGAGATTGAGGCCCACGCGCGCCCCCAGATGGGTGAGCCGGACAAGTGGAGCGTGGACGTGGCGGCCCTCCACCCCCAACGCGAGGCCGAGGTGTGCCTCCCACGCCTCGTCGTGTTCCCGACGATCACGGACGCGCCCGTGAGCTCGGTCGAGCCGCTCCCAGTCGGGGACGCCTTTGTCCAGCTCGTTGGGCAGAGCCCGCTCCGAGACGCCGACGACGGACGGGTCGCGGACCACCACGCCCTCCTCGCGGACCTCCTCCGCCAGGCCCGGCCCGCCCTGCTCCGAGCGGGAACGGACCTCCTCGACTCGGACGTGGCCGGCCGCGTCCTCTCCGACGCTCTGTTCCAGCTTCCGCCCCGATGACAGACCCGGACCACGCCGCCCCCGCGTTCCGCCAAGCCAGCGACGTCAACTTCACCTCGTTGTCGAGTGGGGACGCCGTCCTGCTCCACCTGAAGTCCCTCCGGTACTACACCCTCAACGCGACCGGCGAGGCTCTGTGGCTGAGGCTCGAGGAGCCCCAGACCGTCGCGGACCTGACCCTAGCGCTCACGGAGCGATACGCCGTGAGCGCTCGCGACGCACGAGACAGCGTAGAGGCCCTCCTCCGCGACCTCATCCGAGAGCGCTTGGTCGTCCACGCCTAGCGTGCGAGGGTGACGACGGCGACCTGTGAGCCCTCATCGGTCAAGAGCCGGACCACGTAGGTGCCCGACGCGGCGGAGCTCCCCGCGCCCGCCCATTCCGCCGTGAACGTCCCGGGGTACAGGGTGTCGTCGACGAGCGTGTCGACGAGGCGGCCGAGCACGTCGTACACGGCGACGCGGACGGGCAGGCCGGTGATCCGGCGCTCGGGGACCGTGTACGACACGCGGAGCCGGTCTCGGAACGGGTTGGGACCGGCGACGAGGCCGAACGCACTCGGGAGGGGGACGAGATCCGCCAGGGTGTAGTCCGGCGCCTGCTGGCCGTCGACGTACACGGGCGCCAGGACGAATCGGAACCCGCTACCGGGGGGTCCCTGAGAGATGAACTCGATAACGTTCGCGTCGTCCCCGGGCCCCATATAGGCCGCGATGTCCAAGGTCAGGTCCCCGTCGTCGGGAATGACGTAGGCGTTGTCGCTCCGGGCCGCCTCCTCGGGGTTGGCCACCAGCTTGAAGGGCACCCCGTTCAGGGTCCCGAGGATGCGGGTAGCCCCCTGGTTCTCGACGAACAGGAGGGTGTCCTCGGCGAGCGGGATCACGTACCGCTGTTGCCCGCGAGCTGAGCCCGCCAGGACGACGACGCCGAGGAGGACCAGCAGAGCGCGCATCACACGACCGAAAGAAAAGGGGCGGGACCCCGAGAGGCCCCGCCCCCTCGGGAGCGGAGGCGGCGGCCGGGCCGAGGCCCAACCTACCGCCGCGCGGCCGACCGCTTACCGGACGAGGGTGAGCTGCTGGACCGCCGAGAACGTCCCGGCGTTGAGCCGGTACACGTACGTCCCAGGCGACAGCGCCCGGCCGAGCGCGTCCGTCCCGTCCCACGACAGCTCGTAGGAGCCGGGACCGAGGTCCTGGTCGACGATCACGGCGACCTCACGGCCGAGCACGTCGTAGACCGCGAGCCGGACCGGGCCCGGCTCCGCGAGCGAGAACGGGATCGAGGTCGGGCCGGCCGTCGGGTTCGGCTGGCTCTGGCCGAGCGAGGTCACGTCCGAGGCCGAGGCGAGCTGGTCGAGGACCGGGTCGCACTTGGCCGAGTTGCCGGCCGCGTCGAACACGCGGACGACGAGGGTGGCCCGGGGGTTCGACGTGTTCTTCCGAACGCCCTCGATGTCGACCGACATCGCCGGCGCGGGGAGGTCGTAGACGTCGCCCTGCGAGAACGGCCCGGCGCCGTTGATGAACCCGTCGAGGTTCGTCGCGCGCAGGAAGCTCGCCCGGACGATCCCGACGTTGTCGGTCGCCGAGGTCAGGACGCGGCCCGGGCCCGTCGGGTCGATGGTGATCCCGCCGCAGACCGGCGCCTCCGTGTCCTCGTCACTCTCCTCCCAGGTCTTGGTCACCTGGTTCGACGTGATCGTCTGGCCCTCGCTGTCCTCGAACCGGGCCACGACGACGTCCGTCCCGGCCACGTCGCTGGAGAACGTGAAGAAGGCGTTGCCGTCCGCGTTCGTCACGTCGCTCCCCATGAGGCCGGCGTTGGGGCCGCTGAGGACTTCGAAGTCCACGTCCCGCCCCGAGACCGGGTCGCCGTTGTCGTCCTGGATAAAGGCCGTGACCGTGTGGTCGGTCCCGACCGGGTTCGTGGCCGCCGGCGGCGTGAGCAAGATGCCCTCGCCGATGATGGCCGAGGCCCCCTCGATGATGAACGTGGCGAGGTGGATGATGTCGTCGTCCGACGGGTTGCTCGAGAACACCACAATCTGCGTGTCGCCCTCATCGATGAACGGGTCGAGCGTGTAGAGCTCGTCGTCGGTCCGGGGGTCCCCCTCGGGTCCGCCGTCCGGGTCGGCTGGGTTGGCCGGGTCGTCGCCCAGGCCGCCGACGGTGTAGAGCGCGCCGTTGGCCGGGTTGACGTTCACGGCGTCGTCGTCGCCGCCGGCCGAGCTCGTCAGGCGCTCCCCGTTCACGTCGATGATGCTGAACTGGTCGGCCGCGTCCTGGAAGCTGAACCCGATGGCCAGCGACATCGTGATGTCCTGCGTCGCGTCGTCGAACGGGCCGCCCAGCGTGATGTTGAACGTGTCTCCGCCCGTGTCCTGGGCCCCGAACGCGATCACGACCGTGCTCCCGGTCGTCACGCTGGGATCGTCGAAGACGACCACGAGCGAGGACCCGTCAATTCTGGACGTGTTGCTTTCCCCGATGGTGAGGGCGACCGTGCCCGCCGGAGCCGCGTCGACGATCGGCTGGACGATGGCGGTCACGTCCGACCCGTAGGTGTTGAAGAAGCCTCCCAACCCCGAGTCCGTGTCGTCCCAGGTGACGGGAGCGCCGTTGATCGTGATGCCCCCGTCGGGGATCGTGGCACTAAACGACGTGGACGCGGCCAGGTAGGCCCGCCGGACGGTGGCGCCGGCCGGCTTCTCGACATCGGTGATGCACGTTGGGGCCGTCGTGCCGCACCCGTCGATGGACGCGCTGATGAGGCCCGTCTCCGTGATGACCGGGTCGAGCGCGTTGGACGGGGTGATGGGGCCGGAATACCCAGACGGGACCGTGCCCGGCACGGCCCGCTGGGCCGACGCCATCGGGGCGAGGGCCAGGGAGATCGCCAGCATGGCGACGAGGGAGTAGAAGCGTTGCATGTCTGTCGGGGAGGGTTGGTTGGGGAGAGATGTTGACCTCCTCGCTCCGTCCGGATAGGAGGCTGCCGCCGCACACGCGGGGGGCTCCGTAGGCGAGAAAGGATGGGCCGGTCACAGGCGACGAGCTCAACCTTTTGCTCGGCTAGACCCCGGTCAACGGGGGGTTGCCCGCTGGGCAGAGTAGGAGCGCACGGCCAAACAGCGGATGTCGGCCGAGGGACTTATGGCACATAGCGTGGTGCGCCTTTGGCGCATGGCTGCCCGGGCCACTCGTCCTATCTGTCCATACGCGAAATCCAGGCGCCGGCGGTCACACCGCTCGGGTCGCGGGCGCGCGGCCGGTCTACCGACCGACGCCCCCGTCGGCCGACGCGATCTGGAAGCCGATGGGGCGGTTGCCGCGCGGGTCCTCCTGCTTGAGCTGCTTCCGCATCCGCTCGTACTCCTTCTCGACCTCCGGCGTCACGCTCGGCCGCGTGTCTTGGCGCGCCCGGGCAAAGTCGTCGGCCGTGACAGATCGGCGTCGAGGTCCGAGCGGAGCGCGAGGAGGCCGAGCCCGTCACATAGCGAATCCGCCTTGACGGGACAAAATGGGCGCTCGTCTCCCCGATTGTCGTTTCCTATCACATGCCCGTCACTTAAACGGGGCCGGCGTCCCCGACCCCCGGAGCCCAGAACGGGACGTAGCTCTTTGTCCGGTTCGACCTGTTCTCGGGGTCGTACGGCTTGACGAGCCCAGCCTCGACGGTCTCTGCGATGATCCGGGAGGCCTTCGAGTAGTTGGCGTCGGAGATTTTGAAGCGGTCCCGGAGCGAGCTGTTCGTCATCCGCTCGTTGTGGACCTGCCGGAGGCCGGCGTGTTGGTAGCAGGCCCGGACCCGCTCGTCCTTCGTCATCTCGTTGAGCGGCCGGTACGAATAGAGCGTGGCGACGGTGTGGTCCCGCTTCTCCTCGAAGCTCGGGGCCGGGAGTTGGTAGACCTCCGACCAGTGGACCACCTTGTCGATTCCGCTCCCCCGCTCCTCGCAGATGCGGGCCTTCTTCATGATCCCAGCGAGCACCTCGTTCCGGGACCGGGGCACCTCGTCAAGGAACCGGAGCGGCTTGATGAGGGGGAGCCCGTTGTTCGTCACCTCGATCCGGTCCTCGTACACCTCCACCATCGGGCTCGTCCCCTTCTGGGTCAGGTCCTGGTGAACGAGGGCGTTGGCGACCAGCTCTCGAACGGCCACGTCGGGGTACATCTTGACCTCCTCCCGGAGCGCCTTTCCGAGTACCTCGTTGGCCGGGAGCCGGTCGGTCAGGTAGTCGATGAGCCCCTCGAACCCGACGACGTACCCCTTTTTCCCGGTGATCTCCCGCTCGGTCTCCAGCTTCCCCTTCCCTTTGTAGAAGATGAGCCGGACGGCCTTCGGTTCGAGGGCCGGGAACTCGGGAAGCCACCGGGCGAACAGGAGGGCTCCGGCGTTCGTGATCGAGTAGCTCTCGCCCTCTTTGTAAATGAGCCGCTCGGTCTCCAGTTGGTTGAGGACGCCGAGCTTGCCTGGGGGGAGCGGGAGCCCGAACGACTCGAAGACAGCGGGGTAGTCGAGGAGCCGGAGGACGGCGTCGGCGTCGAGGTCCTCGGCGGCGAGCTCGGCCTCGAAGGCGAGTGGGGTGGTCCCGAGCCAGATTTTCCGCTCCTTCTCCGGGTAGTCCTTCAGCTTCTTCTTGTAGGAACCGACCCGGACGTAGTCCACCCCCTTGAACTTGACCGGCCTCCGGCCCGCCGCCCCGACCTCGAACAGGACGACGGTGTCGCCCAGGGTCGTCGGGACGGAGTGGATCCTGAAGTCGATCCGGGGGTCGAGCAGCCGGGCCAGCCACGGCTCCAGGTCCTCGTTCCCGACCTTCATCTCGGACGGCCTGAACTCGGTCCCCCTGACCTCGTGGGTCTTGTCGTCCACGCCGAAGACGAGGTACCCGTGGGGCCGGCCGTGGAGGAGGGCGCTGTTCGAGAGGGCCGAGAGGTACTCCCCGATCTCTTCGGGCTTGTAGTTGTTGACCTTGAACTCAGCCCACTCTGTCTCGTGAGGCAGCTCGGCCAAAGAGCTGAGGAGGTGATGGAGCTGCGAGTCGTTCATCGGTAGCACGCGAGGAGAGGCAGTCTACGTAGACCGGCCCCTGTGCCCACGAGAGGGTTTCCCGATGGAAGACCTATCCGCTTGTCGAGCGACCCGCGCTTCCCTATGCGCCTCCCGACGACGCTCTCCCACGGCTCAACGGATCAGGTGGCCCCGTCCGCCGACGCGATCTGGAAGCCGATGGGGCGCCCGCCGCGCGGGTCCTCCTGCTTGAGCTGCTTCCGCATCCGCTCGTACTCCTTCTCGACTTCGGCCGTCACGCTCGGCCGCGTGTCTTGGCGCGCCCGGGCGAAGTCGTCGGCCGTGACCGTGGCCGCGTCGAGGTCCGAGCGGAGCGCGAGGAGGCCGGCCTTGCGGACCAGGTTCTCCAAGTCGGCCCCGGAGAACCGCTCGGTCTGGTCCGCCAGCGCCTCGAGGTCCACGTCGTCGGCGAGGGGCATCGAGGCGGTCTGGATCTCCAGGATGCGGCGGCGGCCCTCGGCGTCCGGGACGGGGACGTAGACGATCTCGTCGAACCGTCCCGGGCGGAGCAGCGCCGGGTCCAACAGCGTCGGCCGATTCGTGGCGCCGATCACGACGACGCCCTGGAGCTCTTCCAACCCGTCCATCTCGGCCAGCAGCGTGTTCACCACGCGCTCGGTCACGTTCGAGTCACCGAACGAGCCGCCGCGCGACGGCGCGAGCGCGTCGATCTCGTCGATAAAGACGACCGTCGGCGAGACCTGGCGGGCCCGCTTGAACAGCTTCGACACCTGCTTCTCGGACTCGCCGACCCACTTGCTCAGCAGGTCGCTCGACTTGGTCGCGATAAAGTTGGCCTCGGCCTCCCGGGCGACGGCCTTCGCGAGCAGCGTCTTCCCGTTGCCGGGCGGGCCGAACAGCAAGAAGCCGCGCGCCTGGCGGATGCCCAGCCGCTCGAACGCTTGGGGGTGCTTGAGCGGGAGCTCGATCCCCTCGCGCAACTGCTCCTTGGTCTCGGTCAGCCCGCCGATGTCGTCCCAGCGGACGGTCGGCACCTGGATCTGGATCTCGCGCAGCGCGCTCGGCTGGACGCGGCGGAGCGCGTCGGCAAAGTCGCCGTCACGGACGACCAGCTCGTCGAGGACCTCGGCCGGGATCTCGTCCTGTTCGAGGTCCATGTCGGGGAGGACGCGCCTCAGCGCCGAGATGGCGGCCTCGCGCGCCAGCGCCCCGAGGTCGGCCCCCACGAACCCATACGTCGTCCGCGCCAGCTCCTCCAGGTCGACGCCCTCGGCGAGGGGCATCCCGCGCGTGTGGATGTTCAAGATGTCGCGGCGGCCCTGGGTGTCCGGCACGCCGATGACGATCTCGCGGTCGAACCGGCCCGGCCGGCGGAGCGCCTCGTCAATGGCGTCGGGCCGGTTCGTGGCCCCGATCACGACGACGTTGCCGCGCCCTTCCAGCCCGTCGAGGAGCGTCAAGAGCTGAGCGACCACGCGGCGCTCGGCCTCGCCGCCCTCGTCGCGCGCCGGCGCGATCGAGTCAATCTCGTCGATGAAGATGATGGCGGGCGCGTTCTGGGCCGCCTCCTCGAACACCTCGCGCAGGCGGCCCTCGCTCTCACCGTAGTAGCGGCCCATGATCTCGGGCCCGTTGATGACCGAGAAGTGGGCGTTCGTCTCGTTCGCGACGGCGCGGGCGAGCAGCGTCTTGCCGGTCCCGGGCGGACCGTAGAGGAGTACGCCCTTGGGCGGGTCGATGCCGAGGCGCGCGAACAGCTCGGGGTGCTTGAGCGGGAGCTCGATCATCTCCCTCACCTGGTCGACGGTGTCGCCGAGCCCGCCGATGTCGTCGTAGGTGATGCCGACCGGGCTCTCGCCGCTCTTGGGCTCCTGGTACTCGGGCAGCAGCTCGATCTCGGTCTGCTCCGTCACCTGGACGATCCCGCGCGGCGACGTCCCGGTCACGATCAAGCGGATCTCTTGGAGCCCGAACGCGCGCTGCTGGCCGAACAGCCGCTGGGCCACCTCGGGCGGCAGCCCGGGGATCCCGTCCTGGGGGCCGGGCTGGCTCCGGTAGACGCTCGTCGAGACCGTGTCGCCCGAGACGAGCGGCCGGCCGAGGAGGGTCCGCAACAACGCCTGCCCGCGGCCCTGGAGGCGGACGCCCGGCTGGGCCGGCGCCAGCGTCACCTTCGACGCGGGCTGAACCCGGGCCGGCGCGACCTCGACGTGGTCGCCCATCGACACGCCCGCGTTCGCGCGGAGCAGCCCGTCCAGGCGGACGATGCCGAGCCCGGCGTCGGCGGAGTACGGCGGCAACGCGATGGCGGCCGTCGCCCGCTTCGGCCCACGCAACTCAACGATGGCGCCGGGCGCCAACCCCAGCTCGGCCAGCGCGTCCTGACTCATCCGGGCGACGCCCTTGCCCACGTCGGGGTTCTGGGCGCCGGCCACCTGCAAGCGGACGGTGTCGGTGGAGGTCGGGACGTCGGCCATGTCGGTCGTGGAGATCGGCCGGTTCCACGAGGGCCCGCGTGTGAGGTTCGTCCCTCACGGACGCTTCAGGGAGCGGCGGAGCCCTCCGCCCCGGACCGCCCGGTCTCCGCGAACATGCCGAGCGAGTGAAGCCCGAGTGGACGCGCGACGACGCCGTAACCATCGGATTCACGGACCGTAACCGCCAGAGAACAACCCACCCTGTTATGACCGTCGACCCACTCTCCACCCACGTCCGCTGGCTCACCGTGTACGCCGTCGGCTCCACGCTTGCTCTCGGCGCGCTCTTGCTGACGGGCGCCCGCTCCGAGCGCGCGACGCGGTTCGTCGAGATCGACGTCGAGCGGATCAACGTGCGCAAGCCCGACGGCCGGCTCTCGCTCGTGGTCTCCAACGAGGCCCGGATGCCGGGCGTCATCGTCGGCGACCGGGAGGTCGGCGAGCCGAAGGGGCGGTCGGGGCTCGTCTTCTACGACGGCGAGGGCGCCGAGATGGGCGGGCTGACCTACGGGAGCCGCCGGTCGGGCGAGACGGTCTCCCACTCGGGCCACCTCGCGTTCGACGGCCGAGGCCGCGACCAAGCCCTCGACCTGTCCTACTCGGAAGAGTGGGAGGGCGACACGAGGACGCACCACGCGGGCGCGCTCCGCCTGATCGACCGGAATGGGCCCGCCGGCACTGAGCGCTACGACATGATGGAGAGGCGCCGGAGCGACGATCCGGCCGAGCGAGCCGAGGCCGAGGCGTGGCTGTCCGAGAACGGCCGCTACGGCGAGGACTGGTCCAACCGCGTCGTCGTCGGGTCCATCGACGGCCGGGCGTACCTCGGTCTCAACGACCCCCAGGCGCGTGAGCGGCTCCGGGCGACGGTCGGCGCCGACGGCACCCCGCGCGTCGAGATGCTCGACGCCGACGGCGCGGTCGTCCGCGAGGTCGCCCTCGACGGGTAGATGTCTCTTCTGGGGACCACTGCGGACGCCTGGGGAAACGGAGGACTTCGCGGCTGGGCGGACCGAGGGACGCCGACGCGCGTCTCTCGCCCTCCTCTCCCCCTGCGTCCATGTCCTTCGAAACGCTCCTCCTCTCTATCTACGTCGCCTGCATGGCGGGCGGCGCGCTTCTGTTCGCCGCCTGGATGGCGAACCCGCGCGGCGTCCCCGTCTGGGAGTACATCGTGGCCATCACGATCCCGGTGTGGTCCGGTCTGGCGTACCTCGCGATGGCGTTCGGCTACGGGACCGTCGAGATCGCCGGCCAGACGACGTATTGGGCCCGCTACGCGGACTGGGTCGTGACGACGCCGTTGTTGCTCGCCGCCCTGTGGATGACGGCCACCACGCGGACGAAGAAGGGCCCGCACGTGGCCACGCTCGTGGCCCTCGTCGCGGCCGACGTCGTGATGATCCTGTGCGGGCTCGTCGGCGATCTGTCGGTGGGGACGGCGCGGTTCGTGTACTACGGGATCGGCGTCGTCGCCCTCGTGCTCATCTTCTGGATCGTGTGGGGCCCGCTCCGCCGCGTGGCCGAGGCCCAGGACGCCGAAGTCGCGAGCACGTTCAAGACCGTGGCCGCCTACCTCGGCGTGTTCTGGATCGGCTACCCGCTGACGTGGATCTTGGGGCCATCCGGGCTCGGCGTGGTCAGCCAGCCCGTGGACACGGCGCTGTTCGTGCTGCTGCCCATCTTCTCGAAGGTCGGGTTCAGCATCCTGGACCTCGGCCTGCTCCGCAAGATGGACCCGGTCGAGAGACCCGTCGAGCTCGCGTGAGGCCCGGTCCAGTCAAAACGTGAACGCTAGGCCGAGGTGGGGCGCGACGAGGTCCGTCCGCGAGCGGCGCGGGTCGACGCCGATGGTGCCGTCGCGGTAGCGCGTGACGTCGCCGCGGCCGAGGTAGGTGGCCTCGCCGCCCGCGGGGTAGCGGACGCGGGCGTCGAGCGAGACCGCCGTCGGCCGGCCCTCGTCGGTCCAGCCCCGGTGCAACGTGACGAGCACGCCCACGCCGCCGCCGTAGGTCAGCGCGAGGTCGTCGAAGTTGGTCGTCGACAGCGGCTCGCCGTAGCCGTCGTCGTCGTACTCGTCGTCGCCGACGCTGGTCTCGGTGAACAGGTAGGACAGTCCGCCCGCCCTTGAGCGGAGCGATGGGCGCGCGGACGGGGGGTCGGACGGGGGGTCGGACGGGGGCCCGAGGGGGCCCGACAAGCGACGCCGAGGCCACGGTCTGGCTGGCGGCAGCCCAGACGGCACGCGCCCCCGACGGCCGCGTGGTACCATCGGGGTCGCCGCCCCCCGACGCCGATGCCGCCCAAGATCGACCCGACCTGGACCAGCCTGCTCCCGCCGATTCTCGCCATCGGGCTCGCCATCGGGACGCGCCAGGTCTACCTCTCGCTGGGGGCCGGCGTCTGGCTCGGGTTCACGATCCTGGCGGGGTGGGACCCGCTGGCCGGGCTGGCGGGCGCCGTCGAGGGCGCGGTCACCGTGTTCGAGGACCCCAGCAACACGCGCGTGCTCCTGTTCACGCTCGTCATCGGGGCGCTCATCGCGACGGTCGAGGCGTCGGGCGGCGTCCGCGGGTTTATCGACACGCTCGAAAGGCGGGGGTGGGCGTCGTCGCCTCGGGGCGCTCGGCTGCTGGCGTTTCTGGTAGGCGTCGTCATCTTTATCGAGTCGAACATCACCGTCCTCGTGGCCGGCGCCGTGAGCCGCCCGCTGTTCGACCGCCAGAACCGCTCGCGAGAGATGCTGGCGTACCTCATCGACTCGACGAGCGCGGCCGTCTGCATCCTGATCCCGCTCAACGCCTGGGGCGCCTACATCCTGGGCCTCCTCAACGAGCAGGGCGTCGCCGACCCGCTGGCGCTGTTCGTGTCGTCGATCCCCTACAACGTCTACGCGCTGGCGGCCGTGACGCTGGCCGGGGTCGTCGCCGTGACGGGCTGGGCCGTCGGGCCGATGAAGCGGGCCGAGGCGCGGGCCGAGCGCGGCGAGCGCCACGCGCCCGGCGCCGGGCCCGACGTCGACGAGCGAGCGCTCGTGCCGGAGCCGGTCGGGACGATCCCGCCGCGCGTCGTCAACATGCTGCTGCCGCTCGGCGTGATGGTGGTCATGATGCCGGTCGGGCTCTACGTCACGGGCGGCGGCGACTTGCTGGAGGGCTCGGGCTCGACGAGCGTCCTGTGGGCCGTGCTGAGCGGGCTCCTGGTGGCGTGGGCCCTCATGCTCGTCCAGCGCGGGATGACCGTCGAGCAGCTCACGACGACCGGGCTGACCGGGGCCGGCGGGATGTTGGGGATGGCGTTCGTGCTCCTGCTGGCGCTGGCGCTGGGGAGCATCACGCGCCAGCTCGGGGCCGGCGTCTACGTGGCGTCGGGCGTGGCCGAGGCCGGCGTCGGGCCGGCGCTGCTGCTGCCCCTCGTGTTCGTGACCGGCGCGTTCGTCGCGTTCTCGACCGGGACGAGCTGGGGCACGTTCGCCATCATGATCCCGATCGCGGTCCCGGCCGCGGCGGCGCTCGGCCTGCCGCTGGCGCCGTTCCTCGCGGCCTCGCTCGCCGGCGGCATCTTCGGCGACCACGCCTCGCCGATCTCGGACACGACCATCGTCTCGTCGCTGGCCGCGGCGACCGACCACATCGCCCACGTCCGAACGCAGCTCCCGTACGCGCTGCTGGCCGGCAGCGTAGCCATTGTCGGGTTCGCGCTCATCGGCGCGGCGATCTAGCCCACCTCGGCCGAGGCCCGCAGGATCGTCGCGGCTACTTCGTCGCCTCGGTCAAACACCATCCGGTTCTCGAACCGGATCACTCGGATGCCGACCGCCGCGAGGTGCTTCGTCCGATCTGCGTCGTACGCTCGCTGCTCCGGTCGGTCGTGGACGGCCCCGTCCAACTCGACGGCCAGCCGGACTTCGGGGCAGTAGAAGTCGAGGACGTACGGGCCGACGCCGAACTGGCGGCGCCACCGGAGGCCCCCGAGCCGGCGTCCCTTCAGTTGAAGCCACAGCGACGCCTCCGCAGGTGTGCCTTCTGTTCGCAGTTGTCGCCGTATCGCCTTCTGTCCCCGTCGGTTGTAGAGCGCCATTGGGTTAGTCGAGCGTTCGTTCCCATAGACTCCGACTCGCTCCGCTCATAACCCCCCGCTTCCCGGCAGGTCGCTTCGCTCCCGGCTCGGAAAGCTGTCCCCCTTGCCAAGGGGGACAGTCCGCGCGCCCGTTGAGCGGAGCGAGGGGCGTGTGGACGGGGGGTCCGCGCGGTAGACTGCGGGCCCCTCCGACGCCCCCATGCCCGTCTCGCCCCTCGCCGGCCACCCCGTCCCCCCGAGCCTCCTGCCCGACGTCCCGCGCATCGTCGCGGCGTACTACACCCGCGAGCCCGACCCCGAGGACCCCGCCCAGCGCGTCAGCTTCGGGACGTCCGGCCACCGGGGGCGCTCGCTCGACGGCGCGTTCAACGAAGGCCACGTGCTCGCCATCGCCCAGGCGCTCGTCGAGCACCGGACCGAGGCCGGCGTCGACGGGCCCCTGTTCGTCGGGTTCGACACGCACGCGCTCTCGGTCCCGGCGTTCGGCACGGCCCTCGAGGTGTTCGCCGCGCACGGCGTCGAGGTGATCGTCCAAGAGGGCGGCGGGGCCACCCCCACGCCGGCCGTCTCGCACGCCATCCTGGCCCACAACCGCGGCCGGACCGACGGCCTCGCCGACGGTGTTGTCATCACGCCGAGCCACAACCCGCCGGCCGACGGCGGCTTCAAGTACAACCCGACGACGGGCGGACCGGCCGGGCCCGAGATCACCGGGCCCGTCCAGGCCCGCGCCAACGCGCTCTTGGACGCCGGCCTCGACGGCGTCAAGCGGACGACCCTCGCCCGCGCCCTCGCGGCCGACACGACGCACGAGCGCGACCTCGTCCAGCCCTACGTCGACGACTTGGGCGCCGTCCTCGACCTGGAGGCAGTGAAATCGGCCGGCGTCCGCATCGGGGTCGATCCTCTCGGTGGCGCCAGCATCGACTATTGGCCGCGCGTCGCCGAGCGGTGGGGGCTCGACCTGGAGGTCGTCAACGAGCGGGTCGACGCGACGTTCGGGTTCATGCGCGTCGACCGCGACGGCCAGATCCGGATGGACTGCTCGTCGCCCTACGCGATGGCCGGGCTGGTCGAGCTCAAGGACCGGTTCGACGTGGCCGTCGGCTGCGACCCCGACGCCGACCGGCACGGGATCGTGGCCCCGAGCGCTGGGCTGATGAACCCGAACCACTACCTCGCCGTCGCCGTCGAGTACCTGTTCACGAACCGGCCGGACTGGCCGGCCCAGGCCGCCGTCGGCAAGACGCTGGTGTCGTCGTCGATGATCGACCGGGTGGCCGCGTCGCTCGGGCGCGACCTCGCCGAGGTGCCCGTCGGGTTCAAGTGGTTCGTCGACGGCCTGCTCTCCGGGTCGATGGCGTTCGGGGGCGAGGAGAGCGCGGGCGCCTCGTTCCTGCGCACGGACGGCGGCACCTGGACGACCGACAAGGACGGGATCCTGCTGGCGCTGCTCGCGGCCGAGATCACGGCCGTCACCGGGCGCGACCCCGGCGAGCGCTACCAGTCGCTCGAAGAGCGGTTCGGGAGCCCCGTCTACGCCCGGATCGACGCGCCGGCGACGCGCGAGCAGAAGGCCGTCCTCAAGGACCTCTCGCCCGACGCCGTCACGGCCGACACGCTCGCCGGCGACGCCGTCACGGCCACGTTGACGCGGGCGCCGGGCAACGACGCGCCCATCGGCGGGCTCAAGGTCCAGACCGAGGCCGGCTGGTTCGCCGCCCGGCCGTCGGGGACCGAGGACGTCTACAAGATCTACGCGGAGAGCTTCCGCGGGCCCGACCACCTCGCGCGCTTACAGGCCGAGGCCCAAGAGATCGTCGCCGACGCCTTCGCCAGCGCGCGAGTGTGAGCGGAGAGGGACGCGGGATGGAGAGATCCGGGGCCTCCGCCCCAGACCTCGCGCCCTCCCGTAGGGGCGTGGCGTGCCACGCCCTCTCAGGGCCACCCGCTACGTCCCGTCTGGCGCCGCGTCGTGGAGGCGCCGGAGCAAGCGGATCTGGCCCGCGTGGTAAGCGTCGTGCGCCGCGATGCCCGCCAGCAGGTCGGCCACGGTGTAGTCGTCGTATGCGACCGCGTCGAGGCGGGCGGGGTCGAGCGCGTGGACGGCCTCGACGAGCCGGCCGTGCCACGCGACGAGCCGGTCGAGGTCGTCCGCCAGCGTCCGGCCCTCCGCCGGTCGCGCGAAGAAGTCGGACCCCGGCTCGTCGAACCGCGCCGGCGGGTCGGCGGCGACGTGCCTGAGCACGCGGTACGTCCAGTACGCCGCGTGGGCGAGGTACTCCCAGGCGTTGTGCGCGTCCGGCGCCGGGCGCCAGCTCGCGGCGGCCTCGTCCAGCCCGCGCGCCGCGCCGAGCAGCGTCGGCCCGTGCCAGCCGCGGCCGTCGAACGCCCGGTCGAGCGCCAGGAGGTGCGTCGCGATCCGGGGGTCGGCCACGGGCGCTGGACGGCTCGGCCCGTCCCCCGCTCCCCGTCCCCCGGTCCTCTCGGCGCTCATCCCAGCAGCTCGTCGAAGATGTCGGACTGCTTGAGCGGCGGGGCCACGTCGAAGTGGTCGTAGGCCCGGCGCGTGGCGACCCGGCCGCGCGGGGTCCGCGCCATGAACCCCTCCTGGATGAGGTACGGCTCGTAGACCTCCTCGACGGTCCCGGCGTCCTCGCCGACGGCGACCGCGATCGTGCTTACGCCGACCGGCCCGCCGTCGAACTTCTCCATGAGCGCGAGGAGGATCCGGGCGTCCATCTCGTCGAGCCCGGCCTCGTCCACGTCGAGCGCGTTGAGGGCGTGGTCGGCGACGGGCCGCGTGACGCGGCCATCGCCCGGGCCGGCCTCGGTCTCGACCTCGGCGAAGTCGCGCGTCCGGCGGAGCAGCTTGTTGGCGATGCGCGGGGTGCCGCGCGAGCGGCGGGCGATCTCGAAGGCGCCCTCGTTGTCGATGTCGACGCCCATGAGCCCGGCGCTCCGGAGCACGATCTTGTGCAGCGTGTCGACGTCGTAGTAATCGTACCGGAAGTCGACGCCGAAGCGGGCCCGGAGCGGCGCCGTCAAGAGCCCCTTCCGCGTCGTCGCGCCGATCAGCGTGAACGGCGGCAGCGCGATCCGGACGCTCCGCGCCGACGGGCCCGAGTCGATCAGGATGTCGATGGCGTAGTCCTCCATCGCCGAGTACAGGTACTCCTCGACGACGGGCGACAGCCGGTGGATCTCGTCGATGAACAGGACGTCGCCCTCGTTGAGGTTCGTGAGCAGCCCGGCGATGTTGGCCGGCTTGTCGAGCGCCGGGCCCGACGTGCTCTTGACCTCGGACCCCATCTCCTCGGCGATGATGTACGCGAGCGTCGTGTTGTGGTTGACGATCCCGTTGGCGACAAACGTGTGGGTGCCCGGTACGACGAAGTCGTACGCCTCGGCGTGGCTGGGCGTCGTCTCGGCGACCGCGTCCCAGGCGACCCGGGGGTCGAGCAGCGCCGCCAGCGCCTCGGCCTTGGGTAGGGCTTGGGCCGACTCCGGGAGGAGGCTCAGCAGGCGGACAGCCTGCGACCGCGAGACCTCTCGGTCGCCCTGGACGACGTGCCCGAACGCCTTATGAACGGCTCGCGGGTGAGGGCGGGTCTCGCGGAGCATCCGCGCGAGCAGCGCCGCCGCGCCGGGCACCAGGTCCGAGCGGCTCCACCGGGACTCGGCCGGCATCTCGCCGGAACGGGCCTGCTTGCGCGAGAGCCGGAAGCCGACCTCGCGGTAGAACCGGCGCGCGTCGTCGCCCCCGATGAAGAGGGTCCAGAACGGCGCGTCGGCCTTCGCGGTCACCTTCCGGTACGCGATCACGCCGAGGCCGGAGAGCAGAAGCTGGACCTCGCGGGCCAGCGCCTCCGACCGCGTGCTGAGCTCGACGCCGTCGCGGCGCGCGTGTCCGTCGGCGTCGAACAGCCCCTGGAGGAAGGCGGCCACGACAGAGGGCGTTCCCGCCCGAACGGCGTGGGGCACCCGCTTGCCCGCCGCCGTCGCGTCGGTCAGCCCGAAGGCGCCCAGCGCCCGGCCGATGTCGGCGCCGAGCGCCAGCCGCGGGGACCGGTCGCCGTGCTGGCGGAAGGCGCTCCGGCGTCCGAAGGTCGCCCCGACCACGCGCTCGGCCTCGCGTTGCATCTCGGGCTCGGCGCAGGTGAGCACGAACCCGCCGTCCGCCTCCGCGTGGCCGTCGCCGACGAGCGCGCCGAGGAGCCACGCGAGGTCCGCGTCGAGGCGGACGCGCCGCCCCTCCGGCGGCAGAGGGAGCGGCCGGGCGGCGACCGTGGCGATGGCGCGGCCGTCGCTGAGGGGGAGTCCGAGCCGGTGCGCGGCCCGTTCCGGCGTCGGCGTCTCCCCGCATCCCACGGAGAGCGCGTAGGTCCGCCGGAGCTCGACGGCGGCCGGGGGGCGCCCGAGCGACCGCGAGAGGGCCGCGTGGAGGAACCGGGTCCGCTCGGACGACAGACGCCGCCGCGCGGCGTTGCCGTCGGGGGCGAACCACGCGCTCGCCGGCCGGCCCGGCACGCGCGCGCCGCGCGAGACCGCGACGGCGTCGTCCGCCGTCAGGTCGCCCAGCCGCTTCCACGTCGGTCCCCACGCCGTAGCGACGAGCACCGGGTGGTGCGGCGTCCCCTCGATCTCGAAGCCGGCCCGCGTGCGGACCCGGACCGTCGGCACGCGCCCGCTGCGGTAGACGTGCGAGGCCGGCTCCAGCCCGAGGGCGCCTTGGACCTCGACCGAGACCGGGCGCGAGTCGCCGGGCGCCATCCCGTCCGGGATCAGGTCGGCGAACTCGACCCAGCCCTCCCGGGTGAGCACCAGGCTGTCCGGCGTGATGCACTTCCCGAGCCCCGGGGGCCCGGAGAGGATCACGTGGTCGAGCGCCTCGCCGCGCTGGAGCGCGGCCGTCACGAACACCCGGAGGTTGTCCTTGATCTTGGGCTGGCCGATAAAGTCGTCGAGGGCGCGCGGGCGTAGGGCCTTTTCGAGATCGGCGTCGGGCGCCGAGGTCGGCGCGGAGGCGTCGCGGGGGGCGGAGCTCATGGATCGGTGGTCGGTTTCTCGCAAGGTAGCCGACGGGGGTGACAGGGGGCGTCACCCCCGCTGCGTGGACGGGTGGGCACATGGGCACCCGGTCCACCGATCCTCCGGCATTCTCCGTTGACGCCCGCTCGCGTCCGTCCCTACGTTGGCGCCATGTTTGCTGTCGACCACGTCCTCGTCTCCGACGCCCTCTTGGACGCGCCGTTCGCGTGCCACCTCGGCTCGTGCTTCGGCGCGTGCTGCGTCCACGGCGACCGCGGCGCACCGGTCGAGCCGGACGAGCGCCAGATGCTGGAGGACGCGCTGCCCGTCGTCGAGCGGAAGCTCCGGCCCGAGGCCCGGGCCGAGATCGCCCGGCACGGCGTGTGGGAGGGCGACGAGCGGTCCGGCTACCACACCACGACCGTCCGCAACCGCGAGTGCGTGTTCGTGGTGTACGACGGCGGCGGGGCCGGCTCGGCCGTCGCCAAGTGCGCGTTGCAGCAGGCGTTCTGGGACGGCAAGACCGGGTTCGAGAAACCCGTCTCGTGCCACCTCTACCCCGTCCGCATCGAGACGTTCGGCGAGGGCGACGAGGCCACCGACGTGCTGAACTACGAGCGGATCGAGCTGTGCGCCCCGGCCGTCCCCCACGGCCGGCGGACCGGCGTCCAACTCGCCGACTTCCTCGACCGCCCGCTCACCCGCAAGTACGGCGCCGACTGGGTGGCCCGGTTCCGCGAGACGCTGCGTCAGCGGCGCCACGACGTCGGCATCGGGCCCCAGGACCCCGCCCCCGCGCCGCCCGCTTAACCGGCCGGCCGCGCGTCCCGATACCCCCCCGGGTCGTCTCTCTCTCCGATGCTCAACCTCCACCAAAAGCAAAGCCTCCAGCAGAAGCTCTCGCCGCAGCAGATCCAGTACATCAAGCTGCTGCAACTGCCGACGCTGGCGCTCGAACAGCGGATCAAGGCCGAGCTCGAGTCGAACCCGCTCTTGGAAGAGGGCGAGGAGGAGGACGACCTCCAGCTCGACAACGCCGACGAGCCCACCGACGACGGCTCGAGCGACCTCGACGACGACCTCCCGTCCGAGTCCACCGAGACCTCGTCCGACGACGAGTTCGACTGGGACGAGTTCTTGAACGCGCCCGACGACCTCTACGGCTACAAGGCCCAGGTCGACCACTCGGCCGAGGAGGACGAGCGCGAGACGCCCATGCCGGCCATGTCGTCGCTGGCCGAGGGCCTGCGCGACCAAGTCGGCCTGCTCGACCTGAGCGAGACCGAGGAGCTCGTCGCCGACCAGATCATCGGGTCCATCGACGAGGACGGCTACCTCCGCCGGCCCGTCGAGTCGATCCTCGACGACGTCATGTTCAACTACGGCGTCGTGCTCACCGAGGCCGACATCGAGCGGGTGCTGACGCGGATCCAGCGGCTCGACCCAGTCGGCATCGCGGCGCGCGACCTCCGCGAGTGCCTGCTTATCCAGCTCGACGTGATGGGCGACGAGGTCGACGGGCGCGAGAACGCGATCGACATGCTCCGGGACTGCTACAAGGCGTTCACGATGAAGCACTTCGACGCCATCCAGCGCAAGCTCGGCATCGACGAGTACGACCTGAAGGAGGCCTTCGACCTGGTCCGCAGCCTCGACCCCAAGCCGGGCGAGGGCGACTTCGCCGTCCAGACCAACTACATCACGCCCGACTTCACCGTCGAGCGCGACGGCGAGGACTTCCGGATCTCGCTCAACGGCCGCAACGCGCCCGAGCTCCGCGTGTCCCGGCACTACCGGGACATGTGGAACGACCTCTCGGCGCGCAAGACGAAGGGCGACGACAAGGCGAAGGAGACGAAGGACTTTCTGAAGACCCGGATGGAGTCGGCCCGGTGGTTCATCAACTCGATCCAGCAGCGGCGGAACACGCTGCTCCGGGTGATGGAGGCCATCGTCGAGGTCCAGCGCGACTTCTTCGAGCACGGCGAGGGCCACCTCAAGCCGATGATCCTGAAGGACATCGCGGACATCATCAAGATGGACATCTCGACGGTGAGCCGCGTGGTCAACGGGAAGTACGTCCAGACCGAGTACGGCGTCTACGAGCTGAAGCACTTCTTCTCGGAGGGCATCACCGGCGACGACGGCGAGGAGGTCTCGAACAAGGAGGTCAAGGCGCTGCTCGAGCGGATCGTGTCGGAGGAGGACAAGACGAAGCCGTGGAGCGACCAGAAGCTGGCCGACCTGCTGGCCGAGGAGGGCTTCCCCATCGCCCGGCGGACGGTGACGAAGTACCGCGAGCAGCTCGGCGTGCCCGTCGCCCGGCTCCGCCGCCAGATCGTGCTGGCGTAGGGCACGGAGGTGTGAGGCGTGAGCGATGAGGCAGCGTCGGAGCTTGGGATGCCCCGCCGCGTTCTGAGCCCGCTCAGCGGCCTGCGCCTCACCGCTCACGGCTGACCGCTCGCGCCTGCCTCACCGCTCACGCCTCACCGCCCCCCGGTGCCGTCCCCCACCCCCGACGACGTCCGCGTGGCGGTCGACCGCGCCCTCGCTCGGCTCGCGCCCGAGGTAGCGGCCGAGGCGCCGCGCGCGCTGGCCGTCGCCCTCGCACTGGCCGAGGGGATCGATGCTGAGGCGGCGCTGGCGCGGTGCGGCGTCGAGGTCCCGCCGGCGTCGGCGTCTCCGGTCCCGTTCGTGCTGCTGCCGCCCGGCGCGCTGTTCTGGTGGCAGGGCGCCCGGTTCCGCAAGGTGCCCGCGCGCGCGTCGCGATCCCTCGTGCCCGGGGCTCCCAACGCCTACCCGGTGGCCGGCGGCGACGGACGGTGGATCGCGCCCGACCAGCGCGTCGACCGCGTGACGACAGGCCGACGCGCGGCGTAGATGGAAAGACCAAAGGGGCTCCTCCGGTTCGACCGTCCCGCCACGAGCGCTCGGGGACCTCAGCGGCCCCGGTGGGGGTTCCGCTCGCCATGCCCTCGGCCTCTGACCTCCCCCCCGGAATCCACCGCGCGACCGCCTCGGGCTACGACGCCGAGCGGCTGGGCCGAGCCATGAGCGCGGCCTTCATCGACGACGCCGGCGGGATGTACCTCTGGCCCGACCCCGACGAGCGACGCCGAGCGCTCCAGTGGTACTACGGCGTGCTCGTGCCGCGGCTCGGCTTCGGCGGCGGGCGCCTCTACGTGGGCGACGGCGGCGCGGGCCAGTCGGTGTGGATCGCGCCGGGCAACGGCGTCGGGCTGGCGTCCGGCGTCCGGGCCGGGGCGCTCGGGTTCCCCCGGCGGTACGGGGCCGCGGCGACGTGGCGGCTCAAGAAGCTGTCCGACACCATCGACGCGCTCCGCCGCGAGGCCGCGCCGCCGGGCCACTGGTACCTCCTGCTGCTGGGCGTCGAGCCGGAGGCGCAGGGGACGGGCCTGGGCGCGCGCTTGATGGCGCCAATGATCGCCGAGGCCAATCGGGAGGGACGGGCGGTCTACCTCGAGACGTCGACGCCGTCGAACCTTCCGTATTACCGAGGCCACGGGTTCGAGGTCGTCGGCGAGCGCCGGGTGCCGGGCGGCCACGGCTACTGGGGGATGGCGCGGCCTCCCGCCTAACGGAGCGGGCCGGCGATGCAAGGGGTCGCGGCGGCGGCGACGACCCCGACGAGGCCGCTGATCCGCTCGACGAGCTCGCGGCGGCTGTGATGAAGCGATGACCTGAACGTGCCCGTCAGCCGTCGGAATCGTTGTCGGAGAACCAGTTCTCGACGTGGAGGCCGTCGTAGCCGACGACATCGTCGGTGTTGCGGGTGACGAGGATGAGCCCGCGCCTGGCGGCGACGGCGGCGATCATCCCGTCGAGCGCAGGGCGCGGCGTCCCCTGGGCTTCGAGGCGCGCCCGCTCCCGCGCCAGCCACTCGGCGGCGGCCGTGTCGAAGGGGACCACGGGGAGAGCCGGGCGGACGACGTCGAGGAGGTAACGCGCGACATAGTCCCGTTTCCGCCCGGCAGGCATTCGCTCAAGTCCGTAGACGAGCTCGTGCCACACGACGCTCGCGATGGCGGTCTCGCCGGTGTGGACCTCGATGCGAGTGAGGACTTCGGGGTCCGGCCGCCTCCGAGCCGGCTCCGAGACGGTGTTGGTGTCGAGGAGGTACCGGGTCACGCGCCGCCGTCGAATGGACCTCCGTCGGCGAACGGGGAGGGCCGCCCGGGGGTCCGATCGCGGAGTCCTCCGAACGTCTCGTCAAATGCGTCGTCGTCGAGCGGCGAGGGGCCGTGGGCTTGGACGAAGCCGCGGTAGGCGTCGGCGAAGTTTGGGCGGGCGTCGTCGAGGGCCGTCTCGAGGAGGCGGATGGCTTGCTGGTTGAGGCTCCGCCGCTCGGCGTCGGCCCGCTGGCGGAGCCGGTCCATGACGCGGTCGGGGATGCCTTTGAGCGTGAGCGAGGGCATGGGCGCCACCGTTTTGGTTCCGTTCTGGGGACAAGCTACGCCCGGCTGTCATTGCCAACGACGGTCACGGACGGACGGCCCACTCGCTGAAGCCACGGGGGTGGACCGCGTTCGCCGAGAGTTCGGCAGATCGGGCGACAGCCGGACACAGTCATGGCACGCCGGATCGGAGAAGCTAGCTACAGGTCCCGCAGCGTGTCCATGAACACCATCGGCTCCCATGCCTGCCCCAGCCTGTGCCCGTAGAACTCGGTGACGGCGTTAACCGTCGCGCCAACGACCAGCCCGGACGGATCGAACGGACCGAAGAGCGCGCCGGCAACGGTCGCGGCCACAACACGGAGGGCCCTCGTAGACAGGTCCCCGCGCGCCCGCTCGCGGACTTCAGCCGCGTACGCTCGTGCCACGTCTGTCGCGCTGTCGCGGTCTCGGTCCCCTAGCCATTCTCGGAATTCTTCGGCCGGTCGGGTGTAGCTGAGATCTACCACGTCTTGGAAGGTGAGGGCCTCGTCTCTCAATAGGGCTCCCAGGTCGGGTACGCCCTCCACGTCCAACAGCGTCTGGATGTCCTCGAGGGCGACTGCCGCACCATTGGCTAGGTCCGCCAGACGGCGGAGCATGACGAGGCGGACGCTATGATTCCCGACGATCCGGTCGATGCCGAGTTCGGCAGCCGTCGCGAGTTTGACGTTGGCACCGGCCACAGCGAGGTACTTCCGCACATCGGGCTCCGACAAGGTGCCGGCGTCGGGATCCACGTCTCTGGGGAAGAAGAGCTCGCCCCCCACGGAAGACGTGATGTCCGCCCGGGCGGCGGCGTGTGCCACACGGTACACCGAGGTCGGGATCTCGCGGACCCCACGTTCGACTTGACGCGCGATCAACCGCACCTTCCACTTTGGGAGATCCATGCTTCCCCTGATGTCCGCCTGCGCTCTCCCAAACGGTGTGTTGAACGCGAGCCCTTTGCGAGATACGGTCGCGAGGCCGGTCGCCCCGCCGGACTGGCGGGCCAAGGCTTCCGACACGTACCCGGCGCTAGCAATGGGCTCGCTATAGGCGAACTCGACCTTCCCCGTCTCCATGACCTCCTCGAACAGCGCACCCCCGAACCACTTTAAGAGCTCTGGGACAGCGCCGGTCCCCAGGTCGATCGTCACGCGGTCGCCGAACAGGATCGCCTCGGCGAGCGCCCCCTTGAAGTCGCGGACCACGGGCTGGTAGAGCGTCCCGGCGTCGGGCGGTCCCGGGGCGCCCGTCGTAATGTGAGGGATGTAGTATCCGGCGGACAAGGGCGGCATGGATCGCGGGACGTGCTCCTTATTTACGGCGATTCCGGCGTCCTCTCGGCACGTCTCCTCTAAAGCCGCCGAGACTGATCGCCCAGCGGCTATCAGAGGGTCAGTGTCCCAATGGCCCGCCGTCGCGGGGCAAATGTTGTACCCATATTGCACAAGCTCTGCGATGTCTCGATGCGAGACAAAAACATAGCATCCTTTTGAGTGGGCCCGGCAGGATTTGAACCTGCAACCGTCCGGTTATGAGCCGGCTGCACTAACCGTTGTGCTACGAGCCCGGAGCCTCAAACTACGGGCGGCCCTCAGAGCCCTCGGGCTGGCGGAGCGGAGGCGGTGGCCAAGCGCCGAGCCGAGCCGCGCGCAGCGGTTCCGTAAAGAATGGGTGGCGACTGGCCACCACCACGAGCAAAGGCGTAGGTTGCCGAACGCCTCAGAAATCTCGGCACCAAGCCGCCATCGTGGACAAAATCGATACCATCGACACTCAGATCCTGGACCTTTTGCAGCGCGAGGGGCGGATCAAGCGGAAAGACATCGCCGAGGCCGTCGGGCTGTCCATCCCGTCCGTCTCCGACCGGATGCGCAAGCTCGACGCCCGCGGCGTCCTGACGGGCTTCCACGCGACCGTCGACGCCAAGCGGCTCGGCCACGACGTGATGGCGTTCGTGTTCGTCCAGTCGACGGGCAGCGACCACTACGCCGAGTTCGTCGAGACCGCCTCGGCGCTCGACGAGGTCCAGGAGCTCCACTCGGTCACCGGCGACGGCTCGCACGTACTCAAAGTCCGCGTGCGGAACACGACGGCGCTCGAGCGGCTGCTCGCGACGATCCAGGCCGTCCCCGGCGTCCGCGGCACGCGGACGAGCCTGGTGCTCACGACCCACAAGGAGACCCCCTACCTCCGCTCCCAGCCGATGGTCCTCGCCTCGCCCGACTGACCGCCCGACGCCGACCCGCTCGCCGCCGACCCGCTCGACGACGCCGACCCGTACCGGCGTTGCACGCAACGCCGCCGACCCACCCTCTTCCCCCACCCCCATGCCCACCCTCACCCGCACCGCCCTCAACGGAAACGGCCACGCCACGCCTCAGGACGTCGAAGCCATCTTCGGCCAGAACACGTTCGGCCTGGCCGAGATGAAGTCGCGCCTGCCGAAGGCCGTCTACAAGAAGTTGACGGCCACCATCGAGAACGGCGAGCCGTTCGACGAGACCGTCGCCGACGCCGTCGCCCTCGCCATGAAGGAGTGGGCCGTCGAGCGCGGCGCGACCCACTACACGCACTGGTTCCAGCCGCTCACCGGGCGGACGGCCGAGAAGCACGACTCGTTTATCACGCCGAACGCGGGCGGCGGCGCCGTCGCCGAGTTCTCGGGCAAGAACCTGATCCAGGGCGAGCCCGACGCCTCCAGCTTCCCCGGCGGCGGCCTCCGCGCCACGTTCGAGGCCCGGGGCTACACGGCCTACGACCCGACGAGCCCGGCCTTCTTGGTCGAGCACAACGGGTCGGCCACGCTCTGCATCCCGACGGCCTTCGCGTCGTGGACCGGCGAGGCGCTCGACCACAAGATCCCCCTCTTGCGCAGCATGGAGGCCCTCGACCGCCAGGCCACGCGCGCGCTCGACGTGTTGGGCGAGTCGGTCGGCCGGGTGTACGCGACGTGCGGGGCCGAGCAGGAGTACTTCTTGATCGACGAGGCCTTTTTCGAGGACCGGCCCGACCTCTTGGTCGCCGGGCGGACGCTCGTTGGGGCCGCGCCGCCCAGGGGGCAGGAGTTCGACGACCACTACTTCGGGTCGATCCCGGAGCGGATCATGGCCTACATGAACGCGGTCGAGACCGAGCTCTACCGGCTCGGCGTGCCCGTCGCGACGCGCCACAACGAGGTGGCCCCGGGCCAGTACGAGATCGCGCCGATCTTCGAGAACGCGAATGTCGCCGCGGACCACCAGCAGGTCATGATGATGGTGCTCCAGCGCGTCGCCAAGCGGTACGGGCTGGCGTGCCTGCTCCACGAGAAGCCGTTCGCCGGCATCAACGGGTCCGGCAAGCACGTCAACTGGGCCATGTCGACGGACGGGGGCGAGAACCTGCTCGAGCCCGGCGACACGCCGCACAAGAACCTCCGCTTCCTGTTCTTCTGCACGGCCGTCGTCCAGGCCGTCCACACGCACCAGGACCTGTTGCGGGCGGCGATCGCGACGGCGGCGAACGACCACCGGCTGGGGGCCAACGAGGCGCCGCCGGCCATCATCTCGATCTTCTTGGGCGACCAGCTCTCGGACGTGTTCGAGCAGATCACGGCGACCGGCACGGCGACCGAGAGCAAGCAGTCCGGTTTCCTCGGCTTGGGCAGCCCGGTCCTCCCCACGTTGCCGCGTCACGCGGGCGACCGGAACCGGACGAGCCCGTTCGCCTTCACCGGCAACAAGTTCGAGTTCCGCGCGGTCGGCTCCAGCCAGTCGGTCAGCTTCCCGCTCACGGTCCTGAACACGATCGTGGCCGAGGCCATCGACGACCTGGCGACGAAGCTCGAAGAGAAGCTGGGCCGGAAGTCGTCGAAGAAGGCCATCGAGCAGGCCGTCCGCGAGGTCATCACGGACTCGATCCGCGAGCACACCCGGGTCGTGTTCAACGGCGACGGCTACTCGGCCGAGTGGCACCGCGAGGCCGTCGAGGAGCGCGGCCTCCTCAACCTCCAGACGACGCCCGACGCGCTCGCGACGCTGACCGACGCCAAGAACGTCGCCGTGTTCGAGCGCTACGACGTGCTGACCGAGGCCGAGCTCGAGAGCCGCAAGGACATCCTGGCCGAGCAGTACGCGCTGACGCTCAACGTGGAGGCGGCGACGACCGAGTCGATGGCCAAGACGCTGGTCCTGCCGGCGGCCATCCGGGCCCTCGCCGAGCTGGGCGAGGCCGCCGAGGCCGCCGACGACCTTGGGCTCGACGTCTCGGGCACGAAGGCCATCGCGTCCGGCGTGATCGACCAGGTCAACGCGCTCCAGACGGCGCTCGGCGCGCTCGCGGAGGCCCGCGCCGCCGCCCACAAGGCGGCCGACGAGTCGGTCGCGATGAAGGACAAGGTGATCCCCGCGCTCACCACCGTCCGCGCGGCCTGCGACGCGCTCGAGAAGGAGGTCCCGGCCGACCTGTGGCCGCTCCCGACCTACCGCGACATGCTGTTCACCGGCAAGTAGGGACACGGCGTGCCGTGTCCTGTCCGCCAGCGTCGCGGTGCGCCGAGCCCCCGTCCGCGAAACGCCCCGTCGGCTCCATCGGCCGGCGGGGCGTTCCCACGTCGGGCCGACGCGCGCCGCCAGAAGCTGTTTGGTGAGCGAGATTGGGTCCGCTCTCCACCCCCGGGGGGGAGCGGGGTCGCTACGTTCTAATCGGGTCCACAAATCGAGCACGCAACGCCAATAGCCATCCCCGCGAAGACGGGGACCATACGGTCCTGATCGCTGCGCCGGCGCCGCATGGGTTGGCTGGCGCCGTCGCTTTGCGGTCCCGCCGGCGCGGGACTGAACGACCACCGGCTTCAGCCGGTGGGTTCTCGACACGGCTGAAAGCCGACGACTGGAAGTCCGATACCGGCGGGCTAAGGCCGCCGGTCGCTACTCGATCTTGAAGTTGTCCGCTTCCGTCGGCTCGAAGTGATGCCGCAGGTACTCCTCGATCTTCTCCTGCGTAGGCGATGGAACGTCGCCCTTCGCCCCGCTCGTCACGCAGAAGTAGCCGCGCGCCCACAGACGCCGGCCCCAGAACTCCTTCCGCGACCACCCGGAGTCCTCGAACGACTTCTCCGCCGGCCGACCCTTGACGCGGCGCATGATCTCCGACGGCGCCAGTTGAGGCGGGGCCGACACCAGAATGTGGACGTGGTCCGACGAGACGACGCCGTCCAAGATCTCGACCTCCGACCGCTCGCACGTCTGGCGGACCAACTCCCGGAGCCGGACCGCCACGTCGCCCGAGAGCACCTTGTGCCGAGAGTATCTCGTGCCGGTACTTCGTGACCCACACGAAGTGGTGCTCGATGCGGTAGGTGGTGTGCGAGCCCCGACGGTAGTCCACGGGGGAAGATCGCCAACCGTGAGCGGGACCCGAGGGGCATACGGCTAGCTGGAAGCTGCCCGCCTGAAGGCGGGGGTTTCTACCCTACTATGGAAAATGACTCGTCTTATTTCTGTGATCGGCGGAGAGCGTAGCGGCTCAGGGGGAAGATGGGAGAGAAAACCGGGCGCGTCTCTGGAGCAACACCGGCATGCGCCTCAGGCCAACCCTCAGGGAACGATCAGACGTTCACGCTTGGACCGCTCGCGACCGGGCCGCATATTGGTTCGTCTCCCCGGCGCATCCTTGGCAACCGTGTCCCTCCTCCCGTCCCGCACCGCGATCCGCTCGGCGATGGTTTCGGTGGTCCTGGCCCTCGCCGCGCTGTCGGTCATCCTGTAGCCCCGGCCGAGGGAGGCACGGTTACTCGGCGCCCTCCCAGGTCAGGATGTCCTCCTCGGTTGCCGTGTTGTCGTCGCCGCAGCCTGGGAGCGGCTCCTTCTTCTCGGTGATGTTGTAGCCGAGGGTCTGCCACTGCCTCGACAGGTAGTCGTTCCACTCGGCGTAGTGGGCCTGGTCCTCGGGCAGCTCGTCGTCGGCGTAGATGGCCTCGACGGGGCAGGCCGGGACGCAGGCGTTGCAGTCGATGCACTCGTCGGGGTGGATGACGAGGAAGTTAGGCCCCTCGTAGAAGCAGTCGACGGGGCAGACTTCGACGCAGTCGGTGTGCTTGCAGTTGATGCAGGGCTGGGCGACGACGTAGGGCATGAGACGGCGGGGTTACCGGAACCGGGCGAAAGGCGGCTAAGCTAGCGCGCTCACCCTCTGCCCCCGGCCGTGTTCCACCGCTCGCTCCCGCTCGTCGCCCTCGTCGCCGCCCTCGCCGTGTCCGGATGCGGCACGTCGAACCGCCTGGACGAGGTCTCGCTCGACGGCCGCCGCGTGGCCGTCACGGCCGCCATCCCGCCGGCCCCGCGCGTCCAGGCGGGGAGCCCGCTCGAGGCCGGGATCAACCCGTACGACCCCGTGGGCACGGCCGTCCGCGTGGGGACGTCGCTCGAGAAGCGTCGGCAGGCGCGGCGCGCCCAGGCCCGGCTCGACAGCGTGGTCGCCACGGTCGACGTGGCCGACCGGATCGCGCGGCAGTCGCTGGCGCGGACGGCCCAGCTCTTGCGGTTCGCCCCGGCCTCGCGGCCCGAGGCCGCCGACTTTGTCCTCGACCTCCGCATCGCCGACTACGCGCTCGTGGCCGACTCGTACGAGGGCGCGGTCTACTTCGTGCTCGTCGGCGACGTCTACCTGCTCGACGCCCGGACCGGCGCGACGCTGTGGGACGCCGAGCTGAGGGAGCGCGAGGTCGTCGACCGGGTGCTGCTGGGGCTGCCCGTCTCGGTCGGCAACGTGTTCACGGGCCGGTCGCTGGCGGCCCTGTCGTCGGCCGAGATGGCGACGGGCCTCGGCCGCCTGGCCGACCTCGTCGCCGAGCGGATCACGGACCGGCTCGCCGACGACTACGTCCGCTCGCGCGACGCCTACCGCGACCGCCAGCCGGCCGAGTAGCGGCTCGGGCCGAGGGGTCGCAGGAGGCTCTGAGAGTGGCCAGGCGTGAATTCGGCCGGCCGGCGGACCTCCCGAGAACGGGCCTCGTGCAACCGGCCCTTCCACGATTCCCCCGACCCCATGAGCGACCTCACCAACGACGCGAAGAACCAGCTCCACGAGGAGGAGGCCAAGGGCCGCAAGGAGCAGGCCGCCGGCGCCTTCGACGAGATGAAGGGCAAGGTCAAGAAGACGGTCGGCGACGCCTTCGACGACAAGAGCATGCAGGCCAAGGGCGCCGCCCAGGAGATGGCCGGCAAGGCCCGCAAGACCGCCGGTGACGCCCACGCCGACGCCGCCGACGCGGCCGGGGACGCCATCGACGGGCTCGACTGAGCGCACTCGACGGCGCGACAGACACGGGGCCCGCGGCGATCGCCGCGGGCCCCGTATTCTTTGGGCTCACCCCCTCCCCTCTCGTCATGGACCTCAACAACCTCAAAGACACTGCCGGCGACCTCGCCCAAGACGCCGCCGACAAGGCCGGCGACGCGGCCGGCGCGCTCGCCAGCAAGGCGGCCGACCTCGCGCCGGACGCCGTGAAGGACCAGGCGGCGAAGGCCGCCGGCAAAGCGGCCGAGGTGGCCGGCGACCTCGCGGGCAAGGCGGCCGAGACGGCGGCCGACCTGCTCGGCAAAGCGGCCGACAAGCTGGGCAGCTAGAGCCAGTGGTTCCGTGACTCGGTCCGTCAGCGGTCGATCGGCCCGCTCCGAATCGCCTCGCGGAGGCCGGCCACCCCACGGACAGCCCGCTTCGTCTGCGGGATGACGGACGGGCCCGCTACGCGGAGTGCTCCAGCGCGCCGGCTCCGCACCGTCTTCGGCGCCCCGGGCGGCCTCGGCCGTTCGGGGCGCGGTACGTTCGGGCGTGCCCCCCCGCCTGCGCGCCGCCGTCGCGGCCTACCCCCGCCCGTTCTGGATGCTCGTCGTGGGCACGTTCGTGAACCGGACGGGGCTCGTGGTCCTGCCGTTCCTGGCCCTCTACCTCAGCGGGCCGCGCGCGTTCAGCGTCGCCCAGGCGACGGCGGCCGTCTCGCTCTACGGGGCCGGCGCGTTCGCCGGCGGCTTCGTCGGCGGGTGGCTGTCGGACCGGGTCGGGCGGCGGCCGGTGCTGCTGGCGAGCCTGGGCGGGGCGTCGCTCCCGATGGCGGCCATCCCGTTCGCGCCGTCGTTCGCGGCGGTCGGCGGGCTGGTGGCCGCGTTCGGATTGCTGAGCGAGATGTACCGGCCGGCGGTCTCGGCCGCCGTCGCGGACCTGGTGCCGGAGGCCGGGCGGCCTCGGGCCTACGCCATCGTCTACTGGGCCATCAACCTGGGCGCGGCGGTGGGGCCGGCCCTCGGCGGGCTCCTGGCCGAGCGGTCGTACCTCGGCCTGTTCGTGTTGGAAGGGGCCACGCTGTTCGCCTACGCCGTCATCGTCCTGGTGTCGGTCCCCGAGACACGGCCTCCGACGGCCGACGGCGCGGAACGGCCCCGGATCGACCTCGGCCCGGTCGCGCGCGACGGGGCGCTGGCGGCGCTCGCCCTGGCCGTGCTGCTGACCGGCATCGGGTTCTACCAGCTGTTCACCACGCTGCCGCTGGCGATGGAGGCCGACGGGCTGAGCGAGCGCTACTTCGGGTTCGTCATCACCGTCAACGGGGCGTTGATCGTGCTCGTCGGGCTGCCGGTGGCCGCGTGGGTCGGCGACCGGGCGACGGGGTGGCCGGTCCCGACGGCGGTCGCCCTCGTCGCGCTCGGGCTGGCGCTCCAGATCCCGGCCCACTCGTTCGGCGCCTACGCCGCCTGCGCCGTCGTGTGGACGCTCGGCGAGATGGCGTTCCTGCCCGTCGTCCCGACGCTCGTCGCGCGGATGGCGCCCGACGACCTGCGCGGCTCGTACCAGGGCGTGTACCACGCGAGCTGGGGACTGGCCAAGATGATCGGCCCGGCCCTCGGCGGGCTCGTGTTCGCCGGGCTCGGGTCGGCCGCGCTGTGGGGCGGAGCCGCCGGGCTGGTCGCCGTCGCCGCGGTCCTCGTCGCGCTCCTGCTGCCGACGCTCCGGCGCCGCTTCGCGAGCCCGAGTCACCCGCCCGCCGTCGCCCTCGGCACCTCGACGCCGAGCACGACGCCGACCGGCTCGGGCAGCACGTCCCGCGAGGGCCGCAGGCGGACGGCGTAGGTCCGCGAGGCGGCCGTGTCGTGCGCACCGACGTGCTGGACCGTCACGGCGTCCGGCTCGACGGGCCCCGCGTCGCCGCGGACGAAGGCGCGGAAGCGCCGGTCGATCTCGGCCCCCGCCGCGTCCGGGTCGAGCCCGGCGCAGGCCGCGCCGAGGGTCAGCGCGCGGTGCGTGGCGAGCGCGGTGAACACGGCGGCCGGCAGGCTCGGCCGAGCATGCGCGTCGCCCGACACGTCGCCAGCGGCGACCATCGCAGCCGAGCCGAGCACGGCACGGTCGCTCCCGAGCGGGCCCGCGAACGCGAGCACGCCGGCACGGGCGAGGTCAGCAACCACGTCGTTGCCGAACGCCGCCGCGAGCGGCGTCGCCCCCGTCCGCCCGGCCCAGACGGGGAGGTCGGGGACCGCCTGTCCCGCCGACGCCGTCGGCCAGCCACGCTCGCGGTGGGCCTCGGCCATCGCGAGACCGACGAGCAGCGCGCCGCTGCCCCACAGACGCTCGCCGCCCTCGACCCCGTGGGCCGGGTCGGGATGATCCGGCCCGAAGGCCGTGCGGAGCAGGAACGGTGGGATGGCGAGCGCCAAGAACGCCGCCTCGGGCCGGGCCTGGAGCGAGCGGAGCGCGGCGTACTCGGTCCGCTGGAAGAGCGCGGCGACCGGGGGCAGGCGCGCAAAGTCCGTCGGGCCATCGAGCCCAAAAAAGGCCGGCGACGCGCCCACGACGATGGGCACCTGCAAGCTGGCGCCGGACGCGGCGAGGTCGCCGAGGGCCGCGAGATCGGCCGACGTCGCCTCGACGGCGTGGTCGAGCAGGACGGCCGCGAGCGGCGTCTGGCCCGGCCGGGCGTGCTCGGCGAGCAGCACCTGGTGGTGGACGGCCTGGGCAAGCGCCGCTTTCGGGGCGGCCAGCACCGACAGGCGCGCGCCCTTGGGGAACGCGAGCCGGTCGACAAGGAGCTTGAGCCCGCGCCACCCGGCCTCGGCCCGGCGCACGTCCGGGTACTCGACGATGGCGGCCAACGTCTTGCGCAGCCGGCCGGCGACGTCCGCCGCGACGCGCTCGGCCGCCGCCCGGTCGATGTCGCTCGGCCCGGACGGCCCACCAACGAGCGCGTCGAGGAGCGGGTTCACCGGCGGCGACGTGTCGTCGGCGTCGAGGGCGACCATCCCGAACAGCGCGTCGAGGGGGCCACCGGATGATGGCGAAGCCGGGGGGGAAGCGGGCCGAGCAGCCACGGCCGCCGTGAGGTCGTCGGCCCCCGCGACGCCGGTCTGGCGCAAGCGCTCGCGCAAAGCGTCGAGTCCCAAGCCACCGCGGCGTGCGTCGTCGAGGGCGGCCTGGGCTTGGGCCGCCGCCGCGAGCCCGGGGACGCGGGACACGATGCCGGCCGGCGTGAAGGCGTCGAGCGCGTCGGCCGTCCACGCCACCGGGAGGCGCTCGCCGTCGAGGCCGGGGACGGTCACGTCGAGCCGGGGCCCATGCTCGCGCATCCGCTCGGCGAACGTGTTCACGTCGACGTCCCAGACGCGGTCGCCGTCGGCCCAGTCGGGCTGAGCGGCCTGGGGGTCGAGGTCGGCGACGAGGACCAGGCGGAACGCGCCGCCGCGCTCGCGCTCGGCCGCGCCGCCCGTCGGCGCCCCGGCCGTGGTGCGGTCCGGGTCGGACGTGATCTGGAAGCCGACGGACGGGGGCTCGGACATGGCAGCGGGAGGCGAGTCCTCAAAGATGGCGCAGCCGATGGACTCCGCGCACAGGAAATGGCCCCCGACCGCGTGAGCGGACTCCGGGCGACACCGCCCGCACCCGACGCAGACCGTCGAGCCGGAACCTCCCGGGCCCTCGCTCATCCACGGCCCATGGTTCTTCCCTCGCGCCTGCTCCTCGCCCTCCTGGCCGCCCTCGCCCTCTCCGGGTGCGACCTCTCGGGCCGCGCCGAGGCCGAGATCGAGGCGGCCCTGCCCAGCGTCCTCGGCCCCGCCGAGCGCTACCAGGCCACCGTCGACGGCCTCAGCGCCCGCGCCGGGACGGCCGAGACGGTCCGCGTGGTCGGCGAGCGCGTGGCCCGGGAGGACGCGCCGGTCATCGACCGGCTCGACGTCACGCTGAGCGGCGTCGCCTTCGACCGGTCCACGCGCCGGCTGACCCGGGTCGACGCCGCCCGGGGCACGGCCCGCCTCCTCCCGGCCGACCTCGCGGCGTACCTCGCCACCCAGCGCGGCATCGCCGACGCCGAGCTCTCGCTCGACGCGCCCGACCGCCTGACGGTCCGCATCCGGGGGGAGATCGGGGGCGCTCGGCTCCCGGTCGGGGCCGAGGTCCGCGGCCGCGTCGTGGCTCAAGACGGGCGCGTCCACTTCGACGTCGAGGGTGTGCGGGCGGCGGGGATCGGGCTCGGCGGCGCCCTCGCGAGGGGCGTCTCCGACCAGATCAACCCGGTCGTGGACCTCACCGACGAGGACCTGGCCCTGCGCGTGACGGCCGCTCGCGTGGTGGACGGCGCGCTCGTGCTCGAAGCGACGGGCGACCTGACCGGCGTCCGGATCCAGAGTCCGTAACGGGACGGCGCCGCGCTCGGCAGACGATGGCCGGCCGAGGTCTCGCGGTGACAGAACCCCGGTGGCCCGGCGAGGTGGCAACGGGAGGGCTCCACGGGCTGAGTAGGACGCTCTCATCCCGGTTCCTCCCACGTCGGGCCCGCAAGGAACAAGAACGGGCGAATAGGGGATGGAACAGACCGTCGCTATCGGGTGAACACGGTACTTTATCTCGAGGCTCATCGAACTGGCTCCAATGCCTTACGAGATTCAGGTTGATCCAGAATTCCGCATTGGATTCATTGCTGCGTTCGATTACGTTACGGGTCAAGACCTTGTACTCGCGTGCAAAAGCCTAATCGAAGACGCATCGTGGGAAGCCGGATTTGATGAGGTTTGGGACCTGTCGGCCGCCACCGCGGTCGACATCTCGCCGGACGAGCTCGAGCGGCTCGCCGCGTCCGCGCGGGAGCACGCCGACCGGATCGGCGAGAACCGGGTCGCGTGCGTGACCACTCGGGACAGCATGGCGGCCATCCTGCGCCTGCTCGAGCGGCTCACCCCCGGCCTCCGCCGGACCTACCGCGTCGCGCGGACGCGGCAGGAGGCGGCCGACTGGCTCGGCGTCCCGCTGCCCCCCGCTGGGGCGCCCCCGCCCTCGTAGGCCGTCCTACGGCACGCCGGGTCCAGCGCCGGCCTCGCGAGCAGCGAGCCCCCGCAAGACGTGCCAGACCGTGAGCGCCGCCAGCGCGGCCGTCCGCCCGCCGATGTCGTGGGCCGGGCTGAGCTCGACCACGTCGACCGAGCGGACGTCCGGGCTCCGGCCGCACGCGGCGGCGGCGCGGAGCCACACGGCCGCCGAGATCCCGCCCACGCCCGGCGCGCTGACGCCGGGCGCGGCGTCGACGGCGTCGAGGTCGAACGACGCCAGCGTCGGGCCGTCGAGCGCGCCGACGAGGGCCTCGGCGCGGCTGGCGGTCAGGTCCTCGGCCCAGACCACAGCGGTCGGAACGCGGGCGTGGTCGGCGGCGACGCGCCACGGGTGAAGCCCGGCGACGGTGACGCCGGTGCAGAGCCCGGACGGGTGGTCGAGCATTTGGCGGAACGGGGATCCCGAGTGGCCCCGCCCGTCGACGAGCGGGCGGACGTCGGCGTGGGCGTCCCAGTTCAGCGCGTGGACCGGGCGCCCGGTCTCGACCCAGCCCAGGAAGTGGCCGTACGCCGTCTCGTGCCCGCCCCCGAGCACGACCGGGACGACGCCGCGCGCGAGCAGCCGGCCGACGACGGCGCCGAGGCGGGCCTGGTCCGCCTCCAAGTCGCCCGTGACGTCGACGTCGCCGAGGTCGGCGGCCCGGTCGAGGAGGGCGACGAACGGCGCCGGGTCGCGGGCGTCGGGCGTCATCCGCCACAGCACATCTCGGATCGCAGTCGGGCCGGCCGCCGCGCCCGGCCGGCCGCCGTTCCGCCGCACGCCCTCGTCCGACGGGAAGCCGACGAGCGCGACGAGCGTGTGGTCGGTGAGCGGGGCGTCGCGGAGCCAGTTGCCGAGACGGGGGTCAGAAGAAGGCAAGGGGGACGGGGCGAGAGGCAAGGGGCAGAGAACGTGTCGGCGGCGGCGATGGATGAGGCATGCGCCTCATGCCTCGTGCCTCGCGCCCGTCGACCACGCCGTCTCCCCCGCGATCACGGTCCGGGCGACCGGCTCGGCACGCCACGTCGAGAGCCAGACGTCGAGCGACGGCGCGTCGAGGACGGCGAAGTCGGCCGGGGCGCCGGGCGCGAGCGAGCCCGTTCCGTCGTCGAGGCGGAGGGCGCGGGCGGCCTCGGCGGTCGCGCCGCGCAGGGCTTCTTCCGGGGTCATCCGCTGGCGCGTGCAGGCGAGCCACAGCGCGAGGCCGAGGCTCGAAGACGGGGCCGAGCCCGGGTTGAGGTCGGTGGCCACGGCGACGCGGGCGCCCGCGTCGAGCAGCCGCCGCGCCGGCAGCGGCTCTTGCCCCAGCACCAGCGTCGCGATCGGCAAGCTGACCGCGACGACGCCGCGCTCGGCGAGCGCCCGGATGCCGTCGTCGGAGACGCACTCCAGATGGTCCGCCGAGGCCGCACCGACCTCGGCCGCCAGCGCCGCGCCGCCCGTGTCCGAGAGCTGGTCGGCGTGGAGCTTCGCCCCGAGCCCGTGCGCCCTCGCCGCCGCGAACACCGCCCGCGCCTCATCCGCGGTGAACGCGCTGTCTTCCACGAACACGTCGACGAACGCGGCCAGCCCCTCGGCCGCCACGGCAGGGACGATCTCGTCGGTGATCAGGCGGACGTAGCCCGCGCGGTCGGCGGCGAACTCGGGCGGGACGACGTGGGCCGCGAGCAGCGTCGGGACGATCCGCTGCGGCCCCTCCTCGCCGAGCCGACGGTAGAGGCGCAAGACGCGGAGCTCGTCGGCCGTGGTGAGGCCGTAGCCGGTCTTGGCCTCGACCGTCGTGACGCCCTGGCGGAGCATGGCGCCGAGCCGGTCGCGCGCGCCGGCCTCGAGCACGTCGTCGGACGCCGCCCGCGTCGCGCGGACGGTTTTCAGGATGCCGCCGCCGCGCCGGGCGACCTCGAGGTAGGGCGTCCCCCGGATCCGCTCGACGAACTCGTCGGCCCGGTCGCCGGCGAACGCGAGGTGCGTGTGGCAATCGACCAAGCCCGGGATCACGAGGCGCCCGCCGGCCGACTGGCGCTCGGCGTCGGCGAAGCGGTCGGGGAGCTCGGCCTCGGGCCCGGCCCAGACGACGCGGCTGGCGTCCCACGCCAGCGCGGCGTGGTCGATGAGCCCGGCGTCGCGCCCGTCGCGCGGGCACGTCGCGAGCTGGCCGATGTCGGCGAGGACGGTCATCGGCAGGACGGCAGCGCGTCGAGGTCGCGGCCGAGGTAGACCATGTCGCGCGTCTCCGTCACCGTCAGCTGGCGGGCGTACTGGCCGAGGTGGCCGAACTGGCCCGCGTCGCTCAGCGTGCCGACGACGGTCGCCTCGACGAACAGGCGGAGCCCGCGCCCGCCGTCGGGCGCCTCGCGCTGGCGGATGGCGTCGAACTGATCGAAGAACGCCTCGTCGCTCAGGAGCCACCACGTCTCGCCCGGCCGGTCGCAGGGGCGGAACGCGGACGTCTCGAACCCGGCCTCGAACACGCCGCGGAACGTCCCCGCCCGCGGCTCCGCCCGCTCGGTCACGCGGAAGACGTGGTCCTCGCCCTCACACGGCGTCACGATCCCCTCGCCCCCCGCGCCCCGGACCTCGACGCGGTCGCCGGGCACCACGGCGTCGAGCGCGTCGATGGACGCCACGCACAGGTTCTGCCGCGCCGGGACGTGGACCTTGACCGGGGCGCCCCCGCTGTCGGGCTGGACGTCGACGAGGGCGTCGCCGTCGTAGGCCATCGGCGAGAGGTCGACCGCGACGACGCGGCCCGTCACCGTGCGGTCGACCGCGGGGCCGGCGGGCGGCGCCTCGGCCGTGCCGGTGCAGCCGGCGAGGAGGAGGCAGAAGAGGAGCAGGCGCATTCGGAGTTCGGTTCAGGGTTCGGGTGCTGGGCGACCCCGCTCGACCGAGACGTCGAGCGTTGGGACTCCCCTCGCCAGCGCGACTCCGCGCCAGAGTACAACGTCCGGCCTCGTCCGCCGAGCTCTCGTCCCTGCGAACCCCAACCCCTCACGGCAACAGTCCGACCTCGGCCTCGGCCGCCGCTGCCAGCGCCCCGGAGCGGACGAGGGCGGTGGCCGCCGCGAGGTCGGGCTCGAACGCGGTGTCGTCGGTGCGGAAGGCGACGCGCTCGCGGACCGCAGCGCGGGCCGCCTCGACGCCGCGCCCGGCCTGGAGCGGCCGGCGGAGGTCGAGGGCCTGCGCCGCGCACAGCGCCTCGATGGCCAAGACGCGCTCGGCGTTCTCGACCACGCGGAGCGCCTTCCGCGCGCCCCACGCGCCCATCGACACGTGGTCCTCCTGGCCGCGACTCGACGGGATCGAGTCGACCGAGGCCGGGTGGCACAGCGTCTTGTTCTCGCTCACGAGCGACGCCGCGACGTACTGCGGGATCATGAACCCGGACTGCAACCCCGAGCGCTCGACCAAAAACGGCGGGAGCCCGTCGCCGCCGTCGACCAGGAGGTAGGTCCGACGCTCCGAGATCGACGCCCACTCGGCGACGGCGATGGCGGCCGTGTCGAGGGCGAGCGCCAGCGGCTGCCCGTGGAAGTTGCCCGCCGAGACCACGTCCGGTTTGCCCTCGACGTCGAACACGAGCGGGTTGTCGGTCACGCTGTTCAGCTCGCGCTCGACGACGGCCGCGGCGAAGGCGAGCGCGTCGCGGCTGGCGCCGTGGACCTGGGGCACGCACCGGATCGAGTACGGGTCCTGGACGCGGTCGCAGCCGGCGTGGCTCGGCCCGATCTCGGACCCGGCGAGGGCCCGGCGGACGGCCTCGGCGGTCTGGGCGTGGCCGGGGTGCGGGCGGAGCGCGGCCACGCGCGGGTCGAACGGCCGGGCCGACCCCAACCGGGCCTCCAGCGTCATCGCCGCGACGATGTCGGCGGTCGTCGCCAGCCGGGCGGCGCGGGCGGCGACCTCGGCGGCGAACGCCAGCATGAACTGGGTCCCGTTGATGAGCGCGAGCCCGTCCTTGGCGCCGAGCGCGACGGGTTCAAGGCCGGCGTCCGCCAGCGCGTCGGCGGCCGGGACCGGGCCGGCCTCGCCCCACACGGCGCCCTCGCCGACGAGCACGAGCGCGAGGTGCGCGAGCGGCGCCAGGTCGCCCGAGGCGCCCAGGCTCCCCTGTTCCGGGACGACCGGGATCAGGTCGTGGTCCAGGAGATCGAGCAGGCCCGCGACGACGGCCGGCGACGCGCCCGAGAACCCGAGGCCGAGCGCGTGCGCCTTGAACGCCACCATCCGCCGGGTGATCGGCCTGGGCACCGGCGGGCCGACGCCGCAGGCGTGCGACCGGAGCAGGTTGAGCTGGAGCCGCTCCACGTCCGCCGGGCCGATCCGCTCGGACTTGAGCGCGCCGAAGCCCGTGTTGAGCCCGTAGTGCGCGTGGCCGTCCGCCAGCGCCGTCTCGACCCGCCGACGGCTCCGGGCGACGCGCCCGTCGGCGTCCGCGAGGTCGGCGCGGAGGGCGTCGAGCGACGCGGCGAGGTCGGCGTCGAGCGTCGCGAGGCGGAGGCCGTTAGCCATCGGAGCGCAGGCGGTCGCCGGCGGCGAGGATCCATTCGGCGTTTTCCTCCACGCTGTCCCAGTCGCCCTCGGCGCCCTCGGCGCGCGCTCGGACGTACCGGCCCAGGCTCTCCGTCAGCGCGAACAGCTCGTCGGTCATCTGGTCGACCGCCTCCGAGGGCGAGCCCGAAGGGACGCGGTCGGGGTGGAAGGGCGGGATGCCCTCGAGCCGGGCGTACGTCTCGAGGTGAGCCGCCGCCGTCCCGGCCCAGAACGAGACGCCGCTCAGGGTCTCGACCGCGCGCGGCGCGTCGAACGCGGCGTCCGCGGTTTGGAGCGAGCGCACGTCCCGAGCGAGGGTCGTGGCCTCCTGCGCGGCGTCGAGCGCCTGGTCGAGGACCCAGCGCGTGCGGACGTCCGTCGAGTCCGTCTCGGCGGTCGCCGAGGCCGAGACGCCGGGCGACGACTCGCAGGCGACGACCGAGCCCGCGAGCAGAGACAGCGCGAGGAGGGCCACGGCCTGGCGGCCGAGCCCAGCGGTTCCGTCGTGGGAGTTCGTCATCGTCACGGGAGGCTGGGGAGGTCGAGGCCGTGCTCGCGGGCCGTCTCGATGGCGACCTCGTAGCCGGCGTCGGCGTGGCGCATGACGCCGGTGCCGGGGTCGGCGGTGAGCACGCGCTGGAGGCGCTCGCCCCCGGCGTCGGTCCCGTCGGCGACGCAGACCATCCCGCTGTGCATCGAGTACCCGATGCCGACGCCGCCGCCGTGGTGGAGGCTCACCCACGACGCCCCGCACGCCGTGTTAAGGAGCGCGTTCAAGAGCGGCCAGTCGCCGATGGCGTCCGAGCCGTCGCGCATCCCCTCGGTCTCGCGGTTGGGGCTGGCGACTGAGCCCGTGTCGAGGTGGTCGCGGCCGATGACGAGTGGCGCGCTGACCTCGCCCGAGGCCACCATCGCGTTGAACCGCGCGCCGGCCCGGGCCCGTTCGCCGACGTCGAGCCAGCAGATCCGCGCGGGCAGCCCCTGGAACTGGACCTTCTCCTGGGCCAGCCGAATCCACCGCGCCAGGTGCTCGTTCTCGGGGAAGAGGGCCAGGAGCGCCGCGTCGGTCGCGGCGATGTCGGCGGGGTCGCCGCTCAGCGCGGCCCAGCGGAACGGGCCCGAGCCCCGGCAGAAGAGCGGGCGGATGTACTCGGGCACGAAGCCCGGGATCTCGAAGGCGTCCGTCCGCCCGCGGCGGTCGGCGACCTGGCCGCGCAGGTTGTTGCCGTAGTCGAAGGCGACGGCGCCGGCCCGCTGGAGCGCCAGCAGCGCCGTGACGTGCGCCTCCATGCTGTCGAGCACGGCCTCCTCGTACGCCGCCGGGTCGGCGTCGCGGAAGGCGGCGGCCTCGCTCATCGAGACCCCGGCCGGGACGTAGCCGACGCGCAGGTCGTGGGCGCTCGTCTGGTCCGTCACCACGTCCACCCGGACGCCCCGCCGCACCAGCTCGGGCAGCACCTCGGCCGCGTTGCCGACGAGCCCGACCGACAGCGGCTCGCCGTGCTGGCGTGCGCCCTCCGCCAGGTCCAGCGCTTGGTCGAGGTCGTGGCTGATGCGGTCGCAGTAGCCGGTCTCGACGCGCCGCCGGATCCGCCCCTCGTCCACGTCGATCCCCAAAAACGCCGCGCCGTTCATGGTCGCCGCGAGTGGCTGGGCGCCGCCCATCCCCCCGAGCCCGGCCGTGACCACGAGACGGCCGCTCAGGTCGCCGCCGCTGCCGTCAGCGGCGGCGAAGTGGGTCCGGGCGCAGGCCGCGAACGTCTCGTACGTGCCTTGGAGGATGCCCTGGGTGCCGATGTAGATCCACGAGCCGGCCGTCATCTGACCGTACATCGTCAGGCCGGCCGCTTCGAGCTCGCGGAAGGCGTCCCACGTCGCCCACCGGGGCACGAGCCACGAGTTGGCCAAGAGCACGCGCGGCGCCCGGTCGTGGGTGCGGAACACGCCGACGGGCTTGCCGCTCTGGATCAGCAGCGTCTCGTCGTCCTCCAGCCGGCGGAGCGTCTCGACGATGGTGTGGAACGCCGGCCAGTCGCGGGCGGCCTTGCCCGAGCCGCCGTACACGACCAGGTCGTCGGGCCGCTCGGCGACCTCGGGGTCGAGGTTGTTCATCAGCATCCGCAGCGCGGCCTCCTGGTGCCAGCCCTTGCACGAGAGGTCGGTGCCGCGCGGCGCGCGGATCGTGGGCGTGTCGACGGTCATGGCGGTGGGGCGGGTCCACCCACAGACTAGGCGCCGGGACCGCGCGAGCCCAGACCCGATCCACAGCAGTGACCGGCATCCGCCGTCGATCCGTCGGAGATTGCGGCCCGCCGCCGACGATCTTACCGACATGGACGCTCTCGACCACCGCCTCTTGCACGAGGTCCAGCAAGACGCCCGCCTGACCTACGCCGAGCTGGGCCGCCGCGTCGGCCTGTCGCCGCCGGCCGTCTCGGAACGGTTGGCCCGGCTCGAAGCCGACGGCGTGATCACGGGTTACCACGCCGCCGTCGACCCGGCCCAGCTGGGGCGGCCCGTCCAGGCCGTGCTCCACCTCCAGGTCGACCGCGCGCGCTACGGCCGGAGCCTGGAGCGGATCTTGGAGCTCGACGAAGTCTTGGTGTGCCACCGAACGACGGGCAGCTCGTCGCTGCTGATGGTCGTGGCGGTCGCCTCGATGGAGGCGCTGGAGGCCCTCATCGACACGCTGCTCCCGCTCGGCGAGCCCGTGACCCAGATGATCCTGTCGACGCCCGTCGCGCGCCGACCCGTCGCGCCGCACTGACGCCCACGACCACCGCAACCTCCCCTCGCCCTGTCATCCTGAGCGCGAGCGAGGGATCTCGACTCGGGCTTCCAGGACTCCAGCACCGGTACTGGAAGCCTGAAGGTTCGGCGTTGAGATCCTCCACTCCGTTGGCTGCGCCGTCGCTGCGCGGTCCGGATGACAAGGTAGAGGGAGTACGCGCTCGCCCTGCGCTGACGTCGGCGAGCGGCGCGTATCTGGCAACGCGGGAGGTACCTTGGCCGCTCTCTCTCCTCCATGGCGTCATGGCTTGCGACGTCAAGATCCTCTCCCAGTCGAGAACGGCGCTCCTCATCGGGACGGGTCACGTGACGGGCTACGAGCTGGCAGAGGGGTGCACCGAGATGGTCGAGGACGCGCTCTGGAACGACGGGTTCAACGAGGTCTGGGACCTCTCGGCCGCCCGCGCGGTGGACATTCAACCCGACGGGCTCGACGAGCTCGTCAGCTGCATGCACGTCTACGCCGACCGGGTTGGGCACAACCGGGTCGCGTTCGTGACCACCAAGGAGACGGTGCGCATCCTGCTGCGCCTGTTCGAGCAGCTGACGCGGGACCTCGACCGGAGCTACCACACGGCCCCGTCGCGAGACGAAGCGGCGCTCTGGCTCGGCCTCGACCCCCGGGCGCTGGCCGAGGCGTGATACCAGGTCCCGGAGTTTGTGCCTCACGCTCGGGCGACGGCCCCTCACCCTGTCCCTCTCCCAGAGGGAGAGGGGACGCCGGGAGCGGCCTCGCGGTGACGAGCGGCCAGAGGCACAAACCATCAGAGCCGGTATGAGGCCGCTCAGCCCGTCGACTGCATGGCGGCGGCGATGGCGTTGACGGACAGCAGGAGCGACCGGCGGAGCGCGTCGCTGGGCGCGTCGGTCGCCCGCCAGCGGCGCATCAGGTCGAGCTGGACCAGGTTGAGCACGTCGGTGGCCGGGTTCCGGTAGCGGATGGTGGCCGCGATGGCGCGCTTCGGGTCGAGCAGCGTGTCGCGGCGGACGACGCGCAAGAGCGCCGTCTCGGCCCTAGCGAACTCGGCCTCGACCGACTGGAACGGCGCCGGGCTCGCGCCGGACGCTTCGGCGAGCGCGCTGTACCGCCGGCCGACGACCAGCCGGGCCCGCGCCATCTCCCGGAGCGCGTTGCCCGTGATGGCCTGGAAAAAGGGCCACTCGTCCTGGAGCTCGCGCAGCAGCGCGAGGTCGTCGCCGGTGATCGCCTCGGCCAGCGCCGCGCCGACGCCGTACCAGCCGGGCGCCGTGTAGCGCGGCTGGGTCCACGAGAACACCCACGGGATCGCGCGGAGCCCCGCGAAGTCGAGCTCGCCGACGCCCTTCCGCGAGATCGGCCGCGACGCAATCGAGAGCCCGGCGATGTGGGCGATGGGCGTGGCCGCGGCGTACCACGGCCAGAAGTCGTCGGCGTCGATGAGCGCGCGGTAGGCGTCCATCGAGCGGTCGGCCAGCCGCTCCATCAGCGCGTGGGCGTCGTCGGACGGAGCGGCGGCGGCGTCCGGCCGGCGCTCGGAATCCGCGAGGGCGCCGAGCTGGGCGTGGACGATCTGCTCCAAGTGACGCCGCGCGATCCCGGGGAGCGCGTAGCGGAACGAGATGACCTCGCCCTGCTCGGTGAAGCGGATCCGCCCGGTCTGGGCGACGGGCGGCATGGCGCGAATCGCCTGCCCGGCGCGCCCGCCGCCGCGCCCGACGGTCCCCCCGCGCCCGTGGAAAAACCGCAGGTCGACGTCGTGCTGGCGGCACGTCTCGGCGATGGCGCCCTGGGCCTTGTGGAGCGACCAGTTGGCCTGCCAGTAGCCGCCGTCTTTGTTGGAGTCGGAGTAGCCCAGCATGACCTCCTGCATCCCCCCGCGCGCGCGGAGGTGGGCTTGGTACACGGGGTTCTGGAACAGCGCCGCCAGCAACTCCGGCCCGGCCTCCAAGTCCGCAATCGTCTCCAACAACGGGACCGCGTCGATGGGGCTCTCGACTGTCCCATCCGCGAGGCGCCGCCACAGGCCGACCTCCTTCGCCAGCAGCAGCACCTCGAGCATGTCGCTGACCGCGTCCGTCATCGACACGATGGTCGAGCCGATGGACGCCGGCTCGGCCTCGATGGCGGCCTTGGCCACACGCAGCGCCGAGAGCACCCGGTCCGTCGTCTCGCCGACCTCGCCGCCGAGGCGGATGAACGGGCGCGGGTTCGCCAGCTCGCGCGTCAACAGGGCCACCCGGTCGGCCTCGTCCAGTCCCGCGTAGTCCGGCTCGACGTCCGCCCGGTCCAAAAGATCGGCGACGGCCGTCTCGTGGAGCGCGCTGTGCTGGCGCAAGTCGAGCGCGGCGAGGTGGAACCCGAACGTCGCCGCCCGAACCCGGGCGTCGGCGAGCGCGCCCGACTCGGCGAGCGACCCCAGGCCGGCCGCCTCCAGGCTCTCGGCGATGTGATCGAGGTCGGCGCGGAAGGCGGCGGCGTCGTAGGCCGGCGCCGCGCCCGGGCTGCGCGGCTGGCCCGAGTCGCCGTCGGGCAGCGTCTCGATGAGCCGGTCGAGCGTGTGCGCCATCTGCATGACCTTGAGGCGGATCGGCTCGTGGGCGTTCTGGCGCCACCGCCGCTCGGGCAGCGGCGCCGTCTCGCGCCCGGCCTCGACCGAGTCCCAGAGCGCGTCCGGGAACGTCACCTGCTGGTCGCTCACCGACAGGTCCAGGCGGAGCTGGTCGAGCCCGCGGCGGTGGAGGCGGAGCGCGTCCTCGCGGTGGGCGCGCAGCGTCCAGGCCGTCACCTCGGCGGTCACATTCGGGTTGCCGTCGCGGTCGCCGCCGATCCACGAGCGGTAGCGCAGGAACGGGGGGAGATCTGCCGGGGCGTCGCCGTAGCTCTGGCCCAGCGCGCGGCGGAGGTCGGCGTGGATCCGGGGGACGACGTCCCAGATGGTCGTGGCCACGAAGTAAAGGCCGTGGCGGACCTCGTCGCGAACGGTCACGGCGGCCGGCCGCACCTCGTCGGTGGCGAGGAGCAGCCGGAGCCGGTCGAGCGCCTCGGCACGGGCGGCGTCGATCTCGGCCGGCGTGAACGTGCCCTCCGGGGCCGTCAGCCGGTCGAGCGCGGCGGCGGCCTCCTGCTGGTGGAGCAGGACCGTCCGGCGCCTCGCCTCGGTCGGGTGCGCCGTCAACGTCGGCTGGATGTCGAGCCGGCCGATGAGCGCGAGCGCCTCGTCCCGCGTCCGCCCGGCCGCCTTGAGATCGGCGACGGCCTCCTGGACCGACTCGCCGCGCGGGGCGTCGGCGCTCGCCTCCATCTCGCGCTCGCGGTTGACGCGGACGATCTCGATCTGCTCGGCCTTGTTGACCAGGTGGAAGTACGCCGTCAGCGTCCGCAAGACGGCCGTCAGCGTCTCGACTGACTCGCCCTCGATCTCGGCCCCGAGGGCATCGAACGCGGCGGGCCCGTCCTCGCGGACGCGGTCGAGCCAGCCGGCGGCGAGGTCGGCCGGGCCGTCGCCGTAGCGCTCGCGCGCGACCTGGAGCACCAGGCGCTCAACGAGCGCGACGCGGCGGGCGTGGACGTCGGTGAGCCCGGCGGAGCGGGCGGCCTCGAGGGCGGAGTCGGGCACGGGGGACGGGCAGACGGGACCGCCAAGGTACCCGCCTCTCCGCCCGAGCCTACCGCACGACGACCAGCCGGCGGCTCGCGGACGCCACCGCCCCGACGGCTCGGACGAGGTACACGCCCGCCGGCAGCGCCGCCGTGTCGACGGCCAGCTCGGCGCCGTCGGCGAGCGGGCCGTCCCAGAGCCGGGCCACGCGCCGGCCCCGGACGTCGAACACGTCGACCGTGACGTTCTGGGGGCCGTCGAGCGCCAGCGTCAGCCGGGCCCGGTCGCCGCTCGGGTTCGGCCGCGGGGCCGAGAGCGCGAACCCGGCGTCGACGCCCGGCTCGACGGCGACGATCTCGCGCCGGACCTCGCCGTCGAGCCACCCCATCCGGTTGCCCAGCCAGGCCTTCAGGAAGCCCACGTCGTCGGCGTACGACTCGCCGATGTGGGCGTTGGGCCAGACGTAGACGCCGTGGATCGGCCACCGCTCGAAGTTGCGGGCCTGGGCCTCGTCCAGCAGCGCCACGGTCGCGTCGATCTCGGCCATGAGCGAGTCCGTGTGGAGCGGGCCCGTGCGGAGCTCGTCCCACCGCGCCCGGAGCGCGGCCCGGAAGCCGGCGCTCTCGGACAGCTTCGGCCACCAGAACGGGACGGGGTACTCGTACGGCAGGGCAAAATCGACCTGGAGCCCCGTGTTCCGGTGGCCGTCGTAGTAGTCGGCGTTGCCGAACGCGAGGTTGAAGTCCCACACCGGCCCGGCGTGGAGCCGGGGGTCGTTCGAGTCCTTGTCCTTGTGGAAAAAGGAGCTCAGCCGGTACCCGTCGACGTTCCGGCCCACCTCGGTCACGATAAAGAAGTCGACGAACGAGCCCAGGTCGATGAACGCCGGGTAGCCCACCTCCGGGTCCTCGAACTGGTCCGAGGCCATCGCCGTCTCGAACGCCGTCATGAACCCCTCGATGTAGGCCGCCTGCTGGGGCACGATGTCGTCGGCGTCGGGCACCTCGAACTGGTAGAAGACGGGGAGCCCGGTGGGCGCCGGCGGCGGGAACGGCGACGTCCACCCGATGGCGGGTGACCTCTCCGTCGTCTTGTCGAGCGAGAAGATGTAGCCGCCCGTGAGGTCGTCGCCCTCGACCTCGTCCTCCTTCAGCTTGTTGATGTCGACGCGCACGTCGTCGCGCTTGATCTTCTCCATGAACACGTAGACGCCCTGGTACCGGCCGTTGAGGACGACCTCGCAGAACCGGGTCCGGCTCGCGTACCGGCCCATCCGCCGGGCCAGGCCGTACGCGAGCACGTTGCGCATGAGCGTCTTGTCGCTGTACGGGGCGTAGAGGACCCAGTCCTCCTCCTCGGGGAAGCCCAAGAGCGAGACGTCAAGGTCCTCGCCGCCCTCGGTCCGCGTCTCGATCCCGTACTGCTTCTTCGGGAACCGCTGCGAGCTCGACCCCCGGACCTCGATCCCGATCCACCCGTCGTAGTCGTTGGGCGGGTCCGTCACGGCGTTCCGCTGGCCCGGCCCGTTGTCGACGATCCGCATCCGGGCCGTGATCTTGGGCTCGTCCGGGATCTCCGCGCCGTCGGTGTCGATGAGGACGATGGGGAGGTTCGACGACGTGAACTCGACGTCCTGTGCCAGCGCGGGCGCGGCGACGAGGAGGAGGAGCAAAAAGCGGCGCATGGGGACGACAGCAGGTGGTGGGATCAACGGCGACGTGCCGCTTGGACCGGAAAAGATCCGACGAGCGGGGGTACGCGGTGGGCACATCGCGGTGCCCCCGGGTCCCGACGTCCGCCCTCAGGCCACCGCCAGCCTCCTCGTCCGGCGCACGTTCGGCTGGCTCCGGGGGACGCCGAGCAGGTGCTCCCAGTCGGCCACGACGCGCGACGTGCGGAACGCGGGCGGGGTGGAGACCGCCGGGCGGCCCTCGTCCCACCACCGGGCCAGGCGCCGGGCCGCCGCCTCCGGGTCCCGGGCGTCGACGAGCTGGCGCCGCTCGCCGGGCGACTCGGCCAGGACCTCGCGGGCCGCCGGGTGCGGATGGGCCAGGACCGGCGTGCCGACGGCGTTCGCCTCGGCGAACCCCAGCTCGAACGTGTCCTCGGCCGCCGCCTGCGGGGAGAACACGGCGAACGCCTGCCGGACGTGGCGGACCACCTCGCGGTGCGGCAAAGGACCGAGCGAGACCACGTTGGGCAGGCCCGGCGCCGGCCCGCTCCCGCAGCCGGCGACGTAGAGCCGGGCGCGGGGGCGGCGGGCGCGGACGGGCCCGAAGGCCCGGAGGACCTCGTCGAGCCCGTCGGGGCGGTGGGCGACGACGACCAGCTTGTCCGGGTCGACCGGCGTGTCGTCCGGCGCGAGCGCGTCGTCGACCGGGCTGTGGACCCGGGCCGTCCGAGCCCCGCGGCCGGTGGCGCCGAGGGTGTCCCGGACGATGGCGCGGTGGGCGTCCGACACGCAGACGATGGTCGCGTCGGTCGCGACGGCCGTCTCGCCCAGGGCCCGCCGCTTGCTCCCAGGCGTGCGGTGGACCCACAGCGCGAGCCGGGCGTCCTGGAAGCGCTTCCGAACCCGGGCCAACACTTTGTGCTGCCGGAGCACGACGACGGCGTCCGCGCTCGGGAGGTGGTCCCACCGCCCGTAGTAGTCGAACGGGACGTAGGCCACGCCGCCCGGCGACCGCGACGGCCACCGCCGCCCGCACTGGGCCACCGTCACGCGGTGGCCGCGCTGGGCCAGCCCCTCGGCCACCCGGACCACGCTGGCCTCGGTCTCGCCGAGAGCCCGGTCGAACAGCGCCCGGGCGTCGTACGAGCGGGGGCACACGGGGTCGATAAACAGCAGGCGCGTCACGGGACGGCAGAGGGGGGACCCGCAAGGTGCGGCGCCCACGCCAGCGACGCCATCGGGGACGGCCCGGGACCGGATCGGGCGCGGCCTGACCGTGCCCCCGCCGGCCCCGCCAGGGCGAGCGCGTTCTCGGCCTGGTCGGCTCGCTGGGGACGGCGCTCGGCACGTCCGTCGGCTTCTGGGTGGCCGGCGTGGCGCTCCCGGCGCTGCTGGGATAGAGAGGGCGGAAGGGGTGGAGGGGCCGGAGGAGTTCTCTTTCCATCCCCTCCGTCCCCTCCAGCCTTTTCATCCTCCCCCGCTCGCCGGCGCTCCCGCCAGCCGTTCAGGTCCGGTCGTACCCCCGCAGCGTCTCCCACCGGAAGAGACCCGACCCGTGGCCGTCGCCCCAGACGATCTGCAAGGCGTAGTGGCCGGCCGGGCGGAGCTCCCGGATCTCGTACGTCATCAGCGACGGGAGCTCGAACACGACGGGGTCGACGGGCTCGGCCATGCCCGCGTGGCCGCCCCGGCACTCGGCGCACGGGCAGGCGCGGCGGAGCCCCTCGTACGAGTAGACGGACACGTGGCCATCCGCCCACTCGACCGTGAGCTGCTGGTCCTCGGCGGAGGCTTCCAAGCGGACGGGGCGGGGCGGGTTACTCGGGCCAGACAAAGCGTGTGGGGCCGCACGGCGCGACCAGGCGCTCGCCGTCGGCGGTGGGGAGGGCGTGGAGGTCGCGCGGCCAGTCGTCGCGGAGGAGGTGGAGCGCCGCGAGCGCGGCGACGGCGGCGTCCCACTCGTGGTCGGTTCCTGTGCGGACCTCGACGCCGAGCACCGCGCCGAGGTCGGCGTCCATCGAGCGGGCCTCGACGGCGTAGTCGTAGTGGCGGTGCCAGAAGGCGCGGTAGAGCGCCTTCGGATGGGCCTCGGTGATCGGCACGTCGGCGTCGCGGGACCGGGCCGCCAGCAGGACGGCCATCCCGCCCAGGCTCATCGACCCGTAGAGCGAGTTGGGCGAGGCGACGCTCCGCTGCGAGGCCGGGTACGCCGCGCGGAGCCAGCGGTCGGCGGGCCGCCAGCCGCTCGGGCCGGTCGACCAGCACGTCAGCGTGTCGGCGCCGACGGCGAGCGGGGCCTCGGCCTCGACGAGGCGGACCACGTCCTCGACGGTCCCCATCGTGGCCACGTCGAGCGTCCGGGGCTCGCCGGCGGCCACGGTCAGGCGGGCGACGCCGTGCTTCCCGTTGCCCCCGGGGTCGTAGCCGAGGACCGTGCCCGTCACAAGAACAGGTCCGGCATGAACTCGGTCGCGCCCGGGGTGACGGCGTAGCCCGAGAGGTCAGTGACGCCGGCCTCCGCCAGCACCTCGTCGTCGATGAAGAAGTTGCCGGTGCGGGTCGACGGCATCGTGAGCACGGCGTGGGCCGCGTCGGCCATGATGTCGGGGGTCCGGCTCAGGTCCATCATGGCGTCGCCGCCGAGCGCGTACTTGACGGCGGCCGTGGCGATCGTCGTCCGCGGCCAGAGCGCGTTCGCCGCGATCCCGTCGTCCTTCAGCTCCTCGCCCCAGCCGAGCACGCACATCGACATGCCGTACTTCGAGATCGTGTAGGCGAGGTGGGGGCCGAACCACCGGGGGTCCAGGTTGAGCGGCGGGCTCAAGACCAGGACGTGCGGGTTCCGGCCGGCCTTGGCGCTGGCGGTCAGGTGCGGGAGCGCCGCCTGGGTCACGCAGAACGTGGCCCGCGTGTTGACCTCCTGCATCAGGTCGTAGCGCTTTATCGGCGTGGCCTCGGTCCCGGCCAGGAAGATGGCGCTCGCGTTGTTGACCACGACGTCGATCCCGCCGAACCGGTCGGCCGTCTCGGCGATGGCTTGGGCGACGCGGTCTTGGTCGCGGGCGTCGACCTGGAGCGCGAGCGCCTGGCCGCCGGCTTGCTCGATCTCGGCGGCGACCGTGTGGATGGTCCCGGGCAGCTTGGGGTGCGGCTCGGCCGTCTTGGCCGCGATGGCCACGTTCGCCCCGTCCGTAGCGGCCCGGATCGCGATGGCCCGGCCGATGCCGCGGCTGCCGCCGGTGAGGAAGATCGTCTTGCCGGAGAGGGAGGCCATGCGCGTGGGGAGGGGAGGCGGGAAGGTAGGCCCGGCCCACGCGGGCGAGGTCTCAGGACAGGGCCATCGCTCCTTCCCGAAGGAGCTCCCCCTCACACATACGGCACATGCGGGTGGAGAGGGGACGCCGTCGGGAGAGGCCGCGACAGCCCTGGGTCTCAGGAAACCATCAGGGCCGTGGGTCGCTCGACGCTCGTATATAGGCCCCAATCCCTGGCACCCCTTCTTGACAATGACCGCCCTGGCCCTGTCCGACGACCCCGATCCGTCGAGCCTCATGCGACCCGACCCCGACCGCCTCCACAGGTTCGCCGACCGCCTGGCGACCGACGGCGAGGCGGACCTGTCCCACCTCGTCCACCGCGTCGCCGACGACGTGAAGAAGGCGCTCCGGTCGGGCTCGGATCAGGCCGAGCCGAGCGCGGCGAGCAGCGCCTCGGCGTCGGTGGCGTCGTTGTAGACGTGGGGCGACACCCGCAGGACGCCGCCCCGGACCGAGACCGACACGCGGTGGGCGTCGAGCGACCGGCGGACCGCGTCGAGTGACGCCCCGTCGGGCGGGCGGAGCCCGAACAGGTGGCCGGCCCGGTCGTCGGCCGCGCCGTAGCCGAGCGCGCGCGCGCCGTCCACGATCCGGTCCGAGAGCGCCCGGCAGGTCTCCTGGACGGCGCCGACGCCCCACGCCAGGATCTGGTCGAGGCCGGCGGCCAGCATCGGGAGCAGGATCGGGTTCGACCGCTCACCGACGTCGAAGCGGACGGCGCCTGGGGCGTAGGCGTCCTGGTAGTCCGTCAACCCGTCGAAGCGGTCGCTGCCGGCCCTCCCGATCCAGTTCTCCTCGAGCGGGCGCCCGTCGCGGAACCGCTCGCCGAGCCACAGCGCGCCCATCCCGTACGGGCCGAGCAGCCACTTGTAGCCGGCCACCGCGAGCGCGTCCGGCCGGACCTCGGCGACCGACAGCGGGAGGGCACCGACCGACTGCGTCCCGTCGACCACGAACGCGGCGCCGGTCTCGCGGCACCGCACGCCGACGGCCGCCAGGTCGAACACGATCCCGTCGGCCCAATGGACGTTGGGGACGGCCACGAGCGCCGTCTCCGGCCCGATGGCGTCGAGCAGGCGCGCGTTCCACTCGTCCGTCCGGCCCGGCGTGCCGAGCGGGCCCGGCGCCTCGACCGTCCGCACCTCGGCGCCGGCCTCGGCCGCCAGCCGGCGCCAGGGGTAGACGTGGCTCGGGAACTGCTCGGCCACGACCACAACAGTCTGCCCGGCCTCGACGGTCAGGTTCTGGGCAACGGTCGCCATCGCGTACGAGACGGCCGGGACGAGCGCGACGCGGTCGCTGCCGTCGGGGTCGTCCAGGAGTTGGGCAACGAGCCCGCGGACGCGGTCGGCGGCGTCGAAGAACGAGGCCGGGCCGAGGTCGGTCGGGACCCGCTTGGCGCGGACGCCCTCGATGCCGGCCGCCTCGACCGACCGGAGCAGCGGGCTCATGTAGGCCGCGTTGAGGTAGTGGAGGTCGTCGGGCAGCGAGAAGAGGTCGGCCTGGGGAGCGAGCACGGAGGCGGCGGAGGGGGACGCGGAAAGTAGACGAGCCCCGAGGGCCGCGCCGTCGCGAGCCCGCAGCCGGCAGGCCGAGCGCACGCCCGAACGACGCCTCGGCACTGGCTGGCGGCCCCCCGTCCGCACGCCCCTCGCTCCGCTCAGCGGGCGGACGGTCCCCCTCGAAGGGCAGGGCCGCTACGTTCTCAGGCGCGAGTCGTATCCCTACACAAAACGACAGTCATCCCCGCGCACGCGGGGATCCATAGGGGGGGCGCTCGCCGAGACGGAGCACCCGATGGATTCCCGCGTGCGCGGGACCGCGAAGCGACGGCGCCAGTCAATGACGGCTGTTGTTTGTATGGCCGACAAAGAACCTAACGGCCCTGCCCTTGAGGGGGAACAGCTCCCCGACCTGGGAGCCCTTCGGCTCCGCTCAGGGCGGGCTCCGCGACTGGAAGGGGAGCAGGGGGTCCGGGCCGGAGGCGGTTCAGCATGGGGTCGCCCGGCCGCGCTGGGTTCGCGCCTCGTCCCGCCAGCGGCTCTAGCTTCGGCCCGTCCCCCGACGTCTCCATGCCCCGCCACGCCGACGCCCTCGCCCGCGCCGACCGCCAGTCGCCCACCGCCCTCCGCCGGAGCGACCGCGGCGCCGACGACGCCTGGATCCGCGAGCGCCTGCGGACGGCCGCCGTCGGGACGCTCGCGACCGCGCGCGACGGGCGGCCGTTCCTCAACACCAACCTGTTCGTCTACGAGGACGACGAGGGCGACGGGCTCGGGACCATCTGGCTCCACACGGCCCACGTCGGGCGGACGGCGGCCAACGTCGCCCTCTTCGCGCCGGCCCCGGTCTGCTTCTCCGTCTTCGAGATCGGCCGGCTCCTCCCGGACGACCGCGCGCTCGAGTTCTCGGTCGAGTACGCCGGCGTCGTCGCGTTCGGCTCGGGCTGGGTCGTCGAGCGCGCCGACGAGCAGCGGCACGGGCTCGCGCTCGTGATGGCGAAGTACGCCGCCCACCTCGCACCCGGCGCCGACTACGAGCCGCCCACCGACGCCGACCTGGCGCGGACGGCCGTCTTCCGGATCGACGTCGAGGCGTGGTCCGGCAAGACGAAGGCGGCGCCCGCCGACTTCCCCGGCGCGTACACCTGGCCCGACGTCGGGGCGCCCGCGCCGTGACGGACGCCGACCGCCGATGACCCGCCCGTCTTTTTTGCGGACGCCGCGCTTGCGCTCGGCCGCGGCCCCGTTCGCGGCGAATGGCGTCCTGTACGGGACGTGGGCCTCGCGCATCCCCGAGATCCAGGAGCGGACGGGGCTGGGCGAGGGGGCATTGGGGCTGGCGCTGCTCGGGATGGCGGCCGGGCTCGTCGTGTCGGCGTCGGCGGCGGGGCCGCTGGTGTCGCGGCTGGGGGCGCACCGGGTGACGCTGGGCGCGCTCGCCCTCTTCGCGGTCGTCGTGTTCGGGCCCGGGCTGGCGGTCGGGTTCGGGTCGCTCGCGGCCGTGCTGGTCGGCGTCGGGCTCGCGAGCGGGCTGCTGGACGTGGCGATGAACGCCTGGGCCGCCGAGGTCGAGGAGGCCGACGGCGTGACGATCCTGGGCGCGTGCCACGGATTGTTCAGCCTGGGCGGCATGGTCGGGGCCGGGCTGGGCGCGGGCGCGGCGGCGCTCGGCGTCCCCCTCGTGGCCCACTTCGGCGGGGCCGGGGTCGCGTTTGCCGGCGCGGCGCTGGCCCAGGGGTGGGGTGTCCGCGAGCCGGCGGCGGTGCGGGAGGGGACGGCAGACGAGCCGGTGATCGCGTTGCCGACGGGGCCCGTCGCCGGGCTGGCGGCGCTCGCCGTCTGCGGGCTGGTCGTCGAGGGCGCGATGGCGGACTGGGGCGCCGTGTTCCTTCGCGAGGTGCTGGCGGCGTCGCCGGCCGTGGCCGCGCTCGGGTTCGCGGCGTTCTCGGCGACGATGGCCGCCGCCCGCTTCGGCGCCGACGCCCTGACCGACCGCGTCGGCGACGCGACGCTGGTGCGGGCCGGCGCGGCGCTGGGCGCCGTCGGGCTCGTCGTGTGCGTCGTCGCGCCGGCCGTGGCCGTGGCCGTCGTCGGGTTCGGGCTGGTCGGGCTCGGGTTCGCGGCCGTCATCCCGGCCCTGTTCCGGGCGGCGTCGCGGGCGCCGCTGCCGCCGGGCGTCGGGATCGCGGCCGTCGCGAGCGCGGGCTACCTCGGGTTCCTGGCCGGCCCGCCACTCCTGGGGTTCGTTGCCGAGGCCGCCGGCCTGCGGACGTCGTTCGGCGTCCTGGTCGGGCTGGCGGTGGTCGTCGCGGCGGGTGCGGGCGCCGCGTTCCGCCGCGTCCGGGCACCCGCTGGCGCGCCGGCTCAGGCGTAGGTGTCGCGAAGGCTCTCGACCCGCAGCCGGCTGGCGACGTCGGCGACCGGGCAGGTCGCCGAGCGCAGCGTGATCATCCGCGGCTCGCCGGGCCGGAGGTGGAAGACGTTGTCTGAGAGCCAGACGTCGGCGCCGTCGACCGCGACCGTCGTCCACAGGGCCGGGCGCCGGGCGGCGAGCGTGACCCGGACGCCGTCGCCCTCAGCCTCGACGTGGGTCTCGATCTCGGGGTCGCGCAGGGCGAGGTGCTTGGGCCGAGCGAACAACACGAGGTTGCGAGCGAGCACGTCGCCATCGACGTCGAGGGCCAGCCACAGCATTAGCCCGCGCGGCGTGTGTTCCTTGATCTCGTCGGCCAGGTCGATCTCGCCGGCCAGCGTGTTCGCGGCCGGCGCAGCCTCGACCGGCTGGCGCCCCTGGCGGACGACGGCGCCGTCGAGGTCGGTCAGCGTCCACACGACGGCACCGGCGACCGGCTCGCGGAGGTCGCTCGTGACGTGCAAGACCACGCGCGTTCCGTCCTCGACGCCCGACACCAGCAGGGGCGCGTAGAACCGGCGCGCGAGGTGGTGGAGCGCTTTCCACCGCCCGACATAGTCGATGGACGACCAGCTCGCGACCGGCCAGCAGTCGTTGAGTTGCCAGTACAGCGTGCCCATCCCGCGCGGCATCGACCGCCGCCAGTGCTCGACGGCGTGCTGCATGGCGAGCCCCTGGAGCACCTGGCTCAGCCGCAGCGTCTGCCCGAAGTCGGTCGGCAGGCGGAACCAGTCGAGCAGGTAGTGCAGGATGAGCGCGTTGCCGGGCGGGCTCCGCTGGTGGCACTCCATGACGTAGCTCGTCACGTTCCGGTCCTCCGGCTCCGTAAACGCCTCGACCGTCCGCAGCTCGGGGAACGACTGGAAGCCGAACTCGGAGCAGAAGCGGTGCTCGCACGTCCGGTACCACTCGAACGGCTTGCGGCCGTGCCACACGTCCCACAGATGGGCGTCGCCGCGCGCGTGATCGTTGAACTCGTCGCGGTTGCCGGGCGAGTGGGGGCTGCCGGGCCAGTAGTCCGTGCCCGGGTCGAGGTCGCGGACGACATCGGGCAGGAGACCGTTGAAGAGACGGTCGTAGTCGTGCCAGCCCATGTGCTCGTCCGTCCACCCGTCGCCGACCAAGCCCTGCTCGATCTCGTTGTTGCCGCACCACAGCGCGAGCGAGGCGTGGTGGCGGAGGCGCCGGACGACGTCGCGAGCTTCGGCGCGGACGGTCTCGCGGAAGGCCGCGTCGTCGGCCGGGTAGGCGGAGCAGGCGAACAGGAAGTCCTGCCAGACGCACAGCCCCAGCCGGTCGCAGGCGTCGTAGAACCCGTCGGTCTCGTAGACGCCGCCGCCCCACACGCGGACCATGTTCATGTGGGCGTCGGCCGCGCTCCCGAGCAGGTGGTCGGTCTGCTCCGGCGTCACGCGCGTGACGAGCGCGTCGGCCGGGATCCAGTTGGCGCCCTTGGCGAAGAACGGGACGCCGTTCGCCTCGAAGCGGAACGACTCGCCCCAGGCGTCGGGCTCGCGCACCAGCCGGAGCGTGCGGAGACCGACCTGCCGCTCCCCCACATCGACCGGCACATCGACCGGGCCCTCCTCGGAGAGCACCTCGACGCGGACGGTGTAAAGTGGCTGCTCGCCCATCCCGTTCGGCCACCACAGCGCCGGGTCGGCCACCTCGATCTCGAAGCGGGCGGTGTCGCCCGTGACCGGCGCCTCGGCCCCGGCCACCTCCGCGCCGTCGAGGGCGACCGTGCACACGGCCCGGAGCGCCGCGTCGGACGAGCGCTCGACCGCGACGGCGACCGAGAGGTCGACGGCTCCCGAGCGATGGCGCTGGCGGACCCAGACGTCGGAGACCCGGGCGACCGGGACCGCCTCCAGCCAGATCGACCGCCAGATCCCCTGCGTCACCAACACCGGCCCCCAGTCCCACCCGAACGTCGCCGGCGACTTGCGGACGTAGGCCCGTCCGGCAGGCTCGAGCACGCCGCGCCACTCGGGCAGCGCGCGCTCGGCCTGCCGCTCGGCCAGGACCGGGAGCGGACTTCGGAACGCGACCTCGACGACGTTCTCCCCGGGCCGGAGGTGCTCGCGGACGTCCCAGCGCCACCGGCGGTGCATGTTGTTGACCTCGGCCACCGGCGTTCCGTTCAGCCGGACCGTGGCGAGCGTGTCCAGCCCGTTCGCACACAGGAGAACGCGAGGGGCATCGAGCACCTCTTCCGGCACCGCGACCACGCGCCGGAACGTCCAGTCGGTGTTGCCGACCCACTGGACGTGCCGCTCGTGGTCGCCGACGAACGGGTCGGGGATCCGGCCCGCCGCGAGCAGGTCGAGGTGGATGCTGCCCGGGACGGTCGCCGGGACTTCGGAGCCGTCCGACCCGACGGCGGTCCACGCCCCGTCCAACGGCACCCGCGCCCCGCTCACGCCCCCGGCGCCGCGCACGACGCGCGAACGACGAGCGTCGTCGGCAGCACGACGACCGACGACGCGCGGTCGGGGTCCGCCACGCGCTGGAGCAGCAGGTCCGCCGCCGTCCGGCCGATCTCGTAGGCCGGCTGGCGCACCGTGGTCAGGGGCGTCGTGACCAGCTCGACCCAGGGCGGGTCGTCGAAGCCGACCACCGAGAGGTCGTCGGGGATCCGCAAGCCGAGCGCCTGGGCCGCCGTCAGCGCGCCCATCGCCATCACGTTGTTGCCGGCGAACAGGGCCGTCGGCCGGTCGGCCGATTGGAGGAGGTCGAGCGAGAGCGTTTGCCCGGCCTCCTTCCGCGGCTCGCCGGTGCGGACCAGCTCCTCGGCGACCGGGACGTCGTGCTCGCGGAGCGCGCGGCGGTACCCGTCGGCCCGCTCGCGGCTGGTCGAGAGGTCGAGCGACGCCACCACCAGCCCGATCCGCCGGTGCCCCAGCCCGATCAGGTGGGACACGGCGTCGAAGGCGCCCTGCTCGTTGTCGACGACGACCGTGTCGAGCCCGTCGATCTCGGGCCGCCGGTCGAAGCAGACGACGGGGAAGCCGAGCGCGTCCGGGTGGTAGGGCACCGGCGACCCGTCCGAGAGCGGGGGCAGGATGGCCCCGGCGGCGGCCTCCTGGCGGAGCACGTCGAGGTAGAACCGCTCGCGGTCGAGGTCCTCGTTCGTGTTGGACAGGATGACCGCGTAGCCCTCCGCGTAGGCCCGGTCCTCGACGCCCCGGACGATGCCGGAGTAGAACGGGTTCTCGATGTCCGGGATCAGGAGCCCGAAGATCTGGGCGTGCGTGGACCGCCCCCGGAGCCGCCGGGCCGCCCGGTGCGGCGTGTAGCGGAGGTGCCGGATGGCCTCCTCGACGCGAGCGCGCGTGTCGGCGTTGACGCGGCCCGGCTCGTTGATCGCCCGCGAGACCGTGCTGAACGACACGTTCGCTCGTGCCGCGACGTCCTTGAGGGTGGCCATGAAGTGCGAAGCGAGGGGAGACGTCCAGACGTCCGGCGGCGGGAGAAGGTAACGGAGTGCGCCCGACAGGCAGACCGCAGCCTACTACGCCTCGACCTGGCGATGCTTCCCCCGTCCAAGAACCTTCCGGCGGCACGGGCGCGGGGTCGCTCGGGCTGGGGGACGAGCTCCACGCCTGGCTCGCGCCCGAACCCGGACCGCTCGTTCGGAGTCCGGAGGGCGACCTCCCCACGCGACCCGGCGACCCTCCCCACGTGACCCCCGAGCCGAGACCATGAGCACCGTCCGCTGGGGCATCGTCGGCACGGGGGGAATCGCGGGGGCGTTCGCCCGCGAGTTCCCCCACATCGAGAACGGCGAGGTGGTCGCGGTGGCGTCGCGGACGGCCGAGCGCGCGGAGGCCTTCGCCGGCGAGCACGGCATCGCCCACGCCCACGGCTCGTACCAGGCGCTCTACCACGACCCCGAGGTCGACGCCGTCTACGTGGCCACGCCGCACTCGCTGCACGCCGAGAATGCGGCCGACGCGCTCCGCGCGGGCAAGGCCGTTTTGTGCGAGAAGCCGCTCACGGCGACGCCCGACGAGGCCCGCGCGCTCGTCGACGTCGCCCGCGAGACCGGCGGCTACCTGTTGGAGGGGATGTGGACCCACTTCCTCCCCGCCGTCCGCACGGCCCTCGGCTGGGTGGCCGAGGGCCGGATCGGGACGGTCCTCCACGTCAAGGCCGACTTCGGCTACCGCCACCCCTACGACCCCGCCCACCCCGAGAGCCGGATGTACAACCCGGACCTGGCGGGCGGCGCGCTCTTGGACATGGGCGTCTACCCGGTCTCGCTCGCCTGGCTGTTCCTCCAGCGACACCCGACCGCCATCTCGGCCGTCGCCCACCGCGCGCCGACCGGCGTCGACGACGACGTGACGATGCGGTTCGACTACCCCGACGCCGTCGCGACGCTGGCGACGTCGTTCCGCGGTCGGCTCCCGAACGCGGCCTGGGTCATCGGCGACGAGGGGACGGTCGAGATCCCGGACTTTTTCCGCGCCCGCGCGTGCTCGCTCTGGCACGGCGACGAGCGCGTCGACCACTTCGACGACGGGCGCGAGAGCCTCGGCTTCGAGTTCGAGGTCCGGGCTGCTGGCGAGGACATCCTGGCGGGGCGGCAGCAGTCGGCCGTCGTGCCGTGGGCGTCGAGCCTGGCGGTCCAAGACCACCTCGCGCGGGTGTCGGACGCGATCTAGAGCCGGTGCCCTCCCGAGTCCGGTTGCTCCGGCGCCGGCCAGCGTGGGAGCGGACACTTCCTCCTCCCACACTCCACCCGGATTCGGTCTCAGTCGCCGCGCAGCACCTCGTCCACCACGCGGACGTTGGCCAGCGCCCACGCGGTGTCGTCGGCCGTGTAGCCGCTCCAGAGTAGGGTGTCGTCGGCCATCGGGTACTGGCGGTAGGTCGAGAACCGGACGCCGAGGTCGGCCTCGGGCACGTCGGCGCGGCGGCGGGCGACGGCGAAGCGGTACATCCGGTTGGACAGCAAGAACAGGTACGTCTGGCCGGCGAACGTCGGCGTCTCGCGCTCGCGCTGGCGGACGACGAGCGTGTCGCCGGGCGCGACGCCCTTGTACGTGTCGAGGACGCGGACGAGGGCGCTGCCGCGGAACCCGTCCTCGGGCGCGTCGCCGGGCCGCATCTCGATCACCTCGGCCCGGACGACCAGGTCCGCCAGCAGCGACTGCTCTTCGAGCGGGCGCTCGTCGGCCGCGATCGCGTGGAGCACGTCGACGCCCGCGTCGATCAGGGCCACGACCTGGTCGACCGTGACGCCGTGGGCGACCAGGAAGAACGCGAACCGCTCGGCGCGGTCGCCGTGGTCGGCGCGCGGCGCGTCCGGCTCGGTCTGGCGGAGCGCGTCGAAGAGAACGCCGCGGAGCGTGAGCGCGTCGTCCTGGAGGTTGAGGCGACCGAGGAAGGCCGCGCGGTCGGCCGCCGTCGCCGGCTGGGCCGCGGCGGGCACGGCCAGCACGAGTGCGAGCGCGAGGAGGCGGGCCGGCATCAGCGCGTGTTGGGGATGATGAGCACGACCACGTCGCCCGGCGCGACCGTCTGGCGGTCGAACAGCGTCTCGCCCTCCGAGCCGACCGTCTCCATCTCGAACGTGATCGGCGTGGCGCCGCCCTCGAACAGCGACGGTGGGAGCGTGAACGACTTCGAGCCGCCGGCCGCGACCCGCCCCAGTCGGACACGGCGGCCCGGGCTCCGGGCGAACAGCTCCATGCTCAGCCAGTTCCGGTTCTGGACCTCGACCTCGGCCGTGGGCCCCTCCGCGAGCTCCTCGGCCGAGCCGGCGCACCCGGCGAGGAGGGCCACCGCGGCGAGGGACAGGAAGGCGACGCGCATCGGTGGAAGGGCTTTCGGAGCGGGAGTCTACGACGGAGTCGCAACGTTATCATCCGACCCTCCCGCACCGCCAGCGTCCGGGAGCCGCCCGCTCGATGACGCCACGCGCCCGCCTCCTCGCCCTCCTGGTCGCGCTGTCGGCGCTGGTCGGCGGAGAGGTTCGGGCCGAGGTCGTCGAGAACGAGCGCTACACGGGCGAGAAGACGCTGATCCGGTGGGCGTTCTGGGGCGGCGAGGAGACGGTCTCGCTGTTCCGCGAGATCGGGCAGCGGTTCGTGGAGGCCCACCCCGAGATCGCCGTCGACATCACGATCTACCCGTGGGGCCAGTACTGGCAGAAGCTCCAGACGCAGACGGCCTCGGGCCTGGCGCCCGACGTGCTCTCGATCTACACCGGCCAGGCCGGCATCTGGATCAACCACGGCGCGCTCCGCCCGCTCGACGACCTGGCGCGCGGCGTCGACCGCGGCGCGTTCTACCCGGGCGCCATCCAGAACTTCGAGTGGGACGGCACGCTCTACGCGCTCCCCATCGAGATGGCCGTCTACACGATGGTTTACTCGGTCGACCGCCTGGAGGAGCGCGGGATCCCGCCGAGCGAGTGGCCGCACGAGACCGAGCCGATGTCGTGGCAGGCGTTCAAGGACCTGATGGGCCGGCTCACCTTGCGCGACAGCCGCGGGGCGCTGATCCAGTACGGGATGGGCAACAGCTTCTTGGCCTCGAACAGCGTCCTGGTGCCGATGTACGGCGGCGACTTCCTCGACCGCCGCATCAACCCGACCCGGCCCACCGTCCGCGGCAACGACGCGCTGCGCCGCGGCCTCGTCGAGACCTGGACGACCCAGTACGCCGACCGCCTGCTCGTCCCGACGTCGGTGTTCAAGACGGCCGGCATCGGGGGCGACGACGTGCTCCAGTCGCCGACCGTCGCGAGCGCGTACCTCGGCCCGTGGGTGCTCAAGGGGCTCCACGAGCAGGGCCTCCGCTACCGCACCGCGCCGATCCCCAAAGGCTCCGACCCCATCCAGACGATGACCGTCAACGGGGTCGGCATCTACAAGGACTCCGAGCACCCGGCCGAGGCGTGGACGTTCATCCAGTTCCTGGCGGGGCCGGTGGCCCAGGGCCTGATCGCGAGCGAGCTCCGGGGGGTGCCGGCGCTCCGGGCGGCGGCGCCGTCGCTCGTCGACAACCGCTACGGCGTGCCGGGCCTGGAGGCGTACCTCGTGGGCCTGGACGACGCGCAGCCGGTGCGGACGGCCTCGAACACCTACATCGAGAAGGCGGTCGGGATCTGGCAGGAGCGCGTCGACACGATCCTGGACCAGGAGCACGAGCGGCGGCTCCGCCGGCTCCAGGCTCAGGGCGACGGGACGGTCTCGGCCCAGGCGCTCCAGGACTACCGCGACGGCATGGCCGCCTTCGTCGAGCAGACCGTCGACGCCCAGCTCCCGCTGCTAGCGGCCGACCTCGACGGCGCCTTCGCGCGCGCCTCGAGACCCCAGGCGGGCGTCGGCCAGCGCGTCGTGGTGCCGCTCGTGATCGTGCTGCTCGCGCTCGCCGGGCTCGGGGCGTACCTGCTCTACGTCCGCCGCCAGGAGACGACGGAGCTGACGGACGGGACGGGCCGGCACTCGCCGGTCGCGGCCTACCTCTGCCTCTCGCCCTGGCTCGTCGGGTTCGCGTTCTTCACCGTCGGGCCGATCCTGGCGTCGGTCGTGCTGTCGTTCACCGAGTGGAACATGATCACGGCGCCGCGCTGGGTCGGCGCCCAGCACTACGGCGACCTGTTTGCGGACCGCTACTTCGGGCTGGGCATCCAGAAGACGTTCGGGTACGCGGCCCTCGTCATCCCCATCTCGACGATCGGCGGGATCGCGACGGCCGGCCTGCTCACGAGCAGCGTCCGGGGCGCCGACTCGTTCAAGGCCATCTTCTACTTCCCGTCGCTGTTCACGGGCGCGGCGGCGGCGGTCCTGTGGGTGAACATGTTCCACAAGGAGTACGGCATCGTGAACCGCTTTGTCGAGGCCCTCGGCGGGCTGCCGATCAACTGGCTCGACGAGGCCCACGCCTTCTACACGGTCGTCCTGATGAACGTGTTCTGGATCGGCGGGGCGACGATCATCTACTACGCGGGGATGAAGCAAATCCCGCGGTCGCTCTACGAGGCTGCCGAGATCGACGGGGCGAGCGCACTCCGCCGGTTCTGGAGCATCACGCTGCCGCTGCTCTCGCCGGTGATCCTGTTCATGGTGGTCATGACCACGATCGGCGCGTTCCAGGTGTTCACGCCGGCCCTGTTCTTCGTCAACTACCCGTCCGAGATCGGCGGGCCCGGCGACTCGCTCCGGTTCTACGCCGTCAACATCTACGACGAGGCGTTCAACAACCTGCACATGGGGAAGGCGTGCGCGTGGGCGTTCGTCCTGTTCCTGATCATCTTCGCCGTGACGATGGTGCAGCTCAAGGTGTCGAAGCGGTTCGTGTACTCCGAGGCGGAGGGGTAAAGCATAATGCGTGATTCGTGATGCGTGATACCAAATCCGGCAGGAGTGTGGGGGTATGGGAAGAGGTGGAGCCCCGACCGGGCCCTTCCCACACCCCCATACGCCCCACTCCTTCGAACTCCGAACGGAGACAGATCCACCGGACTTGGCATGACTCTCTTTTTGTAACAGCGCACCGGGTGCGGGATTCATGCATCACGTATCACGCATCGGCATGAACCCGACTCGCCTCCGCACGCTCGGGATGTACGCGCTCCTGCTGGGCGTGTCGGCGTTCCTGCTGTTCCCGTTCTACTGGGTCCTGATCTCGTCGGTCAAGACGCTCGACGGGCTCTCGATGACGCCGCCGACCCTGCTCCCGGCCGAGTACCGCACGGACGACCTGACGGTCGAGGCCGACGTCGTCGAGGCCGAGGGCCAAGAGTGGGCCCGCGTCGCCGAGTCGCCGGACCTCCTCAGCGACTCCGTCCGCGCCGCGCCGGGCGCCTACTACGTCCGCTTGGACGACGGCACGCCGACCCAGCTCACGCGCTGGATGCCCGACTCGTCGGTGGCGACCGTCGCCGAGAGGCAGGCCGTGCCGTTCGGCCCGTCCCGCGTCGTCGAGCTGGAGGACGGCGCCCCGCGCGTCGTGGCCGCGCGGATGGTGCGCCCGTCGGCGGCGGGCACGGACGAGATCCTGTTCGCGACGGCCGCCGACGCCCAAGGGCAGCCGGTCACGGTGGCCGGGCTCGACGTGCTCCGCAACCCGGCGTACCAGGACCTCCACGAGATCGCGGTCCGCTGGGAGAACTACCCCGAGACGCTGCGCGGGCCGGAGGCCTCGTTCGGCGAGGCGTCGACGGGCTTCCTGACGTTCTCGCGGAACAGCCTGTTCGTCAGCCTGATGGCCGTGTTGGGCCAGATCCTGTCGAGCAGCCTGGTGGCCTACGCCTTCGCGCGGCTCCGCTTCAAGGGGCGCGAGGTCCTGTTCGTGTTGCTCCTCGCGACGATGATGATCCCGGGGCAGGTCACGCTCATCCCGCTGTTCTCGATCTACAAGACGCTGGGCTGGATCGACACCTTCCTCCCGCTCATCGTCCCGCACTTCACCGCGGGCGCGTTCAACGTCTTCCTCCTCCGCCAGTACATGCTGACGATCCCGCGCGAGCTCGACGAGTCGGCGGCGATGGACGGGGCCGGGCCGATCCGGACGTTCTGGAGCGTGATCCTGCCCAACTGCGTCCCGGTCCTGATCGTGATCGGGCTGTTCACGTTCGTCGCGACGTGGCAGGACCTGCTCGGCCCGCTCATCTACCTCGACAACCCCGAGTACCGGACGGTGACGCTGGGGCTCGAGTACTTCCGCTCGCCCTACGTCGACAACCGGCACCTCCTGATGACGGGCGCCGTGCTGGCGATGCTGCCCGTCGCCGTCCTGTTCCTGTTCTTCCAGCGCTACATCATCTCGGGCATCGCGACGACGGGGCTCAAGGGGTAGCGCCGGCGTCGCGAGACGGGGGACGGACCGACTGGCAGGTCTACCGCGACCTTGTCATCCGAGCAGACGCGAACGATCGGCCCGACGCCAGCGCCGAGTCGGTCGGGACCGCCGAGTGGCGAGCGGCTAGATCCCGAGTTCCCCGAGTTCGGAGCCGGCTCTTCGCTGGCGCTCAGGGTGGGCCCTTCCCCGGAGGTTGCGATAGCCCGGTCCCTGGTCTCCGGTCCCCGGTCTCCACCATCTCACGAAGCCGACCGCACGGCGGCAGAGAGGGCGGCGAGCACACCCGACGGCCGTACCGGCGTGGGACGCCTCCGTGCCCGTGATAACGTTTGCAGCTTCTCTGCACGCAGAGTATTCTTCATCGTCCGCTCATATCACGCCGGCGTCCGCGTCGGGGTGGAACCGCTTCCGGATCCCACACACACCCGCTATGAGACACCTCTACTCCCGAGGCTCTTCGCCCTCCCCCTGCCGGCGACTCTGGATCGGGCTGGCCGTCGCGCTGGCGGTCGCCCTGAGCCCGGCCGCGCTCGCCCAGCACCAGGTGACCGGGGTCGTCCTCGACGCCGACAACCTGGAGCCGCTGCCCGGCGTGAACGTGGTCGAGGTCGGGACCCAGACCGGGATCAGCTCCGACGCCTTCGGCAACTTCGTGCTCACGACGTCGAGCCCGACCGCGACGCTCTCGTTCACCTACCTCGGCTACATCCGCCAGGAGGTCGCCCTCAACGGGCGGCGCCAGATCGAGGTCCGGCTGGCGCCCGACACCCAGCTCATCGACGACGTCGTGGTGACGGCGTTCGGGATCGAGCGGGAGGAGCGGGCGCTCGGGTTCGCCATCGGCGAGATCGACGGGAGCGAGCTGGTCGAGGCGCGCGAGACGAACGTGGCGAACGCGCTCTCGGGCAAGATCGCCGGCGTGGCCGTGTCGCGGCCGGCCTCGGGCGCCTCCGGCTCGAGCCGCGTCATCATCCGCGGCGTCTCGACGCTGGACCGGAACGACTCGAACCAGCCGCTCTACGTCGTCGACGGCGTGCCGATCGACAACACGACGATCTCGTCGGCGGGGATGTGGGGCGGCGTCGACGGCGGCGACGGGATCTCGGGGATCAACCCGGACGACATCGAGTCGATGACGGTCCTGAAGGGCGGCGCGGCGGCGGCGGTCTACGGGTCGCGCGCGCTCAACGGCGCCATCCTGATCACGACCAAGCGGGCCCAGCGCGGGTCCGGCATCGGCGTCGAGTACAACACGAACCTGACGGTCGAGGGCGTGCTCGTCGACACCGACTTCCAGGACCAGTACGGCCAGGGCACGCTGGGGCTCGCGCCGACCTCGGCCGAGGACGCGCGCTCGACCAACTTCTCGGCGTGGGGCGCCCGCCTCGACGGGTCCAGCGTCGTCAACTGGGACGGCGTCTCGCGGCCGTACTCGTCGGTCGGGAGCAACGTGTCCCGGTTCTACGAACAGGGCCTGACCTCGACGAACACGCTGGCGCTCACGGCGGCGAATGAGATGTCGACGGTCCGGATGTCCGGCTCGTGGCTCGACAACGAGGGGATCACGCCGTCGTCCGGGATCACGCGCGGGACGTTCAACCTGCGCGGAACGGCCCAATTCGGGTCGCGCCTGAGCGGCGACGCCAAGATCAACTTTATCCGCGAGAAGGTCGACAACCGGCCCCGCTTGTCGGACTCGCCGGGCAACGCCAACTTCTCCGTGTTCCTGCTCGCGCCGAACGTGAGCGTCGAGAACATGCGGTGCCCCGGCGGCGCGGCCGACTGCGAGCGGCCCGGCGCCGACGCCGACGGCACCGAGCTCCACCCGTTCGACAACAACTTCGTCCAGAACCCCTACTGGGCCGCCAACGAGTTCTCGTTCTCGGACGAGGAGCGCCGCGTCATCGGCGTGACGTCGCTGAAGTACGAGTTCACCGACTGGCTCGCCTTGCAGGGCCGGTTCGGCGGCGACACGTACACGCTCCGGCGGACGAACATCGAGCCGTTCGGCACGGCGTTCATCCCGAACGGCCAGCAGAGCGAGCAGAACTTCGACATCTCGGAGATCAACACGGACTTCCTGTTCCTGCTCAACCGGGACCTCACGTCGTCGCTCGGGCTCACGGCCAACCTCGGCGGCAACATCCTGTACCGGGACCGTGAGGACTTGAGCCTGGGCGGGCGCGACTTCAGCATCCCCGGGCTCGACGTGATCACCAACCTGGGCCAGCAGAGCCTCGGGTTCGACATCGCTCGCCAGCAGATCAACTCGCTCTACGGCCAGGCCGAGTTCTCGTACGAGGACCTCTTGTACGTCACCGTGACCGGGCGCAACGACTGGGCCTCGACGCTGCCCGAGGAGAACAACTCGTACTTCTACCCGTCGCTGAGCGCGAGCCTGGTGTTCTCGGACTTGATCGAGGGGCCGAGCTTCCTCGACTACGGCAAGCTCCGCGCGGCCGTCGCCCGCATCGGCGGCGCGACCGACCCGTACCGCCTGCTCCTGACGTACCGCCTGAGCGGGTCGAGCATCTTCGGCAACCCGCGCGGCGGCATCTCCCAGGGCGAGATCCCGCTGGCGGACCTCAAGCCGTATTCGAGCGACGAGTACGAGTTCGGGACCGACCTCCAGTTCTTCGACAGCCGCGTCGGGCTCGACGCGACGTACTACTCGCGGACGACCGAGAACCAGATCTTGGGCACGAGCATCTCGTCCACGTCCGGGTTCGGGAGCCGCGTCATCAACGCCGGCGCGATCCGGAACCGCGGCGTCGAGGTGCTCCTGACCACGACGCCGGTCCGCACGGCCGACGTCCGGTGGAACGTGAACGTCAACTTTGCCAAGAACTCCAACGTGGTCCTGTCGCTCAACGACGACGGGCCCGAGGACCAGCAGCTCCGGCTCGGCGAGAGCCGGAACCTGGGCAACTTCGTCACGGCCGAGGTCGGCAAGCCGTTCGGGACCATCCGCGGCAACGCCTACCTCCGCGACGACCAGGGCCGGATGGTGTTCGACGAGAACGGCCTGCCGGTCGCGTCGGCCGACAAGGTCGAGCTCGGCAACGCCTCGGCGGACTGGACCGGCGGCGTCTCGACGTCGTTCCGGTTCAAGCGGCTCACGCTGAGCGGGCTCGTCGACGCCCGGTTCGGCGGCGACTTCTTCTCGGCGTTCAACGCGCGCGCCTACGGGGCCGGCCTCCACCAGAACACGCTGGAGGGCCGCGAGGGCGGCCTCGTCGGCGAGGGCGTCTCGTTGGCGTCGTGCACCGGCGAGCAGGAGGACGGCGTGATCTCGGGGTGCTCGGCCACGAACACGGTCAGCGCCCGGGCCGAGGACTACTTCGGGCGGATCGCCGGCCAGATCGGCGAGGAGTTCGTCTACGACGGGAGCTTCGTCAAGCTCCGCGAGCTCCAGCTCGGCTACCGCGTCCCGGAGCGGTTCTTCGGCAACGCGCCGATCCAGCAGATGACGATCTCGGTCGTGGGCCGGAACCTGCTCCTGCTCCACAGCAACGTGCCCAACCTCGACCCCGAGGCGAGCTACCGCAACGACAGCGAAGGCATCGGGCTGGAGCTGGCGGGCGTCCCGCAGACGCGGAGCGTCGGCTTCAACGTCAACGTCCGGCTCTAGGGCCGGGCGCTCCCCCCGCTGCCGCACCACACTCCGACTCCCATGAACCGTTTCCTAAAGTGGGCCGCCGTCCCCCTCGTCGCCCTCGGCACGCTCGCGCTGCCGGCCTGCGACAACTTCGGCGACCTCAACGTCGACCCGACGGAGGCGTCCCAGATCGACGCCGACTTTAAGATCACCGACCTCCAGCTCCGGATCGCGGGCAACCGCTACGAGAACTGGCGGGCCCAGTTGATCTACAGCTCGACCATGATGCAGCACCTCGCGGCGCTGCCCACCTACTGGTCCGGAGACAAGTACCTCTACAACGCCGGCTACTCGTCGTCGCTGTGGGACACGTACTACAACGACGTCGCCAAGAACATCGTCGACCTCGAGATCCAGGTGTGCGACGAGGGCACCCCGGCCGACGTCAACTACTGCGCCGTCGCCCGCGTCCTCCGCGTCGTGACGTACCAGCGGATCACCGACATGTACGGGGACGCCCCGTACTTCGAGGCCGGCCGTGGCTTCGTCGACGGCAACATCACGCCGGTCTACGACCGCCAGGAGGCGATCTACGACGACATGCTGATGCAGCTCGAGATGGCCGCGGCCGCCTTCGACGCCGGGCAGCCGGCGCCGACGGGCGACCTCATGTTCGACGGCGACATCGACCAGTGGCGCCGGTACGCCAACTCGATGATGCTCCGCCTCGGCATGCGCCTCTCGGAGGTCGACCCCGGCAAGGCCCAGGAGTGGGTGCAGAAGGCGATCTCGGGCGGCGTCATGCAGAGCAACGCCGACATCGCCCGCGTCCGGCACGACGGCGACGCCAAGCGGAACGGGATCGCAGAGGTCTTCGACGCCGACGGCAACCAGCACCTCAGCGAGACCTTCGTGACCTGGATGACCGAGCGCGGCGACCCCCGCCTCACCGTCCTCGGCGAGCTCCAGGGCGGAATGGCCGTCGGGCTCCCGAACGGGTTCACGGCCACGACCATCCAGGCCGACGACAGCTGGGTCGACTGTGACAGCGGGGCGACCCCGTGCGGGACCGGCGTCTACATGGACGTGAACCCGTCGCTCGTCAACTTCGACGACCCGATGTTCTTGCAGACCTACGCCGAGGTCGAGTTCATGCTCGCCGAGGCCGCCATCCGCGGCTGGGGCGCCTCCGACCCCGAGAGCCACTACCAGGCCGGCGTCCGGGCGGCCATGAACCACCTCGCCCTCTACGGCGGCAACACCGTCGACGCCGACGAGATCGAGGACTACCTCGAGGACAACCCGTACGACGCGGCCAACGGCCTGGCCCAGATCGGCTACGAGTACTGGGTGGCCACGTTCTTCAACGAGTACGAGGCGTTCGCCAACTGGCGGCGCACGGGGTACCCCAACCTGACCCCGGTCAACTTCCCCGGCAACGTCACGGGCGGCACGATCCCGCGTCGGCTCCGCTACAACGAGTCGGAGAGCGTGTCGAACACGGCGAACTACAACGAGGCCGTCTCCCGCCAGGGCGGCGACCTCCTCACGACGCGCGTGTGGTGGGACCAGTAGGAGTCTTCGTCTGACTCTCCCCGATCACCGAGCGGGCGCCGTCTTCCAAGGACGGCGCCCGCTCGTCGCATGACGGCCCGCCCTCCGAGCCCGCGCCCACCGACCGTCCCGTTTCAGCGCTCCGATGTCAAGACGAGCGGTCGTCAGCCGATGCGTGATACCGGGTCTCTGGTTTTCTCCATCCACCCCCACCTTGTCACCCTGAGCGGAGGCCGTCCTCGGCCGGAGCCGAAGGACCTAGCCGCTCGTCGTTGAGGGGCCGCCCACGGCAGGGAGGTCAGGTCAAGCAGATCCTCTGGCCGCGCTCCGAGCTCGCGCCCTCCGCTCCGCTCAAGATGACAGAGCGTGGTGACACAAGAAATACAAGGATGAATGCGATACATGGTGCGTGACTCCCTGAGGAGAATCATCCCAAATCCGGGAGGAGTGTGGGGGTATGGGAGGAGGGAGTGTCCCCTCCCACACCCCCTCCTCCCACACTCGGCCCCACGCCGAACCGGCATCGAGCAGCCGGACTTGGTATCACGCACCCCGTCTCCGCCAGGGCGACCCCGACATCAGAACTCCGAACCGGCGTCACTCCACTGCGAACGAGACCGTCCGCTCGGCCGACTCGCCCGCCCGCACGTCGGTCACTCGGATGGTGACGTCCACGGCCTGCCCGAGCCACGGGGCGATGTCGATCTCGGTCTGCTCGCGGGCCACCGCCTCGTCGGTCCCGAACTCGTAGCTGGTCCACGCCGTCGCCTCGCCGCCCGCCTCGGCGACGCGGTACTCGACGCGGACCTGCGCCCGCCCGTCGGCGTCGCGGGCGAGGCCGTAGACCTCGAACGAGAGGACGAGCCCGCTGGCGGGGAGCGCCGAGAAAGGGTGCGCCCGCAGCGCCCGGCCGTCCAGCGCCAGCGGCTGGAGGTCGCTGAGGACGAGCCCGGACGTCGGCAACGGCGACAGTTCGGGGAGGCGCTGGGTGCCCAGCTTGACGCGCACGCCCGGCCGGGATGTCCCGCCCGACGGGTCGTTGAGCCGCCCCTGCCATTGGACCGCGAGCGGTGTCGGCCCGTCGAGGACGAGCTCGACGGTCTCCGTGACCGGACCGCGCCCGGGCTTGTCCACGTGCCAGTGGCGGTGAGCGACGGCTCCGACGGCGCCGTCGGCGCGTAGGCGGGCGAGCGACAACGAGACCCACGAGTCGTCCGAGACCTCGACGCCGCCACGGCGCAGGTCGCGCATCAATCGGCGGGACGGTCGGAGGACCTCCGCCCCCGGCACGCCCCACTGGAGCGCCAGCCGCGTCGAGCCGTCGGGCTGGCGGAACCGGGCCCATCGGAGCGCGGCCTCGAGCGGGTCGGTCCCCTCGCGCGTCGCGGAGGTTGCGTCGGGCGCCAGGGTCGCGCGGACGCCGGAGATCGCGACGTCCTGGTCGAGCGCGTGGCCGAGCAGCGACTGCGCCAAGAGCGTCGACCGCGCGTCGGCCACCGAGCCCCCGGCGATCACGCCGGCCACCTCGTCCAGGACGGCGCCGTAGGCCGGGTCGAGGAGCGCCAGTTGCCCGTACACCTCCTCCATCACGACGAGCAGCGCGTCGAGGCGGCCCCGCCCCTGCCCCGCGTTCCGTAGCGGCGGCGGCACCAGGTCCGTCGCCGTCGCCAGGCGGAACGTCTGGCGGGCCGTCGGGCGGACGAACACGTAGTGGAGGCCGCGTGCGACGTGGGGGTAGGTCCACACCTCGTTCGCGGGCACGCGCGTCCACGACCGCGGCACGTTGAGGTCGAGGTCGAACGCGACGACCGACGGGCTGACGGCGACCTCGACGCGGTCCGCCGGCGGCCCGAGCCGGACGTAGACGTCGCCGCGGTCGTCGTAGCCCCGCGGGTCGTCGGCCGAGAAGGCGGCGAGCGCGTAGGCCACGCGGCCCAGGTGCTCGTGGAGCCGCTCGTTGGCCGGCGTCGCCGGCAGGTCGTCCTGCTCGCGCCACCACCGGACGATGGCTCTGCCCTGGCCCACCGGCAGCGCGTCGGCATCGAGGCCCCAGGCGGTCCTCTCGGCGTGGGGCACGACGGGCGCCAGCTGGCGGAGCGCGGACCGGAGGACGGCCTCGGCCTCGGGCGTCCGCGCGCTGTCGATGGTGGCGAGCAGGCCCAGGTAGGCGTCGGCCGCGGGGTCATAGCGCGCCACGTCGCGGGTGCCGAACACGGCGCGGACGAACGCATCGGCCTGGACCGCGTCGAGCGCGGCGGGCTGGGCGTTCGTTGGCGGGCACGCCCCGAGCAACACGACCACGAGGGCCGCCCTCCGCCCGACGAGCGCGCCCCGGAGATCGACGATGGGCACGGAACGCTCCATGGAGAGGGTGGCAACGTTGTCAGTACCTTCAAGGCCCCTTCAAGTTCAGCCCCCGCCTGTATGGACCGCCGCCAGTTTCTCCAGGTCTCGGGCGCCGGCACGGTCGGCCTGGCCGGGGGCGCGTCGGCGCCGGCGCGGGCGGCCGTCGCCCCACTCTCGGCGCCGGCCGATCTCAAGCACTGGACCTGGGTCCGCGGCACGCGGCTGGACGCCGAGTGGCGCCAGCTCTTCGGCCAGTTCCGAGACGTCGGCATCACGGCGGCCCTGATCGACGTGGACGCCGAGGCGTTGGCGGCCGTCGTCCCCATCGCCGCCGAGTCCGGCATCGAGGTCCACGCCTGGATGATCACGATGATGGAGGGCGGCTTCGAGGACGAGCACCCCGAGTGGTACGCCGTCAACCGCGACGGCGAGTCGACGGCGACGGACCCGCCCTACGTGGACTACTACAAGTTTATGTGCCCCTCGCGCGAGCCGGTCCGCCGGCACAAGGAGGCGCGGGCACGGCGGCTGGCCGGGATCGAGGGGATCGCCGGGCTCCACCTCGACTACATCCGCGTCCCCGACGTCATCTTGCCGAGCGCGCTGTGGCCGACGTACGGGATCGTCCAGGACCGCGAGTACGCGCCGTACGACTACTGCTACTGCGAGGTCTGCCGCGGGCGGTTCGAAGCGCGGACCGGCATCGACCCGCTCGCGCTGGAGGACCCGTCCCAGAACCGGGCCTGGGTCCAGTACCGCTACGACACGATCACCGAGGTCGTCCACGGGCTGTCGCAGGTGGCGCGTGCGGCCGGCGTCCCGATCACGGCCGCCGTCTTCCCGTCGCCCAGCATCGCGCGGACGCTGGTCCGCCAGGACTGGCCGCGCTGGCCGCTCGACGCCGTCCTCCCGATGGTCTACAACTGGTTCTACGAAGAGGGCACCGACTGGATCGAGCCGACCGTCCGCGAGGGCGTGACGGACCTGGGCGGGCGCTTCCCGCTCTACGCCGGGCTCTACGTCGCCGAGCTGACGCCGGACCAGCTCGCGGAGGCCGCCCGTCGCGCGCTCGCCGGCGGCGCCCGCGGCGTCGTCGTGTTCGAGGGCGCCGGGACGTCGCCGGAGCACTGGGCCGCGCTGGGCGCCGTTCTGCGCGCGTGACCTCGGACGCCGTGGGCCCCATGCATCTTCGACGGACGGGACGGAGAGCCCCCTCACCCTGTCCCTCTCCCCCAAGGAGAGGGGACGCCCTAGATCCTTCGTTGCTCGCCCGACGACTGAACGCTCTCCCACGCAGTCCCCTCTCCCACCGGGAGAGGGACAGGGTGAGGGGTAGACGGCCTAGAATCTTCGACCACTCCCTCCGCCGGTTGGCTGCGCTGGCGGTCGTCGTTGGCGCGCTCGCGGGGTGCGGAGGCCAGGACGAAGAGGCACCGCTGTTCACGCTCGTCCCGGCCGAGGAGAGCGGGCTCGACTTTGTCAACGCGCTGGTCGAGAGCGACAGCGCGAACGTGCTCGCCTACGAGTACTTCTACAACGGCGGCGGCGTGGCCATTGGCGACGTGGACGGCGACGACCGGCCGGACGTGTTCCTGACCGCCAACCAGGGGCCAAACCGGCTCTACCGGAACGCGACCGAGCCGGGAGGACCGCTCCGCTTCGAGGACGTGACCGAGGCCGCGGGCGTGGACGGGCCGGACGGCTGGACGACCGGCGCCACCTTCGCCGACGTCGACGGCGACGGCGATCTCGACCTCTACGTCGCCCGGTCCGGCAAGGGAGCGCCCGACGCGCGCCGCAACCTGCTCTACGTCAACGACGGCGCGGGCCGGTTCGACGAGCAGGCCGCCGCGTTCGGCCTCGACGACCCGTCGTACTCGACGCACGCCTCGTTCTTCGACGCCGACCGCGACGGCGACCTCGACGTCTACCTCGTCAACCACAACGTCGAGCGGCTCTCGGGCTTCGACGTGGCCGCCATCCGCGCCCAGCGCCACCCGTACGCCGGCGACAAGCTGTATCGGAACGACGGCGGCCGGTTCACCGACGTCAGCGACCCGGCCGGCATCAAAGGCAACCCCATCGGGTTCGGCTTGAGCGCGACCGTGGCCGACATCGACGGCGACGGCTGGCCCGACCTCTACGTCGCCAACGACTACGACGAGGACGACTACCTCTACCTCAACGACGGCGACGGCACGTTCACCGACCAGAGCGACCAGTGGCTGGCCCACACGTCGTACTTCTCGATGGGCACCGACATCGCCGACGTCAACAACGACGCGCTCCCGGACGTGGTCTCACTCGACATGCTGCCGCCGGACAACCGGCGCCAGAAGCTGCTCAAAGGCCCAGAGAACTACGACCGGACCCAGCTCCTGCTGAGCTACGGTTACCGCCCGCAGCACATGCGGAACATGTTGCAGCTCAACACGGGCGCCGGCGCGTTCGCCGAGATCGGCCAGGTCGCCGGCATCTCGAACACCGACTGGAGCTGGTCGGCGCTCCTGGCCGACTTCGACCTCGACGGGCTGAAGGACCTGGTCGTGACAAACGGCTACGTCCGCGACTACACGAACCTGGACTTCCTCAAGTTCACCGCGCCTGAGGCGGCGCGCGCGGCACAGGCGCGCGGGGAGAAGCCCGACCTGCTGGCGCTGGTCAACGAGATGCCGTCGTCGGACCTGTCGAACGCCGCGTTCCGCAACCGGGGCGACTTGCGGTTCGACCGCGTGACGGAGGCGTGGGGCCTGGAGCGGCCGTCGCTCTCGAACGGCGCCGCGACCGGCGACCTCGACGGCGACGGCGACCTCGACCTGGTCGTCAACAACATCGACGCGCCGGCCTTCCTCTACGAGAACCACGCCGACCGGCTGGGCCACCACTTCCTGCGCGTCGCGCTCGACGGCGACGGCGGCAACCGCTTCGGGCTCGGCGCCCGCGTCGAGGTCCGCGCCGACGGCGCGACACTCGTGCAGGAGCAGAACCCGGCGCGCGGCTACCAGTCGTCCGTGGACCCGGTCCTGGTGTTCGGGTTGGGCGACGCCGCCGCGGTGGACGTAACCGTGACCTGGCCGGACGGCCGCCGCCAGACGCTGGCCAACGTCGCGGCTGACCAGACGCTCACCCTCCGCCAGGCCCAGGCGACCGACGCGCTCACCGAGGCGGAGGCCCCCGACGTCCGGTTCGTGTTCGTCGAGGACGGGCTCGGCCTCGAGTTTCGGCACCAGGAAAACCCGTTCGTCGACTTTAAGCGCGAGCCGCTGCTGCCCCACATGCTGTCGCGGATGGGGCCGGCGCTGGCGACGGGCGACGTCAACGGCGACGGGCTGGCCGACGTGTTCGTGGGCGGCGCCCGGGGCCAGGCGCCCGCGCTCTACCTCCAGCAGCCCGACGCCCGGTTCACGGTGGCCGAGGCCGACGCTTTGGTGGCTGACGCGGAATACGAGGACGTCGACGCCGCCTTCTTCGACGCCGACGGCGACCGGGACCTCGACCTCTACGTCGTCTCCGGCGATTCCGAGGCGCCGGAGGGCGACGCGCTCTACCAGGACCGGCTCTACCTGAACAGCGGGTTCGGGCTCTTCGAGCGCGCAACCGGCCGTCTCCCCGAGATCCGCTCCAGCGGCGGGACCGTCGCCGCGGGCGACGCCGACGGCGACGGCGACCTCGACCTGTTCGTCGGCGGGCGCGTGACGCCGGGGCGCTACCCGCTCGCGCCGCGCTCGTACTTGTTGCAGAACGACGGGGCCGGCCGCTTCTCGGACGCGACGCCCGACGCACTCCAGTCCCCCGGACTGGTGGCCGACGCTGAGTGGGCCGACCTCGACGGCGATGGCTCGCCCGAGCTGATCCTCGCCGGCGAGTGGATGCCGGTCCGCGTCTTCCGCCGCGACGGCGACGGATATGCCGAGATCACCGACGACCTGGGCTTGGCCGAGACCTCGGGCTGGTGGCACGTCGTCCGCCCGGCGGACCTCGACGACGACGGCGACCTCGACCTCGTCGCCGGCAACCGGGGGCTGAACAGCCAGATCCAGGCCCGCCCCGGCCAACCGGCCACGATCCGCGCGGCCGACCTCGACGGCAACGGGTCGCTCGACGCCGTGCTGGGCTACGTGATCGACGGCCGGCGCGTGCCCGCCGTCGGTCGGGACGAGATGCTCGGACAGGTCAACGTCTTCAAGCGGCGGTTCACCGACTACGCGAGCTACGCCGAGGCGTCGTTCGACGACCTGTTCTCCCGCGACCAGCGGCGTGACGCGGTCGAGCTCGACGCCGAGACGTTCGAGACCACGGTGTTCGAGAACGTCGACGGCCGGTTCGTCGCCCGGCCGCTGCCGACGGAGGCCCAGGTCGCACCGACGCGCGACGTGCTGGTGGCCGACCTCGACCGCGACGGGACGACGGACCTGCTGCTGGCGGGCAACGACTTCGGCGCGCGCGCCCAGGACGGCCGCTACGACGCCGGCCGGGGCCTTTTTCTGCGGGGCGCCGGCGGCCTGGACTTCGACGCAGTCGGCCCGGCCGCGAGCGGGTTCTACGCGCCCGGCGACGTCCGCCGGCTGGCGCTCGTGCCCACCTCCCGCGGCACCGTCGTCGTCGTCGCGAGCAACGACGGCGGGCTGACCGTTTTCGGGGTCCGATGAACAAGCTCCTCCCCCTGCTCGCGGTCGTCGCCCTGGCGGGGTGTGCGGAGGAGCCCGCCCGTCCGCCGTCCCAAGCCGAGGGCCGGGCCGTCGTGCTCGCCTCGGTGCAGTCGCTGACCGACGCGATGGTGTACGACATCTTCAGTCCGCCCCAGGCGAGCCGCGTCTACGCCTACGCGACCGTCGCCGGCTACGAGGCCGCCCGGCTCGCCGACCCTGGGCTCGCCAGCTACGCCGGCCGCCTCAACGGACTGGACCCGCTCCCCGAGCCCGACGGCGCCGTCGACCCGCTGCTCGCCGCGACGCAGGCCTTTTTCCGGGTGGCCGACGCGATGGTGTTTTCCCAAGACCGGCTCGGCTCGCCGCGCGACTCGGCGCTGGCGGCGTTCGACGGCATCGACCGCGCAACTCGGCGCCGCTCCCTCGCCTACGGCGACGCCGTGGCCGAGCACGTCCTGGCCTGGGCCGACGCCGACGGCTACGCCCGCACGCGGTCGCTCACGCGCTACACGCCCGCCGACGCGCCCGGCGCGTGGCAGCCGACACCGCCGGCCTACATCGAGGCCATCGAGCCGTACTGGGGCGAGCTCCGGCCGTTCGTGCTCGACTCGGTCGGCGCGTACCGGGCGCCGCCGCCGTCGCCGTTCTCGACCGCGCCCGGCTCGGCGTTCTTCCAGGAAGTGCGCGAGGTCTACGACGAGACCACCGACATGACCGACGAGGAGCGGCTGATCGCGTCGTTCTGGGACTGCAACCCGTTCGTGCTCCACGAGGACGGGCACCTGAGCTACGCCACCAAAAAGATCTCGCCCGGCGGGCACTGGATGGGCATCGTCGGGATCGCGGTCGAGGCGAACCGGGACACGCCGGCCCGCGCCTGGGCCGCGTTCAGCCAGACGGCCGTCGCCCTCGCCGACGCCTTTATCGTGTCGTGGGCCGACAAGTACCGCACGAACCTCGTCCGCCCCGAGACTGTGATCCGCCAGACGCTCGACCCGACGTGGCAGCCGCTCTTGCAGACGCCGCCGTTCCCCGAATACACCTCGGGCCACAGCGTGATCTCGACGGCCGCCGCCGAGGTCCTGACCTCGATCTACGGCGACGTGGCGTTCGTGGACGATGTCGAGGTGCCGTACGGGCTGCCCGAGCGCCGCTTCGAGTCGTTCCGGGCCGCCGCCGCCGAGGCCGCCATCAGCCGCTTGTACGGCGGCATCCACTACCGCCCAGCGATCGAGAACGGCGTCGTCCAGGGGCGCGCCGTGGGCGAAACCGTCGTCTCGCGCCTGGGCCTGGGCTCCCCGTCACTCGCCACGTTCCCATGAACAGCCGCCGTTCCTTCCTCCGCCTCGGCGCCGTCGGCGGGGCCGCCGCTGCCCTGGTCACGCCGGCCGCCGCGGCGCCGGTCGAGCCCTCCCTTCCTCCACCTCGGCGCGACGCGCCGGTCGTGGTCTCGACCTGGAACCACGGGCTCGCGGCAAATGCCGCCGCGTGGGAGGCGCTGGCGGCCGGCGGCTACGCGCTCGACGCCGTCGAGCGGGGCGTCCGTGTGACCGAGGCCGATCCCGAGGTGACGTCGGTCGGCCTGGGCGGGTGGCCGGACCGCGACGGCCACGTCACGCTCGACGCCTGCGTGATGACCGAGGCCGGCGACTGCGGCGCGGTCGCGTTCCTCCAGAACGTGCTCCACCCGGTCACCGTCGCCCGGATGGTGATGGAGCGGACGCCCCACGTGATGATCGTGGGCGAGGGCGCCCAGCAGTTCGCCATCGAGCACGGCGTCCCGACCCAGTCGCTCCTGACGCCGGCCGCCGAGCGGGCGTGGCGCGAGTGGGTCGCGTCGGACGCGGCCGACACGCGCGCCGAGATCAACGTCGAGAACCACGACACGATCGGGATGCTCGCGCTCGACGCGGACGGCCGGCTCTGCGGCGCCTGCACCACGAGCGGTGCGGCCTGGAAGCGCCACGGCCGCGTCGGCGACTCGCCGCTGATCGGGGCCGGGCTCTACGTCGACGGCGAGGTCGGCGGGGCGACGGCGACGGGGTGGGGCGAGGCCGTCGTCCGCGCGTGCGGCTGCCACCTGGTCGTCGAGCTGATGCGGCAGGGCCACGACCCGCAGGAGGCGTGCCGCCGGGCCGTCGAGCGCGTGATCGCCAAGAACCCGGACTACCGCGAGATCCAGGTCGGCTTCCTCGCGCTCGACGTCCGGGGCCGCGCCGGGAGCTACTGCATCCAGCCCGGCTTCGACTACGCCCTCCACGACGCCGACGGCGCCCGGCTGATCGACGCCCCGAGCCGGCTGTAGCACCTTCAGAGCACGTTTCTCTTTTTCTGACGTCCCACCCTCGACCTCCTCACCTTGTCATCCTGAGCTTGCGAAGGATCTAGCTGCGTCCGACTCCGGTGCTACATGAGCGCGCGAACCATCCGTCGAGTAGATCCTTCGCGGTTGCTCAGGATGACACGGATGCAGGATCGGTAGCAACGCCTCCGTCTTCTCGTCCTCAGGAGGGACTTATCTCCGCGATGCGCCTCGTCCTGTTCTTGCTCTTCGCCCTGCCCGCCGGCGCCCAGACGTGGGACGCCATGCGCGACATCACGCCGCGCGGGTACGTCGCCCACCGCGCGCCGACGCCCGTCGTGATCGACGGGAAGCTGGACGAGCCGGCGTGGCTGGCGGCGCCCTGGACCGACCCGTTCGTCGACATCGAGGGCGACGCGAAACCGCTGCCGCGCTACCTCACGCGGGCCCGGATGCTGTGGGACGACGCATTCCTCTACGTCGGCGCGCAGATGGAGGAGCCGCACGTCTGGGGCGACAGCACCCGACGGAACTCCGTCATCTTCTACGACAACGACCTGGAGATCTTCCTCGACCCCGACGGCGACAACCACGGCTACTACGAGTTCGAGGTCAACGCGCTCAACACGATCTGGGAGCTGACGCTGGAGAAGCCCTACAAGGACGGCGGCCCGGCGATCTCGCCGACGAACCTCCCCGGGCTCCGCTCGGCCGTGTTCGTGGACGGCACGCTCAACGCGGCACACGACACCGACCGCGGGTGGTCGGTCGAGGTGGCCCTGCCGCTCGCGGAGCTGGCGGCCTACAACGGCGGACGGCGACCGATGGACGGCGACCAGTGGCGGATCGGCCTCTCGCGCGTCGAGTGGCAGCACCGGATCACGGAGGGCGGCGACTACGAGAAGGTGCCGGACACGCCCGAGAACAACTGGGTGTGGTCGCCCCAGGGCATCGTCGACATGCACCGGCCGGAGCGGTGGGGGTTCGTCCAGTTCACGACCGCGCCGCCGGGCACGGTCGCGTTCCGGCCCGACCCGACGCTCGCGGCGCGCGACCTGCTGATGGAGGTGTACCACGCCCAGAAGGCCCACCACGAAACGCACGAGCGGTGGGCAACGTCGCTCGACGACCTCGGCCTGCCGGCCGACCGGCTCGCGTCCGGCGCCGCCCGCGTCGTCGGGATGCGGCCCGAGGGCGACGGGTTCGTCGTCACCGCCGAGGTCCGCCAGCCGGACGGGACCGTGCGGACGCTCTGGACCAACCACCTGTCCCGGATCTGGGAGGACGCGCCATGACCGCGCTCGCCCGCTGGTCGCTCGCGCTCGCGCTCCTCGGCGGCTGCGCCGCCTCCTCGACGGTCCAGACCCGGACGACGGGCGACGGGACGTCCTTCGAGTCGCAGCGGGTCCGGCTGGCGAGCCGCGACATGAGCGGCGCCATCGGTGTCCGCGACCGCGTGTTCTGGCAGGCGTCGGCGTCGTGCGCCGGGCCGGGCTGCGTGCCGACGGAGGTCGACCTCGCGTTCGTCAACGGGAGCGACTTCGAGCTGGACGTGGACCCGCGGAAGGTCGAGGTCACCGTCGACGGCCTCTCGCGGGCCTGGCCCAACCCGGACATCCCGCGCGACCGGATCGGGCAGAGGATCCCGCGCGGCGAGTTCTTGCGCATCACGGTCTCGGCGGACGACTTCGCCCAGCTCGCCGAGGCCGGCGAGGTCCGCGTCGCGTTCGGGTCGACCGGCACGGCCCCGTTCGTCGCGTCGCGGGCGAGCCGGGCGCCGTTCCGCGACCTCGCCCGAGCGATCTCCGCCCCGTAACCGCCGCCCCGCGTTCCCATGACCCGACGGCTCGCCCTGTGGATGCTCGCCGTCGCCGTGGCCGGCTGCGCGCACGTGGACGCCCCATCCCCCGCGCCCGTCGTCGAGTTGCGAGGCGTCTGGCTCACGAACGTCGACTCGGACGTGATGCTGAGCCGCGGGGGGATCGCGGAGGCGATGCAGTTCCTCGCCGACCACCACATCAACGTGGTCTACCCCGTCGTCCTCAACAACGGCGCGACGACGTACCCGAGCGCGACGATGGAGGCCGTGACGGGCGTCCGCATCGACCCGCGCTACGCCGGGCGCGACCCGCTCGCTGAGATCGTCGAGGAGGCCGCCAGGCACGACATCGCCGTGATCCCGTGGTTCGAGTTCGGGTTCGCGGCGTCCCACAACGCAGACGGAGGGCCGGTCCTGGCCGCCCGGCCGGAGTGGGCCGCGCGCGACCGCGACGGCGGGCTCTTGACCAAGAACGGGTTCGAGTGGATGAACGCCTTCCACCCCGAGGTCCAGCGGTTCGTGCTCGACCTGGTCCTGGAGGTGGCCCGGGCGTACGACGTGGCCGGCGTCCAGGGCGACGACCGGCTCCCGGCCAACCCGTCCGAGGGCGGCTACTCGGACGTGACGCGGGCCCTCTACCGCGCCGAGCACGGCGGCGCCGAGCCGCCCGCCGACGCGCTCGACCCGGCCTGGCTCCAGTGGCGGGCCGACCGCCTGACGGCCTTCGCCCGGCGGCTCCACGACGAGGTCAAGGCCCTCGACCCGACGCTCCAGGTCTCGTGGTCGCCCAGCGTCTACCCGTGGAGCGTCGAGAACTACCTCCAGGACTGGCCCGCCTGGGCCGGCGTCGCCGACCAGATCCTCCCCCAGGTCTACCGCTACGACGTCGAGGCGTACCGCGCCACGCTCGCGACCCAGTGGGCCGAGGCCGTCCGCGTGGACGCTCACGGCCGGCTGTACCCGGGCGTCCTGATGAACGTGGGCGACTACGTGATCCCGGCGGCCGACCTCCTGGAGGTGATGCGGGTCAACCGCGCGCAGGGCGTCGGCGGCGAGGTGTTCTTCTTCTACGAGGGCCTGCGCAAGAACGGCGACGCCCTCGCGGACACGCTCCGCGCTACGTTCTATGCCCGGCCCGCCCGGCGACCGTTCTAGCCCCCTCCTCCGGGACCGGCCCCTCGCGCCCATGCACGTCATCGACTACGCCGTGATCGGCGTCTACATCGCCGCCATGATGGGCGTCGGGCTGTGGGCGCAGCGGCGGGCGTCGCAGAGCATCGACGGGTTCTTCCTCGGCAACAACGAGATGCCGTGGTGGGCGCTCGGCGCGAGCGGGATGGCCTCGAACCTCGACGTGTCCGGGACGATGGTGATCGCGGCGCTGGTCTACGCGCTCGGGATGGACGGCTTCTTCGTCGAGATCCGGGGCGGCGTGGTGCTCGTGATGGCCTTCTTCATGGTGTTCATGGGGAAGTGGAACCGCCGGGCCAACGTGATGACCACGGCCGAGTGGATGGAGTTCAGGTTCGGCGAGGGGCGGCAGGGGCAGGCGGCGCGCGTGCTCGCGGCCATCGCCAACCTGGTGTTCGCCGTCTGGGTGGTGACCTACTTCGCGGCCGGCGCGGGCCTCTTCCTCGGGACCATCCTGGACATCGACCCGGACCTGGCGACGCTGCTGATGGTCGGGCTCGCGTCGGTCTACACGATCACGAGCGGGCTCTACGGCGTCGTCTACACCGACGTGTTCCAGGGCGTGCTGATCGGGGGCGTGATCGTCTGGGTCGTGGCGACGGTCATGATGAGCTACGAGATCCCGGCCGCCTTCGAGGTCTCGGTCCCGCTCGGCGACGGCGCCTTCCAGACGGTCGCGACCACGCGCCAGGCGTGGACCGACGTCGTGCCGGCGTGGACGCTCGACCTCCCGGGCGAGTACGCCCAGTACAACCTGCTCGGGCTCGTCGTCGTGTTCTACCTGTTCCGCTCGACGATCGACGGGATGAGCGCGCCGGGCGGCTACATCATTCAGCGGTTCTACGCGGCCAAGGACGAGCGCGAGGCCGGGCTCCTGAGCCTGTTCTGGATCCTGCTCCTCGCCTTCCGGTGGCCGTTCGTCGCGGCCATCGCCATCATGGGGATCAGCGTCGGCGCCCAGGGCGAGGTCATCGCCAACCCCGAGGCCGTCCTGCCGACCGTCCTCCTGGAGCTGTTCCCGGTCGGGCTGAAGGGGCTGATGGTGGCCGGCCTCATCGCCGCGGCCATGTCGACGTTCGACTCGGTCGTCAACGCGGGGGCGGCGTACTGGGTGCGCGACCTCTACCAGCGGTTCGTCCGCCCGGACGCGGCCGAGTCGACGCTGATCGCGCACGGCCGTGGCGCGTCGGTCGCCATCGTGGTCTTGGGGACGGCGTTCACGTTCCTGTTCTCGAGCCTCAACGACCTGTGGGGCTGGCTCACGCTGGGGCTCGGCGTCGGGCTGATCGTGCCGCAGTTTCTGCGGTGGTACTGGTGGCGGTTCAACGGGTACGGCTACGCGGGCGGGACGGCGGTGGGGATGCTCCTGACCATCGGCCAGCGGCTGCTCGTCCCGGACTTGCCGGAGCTCCAGACGTTCTTCCTGGCCTTCGGCGGGACGCTCGTCGCCTGCGTCGGCATCACCCTGGCCACCCGGCCGACGGCGCCGGACGTCCTCCGCGAGTTCGTCTCCCGGACGCGGCCGTTCGGCCTGTGGCACCGGGTCCGCGCCGAGCTGAGCCCGCGGCTCCGCGCCGACATCCGGACCGAGACGCGGCGCGACATCGTGGCCATCCTGATCGCGGTCCCGTGGCAGCTGGCGCTGTTCATGACGGCGATGGTGTTCGTGACCAAGCGCTGGGACCAGTTTTTCGGGCTCCTCGCCGTCCTCGCGGCGCTGTCGGTCGCGCTGTACCTCGTGTGGTACCGGAACTTGCGCACGGCGCCGTTCTCGTCGGGGCCCGACGCCCCGCCTCCCCTCGCGCCATGAAGCGCCGCTCGTTCCTCTCGCGCTCCGCCGCCGCCAGCGCGGTCCTCGCCGTCGCGCCCGGCACGGTCTACGGCCGATGGTGGCGCGGCCGGCCGACGACGGACGCCGACGTCGTGGTCTACGGCGGCGGCGCGGGCGGCTTCTCCGCGGCGGTCCAGGCGGCGCGGATGGGGGCGACGGTGCGCGTCGTCGAGCCGAGCCCATGGATCGGCGGGATGCTGACGGCGGCGGGCGTGAGCGCGCTCGACGGCAACAAGCACGGGGCGGGCGGCGGCCTGGTCCACGAGTTCCGAGAAGCGCTGGCGGCCCACTACGGCGGCTACGACGCGCTGTTCACCGGGTGGATCAGCCTGTACTGTTATGAGCCGCACGTCGGCCACCGGATCTTGTGGGAGATCGCGGCGCCGCTCGTCGAGGCGGGGCGGCTCACGATCCACCTCGACACCGAGGCGGTCGGCGTGAGCCGCGAGGGCGAGGCGCGCGTCGTCACGGCCGTCGGCGCGGACGGCGTCGAGTCCCGGTACGCCGGCTCCGTCTTCGTCGCGGCCGACGAGTACGGCGACGGGCTCGCCCTGATGGGCCTGCCGTACCGCCTGGGCCGCGAGGCGCGGCACGAGACGGGCGAGGCCTCGGCGCCGGTCGTGGCCGACCGCCGGATCCAGGACTTCACCTACGCCGCCACGCTCGCCAAGCGGCCTGGCGCGGCGGCGCCCCTCCTCTCCGACGTCGAGCGCGCCTACCACCGCCGCTTCGCGTGCAGCACGACGGTCGACTGCCCGACGCCCGACGCGGACCTCCTCAACCACGGGCTCCACGACTTCGAGAGCTTCATCACCTACGCCGAGCTCCCGAACGACAAGGCGCTCCTCAACTGGCCGCACCACGCCAACGACTACCCGTCGCCCGTCGCCTTCATCGAGGACCGGTTTTTCCGGAGCCAGCACCTGGCCGCGAGCCGCCTCCACACGGCCCAGTTCGTCCGCTACATCCAGACGACGCTCGGCCACCCCGAGTGGCAGATCGCGACCGACGAGTACCCGACGGCCGACGGGCTGCCGCCGATCCCGTACGTCCGCGAGGCGCGGCGCCTGGTCAACGACCACGTCCTGACGACGGCCGGCGTCGTCGCCCGGGACGGGGCGCCGCGCGCGCCGGTCCAGCCCCACGCCATCGCCGTCGGCGACTACTTCCTCGACCACCACCACGCCGAGCACCACCTGCCGCCGGGCCGCCGGCTGGTCGAGGACTTCCCGGACGCGGCGCCGTACCAGATCCCGGCTGAGGTCCTGTTCCCGCGCGAGGACGACCGGACGCTCGTCGGCGAGAAGAGCGTGGCCGTGACCCACATCGTCAACGGGAGCACGCGGTTGCAGCCGCCGGTCATGCTCATGGGCCAGGCCATCGGGGCGTTCGCGGCGCTGGCGGTCGCCGCCGGGCGCGCGCCGTCGCTGGGCGACACGCCCCAGGTCCAGCGCGCCCTGGTCGACGCGGGCGCCCCACTGTACATCACCTACGACGTCGGGCCGGACCACGGCCTGTTCGGGCCGGTCCAGCGCCTCGCGCTCGCGGGCGTCCTCGGCGTGGAGGACCCGACGGCGCTCGATCCCGATGAGCCCGCTGCGCCGGCCGACCTCGCGCGGTGGACGGCCCGGCTCCCGGCCGTCGCTCCGCCACTCGCCGACGGCGCGACGCGCGGCGACGTGCTGGCGACGCTCGCAGGCGCGCTGCCATGATCCAGCTCACGGGCACCTTCCTCGACGAGGTCACACACGACATCGCGCCGCACAACTGGGGGCCGGCGGAGTGGGCGCGCGACTTCGACGCCATGCGGGCCGTCGGCATCGACACGGTCGTCCTGATCCGGTGCGGGTACCGGCGCCGGGCCACGTTCGAGTCGGCCGTCCTGCGCGAGCGGATGGGGACCTACCCCGTGTACCTCGACCTGGTCGACCTGTTCTTGCGCCAAGCCGAGCGGTGCGGGATGGCGTTCTACTTCGGGACCTACGACAGCGGCACGTTTTGGACGGCCGGCCGCTACCAGGAGGAGGCCGACCTCAACAAAGCGCTGGCCGACGAGGTGGTCGAGCGCTACGGCGACCGCCCGGCGTTCCGGGGCTGGTACATCAGCCACGAGATCGACGCCTACGACGAGGGCGTAATGACGGTCTACGAGGACCTGGCGGCGCACCTCCGCGGGCTCAAAGACCAGCCCATCTTCATCTCGCCCTACATCCGGGGCGTCAAGCAGTTCGGCGACGCGGCGCTCTCGCTCGGCGAGCACGTCCGCTCGTGGGCCGACGTGTTCGCCCGGCTCGACGGGCTCGTCGACGTCGTCGCGTTCCAGGACGGTAACGTGTCGCTGGGCGACCTCCCCGAGTTCCTGGCGGAGAACCGACGGCTGGCGGCGGCCCACGGGCTCACGTCGTGGAGCAACGTCGAGTCGTTCAGCCGCGACGTGCCCATCAAGTTCCCGCCCATCGACCACCGCGTGCTGCGCTACAAGATGGAGGCCGCCGCGGCGGCCGGCGTCGACAAGCTCATCACGTTCGAGTTCTCGCACTTCCTCAGCCCGCACTCGGTCTACCCGGCCGCGCGCAACCTCTACCTCCGCCAGGTCGAGTTCCTCGAGTCCCAGGGGTTCGACGGCGCCGACGCCCGCGCCCTCCACGCCGCCGCCCGATGACCATCACGCTCCCGCCCGGCGTCGACGCCGCGAGCCTCCACACGCTCCGCCAGCGCTACGAGGCCGAGCTGTTCGAGCGCGTCCTGCCGTTCTGGGAGCGCCACTCGCCCGACCGCGAGCGCGGCGGCACGTTCAACAACCTCGACCGCGACGGGACGGTCTACGACACGTCGAAGCACGTCTGGCTGATGGGCCGCCAGGCGTGGCTGTTCTCTCGGCTCTACCGGACCGTCGAGCCGCGCGCAGGGTGGCTGGCGCTGGCGGCGAGCGGCGTCGAGTTCCTGCGCGAGCACGCCGTCCGCGACGACGGGCTGGTCTACTTCCACCTCGCCCGCGACGGGGCCCCGATCTACCGCCAGCGGAAGGTCTTCTCCGAGTGCTTCACGACGATGGCCCTCGCCGAGCACGGCCGCGCGGCCGACCGGCCCGAACTGATCGCCGAGGCCGAGGCGATGCTGGAGCGGATCTTCCATTGGGCCCACGACCCGACGGAGATCGGCCGCCCGGTCCTGCCCGGCCAGACGCCGTCGATCACGCTGGCCGTCCCCATGATCCTGCTCAACCTGATCGAGGAGGTCGCCGGCGACGACTGGCGGCGCTACTCAGCCGAGATCGACGGGCTGCTCGCCCGTGTCCAGCGACACGTCCGCCCGGCCGACGGCGGCGTCGAGGTCCGCGAGACGGTCGCGCCGGACGGGTCGCTTCTCGACTCGCCCGAGGGCCGGCTCCTCAACCCCGGCCACGCCATCGAGGCCGGGTGGTTCGTCCAGCACTGGGCCCAGCGCCTGGGCCGGGACGATCTGTCCGCCCTCGCGCTCGACGTCGTCCGGTCGTCGCACCGCCGCGGGTGGGACGACGCCCACGGCGGCCTCTTCTACTTCCTCGACGCCGACGGCCTCTCGCCGACCGCGCTCGAGTGGCCGATGAAGCTGTGGTGGCCGCACTGCGAGGCGCTCTACGCCCACCTCCTCGACGCCTCGCTCACGGGCGACGCCGACGACTGGCGCTTGTTCGAGCAGACCGACGCCTACACGTTCGGCCACTTCCCCGACCCCGAGCACGGCGAGTGGTTCGGCTACCTCGACCGCGGGGGGCGCGTGACGCACCGGTTCAAGGGCGGGCCGTACAAGGGCTGCTTCCACGTCCCGAGGTCGCTCTGGCTCTGCTGGCGCCGCCTGGGCGACATGGAGGACGCGGCACGCGCGGGCTCCCCGGCGTAGCGGCGGCTACCGGAGCACGGCGCGAGCGGCGTCGAGCAGGCGCTCGTCGGGGTCGTGGAGGTGCTGCCAGTACATCAGCCCGCCGAGCCCGCGCTCCCGGACGTACTCGGCCTTCCGGGCGACCGACGCCTCGTCCTCGTAGCTGATGAACGTCCGCGTGCCCGGGTTCCAGAGCGTCGGCGCCTGCGCGGCCTCGTCCCAGACGCGCCGGTAGCCGTCCCGGCCGATGGACTTGGCCACCAGATCCGCGTACGAGTGCGTCGTGACGGGGCCGGCGTAGGGCTGGCCGAGGCCGTCGGCGCTCGCCTCGACCCCGCTCCACCGGTACCCGTAGAACGCGGCGCCGATCACGATCTTCTCGGCCGGCACGCCCGCCGCGACCATCTGCTCGACGGCCTGGGACGTCGACGGCGCGCCGGGCACCGCGTCGGACGGGTGGAGGTTCGCGTGGTGGCCCGTCCGCGCCGACCACGACCCGCTAAAGTCGTACGTCATCAGGTTGACGAAGTCGAGGGGCCGGTGCGCCGCGGCCATGTCAGTGTGGTCGAGGTAGGTCTGGCCGGCCGCCGCGGCGATCGTGAGGAGCTGGCCGTCGCCGAGCGCGTCGCGGACGGCGCCGAGCAGGAGCGTGAACGTCTCGCGGTCCTCGTCGCGGAACACGTTGTCCTCGCCCCGCTGGCCCGGGTACTCCCAGTCGATGTCGAGCCCGTCGAGGCCGTGGGCGCGCACGAGGGCGACGGCGCTCTCGGCGAACCGCTCGCGCGAGGCCGCCGTGAGCGCCGCGTCCGAGAAGTTCTCCGACCACCCCCAGCCGCCGACCGACAGGAGCACCTTGAGGTCCGGGTTCCGCTCCCTCAGGCCGACAGCCGCGCGGAGGCGCCGGGCGTCGGCCGGGTCGTCCAAGACGACCTCGCCGTCGGGCGTCACGTTCGCGAAGGCCACGTTGACGTGCGTCAGCTTCTCGGCCCCGATCCGCCCGATGGCACCGGGCGTCCCCCCGTGGACGTAGGCCACCAGGCGGTGGCTCGGCGGGTCTGGCGGCACGTCGAGGACCTCGGCCGTGCTGCACGCGGCGAGCGCCAGCGCGGCGAGGACGATGAAGGCGCGGGTCATGGGGACGGAGGGTGGCGGTGGGCGCCCGGCGGAAGACTACGGACGCCAGCCCCCGCGACGCCTCAGCGGGTTTCCGCGACCTCGCGGAGCCAGGCCGCGTAGCCGCGCGCCGCCGCGGCCGGGAGCGTGGGGGCCGCCTCGGCGTCGAGCCACCGGCGGGCGCCCGCGAGCAGGGCCGCCCGCCGCGCCAGCGCCGTCGGGCCGTCGGCCTCCAAGCAGACCGACGCCCACGTCGCCGTGCCGACGGTGACCTCGGACAGCTCGATCCGGCACGTCCCGCCGCTGGCCGTGAGGCTCCGCTGGCGGCGCGTCTTGGCGACCTCGACCCAGCTCTCGCCCACGTCGGGCGTGTCGGCGAGCGGGAACGACCACTTGGCCCACGCCTCGATGGTCGCCTCGGCCCGGCCCATGGCCAGCCGGCCCGCCGTGCCCTCGCGGCGCTTGGCCTCGACGTGGCCCTCGCGGAGCTTGACGCCGAGCCCGTCGTCGGTCGGCGCGAGGTAGCGGTCGGTCCGGGACTCGGCCTCGACGGGCTCGCCGAGCGCGTCGAACCACGCCCAGAGGGCCGGCGAGATCGGGCCTCGGACGAACCAGCGGGCCTCGGCGGTGCGGAGCGGCTCCATCGTCAGGCCCCGGCGATCATGCCCAGGACGCCGGCCCGGATCATGGCCACCGAGATGGCCGCCAGGAACAGGCTGGCCACCTTCGCGATGGCCTTCGACGTGCCCCGGCCGGCCAGCCGCAGGAGCGACGGCCCGAACGTGAACGCGACGAACACCAGCGCCATGTTGGCCACGATCGACGCCAGCGTGACGATCCACCCGAACTGGCCTTCCGAGATCAAGATGGTCGTGATGGCGCCGGGCCCGATGATGAGCGGGATCCCGAGCGGGACCACGGGCAGGTCGACCGGCTCATCAGGCGCGTGGTCCTGGAGCTTGGCCCGGTCCTTTTTCGAGCCGCCACGGCGGTCCTTGGTGTCGCCGAAGGCGAGGTCGGTCACGGCGATCACCAGCAGGATGATGCCGCCGCCGACGCGCAGGTCGTTGAGCGTGATCCCCAGCGTGTCGAAGATGACCTGGCCGGCGAACAGCATCAGCACGGCCAGGACGGCCGCCGCCAGCAGCGCGCGAATGAGCAGTTGCCGCCGGTTGTTGGACGAGAACGTCTCCGTCATCCCGATGTAGAGCGGCAGGATACCGGGGATGTTGATGGCGACGAAGAGGGGGAGGAACGCCGCGATGAGGGCGGTCGCGAAATCGGGCACGAGCGAGGGCGGGGGGGACGGACGATGTTCTGCCAGGAACGTGCCCCGGCCCGTGACGACTCCGTGACGGCGGACGAACTCACCGGCCGTTCACCGGCCAGGGCGACCGTACGCTCCAACGACGCCTCGGCACCGGCTGGCGGACCCCCCGTCCGCACGCCCCTCGCTCCGCTCAGCGGGCGGACGGTCCCCCTCGAAGGGTAGGGCCGCTACGTTCTCATACGGGATCGCGGAGAAAGCCGCGCACTCTCCTACGAGGTCCCCTCTCCCCGAGGGAGAGGGACAGGGTGAGGGGGAATCGGGAGGGGCACTCATGCACAGCGAACTCTCCGACTCCGTATCAGGCGCGAGTCGTACTCCTACACAAAACGGCAGTCATCCCCGCGAAGGCGGGGACCCATACGGGGCCGCTCGCCGGACACAATGGCCGCATGGATTCCCGCGTGCGCGGGACCGCGAAGCGACGGCGCCAGCCAATGACGACTGTGATTTGGTTGCTATCGACAGAGCTTAGCAGCCCCGCCCTCGAAGGGGGACAGCTCCCCGACCTGGGAGCCCTTCGGCTCCGCTGAGGGCAGGCTCCGCGACCGGGAGGGGAGCGGGGGGTCTGCGCCGGAGCGTGCGCCCGCCCGCCCTGTCGGCGTGGCCGAGTTGGGACTCTCGTGGCCAACCTTTGCGCCATGCGCACGCTCGTCCTCGCCGCCCTCGCCCTCGCCGCCGCGTCCGGGCCGGCGACCGGGCGGTCACGCGGACCGTCGCCCTCGTTCGCTGAGGCCGGCTACTTCTTCTTGACCGGGGCGGCGACGTGCCTCGCGTCCTCGGCGGCCTTCTTCTTCCGGGCGTCGGCGGTCGCCTTGACCTGTTTCTGCCCGGCCTTCTTGCTCGTGGACTTGGGGGACTTGTCACCCATGACGGTTGCCTCGGTGGACTCGTGATCGGGACGTGGCCCCGGTCAACATAGGCGCCGTCTGGGCCGGGCCGACGGCCGTGTCAAAAGATGTTCGGCGTCGTCACGCCGGTACCCGAGTCCCGAGCGCGTCCCAGCCCGGCTGCTGGCGCGCGATCCACCACCGCCCGACGAGCGGCGGCAGCACCCACGCCACCGCCAGCCCGACGGCCACGCTGACCGCGCCGGGGACGCCCATCCCACGAAGCCCGATGACGATCGGATGCACCACGTGCCCGCCCGTCGCCATGACGAGCCCGATGTACGACCACGCCATCCACATGTAGTGGGCCCCGAGCCAGTTCTCGCGCCGCCGCCGCGCGACGACCACGCCGGCCGTGACCGTCCCCAGGCTGACGAGGGCCGCGACGTGGAACGGGCCGTAGCCGTGGAAGAACGGCGTCGAGTCGCGGAGCCCGAACGAGAGCACGCACAGCGCGACGAGCGCACCGGCGTAGACCCGGCCGACGACCCGGTGCAGCCGGTCGCCCTTCCGGCGGACGAGGACGAACGCGCCGGTCGCCAGGGCCGTCACGCCGAGCGCGGTGTGGACGAGGGCGATCGGCGTCATGGCAGCAGGGGGTGGGGAGGGGCCTGATCGGACCGGGTGCGGTGCTACGCCGCCGCGGCCACCTCGAGCTCCGCCTCGTCGACGTCGGCCAGAACCGGCCGGCCGACGGGCTCGTCGGTCTCGACCACGCCGTCGCGCAGGCGGACGACGCGGCGGGCGTGGGCCGCGATGTCGTCCTCGTGCGTAACGACGAGCAGCGTGTTGCCCTGGCGGTACAGGAGCTCGAAGAGCCGCATGATCTCGTCCGACGTCGCCGAGTCGAGGTTGCCTGTCGGCTCGTCGGCGAGCAAGATGGCCGGGCGGTTGACGAGGGCCCGGGCCACGGCGACGCGCTGGCGCTGGCCGCCCGAGAGCTCGTTCGGCTTGTGGTCGAGCCGGTCGCCCAGGCCCACCCGCTGCAACGCCTCGGTCGCCCGGGCCTTCCGCTCGGCCCGCCCGACGCCGGCGTAGACGAGCGGGAGCTCGACGTTCTGCAAGCAGTCCTGGCGCGGGAGCAGGTTGAACGTCTGGAAGACGAACCCGATCTGACCGTTGCGGACCTCGGCCAGCTCGTCGTCGCTCAGCGTCCCCACGTCGCGGCCGTCGAGCCGGTACGTCCCCTGGGTCGGCACGTCGAGGCAGCCGACGACGTTCATCAGCGTGCTCTTGCCCGAGCCCGACGGGCCCATGATGGCGACGTACTCGCCGCGCTCGACGGCCACCGAGCACCCCCGGAGCGCGTGGACCTCCTGGGTCCCCATCCGGTAGGTCTTCCAGACGTCGGCGATGTCGATGACCATCAGGGTTGGGCAGGTTGTGCGGGTTCGACGGGTCAGGCGGGTTCGGTTGCGGACGGCCGTGAGGAGGCAACTCGCGGAACCCGCGCGACTTGCCGGACCCGCTCAACCATCGACCTTGACGGCGTCGCCTTCGGCGAGCTCGGTGCGGAGCAGGCGGAACGGGCCCGTGACGACGGTCTCGCCGCCGGTGAGGCCCTCGCGGATCTCGATGTGGGTGTCGTCGGTGATCCCGGTGCGGACCTCGCGCATCTCGGCCTCCCCGTCGACCACGACGAACACGACGCGGCGGATGTCCTCGCCGTCGGGGATCGGGGTGTCCGGGACGCTTTCGCCCCGGGCCTCGGCCTGGCGGCGCCGCTCGCGCTCGACCTCGTTGAAGTCGCGCGCCGTGACGGCCTGGATGGGGACGACGACGGCCTGGGGGACGGACCGCGTGAAGATGTCGACGGTCCCGCTCATGCCAGGCCGCAGGATCGGGCCGGGGCCCGAGGGGACGCCCTCTTCGGGCACCCGCGCCGCGTCGCCCGCGCTGGCGCCAGCCGCCGCCAGCCGGACGACGACGGGGAAGTTGGTCACGGCCTGCGACGTCCCCGCGTTCTGGATCCGCGCCGAGTTGGCGATCTCGACGACGGCCCCGCCCAGCGCCTCGCTCGGGTAGGCGTCGACCTCGACACGCGCCGAGTCGCCGACCTCGACGTGGACCACGTCGTTCTCGTTGACGTCGATCTCCATCGTCATGGCATCGAGCCGGGCGATCCGCATGAGCTCGGTCCCCGACATCTGGGCCGTGCCCACGACGCGCTCGCCGAGCTCAACGTTGAGCTGGCTCACGGTCCCCGACATGGGCGCGTAGATGGCGGTCTGGGCAAGCTGCTGGCCGGCCTGCCGCGCGCCCGCCCGCGCCCCGTCGACCTGGGTCCGCGCGCTCCGCACGCGGCCCTGGGCGCTGGCAACACGGGCCGTTGCCCCCGAGACGGCCTGGCGCGCGGCCTGCTCCGACGCCCGGGCCACCTCGAACGCGCCGCGCGCGGCCTCCAGGTCCATGGCCGGCGCCACGTCGCGGTCGAACAGGTCCTGCTGGCGGGCCAGCGCCCGCTCGGCCCGCTCGCGCTCGGCCGTCGCCCGGGCCAGGTCGGCGCGGGCCTGGTCGACCGACCGCTCGGCCTCGGCGACCGCGCTCTGGGCCTCGCCGACGCCGCTCTGGGCCGTGGCCACCTGGGCCCGGGCGCGCTCGGCCTCGGTCGCGTAGAAGTCGGGCCGGACGCGGAGCAGCAGGTCGCCCTGCTGGACGCGGTCGCCCTCCTCGACGGCCAGGAAGATGATCTCGCCCGAGACGTCGGACGAGATGGCCACCTCGACCTCGCTCGCGACCGTCCCCGACGCGCTCACGGTCTGGGTGATGGTCCGCACGCGGGCCTCGGCCGTCTCGACCTCGACGCCGTCCTCGCCGCCGCCCAGCACCACGACCACGGCCACCAGGACGACGAGCAACACGCCCAAGCCGATCAGGATCTTCTTCGTGGGGGACATAGGACGAGAGTGGACTCGTGGACGTGTGGGCAGGTGGACCCGTGGACGAACAAGCGAGGCGGAGGTTACGTGGAGCGTGCGGATCGGGTCTACGGATCGGTCCGCCGCCGACAAAATGCCCACGTTCCGAACGTTCGAGGAGATCGTCGCCTGGCAGAAGGCGCGAGCGCTCACAGCGGAGGTCTACGCCCTTTCCAGGTCGGGCGCGTTCCGTCGGGACTTCGGCCTGCGCGACCAGATCTGCCGGGCAGCGGTCTCGGTCATGTCGAACGTCGCCGAGGGCTTCGAGCGAGGCAGCCGCCCCGAGTTCGCACGCTTCCTCCGCATCGCGCGCGGATCGGCCGGAGAAGTCCGCTCCCAGCTCTACGTTGCCCTCGATGCCGACTACATCGATCAGCAGACGTTCGACCGGCTGGCGGAGGCCACGCGAGAGATCACGCACATGCTCAACCGGCTGATCCGCCACCTCGAGACCACGTAATCTCCTCGCCCGATCACGTAGTCCACGGGCCCACTCGTCCACGGGTCCACCCGTCCACTACTCCAACATCCCCGCCAGCGCCGACGGGTCCACGTCGCCAACGGCCAGGCGGACCAGGACGCGGCGGAAAGCGAGCCCGTAGGCGGCCTGCGCCTGGCCGGCCTGGGCCTCGGCGAGCCGGGTCTGAGCCGCAGCCACGTCGTAGAGGGTCCCCGCCCCGAGCTGGTAGCGGTCGCGCTCGACGCGGAGCGCCTCGGTCGCCGCCTCGACCTGAGTCTCGGCGGCGTCGAGCCGGGCCCGCGCCGTCCGCGCCTCGACGACGGCCTGCTGAACTTCCGAGGCGAGCTGGCGGTCAAGCGCGTCGAGCTGGATGCGCGCGTCGTCGGCCCGGATCTGGGCCTCGACCACGCCGCGCCGCGCCTGATAGCGGTCGAAGATCGGGACGTTGAGCGTGACCCCGATGGCCCCGCTCCGGTTGTCGCTGAACTGGCCGAACACGGGCGTCGTCTCGAACGCCGGGTCGCCGGGGAACGAGAGCGGCTGGCCGCCGACCAAGACGGGCGTGCCGTCGTCGAGCGTGACCGGGAGCGACGGGACGGCGCCGACCGTCCGCTGCTGTAAGCTCGAATAGCCCGTGCCGACGTTGGCGTTGAGAGAAACGCTGGGGCGACTCGCGGCGCGGGCGGTCCCGATGGCGGCCTCAGCGGCCTGGATGGACAGGACCTGAGACCGACGGTCGGCTCGCGTCTCCCGAGCCGCGGCGAGCAGCTCGGCGAGGGGCGCGAGCGGCGCGTCGAGCACGCCCGACGCCTCCAGCCGGTCGAGGTCCGGCCCGACAAACCGGACCGGCGCCAGCGGGTCGAGCCCGATCAGCTGGATCAGGATGACCTCGTCCCGTTCGACGGCGCCCCGAGCTACCACGAATGCCGTCTGGCGCTCGGCGACGACGGCCTCCTGGGCGATCAAATCGCCGCGCGGCCGGGCCCCGGCCTCGACCAGCTCGGCCACGCGGGCGCGCTGGGCCTGAGCCGCGGCCAGCCCCTCGGCCTCGATCTCGGCGATCTCGCGGTCGAGCAGCAACGTCAGGAACTGCTGGGCCACGTCGAGCGCGACCTGCTGGCGCGTCCGCACGAGCCCGGCCTCGGCGGACTGGCGCGAGAGCTCGGCCTCGCGGATGGACGCCCGCGCCCGGCCGCCGTCGTAGAGCGGGACCGAGGCGAAGGCGCCGGCCGAGACCGTCTCGACCGTCTGCGACACGACCTCGCCCGTCGTCTGGTCGAACCCGAGCCCGTAGCGCTGCTGCGGCGACACCTGGACGTCGAGCGTCGGCAGACGGCTGGCCCGGGCCGCGCGGACCGCGAGCGCCTGCCCCCGGTCGGCCACCTCGGCCCGGCGGACCTCGGGGCTCTGGCCGACCGCCAGCGCGACCGCCTCGGCGAGCGTGACCGCGGTCGTGTCCTGGGCCTGGAGCGGGGCGGCGAGGGCGAGGGCGGCGAGGACGAGCAGGCGCATCGGCGGGGTCGGTCGGGGCGGCGCCTCTTGACGGGGCGCACGGCGACGGGTTGCGCCGAAGATCGCGCCGGCCCGCAGCCACGTCGTGCCGTCGTGGCGCGGACCGGCCGTAGCGGAGGGTGAGGGAATCGAACCCTCAAGGGCGCTTACACACCTCGACGGTTTTCAAGACCGCTGCCGTCACCTATCGGCTTGACCCTCCGTGGGCCCCGTGCCCGTCGTGAACGTCCGTGCGGCCGTTCGGACACGAGACCTCGAAGGTACTCCACGCCTCAGCGCCTCTGGCCGCGACGGGCGGGGCGGATGGGGTCTTCCGATCTCACCGCTCCGCGCCCACGCCTTGTCATCCTGAGCGGAGCGAAGGATCTACTGGACGCGGGCGCCGAGTCGCTCGGGGCCACCGAGCGACGAGCGGCTCGGTCCTTCGCTCTGCTCAGGATGACAAGATGGGTGGTCGGCGTTGGACGTAGCGTTTGCTCACTCCCCATCGGACCTCCTTCCGCGGAGAGAGGAGACACCGCTAGGGGGAACGTACTCGCCCTGCGGAGTCGGTCGTATGAGGCCTCGGTATCTTCCGGTCTCCTTTCGATCCCACCGCCCATGCATCGCCTCGCCCCGCTTCTCCTGCTGGCTTTCCTCGTCGCCGCCTGTGACTCCGGCGGCTCCGGCCTCGTCGAAGCCGACAGCACCGTCACCATCGCCTACGAGGGTCGCCTCGCCGACGGCACCGTGTTCAGCGCCAGCCCGGGGTATAGATCTGATATCCGTGGGTTCATCCCGGGCTTCCAGGCAGGACTCCTCGGCATGGCCGTCGGCGAGACGAAAACGTTCGACATCCCGCCGGATCAGGCCTACGGTGCCAACCCGCCCCAAGGCAGTGGCATCCCGCCGAACGCGACGCTCACATTCGAGGTCACAGTTCTCGACATCGAGTAGATCTCTCCTCCACCCTGCTGATGTTGCCCCCCCGATCTTTCATGCGCCCGACGCTCCTCGCCGCTAGCGCAGCGCTTCTCGTGGCCGGCTGCGCGGGCTTCGCCTCCACCGAGGCCCCCGACTCGATGCCCGCCGCTCCGCCCGCCGTCGCCAGCAACCCGTTGCTCGCCGAGTGGACGGGCCCCTACGGCGGCGTCCCGGCCTTCGACGAGATGGACCTCGCCGACCTGGAGCCGGCGCTCGAAGCGGGCATGGCCGCCCACCTCGCCGAGATCGACGCCATCGCCCAGAACCCCGCGCCGCCGACGTTCGAGAACACGATTGTGGCGATGGAGCGGTCCGGCAAGCCCATCGAGCGCGCGTTCACGTACTACGGCATCTGGAGCGCCAACCTCTCCAGCCCCGAGTTCCGCGAGATCCAGGCCCGGATGGCGCCGCGGCTGTCCGAGTACGGTACGGCGATCACCCAGAACACGGCCCTGTTCGACCGCGTCCGCCAGGTGTACGACGCCCGCGAGACGCTCGGCCTGCGGCCGGACCAGGTCCGGTTGGTCGAGCTGGTCTACGACGGGTTCGCGCGGAACGGGGCCACGCTCGACGGCCCGGCCAAGGCGCGCTACGCCGCCATCGACCAGCGGCTCGCCGAGCTGTACACGGCGTTCGGCAACAACGTGTTGGCCGATGAGGAGGGCTACGTCACCTACCTCACGGCCGACCAGCTCTCGGGCTTGCCCGACTCCTATGTCGCCGCCGCCGCCGCCGCGGCCCAAGAGCGCGGGCGCCCCGGCGAGTACGCCGTGACCAACACGCGGTCCTCGATGGACCCCTTCCTCACGTACTCCGACGAGCGCGACCTCCGCGAGCGGGTCTGGCGGACCTACTACAGCCGCGGCGACAACGCCGACGACCACGACAACAACGCGCTCATCACCGAGATCCTCCAGCTCCGCGACGAGCGCGTCGGGCTCCTCGGCTACGAGACCTACGCGGCGTGGCGCCTGGAGGACCGGATGGCCAAGACGCCCGAGCGGGCCATGGACCTGCTGCTCGCCGTGTGGCCCGCCGCCGTTGCCCGCGTCCGCGAGGAGGTCGCCGACATGCAGGCCGTGGCGGATGCCGAGGGGGCCGAGATCACCATCGAGCCGTGGGACTACCGGTACTACGCCGAGAAGGTGCGCCAGGAGCGCTACGCCCTCGACTCCGACGAGGTCAAGCAGTACCTCCAGCTCGACAAGCTCAACGACGCCATGTTCTACGTGGCCGGCGAGCTGTTCGGGTTCGCGTTCACGCCGGTCCCCGACGGCCGGGTGCCCGTGTTCCACCCGGACGTGACCGTCTTCGAGGTGACCGACCGCGAGACCGGCGACTTGGTCGGGCTGTGGTACCTCGACCCGTTCGCGCGGCCCGGCAAGCGGTCCGGCGCCTGGGCCACGACCTACCGGAGCCACACGACGTTCGACGGGCCCAAGACGGTGCTGGCGTCGAACAACTCGAACTTCGTGCCGGGCGCCCCCGGTGAGCCCGTCCTGATCTCGCTCGACGACGCCGAGACGCTGTTCCACGAGTTCGGCCACGCGCTCCACTTCCTGGCCTCCGACGTGGCGTACCCGACGCTCGACAACGGCGTCCGCGACTACACCGAGTTCCAGAGCCAGCTCTTGGAGCGGTGGCTGTTGACCGACGCCGTGATCGACCGCTTCCTGGTCCACGTGGACACGGGCGAGCCGATGCCGGCCGCCCTCGTCCAAAAAATCCGCCGGGCGGCGACCTTCAACCAGGGGTTCGCGACCGTCGAGTACCTCGCGTCGTCGCTTATCGACATGAAGCTCCACACGCTCGACGACCCCTCGGGCGTGGACCCGGACGCCTTCGAGCGCGAGACGCTGGCAGAGCTGGGGATGCCGAGCGAGGTCGTGATGCGGCACCGGACGCCCCACTTCGGCCACGTCTTCTCGGGCGAGGGCTACGCGACCGGCTACTACGGCTACCTCTGGGCCGACGTGCTCACGTCGGACGCGGCCGAGGCGTTCGCCGAAGCGCCCGGCGGGTTCTACGACGCCGAGGTGGCCGAGCGGCTCGTGCAGTACCTGTTCGCGCCGCGCAACGCCATCGACCCGGCCGAGGCCTACCGCCTGTTCCGGGGCCGTGACGCCGACATCGGCCCGTTGATGCGCGACCGCGGGTTCCCGATCCCGGAGGGCGTCGAGGAGTAGCGCGGGGAGTCCCCGCGGAGCTTCAACCCTGCCGTAGGGACATGATTCATCATGTCCCCCGGGTGGGCTCGCCGTCGGCAGGCGGACACGATGAATCGTGTCCCTACGCCGTCACGCAGTGGTGAAGGCCGTCCGCTACAGCCCGTGCGCGCTGAGGAAGGCGCGGAACACCTCCGCCGTCTCGTCCGGCGCTTCGAGCATCGGGAGGTGGCCGACGCCGGACATCGTGCGGACCGTCGCGTCGGGCATCCCGGCGGCGATGGTCGCGGCGCCGGACGGGTGGAGCACGCGGTCCAGCTCGCCCCACGAGATCAGCGTCGGCACGTCCAAGCCGGCGAGCAACGCCTCGGTGCTCGGGCCGAACGCGAACTCCCAGCTCATGTCGAGGAAGACCTGGACCGTGTGGTCGTAGGCCTCGGCGCTCTCGGCGGCGAGCACGCGGAGCGCCGGGCGCGGGATGGGCGGCGGCCGGCGCATGGTGAACGCGACGGACGCCTCGTACTCGGCGGGTGTCCTCGCAAAGAGCGGGACGCCCTCGCCTGCGAAGAAGCCCTCGATCATCTCGCTTGGCCGGTCGCCCTCGGCGCCGGCCGGCGCGAGCAGCCACAGCGAGCGGAGCCGGTCGGGGTGGCGGTGGGCGACCTCGGCCACGACCCGGCCGCCCATCGACGAGCCCGCGAGGTGGACGCGGTCGAGCCCCAGCGCGTCCAGGAACGCGACGACGGCCTGGGCCTGCCCGACCATCGACAGGTCGCCGGTGACGTCGCTCTCGCCGAAGCCCGGCAGGTCCGGCGCGACGACGCGGACGCGGTCGGCCACGAGCGCCGCCAGCCGGGGCCAGTGGTCTTTGCTCGCGCCGATCCCGTGGACGGCGACGAGCGGCGGGAGGTCGGTCCCCGTGTCGAGGTACACGATCTCGCGGCCGTCGTCGAGGCGGAGCGTCCTCCGTTCGAGCCCGGCCTTGGCGCGGAGCCTACGGCGCGCGCGGTCGACGGCGCGGGCGACGGGGTCGAGCGACTTGAGGAACCCGAACATCAGCCGGCGAGCGCCTCGCGCAAGACGTCCGGGATCGGCGTCGGCCGGCCCGTCGCGCGGTCGACCCAGACCAACGTCGCCTTGACCTCGGCGACGACGGTTTCGTCGTCGCCCTCGACGGTGAGCACGCTGTCGAGCGGGAACGACGTCCGCCCGGGGCCAGCGCTGTGGACGGCCACCACGACGGTCGCCGGGTAGTGGATCGGGCGCTTGAACTGGAGCTCGGCCGCGGCCAGGATCGGGCCGGCGTCGGGGTAGCCGGGCCAGCGGCCGTCCGCCAGCGACTCGAGGAACTCGATCCGGGCCTGCTCGACGTAGCGGAGGTAGGCCGTGTTGTTGACGTGGCCGAGCGCGTCCTGGTCGCCCCAGCGGACGGGGACGCGGGCGGTGTACAGAGGGTCGGGCATGGCGACGGCGGGGGGCCCGCCTCCACGACGAGCCCGCGCACGCCGTTCCGCCGGGCTACCGGACGACGACGAGCGGAACCGTGCTGGCCTGCCCATCGGCCTCGGCGCGGAGGAGGTAGACGCCTGCCGCCGTCGGCACCGCCACCGTCGCCTCGCCGACGCGGGCCTCCCACGTGCTCACGCGACGGCCGACGGCGTCGAAGAGCGTCAGCCGGGCCGGTGTCCCGAGCCGGAGGCGGACGGTCCCGCCCACCGGCGCGGGCTGCGGACCTAAGACCGTCAGCATCGCCGTGGACGCGGGGAACGCTTCGGCCGCGACGGGCAGGGCCATGTCGACGCGCGACACGCCGGCCACGCTCATGCCCGGCGGCGTCGTCCGGAGGGCCGCGTAGCCGGCGCGGTCCGCCCCGATCACGGGGAGCGACGCCTCCGTCGGGAGGCCGACGAGGAGAGGCAGTTGGGACGACGTGAACCCGCCCGACCGTGTCGACCCGACGAGGATCGGCGTGAGGGACCCGTCCGTCGCTGTAAGGAGAAACTCCAGCGCGTCGCCGACGGCGACCCCGGTCACCGACAGGCCGTCGGGCGCGGGATCGTCCCCGACGAGCGTCCCGTCGGCGTCGATCAAGGCGACCCGCCCCGGGCCGTAGACGACGGCGGCGTTGCCTGCCCCGGACACGTCGAGGGCCCGGGCGGGTCCGGAGAAGGCGTCTGCTGTGTACGTCGCCTCGATGCCGCCCGCAGGGGGGAAACGAAACACGAGAGCGCGCGCGCACGACGAGGGCCCGTTCGACTGGGAGACCACCACGTGAAGGACGCCCCGATCGTCCTCGGCCGCAGACAGGCCCTCGAAGGTGAGGCCGCAGCCGTCGCGGCCCGCCGTTTCCTCCCGGCCTCTGCGCGTCCCGTCGGCCACATCGAAGCGGTCGGCGCGGAGGGTACTCACGCTCCCGAACACGAACTGGGCGACGGTGACGGTCTGCGGGCCGGCGGCCACACCGAGGGCGAACAGGGAGCCCTCGTCCGGGACCTCGGCTCGCCACACCTCCGACCCGTCGCGATCAAAGCGGAGGAGCGACGTCCGCACCAGCCCGTTCGGGAGGATCTCGTCGACGGCCACGACCACGCCGCCGCCGTCGGTGGCGGCGAGCGCCCGCGCGATCCGGTCGTCGCCGTCGGCCCAGGTGGCCCACCTCGGCGTGCCGTCGGCGTCGAAGGCGGCGACCGTCGCGCGCCGGGCGCTGCCGAACGTCGTGCTCGCCACGACGACGCCACCGTCGGAGGTCGGGACGAGGGCGACCGGCGGGTCGCTCGTGCCGCCGCCGTCGACGGCGGCCGTCCACGCGACGCGGCCGTCCGGCGCGATCCGCCCGACGAATGGGTCGGTGCCGACCCCGTCTTGGGCCGGGAGGAGCCCGGCGACGAAGACCCCGCCGGTGGGGGCGGCGGCCGTCTGCCAGAGCCGGGTGTCCGAGAACCGCTCTCCTTGTCGCGTGACCGTCCAGAGGACCCCCCCTGCCGCGTCGCGGGCCGTGAGCACGCCGCCGACGGCGACGCACGACCCGCCCTCGGCGCACGGCACGAGCGACCGGGACTGGGGGGACACAAAAACGCCACCGCGGAGGACGGACCAACGCGGGGCGCCGTCGGCCGCCGCGAGCGCCCCCCACACCGCGTCCCCGAAGGCGCTCACGAACGCGACGCCCCCCGCGTCGATGGCGAGCCCGCGCGGCGCCGAGGCGGATGGGGTGCCAGCGAGGACCGACCACGCGGTCGCGCCGCCGGTCGCGCCGAGCCGGGCGACGCGCAGCCCCTGGCCCGCCGGGTCCTGCCAGGCCGCGTACACCGCGTCGCCGTCCGTCGCCAGGTTGTCCGCCGAGACGAACGCGGGGACGTCCCGCTCCCCGTTGGCCCCGAGCGCCGTTTCCCACACCGCCGTGCCGTCGGGCCGGAGGCGGCGCATGACGGTCGTGCCGCCCGCAGCGCCCGTCGTGCCCAGCACGAGCGCGTCGGTGTCCCCGACGAGCGCGAGCGCGGTTCCCTCGAAGTCCCCGCCGAAGAGGCCCGTCGTCGCCGCGCCGCTGGGGTCGACCCGGACGAGGCCGGTCTGGTTGGCGAGCACGACCACGCCGCCGTCCGGGCGGGCGGCGAGCGCCTGGGCGCCCCGGTCGTTCCCGAACATGGGGAGCGTGGTGCGGGCGACCTCGGTGCCGGAGGCGTCGAACCGGACAACCGGGGCCCTCAGACCGCTCGGGACAAAATTGGAAGTGCCGAGGCTTGCCCAGACGCCGCCGACGCCGTCGGGCACGAGGGGGAGGCGGCTCACCCCCCGGTCCTGGCGCGCCGGGTCCAGGGTGCGCACCCACTCCGTCCCGGCCGCACTGACGCGAGCGACCTCGGCACGCTGGCTTGCGAACGGGCCCACCGTTGCGCCCGCCACGCACGCCTCCCCGACCGCGACGACGGACAGCGGAGACGCGCCCGCCGAGGCCCAGGCGTCGACGGGGACGGCCCAGCGTTCGGCACCGTCGGGGCCGTACCGCGCCACCACGACGCCCCGCACGTTCCCGGCCACCGCCTCCTCCGTCGCCAGGCACACGCCGCCGTCTGGGGCCGAGCCGACGACGGTGCCGTTGACGCCCCCCGAGCGGCTCGGCTCGTCGAACACGACTGTCCACTGGGCGTCCGCCTCGGGCCCGACCGTCCGGCCGATGGCGAGGGGACGGACGGTCGGGCCGGTCTGCGCACTCGCGGCGAGGCCGCCGGCGAGAGCGAGAAGGGAAAGAAAGCGGCGCATAAGAAGTGTGGGTAGAGGGACTGTCCTCTGCATGGAAACGAAAGTACCAGAAGTCCGGGCTCACTCTGGGTCTGATCGCTCCATGACGACGCACCCCAGCTTGGACGGGCGATGTCCGTGCCCGATACTGAGGCCCCCTGGCCTCCCTCCATGTCCTCCGACGCCGACCCGGTCGCCGAGCGCGACCCCACGCTGGACCGCCTGCGCCGCTCGCTCGAGATCGCGGGCGAGGCGTACGACGTGCCGACCGCCGACCGCGCCGCGTTCGTAGCCCACGCCTGCGGCGACGACGACGCCCTCCGCCAGGCCGTGGCCGACCTGCTCGACTTCGACGCCCGGTCGCACACGCTCTTGGACGGCGGCGTCGGCGAGCTGTTCGCGATGCCGGAGCCGGGCGACGTGGGCGGGTACCGCGTCGTCGGCGAGCTGGGGCGGGGCGGGATGGGCGTCGTCTACGCGGCCGAGCGGGTGGACGGGACGTTCGAAAAAACGGTCGCGCTCAAGCTGGTCCAGGCCAGCAAGGCGTCCGAGGAGGCGGCCCGGCGGTTCGCACGCGAGCGGCGCGTGCTGGCGCGGCTCGACCACCCCGGCATCGCCCGGCTCCTGGACGGCGGCGTCACGCCCGACGGGCGCCCATACTTCATCATGGAGCGGGTCGACGGCCAGCCGCTCACGGCCTACGCCGACGCCCACGGCCTCAACACGGACGCCCGGCTCGCCCTTCTGCTCGACGTGTGCGACGCCGTAGCGCATGCCCACCGGCTGCTCGTCGTCCACCGCGACCTTAAGCCGTCGAACGTGTTCGTGGCCCGGGACGAGACGGGCGCGGCCCAGGTCAAGCTCCTCGACTTCGGCATTGCCAAGGCCCTCGACGAGGACGACGACGACGTGCTCACCCAGACCGGCGGCGGCGCGCTCACGCCGGCCTATGCCGCGCCCGAGCAGGTCGCGGGCGAGCCCGTCACGGCGGCGACGGACGTCTACGCGCTCGGCGTGATGGCGTACGAGCTGCTGGTCGGCGAGCGGCCGTACGCCTTCGCCAGCCGGGCGCCGGGCGAGGTGGCCCGCGTCGTCCGCGAGGCCCAGCCGGCGCGGCCCAGCGACGCCGTCCGCACGACGGCGGGGGCGGAGGCGAGCGAGGCCCGGTGGTCGGCCCCACCGAAGCGGCTCCGCGGCGACCTCGACGCCATCGTGCTCCGGGCGCTCCGCAAGGAGCCCGAGCGGCGCTACGCGACGGCCGGCGAGCTCGCGGCCGACTTGCGCCGCCACGTTGAGGGCCGCCCGGTCACGGCCCGGGGCGACGGGCTGGGCTACCGGACCGGCCGGTTCGTCCGGCGCCACACGGCGGCCGTGGCGTTCGTCGCCGCGCTGGCGCTGGCCCTCGTCGGCGGGACGGCGGCCGTGGTGTGGCAGGCGCAGGAGACGGCCCGAGAGGCGGCCCGCGCGAACGCGACGCTCGACTACGTGCTGGGCATGTTCGAGGCCGTCGACCCGGTCGAGCTCGAGGGCGGCCAGCTCCGCCCGGCCGACCTGCTGGCGCCGGGGCTCCGCCAGGCCGCCGCGCTCGACGGCCAGCCGCTCGTCCAGGCGTCGCTGCTGGAGGGCCTGGGCCGGCTGGGCGTCAGCTTGGGCCTGTTCCCCACGGCCGACTCGGTGTTGCAGCGGGCCGTCGACGTCCGCCGCCGGGTCCAGGGGCCGGACCACCCGGACCTCGGCGTGCCGCTCACGCTGCTCACCGAGTCGCTCACGGCGGAGCTCCGCTTCGACGAGGCCCTCGCGACGGGTCGGGAGGCGACTCGCGTCCTCGGGTCGGGCCGGCGACCGACCGCGCTCGCCGACGCCCAGATCGCGCTCGCCTACGCCCACTACGGGAAGTACGAGACGGACGCGGCGAAGGCCCTCTTCCGGGCGGCGCTCGCGAACACGAGGGAGCCCAGCCCGCGAGTGGTCGCGCTCTCGGGTCTCGCGACTCAGCTTGAAGAGAGCGACAGCCTCGACGCCGCGCTCCCCCTGTTCCGCCAGGCGACCGACCTCGCGCGCCGCACGTTCGGCCCGACGGACCCTCGGACCGCCGACGCCCTCTACGACTACGCCGAGGCAGTGAAGACGGACGGAGACCCCGCACGGGCCCTCGTCCTCCACGAGGAGGCCCTCGCTGTCTACGAGCAGGCGTTCGGCCAGGGGGACCACCGGACGGGCCGAAGCCTCTACTCTCTCGCTGTCCTTCACCACGGCGACGCCCCCGCCGTCGCCGAGCGATACTACCGGCGCGCGCTCGATGGCTACGACGGGTCGTCGCTTGACCCCGACCACTCCTGGCGCGACTACGCCCACGTCGGTCTGGGAGGGCTCCTGCTCGAAATGGGGCGGGCGGACGAAGCCCTCCCCCTCTTGCGAAGTGGGGCTGCGGCCTTCGCCAAGGAATGGGGGCCGTCTGACCTCCGCGCGCTGACACCCCGCGCGCAGTACGGCGCCGCTCTGTTCGACACCGGCCGCACAGCCGAAGGCATTGCTGTTCTCAGCGCCGTCGAGTCCACGGTCGCGCGCGAAGACCCGGCAAGCCCCTTCCACCTCGCCATCCTCCGCAAGCTCGCGAAGGTGCTCGCCCAAGCAGGCCGTGCCGAGGAAGCCCGGGCCGTCGCCCAGACGTCCAACGCTCTCCAGGAGACGGCCCGATAGCGGAGCGCCGACAGCCACGGGGCCGAGCCATCCGCTCGGCCCCGCGGTTCCGTCAACTGCAAGCGTCAGCGGCTAATCCAGCCTCCGGACGCCTTCTCAAAGTTAAGCCCCTTGCGGATCTCGACGACCTTTGCGGAGCCGCCGATGAGCCGGTCGAGGATGTCCGGGTTCCAGTCCGGCGGCGGCGGCAGCGGCGGGCGCTTTCCGGGGCCGAAGATGATGCCCTGGAACTCGATCCCGCCGTTGCCCGCGGTCGGGTAGCCCTTCCCGTCGTCGGGCTCGTAGCCGGGGAACTCCTCCTTGATGCTCTCGTCGAGCGCGTCGAAGCTCGCGCGGCCCAGGGCCTGGCTGATGACGTAGCCCTCGCCAGCGCTGACCTCGATCTGCTGGCCGTTGACTTCGAGGATGACGGTCTCGCCCTCGGTCCACACCCGGGCGGAGTTGGTGATCTGGAAGGGAGTGACGTCTGCGGAACGGGCCATGGCGGTGGGCGGTGGGGATGAGCTGGCGGGGGGCGCCGACGGCGCCGAGTCGCACGCGCCGAGCCCGAGGGCCAGCGCGAGCACGAAGGTCAAACGAAGCATGGGGTTGGGGCTGGGAGTCCGACCAGTGTACGGGAAACGCGCCGATCCCCTGTCACGGGCGAGCGTTCTGGCGTGGGTCCCTGGACGGCGCAAGGTGAGCAATCGCGATACCTTGCGCCGTCCCACCACCCCGCTATGCCCTCGGACGCTCTCTCCCCGGCCCACGACGCCCGCGTCGGCGCGGTGACGGCCGTGCTCGCCGAGGCCGCCGACGGCGCGCTCTCCCAGGAAGACCTCGTGGCCCGCCTGATGCCCGTCGTCTACGACGAGCTCCGCGAGATCGCCCGGGCCCAGCGGCGGCGCCACGGTCTCGACGGATTCCAGACGACGGCGCTCGTCCACGAGGCGTACCTCCGGCTGGCCGGCCACGCGCTCGTGCCCGAGCGGGCCTACGTGTTCGCCGCGGCGGCCCGGGCCATGCGGAACGTGTTGGTGGACCACGCCCGGCGCCACCACGCGGCCAAGCGCGGCGGCGGCGCCCCGCCGGTCCGCCTGACGGAGGCCGGCGCGGGCCTGGCCGACGCCGACCTCGACGCGCTCGCCGAGCGCGTGCTCGACGTGGACGACGCGCTCGGGCGGCTGGCGGCGCTCGACGAGCGGGCCGCCCAGGTCGTCGAGTGCCGCTACTTCGGGGGCCTCTCGTTCGACGAGACGGCGGCGGCCCTCGGCATCAGCGCGGCCACGGCCAAGCGGGACTGGCGGCGGGCGCGGGCCTGGCTCCACCGCGCCCTCGCCGAGCCCGATGACCCGGCCACGGCCCGGACTGCGGAGGGAGAGGCGCCGCCCCTCCGCTCCGATGCCGCCTGACCCCGACCCCGCCCGGTGGGCCCGTGTCAGCGCGGCGTTCGACGCCGCCGCCGACCTCGCGCCGGCCGACCGGCCGGCCGCCCTCGACCGCCTGTGCCGCGACGCCGACGGCCGGGCCGACGCCGCGCTCCGCGCCGAGGTCGAGAGCCTGCTCGACGCCGACGCCGACGCGACGACCAGCGACGACGCCCTCGACCACGGACCGCTCGACGCCTCGGTGCTGCTGGAGGCGGCGCCCGTCGTCGGCGAGCGGATCGGGCCGTGGCGCGTGCTCCGGCCCATCGGGCGCGGCGGGATGGGCCGCGTGGACTTGGTCGAGCGGGCGGACGGGGCCTACGACCAGCGGGCGGCGCTGAAGCGGCTGGGGCTGGTGGCCCCGGCCCGGGTCCGCCGGTTCCTGCGCGAGCGCCAGATCCTGGCGACGCTCGACCACCCCGGCATCGCCCGGCTCCTGGACGGCGGCGTGGCCGACGACGGCGCGCCGTACCTCGTGATGGAGTACGTCGAGGGCGAGCCGATCACGGCCTACGCCGACCGCCGAGCGCTCGGGCTGCGGGCCCGGCTCCGCCTGTTTCTCCAGGTCTGCGACGCCGTCGCGTTCGCCCACCGGCACCTCGTCGTCCACCGCGACCTCAAGCCGTCGAACGTGCTGGTCGGCGAGGTGGGGGAGGACACCGGGACGGGAACCGACGAGGCCGATGGCGTCCCGCACGGCGCCCGGGCCACGCTCCTCGACTTCGGCATCGCCCGGCTCCTCGACGCCGACACCGACGAGCCGCTGACGGCCGAGGGCCCCGGCGCCCCGCTCTCGCCGGGCTACGCCGCGCCCGAGCAGGTGGCCGGCGAGCCCGTCACGACGGCGACCGACGTCTACGCGCTCGGCGTCCTCCTCTACGAGCTGATCGCGGGGCGCCGCCCCATCGAGGCCGGCACGCGCCAGGCCTGGGCCGACGCCGTGCTCCAGACGTCGCCGACCGCGCCCAGCCAGTCCGTCGCCGACCCGACCGACGCGCGGCGCCTGCGCGGCGACCTCGACGCCATCGCGCTGACGGCGCTCCGCCGCGAGCCCGAGGCCCGCTACGCCAGCGCCAGCGACCTCGCCGCCGACTTGCGCCGCTACCTCGCCGGCGAGCCCGTCCAAGCCCGGGCGCCGTCGGTTGGCTACCGGGCCCGGCGGTTCGTGGGCCGTCACCGGACGGCCGTCGCCGCGGCGGCGCTCGTGGCGCTCGCCGTCGTCGCGGGCGGAGCGGCGACGGCGTGGCAGGCGCGCCAGGCGCGGGCGTCCGCGGCTGAGAGCGCGGCGACGGCCGACTTCCTCGCCGGCCTGTTCCAGGGCGCCGACCCGACCGCGTCGGGCGACTCGCTGCTCGCGCTCGACCTGCTCCGCCGGGGCGCCGACCGGATCGACGCCGAGCTGGCCGGCCAGCCCGGCGCTCGGGCTCGCCTCGGCCTGGTCGTCGGCGACGCCTACCTCGGCCTCGGTCAGCCCGACTCGGCCGCGGCGTTCGCCCGGCGCACGCTCGCCCTCCGCCAGCCCGGCGGGGCCGCGCCCGACGCCGTCGAGGCCGTCCGCGCCCGGATCCTGCTAGGCCGCGCCCTCTTCCCCACCGACCCCACCGCCGCCGCCGACGCGCTCGCCGCGGCCGTCGCCGACGCCCGGACCACCGGCGACGACGCCGTGCTACTCGACGCACTGGAAGCCCAAGGCGGGCTCGTCGGCGGGCAGGTGCTCGACCCGGGCGAGACGGTGGCCGTGCTGGAGGAGGCCGTCGCCCTGTGCCGCCGCGTCGAGGGCGACGCGAGCCCGCGCCTGGGCCGGCTCTTGGCCACGTTCGCCACCAAGGCGTCGTCGGCCCACCAGCACGGCCGCGTCGAGGGGCTGTGGCGCGACGCGCTCGCCCTCTTACCCGCCGAGACGGCGCCGTACGACCGCTCGGCGGCCCTGCTCGAGCTGGGCAAGCTGCTCGCGGTGACCGGCCAGCCCGACGAGGCCCGGGCTTCCGTCGATGAGGCGCTCGCGCTGCGCCGCCGCTTGCTCGGCCCCGACGACGCGCGGACGGCCGAGGCGCTGGCGGTCCGGGCCAACGTAGGGACGGGCGGCCCGGCCCAGGCCGAGGCCGACGCCCGGGAGGCCCTCCGCATCGCCGAGCGGACCGGCGACGGGGCCGTCGTGATCGAGGCGCTCGACGCGCTCGGCTCGGCGCTCACGGCGCAGGAGCGCTTCGACGACGCCGTCGAGGTGTACCGCCGCCGGTTCGAGCGGGCCGCCGAGGTGTACGGGACCGAGGGGACGCGGTACCCGGCCGCCTCGGGGACGCTGGCGCGGGCGCTCCACCGGGCCGGCCGCTACGCCGAGGCCCGCCGGGCGTGGGACGAGTCGCTCCGCCTGACGACGGCCGCCTACGGCCCCGAGTCGGCGGTCGTGGCGGCGGGGCTGATCGACGCCGCCGGGACGGCCGAGGCCGCCGGCGACGCCGGCCGGGCGAGCCGCTTGTTCGAGCGGGCCTACGTCGCCAGCCGGGGCTTGCAGCCGTCGAGCCGGACGCGGGCCATCGCCGCGCTCCGCCTCGGCCGGGCCCACCTCGAGGCCGGACGCGCGAGCCAGGCCGTCGGCCCGCTCCGCGAGGCCGTCGGCGCTCGGGAGACGCTGGACCGGGTCGGCGGCCACGGCGGGCGAGCGGCCGGGCCCAGCGACGGCGTCTGGGCGGAGGCCTTGCTCGGCGAGGCGTTGGTGGCGTCCGGGGCCACCGAAGAGGGCCACCGATTCCTGTCCGGCGCGGTCCCCGCCCTCACCGCCGCGCTCGGCGCCGACCACCCGGACGTCCGTCGAGCGCGGGCGGCGATGGCACAGGGCGCGTTGCGCGGAGGGTCGGCCCGCCGGTGATGCCGGATCGCCGACCTCTCCCACGTAGGGGCACGCCGGTGGCGTGCCCTCGCCCCATCGCGGTCGCCACGGGCACGCCGGCGGCGCGCCCCTACGTCCGATGGCGCCGTCGTCGGAGGACGCGGCATGGCGCGGTCAGCACTCGGTAAACCGGACCGAGACGTTGGTCGCCAGGCCGCCCTGGCTCGTCTCCTTGTACTTGTCCGACATGTCCTCGGCCGTCTGACGGAGCGTCTGGATCACGGCGTCGAGCGAGACCCGGGCCCGCTCGGGCGCCCCCGCCAGCGCCAGCTCGGCCGCGTTGATCGCCTTGACGGCGCCCATCGTGTTGCGCTCGATGCAGGGGATCTGGACGAGCCCGCCGATGGGGTCGCACGTCATCCCGAGGTGGTGCTCCATGGCGATCTCGGCCGCCTGGAACGCCTGGGCCGGCGACCCGCCCTCGGCCTCGCACAGGGCCGCGGCGGCCATCGCGCTCGACACGCCGACCTCGGCCTGGCACCCGCCCATCGCCGCCGAGATCGTGGCCCCCTTCTTGAAGAACGTCCCGACCTCGCCGGCCACCAGCAGGAAGTCCACGATGGCCTTCTCGGTCACCTCCTCTTCCGAAAAGCAGACGAGGTAAAACAGCACGGCCGGGATGACGCCCGCCGCCCCGTTCGTCGGCGCCGTCACGACGCGGCCGAGGTTCGCGTTCTCCTCGTTGACGGCGAGGGCGAAGGCGCTCACCCACTGCAAGATCTGGGGGAAGCGGTACGTCCGCGAGCGGATGGCGGCGATCCACTCGCGCGAGGTGGCCGCGTCGTCGTCGGGGAGGAGGCGCCGGGCGAGCGCGGCGGCGCGGCGCTCGACGCCGAGCCCGCCGGGCAGGACGCCGTCGGTGTGGCACCCGCGGAAGACGCCCTCGCGCATCACGTCCCACAGCGCGAGCACGCCGGCCCGGATCTCGGCGTCGGACCGCCACGCGCGCTCGTTCTCCCACACCACGTCGGCGATGCGGCGGCCGGCGCAGTGGGCCAGCATCTCGGCCGGGACCTGGGCCGGGTGCGGCAGGCGGACCGCCCCGGCCTGGGCCCGCGCCTCGCCCTCGGCCACCACGAACCCGCCGCCGACCGAGTAGTACGTCGCCGCGAGCTCGGCGCCGTCCACCACGGCGACGCACGTCATGCCGTTGGCGTGGCCCGGCAGCCGCTCGGCCGGGTGGAAGACGATGTCGGCGGCCGGGTCGAACGGGACCGCGCGCGCGCCCACCTCGATCTGCTTGCCGAGGTGGAGGTCGGCGACGTAGCCGGCGATCCGGTCGACGTCGACGGTCACGGGGTCGTGGCCGAGCAGCGCCAGCATCACGGCCTGGTCGGTGCAGTGGCCGCGTCCGGTCAGCGCGAGCGACCCGTAGAGGTGGACCTGGACGCGCTCGACCCGATCCCGCACGCCGGCCGCCGCCAGCTCGGAGAGCCACCGCTGGACGGCCCGCCACGGCCCCAGCGTGTGCGACGACGACGGGCCGACGCCGATCTTGAGCATGTCAAAGACGCTGAGCGCCTCGGCGGGGACGGCGTGCGGGAGCGAGTCGGCCATGCCGGAAGCTCGCTTCGCTCGCGGGGGATGGGGAATGGGGAATGGGGAAATGACGGACGATCTCAGGCCGACTCGTGCCACGTCCGGTGGATCCGGACCTCGAGGTTTGGGGGGCCAGACCTTGGGGTCAGAGACCGAAGACGGAGGACGGGAGACGGGCGCGTCGGGCAGTCCCCCGTCCTCCGTCCCCCGTCCCCCGTCCCGGACGCCGTGGTGGCCCTCACCGGCCCAGCACCGCGTCCGCATTCACGCGGGCGGGCAGCGGGCCGACGCGGGCCAGCTTGAGCGCGGCCATCCGGGCGCCGGCGCGGGCGCAGTCGGCGGGCGACTGTCCGCCCAGCCACGCCGCGAGGAAGCCGGACCAGAAGGCGTCGCCGGCGCCCGTCGCGTCGGCGGCGTCGACCGGCTCGGCCGGGACCTCGGCCTGCCCGTCGGCCCAGGCCACGAGCGCGCCGTCGGGCCCCCGAGTGAGGCAGACGAGCGACGCGCCGAGGTCGCGCAGGTGGCCGACCGCCTCGGCGTCGCTGGCGGCGTCGGCGCCCCAGAGCCGGGCGAGGTCGTCGCGGCTGCACTTGACGAGGGGGCCGAGCGCGAGGACCCGGCGGGCCGCGTCCTGCTGCTCGGCCCGGCGAGCGGGCGTCTGGGGCGCGAAGTTGACGTCGATGGAGACGGCCCGCCCGAGCGCGACGGTCCGGCGGGCGGCGTCGAGCAGCGTGGCCCGCGCGGGCTCGCGGCTGAGCGCGAACCCCGACGTGTGGAACAGCCGCGCGCTCGCGAGGAGCCGGTCCGGGAGTTGGTCCGGGCGGAGGTCGCGGTCGGCCGTCCGGTAGACGGCGAAGTCGGGCGTCCCGGCCGAGCGGGCGACCGCCACGACGCTCGTCGGCGCGCCGGCCCGGGTCGCCAGCCGGGCGTCGACCCCGACGGCCTCGACCTCGCGGCGCAGGAACCGGCCCAGCCCGTCGTCGCCGACCGACGCGACCAGGGCCACCGGCACGCCGAGCCGGGCGAGATTCGTGGCCAGGTTCGCCGGGCTCCCGCCCGCGTGCCGCTCGAAGGTGGCCCCCGCGCCCAGGTCGTCGACGGCGTCGGTCGTGATAAAGTCGACGAGCGCCTCGCCGGCCACGACGACGCTCGGGCCCGCCGTCGGCGGCGGGGCCGGCTCCGGGACGGGCGCGGGTGCCAGCCATGCGAGCGGGCTTGCGAGCGCCGCGGCGCCCACGATCTCGCCGGCCGCGCTCCACGCCAGCGGCGTCGTCCCCAAGCGCTCGCCGTGCTCGGCGTCGAGGTACTCGGGGAACGCCCCCGCATTGGCGGCGCGGACGTGCGCCAGCAAGTCGGCGGCGTCGACGGGCCGGCCGGCCGAGGCCAGCGCGGCGACCCACCAGCCGTTGACCATCGGCCAGCACCCGCCGTTGTGGTAGTGGCCGGGCGCATTCGAGAACGTGTCGCGCGTCGTCCCCCGGAGCGCGGCCCACCCGTCGTCGCCGGGGCGGACCGTCGGGGCGAAGGCGGGGACGAGGTCCGGCGCGGTGTCGGCCGCCAGCGCCAAGCCATACGTCAGCGGCGCGTCGCGCCGGTCGGGCCACAGGTCAGCTAGGACGGCGAGCGCCGACCCGAGCGCGTCGAACCGGCGGACGTAGCCGCCCGGCGTGAGCGCGGCGAACGGGTGCCGCGCCTCGCCCGCCTTGGCCGCCCGGCGGTACGCCCCGGGGTGGTACGCCGTCTCCGGGTCGCCGTCGGCCTCGGGCCAGTACGTCGCCTCGATGAGCGCCGCGAGCGCGTCGGCCTGGGCCGTCACGGACCCGGGCGACGGCGCGAACGGGGCGACAGCGCGGAGCGCGAGCAGCCGGAGCACCTGGTCGTAGAGGAGGTACCCGTGCAGGTCGTACTCGTCCGCCCAGTCGCCGGACTGGGGGACGTAGACGAGCCCGCGCCCGTTGAACTCCCACGCCTCGAGCAGCCGCAAGACGCCGGCCACCGGCGCCGCCCACCGCGCCATCCACCCCGCGTCGCCCGCGTGCCGAGCCCACGCCGCCGCCCCGATCACGGCCCACGGCCCCGCGTCGACGCGCCCCGCCAGCCCGCCGTAGCTCACCGCCTCCGCCCGCCCGTCGGGCCCGACGGCCACGTTCGACGGCACCTGCCCCTGGGGCCCGACGTGCGCGAGCAGCGTCTCGACGGTCCGGCGGAGCCCGTCCGCGAGCGCGTCGTCGCCCGACGCCAGCCCCGCCAGCCCGCAGATGACGCCGTCGCGAGCCCAGACGCGGCGGTAGTTGGTCCGGTCGGTCGGCGAGGCGAGGTAGCCGGCGTCGGCGAGCGAGGCGCGGAGGAGGTCGGGGGCGGTCACGGCCGAGTTCAGAGTTCGGAGTTCAGAGCTGGGGGCGGATCGGCGCCGGGACTCAGAGCACTCTGAACTCCGAACTTCCCACTCCGAACTTTCTCGAGCATCACGAGCCCCTGGGCCACCAGCAGGTTCGTGACGAGGAAGAACAGGGCCTCCTCGACAGGCAGCCCGGCGATTTCCCACCCGGTCCGCGTCGCGTCCGTGATGTCCCAGATGCCGAGGCCGATGGCGATCCGGTCGGCCACCCAGAGGTAGAGCGTGACCGGGACGACGGCCCAGGCCACCAGCCGCCGCCGCGCCCAGATGAGGTGGCCGCCGAGCCACCACATCCCCGCCAGCACGGGGCACGCCCAGGCCACGATCAGCCCGAGGTACAGCCAGTGCCCGCCCGTCACCACACACACCACGCCGAGCAGCGCCAGCACGCCGAACGTGCTCGCCCCGGCCGCGCGCACCCGCAGGTCCGGCGGGGGCTGGGACGCGACGGGCCACCGGGCCTGCAGCAGCCGCACCCACAGCCCGGTGATGAGCGTCTGGATCACGAAGAAGGCGTACTCCTCGACCGGCACGTGCCCGACGGTCGCCAGCACGGCGTCGGGCGGGTACGTCCACACCTCGCGGGCGACGAGGTAGTTGTCCCACGGCGTCGTGTACACGAACGCGACGCCGACGAGCAGCGCCAGCGGCCCCCACGGCTCGCGCGTGCGCCCCTGGAGCAGTGCCAGCCCGACGAGCGGCGGCAGCGTGAACGCGAGGTGGAACTGGAGGTAGGTCACCGCAAGGGCACGAGGGAAGAGGCAAGAGGCAAGAGGCGCGGATCGGTTCCCGTGCCCCTTGCCTCGTCCCCCGTGCCCCTCTACCAGAAGAACCCGACGAGGATCAGCGTCAGCACGACGAGCACGGCCGACTGGACGCGGTAGTTCTTCCACGCCGGGACCGACGCGAGCTCGGCGCTCTCGGCCTTGAAGAACGCCGGCGTCCACGTCGTGTCCTCGGTCTTCTCGACCGGCGGCGCCGCGCCCTGCAAGCTCACCACCACCATCACCGCCATGGCGATCGCGAGCAGGATCGGGGCGAGGTAGAGGAAGTTGATCTGGAACGTGTCGGTGATGCTCAGGACCAGGAACCCGACCGCCGCGAGGTGGCCGGCGACCATCCCCGCGATGGCGCCCGTCGCGTTCGCCCGCCGCCAGAAGACGCCCAGGATGAACAGCGCCAGCGCGGGCGGGGCCACGTACGCCAGCGTCGTCTGGAGGTACGTCCACAGCGTGTCGAACCCGACGATGACCGGGCTCCACGCGATCGCGAACACCATGCACGCCGCCGTCACGATGCGCCCGACGCGGACGAGCGCCTTGGCCGAGATGTCCGGGTTCTTCCGCTTGACGAAGTCCATCGACACCAACGTCGAGGCCGCGTTGAGCGTCGAGTCGACTGACGACATGATGGCGGCGAGCATGGCCGTCAGCACGAGTGCGCGGAAGCCGCCCGGGAGCAGGTCGAACAGCAACGTCGGGAACACCTGGTCGGCCCGCTCCAGGTTGGGGTAGAGGACGCGCGCGAACGTGCCCGGCATGACCATCAGGAACAGGATGGGCAGCTTGAGCAGGCCGCCGAAGAGCGCGCCCCACCGGCCGTGGTCGAGGTTCTTGGCGCCGAGCACGCGCTGGACCATGAACTGGTTGGTCGTCCAGAAATAGAACCCGAGCAGGAACACGCCCGTGATGAGCCCGGGCCACGGCATCCCGTTCTCGACGTCGATGGGCTGGATCAGGTCGAGCCGGTCCGGCGGCGTCACGGCCGTCACGGCGTCCCACCCGCCGACGGCGTTCCAGGCCATGATCGAGACCGCGCCCGCCCCGAGCAGGAGCAGCGTCCCCTGGATGGCGTCGGTGTAGACGACGGCCTTGAGCCCGCCCGCGATGGTGTACGCCCCGGCGATGAGCGCCAGGATCGCCATCGTCATCCACAGCGGGAAGTCGGGGTAAACCAGCTCGACCACGAGGGCCCCAGCGAACAGCGCCGCCGCCGTGTCGACGACGACCGACAGGAAGATGCTCATGGCCGAGAAGTAGACCCGGCTCCGCCCGTCGAACCGTCGCTCCAAAAACTCGGGCATCGTGTAGATGCCCGTTTTGATGTAGAACGGCAGGAAGAACAGCACGAACACGACCAGCACCATCGCCGCCATCCACTCGTAGTTGAAGACCGCCAGCCCGATGCCCCCGTACGCCTCGCCCGCCATCCCGATCATCGAGCTCGACGACAGGTTCGAGGCCAGCAGGCTGATCCCGATGAGCCCCCAGCTCAGCGACCGCCCCGCCAGGAAGTAGTCCTCGCCGTCCTCCGTCTGGCGCGAGAAGTACAGCCCGATCCCGAAGATCACGAGGGCGTAGATGACGACGGCCGAGATGTCGAGCGTCGTGAGGGTGAAGTCGGGCATGAGCGGGGTGATGGAGGCCGCGTGAAGGTAACCGAAGCGTGTAAGCGGTTCCACACATGCCTCGCGGTCCCCTCGGGTCGCCACTCGCTGGCCCGCAGCCCTTCCCCACTCCCTCTCGTTCGGGACCGTAAGCGCGGTAGCGAACAGCGTGACGTCCCCGGCCAAAGCAAGAGTCGGGGCGCCCTCTACGGCCCTGGCACCGGCCGCTCCATGATCAGATCCGTCTGGTCGTCCGAGCCGAGCCGGAACACGTGGTCGCCGACCGCCTCGAACCCCCACCGCTCATAGAACGAGATCGCTCGTGCGTTCCGCTCCCACACACCGAGCCACAGCGTTCGGCGGCCCGCCGACCGGGCCGCGTCGAGGCTCGCCTGCATGAGCGCGGCTCCCACCCCCTGCCTGATCGCGTTTCGGTTCACGTAAAGGCGTTCGAGCTCGACGGGGTCTGGCCCTGTCACGCTCGAATCCGCCGTCCCGGCGCGGATCTTGGCGTACCCAGTCGGTTGGTCGGCGCCGTCCGTGAACGCGAGGAGGAACATGTTCGCGTCGTCGGCCAGCTCGGCCCGCACGCGGTCGAGCGAGAATGCGTCGCGGACGTACGCCTCCATGTCGTCGGCCGCGTTGTCGTCGGCGAAGGCGTCGCGGAACGTCCGCGCGGCGAGCGCCGCCAGCGGCCCGGCGTCGGCGGAGGTGGCGGGGCGGATGTGGAGCGGGTCGGGCACGAGCGCGAATGTCGCGAGGGGTAGCGCGGGTCGCCTCCAACAGCCGGTAGTTCTTCCGCGCCAGCTTTTGGATCGCCTCCGGCTGTGCCTCAAACCGCTTCCAGAACCCCGCCGTCGTCCGGTGCCTCACGGGAGCGGACGAGTCCGACCGGCTGCGATATCGGCCTGCGCCTCCGCGACGAGCCGCCCCGCCTTTGCGTTGGCCTCAATCTGACGGTCCCACTCGTCGGCGCGGTACTCGTCGAACCACTCCCCGAGCGCGGCGAGCTGCTCGGGCGGGAGTTTGACGATAGCGGATTCGATCTCCTGGACACTCATGGAGATCGCGTACGTTGATTCTGGCGTAGCAACGTCTGAAGCTGGCGCTCGGTTCGTAGGCAGCAGAACAGTTTGCGACTCAGCCGCCCAGGGCAAGCAGCAAGGAGATTGGACGATGCAAAGGTAGCACCGACATTTGGACGAACCGAGAACGCTGGCGCACTGGGTCGGCCTGCAGCCGCGGGTTCTGCGTCTCAGGGCACTGGGATGATCCTTACTTCTCCATGAACGGCGTCACCCCAACCTCCCTCTTTGGGAATCGGGCTGAGTCGGAAGAAGCCGGGTTCCACCGAAAATCGCTGCGAGTGCGTCCCCCCGCCTAGGTCGGTGTACTCGAGCGTGAGCTTCAAACCCGGTGGCGGTTCATACGAGGAAAGCCGAGCCCTCAACTCGCTGTCTCCCATCAGAATGGAGGCCATGAGGCGGATGTGTGCAGCATACAGCGTCAAATAGAGCGACGGCAGACCGATGAGAGTGGGTTTGTCGCTCACGGCGATGGGTAACACATGCCCTACGGGTTGTATGAACTGGCCGGCATTCATGTGGGCCTCCATCACTGAGTACTCGGTAGACTCGACCATGACCGTCCCCTCGTCCTTCCAAACTCTGATATGGCCTTCAGGATCTATGAGCGCGAGGTCATGGGCAAACTCCAAAACGTCAAGCTCCCATTTGGCCTCGACGCTCTTTGCCGATCCGAAGCCGACGTTATAGCAGTTAAGTCGGAGTGAGTGGAATCCGTTGTCCGAAGCCACAGGCTCCGAACTAATAGGCTCTGAACTGAACGCCAGCGAGAAATCACCCGCACGGCCTGTCCAGTACATATACAGCGGGAGAGGTTCGAAGGTGAGGTCCGGCTTGTAGGAACTCGTCCTCTGACGCCGAAGCTCTAAAATCGTGTAGAGAGCTGCGAGGCCCGTTAGTACCGCTGCTCCGTTAGAGGCAATGAGAAGCCATGTTGTCATTGATCAAAGACGCAGAACCACTAGTTCTGGAGACCGAAGGCGGCTCCCGTCCGGGCCGCTACGTCGCCATGATCACCCACGACTTGCACCAGCCGTCCGGCGCGACCGGGCCCGGGAACAGCTGGCACCCGCCGCACGGCGAGCCGCCCTCGGGCGCGTTGTAGAACCGGCAGTTGCTGCACAGCTCGGCCGGCCGCGGCGTGTTGTCGACGTAGTCGAGGCTCTGGCGCTGCTGGAGCGCGGCAGCGTCGAGCGCGGAGTAGCCCTGGCACGAGGCGGCCGTGACGTCGCCCCCGCCGCAGGCGGCGAGGACGGGGCCGACGCCCAGGACGGCGCCGGCGGAGGCGAGAAAGCGGCGGCGGGAGACAGAGTCGGGCATGGGAGTGGGAGAAGGGTACGGGAGTCTACGGCGGGCTACTCGCGCTCGCTCGCCTTCGAGAACTGCTGGTCGAACACGATGTCGGACGCGGGGAAGTCGACCGACCGGACGAACGCGGCGGCCTCGGCGGCCCCGTGCTCGCGGTCCATCTTCATGTCCTCCCACTCGACCGACAGCGGCCCGTCGTAGCCGATGTCGTTGAGCGCGCGGATGATCTCCTCGAAGTCGATCCGGCCGCGGCCCAGGCTGCGGAAGTCCCACGACCGCCGGGCGTCGCCGAACTCGGTGTGGCCACCGAGGGTGCCGGCCTCCGTCCGCACGTCGCTCCACCAGACGTCCTTCATGTGGACGTGGTAGATCCGGTCGCCGTGGTCGCGGATAAACCTGACGTAGTCGGCGTTCTGGTAGCCGAAGTGGCTCGGGTCGAAGTTGACGCCGAACGCGGGGTGGCCGCCCATCGCATCGAGCGCACGGGCCCAGCTCGGCCCGTCGAACGCGATCTCGGACGGGTGGACCTCGAGGGCGAACCGGACGCCGAGCTCTTGGAACCGGTCTAGGATCGGCGTCCACCGCTCGGCCGTCTCCTGGAAGCCGGCCTCGATGTCCTCGGGCAGGTTCGGCGGCCACGAGTAGAACAGGTGCCAGATGGGCGAGCCCGTAAAGCCGGTCACGACCTCCAGGCCCAGCTCGGCCGCCGCTTCCGCCGTCTTGACCACCTCGGCCGCCGCGCGCTGGCGGACGCCCTCGGGCTCGCCGTCGCCCCAGACGTGGGCCGGGACGATGGCCTTGTGCCGGCCGTCGATCATCTTGTCCGCGACGGCCTGACCGACCAGGTGGCACGAGATGGCGTACAGGTCGAGCCCGTTGTCCTCGAGTAGCTGTTTGTGAGACGCGGCGTAGCCGTCCTCGTCGAGCACGCGGTGGACGTCGAGGTGGTCGCCCCAGGTCGCGAGCTCGAGGCCGTCGTAGCCCCACGACGCCGCTTTCGGCGCCAGCTCGGCGATGGGCATGTCGGCCCACTGGCCGGTGAACAGGGTGACGGGACGGGACATGGCGGGAGGGGTGGAGGGATGCGGGGTGGAGAAACGGGCTAGACCGCGCGGCGAGAGCACCCGTAGGGGCACGCACGGCGCGCCGTGCCCTCCCCGGTCCGTCTCGACGGGGCCGAGGGCGGACCGAGGCCAACGCGGTCAGTCGGCGGCGACCGGCAGACCGAGGGCCGCAAGGTCGCGGCGGAGGTCGTCGGGCGACGTGAAGGGGACGCCGTGGAAGCCGAGCGCCCGGGCCGACTCGACGTTCGCCGGGCTGTCGTCGATGAACACCGTGTCGGACGGGTCGAGGCCGAAGTCGTCCGCGAGGTGGTGGAAGATGCCGGGGTCCGGCTTCGCCATCTCGACCTCGCCCGAGACGACGATCCCCCGGAACCACCCCAAAAACGCGAACCGCTCGCGCGCGATGGGGAAGGTCTCGGCCGACCAGTTGGTGAGCGCGTAGAGTGGGACGCCAGCGTCGCGGAGCTCGCGCAAGACCTCGACGGTCCCGGCGATGGCGTCGCCCAGCATGTCGGGCCAGCGCGTCCACCACGCCTCGATCCACTCGGCGTGCTCGGGGAACCGCTCTTTCCGCTCGGCGATTCCCTCGGCGAACGGTCGGCCGGCGTCGAACTGGTGGTTCCACTCCGACGTGGCCACCTCGGCCAGGAAGTGCTCGATCTCGGCCTCGGTCCCGCCCATGTCGCGGTAGGCGTAGCGCGGGTCCCAGTCAATGAGGACGCCGCCCAGGTCGAAGACGACGGTGGAGGGGGAGGGCATGGGGCGAGGGGGCAAGGGTCTGACGAACGGCGAGGCTCACGCCTCTTACCCCGTGCCCCGTGCCCCGTGCCCCGCCACAGGCGGCTCGTAGCTCGCGTCGACCCAGGCCTCTTGGCGCCCGCTCTCGAGCGCGGTCAGGATAAAGTGGACGCCGCGGGCGCCGTCCTCGACGGTCGGGAAGTCGAGGTCGAGCGGGTCCGGCTCGTCGCCGGCCGCGCGCGCGGCGATGGTGCGGAGCGCGTTCGAGTAGACGTTCGCGAACGCCTCGTTGAACGCCTCGGGGTGGCCGGGCGGCAGGCGGCTCGCGTGCTGGGCGGCCGACGAGAGCGTGTCGTGGCCGCGGCGGTAGACGCGCTCGACGCCCGCGAGCGAGTGGTGGACCAGCTCGTTGGGGTGCTCCTGGCGCCACGAGAGCGTGCCCTCGGTCCCGCTCACGCGCAGGCGGAGGTCGTTCTCGAGCCCGGCCGCGATCTGGGAGCAGTGCAAGACGCCGCCCGCGCCGCCCTGGTACCGGAGCAGCACGTTGGCGTCGTCGTCGATGGGCCGGCCCGGGACGAACGTGCGGACGTCGGCGCACAGCCGGTCCAGTTCGAGCCCGGTCACGTAGGCCGCCAGGTTCTCGGCGTGGCTCCCGATGTCGCCGAGCGCGCCGGCGCCCGCCTTTTTCGGGTCCGTCCGCCAGGCGGCCTGCTTGCTCCCCTCGCGCTCGACGGGCTTCGAGAGCCAGCCCTGGCTGTACTCGGCCACCACCTTCCGCACCTCGCCGATGGCCCCGTCGGCGACGAGGGCCCGGGCCTGCTTCACCATCGGGTAGCCCGTGTAGTTGTGCGTCAGCGCGAACGTGATGTCGTGCTCGTGGACGGCGCGGACGAGCGCCTCGGCGTCCTCCAGCGTCGTCGTCATCGGCTTGTCGCAGACGACCGAGATCCCGCGCTCGACGAACGCGAGCGCGGCCGGCGCGTGGAGCCAGTTCGGCGTGACGATGGAGACGACCTCGATGCCGTCGTCGCGCGCGGCCTCGGCCTCGGCCATCTCCTCGAACGAGCCGTAGGCCCGCTCGACGCCGAGGCTGGCGGCGTGCGCCCGGCTCTTGTCGGGGTCGGACGAGAACACGCCGGCGACGAGCGTGGCGAGCCCGTCCATCCGCATCGCGCGGCGGTGGACCTCGCCGATGAAGGCGCCGGGGCCGCCGCCGACCTGGCCGGCGCGGAGGGGTCGGTGAAGAGGCATCGGACGAGGGGGAAGGGAGGGGCTGGCGGACTACGCGGCGTCGAGGACGATGGAGGCAAGGGCCCCCGCGATGCCAGCGGCGAACAGAGCCGTGCCGATGGGCTTCGTCCACGCTGGCCCACCGCGGTGGAGCCAGACGAACAGGCCATTCGCCGTGGCGAACGTCAGCTCCCACGCCGCGTCGAGGAGGTCGGGGTCACCACCCAGGCCGAGGTCGCGGAGGCCGACCCCGAGGAAAAACACGGCGGCGACGGCGTAGATCCAGGCGTTCGTTGAGGGCGTGCTCACGGCGTCAGCGGGCGCACGGGAGGCGGCCGGCCCAGCAGACGGCGCCGCCGAGGTGGCCGCGGAAGGCGGGCTCGGCGTAGCTCTCGGCCGTGTGCCCGAGCGCCGTGTAAAGCGCCCGCCCGTCGCCCACGGCGTGGGCCCACGCGATGGGGTGGTCGGCGCCCATCGTCCCGCCGTCGTACGAGGACTCGTCCAGGCGCAGCAGGACCGTCACGCCGGTCGGCGCCTCGCGGAAGCTGTACCACTCGTCGGTCCGCGTCCACCGGGCCGGGAGCGCGCGCGTGGCCGGGTGGTCGGCCGTGACCACGTCGATGGCCGCCTGCTGCGTCGGCGGGTGGTTGTCGAAGTACGCGCCGACTGCGCGGCCGTACCACGGCCAGTCGACCTCGGTGTCGGCGGCGGCGTGGACCCCGACGAAGCCACCGCCGCCCTCGACATAGTCTTCGAAGGCCGCCTCCTGCGCCGAGCTCAGGACGTCGCCCGTGGTGCTCAGGAACACGACGGCGGCGTACGTCGCCAGGCGCTCGGGCGTGAACGCCAGGCTGTCGTCGGTGACGTCGACCGCGAACCCGTTCCGCTCCCCGATCTCGCCCAGCGCCGCCGCTCCGACCGGGATCGAGGCGTGGACGTAGCCGTTGGCGTTCGTGTAGACGAGCACGCGCGGCGTGGCCCCGGGCGAGCCCCCGGCACACCCCGCGAGGACGGCCACCAAGACCAGAAGGACGGAGGCCGTGGGGCGCCGGCTCCCTCTACTCGCTCCCCATTCCCCGCTCCCCATTCCCCAGCGCTCGCGGCACCCGGTCGCTCGTCGGCTACGATCCATCGAGCGCTGCATCAGACGGAGCATCGGGTGATGGCGTCGGCGAGGGCGGCGCGGGGGTCGCCGGTGGGGATGAACTCCTGGGCCACGAACCCGTCGAACCCGGCGTCGTCCAAGGCCCGCATGATGGCGGGGTAGAACAGCTCCTGGCTCTCGTCGATCTCGTGGCGCCCGGGCACGCCGGCCGTGTGGAAGTGGGCGAAGGCGTCGAGGTGGTCGGTCACCGTGCGGATCACGTCGCCTTCCATGATCTGCATGTGGTAGATGTCGTAGAGGATCCGGAAGCGCGGGCTCCCGATCCGCTCGACGAGGGCCAGCCCCCACGCGGTCGAGTCCCCCATGTAGTCCGGGTGGTCCACCTTCGAGTTGAACAGCTCGATGCAGAGCGTGACGCCGAGCCGGTCGGCGTCGGGCAGGACCTGTTCGATCCCCTGGGCCATCGTCTCTAGCCCGACCGCGTCGTCGAGGCCGTCGCGGTTGCCGGAGAACACAATGAGGTGGGGCCACCCGGCGTCGGCGGTCGCTTCGAGCTGCTCGCGGTAGGCGGGGACCAGGTAGTCGTGGTGCTCGGCCCGGTTCCACCCCTTGCGGAGCGGGTCCGGGAGGGCGTCGGGGTGGGCCGTCATGGCGCACGTCAGGCCGTGGGCCGCCAGCGTCGGCGCGTCCGACGGCTGGACCAACTCGACGGAGTCGATGCCGAGGTCGGCGGCGACGCCGCACAGCGTGTCGAGCGGCCACTCGCCGAAGGGCCACCGGCAGACCGAGTGGCGGAACGAGGCCGCACGGGGCCGGCTGGCGGTGGGAGTCGCCAGCGGACCCGGCGCGGCGACCGCGGCCGGCGCGCAGCCGGCGAGCGGCAGCGCGGCCCCGGCGGCTCGGACGAAGTCTCGGCGGTTCACGGGTCAGGGGTCAAGGGTGAGGAGTGAGGGGCCCTTCACCCATCACTCTTTGCTCATCACTCGCGCAGCGACTCGACGTAGGCCACGCTGTCGCGGGCGAAGGCCAAGCTGTCGCCGTCGGGCGGGTTGTCGGCTTCGAGGAAGGCGTGCCTCAGCCCCGCCGTCTCGCTGGCGGCGAAGATGCGGGGCCAGTCGAGGGTGCCCCGGCCGACGACCGTCTGCGCCATGTCGTCGCCCGCGCCGTCCTTGACGTGCCACAGCGGGAACCGGCCAGGGTACCGCTCGAAGACCTCGACCGGGTCGTAGCCGGCGACGGCCACCCAGTACAGGTCGAGCTCGAGCGTGACGAGGTCCGGATCGAGCCGCTCGACGAAGTCGAAGTAGGCCGGGCGGTCGGTCCCGAACGTCTCGAACTCGAAGTCGTGGTTGTGGTACGCCATCTGGACGCCCACCGCTTGGGACCGCTCGCCGAACCCGTTGAGCAGGTCGGCCAGCCGGAGGTAGCCGTCGCGGTCGGGCCGGCCGTCCGGCGGCAGCCACGGGATGACGAAGTAGTTCTGCCCGACCGTCGAGATCGTTTCGAGGGCCGTGTCGAAGTCGGGGAGCCCGGCGTTCGCCATGCTCGGCGACCCCGCGACCACCTCGGCCACCATCTGGTGCGCCGAGGGCGACGTGAGCCCGTGCGCGTCGAGCGCCGCTCGGAAGTCGGCCGGGTCGCGGTCGGCGTAGCCCGCCGTCTCGACTTCGCCGATCCCGACCCGCGCCAGCATCTCGAGCACGCCGTTGACGTCGCCGGGCAGGAGGTCGCGGAGCGTGTAGAGCTGGATCCCGATCTCGGCCGGGACGGGCGCGGACCGGGCGGCGGCGAGCGCGCGAGCGGCGCCGGGGCCCACGAGGGCGCCCACCGCAGCGGCGGCGCCGGACTGGCGGAGAAAGTGGCGGCGGTTCATGACAGGTACGGGGTGCGGGGTACGAGGTACGTGCTCGGGTACCCTGTACCCTGTACCTCGTACCCACTCATGCGGGCAGCTCCCAGCCGGCGCGGTAGGTCCGCGACAAGACCGAGGCGGGGTCGGGGTGGTTGGTGACCGCGCCGTCGGAGGTCACCGCGAGCGGCTGGCCGGCGCTCATCGCGGCGATGCCCAGCAGCATGATCTCGTTGAGGTGGGCGCCGTAGCCGAACGGGCACGAGACGGGCTCCGTCCCCTGGATCGCGCGGATCCAGTTGGCCTCGTGCGCGCGGATCCCGCCCTCGACGCGCGGCAGCGACGTCGGCACGTCGGCCGCCTCGGCTCCGAGGTCGAGGGCCGGGTCGTTCGACAAGAAACGGGGGTTGGTCCCGTAGGTCTCGTGGATCAGCAGGCCCCGCTCGCCGACGAAGATGACGCCGCCGTTCGGGTCGAGCGTGAAGCCGTCCGGCGCCTGCGTCGGGGTCGGGGGGAGCAGACCGCCGTCGTACCACGTCATGCCGATGGCCCCCCCGGGATCGGCCGCGCCGGCCGCCGGGCCGGCGGCGTCGAAGCGGTAGGTCGTGACGGTCGCGAGCGGGTACGTCGCCGGGTCCTCTCGGTCGCCGCCCCAGGGCGTGTGGCGCGTCTCGACGCGGCTCGGGCGCGGCAGGTCGAGGGCCCACACGGGGAAGTCGACCAGGTGCGCGCCCATGTCGCCGAGGGATCCGACGCCGAAGCCGACGAACCCGCGCCACCCGAACGGGTGGATGCCGGGCCGGTACGCCATCGGCTCGTTCGGGCCGAGGTAGACGTCCCACGCCAGGCCGGCCGGTGCCGGGGCCGGCTCGGGCATCGGGACGCCCTGCGGCCACCACCCGTTCGGCCGGTTCGTCCACGCCTGGACCTCGCGGATTTTTCCGAGCACGCCGGCGCGGACGACCTCGACCACGCGCCGGCCGTCGTCGCCCGAGTGGCCCTGGTTGCCCATCTGGGTCACCAGCCCGGTCGAGGCCGCCTTCGCGGCCAGCCGCCGGCTCTCGTCGACGGTGTACGTCAGCGGCTTCTGGGCGTAGACGTGGAGCCCGCGGTCCATCGCCATCAGCGCGGCCAAGGCGTGGTGGTGGTCCGGCGTGGCGACCAGGACGGCGTCCAGGCCGGACTCGGCCGCCAGCATCTCGCGGTAGTCGGCGTAGGGCGTGGCTGAGGCGTAGGCGTCGCGGAGTGCCGCGCCGGCCTGGCGGGCGTCGGGGTTGTCGGAGGCCAGCCGCCGCTCGACGGCCTGGGCCACGACCCCCATGTCGACGTCAGCAATCGCCGCGATCCGCACGTCGTCCATCATCGCCAGCGGGGCCGCGTTCGACGCGCCCATCCCCCCGGCCCCGATCACGCCGACGACGACGGTGTCGCTCGGCGCCACGAACCCGGCCCCGCCGAGCACGTGCCGCGGCACGACGAACGGGGCCACGGACGCGGCGGCGGCGGTGCGGGCAAAGTCTCTGCGGTTCATGAGGGCAAGGGGGAAAGAGGCGTGGGGCATGGGGCGAAGAAGACTCATGCCTCTTGCCTCGTTCCCCATGCCCTAGACGCGAAGGTCGCCGTTGTTGACGGCCGTCACGGCGTGGTCGACGGCGCGGGCGGTGAAGGCCATGTAGGTCAGCGACGGGTTCTGGCAGCCGGCCGACGTCATGAAGGCGCCGTCGGTGACGTAGAGGTTGGGGATCTCGTGGACCCGGTTGTGCTCGTCGACGCAGCCGGTCGCGGGCGTCGCGCTCATCCGCGCCGTTCCCATCTCGTGGATGCCCTCGCCCAGCCGGTAGTTGGCCTCCCACTCGTTCACGTTGACCGCGCCCGCGGCCTCGAGCATCTCGGCCCCGTCGCTCTTCATGGCCTGGCGCATCCGCATCTCGTTGTCGCGGATGGAGCCGACGATGCGCGGGATCGGGACGCCCCACTCGTCGGTCTGGTCGGTGAGCTCGACGCGGTTGTCGTCGTAGGCCAGCGTCTCGCCGAAGGGGAACATCGTGAAGCTCCACTGGCCCGGCTCGCGCAGGCTCTCCTTGAGCGCCACGCCGACGCCCGGCGTCCCGGCGCCTCGGCCCCAGCCGCCTCGGCCCGAGCCGCCCTGGTAACCGTAGCCCCGGATAAAGTCCCGGTTCGAGGACGGGTCCCACGGCAGGTTCTGGAAGCGCGGGATGTAGATCCCGTTGGGCCGGTTCCCGAACGTGTAGCGGTCTTCGAAGCCCGGGACCTCGCCCGAGGCGCCCACCATGAAGTGGTGGTCCATGATGCCCTTGCCGAGCAGGCCCGACTGGTTGCCCAGCCCGTTGGGGAAGCGCGGCGACGTGCTGTTCATCAGGATCATGGCCGACCCGATCGCGCTCGCGTTTAGGAACACGACCTTGGCGTTGAACACCATCTCCTCCTTCGTCTCCCGGTCGACAACGCGGACGCCGGTCACGCGGTCGGTCCCCTCGTCGTACACCAGCGAGTGGACGATGGAGTTGGGGCGGACGGTGAGGTTGCCCGTCGCCTGGGCGGCCGGCAGCGTCGACGAGAGCGAGCAGAAGTAGGCGCCGGCCGAGCAGCCGCGGTCGCACGGGCCGCAGTAGTGGCACCCGGCGCGGCCCTGGTGGGCCTGGGTCAAGATGGCCGCCCGGCCAATCGTCATCGCCCGGCCGTCGTAGCGGTCGGCGATGGACTGGCGGACGTGCCGCTCGACGGCCGTCAGCGGCATGGCCGGGAGGAACTCGCTGTCGGGGAGCTGCCGGAGCCCCAACCGCTCGCCCGAGATGCCGGCGAACCGCTCGACGTACGAGTACCACGGCTCGACGTCGGCGTAGCCGACGGGCCAGCGCGTGCCGCGGCCGTCGCGCTCGTTGGCCGTGAAGTCCATGTCGCTCAGCCGGTAGCACTGGCGGCCCCACATGATCGAGCGGCCCCCGAGGTGGTAGCCCCGGACCCACAGGAACTCGTCGGGCGCGTCGTCCTCGGCCGTCTCGTAGGGGTGGTCCACGTCGTCGACGTACCAGTGGGCCGTGTTCTCGTTGTAGGGCCCGGCCTTCATCTGGCGGAACTGGCGCTCCTCGGCGTGGCGGCGGTCGCCGCGCCCGCGGAACGGCGTCTGCCACGGCGCCTGGTGCTCGGTGACGTAGTCGGCCCCGTGCTCGACGGCCCGGCCGCGCTCGAGCACGAGCGTCTTGAGCCCCTTCTCGGTGAGCTCCTTGGCGGCCCACCCGCCCGAGATGCCGGAGCCGACGACGATGGCGTCGTAGACCTCGCCGCCGGCCTGGACGTTGATCGTCCGGATCTTGTCGATGGCGCTGGCGCCGTGGGAATGAGTCTGCATCAGTAATGAGGGTGCGCCTCGTGAGCGGGTACGGGGTACCCGGTACGAGGTACAGGTCAGGTTCAGCGAGTGGGCGGCGTACCCCGTACCGGGTACCCCGTACCCTTGCGAGTCAGGCCCAGGCCCGGCCGACCTCGGAGAGCGGGACGTCGGCGTCGTAGCGGCCGGGCGCGGCGAGCCACTGGAGCTCCTGCGTCGCGCCGACCTCGGACGTGTAGTAGCCGGCGAGCGTGAGCTCCTTGAGCTGGCGGAAAAACGGCGGCGGCGCGGCCTCGCCCACCGTCGCCGTCCCCTCGCCGGTCGAGAGCTCGGTCGCCTCCGCGGTCTCCTCGTCCATGGCCTCGCCCAGGTCGCCCTGCATCCCGGCCACCTCGTGGTCCTGCTCCTCGTTGGCCTGGTACGTCCCCTCCTGAGCCGCGCCGGCCACGTCGCCGTCGATCTCCTCGTCGTCCGGCCGGGCTTGGCTGCCGACGGCGCCGGGCTGGTCGGCGTAGGCCTCGGCGTCGAGCGTGGCCACGAGCTGGGCGCGGGCGTCGTCGCCGAGGTCGACGAACGAGCCGGAGGCCCGGCGGTCGACGGCGTCGAGCTCCGTCAGGAACCCGTCGCGCTCTTCGGCCGCGTACCAGTCGGTCAGCATCATGTCGACGAACTGGGGCACGCCGGCCTCGGCCGCGCCGGGCGTGTCGGTCTCGGGGATGATCTGGTCGACGAGCGCCGCGAGCAGGTCGGGCTGGCCGCCGGTCAGCGTCCGGTACTCGTAGGCCGCGAGGTCCGAGCCGCCGGGCGTCTGGCAGCCGGCGAGCAGGCCCGACGCGAGCGGGGCCGTCGCGACGCCGCCGAGCACGGCCGACAGCCGGCGGAGCGCCGAGCGGCGGTCGATGGGAGGGCCGAAGGTCATAGGAGGGTGGGATGGGGATGCGTGATCCGTGATGCGTGATTCTCACGCGGGCGCCGAGGTGCCTGCGAAGGGTCACGCATCACGGATCACGCATCTGAAATCAGGTCACGGCCGGAACGCCGGCCTCAGTGGCGGGCGTGAGGCTGGCGCCGGGCGCGTCGGCGTGGGGCTCGACGGTCGCGGCCGAGCGGTCGACGCGGTCGTTGAACAGGGCCATGAACAGGACGAGCACGAGGGCGGCGAAGCCGGCGGGGATCCACCAGAACTGGGCCCACTCGGCCAAGGGCAGGACGTCGCGGCCCGCCAAGAACCCGTTGTAGACGGCGCCCGCCACCTGGGCCCCGATCAGCATCCCGACGCCGTAGGTCACGAGCACCAGGAGCCCCTGGGCCTGCCCACGCACGGCCGGCGTCGACTTCTTCTCGACGTAGATCTGGCCCGTCACGAAGAAGAAGTCGTAGCAGATGCCGTGGAGCGCGATGCCGCCCACGATCATCCAGGTGACGGAGGCCGGCGCGGCGAGCGCGAACAGCGCGTAGCGGATCACCCACGCCAACATGCCCGCCGCCAGCATCCACTTGACGCCCCACCGCACGAACAGGAGCGGCATCAGCAGCATGAACAGGACCTCCGAGACCTGACCCAGCGACTGCGTGGCCGCGATGTTCTCGAAGCCCGTCGCCCCCAGGAAGAGCTGGGTAAAGTTGTAGTAGGCCGCGAGGGGGATGCAGATGAGGAAGCTGGCGGCCAGGAAGATGTAGAACGGGCGGCTCCCGAGCTGCTTGAACGCGTCGACGCCGGCAATGCTCGCTACCGAGACCGGCTGGCCCTTCGCGACCGGCGGCGTGTTCGGCAGCGTGAACGAGAACGCGCCCAGGACGAGCGAGCCGATCCCGGTCAGGTAGAGCGGCCACGCCGTCGCCTCGGCCGACTCGACCCCGAGCACGGGGCTCAGCACGAACGAGATCGACAGGCCGGCCACGATCCACCCCAGCGTCCCGAACACGCGGATCACGGGGAACTCCTTCTCCTGGTCCTCCAGTTGCTCGAACGCGATCGTGTTCGACAGGCCGAGCGTCGGCATGTAGCAGAGGTTGTAGGCCAACAGCGCCAGGATGAACAGCGTCGGGTCGCCGATCAGGCCCGGGGCCAGCAGGATGAACACGCCCCCGAGCAGGTGGAGCACCCCGAACACCTTCTGGGCCGCGAAGTAGCGGTCGGCGACGAGCCCGAGGAAGAACGGGGCGACGATGGCCGCGATGGGGTTGACCGTGAACGGCCAGTGCGTCAGGTCGCCCAGCCCGTTCTCCGCCATGTAGACGGCGACGGTCGTGTACCACGCGCCCCAGACGAAGAACTCCAGGAACATCATCGTGCTCAGCCTGGCCTTGATCCCGTTCATGGTGGTGGGGGCTAGAGGGTGCGGATGCGGACCGAGCGGACCCACAGCCGGTCGCCGTGGTCCTGGAGCCCGATGATCCCAGCGCGGCGGGTGCCGTAGCCGGGGAAGGCCTCGCCGTTGCGGAACTTGCTGACGGCCACGCGCGCGTTCCAGTCGGCCGAGCCCTGCTCGGCGGAGACGACCTGGGTGCCGTTCAGCCAGTGCTCGATCCGGTCGCCGTCGGCAACGACGCGCGACGTGTTCCAGTCGCCAGGCCGGAGCACGGAGGCCGTCGGCGTGTAGAGGTCGTAGAGGCCGCCGGCCTGGTGGCTCGGGTACTTGCCGTCGGGGTGGCAGGTGTCGTCGAGCATCTGCATCTCGAGGGCGGTCCGCCAGATGGGCGCCACGTCGGCGCTCTCCTCGCCGCGGTAGAACAGGCCGGCGTTGCCGCACTCGGCCAGCTTCCACTCGACCTCGAGCTCGAAGTCGGCGTAGGTGCCGGGGGCCACCAGGTCGCCGCCGTCGTCGGTGCCGGGCGTGAACGCGATCACCCCGTCGGCGACGGACCACGCGGCGGGCGCGTCGGGGCGCGCGTAGCCGTGCCAGCCGTCGAGCGACTGGCCGTCGAAGAGGTCGACCCAGCCGGCCGCGGGGGGCGGAGGGGTTGCGGCGCCCTCCGCCCCTCCGCAAGCCGCGAGCGGCACGAGGGCGGCAGCGAGCAGGATCGCGGGGAGTCTCATTAACGGACCGTGAAGGGGTGCCAATGTAGACCCAGAGGCCCGCCGTGCGAAAGCCCTTCCACGCCGCCTACGCGCTCCGCGACCGGAGCTCGATGACGAAGTTGCCGCGCGCGGCCCCGGCCCCGTCCATCGTCCCCCGGATCTCGGCTGGGTCCTCGTTGGAGAGGACGCCCGCGATGGTCCCCATAAACGGGGGGCGGTCCTCGTAGCGGATGCTCAGGGTCAGGTTGCCATTGACGAACGAGCCGTCGCCGATGACGAACTCGAACCGGCCGTCGGGCGGCGCGTCGGGGAGCCCCTCGACCACGCCGCTCCCGGTGATCCGGGTGCCCGTGTCGGTCATCCGGATCTCGATCGGGTAGCGGGGGGCGTCGGCGGCGTCCGGCCGGAACACGACGCCCTCCCAGGTCCCCGTCACGCCGATGGGGTCGGGGCCGCCGCCGTCACACGCGGAGAGGACGAGGAGCGCGACGAGCGCGAGGGGGGCGAGCAGGCGACGGGTCATGGGAGCGGGAAGGAGCAGCCGCAAGCTAGTCCGGCTCGGACCCTCGGTCGGCGATCTCGGCGTGCCCTGCGGAGCGACCGCAACCTCGCCCCTTGTCATCCTGAGCGAACGCGAAGGATCTCAACGCGGGGTCCCGGGCCGTAGGGAGCGGTGCCGGAGTGGTCGGAGGATCGTGCTGAGATCCTTCGCTCTGCTCAGGATGACATGAGTGGGGTAACCAAACGCCGACGTTGCGCTCGCGCCCTGCGGGATGCTCCGCTCCGCGCCTCGCCCCGTCAGCGGCGAGCGACGGCGGGCGCCCGCGTCTCGACCCGGTCCACGTGGAGCCCGCCGACGCCGCGGCCCTGCTCGAGCCCGTGGTCGGCCGCCATCCGGTAGTGGATGCCGCCGTAGAGCCGGCTGATCGCGGCCTCCTCGGCCGCCTGGCGGAACGACGCGAACGGCCGGGCCGGCAGGCCGTACGGGATCTCGACCGTGTCCACGAAGCTGACCTCGTCGCCGTAGAGCGCGGTCAGCGCCTCGGCGGCGGCGCCCGAGATGACGCTGTGGCCGGACGAGTACTCGGGGAACGGCGGCGTCTGCAAGAGCGGCACCCAGTCCTCGTCGAGGTGCTCGTTGATGACCGTCTCCGGGCGGATCAGCCGGCTCCGGTACTTCTCGTCCCAGACTGAGAGGAACCCGTCGGCGAGGGCGAGGGCGGTGCGGGCGTAGGCCTCGGCGGCGCCCGCCACGTCGTCGCCGGCGTCGCGGCTGGCGATGGCCGCGATGCCCATCCAGTGGCCGCCCGGCGTGATCTTCTTGGTGGCGAACATAGCGTGGCCGCGCGTGTGCATCACGTAGGGGTTGCAGTCCCAGAACGCGGCGATGTCGCGCTGCTCGTCGGTCATCTCAGTCGTGACGGCGTAGACCTCGTCGACCTGCTGGCGGAACGCCGTGCCGGGCGCGAGCGAGAACGGCGGCGGCGGCGGCGGCTTGAACTGGGCGGCCGAGTCGAGCACGAACGGGCGCAGCGTGCCCCAGTTGGGCTCGATGGCGTCCATGTACGCAGGCGGTGTCGGGCGCCACGTGCCGGGCTCGTTCGTGACGGTGTAGGCCGGGCCGCTCCGCGTCTGGGCGTAGCCGTCCTCAGCGGCCCACGCCAGCACGTGCTCGGCGACGGACTCGCCATACGCCTGCGACCGGGCCGCCAGCCGTCGGCCCAGCCCAGCCTCGCGGAGTTGGGCCTCGGCGTCGTCGCGGTAGGCGGCCACCTCGTCGGCCGAGAACGTCAGCGCCTCGCCGACGGCGAGCGCGGCCCAGACGGCGGCGGTCGGGCCGTGGACGTCGCCCTCGGGCGGCGGGGGCGCGTCGAAGTCGCGGAGCTGGCCCGCGAGCGAGGCCATCTCGGGCCGGGTCGGGACGAGCGCCTCGTAGGCAGCGACCGAGACGTAGGCGTAGACGCGGCTCGCCTGGGGCGGGCTGAAGATGTCGTGCGTCATCACGTCCGTGACCCGCTGGACAGCCCCATGCAGCAGCTCGGGGTCGGCGGCCTGGGGCGGCGGGGGCGCGTCGGGGCCGCCGCAGCCGGCGACCGACAGGGTCAGGGCGAGCAGGAGAGCCAGGCGCGTCATCGGCACAGTCGTTTTACATGTCGGAAGATGATGGTGGCCGTCCCACCCGGCAAGGCACATCCCCGGTTTTCACCGCGTTGCCACCACCTCTGGTCGGACGCGGAACGCCTGGAGCGGCCCGTCGCTGGTGGCCGAGAGCAGCCGCCGGCCGCCGTCGAGGAACCGGAGCGCGCGGACCTCGCCGTCGAGCGCCAACCCGCCGTCGAGCCCGACCGGCTCGAACCCGCCGGCGCCGTCGCCCAGGAGCGCCAGCCCCAGGCCAGCGTCGTAGCGCCCGCGGTCGGGGCGGACGCCGAGCTGGCCGCCGCCGAGCACCAGATCGAGCACGCCGTCGCCGTCGAGGTCGGCCGAGGCGAGCGCGTAGACGGGCTCGATCTGGGCGAGGTCGGGGAGTGGGCGGAGGTCGAACCGGCCGGCCCCGTCGTTCCAGGCGACGGCGCTCGCGAACGTGGTCGCCGTCCGCTGCTCGGCGTCCCGAGCGCGGCGGCCGAACAGGTCGGGGACGGTCCGGGCGCCGAACTCGGCGGCGGTCGGGAACCGCTTGCGGAGCTCGGGGAACGTCTGCTGGAGCAGGCCGATGGTCGCCAGCGGGTAGTCGTCGCCGTCGCGGTACGAGGTCACGATGCCGTCGAGCGCGTCGTTGCCGTCGAAGTCGGCGAGCCAGAGCCGGGCCGGGTGCTCGGGCGACGCGCGCAAGCGCGAGTTGAGGCCGAGGTTGCCGAGGGCGAGGTCGAGGTCGCCGTCGCCGTCGAGGTCGGCCACGTCGAGCGCGGTCCACCAGCCGGTCGCCTCGCCGAGCCCGACATCGAGCAGCTCGAAGCCGGCGCCCGTCGCGCGGTAGACGGTCGGCGCCATCCACTCGCCGACCAGCACCAGGTCGGCGCGGCCGTCGCCGTCGACGTCGCCCCAGGCGGCGCGGCTGACCATTCCGACTTCGGCCAGGCCGGGCGCGAGCCGGGCCGTCACGTCGCGGAATCGGCCCCGACCGTCGTTCTCCAAGAGTGCGCTCGGCGCTGGCATCCCGTACGCCCGCGGCACCACGCGCCCGCCGACGAACAGGTCGGTGTCGCCGTCGCCGTCCCAGTCGGCCGGGGCGACGGCGCCGACGTGGACCCAGCGGTCGGGGAGCGACCCGGCCGGCGCCTCCCGGAACCCGCCGGCCCCGTCGCCGAGGTAGAGCCGGTCGAGAATGGCGTCGTTCTCGCCTCGGAACTCGTTGCCGGCCGTGGCCACGTAGAGGTCGAGCGCGCCGTCGCCGTCGGCGTCGAAAAAGGCGGCGTCGACGGCCTCCCCCTCGGCGTGCTCGGCCCAGGCCGCGACCTGCCGCTCGACGAACGTGCCGGCGGCCGTCTGTAGGAACAGCGCGTTGGCCTGAGCGCGCGCCCCGCCGACGAACACGTCGTCGCGGCCGTCGCCGTCGACATCGGCCACGGCGACGGCCGGGCCCAGGCGCGAGACCATGTGGGGCATGAGCCGCTCGCGGTTGAAGTCGATGAACACGTTCTCGACGTGGCGCCACGGCGGGAAGGTGGCGTCGGTTACGTCCTCGAACAGCCGCCGCGCCGTCGGGGCGGGCGCGTCGTCGGCCGGGCCGGCGTCGGCCTGGCGGAGCGTGAGCGGCCCGGCCGGCACGTCGGCCAGCGTCTGCGTCCGCCCGTCCGGCCACGTCACGCGGACGCGCGCGGCCCGCTCCGCCCCGTTCAGCCCGACGATCAGCCGGGGGTCCTGGGACGACAGGAACCCGCGGGTCGGATACGCCTCGGCCGTCTGCCGGCCGACCGAGTCGGCCCAGACCTCGACGCGCGCGCCGACGCCGCCCGTGTTGGGCGCCTCGCCTTGGAGCGTGACCACGAGCGAGGTCGCCCCGCGCTCGGCCGCGTGGTTGACGTAGACTGCGGCCGGCCCGTTGACGTCGTTGACGACCACGTCGAGGTCGCCGTCGTTGTCGAGGTCGACCGTCGCCGCGCCGTTCGAGAAGCCCTCGTGCGCGAGGCCCCAGTCGGCCTCTTGGAACCGGAACCCGCCGACGCCGCGGAACGCCTCGTTGGGGATGGCCACCTGCGGCATCCGCTCCCACACCTGGCGGCTCTCCTCGCCGATGCCCTCGGCCAGCGTCTGCTGGACGGCCGCGTCGGAGACGTAGTTGATGTAGTCGAGGTCGTTGGGCCGGCGCCAGATCCCGTTCGTGACGAAGAGGTCGCGGTGGCCGTCGAGGTCGAGGTCGGCCAGGAGTGCCGACCAGCTCCAGTCGGTCGCCTCGATGCCGGACGTCGTGGCGACGTCGGAGAACCGGGGGGTGCCGTCGGCGCCCAGGCCGCGGTTGAGCTGGAGCGAGTTGCGGGCCACCTGCGGCCCGTAGCCGATGGACCGCTTGAAAAAGTCGACGTCGTAGGTGTCGTCGCCGACCGACGTCTGGCGGATGTCCTCGCGCCGCGGCATCATGTCCAAGACGACCAAGTCGGAGCGGCCGTCGCCGTCGACGTCGGCCGCGTCGGCGCCCATCGAGAACCGCGACGAGTGGGCGAGCGCCGCCTGGGACACCTCCTCGAACGTGCCGTCCCGCTGGTTGAGGTAGACGAAGTCGTTCTCGTGGAAGTCGTTGCCGACGTAGAGGTCGGGCCACCCGTCGCCGTCGAGGTCGCTCGTGACCACCGACAGCCCGTACCCACTCAGCCCGCTGACGATGCCGGCCTCCTCGGTCACCTCGACGAACCGGGGGAGGCCGCCGCCTTCGCCGTCGTTGCGGTAGAGCCGGTCGCCGGTCTGCTCGTCGCGCTGGCGGGTCAGCTCGGGCCGCTCGTAGCTCCGGTCGGTGTGGACGGCGTGGTTGAGGAGGTAGACGTCGAGGTCGCCGTCGCGGTCGTAGTCGAAAAAGGCGGCCTGGGTCCCGAACCCCTGGAAGTCGAGGCCGACCTCGGCCGCGGCCTCGCGGAACCGGGGGACGCCGTCGGGCCCGGCGCCCTCGTTGAGGAACAGCTCGTTCCGCCCGCGCTGGCCCTGGTAGTCGCCCAGGGCCGAGACGTAGAGGTCGAGCCGGCCGTCGCCGTCCACGTCGGCCATGGCGACGCCGGTCGTCCAGTCGCTCGTGCCGGCCACGCCCGCGGCCTCGGTCACGTCCTCGAAGCGGACCGCCCCGCCGGGCTCGGTTCGATTGAGGTAGAGCGCGTTCGGCCCTTCGTTGGCGGTGAAGTAGAGGTCCGCCAGCCCGTCGCCGTCGATGTCGCCGGCAGCCACGCCGCCGCCGTTGTAGTAGTAGAGGTAGCGGAGGATGTTGAAGTCGGCGTCCTCCGCCAGCGTGTTCTCGAACGTGACGCCGCTCTCGGCCGGGTCGAGGCGGGTGAACAGCGGCTCGCCCGGCGCCCCGCACCCGGCGACGGCGAACAGGAGGAAAGCGAGGAGAAGGAGTCGGGTCGGAGCCATGCAAGCAAGATCCATCGCTGAGTTGTTTGTCGTGTGGGCACCCCTCTCACTCGTAGTCATTCCCGCGGAGGCGGGAATCCAGGGATCGAGCGGCATGGAGATCGAAGCGAGCGTCTGGGTGAGGGCGATCTCCCCGGGGGCCTCCGAGTTTGAAGGGGGGTTAGCAACCGTCACCCTGGATCCCCGCCTGCGCGGGGACGACCTCGAGATGAAACGGATCAGCCGGATTGGACTTCACTCTCACGCGGCCGCTGACACGAGGTCGGTTGGAGCGAGAAGTACGATTCCGGCCTCCTCACCTCCATTCTAGAGAGTAGTGTCGGGTTGCTCGTGGGCCGACCCCCCGCTCCCCTTCCGGTCGCTCCGCTCCCAGGTCGGGGAGCTGTCCCCCTTGAAGGGGGACAGGCCGTCCGCCCGTTGAGCGGAGCGAGGGGCGGACGAACGGGGGGTACGGTGCACGAGCAAAGGGTTATGGCGCTAGCGGGCGGCCACGGGCTCTCCGCCGAGGGCGAACAGGACGGGCGCGGCGTCATTGCGCACGGCCACGACCCAGTCGCCAGCCGTACCCCGCACGCGGACCAAGTGGCGGACCTGACCGCCGACGCGGAACCCGGAGCGGACCGGCCGGAATCCGCCCCGCCCGTCGCCCAGCAGGAGGGCCCCGCGCGACGACATCTGGCGGCCGAGGTCGGGCTTGAGCCCGTCGCGGTTGCCGGCCATCAGCAGGTCCGTGGCCCCGTCGCCGTCGGCGTCCAGGCCGAGGGCGGCAGCCATCGGGGCGAGCTGGGCCTCGAACGGGAGCCGCCGGACGGACCAGCCCTCGGCCCCGTTCAGCAGGACGGCGCTCGCGAGCTGGGACGCCTGGTACACGTCCGCGCGTTCGAGCTGGGCCGGCGTCAGCAAGTCCTCGACGGTCTGGCCGACGTAGGTGCTCGGCGTGAGGTACTCGCGCTTGAGGCCCGGGAGCTGGGCCGTCAGCTCGTTGCGCAGGGCGAACGGCAAGCTCCGCCCCCGGTTGACGACCGACAGCAGCGGGTCGCTCCGCCCGTTCCCGTCGAAGTCGCCGACGTGGAGCCGGAGCGGTCCGCCCTCCGTCCGGAGCCGGCTGTTCAGGCCCCAGTTGGGCCCGACGAGGTCGGGGTCGCCGTCGCCGTCGAGGTCGGCCGCCACAAGCCCCTGCCACAGGCCGTCGGTCCCGTCAATGGGCGACGGCGCGAACCGGCCGCCGTCGTTCGTCCAAACCGTGATCGGCCCCCACTCGACGGCCGTCGCCAGGTCGAGGTCGCCGTCGCCGTCCCAGTCGGCGAACGCGGCGCCGGCCACCATCCCCACCTCGTCGAGGCCGGGCGCGGTCCCGCGCGTGACGTCCACGAGCCGGGGCGACCCCGGCCGGCCATCGTTGCGGAGCAGCGCGCTCCGGGGCGCGACGCCGTAGGCGCCCGGCACCACGCGCGCGCCGACGAACAGGTCCGTGTCGCCGTCGCCGTCCCAGTCGCCCGCGACGACGGTGCCGACGGCCTCGGTCGTCGCCGGGACCGCGCCGTCGGGGGCGGGCTCGAAGCCGCCAGCCCCGTCGCCGAGGTAGAGGCGGTCGCGGAGCGTCGGGCTCGACGGCTCGGCCTGGGACCCGCCCGAGCCCACGTAGAGGTCGAGGTCGCCGTCGCCGTCGGCGTCGAGGAAGGCGGCGGCGACGTCTTCCGACGCCGCGTCGGCGTCGAAGGCGGCGGGCGTGGCGAGGTCGAACCGGCCGCCCCGGCGGAGCCACAGGACGCCCGGCTGGCCGGCCGCTCCGCCTAGGAACAGGTCGTCCTGGCCGTCGCCGTCTACGTCGCCCACGGCGACGGCCGGGCCGTCGGTCGAGCGGGGCCACGGCATCAGGAGCTGGCGGTCGTAGTCGACGAACGGGTCCTCCCGGTGGCGCCAGTCGGGCGCGACCTCCGCCGTCACGTCGCGGAGCAGGCCGCGGTCGCCGAGCGGCCGAGCCAGGGCGCGCGGCCCGCCCGTCGCTTGGGCCTGGCGCAGCGTGAGCGCCCCGGCCGGGACGTCGGCGAGCGTCTGCGTCCGCCCATCGGGCCACCGGACGACGACCGAGTCCGCCCCGGCGGCGTCGCCCAGGCCGACGTGGAGGCGGGGGTCGACGCTCGACTGGAAGCCCCGCGTGGGGACGGCCTCCCGGACCTGGACCTCGCCGCCGCTCCACACGGCCACCTTCGCCCCGATCCCGCCCGTGTTGCGCCCCTCGCCGTCGAGCGTGACCACGAGCGAGCGCCCGCCGCGCTCGGCGGCGTGGTTGAGGTAGAGGCTGGCCGGCGCGTTGACGTTGTTGACGATGACGTCGAGGTCGCCGTCGCCGTCGAGGTCGGCGGTCGCGGCGCCGTTCGAGAAGCCGGCCTCGTTCAGCCCCCACCCCGGCGCGCGCTCGAAGGCCACGCTGTCGCCGACGCTCACGTTGCGGAAGGCCACGTTCTCGAGCGGCGTCGACGGCATGACCTCAAGGAGCTCGAGGAAGTCGACGCCCCGGCCGGTCGCCATCGCGTTCTGGTTCTGCGTGTCGGCCAGGAACGCGATGTAGTCCTGGTCGGTGACGTCGCGCAGGATCCCGTTCGTGACGAACAGGTCGGTCCGGGCGTCGAGGTCGAGGTCGGCGAAGAGCGCGGCCCAGCTCCAGTCAGTCGCGTCGACGCCGGCGATGCCCGCCATCTCGGAGAACGTGCCGTCGCCGTCGTTGCGCTGGAGCACGTTGCGCATGGCCTGGTGATGGTAGCCCTGGGCCACCTTGGCGCGGTACAGGTTGTGGCCCTCGTAGCTCGACGACGCCTTGAGCCGGTCGTCGTCGTCCGGCAGCATGTCGACGACGAACACCTCGGGCCGGCCGTCGCCGGTGAGGTCGGTCATGTCGGCGCCCATCGACGAGAGCGAGATGCTCGGCATGGCCTCTTCGAGGACCTCCTCGAACGTTCCGTCGCCGCGGTTCCGGTAGAGGTAGTCGCGCTCGAAAAAGTCGTTGGAGACGAAGACGTCCAAGAGCCCGTCGTCGTCGATGTCGCCCAACGTGACGCCCAGGCCGAAGGCGATCTCGGAGCCCAGGATGCCGGCCGCCTCGCTCACGTCGACAAAGCGGGGCGGCTCGCCGGGCCCGGCCTCGTTCCGGTACAGCTTGTCGCCGCCGGTCGGGTGCCGCTCGTCGCGGATGTTGCGCAACCCGAACGACGAGACGGCGCGGAACGAGTTGTTCAGGACGTACAGGTCGAGGTCGCCGTCGGCGTCGGCGTCGAAAAAGGCGCCGTGCGTCGAGGTCCCGTCGTCGGCGACGCCCCAGTCGGCGGCCACGTCTTGGAACCGGGGGACGCCGTCGGGCCCGGGCCCGAGGTTCCGGAACAGCTCGTTGGCGCGGTCCTCGCCGCTGGCGGTCCCGGCGTTCGAGACGTAGAGGTCGAGCCGGCCGTCGCCGTCGACGTCGGCGACCGAGACGCCGGTGCTCCACGCCTTCGTCCCGGCCACGCCGGCCGCCTCGGTCACGTCTTGGAACCGGACCGGCCCGCCCGGCTCGGTCCGGTTGAGGAAGAGCCGGTTCGGGCCCATGTTGGCCGTGAGGTACACGTCGGGCCGCCCGTCGCCGTCGACGTCGCCGATGCCGACCCCGCCGCCGTTGAAGAAGTTGCGGTAGGTGAACACGTTGAGCTCCTGGCTCTCCTCGATCCGGTTCTCGAAGTCGAGCCCGGTCTCGCTGGCCGTGAGCGACGTGAACAGCGTGTCGGCGTCGCCGGTGCATCCGCCGAGGGCGGTCGCCGCGAGGAGGCAGAGCAGGGACAGGCGCATGGACGGTCGAAATGGATGCTGGCGAGATCGGGCAGCGCTCGGCGTACCGCTCCCCTCCAGTTTCAGGACGGCTGTGCCTGGCGCGCGCCCCCACCGGTCTCTCCCCTTGTCATCCTGAGCGCAGCGAAGGATCTCAACGCCGACGGTGGAGGCCATCGGAACCGGTGGGGCAAGGCTCAGACTCCGATATGAGATCCTTCGCGTTCGCTCAGGATGACAAGGGCGGGAGTTTGGGGTCGCTCATTCAGCACGGTCGCCACGCGGTCGCGCCGGCGCTGGCGGGTTGACGCCTAGGTTGTCGGAGATGGAGACCAGGAACGAGAACGACGACGGGGAGTGCGCTGCTCCGCGTGCGCATTCAGCCTCCTGCGGTCCCAAACTTAACTCCTTGCTGATGCCGGACGCGCCACATGAACGCGACGCGCCCCGCTCGGACAGCCGAACGGGGCACGAAGACCAGAGACTAGGTATTGCTTTCAGCAGGGGTTCCGAACGTCGACCGTCTGGTAGGCCGTCTTGCTCCGGTTGCCGGTGTCGCTGACCTGAATTCGGAGCTGCATCCGGTAGATCCCGCAAGAGTTGACCGAGGCGTACGTCGACTGTGTTGTGCTGGTGTTCGTCCAGTACGACCAGTTACCGTTGCCAGAGTCCATCCGTTGGGACCACTGGTATGTGTACGGCGGCGTCCCTCCGTTGGGATACGAAGTGTATTGGGCGGACTCGTGGAGGTAGAGCGCTCCCGGTCCCGTCGTGTAGACGGTTAGCGCGGGCGGCGTGGGGGGAGGGTCATCACCGCACGGTCCGAGGACCGGGCACGCGCTCGCCACGGCCACTGGCGCCGCATCTGGCCCGACGGCATCGCAGCCAATGGTAGTGAACGTGAGGCCCAGGACGAGGGCGAAGAGGGAGGCGGGGCGCAGCGTCATGAGAGGGGTGGGGGAGTGAGGTTTATTCGACTCCCCGCTCGCCCTCTGGTCTCGTCTTCGCGCACCACTTTGTGTGGCGACGTTGCACTACGCCGGCCATATCTGCCATTGCTGCGCCGGTGGGTTTTTCGGACCGAAACGGGCGCCCTCCTGAGGAAGAGCGCCCGCGTTGAGTCGATGGGAGCCGGACGGCGATCCGAGGCCTAGTTGTAGCCCGGGTTCTGCTGGAGCAGGCCGTCCGAGGCGTCGATCTGGGTCTGCGGGATCGGGAACAAGACGCGGTAGGGCAGGCTCGGGCCGTTCTTAAATGACCAGTCGCGCGAGGTGAACACGCCGTAGCGAATCAGGTCCTGGCGACGGCGGGCCTCTTGGGTCAGCTCGAAGAGCCGCTCGTTCAGGATGTCGTCGAGCGAGACGCTCGTCAGGAGCTCCGGCCCGTCGTCGTCGTCGTCCTCGCCGACCCCGCCGCTTCGGAGACGAGCGCGGAGCGCGTTGACGTCGGCGAGCGCGGCGCCCTGGTTACCCAGGCGGAGGTTGGCCTCGGCCCGGATCAGGTACATCTCGGCCAGGCGGAAGTAGGGGTAGTCGTTCCCGTGGTTGCCGTTGACCTGGTCGTCGTCGACGGTGAACTTGTTCAACCGAACGCCGTCGCCCTCGGACGCCCCGCCGCCGGCCTGCGTGACGCCGTTCGGGAAGTCGACAGTGAAGACGAGCGGTGGCGCTCCTTCACACTCGCCCGTGTCAGGGTTGTAGTTCCCCGGGCGCTGGCAGATCGGCTGGCCCGTGTTGTAGTTGATGGCCTGGCCGACGGCGAAGATGCCGCGGCGGGGGTCGTCCTCGTCGAAAGCGCCGTAGGTCTCCGCGATCGTCGAGAACCCGTTCCAGCCACCGCCCGCGAACGAGTTGTAGTGGAACGTCCGGTGCGGGAAGCTCATCCCGTAGCCCTGCTCGGCCAGGTGCTGGACCACGAAGATGTGCTCCGGGTTGGCCTGGTTGTCCGGCGTGAACTGCTCGAACCAGGCGTCGACGCCCTGATTGAGCGAGTACGGCCCGTTGATCACGCGCGTCGCCGCGTCGATGGCCTTCTGGTACTCGGGCGTGGCGCGCTGGAGGCCGCTCGTCGTGACCGTCCCGTTGAACACCTCGGCGTTGAGGTAGATGTTGGCCAGCATCGCGTCCACGGCGCCCTGCGACATGCGACCCCCGTTGCCCGCGCCCGCCACCGGGAGGTCACCGCGGACCGCTTCGAGCTCGCTCGTGACGAAGGCGTACACCGTCTGGCGCGTCTCGGTCGGCGGCAGGTTCTCCGGGTCGACGCGGAACTCGCCCTCCTCGTCGCCGATGATCGGGACGTTGCCGAAAAAGTCGAGGAGCGTGTAGTAGTAGAACGCCCGGAGCGCGCGGATCTCCGCGATCAGGCCGGACTTGTTGGGCACGTCGATTGTCTCGAGGTCGCTGAGCAGGCTGTTCGCCCGGGCGATGCCCGCGTACGACACGTTCCAGGCCCCGTTCACGTTCGGGTGCTGGGGCGTCCAGCTGTGCTGGTGAAGTGCGAGCCAGTCGCCGCCGTCGAACCAGTCCCGACCCCGGGTCGGGACGATGACCTCGTCGGACGTCACCTCGCTCATGTTGTGGTACTCCCACAACGTGGCCCGGAGCTGGGAGTAGACCGGCGACAGAGCCGCGATGACCTCGGTGTCGGTCCGGTAGAAGTTCTCGGGCGTGACCGAGCTGAACGGGTCGACCGAGAGGTCGGTACAGGCCGCCAGCCCGAGGGCCGGCGCGAGCAGGGCCGCGAGGAGGGCCACCCGGGTTCTAGTAAAGAGTCGATTCATGGCTTTGGGGGGGCGGGGCCGGCCCCAGAGAGCCGGCCCCGGTGAGGGTAGAACCAGGGGTTAGAGGCCGAGGTTGACGCCGACCGTGAACGTCCGCGCCTTCGGGTACGGGAGGTAGTCCACGCCGACCGACGTGATCCCGGCGTTCGAGGCGTCCGAGTTGACCTCGGGGTCGAGGCCTGTGTAAGGCGTCAAGACGAACAGGTTGTTCCCTGTCACGAACACGCGCGTGTTCTGGACCTGCGGCAGGATCCCGCCCAGGCGGTACTCCAGCGTGAGTTGGTCGAGCCGGAAGAACGAGGCGTCCTCGATGTAGCGCGACGAGTACACGCCGGAGGCGTCGAGGGGCTCGTTGCCGTAGAACTCACTGCCCAGGTCGATGAAGTTCCGGCTGCTGGCCACGCCGCGCGTGCCGTAGATCAGGGCCGTGTTGTTGAACAACTCGCGGCCTTGCTCGCCCCGGAAGAACGCCCGGATGCCGAAGTCGCCGACGGTCCCGTTCAGGCGGATGCCGTACGTGAAGTCCGGCCGTGGGCTCCCAATCTTGACGCGGTCGTCGTCCTTCGGCGCGGTCGTCTCGCCGATCCGCTCGCGGTCGAGCGGGCCCGCTGGCGTGTCCGGGTCCCCGTCGATGTCGGTCACCTGGTAGTCGGCGTACATCGCTTGCCCGGCGTCGTTGAAGCCGAGGAACTCGAACCCGTAGAAGATCGGGAACTCCTCGCCCGGCGTGAGCAGGAGCGCGTTCACGTTCGACTGGCCCTCGCCCGAGACGCGCCCGGTGAAGAGCTGCTGGGCGCCGCCCAGGTCCAGGACCTCGTTCTGGTTCGTGTTGAACGTCAGGCCCAGCGTGAACGAGGCCGCGTCGTTCTCGAACAGGAGCGCGTCGAGGGCCACGTCGACGCCCGTGTTCCGGAGCGAGCCGACGTTCTGGACCTGGCTCGCGACCACCGACGCCAGGACGGGCACGTTGAGCAAGAGGTCGTTCGTCGTGTTCCGGTAGAACTCGACCGAGCCGTAGAGCCGGTCGCTCAGGAGCCGGTAGTCCAGGCCGACCGTGACCTCCTCCTTCTCCTCCCACTGCAAGTCCGGGTTCGCGAGCTGGGTCGGGGCGTAGCCCGGGACGATGATCCCGTTGAGGATCGCCGAGTTGGCCGGGTTGGCGCCCAGCAGCGGGAGGTAGAGGTAGTCCCCGATGGCCTGGTTGCCCACGACGCCGTAGCCGGCCCGCAGGCGGAGGTCGGTGACCGCCGTCCCGCCGTCGAAGAACGGCTCCTCCGTGATCCGCCACGCGGCCGAGAACGCCGGGAAGAGCGCGTAGCGGTTGTCCTCCGAGAACCGCGACGACCCGTCGTAGCGGAGCGAGCCGGTGAGGTAGTACCGCTCGGCGAAGTTGTAGTTGACGCGGCTGAAGAACGACGCCAGCAGGTTCTCACCCCGGTACGAGAAGGTCCCCGGCCCGGCGTTGTTGCCGTCGATCACGTTCGTCCCGGACTGGAGCAGGTTGTCCTCGGTAAAGTCGGTGACGAAGCTGGTCGCCTGGACCGACGTCTCGCTCACGTTGAACTGCTGGTACTCGTAGCCGCCGAGCACGTTGACGTTGCTCTGGCCGAAGTCGGTCCCGTAGGTGAGGTAGGTCGAGAGCGTGGCCGAGGTCCGCTCCAGTGACCGGCGGTACGCCGAGCCGCCGTTCGTCGTCGACGTCACGAACTCCTCGCCGATCGGGCTCTGGCCCGAGATGTACGACCGGCGCGTGCCGACCGAGCGGTCGCCGCCGACGTTGAGCGAGCCGGTCAGGCCCTCGATGACCTCGACCTCGGCCGAGATGTTGCCGAGCGTGCGGACGGTCCGGGCCGTCTCGTCGACCTGCTCCAGGAGCGCGACCGGGTTCCGGAACGAGCGCTGGCCCGGAACCTCGTAGAACCCGTCGACGGCCGAGTCGAGGGTGATCGGGTTGACGGGCCGGTACTGGATGGCGTTCTGGAACAGGCCGCCCTCGAAGCCGCCCGTGTCGTTGATCGGGGCGAAGTCGTCGTCGGTCAGCGCGCTCGTCAGGTTGAGGCCCAACCGGAAACGGTTGTCGAAAAACTGGTTGTTCGCGTTGAGCCGGGCCGTCACGCGCTCCAACCCGGTCGAGGTCACGATCCCGTCCTGGTTGAGGTAGCTCAGGCTGGCCCGGTACTGCGAGTTGCCGGTGCCGCCGCCGAACGAGAGGTTGTGCGACTGGGACGGGGCCGTCCGGAAGATCTCGCCGATGAAGTCGGTGTTGATCGCGTTCGGGTCGAGGCCGAAGCCCGGGCTCCCCACGTCGTCTACCCCGAGGGCGTCCGCGTTGTCGCGGACGAACTGGCGGTAGTCGTCGGCCGAGAGCACGTCGTAGGTGTCGGAGGCCTGGGAGACCGAGAACGTCCCCTCGTAGTCGACCGAGACGCGGCCCGCGGCCCCGTCCTTCGTCGTGATCAGGACGACGCCGTTGGCGCCGCGCGAGCCGTAGATGGCCGTCGCGCTCGCGTCCTTGAGGACGGAGATCGACTCGATGTCGTTCGGGTTGAGCAACGTGAGCGGGTTCCGGGCCGGCCCGTTCGAGGTCTGGCCCGCGCCGCCCGGCGTCACGTTGTCGTTCGAGATCGGGATCCCGTCGATGACGTAGAGCGGCTCGTTCGAGGCCGTGATCGACGTGCCGCCGCGGATCCGGACGGACACGTTGGCGCCGGGCTCGCCCGACGCCTCGATCACGTTGACGCCGGCCACGCGGCCCTCGAGGAAGTCGGTCGGGGCCGTGACCAGGCCCTGGTTCGCGTCGTCGATGTCGACGGTCGCGACCGACGCCGTGACGTCGCCGCGGCGCTGGGTCCCGTAGCCGACCACCACGACGTCGTCCAGGATGTTCGAGTCCTCTTCGAGGCGGACGTCGATGACCGACCGGTTGCCGACGGTGATCTCCTGTTCGATGTAGCCGAGGAACCGGTACACCAGGACTGACTCGGGCCCGTCGACGTCGATCGAGTACTCGCCGTCGATGTTGGTCGCCGCGCCGCGCGTGGTGCCCTGGATGACGACGTTAACGAAGGGCAAAGGATCGCCGGAGGTGGCGTCGACAACCGTGCCGGTCACTGTCTGCGCGAGGGCGGCCGGGGCCGCGCCGAGAGCGAACAGGAGGACGGCCAGCCCGAGGAGGGTAGCGTTCCGACTCATCTGTGTGTGGGTGTGTGTGTGGGTCCGCCCGACGCGCGCCCCGTCCCGTGGACTCTTTGGAAGCGCTATCGGTCGAGAACATGGTAAGGTCCGCACCCCGTCTGTGCAAACGCTTACACGGCCCCCCTTGCCCCCTCAGTGCCGATTTCAGGGCCTACCCGGGGCACTCCCCCATGCCCTCCCCGGCCGAGAGCGCCTCAGGACCCGCTGTCCGTCTCTTCCACGTCCGGCCGGATCGTCGTGATGAGGACCACGCCGTTGGCCCCGCGCGACCCGTACATCGCGGTGTCGCTCGCGTTCTTGAGCACCCGGATGGACTGGACGTCCCGGGGGTTGAGCCCCTGGAGCGCCCCGTCGGTCCCGAGCGGGATCGGGAGCCCGTCGATGACGAACAGGGGGTCGGCGTTGCTCTGCCCGAACGACTCGGCCCCGCGGATCCGGATGACCAGGTCGCCGCCGACCTCCCGGACCTGGACGCCGGCCATCTGCCCCCGCAGCATGTCCTCGATCCGCTGGAGGTCCCGCCGCTGGAGGTCCTCCCCCTCCAAGACGTTGGGGTCGCTGGCCTCGCGGACCCCGTTGCCCGACCCGCACCCGGTGGCGATCACGACGGCGAGGACGAGGACGGAGCGCATGGCGACGGCGGAGGGTTTGGGGGGAAGGTGGACCATCGCCGGCCGCCGCGCAAGGGCAACGGCCCTCCGCTACAGGGCGAGCGCATGCTAAACCCAGACCCCCCGCTTTCCGGCCGGTCGCTGCGCTCCCAGGCTCTGAACGCTGTCCCCCTCGTCGAGGGGGACAGTCTGAGCGCCTGCTGAGCGAAGCGATAGGCGCTCGGACGGGGGGTTCGGGCCGGAGATTTAGCATGCGCTCTCCCGGCGCGCTACCGCAGCGGCACCACGACCTCGCGGCGGACGTAGCCCGACCGGCCGGGCTCGCCCTCGAACTCGACGAGGAGCGTGTACGGCGGCCCGGCGAACGGACGCTCGGGCCCCCCGACCGGGCCCGGCACCACGGCGGCGGCTTCGAGATACGACACGCCTGGCACGCGGAGGTCGCCGATCCGCCGGTCCGTGTGAACGTCGAACGCGGCCGTCGTCCCGGCCCGGCCCTCGACCACGAGCCGGAGCGACGCCTCCGAGGCCGTCGAGCGCAGGACGCGCGGCTGCTGGCTCGTGGCGCCGGGCTCGGCCGGCTCCTGGCGGAGCGCCACGTCGGTCCCAGCGCGGGCCAGCTCGAACACGACCGAGACGCCGGACGCGCCGGCCACTCGGACCGTCGGCCGCTGGACGTCGCCTTGGCGGACGGTCTCGACCGCGACCTCCTCCCCGTTCACCGTCGCCCGGCGGACGACGGCGTCGAGCGGCAACGCGGGCGCCACCTCGACCGCCTGCCCCGTCAGCCCGTCGAGCCGGACGGTCACGCTCGCGGCGTCGCGGCCGACCGACAGGCCGACGGTCTCCTGCCCCACCGGCGCGTTGCGAACCTCGACGAACGGCCAGTCCGCCGGCAGGCTCGGCGCGACGCGGAGGGTCCGCCCGGCGTCCGTGACCTCGATTCCGAGCATCCCGCGGACGAGCGGCGTGGCCACCATCGCCTCGGACCAGATCTGGTGGTGGCTCGACCGCCCGAACGCCGTGTTGTAGTCGCCCGACAAGAGCTCGGTGACGTAGCCGAGCGCGTCCTGGCGCGTCAGCAGCGCGTTCGCGTAGAGCGCTTGGGCGCCGACGTGGGGCCGGCCGTAGCGGTAGGCGCCCATGCTCGTCCAGCCCGTGAAGAGGGCCCAGACCGAGCCGTTGTGGTAGCTCAGCGGGTCGTACAGGTCGCTCTCTTTGTCCAAGAGCCGGGCGCCCCAGTCGGTCGCGATGCCGGCCGAGCCGAACGCGGTGATGGCCTGCTGCGCGCGGTCGTCCTCCAACAGATTCCACCACAGTGGGACGCCCTGCAACGCCGTGTTCTCGCGGAGGACCGTCAGGTCGCCCAGGTCGCGGTTGCTGGCCGAGAGGAAGCCCGTGTTGTCCCGCAGGTCGGCGTTGGTCAGTGGGCCCGTCCGCTCGGACAGCGTGGGCGCGCCGGGGAACGCCGTGCCGAAGGCGTAGAAGCCGTCGGCGTCGTGCCAGTAGGTGGCCTCCGTCGCCGCGAGCGTGGCGTCGGCGCGAGCCCCCGCCGTCGTGGCGAGGGCGTCGTCGCCGAGCGCGTCGGCGAGGTCGGCCACGTCCCGAGCGGCCTGGATGAACAGCGCCTGCTGGTACAGCTCCTCATGCGGTGGGTACAGCTCGCCGCCCTCGACCCAGCCGTGCCCGACGCCCGTGTTCTCGACGAGCCCGTTGCCGTCGGTGTCGGTCGCCGCCGAGAACGCGAACGCCCGCTGGGCCGTCTCCCAGTGCTCGCGGACGAAGCCGAGGTCGCCCGACTGGCGCCAATAGTCGGCGAGGACGATGGGGAACAGCGGCGTCGCGTCGGCCGACGCCCACGGGTACGGGTAGTCCTCGAACCAGTCGATAAAAGCGGCGGACTGGCTGATCTCGTGGGGGATCTTGCCGTCGGCCCGCTGGAACTGGGCCAAGAAGGCGAGCGCGTCGCGCGTCGTCTGGAGGTCGCCGACGGCCGTCGTGGCGAGGGCCGTCCACAGGGCGTCGCGGCCGAAGAACCACGCGAACCCGGGCCGCTCCGAGTTGCCCGACGTCCGGTAGCCGGCGACGAGCCCGGTGCCGAGGTCGGGGTTGGTGGCGACGCCCTTGTCCATGCCCACCTTGGCCCAGGCGAACGCCTCGTCGAGTCTGGGGTCCGGCGTCGTGACCTGCATGGTCTCGTCGAGCCGGCGGTAGTGGGCGACCGTCGCTTGGAACTGTTCGGGGACGGTCGCCAGCAGCCGGTCGTAGACGGCCTCGGCGTCGGCCCGCCCGGTCGTGCTGCCGGTGACGACGATGGGGACGAGGTAGTCTCTCGCCACCTCGGGCGTGACTCGCATCTCGAACCGGCTCGGCACGTCCTGGGGCTCCTCCTGGTACGGCTGGACCGACACGTCGACCGCCAGCGGCGAGCCGATCATTCCATAAAACCGCTGGGTCTCCTCGCCGGTGAAGTAGCGGCGGTGCTCGGCGTCGAACCCGACGAAACCGGTCATCAGCCCGGCCGGCCACATCAGGCCGAGGTCGGGCCGGAACGCTAGCGAGATGGTCAGCGGCCGGAGCGCGTCGACGTCGAGGAGCATCACGATCCCAGGCTCGTCGATGGGCGCCAGGATCGTCTGGCGGACGGTGAACGCGGGGTGCGTGTAGACGAGCGTCGTGGCCTCGGGCCGCACCTCGATCCGGCGCATGATCGCGAGCCCGTCCGAGGGCACCGGGTAGTTCTCCAGGTTGAACGTCAGGCGGGCGTCCTCCAGGATCTTGAGCGGGTACACCCAGGCCTCGAACGGCCGGTTCTCGTAGCCGAACACGGCCGCGCGCCGGCCGACGACGTCGAAGAACGAGCCGGTCGTGGTGGTCCGCTCGAGCAGCGGGCCGCTTTGGGGGAACGCGAACCGGGGGACGAGCCCGTCGGTGGGCTGGGCGTGGGCGGCAGTCACGAGGAGGGCGAGGGCAAGGGCGCGCATGGGTCGGGCGGAGAGGCCCTCGAATCTATCCCGCGCGCTGCGGGACCGAGACGGGCGGGGCGTGTAGCTTTCCGCATGGCCCTCGACCTCCCCGAGATCCGCCGCCGCTTGGCCGACGCCCGGCCCGCGCTGGCGCGCCGCTACCCCATCCGGTCGCTCGCCGTGTTCGGGTCGTTTGCCCGCGGGGAGGCCCGACCGGATAGCGACGTCGACGTGCTGGTCGAGTTCTCCGGCCCCATCGGCTGGGAGATCGCTGACTTGGCGGAGGAGCTCGACGCCCTCCTCGGCCGCACGGTCGACCTCGTGCCTCGCGGGGCGCTCGACGACCGCCACTTCGCGGCCGTCGAGCCCGACCTTGTCGCCATCTAGCCGTGGCCGACCGGACTGACCGGCTCCGCGTCGAGGACATGCGCCAAGCCGTGGGCCGCGCGCTGACCTACGTCGAGGGCAAAACCGAAGCCGACCTCGCCGCCGACACGCTCACGCTCGACGCGGTCGTCCGCAACCTCTCGGTCCTGGGGGAAGCTGCGCACCACGTGTCCCCTCCGACTCGCGCGCTGGCAGTGGAGATCGAGTGGGACCGCATCGTCCGGTCGCGCCACATCGTCGTCCACGGCTATTTTGGGGTCGACCTCGGCATCGTCTGGCGGATCCTTACGGTTCACCTGCCTCCGCTGCGCGACGACCTGGACCGCCTCCTGGCTCTCCTGGACGCGACGTCGTAGCCTCCACCGGTTACGACGTGCGGGTCGAGGTCTCCGGCCCCGTCGGGTGGGACGTCACCGTACGACCGCGCCGGCCCACGGCCCGAGCGCCAGCCGCTCCCCGGCCTCGACCCCTTCGTCGCTACGCGCGGTCGCCAGCCGGACGGTCGCTCCGCGGAACGGCTCCGGGACGTCCACCTCGACGGTCCCGTCGCCGACGTGGAGCAGCACGAGCGTGTCGCCGCCGCGCCGAAACGCGAGCACGTCGTCCGGCACGCCGTCGAGCGGCCGGTAGTCGCCGGACTGGAGCGACGCCGAGCCGCCTCGGACCGCAAGGGCGCGGCGGTAGAACGCCAGGGGCGAGTCCGGGTCGGCCGCCTCCGTGGCCACGTTGACGGTCGCGTGGTCAGGGTGGAGCGGGAGCCAGAACGCGGACGGGTCGGCGTCGGAGAAGCCGGCGCCGGGCGAGGCGTCCCAGGCCATCGGCGTGCGGCAGCCGTCTCGGCTTAGCTCCATAAGGCCGCTGCGGAACGCCCACGGGTCCTTCCGCTGATCGAGGGGGACGTCGACCTCCTCCACGCCCAGCTCGTCGCCGTAGTAGAGCGTCGGCGCGCCGCGCAGCGTGAGCAGCAGCATCCCCGCCAGCCGGACCGACTCCGGCCCCAAGCGCGTCGCCAGCCGCCGCTCGTCGTGGTTGCCGAGCACGTAGTTGGGCCACGCGCCGTCGGGCAGCACGCCCTCGACGGCGTCGACGTGGGCGCGGACGGCGCGGGCCGTCCACGGGGTCGCCAGGAGGCCGAAGTTGAACGGCATGTGGAGCCCGCTCAGCGACCCGTCGGCGGTCGGCGTGCCGTAGTAGCCGGCCCAGCGTTCGAGGTCGGCGAAGTCGTGGATCTCGCCGATGGTCACCCGGTCCTGGTCGTCGAAGGTGTCGACGGTCTGACGGATGCGGGCGAACATCGTGTGGACGTCCGAGTGCCCCTTGTCGTGGACGTGGAGCTGGGAGTCGTACGCGCCCATCGACTTGTGGAAGCTGCCGACGGCCTGGGCGGGCGGGTTGTCGCGGAGGTCGGGGTCCTTCGCGATCAGGTGGGCCACGTCGATCCGGAAGCCGTCGACGCCGCGCGCCATCCAGAACCGCAGCGTGTCGAGCATCTCGGCCTCGACCTCGGGGTTGCGCCAGTTGAGGTCGGGCTGCTCGGTCAGGAACGAGTGGAGGTAGTACTGGCCGGTGGGCTCGTCGAAGGTCCAGGCCGGCCCGCCGAAGTGGCTCAGCCAGTTGTTGGGAGGGCCGCCGCCGGGGGCCGGGTCGCGCCAGACGTACCAGTCGCGCCGGGGGCGGTCGCGCGACGACCGCGCCTCCTGGAACCACACGTGCTGGTCCGACGAGTGGTTCGGCACGAAGTCGACGACAAGCTTGAGGCCGAGCCCGTGCGCGGTCTGGGCCAGCCGGTCGAAGTCGGCGAGCGTCCCGTAGGGCGGGTCGACGTCGCGGTAGTCGCTCACGTCGTAGCCGAAGTCCGCTTGCGGGGACGGGTAGAACGGGCTCAGCCAAACGGCGCCGACGCCGAGGTCGGCGAGGTACGGCAGCCGCGCCGTGATGCCGGGGAGGTCGCCCAGGCCGTCGGCGTTCGAGTCCTGGAACGAGCGGGGGTAGATCTGGTAGACGACGGCCGTCTGCCACCACGGTCGGTCGGTCGGCATGGCGTGGGGGAGGGGTCCCGGGGGGAAGGCCTCGGCCCGAGCGGAGGTTCCGCCCGTCCCTACCGCGCCCTCGACAGGGAGGCGTCGGAGGTCGCCCAGTGGACGGCCCAGGGCCGGTCGTCCGCGCCGACGAGGGCGGCGGCGGCCTCGGGCGCGAGGGGCCGGGCGAACAGGTGGCCCTGGCCGTAGGTGGCCCCCATCGCGCGGAGCGCGGCGAGCTGGGCGACCGTCTCGATCCCCTCGGCCACGACCGCCGCGTCGAGGGCCTGCCCCATCCGGACGACGGCCAGCACGAGCTGGGCGCTCCGCACGTCGGCGTCCATCTCGGCCACGAAGGCCCGGTCCACCTTGACGGTGTCGATGGGGAGCGCGTGGAGCGTCGAGAGCGACGAGTAGCCCGTCCCGAAGTCGTCGACGCAGAAGCGGACGCCGAGCGCGCGCAAGCGGTGGAGCTCGGCGGCGACGGCCTCGGGGTCGTCCACGAGCAGGGTCTCGGTGATCTCCAGGCCGAGCCGGCGCGGCGCCGACCGGTGCGCCAGGAGCGCGTCGTCGACGGCGGCGAGGTACGCTTGCTGGAGCAGGCCGGGCCCGGTGCAGTTGACCGTCAGCAGGAGCCCGGGGTCGGCCGGCCACGCGGCCGTCTGGCGCGTGACCTCGGCCAGGACCCAGCGGTCGATCTCGGCCACCTGCCCGCTCTCCTCGGCCGCGCCGATGAAGGCGTCGGGCGCGAGCAGGCCCAGCTCGGGGTGGGCCCAGCGGACGAGCGCCTCGAACCCGGCCAGGCGCCCGTCGGCCAGGTCCACGATGGGCTGGTAGACCACCCGGAGCTCGTCGCGCTCGGCGACGTGCTGGAGGTCCATCTCGAGCCGCATCCGCTGCGACGTCTCGTCGTGGCTCGAGGCGCTGAACGTGGCCTGGCCGCCCCGCCCGGCCGCCTTCACGCCGTACATGGCGAGGTCGGCCTCGCGCAGGACGGCGTCGGGCGAGGCGTGGTCGGCCCGGCCCGTCACGACGCCGATCGAGGCACCCACCGTGAGGTCCCGGCCGTCGATGCGGACCGGGGCCGTGAGCGCCGTCTGGATGCGGGCGGCGACCTCCTCGGCGTGGCCCGGGTGGGGCGTCGCCGAGAGGAGGACGGCGAACTCGTCGCCGCCCAACCGGGCGACCGTGTCGTCGGGCCGGAGGACGGCCTGGAGGCGCGCGGCGACCTCCTGGAGCAGGCGGTCGCCGGCCGAGTGCCCCAGGCTGTCGTTGACCACCTTGAACCGGTCGAGGTCGATGAACAGGACGGCGAAGGCGCCGTCGGACGTGGCCTGGGCGACGGCCACCTCGAGCCGCGAGGCGAAGAGGGCCCGGTTGGGCAGGCCCGTCAGGTCGTCGTGGTGGGCCCGGTGGTACAGCACGCGCTCGGCCTCGTACCGCTCGGTGACGTCGCTGACGGTCCCGATGACGGCGGGCCGGCCCTCGTGCTCGGCGCGGACGCCCGACAGGTCCAGCCGGATCACCCGGCCGTCGCGGCGGCGCCCGCGCGCCTCGTAGGTGAGCGCGTCGACCTCGCCGTCGAGCCGGCGCCGGAGGTTCTCGCGCGCCATCGCCCGGTCGTCCTCGTGCAGGATCGTGGTCACCTCCATCCCCGTCATCTCGTCCTGGGCGTAGCCGAAGATCTCGGCCATGCGCGGGTTGACGTAGGCGAACCGCCCGTCCTGCATGACGGCCGTGCCCACGACCGAGTGCTCGACGAGGGCCCGGAAGCGGGCCTCGGCCGTCCGCGCGGCCGTCACGTCGCGCGAGACGCCGACGACGCCGGCCACCTCGCCCTCGGGCCCGAGCAGCGGCGCCTTCGTCGTGAGCAGCCAGCCGCCGTCGAGCGCGCGCTCCTCGCGGTTCTCGACCGGCACGCCCGTCCGGACGACGGCGAGGTCGTCGGCGAGGGCGGCGGCGGCGAGCGGGGCGGCCTCGGTGCCGGCGGCGACCTCGGCGTCGGTCCGGCCGGTCGCCTCGGACGGGTCGCGGAAGCCGAGGGCCCGGGCGCTGGCGAGGTTGCGGAGCGTGGCCCGGCCCTGGGTGTCCTTGACGTAGATGTGGTCCGGGATCGTGTCGATCACGGTCCGCAGGAGGCGCCCCTGCGCCGAGGCCTCGTCCATGGACCGAGCGACGCTCCGGATGACGGGCCGGAACACGCCCCAGCCGACGAGCCCGAGCACGCCCCACATCCCGAGGAGCAGCCCGGCGACGCCCCGCTGGAGCCGGCGCACGTCGCGGGCCGTGCCGGCGCTGAGCGCGAACACGGCGCGGTCCATCCGGGGCAGGAACTCGCGCTCGGCCGCGAGCACGCGCGCGAGGGCCGCGTCGGCGCGGGCCGCGTCGCCGGCGTCGACGGCCCGGCGCAGGGCGACCACGGCGGCCGTCGCCTCGCGGACGAGGGGCGAGAGCGCTCGCAGCCGTTCTCGCACGAGCGGGTCGGCGACGCGGGGGACGCCCAGCCGGGCGTCGCCGTCGAGGAGCGCCCGGTGGCCGCGGGCCCAGGCCTCCAGGTCGGCGTCGAGCTCGGCGTCGAGCGCCGCGGCGTCGCCCGCGCCGTGGCGGAGGAGCAGGGCCGTCTTCGCCGTCCGCTGGCTCAGCATCCGCTGCCGGCCGGCCACGTTGACCTCCTGCCCGTCGGCGACGCGCTGCTGGAGCGTGACCAGCGCCAGCGCCGCCGCCGACGCCACCAGCAGCGCGATCACGCCGAGCGCGAGCGCGGCGCGGCGCGTCAGGCGACGACGGACGGAGGACGGGACGTGGGGCATCGGGGGCCGGGGGGCCTCGGGTATCGGGCGCCCTTGCGTCGACTCAACCCCCTCCGCCTCGACGTCGAGGAGGGGCCCCGCTTCCGCGCCCGTCACGCGGACACGGCACGCCGTGTCCCTACGATCCCGAACCGACCGTCTCGGATCGGCCCGCACCGACGCTGAATGGCCGGCGTGCTGACCCGCTGCGCGAGCGCTACCGGTACCCCTGCGCCTGGAGCTCGAACAGCTCGGCGTAGCGCCGGCCGTTCGCCAGGAGCTCGCGGTGCGTCCCGACCTCCTCGACCCGGCCCCGATCGAGCACCAGGATCCGGTCGGCCATGCGGACCGTCGAGAACCGGTGCGAGATGAGCACGGCCGCCTATCTCAAGCCATGCCCGGGCGGCGGCACATGGTCGGGGCACTCGTACACGACCGTCACGCCATGTCCCGTCAGCGCTTCGTCGTGCTCGCGCCAGTCTGAGTCCGTGGCGTTGTGAATCGGGGGCCGGGCAGGGTGGGCAAGGGCAACGGCTACGAACTTCCGGTCGGACGGATCGAAGCCCGCCACGTCGGCGGCGTCCGGATACTCCTCCCATCCCCTCCTCCGGTGAGGGGTGATTGCGACGCGCGTGCAGCGACCGTCCGTGTACTCGTTCGACAGCGCCCATTTCAGGAAGGCGTCACCGACGCCGGGCTGCCCAGCTTCGCTTGCATTCTGGCGGTACTCACGAAGGATCTCGAACCGGTCATCGAGAGCGAGCACGCCGCAGCTCTGGATGTCACGGAGCAGCCGGGTGCACGCGAGCACGCACGCCGGGCCGTACGTCTCGCCCGTGCCGTCGTTGGCGACGTGGAGAACGTTCGTGTCGACGAGGCGGATCACACGCCGTCCCCGGCCGCGGCCAGCTTCCGTGTCATGGCCGCCTCAGTCATCGCGCTGAGCTCTCCGAGTTCGTCGCCGAAGAAGTTCTCCGGCCAGTTCCGAATGGCACCGAACATGTCGATGTTGAGTGCCCGAATTGATGAGGCACCCCCCTTGGGCTCTACGAAGTAGAGCGCGACGTCGCCGCTGGCCGCCTTCTCCTCGGCGATACGCCGCTGAAGACGACGGAGGAGGTGTTCGCTATGGCTTTCTAGAACGATCTGCACACCCCGACGTTTGATCGCGTCGAGGAACACGTCGGCTAGACCTGCCTGCACGCGGGGGTGCAGATGGATCTCGGGCTGCTCGAAGATGAGCGTGGAACCGACCGGGGCGTAGAAGCAGAGGACGAGGACTGGGAGCACCTGCGACACTCCGAACCCGACGTCGGTGATGAGCACCCAGGGCGAGTCCCTCGTCGTTTTGACACGGACCTCGTAGAGCTTCCGCCCCTCCGCGATCTGCCGCAGTTCGAAGGCGTGGACGATGCCCAGCTCCCTCAGCCACCACGCCACGTGCTCCTCGATCGTCCGGAGACGGGCTCTGGTCTTGGGTTGAATGACGGGGCCTTCCTCGCGGGAAGCGAGCAGCGCAGCGACGGCGAGTTCGCCTCGAGGACCCACGTCCTGGGGACGCTCGCCGGCCCAAGTGTACTCGCGGCCGGGATACTCACGGAGGGGCCCGAGATACAGCGTCTTCTGCATTTGCGTCTCGAAAGCCAGTGCCAAGTCAAGTAGGAACCCTACGTTTTGGTAGTACGCCGTGGCTGCGTCGGGAAACCCGTAGCTCTTGACCGGCGCCGGAAGCTGCCATCCCCGCCCCGGCGTTCGGACCGCCTCGTAGCCGTCGTGGATCAACTTGTACTCGACGGCCCGATACTTTGGCTCCACGCGTTCCATTCCGAATGCATACTCGCCAAACCGGTACACGAACTGCTCGACTCGAATCGAATTCTCCCCACCGTGGACGTCTGCTTCGAGGGTCAGCTGCTCTGGACGAGCGACGACTTGCCCCGCTTCCAACAGCGTGTTTCGGATTTCCAGGGGCCCGTCCGGACGCCACGCCAGCTCAAAGCGAAGCGTACCCGGGAGGTCATGCCCGTGGATCACGTCGGCCAGCGTGCCGAGATCAACGTAGGTGTCTTTGCTCCCGGTGTGGAGCACACGCGAGCGGTCTTGGCTTTCCGCCGTCTGCTTCAGCATAAGGATGAACTGAAGCAAGCTGGTCTTGCCCGACGAGTTCGTTCCGAACACGCCCGTCAGCTTGCCAATCCGGACCTCGCCCGTGTCCTCCCACGACTTGAAGCGCTGGATGCGAAGCGTCTCGTACATGGGTCCGGGCAGGAGGGAAGAGAATGGTGAAGATAGGCGGACTCCCGCCCTCCCCGGCTCATCTTACCGGTACCCCTGCGCTTGGAGCTCGAACAGCTCGGCGTAGCGCCGGCCGTTCGCCAGCAGCTCGCGGTGCGTCCCGACCTCCTCGACCCGCCCCCGCTCGAGCACCAGGATCCGGTCGGCCATGCGGACCGTCGAGAACCGGTGCGAGATGAGCACGGCCGTCTTGCCCTCGGTCAGGTCCTTGAACCGCTCGAACACTTGGTACTCGGCGCGGGCGTCGAGGGCCGCCGTCGGCTCGTCCAAGATCAGGAGCTGGGCGTCGCGCATGTAGGCCCGGCCGAGCGCCACCTTCTGCCACTGGCCGCCCGAGAGCTCGGTGCCCGTTTTGAAGCGCCGGCCCAGCGTCTGGTCGTAGCCCCCCGGCAGCGACGCGATGACGGCATCCGCCAGGGACCGCTGGGCGGCCGTCTCGATGCGCGGCCGGTCCTCGCGCTCGGCGATCCGCCCGACGGCGATGTTCTCGGACGCCGTGAGGTGGTACCGGACGAAGTCCTGGAAGATGACGCCGACGGCCGCGCGGAGGTCGTCCAGGTCGTAGTCCCGCAGGTCTTGGCCGTCCAACAGGATGCGGCCCTCGTCGGGGTCGTAGAGACGCGCGAGCAGCTTGACGAGCGTCGTCTTGCCCGCCCCGTTCTCGCCGACGAGCGCCAGCGCCTCGCCGGCCCGGAGCTCGAACGACAGGTGCCGGACGGCCCAGTGGTCGGAGCCGGGGTAGCGGAACCCGACGTCCTCGAACCGGAACCCCTCGCGGATGGGCTCGGGCACCGGGCGCGCGCCCGGCCGGGACACGACGGTCGGCTCGATGTCGAAGAACGAGAACAGGTCGGCGAGGTAGAGGGCCTGGCCGCTGACGGTCGAGAACGTCTGGAGCATCCCCTCCAACAGGCCCCGCATCCGCCCGAACGAGCCGGCCAGGAACGTGAGGTCGCCGATGGAGAAGGCGCCCGCGGCCGTCCGGTACACGATGAAGGCGTAGGCCACGTAGTAGCCCAGGCTCCCGACGGTCGAGAGCGCGCCGCCCCACGACGCCCGGCGGACGGCCAGCGTCTGGTTGGCCCGGTAGTAGGCGTCGGCCAACGTTCGGTAGCGCTCGGCGAGGTAGTCGTTGAGCCCGAACACCTTGACCTCCTTGGCCGTCTCGTCGCTCGCGCCGACGTAGCGGAGGTAGTCGAGCTCGCGGCGCTCGGGCGTCCACGAGTACGCCAGCGAGTAGCTCTGGGCGTTGAAGTGGGCCTCGCCCAGGAACGCCGGCACGAGCGCCACGACGAGCAGCAGCAGCAGCGACGGCGCGTAGGCCGCCAGCCCGACCGCCAGCGTGGCGACGGTGACCACGTCCTGGGCCTGGCCCAAGATCTGGCTGAGGAGTGTGATCCGGCCGGTCGTCTGGCGCCGCGCCCGTTCGAGGTGGTCGTAGAAGTCGGCGTCCTCGAAGTGGGCCAGGTCGAGGGCCGCCGCGTGCCGCATCAGGCGGACCGACGTCTCGTTCGTGAACAGGTCGCCGAGGAGCGAGTCCACGAGGGCCGTCGCCCGGCCGAGCAGCTCGGACACGACGGCGAGCCCGAGCTCGGCCGCGATGAGCCACGCCAGCGGTTCCAGCGGGCCGCCCCACGCGGCCAGCCCGTCGAGCGCCGGCGGCGCGCCCGCCAGCCGGACCACCTCGTCCACGATCAGCTTGCCGACGTAGAGCATCGACACCGGCACGAGGGACCGGACCAACCGGAGCGCCAGGCTGGTCAGGAACAGCGGCGGGCTCGTCTGCCACACCAGCCGGAACAGCGGGGGCACGTTGCGGAGCGCCCCGATCCGCTCGCGGACCGAGAGGTCGGCGGTGCCGGAGGATCCGCCGCCCTGTGCCCGTCGTGCGGCCCGGCGGTCGCCCCGGGCGCCCTGTGAGTTCATCGACATGGCCGGTGGCACGCTACCCCGCGCGCCGGGTTCGGCGCTCCGGGTGATCCGTCTGCACCAGGCGGAGAGCGGGGCGCGCAGCTAGCCTGAGGCCATGCGCCTCGTCCTCGCCGTGCTGTTCCTCGTCCCCTCCGTCACGGCCCAGTCGGCTCGCGTGGTGATTCCACTGGACGGGCGCCCGGTCCGCGCGAGCCTCGACGCCCGCGCCGTGGCCGAGATCGGCGCCGTCGTGCTGACGGGCGTCGGCCACCTCGCGGCATCGCGGGCCGGCGTCTCGACCCTGTACGTGCCGGTCGTGGTCGTCGGGTGGGGCGGCTACGTCGGCGCGCGGGCGGCGACGGAACCCGGCTTCTTGGCCGAGCTGGGGCTGACGGGCGAGCATCTCGGCCGGGCGACGCGCGACACGGCGCTCCTCTCGGCGGGCGCCGCGCTGGCGATGGGCGCCTACGGGCTGGCGAACGGGTCGCTCCGCGCCGAGCCGTCTCTCATCCCGCCGCTGCTGCTCTACCCCGTGTGGGGGCTCACGCAACAGCTCCTGGTGCAGGGCTTCGTCACGCGCCACCTCGACGCGGCCGGTCTGCCCGCCGTCGCCGTCGTCCCGGTGTCGGCGGCCACGTTCGGGTCGGTCCACCTGCCGAACCTCCCGCTCGCAGCGGCGACGACGGCGCTCGGCGGCGCGTTCGCCGGGCTCTACCTGAGGGACCAGAACGTGTGGCCGCTGGGCGTGGCGCACGGCGCGCTGGGGACGCTGTTCTACGTCTGGGTCCTCGACCGCGACCCGTGGGCCGAGTTCACCGGGCGCGCTGCGGATTCCGCCAGCGCCGCGCGGGCGGAGTAGGTTCGGGCGTCCACCCTTGCCCTCATGCTCGACCTCCTCATCGTCCTCGGGTTCGTCGTCTACGCCGTCGGGTCCGGCCTGGCGGCGCGGAAGAAGGCCTCGGAGGGGCTCGGCGAGTACTTCCTCGCGGGCAAGACGCTGGGCGGCTGGCGGGCCGGGTTCTCGATGGCGGCCACCCAGTTCGCCGCCGACACGCCGCTCCTGGTGATGGGGCTCGTGGCGACGGGCGGCGTGTTCCTGCTGTGGCGGCTGTGGATCTACGGGATCGCGTTCCTGCTCATGGCCTTCGTGTTCGCCGTCGGCTGGCGGCGGTCGGGCGTGCTGACCGACGCCCAGCTCACCGAGGTCCGGTACTCCGGCCGGGGCGTGCTCGCGCTCCGCGTGCTGAAGTCGCTGTACTACGGGACGCTCATCAACTGCGTCGTGATGGCGTTCGTCCTGGTGGCCGCCATGCGGATCGCCGAGGTGTTCCTGCCGTGGCACCTGTGGGCGCCGGCGCTCCACGGCCTGTTCGTGGGGTTGGTCGAGGCGACCGGGCTCGCGTCCGTGCTCGGGACGACGGCGACGGGCCTGGCGCCGGCCGTGGCCGCGGCCAACAACCTGCTGTCGATCCTGCTCATCGTCGGGTTCACGGCCCTCTACTCGACGACGGGCGGGCTCCGGGCCGTCGTCGCGACCGACGTCGTCCAGTTCTGGCTGGCCATGATCGGGACGGCCATCTACGCGGTCGTCGTCGTCAACGAGGCGGGCGGGCTCGGGGGGCTGACCGAGCGGGTGACCGAGATCTACGGCGACCTCCGCGCGAGCCAGTTGCTGAGCTTCTCGGCGCCCGACACGAGCTGGGGCGTCCTCGGCCCGTTCCTGACCATCGTCGGGTTGCAGTGGTTTTTCCAGATGAACTCGGACGGGACGGGCTACCTCGCCCAGCGGTCGATGGCCTGCAAGTCCGACCGCGACGCCCGACTGGCTGGCGTCGTGTTCGCGTGGGCCCAGGTGGTCGCGCGGAGCCTGATCTGGCTCGTGATCGCCGTCGGCCTGCTCGTCGTCTACCCGTTCGGCGCCGGCGACGCGAGCGCCGAGGGGTTCGTGGCCGGCCGCGAGATCCTGTTCGTCACCGGCATCGCCGACTTCTTGCCGCCGGGCGCGCGCGGGCTGATGCTGGTGGGCCTGCTGGCGGCGCTGGCGAGCACCATCGACACGCACCTCAACTGGGGCGCGAGCTACTGGTCGAACGACCTCTACGGCCGGTTCTGGGCCGAGCACGTCAAGGGCCGCGAGGCCACGAGCCGCGAGCTGGTCACGGTCGCCCGGATCTCGAACGTGCTCCTGCTGGTGCTCGCCCTCGCCATCATGGCCAACCTGGGCTCGATCCAGGAGGGGTGGACGACGTCGCTCCTGCTCGGCGCCGGCATGGGCTCGGTCCTGGTGCTGCGGTGGCTGTGGGAGCGGATCAACCTGTGGAGCGAGCTGGCCGCCATCGCCACGTCGCTCGTCGTGGCGCCGGTCCTTCTGTTCGGGCTCGACCTCTCGGACGCACCCGACGAGGACGCGCTCCGGCTCGCGATCATGGCCGCGCTCTCGACGCTGGCCGCCGTCGGCGTCACGTTCGTCACGCCGCCGACCGACGAGGCGACGCGCGTCGCGTTCTACCGGCGCGTCCGCCCGTTCGGGTTCTGGCGCCAGACGGCGCTCGCGGCCGGCGACGACCCGGCGCGCGGGCCGCGCCAGCTCGGCAACCGCCTGGCGCTGACGGCCACCACGGCGGCCTCGCTGTTCCTGGTGCTCGTCGGCGCCGGCCGGCTCCTGATCCCCGGACCCGACGCCTCGACGCTGATGTCGGTCGTGTATCTGGTCGCCGGGCTCGCGCTCGTCCCGGTCTGGGCGCGGTGGGGGTTCGGGCCGGGCGCGCTCGCCGAGGACGTGCCCGACGCCGTCGGCGACGAGATCGTGACGGTCTCGGCCCGGCACGAGGCCGCCGAGCACGCCGTCCGGTGACGGCCCGCCGCTGGCGCCGACGGCGGGCACCCGTCGCGGGCTCCGCTATGGACCGACGTCGAGGAGGGTGACCTCGAAGATCAGCGTCGCGTTCGGCGGGATGCCGGGCGGCGGGTCGGCGCCGTAGCCGTCCTCCGGCGGCACAAGCAGCGTCTTCGACTCGCCGACGTGCATCCCCGCGATCCCGGTCTGGAACCCGGGGATCACCCGCTCCAGGTTGAACGTGGCCCGCTCGTTCTGGTCGAACACCTCGCCGGTCTCGAGCCGCCCCTTGTAGGCGACGGTGACCGTGCTGGTCGGCTCGGCGACAACGGTCGTGTCGACTGCGACCTCGGCGCCGGCGTCGCGGGTGCTGGGGTCGTCGGCCGGCTCGCAGGCGGCGAGGGCGAGGAGGAGCACAAGCGGGGCAGCGCGCATGGGGAGGGGGTGGGAGCCGCGCCGAACCTAGCGACGTCGCCCGCCGGTCGTTTCTTGCGGTCCGCCAACTCCGCCACCGATGTCTCCGATCCCGCTCGCGGGGCGCCTCTTCGCCCTCGCCCTTTTCCTCCCGCTGACGCCGCTCGCCCAGACCGTCGACCGCGTCGAGCCGGCGTTCTGGTGGGCCGGGATGGTCCACGACGAGCTCCAGGTGATGCTCCACGGCGACGACGTCGGCCGGGCGCGCGTGACGATGGCCCCGCACGCCGGCGTCACGCTCGACCGCGTGGTGGCCGTCGACAGCCCGAACTACCTGTTCCTCGAGCTGACCGTCGGCGACGCCGCACCGGGCACGCTCCGGTTCACCCTCGACGGGCCGGACGGCTCGACGGCGCTCGACTACGACCTCCGCCAGCGGACGCGCGCGCTGGGCTCGTACGCCCAGGGCTTTTCGAGCGAGGACGTGATCTACTTGCTGATGCCGGACCGCTTCGCGAACGGCAACGAGGCGAACGACACGATCGCTGGCCTGCTCGAAGCGGCCGACCGCTCGAACCCCAACGGCCGCCACGGCGGCGACTTCGCCGGGCTCCGCGACCGGCTCGGCTACCTCGACGACCTCGGCATGACGGCCGTCTGGCTCACGCCCATCTTCGAGAACGACATGACGCCCGCGTACGGGGCCTACCACGGCTACGCGGCGACCGACATGTACGCGACCGACCCCCGCTTCGGGACAATGGACGAGTTCGTCGGCTTGGTCGACGCCGCCCACGGGCGCGGCATGAAGGTCATCATGGACATGATCCACAACCACATCGGCGACCAGCACCCGTGGATGGACGACCTCCCGACGCCGGACTGGGTCCACGACTGGGCCGAGGTCGGCCAGACGAACTACACGGGCCAGGCCGCCATCGACCCGTACGCCTCCCACGCCGACCGCCGCCAGTTGGTCGACGGGTGGTTCGTGGCCGAGATGCCGGACCTCAACCAGGAGAACCCGCTGCTCGCCCAGTACCTGGTCCAGAACACGGTTTGGTGGATCGAGCACACCGGCGTCGACGGGATCCGGATGGACACCTACCTCTACCCGGACAAGGACTACATGGCGCGCTGGGCCGCGCACGTGATGACCGAGTACCCGACGTTCAACATCGTCGGCGAGAGCTGGGTGACGAGCGTGCCCCACGAGGCGTACTGGCAGGACGGGTTCCGCGCCCACCCCGACGGCTACCGCTCCCACCTACCGTCGGTCACCGACTTCCCGCTCGCGTTCGCGATGCGCGAGGCGCCCGGCGGCGACCTGTTCCGGGTCTACGACACGCTGGCGCAGGACCACGTGTACCCGGACCCGAACGCGATGGTCACGTTCTTCGACAACCACGACCTCAGCCGCGCCTTCGGCCAGGACCTCGACGCGCTCCGGCTCGGGCTCGCGCTCCAGCTCACCACGCGCGGGATCCCCCAGATTTACTACGGGACCGAGGTCGCGCTGCCGAACGGGCCGCAGACCGGCGGCGACGGCTACAAGCGGCTCGACATGCCTGGCGGGTGGCCCGGCGACCCGCGCTCCGTCTTCGACGCCGACGACCGGACGGCGACCGAGCAGGCCGCGTTCGACTTTACGCGCGCGCTGGCGACCTGGCGCCGGACGGCGACCGTCGTCCACCACGGCCGCCTGACGCAGTTCATCCCCCGCGACGACGTCTACGTCTTCTTCCGCTGGGACGCGGGCGACACGGTCATGGTCGTCCTCAACGCGGCCGACGAGCCCCGCGCGCTGGACCTCGCCCGGTTCCAAGAGCGGGTCCTCGACCACACGGCGGCCCGCGACGTGGTGACGGGCGAGACCCACCGCCTGGGGGAGACGCTGGCAGTACCGGCGAAGGGGGTGATGGTGTTGGAGCTGGCGCGGTAGCGGCGGGGGGAAAGGGCCGCGCTAGAGGAACTCGACCCGTCCGGCCATCTCGTCGGCGCCGACCGTTCGCACGAGCCGGACGAGACCACGAACGAGGTCGCCGACTGCCGTGCCTTGCCGGGCGTAGACGACGCCCGAGTGGTCGACACCCGCGGCAGCGAGCCGGAGGAAGTCGGTGTCCTGGCTGAACACGACACGCCCGTCGCGGTGTGCCCTCGCGAGGTGGGCCTCGTCGGAATCCCCGAGCGCGTCCATCTCGACGACCGTCGCGACATCGACGCCCCGGCGCCGGAGCCCGTCCACCACCGCTCGGGCCACGTGCCCGTCGGCGTAGTAGCGAATCACGCGCGCGACCCGGAGCGGAGGCTCTCTGCGAACGCCGCATCCGCCTCCGCCCGAGCGTCCACGTCGGAGCGGTGGTCGTAGTAGTACGCCAAGGCCGCGTGGACGTCGCCGAGCGAGAGGCCGTACGCGGTCGCGATCTCGTCGACGCTCAGGCCCTGGCGCTCGTGCCAGTCGGCCACGTTCTGGACCGTGATCCGGTGGCCCGCGATCCGGGGACGGCCGCCGCAGATGCCGGGCGTGACGTCGATGTGCCGGTCGAGGACAGTCATGGGTGGGGGAGTCGTCGCGGGGTGGTAACGCGAGGCCGCACCGGCGGGTCCCCACGCCCTCACGGGCAAGGCGGTCCGCCTGGCGGTGCCGGCGAAGGGCGCGATGGTGCTGGAGCTGGCGCGGTAGCGGCGGCGGCGCCCGCCGACGGCCGTGCGTCCGACGTACACTCCGCCATGTGTCCTCATCCCGACCTGTCGGGGCGCCGCCCCGACTTCGCCCGCGTCGACGCCCTCGACCGCCGCTTGGCCCGCGAGCGGCCCGTCGACCACGCGCGGAACCTCCGGATCGTGGAGGGGCTGCGACGAGAGGCCGTGGCCCTCGGCGTGTGGCCGCCCGCCGACCCGCTTGCGGGCATCGAGGTCGACGTCCGGTTGGCCCAGGCGTTCGCCGCACTTCGCGATGTTCGAGACGCTCCTCGCTAAGCTCGCCCGGGCCCTCGACGGCGGCGGCATCGCCTCGTGGGCATCAGCGGGCGGCGCCCTACTCCCGCTCTCGGGCCGGGCCGCGAAAGACCTCCCTTCGGTGCCACGCGAGCGACGGCTCGGCCACGCGGTCTCCCGAGCGTGCCGGCGCAGCGATGGGTCGGCCGTGGAAGTCGAGGAGCCACCTGCGGAAGCCGTCGCCCCCGTGCGCGTCCTCCGCGACCTCGACGACGATCTCCTTGCTCGACGCCTCCGCCAGTGTGAACGCGCCCCGGTCCATCAGCCGGTGGTGGAGCGCACAGAGTGCGACCCCGTTCGTCACGTCGTCCACGCCGTAGCCGCCGGCTTGGTGCCACCGGACATGGGCGGCATCGATCCCGACGAGCGTATTGCCGATCCGCGTCTCAAACCCGCAGACGGCGCACCGATAGCCGTACGAGCGGATCACGTTGGCGCGGAACGTGGGGTCTCGGCGGCGCTTCTTCGGCCTCGAAGTCGGGGCTACCGCTTCGAGGTCGAGCCCGACGGCGTCGAGAATGTCCTCGTGGATCGTCGCCGGGAAGTGGGCATCGAGCAAGGCGGACGCGGCCTCGGCCACCAACTCCGGGCGCTGCCGCAGGATGCGGACGACCTCAGGGGAGAGCCCGCCGACCGGGTTCCGCTCCCGGGCGTCGGTGAGAAACATGTCGCCGGAGGCCGTTCGGCGGACGTCGGCGTCGCCCTTGATGTCCCACACCCCGTCCGTCGTCAACCGCCAGAAGGGGAACGGTCGGTGGTTAGGGCTCGACGGGCCAAAGTCATCCAGAAGCTGGACGAGCGGACCCTCGACGTCATTGAACGGGAGCCGTTCGGTTCCCTCCGCGAACCGCGCCAGCGCGTACAAAAGCAGCAGCGGTTTGTGCGGCGCGCGCTTCCCGTTGGCCCCCCACTGCCGGAGGCCGGCGACGCGAGCGCGGAGCTCGTCGGGAGTCACCTCGCCAGGACGCCGAGCGCGCGGGCCCAGTGGCGGATGCTGCGGACCATGTTCTTGCCCACGCCGAACCGCGCGATGGCGGCGTCGGCGCCAAAGATCTCGGGGTCTTTCAAGGCCGCGTCGTAGGCCTTTTTCGGCCACCCGGCGCGGAGCGCGAACGTTTCGTGGCCGGAGAACTGGGGGCGGAGCGACATGGCGGCGGGGGGTCCCCGAACCTACGCCCTCCCCACTCGCGCCGACGGCTCCACCGGCGGGTTGGAGGCCTCGACGTTTGATGGCGTCGTACACTGACGTTCAGTTCTGTCAGGCGCACGTTCCCTCCCGTCCCACATGGCTGTCGACCCTCTCTTGCGCCGCAAGCGCGCCGAGATCCTGGACGTGGCGCGGCGCCACGGAGTCCGCTCCGTGCGGGTGTTCGGCTCGCATGCGCGGGGGGCGGCGCGCGACGACAGCGATGTGGACCTGCTCGTGGAACCGGGCGAGCGTCGGTCGTTCTTCTTCCCGGGCGGGTTGGTCGCGGACCTCGAAGACCTCCTCGGCACGCGCGTGGACGTGGTGACGCCGGCCGGCCTGCGCCCGTTGCTCCGAGACGCCGTGCTCCGCGACGCTCGGGACCTGTGATGACGTGACGGCTGTTCGGCAGATGCGTGACGACCTCATGCGCACAACGCCGCGCCTCAGGCGTACGCCTCCATCGGCGGGCAGGAGCAGACGAGGTTCCGGTCGCCGAAGGCGTTGTCCACGCGGGCCGTCGTCGGCCAGACCTTGGCGGCGCGGAGGCCCTCGGCGGGGAAGGCGGCCTGGCTCCGCGAGTACGGGTGCGTCCAGTCGTCGGCGGTGACCTCGGCGACGGTATGCGGCGCCATCTTCAACACGTTGTTGGCGGCGTCGGCCGTGCCGAGCTCGAGCTCTTGGATCTCGGTCCGGATCGCGATCATGGCGTCGCAGAACCGGTCGAGCTCGGCCTTTGACTCGGACTCGGTCGGCTCCACCATCAGCGTGCCCGCGACGGGCCACGACATCGTCGGCGCGTGGAAGCCGTAGTCGATGAGCCGCTTGGCGATGTCCTCGGCCGAGACGCCGACGGCCTGGAACGGGCGGACGTCCAGGATGAACTCGTGGGCCACGTAGCCCTTCGGCCCGCGGTACAACACGTCGTAGTGGCCGTCGAGCCGCCGCGCCATGTAGTTGGCGTTCAAGATGGCCGTCTGGCTGGCGCGGCGGAGCCCGTCGGCGCCCATCATGGCGATGTAGGCCCACGAGATCAGGAGCACGAGCGCGCTCCCGTAGGGCGCGGCGGCGACGGGCCCGATGGCGTCGTCGCCGCCGGTCGGGACGACGGGGTGGCCGGGCAGGAACGGCGCCAGCGCCTCGACGACGCCAATCGGCCCCATCCCGGGCCCGCCGCCGCCGTGGGGGATGGCAAACGTCTTGTGGAGGTTGAGGTGGCACACGTCCATCCCGAAGTCGCCCGGCCGGCACAGCCCGACCATCGCGTTCAGGTTGGCCCCGTCCATGTACACCATCCCGCCGTGCTCGTGGACCACGTCGGCGATCTCCCGGATCGTCCGTTCGAACACGCCGTGCGTGCTGGGGTACGTGATCATGAGCGCCGCGAGCCGGTCGGCATGCTGCTCGGCCTTGGCGCGCAGGTCGTCCATGTCGACCTCGCCTTTCTCGGTCACCTTGATGGCGACGACGTCCATCCCGGCCATGACGGCCGACGCGGGGTTCGTGCCGTGCGCCGAGGTCGGGATCAAGCAGACCGTCCGGGCGTCGTCGCCGCGCGAGCGGTGGTAGGCGCGGATCGTCAAGAGCCCCGTGTACTCGCCTTGGGCGCCCGAGTTGGGCATGAGCGAGACGGCGTCGAAGCCCGTGATCTCGGCCAGCCACTCTTCGAGCGTGTCGACGATCTCCTCGTAGCCCTCCGTCTGGTCGTCCGGCGCGAACGGGTGGACGTGGGCGAAGCCGGGGAACGTGACCGGCATCATCTCGGCCGTCGCGTTGAGCTTCATCGTGCACGACCCAAGAGGGATCATGCCGTGGACGAGCGACAAGTCGCGGTTCTCGAGCTTCTTGAGGTAGCGGAGCATCTCGTGCTCCGAGTGGTACCGCTCGAACGTGGGATGCTCGAGGAACGGCGTCGTCCGCGCCAGCGGCCCGTCGTAGCCGGCGTCATCGGCCTCGGGCATCAGCGATCCGCCGAAGGCGTCCACGAGGTCCGCCAGATCCTCGTCGGTGACAGTCTCGTCCAAGGCCACGCCGACCGTCCCGTCGGCGTAGCGGCGGAGGTTGATGTCGTGCTCGTCCCTCGCCACGGCGACCGCGTCGAGCTGAGCCGGGCGGACGCGCAAGGTGTCGAAGAAGTCGGAGTGGACCACCTCGTGGCCGGCGGCCCGGAGCGCCTCCGCCAGCCGCCGCGTCTGCCCGTGGACGTACTCGGCGATCTGTCGGAGCCCGTCCGGCCCGTGGTAGACGGCGTAGAACCCGGCGATGTTGGCGAGCAGCACCTGGGCCGTGCAGATGTTCGAGGTCGCCTTTTCGCGGCGGATGTGCTGCTCGCGCGTCTGCAACGCCATCCGCAGCGCCGTGTCACCGAGTCGGTCCTGACTCACGCCGATGATGCGGCCGGGGATCTTGCGCGCGAACCCGTCGGTCGTGGCGAAGAACGCGGCGTGCGGGCCGCCGAACCCCATCGGGACGCCGAACCGCTGGCTCGACCCGAGCGCCACGTCCGCGCCCCACCTGCCGGGCGCCTCGATCAGCGTGAGCGCCAACAGGTCCGTCGCGACGGCGAGGTAGCCGCCGACGCCGTGGACGGCCTCCGCGACCGCGCCGTAGTCGACGACCTCGCCGTCCGTCGTCGGGTACTGGACGAGCGCGCCGATCAGGTCGTCGGTCGGCGTGTAGCCGGCGACGTCGGTCACGACGACCTCGACGCCGACCGGCTCGGCCCGTTGTTGGACGACGGCGATGGTCTGCGGATGGCACCGCGCGTCGACGACGAACGTGGACCGCTTGCTGCGGTGGGCGCCGGCGAACATCGACAGGGCCTCGGCGGCGGCCGTGCCCTCGTCGAGCAGGCTGGCGTTCGCGACCGGGAGCCCGGTCAGGTCGCTCACGACCGTCTGGAAGTTGAGGAGCGCCTCCAGGCGGCCCTGCGCGATCTCGGCCTGGTACGGCGTGTACTGCGTGTACCAGCCCGGATTCTCGAGCACGTTCCGCTGGATGACCGGCGGCAGGATCGTCCCGTGGTAGCCCATGCCGATGTAGCTCCGGGCGGTCTCGTTGAGCGCGGCCAGGCCGGCGAGCTCGTCGAGCAGCTCGCGCTCGGACCGGGCGTCGGGCAGGTCGAGCGGCCGGCCGAGCTGGATGTCGGCCGGGACGGCGGCGTCGGTCAGGGCGTCGAGCGAGTCGAAGCCGAGGGTGGCCAGCATCTCGGCCCGCTCGGCGTCGGTCGGCCCGAGGTGGCGGTCGGCGAAGCGGTCGGGGTGGGCGGCGGTACGGGCGAGCGTCTCCATCAGGGCCGGGCGGTGGGGGGCGTGCGAACGGTACGCCAGATCTCCGGCCGTCGGTCCGCCGGCTGATCTCAGATCGGGTGATTTGTGATCGGGCGATTGGGGAGCCGACTGGGCGAGTGCGGTGGCCGTCCTGACCGCCGGCGACGCGCCGGACCTCCCCAATCGTCCATCGCCCGATCTAAAATCGCCCGATGCCACATCACCCGATGCCGAATCATCCGGCTGCTGCGCGCTCGCGGAGGGTGAGGAGCGCCTCCTGGGCCGCCTTCTGCTCGGCCGCCTTTTTCGAGCGGTCGGTGCCCTCGCCCAGCCGCTCGCCCTCGACGACGGCGGCGACCGTGAACTGGCGGTCGTGGCTCGGGCCCTCCTCCGAGACCACCTCGTAGCTCGGCTGCTCCAGGCCGAGGGCCTGGACGTACTCCAGGAGCCGGCTCTTGTGGTTGCTCTTGTCGGCCGCGGCCTCCTCCAGGCTCACGCACCGGTCGAGCACTCCGCACACGAACCGGCGCGCGGCGCCGAACCCGAGGTCGAGGTAGAGCGCCCCGACGATGGCCTCGAAGGCGTCGGCCAGGATGGTCTGGTTGGACCGGCCGTCGGAGCCGTCCATGTTCTCGCTCATCAGGATGAGCGGGCCGAGCCCGATGGCGTGGGCGTAGCCGGCGAGCGCCTTCCCGTTGACGAGCGTAGCTCGGGTCCGCGTGAGCAGGCCCTCGGCGCGGTCGGGGAACCGGGTGTAGAGCACCTCGGCCACGACGGTCCCGAGCACAGCGTCGCCCAGGAACTCCAGGCGCTCGTTCGACTCGGTCCCGTCGGTCGCCAGCCCCCGGAACAGCGAGCGGTGGCGGAGCGCGTGCTCGTACAGGTCGAGGTCGCCGATGGGCATCCCCACGAGGGCCTCGACGTCGCGGCGGGCGACGCCCCGGTCGGTCACCTCGTCGACGACCGGGGCCGGGCCGGCGGCGTGGGGCGGCCGGAACGCGCCGAGCCAGGACCGCACCAGGCGGGCGCTGCGGCGCAGAGTTCCGGAGGTCGACATGAACGCGAGCGGGTGAGCCCGGAATCTCTCCACCGCCGGCCGATCCCGCAACCGGAACGGCCTGGTTTTCAGGAAGAGGCCCTGCGGGTCGGGCGGGTCCGGCAGGTCGGTTCCCGAAGAGGGGCGGAACCCCGACCCGCGACGCCCGCTCAACCCGCCGAACCCGCTCAACCCCCGATGCCCACCACCGTCAACCCGGCCACCGAGGCCGAGATCGCGAGCTACGACCGCCTGTCCGACGACGGCCTCGACGCCGCGCTCGGCCGGGCCGCCGACGCCTTCGAGGCCCACCGACACGCCGCCTTCGCCGACCGGGCCGCCGCCATGCGCCGGCTGGCCGACCTGCTGGACGATCAGGCTGACGACCTCGGCCGGCTGATGACGACCGAGATGGGCAAGCCCCTGGCTCAGGCGGTGGCGGAAGCGGAAAAATGCGCCTGGGTCTGCCGCTACTACGCCGAGCACGCCGAGCGCTTCCTGGCCGACGAGCCCCGCGAGACCGAGGCCGCCCGGTCGTTCGTGGCCTACCAACCGCTCGGGCCGGTCCTGGCGATCATGCCGTGGAACTTCCCGTTCTGGCAGGCCTTCCGCTTTGCCGCGCCGACCGTGATGGCCGGCGGCGTGGGCCTCTTGAAGCACGCCGAGAACGTGCTCGGCTGCGGCGACCGGATGGCCGCGCTGTTCACCCAAGCCGGATTTGCCGAGGGCGTCTTTCAGCACGTCGTCATCGACCACGACCAAACGGGCGCGGCCATCGCCGACGACCGCGTCCGCGCCATCACGCTGACGGGGAGCGAGGCCGCCGGGCGGATCGTCGGGAAGCAGGCCGGCGCGGCGCTCAAGCCGAGCGTGCTCGAGCTCGGCGGCACCGACGCTTTCGTGGTGCTGGCGGACGCCGACCTCGACCGGGCCGTCGAAACGGGCGTCAAAGCGCGGACGCAGAACAACGGCCAGTCGTGCATCGCGGCCAAGCGGTTCATCCTGGAGCGGCCCATCGCGGCCGAGTACACGCGCCGGTTCGTCGAGCGGATGGAGGCGCTCGCCGTCGGCGACCCGATGGCGGACGTCGACCTCGGACCGCTCGCGCGGCGCGACCTGCGCGACGACGTCCAGGACCAGGTCGACCGGGCCGTCGCCGACGGCGCCGAGGTGTTGTGCGGCGGCACCGTCCCCGACGGCCCCGGCTTCTACTACCCGCCGACGGTGCTTGGCCACGTGGCCGAGGGGACGGTGGCCTTCGAGGAGGAGATCTTCGGCCCCGTCGCCTCGCTGACGGTGGCCGACGACGCCGACGACGCGGTCCGCCTGGCGAACGCGACGCGGTTCGGGCTGGGCGGGAGCGTCTGGACGCGGGACACGAACCGGGGCGAGCGGGTCGCGCGCCAGATCCGGTCTGGCGCCGTGTTCGTCAACGCGATGACGAAGAGCCACCCGAACCTCCCGTTCGGCGGGATCGGCGCCTCGGGCTACGGCCGAGAGCTCGGGCGGGCCGGCATCCGCGCGTTCGTCAACGCCAAGACGGTCTGGGTCGATTGAGGGCGGCGACCCTGCATGGTCGGGAGGACGTCGGGACGGGGCTCGTCACGTCCGCCCTACATCTGCCTCCGTCCTCTGTCCTGATACGAGCTCCGAGGGTCCGCTGTGCACGAGGGAGCCGGCGCGACGGCCCCCTCACCCTGTCCCTCTCCCAGTAGGAGAGGGGACGTCGCCGGCGAATGCGTAGCCCGTCGGGCGAAACCAGATGATCCTTCCTCAGGGCTATCGCATTCTCCCCCCTGTCCCCGCAAGCGGGATGCGACACACCCTGAGCGCCAGCGAAGGATCTGCTGGACGCGGGCATTGAGCCGGTCGGGGCCACCGAGCAGTGAGCAGCTAGGTCCCCCGCCTTGGCTGCGCCGTCGCTTCGCGGTCGCGGGGGCAGGCTCTTCGCCAGCGGCGCGCGGGTAGGTGGACACCGTGCACGGTGTCCCTACGGGTCCCGTCGCATGGCCGGCGCGGCCGTGTCCGGTCGTCGCCCTCTGCCCTTTCCCAGTTCCCCCTTCCCATTTCCTCGCGAGCACCGCGAGCGCACGCTACCTTGCGGCCTGCTCTTTCACCCCGCCTCAGGTTCCGCGTGCGCGCGGACGAATAGGGAATCCGGTCCCCCGCCTCGCGCGGCCACTCCGGAGCTGTACCCGCAACTGTAGGCGGCCCGCCGTCGGTGCCGACGCCCGCGACCACTCCTGCCCATCCGGCGCAGGGGGAAGGCCGGGGCCGAGCCGACGCACGTCCCCCGAGGGACCGGGCCGCGAGCCAGGAGACCTGCTTGAGCGCGACGCTCTCCACCGCCTCCGGGACCAGAGGCGCGGTGTGCCCGACGCGGACCGACTGGCCCGCGCGTGACCCCGTGCCTGCTTGAGGCATGGGGTTTTTTGATGCGCCTCCGCGCCCTCCTCCTGCTCCTGCTGGCGACCGCCGCCAGCGCCCAGCCCGACCGGCCCGCCGCCGACTCGACGCTGAGCGCGGTCACGGTGACGGCCGCCCGAGCGCCCGTCGCCACGGCCGAGGCCGCGTCCCGGGTGACGGTCATCGACCGCGCCGCGCTCGACGCGACCGGCGCCTCGACGGTCGCTGATGCGATCGAGGCGCGGTCGGCCGTGTTCGTCAAGCGCTACGGGCCGGGCGGGCTCGCGAGCCTGTCGCTCCGGGGGACCGGCGCGGCGCAGACGCTGGTGCTCCTCGACGGCCACCGAATCGCCGACCCCCAGCTCGGCCAGCTCGACCTGGGCCTGCTGCCGGCCGGCGTCGTCGAGGCGGTCGAGGTCGCGCACGGGGCGGCGTCGGCGCTCTACGGGACCGACGGGATCGGCGGCGTGGTCCAGGTCCGGACGCCCGACGCTGGCGAGCCCCGCGCCCGGCTCGACGTGCGGACGGGCGCCTGGGGCGAGCGCGGCGGCGCGCTTCTGTTGGCCGGCGGAGGCCCTCGCTTGTCGGCCGTCGTCGCCGTCGACCACGACGAGTCGACGGGCGACTACCTCTACGTCGACTCGACCCGGTTCGACCCGGCCACCCAGACGGTTGGCGTGACAGCGCCGCGCGCGAACGCCGACGTCCGCCGCGACGCGCTGTTCGGACGGATCTCCGGCGAGGCCGGCCGGTGGCGCGGCACGGCCGGGCTGCTGGCGACCGACGCCGAGCGCGGCCTCTTCGCGTTCTCGGGCGTCTCCCAAGCGCGGCAGACCGACCGCGCGCTCCGCCTGTGGACCGACCACGCCGTCTGGCTCGGGCGCACGCGGCTCCGCGTCGGCGGGCTGGCGCAGGTCGCGTCGCTCCGCTACTTCAGCCCCGCGTCGGGCCTGGACGACATCGGGCGGACTCGAGCGGGCTCGCTCCGCATCGAGGCCGACCAGGCGATCCGGGTCGCTGGCGGAACGTGGCACCTCGCGGTCGGGGCCGAGACGCGCGGTGGGCGGGCCGAGCACCCGAGCCTGACCGACGACGCGGACGAGACGGCGCTGGCGGCGTTCGCGAGCGCCGTCGGCCAGCACGGCATCTTGAGGGTGTACCCGGCCGTCCGCGCGGACCGGGTGGCGGCGCCGACCGGCGAGACGCTGGCGGCGCTCAGCCCGCAGCTCGGCCTCAACCTCCGCGCCCTTCCGGGCCTGTGGCTGAAGGCGAGCGCCGGCCGGGCCTTCCGCGCGCCGACGTTCAACGACCGCTTCTGGCAACCCGGCGGCGACCCCGGCTTGCGCCCCGAGCGCGGGTGGACGGCCGATGCGGGCGCGGCCACCCAGACCCGCTGGGGATTGGCGACGCTCGCGGCCGAGGCGACGGCGTTCGCCAGCGCGCTGAGTGACCAGATCGTCTGGCGTCCGGGCCGGTTCGAGGACGGCTTCTACTGGGCGCCGCGAAACGTCGGAACCACACAAACGCGCGGGGCCGAGCTCTCGGGCCGCGTGCGCTTGGACGGCGGCCGAACATGGCTGGAGACGGGTGCGCTGGCGACCTGGACCGACGCCCGCGACCGGACCGATCCACAAGCGTCGTCCTTCGACCAGCGCCTGGCCTACGTCCCCGACCGCCTGGTCCGCGCCGACCTCGCGCTGGGAGCCGGCCCGCTCCGGCTCGACGCCGGGCTCGAACATACCGGCACGCGCGCGACGGCTAGCGACGGTTCGACGTCGCTGCCGCCCGCGACCGTCGTCGACGCCGGGCTCTCGGGCCGGCTCCGGCTTGGGCCGGCCGCCGCCGCGCTCGCGGTCCGCGTCGAGAACGTGTTGGACGCGCGGTACGCGATTGTCCGCCAGTACCCCATGCCGCCGCGGCACGTCCGCGTGCGGCTCACCCTCACCTCGCTGTAGCCATGTTTCGTTCGCCCCTCCTGTTTCTTCTGCTCGTCGTGTCCGCTTCGGCACAGGACTACGACGCCCTCATCCTGAGCCAGGGCGCGTTCGGCGCCCAGAACAGCGCGGTCGACCGCGTGGGGACGGACGCCAACGGGGTGTTTGTGAACTCGCTCGCGGCGGGCCGGATCTACACCCAGGGCGCGGCGATCATTGGCGGGCGGCTCTACCTCACGGCGGGCTCGTCGTTCGCCGGCACGAGCCGGATCGACGTCTACGACGTGGCCACGGGTCAGATCGTCGGGCAGACGACGGAGGGGCTCCTCAACCCGCGCTACATCGCCGAGGTCGCGCCGGGCAAGGCGTACGTCACGAACGCGGACTACGGCGAGGGCCCGTCGTTCGTCACACCGTACGACCTGGCGACGGGCGCCGTGGGCGACCGGATCGAGGTCGTGGGGACGCCCGAGGACGTCACGCTCTCGGGCGGGCGGGCGTTCGTCGCCCTCGGCGCCTTCGGTGGGGCCGACTCGCTGGCCGTCTTGGACCCGGCGACGGACGCGCTCGTCGGCTACGTCGATATCGGATGCTCGGCCCGGTTCGCCATCGACACGTTCGCGGCGCTGTGGGCCATCTGCACCGACACTGACGAGGCCGTCGCGCTCAACTCGGAGACGTTGGAGGTGACGCAGCGGGTCGCGTTCGACGCCGAGATCGGCGACCCCAACGGCTCGGGCCAGGACGCCGCCCCGCTCCTGTTGCCGCGCCCGACGCGCCGGCCGGCCGGCGCGTTCACAGAGGAGACGGGGGACGCCGTCCTCATCTCGTCCGACGCCGGTCTCATTGTCCTCGATGAGTTTGGGAGATTCGAGATCATCCCCATCGACGGCCTCGACACGCGGCCCATCACGGCACTCGCTGGCGACACACCCAACCTGCGCTACTATCTCGGCCGGCCGGACGCGAGTGCCCCGTTCGAGGCCCGAGGCTCGGTGACGGTCTACAGCTTCGAGGGTGACCTGGTGGCGCAGGTCGATGTCGGCGTGTTTCCGTCGTATGCGGTGCCAAATCCAGACTTGTTCGGACCCATCGCGACGGAGAGCACTTCTGAGGGCGGGTTCGGGCTGGCGCTTGCGGGCCCGCACCCGGCCACCCAAACGACGCTGGCGCTCACGCTCGACCGCGCCGCCGACGTCCGCGTCGAGGTGTTCGACGTGCTCGGCCGGCCCGTGGCCCGGCTCGCCGACGGCCCGCTCGGCACCGGGACGCACCGGGTCGCCGTCGACGCGAGCCGGTGGCCGGCCGGGACGTACCTCGTGCGCGCGACCGCCGACGGGCGCGCGGCCACGCTGGCGCTCGTCGTCGCCCGATGAGGATCGACCGCTGCTACTGCTTCGACACGACGTTCGCCGCGCTCGCGGACGTCGCCCACAAGACGGGCGCCGAGACGGTGGCCGCGCTTCAGGCCCACGCCGTGTTCGGCCAGAGATGCCGGCTGTGCCACCCCTACGTCCGTCGGATGCTGCGGACCGGGCGGACCGTCTTCCACCAAGTCGTGACCGAGGCCGACGAGCCGGAGCGGGTCGAGGATGGAGGGTAGAGGAAGGTGGTCACTGGCGGACCCGCCCCCACATCGCGGCCTGCGGTCCGCGTTGGGACGGCGCAACCGAGAGGGGCCGGATCAGCGCGCCTGGTCGGTGGGCAGGACGAGGACCTCGGCGACCGTCGTCGAGGCCGGGGCCGAGACGGCGTAGACGATGGACTCCGCGATCCGGTCGGCCTCGAGCGGGGTGAGCCGGGCGAACACCTTGCCCATCGACGCCCTCACCTCGGGGTCGCCGATGGCGTCGGTCAGCTCGGTCGCGACGGCGCCGGGCTCGACGCAGGTCACGCGGATGCCGTGGCTGGGCCCGAGCTCGGCCCGCATCCCCTCGGACAGCGCGCGGACGGCGTACTTGGTGGCCGAGTACACGGCGCCGCCCGGGTACACCCGCCGCCCGGCCACCGACGACACGTTGACGACGTGGCCGGCACGCTGCTCCAACATCGTCGGGAGGACGGCCTCGATGGCGTGGAGCACGCCCGTCAGGTTGACGTCGACGGTCTGGTACCAGTCGTCCGTCCGCAGGTTGTGGAGCATCGTGAGCGGCATCACCCCGGCGTTGTTGACGAGCACATCGATCCGGCCGAAGGCGTCGAGCGTCTGCTGCGCCAGCGCCTGGACGGCCTCGCGGTCAGTGACATCGGTGGGGACGGCGAGCGCGGTCCCGCCGTCGGCTTCGATGGCGTCCTTCAGGTCGACCAGCCGGCCCTCGCGGCGGGCGGCCAGGACGACGGTCGCGCCCTCCTTCGCGAGGTGGCGGGCGGTGGCCTCGCCGATGCCGGACGAGGCGCCGGTGACGATGACGACGGAGTCGGAGAGAGCGGGCATGAGAGGTCGGAAGGAGAGGGCGTCTCCCACCCGGGCCGGCCGCGCGCTGTTTCTCCGACCGCCGAGCGGCCGTCCCCCACGACGGCGGACGGCCGCTCGGTCGCCGGAGGTCGATCTCAGTCGGAGAGCCCGGCGATCTCGCCCGTCTCGACGTCGGCGCGGTAGCGACGCCCGCCGAGCACGATCTCGGCGACCCGGTCGCCGCGGCCGTCGGTCGGGAACGTGATCGTGAACGCCTGGTCGATCTCGACGGTCTCGGTCTCGCCGCCGCGCGGCGTCCGGGTGAGCGTGGCGACAAGCGTGCCCGAGACCGTCCCGGCGACGGCGCGGCGCCAGCGCCGCGTGACACCGGGCGGGCCCTGGACGCCGTCCAGCGTCGCGTCGAGCTCGTAGTCCAGCGTCCGAACGCCGCGGCGCCCGCGCAACGTGTCGCTGGCCGCCCGCTGGACGGTCCCGGCGACGGTCACGAGGTCCTGGCCGAGGTCGGTGACGGTGAGGTCACTCGTGAGCGCGTCGAGCGCGTGGACGCCGCGCGGCGACCGGAACAGGCTGGAGCCCGAGAGGACGTCGACCTCGACGCTCGCGGCGCCCTCGCGGCCGGGCAGGGGCTGGCCGTCGGCGTCGAGGAAGCGGTAGGTCGTGGTCCGCTCGAAAGTGGCGTAGAACCGGCCGTCGGGGTCGCCGCGCTCGCAGTCGGCGACGGCGGTCCAGACGCCGGTGGCCTCGTCGTAGGTCCGCTCGGCCTGGCAACCGGGGCGGGGGTCGGGGTGGCGGGCGCCAGCCTCGGGCGGGGCCGCGAGCGAGGCGGCCGAGGCGGCCTCTTCCAAGAGGCCTCCGGCGTCGAGCGCCACGGCGCTCGCGATGGCGGTGGCCGCGTCGTCGAGGGCGGCGGTGGCGAGGGCCGCGTCGGTCTCGGCCGCGTCGCAGGCCGCGAGGGCAAGGGCGAGGGCGCCGAGGGCGAGGAGTCGGGGCATGGGATCGGGAGGTGGGGAGCCCCAAGGTGGGGATCCAGACGGCGGGTCGTGTGTCGGACCTGTCGCGATTCGCCCCCCGCTCCGTCCCCGTTCCGTGTCGACGGCGGGCCGCTAGTGTCATGACCCCTTACTCGCGGGCCGTACCCCCCCGTCCGTCCGCCCCTCGCTGAGCCTGTGCTGAGCCCGGCCGAAGCGCTCAGCGGGCGGACGGACGGTCCCTCTTCGAGGGCAGGGCTGCTACGTTCTGTGGCAGATACACAACTACATATAGTCATTCCCGCGCAGGCGGGGATCCAGGGAGGCCGAGCACGGTGCCGCACGAGCCCTGGATTCCCGCCTGCGCGGGAATGACTCCTCTTGGTTGGTCGCGGATCGAGAACACATCCGAGACCTTAGCGGCCCTGCCCTTGGAGGGGGACAGCTCCCCGACCTGGGAGCGGAGCGGCCGGAAGGGGAGCGAGGGGTCGGCCCACGAGCAACCTGACACCCCTCTAGCGGGTCCGCTGGCGTCCGGCCCGCTGCCGCTCCGGCTCCGGCTCGTCGAGGTCGAGGAGCGCCGGGTCGACGCGCCCGCTGGCATCGGTGAGGCCGGCGCGGCGGGCCTCCCGTTCGAGGTCGAAGCCCTCCGTCGTGACGATGGCCTCGATCACCTCGATCCGGCGCCGGAGCCGGTCGCGCTCGGCCTGGGCGTCGGCCAGTTCGTCGTCGAGGTGGTCCGTCGCGCGGCCCAGCTTGGCCGCCGTCTCGGCCTTCATCTTCTCGACCTTCTGGTACGTCCCCGCCAGGATGGCGACGATGGGGATGAGGAGCGCGAGGATCGGGATGAGAAGGGGCGACATGGCGGCGACGGGGTGCTCAGGGCAACGTACGCCGCAGACGGCCGGGCGGACGGACGGGTTGCGCTCAGACGCGGGGCAGCGGAGGCTTGATCTGCGCCAGCATCGTCGGGAGGTCGCCGGTGACGGTGTCCCAGACGACGTCGAGGTTCACGTCGTCGTACCCGTGGATGAGTCGGTCGCGGCCGCCCGTGCGATGTCGAGAAGCGTGGCGTCATGCCGCACGCCGGTAGAGGGGTCGAGCCGGTCCCAAGATCGACGCCCGGCGGATCGGGTTGTGGCTCCGCTCGACCGACCGCCGCGTCAGCAGATCGACGGGCCGCTCGACGATGGCTTCGAGGTCGTCCGCGAGTTGCACGAACTCGAACAGCCCGCGGCGCGTGCCGGGGACGAACTCGACGACCAGGTCGACGTCGCTGTCCGGCCCGAACCCGTCACCGGTGGCCGAGCCGAACAGGGGGGCAAGAAAGAGGCCCTCGCGCAGGAAGCCCTCACCCTGTCCCTCTCCCACGGGGAGAGGGGACGTCGTAGGCGCCACGGAGGGAGAGCTCGTTCGAGTATGCGATCGCCCTGCCCGACCGCCTCGGGCAAGCGCCGTCCACCCATCACACGCCGAACTGCTGGAGGTGGTGGTCCGTGTGCTTGTAGAACAGCGTGCTCCACTCGCGAGCCGTCAGCGGCCCGAACGAGTGCGACTCCCTCCCCTCGAAGGCCGCCGCCCCATCCGCTTGGAGCCGGCGGACGTATCCCGACAGGCGCGCCTGCTCGGCCTCGAAGTCTCTCGCCCCCTCGATGATGAACTCGGGCGCGGTCCGCATATTCCGCTTGTAGGGCCTCTCGCCCACGACGATCGGTTTGGCAATGAGCCGCAGCACCCAGCGGATCAGCGCGTTGGGTCGGGGGTGCGCCTCCGCGTAGGCCGGGTCGTAGACCGCCTCGAACGGGACGCAACAATGGGCCAGCATTTGGTCGACCGACATCGTGCCCCACAGCGGTTCGCTGGTGGGGGACAGGCGCTCGATGCGAGCGACCACCTCGTCAGCAACCGCGCGGTCAAAAATGTTCTTCATGGCTGAGAAAGGATGAGGGTCCCCGCCCTGAGTCGGGAGCTACAGGGTCACGGTGTGCCCGCGTGCCGGCGCCTCGACGTCGGCCCGGATCCCGGCCTCGTCGAACGCCTCCGCCAGCGCGGTCTGGCGCTCGGGGTCGCCGTGGACGAGGAAGACGGTCTGCAAGCGGTCCGGGTCGAGGGCGCCGACGAAGCCGACCAGGCCGGGCTCGTCGGCATGTGCTGAGAACGTGTTCATGACCTCGACACGCGCGCGGAGCGCGTGGGGCTTGCCGAAGATCTTGACCTCGGGCCGCCGCTCGACGATCCGTTTGCCGAGGGTGTGCTCGGCCTGGTAGCCCACGATCAGGACCGTGTTCTTGTCGTCCTCGACCGTGTTGCGCAAGTGGTGCAGGATCCGCCCGGCCTCGCACATCCCCGACGCCGAGATCACCACGAACGGGACGGCCAGCCCGTTGAGCTCCTTCGACCGCCGCGCTTCCCTCACGTACTCCAACCGCTCGAACCCGAACGGGTTGGGGTCTTCGAGCATGTACGCCAGGAGGTCCGCGTCGTAGCACTCGGGGTGGGTCTGGAACACGGCCGTCGCGTTGACCGCCAGCGGGCTGTCGACGAAGACCGGGATGCGGGGGATCCGGTCCTCGTTCCACAGCTGGTCGAGGTTGTGGACGAGCTCCTGGGTCCGCCCGACGGCGAACGCCGGGATCACGACGCGCCCGCCCTTGGCCGCGGTCTCGGTGACGATGGCCGCCAGCCGCTCTTTCGCCGCGTCGGTCGGCTCGTGCGTCCGGCCGCCATACGTGCTCTCGCAGATCAGCCAGTCGACGGGCGGCATCGGCTGGGGGTCGCGCAGGATGGGCCGGCCCGGGTTGCCGAGGTCGCCGGTAAAGCCGAGCCGCTTGCCGCCGGGCAGGTCGAGCGTCATCGTGGCCGAGCCCAGGATGTGGCCGGCGTCGCGGTAGACGACCTCGACGCCGCCGGGGACGTGGAACGGGGTGCCGTAGGGGACGCCATGAAAGCGGTTCATGATGCCCTCGGCGTCCTCCTGGTCGTAGAGCGGCTCGATCTCGGGCTCGCCCTTGTCGCGGATCTTCCGGTTGAAAAAGTCGGCGTCCTTTTCCTGGATGTAGGCGCTGTCGCGCAGCATGATCGCGCACAGGTCGCGCGTGGCGTGCGTCGCGTAGACGGTCCCCCGGAACCCGTCACGCCACAGCTTCGGCAGCAGGCCGGCGTGGTCGATGTGGGCGTGCGACAGCAGGACGGCGTCGACCGACGACGGGTCGCAGGGCCAGTCCCGGTTCTTCTCGCGCGCCTCGGAGCGGCGGCCCTGGAACAGACCGCAGTCCAAAAACAGGCGCGTGCCGTCGTCCAACTCGACGTAGTGGAGGGAGCCGGTGACGGTCCGGGCAGCGCCCCAGAAGGTGAGGGTCATGAGGTCGGCGGGAACAGGTCGGCAACGGGGAGCGGCGTCAGCTCGAGAGCCTCGGCGGTGACGGCCCCGTCGGCGTGGCGGACGAGGTCGCGGTACGCGCGGCCCTCGGGCTGGCGGCCCACCTGCGGAGCGCGGTGGGCATGGGACGGTGCGAGGACTTAGGCATGATACCGGGCGGCGCGCACGTCCGCAGCGTCGAGCACGGCGATGGCGGGACGCCCGAGGTCTGGGCCGAGATGGCCCGGCGCGGGACGTGGCTCTGCCCGACCCTCGGTGCCGTCGACGCGATCTCGCGCGACCAGGGCTGGGACCGTGGGGAGCCCCCGCCAGCCCGGATCGCCATCAAGCGCCGCCAGTTTTCAGCGGCCCTCACCGCCGGCGTCCCGCTGTGCGTCGGCTCGGACGTGGGCGTGTTCGACCACGGCGACCAAGCGGTCGAGGCCAAGCTGATGGTGGCCGCCGGGATGCCGGCGCTCGACGTGCTGCGGGCGGCGACGAGCGGCAACGCCCGGATGCTGCGGCTAGAGGGCCGGATCGGGTCCGTCCGCCCGGGGATGCTGGCGGACCTGGTGGCCGTCGAGGGCGACCCGTCGGCGGACGTGGCCGCGCTGCGCCGGGTCCGGCTGGTGGTCCAGGGCGGGCGCGTGGTGCGGTAGGAGCGGATCGCATCCGCCCTGCCCTGTGGATGGCTTCCACCAGGGACACCATGCATGTCCGTCTACTCGGGCGCCGGGCCGAGGACGTCCTCGATGGACCGCACCGTGACCGGCCCCAGCCCCAGCGCCTCGACATCGTCGCCCACGACCGACCAGTCGCCGACGACGACGACGGCCACCCGCTCCGGGTCGAGGTACTGGCGGGCAACGCGGGCCAGGTCGTCGGCCGTGACGGCGCGGACGTCGGCGGCGTAGCGGGCGTAGGTGTCGGCCGGCAAGTCGTCGAGCCACAGGGCGCCGACCATCGCGGCGGTGCCCCGGACGGTCGCGAACGGCGACGGGAACGACAGCGCGAGGTTGTCGCGCGCCTTCGCCAGCTCGTCGGCCGGGACGGGCGCGGCGATGCCGGTCAGCTCGTGGAAGAACTCCGTCAGGGCCGGCGCGGTGACGTCGGTCTGGACATCGGACGAGGCCGTGAACGGGCCGGGCACCGGGCGGTAGTCGAACCCCGAGCCGGCCCCGTAGCTGTAGCCGTTCCGCTCGCGGAGGTTCTGGTTGAGCCGGCTCGTGAAGCTGCCGCCCAGGATCGTGTTGAGGACCTGGAGCGCCGCGTAGTCCGGCGTCGACCGCGCCGCGCCGACGCGGCCGATCCGCACGACCGACTGGGCCGCGCCGGGCTTGTCGACGAACGTGATCGCGCGCGGGCCGACCTGCGCCGGCTCCGCGAGCGCGGCCGGCGCGGGCGCCTCGCCCGCCGGCCACGCTTGGGCCCCGAACGCCGCGTCGAGCCGGTCGGCCACGTCGTCCCACGACACGGCGCCGACCACGACGAGGGCCGCGTTGCCTGGCCGGACGGCGCGCTCGTGGAACGCCACCAAGTCGGCCCGCGAGATCGCGCCGACCGTCGCCGGCTCGCCGCTGCCCGTGCGGCCGTACGGGTGGTCCGGGCCGAAGACCGCGCGCGCGAACGCCACGCTGGCGATGGACCGGGCCTCGTCGCGGCGCTGTTCGAGCGCCGTCAACCGGCTCGTGCGGACGCGCTCCAGGTCGGCCTGGGGGAACGTCGGGCGGAGCGCCACGTCGGCCATGAGCGCGAGCGCGTCGTCGAGCTTCGACAGCGGCGTGTGGAGCTGGACCTGCACGCTGTGGACCGCGGCGCCGACGCGGAGGTCGATGCCGAGGAAGTCGACGGCGTCCGCCAGCTCCAGCGCGTCGAGCTCGCCGGCCCCCTCGTCCATCATGTCGGCGGCGAAGGCGGCCAGCCCGTCCTGGGCCCCGTCGTCGGCCGAGCCGGTGCGGACGAGCAGGTTGACCTGGGCGAGGGGGACGCCGGGCTTCTCGACGAACAGGACCGGCAACCCGTTCGAGAGCTGATGCCGCTCGACGGCCGGCGGCACGAACGCGGGCGCCGGGGCGAGGGCCGGCCGCGTGTCCCAGTCGGGTGCGGTCTGGGCAGACGGGGCGGCGGCGACGAGCGCCAGCAGGAGGACGGGAAGGAGGGTACGGGGTACGAGGTACACGGTACAGGAGGCGGAGTGAGGGCGCGTACCAGGTACCCTGTACCCCGTACCAGCCCGAGGGGCTAAAACAGCGGGACGGCGGTCTCGGAGCCAGTCAGCGCCAGCTCCGCCGCGCCCTCGGGGACGATGGAGAGCGCGACGCGGCGGTCGGTCAAGAACGTCATCGCGGCGTCGGTGAGGTCGCGCGGCGAGAGCGCGCGGAAGCGGCCGAGGTCCTCCTCGAAAAAGTCCGGCGTGCCGGTAAAGAAGAGGTAGGCGTTGAGCTGGTCGGCCTTGCCGCGGAACCCGTCGACCGTCTCCAACCCGTCCAGGAACGACGCCTCGACGCCGTTGACGACGCGCGCCAGCTCGCGCCCGTCCGGCGCTTCCGACCGGACCGCCGCCAGCTCCTCCGCGATCACGGCCTCGATCTCGTCCAGCGTGTGGCCGGGCCGGGCCGTCGCGACGACGTAGAACGTGCCCGAGTGGAGGTCACCGTCCTGGAACGCCGACACGTCCTGGGCGATCTCGAGCTCGTAGACCAAGCGTCGGTAGAGCCGGCTGTTCTTGCCGCCCGCGAGCACGCCCGCCAGCGCCTGCATCGCCGCGTCGGCGGGGGCGTAGGCGGCCGGGGCGTGCCACGCGAGGTAGAGCCGGGGGAGCTGGACGGCGTCCTCCAGCACCAGTCGATGCTCCCGGTCGAGCGTCGGCGTGGCGATGGGCTGGAGCGGCGGCTCGGGCCCGCTCGGGATCGACCCGTACCACTTCTGGACGAGGGCCCGGGTCTCGTCGAGGTCGATGTCGCCGGCCACGACCACGCTCGCGTTGTTGGGCGTGTAGTAGGTCCGGAAAAAGTCGACGACGTCGTCGTAGCTGGCGGCGCTGAGGTCGTCCATCGAGCCGATGGTGGGCCAGTGGTAGGGGTGGCTGGCGGGGTAGAGCGTCTGGCCGAGGACGGAGAAGGCGAGCCCGTAGGGCCGGTTCTCGTAGCTCTGGCGCCGCTCGTTCTTGACCACGTCGCGCTGGCCGTCGACGCTCTCGGGCGACATGGCGTCCAGGAGCGAGGCCATCCGGTCGGCGTCGAGGTAGAGCGCCAGCTCGAGCCCGTTGGTGGCGGCGTCGGTCGTGTAGTTGGTCCGGTCGCGCGTGGTCGAGCCGTTGGCCCCGCCGCCGGCCTCTTCGAGCCAGGTGTCGATGGCGCCCTCCGGCACGTGGCCCGAGCCCTCGAACATCAGGTGCTCGAAGAGGTGCGCGAACCCGGTCCGCCCCGGCGCCTCGCGCCCGCTCCCCACGTGGTACCACGTGTTGACGGTGACGGTCGGGACGGAGGCGTCGCGGTGCAGGATCACGTCGAGGCCGTTGTCGAGCTGGAACCGGTCGACGTCGACGGTGACCGCGGGCGCCTGGGCGGCGACCGCCAGGGGGACGGCGAGGACGAGGACGGTGAGGAGTCGGCGCATGAGCGGGACGGCGGTCTGTAGGTCTGGGGGGACTCGGCGTGCTGTGCGAGCAGAGCGGGGGCGGCGGACGGACCCCCCGTCCGGGCGCCCATCGCTCCGCTCAGGGGCGCCCGGACTGTCCCCCTTGGAGGGGGACAGCTTCCCGACCTGGGAGCGGAGCGACCGGAAGGGGAGCAGGGGGTCTGGGAAAGAGCAAGGGGTCTGGGACGAAGCACGCGGTTGCCCTGGCGAACGGGAGGGCGACGGAAGGTAGCCGCACGCGGGTGCGATCTTGCGGCATGGCCGAGACCCTCTCCGCGCTCCCCACCCCGCCCCCGGCGCCCGTCGAGCGCCGGCACGTGCCGGCCGTCGTGGTGGGGTGGGTCCAGGCCGGGCCGCTCGACGAGACCCAGAACGCGGCGCTGATGCGCGCGCGCGCGATGGTGCGAGAGGCGCTGCGGGCCGCGCTGCCCGGCTTCAAGTGGTCGTTCCCGCTCGTCCGGCGGACCGACCTCTACGCGGGCGGCCAGGAGGTCGAGCCGGTCGACCTCCTCGATGCCGGGGCGACCGAGCGGCGCGTGGCCGGGTGGGACTTCGCGCTCGTCGCGACCGGGGCCGACTTGCGCGCCCGGTTCCGGCCGTTCACGCTCGCCACGCCGTCCCAGGCGCTCGACGTGGCCGCGCTGTCGCTGGCCCGGCTCGACCCCGGCGCCCGCCACCCGGACCTCAGCGACGCCGAGCGGACCGAGCGGTTCGCGCATCGTCTGGCGGCCCTCGCGCTTCACGCCTTCGGCCACCTCAACGGGCTCGACCACGAGACCCACGAGGACGCCGTGATGTACCCGCCCCGCTCGCCGGCCGACCTCGACCGCTCGTCGCTCTCGTTCACCGAGCCCAACCGGACCGAGATCGAGGCCGAGGTCGCCGACGTGGCCGACCTGCGGATGGAAGAGGAGACCGTCTTCGACCAGCTCGGCGACGCCGCGTTCGCGCTCAAGGCGCTCGTCCTCAACTGGAACGATGTGGCCGACACGGTCTTGCAGATCCGCCCGTGGCGGTTCCCGTTCCAGCTCTCGAAGCTGACCACGGCCGCGATCTCGACGTTGATCGTGTTGGTCATGACGGCCGAGGCGTGGGACCTCGGCGCGCGCCAGCCGCTGTGGCACGTGGCCTGGCTCGCCGTGGTCGCCGTGGCCGGGACGAGCGCCTACCTCGTCCGCAAGCAGGGGCTGCTGGCGCGGCGCCACGGCCAGACGCGGACCGAGCAGCAGGTCGTCCAGTCGGCCTCGATCCTGCTCGCGCTCGGCCTCGGCATGTCGACGACGTGGGCCCTCCTGTTCGGGGCGACGCTCGTCCTCCGGCTCCTGTTCTTCGACGGGGCGATCCTGGACGGCTGGGCCGCGTCGCTGGGCCGGTCCGTCGGGCCGGACGAGGTGCTGGCGTTCGCCGGCTTCGTGTCGTCGCTCGGGATCGGCGTCGGCGCGCTCGGGGCCAGCTTCGAGGACCAGACGTACTTCCGCCACGTGGCCTACGTCGATGAGGAGACGTGAGCGGTGCCTGTTCGATGCGTGATTCGTGATGCGTGATTCTCTCTCCCGGTGCTTTGTGCCCGCGACCGCCACCCGTCCGCTTTTCCATTCCACGAGCTGGCGAGAGATCGCGAGCGGGATCCGGCCCCGCCTCGCGTGTCGCGCGTCGCTGCTGGGCCTCCTCCTGCTGGCGGGCTGCGGCGGGTGCAGGGGCGGCGTCTCGACGGCCGGACCGACCGCCGAGGTGCCCGGCGGGTTGCCCAACGGGGCTCTCTTGGCGGAGATCGACCGCGACTACTCGCCGGCCCAGACGCTCGGCTACGCCCGCGCCCGGGACGTGCTCTACCTCCACGAGCAGGACACCCGGGGCGCACTCTGCGGCCTCTATACCGACTTCTGCGTGACGCTCCCGCCCGGCGACCCGTCGGCGGTCGCGGCGGCGCTCGGGGTCAACGCCGAGCACGTCTGGCCCCAGTCGATGGGGGCCGACGAAGAGCCGCTCAAGAGCGACCTCCACCACCTGTTCCCGGCCCGGGACCGGGTCAACACGTCGCGGAGCAACCTCCCGTTCGGCGAGATCCCGGACGACCTGGCCGAGGCGTGGTACTGGCGTGACGCGAGCCAGTCGCGCCCGCCGCGGTTCGACGCCGACGGCTGGAGCGAGCGGGGCGCCGGCCGCTTCGAGCCGCCCGAGTCGCGGAAGGGCGACGTCGCCCGGGCCGTCTTTTACGTGGCCGCCGTCTACCCCGAGCGGGCCAACCCGACCTTCTTCCAGCTGATGCGCGCCGACCTGCTGGCCTGGAACCGCGCCGACCCGCCCGACGACGCCGAGCGCGCGCGGAGCGCCTGGGTCGCGACGCTCCAGGGGACCGAGAACCCGTTCGTCGGCGCCCCGTCGCTGGCGGACCGGATCTGGGGCGGCGGTTCGGCCCGGGCTCCCTCCGCCCCACCGACCGCCAGCAGCTCCCTCCGGATCACGGAGCTCCACTACGACAACGTGGGCGACGACGTGGGCGAGGGCGTCGAGGTGGCCGGGCCGCCGGGCACGTCGCTCGACGGCTGGCGGATCGTGCTCGTCAACGGGAACGGCGGCGCGGTCTACGACACGATCCCGCTGTCCGGCTCGATCTCGGCCTCGGGCGCCGTGTGGACCGGCGTGAAGGGGATCCAGAACGGGTCGCCGGACGGGCTCGCGCTCGTCGCGCCCGACGGCACGGTCGTCGAGTTCCTCAGCTACGAGGGCACGCTCGTCGCCAGCGACGGGCCGGCGCGGGGGACGTGGTCCGTCGACCTCGGCGCGAGCCAGGCGACGGACACGCCGGTCGGCACGACGCTCCACCGGCGCGACGGGCGGTGGGTGCGCGGGCCCGCGTCGCCGGGCCGGACCGACTGACGACCACGAGCGCCGGCCTAGGCCTCTGGGTCGGCCGGCCGCGGGGCCGTCTTCAGCACGACGGCGCCGGGCCGGCGGCCCACGGTAGGCGGCGGCGCGGCCTCGACCTCGACGGCGGGCGCCGCCTCGCCGACGGTGAAGTACTTCTCCTCGTGGAGGTGCGCCGCGTCGACGCGGGCCCGCCGCAGGAGGCCCAGCACGGTCTCGATCATCTGCGGGTGGCCGCAGGCGTAGCCCGCGACGTCGGCCGCGAGCCACCCCAGGCGGTCGAGGTGCTTGCGCAGCACGTCCTCCACGCGCCCGACCTCGCCGTCCCACCTGGGGTCGGCCCACGGGCGGCTGACGGTCGGGACGGCGATCACCCAGCCCTCGGCCGCGAGCCGGGCCAGCTCGGCGCGGTACGGGCCGAACTCGGCCGACCGGCTGGCGCCGTGGACGACCAGGAACCGGTGGTCCGCCGTCTCTCCTGCGGTCCGCGCCGCCACGTGCGCCCGGAGCATCGACAGGAACGGGGCGACGCCGGTGACGGTGCAGGCCATCACGTGGCGCGTCCGGGCGGCGTCGAGCACGAAGTGGCCGACGACCTTCCGCCGGACCCACACGGCGTCGCCGGCGCGGAGCGGCCACAGGACCGGCGTCAGCGCCCCGTCCGGCACGTGCTCGATGACGAGCTCCACGAGGGGCTCGTGCGGCGCGCTGGCCACTGAGTACGCCCGCTTAACGACGCCGCGGCCGGCCGGCATCGCGAGCGTGACGTACTGGCCGGGGCGGAACGCGAGCGGCTCGGCCGGCCGCAGCCAGAAGACCGCCAAGTCGTCGGCCACGTCGAGCCGGCGCTCGACGACGGCGCGGAGGTAGCCGGGAGGCGGGACGTCCATGCCGCAACGTAGGGCACGACGTCCAGGATCGCGTTCCGTGTGCCAGCTCGACGTGCGGGATCGGCCTCGGGGCGGAGGGCCGTGTCGCTCACGACGTGTGGCGAATGACTGGAGCGCCACACGCCGCGCAGAGGGCGGCCTCCGGCGTACGGAGCGGCTTCCCACACGTGGAGCACGGAGGCCCGTAGAGCGCGAGCCGGTGCTTGAGGATATGGTCAGCGTTGAACCCGGTCGCTCCGGTCAGTCGCTTGTACGCCTCGCGGACCGGGTGGTGCAGGCTTGCGATGGGCGTCTCCCGAAGCGTGGCGCCGTGCCGCTCGCGGTAACCCTTGATCGCCTGAGTGCCTTGGCGGTGGGCGTCTCGAACCTCTGCGAACTCGCCTTCGTCCAGCATCGGGACGTCTTGCCGACATCGCCAGCACCAGAGGGTTTTCATCGCGGTCTCGGCTAGTGGAGTCCTACCCCTTCGGCCGGAGCGTGACGACCGGCAGCAGGCACTCCTCCATCGTGACCCCGCCGTGCTGGAACGTGTCGCGGTACTGGTTCACGTAGCGGTTGTAGTTCGTCGGGTAGACGAAGTAGCTGTCGCCCTTGGCGAAGATGTAGTTCTCGTTGATCCCCATCCGCGGCAGCCCGTACGTCTCGGGCTCCTTGACGAAGATGGCGTCGTCGGAGTCCACCTTGAGGTTCCGGCCGTGCTTGTAGCGGAGCGACGTCGACGTCTCGCGGTCGCCGATGACCTTGGCCGGGTGGAGCGCGCGGACGGCCCCGTGGTCCGTGCTCACGACGACCGTGCAGTCGTGGCGGGCCAGCTCCTGGAGCGCCGCCAGCAGCCAGCTGTGGCCGAACCACGCCTCGGTCAGCGAGCGGTACGCCGGCACGTCGGGCGCGATCTCTTTCAGGATCCGCGTGTCGGAGCGGCTGTGGGCCAAGATGTCGACGAAGTTGACGACGATGGCCGACAAGTCGTGCTGGAGGGTGTCCGAGATCCGGTCGGCGAAGCTGAGCCCATCGGACTGGGACACCAGCTTGTCGTAGCGGACGCGGACGTCGCCGCGGTGCTTCCGCCGGAGCAAGTCCGTCAGAAACTCCGCCTCGTGGGCGTTGAGCGACGCCTCGTCCTGGCGCTCGTCGACGGTGTAGAGCTGGGGGAACCGGGCCGAGAGGTCGATGGGCAAGAGCCCGCCGAAGATGGCGTTCCGCGAGAACGGCGTCGCCGTCGGCAGCAGGCCGAAGTGCCAGTCCCGGTCGACGTCGTACAGCCCGTGGAGGTGCTTCTCGAACAACAGCCACTGGTCGTACCGCATGCAGTCGACCAGCAAAAAGACTACGGGCCGCTCGGGGCTCGATCCCACGTCGCCGAGGTGCGGGAACACCGCGCTCGGCAGGATCTCGTGGCTGAGCATGGGCCGGTCGCGGCGCGGCTTGTCACCAGCGCGGGCCGCCTCGATCCAGCGCGGGTACCGGTCCTCGACGAACCCGGCGAAGCGGTCGTTCGCCTCGCGGTACTGGTCGTCCAGGATCTGGCGGACGCCCTCGTCGGCGCCGGCCAGGTCGAGGTCGTGGCGGACGAGCTGCTCGTAGACCTCGGTCCACTCGGTCGCGTCGAGGTCGCCGGAGATCCGGGCCGCGAGCGGGCCGAACCCCTGGAGGTAGTCGCGCTGGACGGCCTCGCCGCGGATCTGGGCGCCGTCCAAGATCTTCTTGACCGAGAGCAGGATCTGCTTCGGGTTGACCGGCTTGATAAGGTAGTCGGCGATCTGGCGGCCGATCGCGTCCTCCATGATGTGCTCCTCCTCCGACTTCGTGATCATCACGACCGGCGTCTCGGGGCGGGCGCCCTTGATCTCCTGGAGCGCGTCGAGCCCGCCGAGCCCGGGCATCTGCTCGTCGAGGAAGACGACGTCGTAGCCGCCGCCCTCCTTCACGCGGTCGACGGCGTCGGCCCCGTTCGAGACCGTGTCGACGGCGTAGCCCTTGGCTTCGAGGAAGAGGACGTGGGGCTTGAGGAGGTCGATCTCGTCGTCGGCCCAGAGGATGCGGGGCATGCCGGTTCGGGAGGTGAGGGGCGTAACGACGGGCGGGATCGGTGCGGGCGGTGTCGGGTGCCAACGCCGCAAGTCGCGAGCGAGTGCCCGGGCGGCTCGGCCCCCCGTCGCAAAGCAGGGCCGGCGCCTCTCGTCGTCGGACGTCTCATCACCCCCATCGTTGTCATCCTGAGCGGAGCGAAGGATCTAGCCGCCGCCGCTCGGTGGCCCCGACCGGCCCGGCGCCAGCGTCCAGTAGATCCTTCGCTGGCGCTCAGGATGACGAGGGGGGCCACGGAGGGCGCCACGGCTTCGCGCGCTGGGAGCGTGCGGAGCGGGGGCAGAAAGCGTCGGCCGGAACGGGTGACGACGGCCGGAGCTGTTCCGTAGATTTCCGCCTCACTCATCGTCTGCACATGACTCGCCTTTTCGTCGCCGCGCTCGTGCTCGCGGCCATTCCCGTTGCCCAGGCCCAGGCGCCCGTCGCCCCGACCGCTCCCGGCCTGGCCTCCGCCGACCTCCCGCCGCTCCTCGACCGGGCCGTGTTCTTCGGCAACCCCGAGATCTCGGGCGCCCAGCTCTCGCCCGACGGGCGGTACCTCACGTTCGTCAAGGACTACGACGGCGTCCGGAACGTTTGGGTCAAGGGGATCGACGAGCCCTTCGACGCGGCCCGACCGCTGACGGCCGACGAGCGGCCCGTGCCGGGCTACTTCTGGAGCGAGGGCGGCCGGTACGTCCTCTACGTCCAGGACAAGGGCGGCGACGAGAACTTCCACGTCTACGCCGTCGACCCGGCGGAGGCCACGGGCGGCACGGTCCCCGAGGCCCGCAACCTGACGGACGTGGACGGGGTCCGCGCGATCATTTACTCGGTCCCCGAGAACGACCCGGACCACATCATCGTGGGGCTCAACGACCGGGACCCGGCCTACCACGACGTCTACCGCGTGGACCTGGCGACGGGCGAGCGCGAGCTGCTCATCGAGAACACCGAGCAGGTCGGCGCCTTCGGCTACGACGACGACGGCAACGTCCGCCTCGCGATCAAGCAGTCGCCCGGCGGCGGCACCGACCTCCACGCCGTCGACGCCGACGGCGCCGTCGGCGAGGTGCTGTACTCGTGCACGTTCGAGGAGAGCTGCTCCCCGCTCGGGTCCCACGCCGACGACGAGCGCCTCTACATGTCGACGAACAAGGGCGACCGGGACCTCACCGAGCTCGTCATCTTCGACCCCGAAACGCGAGCCGAGACGTTCGTCGAGCGCGACCCTGAGGGCCGGGCCGACTTCGGCGGCATGATCTACTCCGATGTCCAGGAGGAGGTCGTCGCGACGTACTACAACGGCGACCGGCTCCGCATTTACACGTCCGACCCCGAGTGGACGGCCGACCTCGCGTTCCTGCGCGAGCAGCTCCCCGAAGGCGACGTCCTGCCGGGCTCGATGACCGACGACGAGCGCAAGATGCTTGTGACCGTCACGCGCGCCGAGGACCCCGGCTCGGTCTACCTCTTCGACCGCGACGCCGACACCGTCGAGCTCCTGTACCGCTCCCGCCCCGACCTCCCCGTGGAGCACATGGCGCCGATGGAGGCCGTCCGCTACCAAGCCCGCGACGGGCGCGAGATCCCGGCCTACCTCACGCTGCCCCAGGGCGTGGCGCCGCGCGACCTGCCCGTCGTGATGTACATCCACGGCGGCCCGTGGTCCCGCGACTCGTACGGCTACGACAGCTACGCCCAGTTCTTGGCCAACCGCGGCTACGCCGTGCTCCAGCCCAACTACCGGAGCTCGACGGGCTACGGCAAGGACCACCTCAACGCCGGCAACAAGGAGTGGGGCACGGGCGCCATGCAGCACGACGTCACCGACGGCGTCCAGTGGTTGATCGCCCAAGGCATCGCCGACCCCGAGCGGGTCGCCATCTTCGGCGGGTCGTACGGCGGCTACGCGACGCTCGCCGGCGTCACGTTCACGCCGGACCTCTACGCGGCGGCCATCCCGTACGTGGCCCCGTCGAGCCTGGTCACGCTCATCGAGAGCTTCCCGGCCTACTGGCGGCCGTTCTTGGAGGGCACATGGTTCGCGCGCGTCGGCGACCCGGCCGTCGCCGAGGACCGCGCCGACCTTGAGGCCCGGAGCCCGCTGAACTTCGTCGACCGGATCCGGACGCCGCTGCTCGTGGTCCACGGGGCGAATGACCCGCGTGTGACCCAGCGCGAGAGTGACCAGCTGGTGATCGCGCTCCGCGACCGGGGCGTCGGCGTCGAGTACCTCGTGGCGCCGGACGAGGGCCACGGGTTTAGGGGCGAAGCCAACCGGATGGCGCTGGCGGCGGCCGGCGAGGCGTTCCTCGCCGAGCACCTCGGGGGCCGGGCCCAGACCGAGATGCCGGCCGAGATCGCCGACCAGCTCGCGCTCATCACCGTCGACCCGATGACGGTCGAGCTGGCCACGGGCCCCGCGGCCGCCCAAGCGGGCACGCTCGACGGCTCGATGCTGGCGCCCGTCACGGCGACCTACGCGACGACGCTGGACGTGATGGGCCAGGAGATCGCGCTCGACGTGACGCGGGCGCTCGCCGCGCGCGGCGACACGTTCGTGATGACCGAGACGGCCGACACGCCGATGGGCGCCATCGCCGACACGGTCGTCGTGGCCCAGGCCGACCTCCGCCCGCTCTCGCGGCGGATCGCGCAGGGCCCGGCGACGATCGCGTTCGACTACACGCCGGACCGCGTGACGGGCCAGGTCGAGGCCGGGGGCCAGACGATCCCCGTCGACGTCGCGCTCGACGCGCCGCTCGCCGTCGAGGGCCCCTCGCTGTCGTTCGGGCTCGGGACGCTCCCGCTCGCGGTCGGCTACCGGGCCCAGTTCGCCGGGTTCGACGCCCAGACCCAGAAACCGACGACGTACACCGTCGAGGTTACGGGGACGGAGACGGCCGAGACGCCGGCCGGCACGTTCGAGACCTGGGTCGTCGCGCTCACGCAGGGCGACGGGACCGGCGGCGGCAGCGGGACGATGTGGGTGTCGCAGGACCGGCCGGGCGTCGTCGTCAAGTCCGAGATCGGGCTCGGGCCCCAGATGGGCAACGGCACCGCGATGTCGGTGCTGACGTCGCTCGACTGACCAACCGCCGTCCGACCCGCGCGGGGTCTCCCCAGACGGGGGCCACGCGCGGGCGCCGCGGTGCGACGGTCGGACCCAACCCCGGCGGCGGGCGTGCCATGCGAACGGCGCCCGCCGCCCGTTGACGGCCCGCGCTTTTCCCGTTCCCCAGACGACCCCCGATGACCCGACTGATCCTCGCCGCCGCGCTGCTCGCGCTGGCGCCCTCCGCTCTCGCCCAGACCGACGGCCCGCCCTCCGACTGGCACCTCTTGGACCGCGACGCCGCCGGCGTCGCCGGCATCAGCCTCGACGCCGCCTACGACGCCCTCGGCGACCGCGAGCCGACCGAGGTCGTCGTCGCCATCATCGACTCGGGTGTCGACATCGAGCATCCCGACCTCGCGCCCGTTTTGTGGACGAACGCTGACGAGGTCGCCGGCGACGGCGTCGACAACGACGGGAACGGCTACGTCGACGACGTTCACGGGTGGAGCTTCCTGGGTGGGCCCGACGGCCGCAACATGGAGCACGACACGTACGAGTTGGCCCGGCTCGTCCGCCTGTGCCGGCTGGGCACGCCGGACGCGACGTACGGCGACTGCCCCGCGATCGAGGCCGCCCTTGAGGAGGAGCGCGCGCCGCTCGCCCAGCAGGCCGCCCAGCTCGCTCCGCTCCTGAGCGCGGCCCAGATGGCCGACGCCCAACTGACGGAGAAGTACGGCGACGACTACTCGCTCGACGACCTCGACGAGACCGACGACCCCGGCCCGCTCGTTTTCCTCGCGCAGCAGGGCGCCTCGCTCCAGGACCTCGAAGACTACGTCGCCAGCATCGAGAGCCGGCTGACTTACGGTCTCAACCCGGACTACGACGAGCGCGACCTGGTCGGCGACGACTACACCGACGTGGCCGAGCGGTTCTACGGCAACGCCGACGTGGCCGGGCCGGACCCGAACCACGGGACGGGCGTGGCCGGGCTCGTGGCCGCCGCGCGCGGCAACGACCTCGGCATCGACGGGATCGCGCCGGCCCGGATCATGGTGCTCCGCGCCGTGCCTGGCGGCGACGAGCGTGACAAGGACGTCGCCAACGCGATCCGCTACGCCGTCGACAACGGCGCGCGCATCATCAACATGAGCTTCGGCAAGGCGTACTCGCCGCAGAAAGCGGCCGTCGACCAAGCCGTCGCCTATGCCGTCGAGAACGGGGTCCTGCTCGTCCACGCCGCCGGCAACTCGGGCGAGGACATCGACGTGGCCGCCAACTTCCCGAACCGGACGTTCCTGGACGGGACGGTCACCGACGGCTGGCTCGAGGTCGGCGCCAGCGGGGCCGACCAGATGGCGCTCGCGGCCGGCTTCTCGAACTACGGCCGGACGGCCGTCGACCTGTTCGCGCCCGGCGCGCGCGTGATGTCGCTGAAGCCGGGCGGCGGCACCCAGACCGCCGACGGCACGTCGTTCGCGGCGCCGGTCGTGGCTGGCGTGGCAGCCCTCGTGATGGCCTACTTCCCCGATCTTTCGGCCGAGGACGTCCGCCAGATCCTGCTCGCCTCGGCGACGCGCTACGACGTCGAGACGGTGCGGCCGGGGACCGAGGAGCCGATTGGCTTCGCGACGCTGTCGGTGACGGGCGGCGTGGTCAACGCGGCCGAAGCCGTCCGGATGGCGGCGGCGCAGTCGGGCGGCTCGATGCCGCCGATGGGCGAGTAGCGCGGCCTCTCCGCCAGATTCCGTCAGGGCCGACTCCGCCTGGGGTCGGCCCTGATTCCGTTTTAGCCGCGGACCTTGCCCGGCGCTCCCCACGTCTGACCGCCTCCACATCCGCTGGTACCATGCCGACGTACAGCAAGGGCGACAAGGTCGAATGGAACTGGGGCTCGGGCACGGCCACGGGCACCGTCCAGGAGTCGTTCACCGACGAGGTGACGCGGACGATCAAGGGCACCGAGGTCACCCGCAACGCCGACGACGACAACCCGGCGTACCTCATCGAGCAGGACGACGGCGACCGGGTCCTCAAGTCCGAGAGCGAGCTCTCGAAAGCGTCGTGAGCGCTCCGACCACCACCCTCGCCGCCGCGCTCGGCTGGGCCGCCGGGATGCGCAGCATGACGTCCCCAGCCGCGCTGGCGCGGGCGCTCGCGAGCCGGACCTCGCCAGTCCCGCGCCTGGTGCGCCGTCGGCGCCAGCCGGCCCGGTCGCTCGGCTCCGAGCGCGCGGCGTCGCTGCTACCGCTCGCGGCGGCCGGCGAGATGGTCGCCGACAAGCTGCCCGCGATCCCCCCGCGGACGTCACCGCTTCCACTCGTTGGCCGGGTCGCGTCCGGCGCGCTCGTGGGCGCGGCGCTGGCGGCGGCGCGTCGCCAGAACCCGGTGCTCCCGATGCTCGTGGGCGCCGTCAGCGCGGGGGCCTCGTCGTTCGCCATGATGGAGCTGCGGCGGTGGGCCGGCGAGCGGTTCGACCTGCCCGACCCGGCCGTCGCCGTCGTTGAAGACGTGCTGGCGCTCGGGATCAGCCTAGCCGCGACGCGCGACGTGTAGTCGTTCAGCCACGAAAAACGCCCGGCCTCGCAAGGAGACCGGGCGCTCGGTTCGAGGCGGAGACGGGTGAGTCCTCGCCGTCGCCCTCCTCGCCGGTGACGATGTTCAGGACCGTCGTCATGATGTGGGCGCGGTCCGTCTCTAGCGGCATCTCCGAGTCCGTCCTACAGACCGCTCAGGGCCCTCCCCGGGCGCCATGCGCTGGTCTTACGGAACCCCAAAACGGTCAGTCGGTCTCCAGTCGGAGGTCCTGCGCCCGAAGCTGGAGCGTCGTCCGCCCATTCCACGTGTTCTCATCCACTTGGAACGCGAGCTCGAGCGGCCGGCCGCGGCGGACGCTGGTGAGCGCGGCGTCGTAGCGGTCTGCAAGGCCGAACCCGATCACCGAGAACACGGGCCCGTCGTCCTGGGCCACGCGCATCCGGAGGTGCTGCTTTTGGGCGCCGACGCACGACGGCTGGCCGACCACGCGGAGCCCCCGGCCCCAGAACGTCGGCCGCTGGTTGTCCGGGCCGTGCGGGCCGAACTGCTTGAGGACGCTCCAGAACCGCGGCGTGACGTCGCCGAGGTGGAGCGGCGCGTCGATCTCGATCTCGGGGATGAGGTCGTCCTCGGTGGCCGCCAGCCCGACGGCCACCTGGAGCCGCTCCCTCAGCGCGTCGAGCCGCTCGACCGGCAGCGCCAGGCCGGCCGCGAAGGCGTGGCCGCCGAACCGGTCGAGCAGGTCCTCGCAATGCGCGAGCGCGTCGTAGATCGAGATGCCCTTGACCGACCGGGCCGACCCCTTCGCCACGCCCGAGCCGCCGCCCGACGTGAGGAGGACGGCCGGCCGGTGGAAGTGCTCGGCGACGCGGCTGGCCGTGATCCCGATGACGCCGGGGTGCCACCCGGGCTTGTAAACGACGAGCGCCATCGGGTCGTCGGCCATCTGCCGCTCGGCGACCTCGAAGGCCTCGTCGCGCGTCTGGCGGTCGAGGTCGCGGCGGCGCAGGTTCAGGATCTCGATGGCGTCGACGAGCTGGCGCGCACGCACGGGGTCCGTCGACGCCAGCAGCTCGGCGGCCACGCTCGCGTCGTCGATCCGCCCGGCCGCGTTGATCCGGGGCCCGATCTGGAACACCATCTTCGACGACGTGCAGCACGTGAGGTCGACGCCGGCCCGCTCGGCGAGCGCGACGATCCCGACGCGCGGCGCGTCGCAGAGCTGCTTCAGCCCGGCCCGCATCAGCACCCGGTTCTCGCCCACCATCGGGACGATGTCGCACGCCGTGCTCACGGCGACCAGGTCGAGGTACGGCCACGCCTCCTCCTCCGGCAACCCGAGCTCGACGAGGACGGCCTGGATCAGCTTGAACCCGACGCCGCAGCCGCTCAGCCCGTCGAATGGGTAGTCGCAGTCGAGCCGCTTCGGGTCCAGGACCGCCGCCGCCTCCGGCAGCACGTCGCCCGGCGTGTGGTGGTCGCAGATGACGAGGTCGATGCCGTTCGCCGTGGCGTACGCCGCCGCGTTGATGGCCGTGATGCCGCAGTCGATGGCGACGATGAGCGCGGCGCCCCGCTCGACAGCTTGGTCGATGCCGGCCTCGCTCAGGCCGTATCCGTGCTCGAAGCGGTTGGGGATGAAGAAGTCGACCTCGATCCCCTGGCTCTGCAAGAACGTCGTCATCATGGCCGTCGACGTGGTCCCGTCGACGTCGTAGTCGCCGTAGACCATCACGCGCTCCCGGTTGCGGATGGCGGCCGAGACGCGGGCGACGGCCCGGTCCATGTCGCGCATCCGGTACGGGTCGTGCAGGCGCGAGAGCGACGGCCGGAAAAACGTGTGGGCGTCGTCGAACGTCCGGACGCCCCGGAGCGCGAGCGACCGCGCCAGCGCGTGCGGCAGGTCGTTGAGGTCGGACGCGAGCGCGTCGACCAACAGCTCGTCCTCGACGGGGCGGAGCGTCCACCGGACGGCGGGGGCGGCGACCTCCGTGTCGGAAGCCGTAGGCGAATCGTCGGTCATGTCTGCGATCAGTCTCTGTGACCGCGAAGATACACGGCGCCTAGTCCACGGCCCGCAGCCCGACGAACCCCAACATCCGGCCGGTCGTGCCGGCCTCGCCCCGGTACGAGTAGAACCGCCCGTCGGAGACGGTGCAGCCGGGCGCGACCTCGGTGCGGCCCACCCCGGCCTCGGAGAGCTGGCGGACCAAGTCGCTCCGCAAGTCGACGTGGGGGCGCGGCCACTCGGGCCGGCGCATGACGACGGCCGGGTCGAACTGGGACGCGACCTCCTCGCCCACCTCGAACGCGGCGGTCGAGATGCACGGCGCGAGGTACGCCTGCGTCCGCCCGGGCTCGGCCCCGAGCTCACGCATCGCCCACACCGTCTCGCCCACGATGCCGGCCACCGTCCCCCGCCACCCGCTGTGGCACGCTCCGACGACGCCGGCCTCGGCGTCGGCCAGCAACACGACCGCGCAGTCGGCCGCGACGACGCTGAGCGCCAAGCCCGGCCGGTCGGTGACGAGCCCGTCGTGCTCGGGCACGTGACCGGGCTCCTGGACCACGGCCACGTCTGCCCCGTGGACCTGGCCGACGGAGGCGACGGCCATCCCGGTGACGGTGGTCAGTCGGTTGCGGGCGGCGTCGAGGCTCTCGCCCGCGGGAGAGAACGTGCGCATCGTGAACCCGGCGACCACGCGCGGGTCGGCCGCGAAGCCGGGGCGCAGAATGGCGCCGGCGGTCAGGGTCGGGGGGACGTAGGTCATGCCAAGGCGCGGAGGGCCACCCGCCGGGCGACGTCGAGTGGGAACGGGCGTCCGGTCCACTGGCGGTAGCTCTCGCCCGCTTGGCCGAGCAGCATCGGGAGCCCGCCGACGGTCGTGGCGCCACGCGCAGCGGCGGCCTCGAGCAGTGGTGTCCGGGCGGGCCGGTACACCACGTCGTAGACGACCTGCCCCGGGCGGAAGTCGCCGTCGTCGGGCCACGGCGTCCGCCCGTCGCCCATCCCCAGTGGCGTCGCGTTGACCACGAGCGCGGCGTCGCGGACGCTCGCCCCGGCGGTGGCCGGCGCTTCGACTCGGATCTCCACCGGGCCCGTGCCGAGGTCGTCCGCCAGCTCCTCGGCCTGCGCCGGGCGCCGGGCCACCACCGTCACTCGGGTCGCCCTCGTCTTGGTGAGCACCGCGTGGACCACGGCCCGCGCCGCGCCGCCCGCACCGAACACGACGGCGGACTCGCCGGTCAGCGAAACGTCGGCGAGCGGCGCGAGGAAGCCGGCGACGTCGGTGTTGTCGGCCCGCCAGCCGACGTCCGTGCGGACGAGCGTGTTGGCGGCGCCGAGCGCACGGGCCGTCGGCGTGGCTTGGGACGCGAGCGCGAGCGCGGCGCGCTTGTGGGGGATCGTGACGTTCGCGCCCCGTCCGCCGAGCGCCCAGAGCCCGCTCATCGCCTCCTCCAGCCGACCGTCCTCGACGTCGCAGGCGAGGTAGACGAGGTCGAGCGCGTCGTGGGCGAACGCCGCGTTGTGGAGCGCCGGCGACAGCGAGTGCCCGACCGGGTGGCCCAGCAAGACCACCAGCCCCGTCATCGCCGTGGGCATGGTCACCTAGCGCTCGTCGCCGGCCGTCCCCTGAAGCCCGCCGGTCCGGGTGTCGCCGCCCATCAGGTCGGGGTAGGCCCGGCGGATCTCCTCGGCGCGCGACGGGTCCAGCTCGGCCGCCCGGCGGAACGACCGGACGGCGCTCTCGCGCTGGCCGACCGACGCGAGCGCCCACGCCTGCCGCAGGTGGGCCTCCGACGACGTCGGGTCGAGCCGGACGACTTGGGAGAAAGCGTCCAGCGCTTCGGTACGGTGGCCGGCCTCGAGGCGCGTCTCGGCCAGGTCGAGCCACGCATCTTTGTTCTGCGGGTCGAGCCGGACGACGTGGGTGTAGGCGCGCAAGGCCTCCGCGAGCCGGCCGGCGTTGTACTCGGTGTCGGCCCGGGCGTGCCAGTACTCGCCCTCCTCAGGCGCCAGCGCGATGGCCCGGGCGAACGCCGCGAGCGCCTCGTTGTACAGCCCCTGCCCGTCGAGCGCGCAGCCCATCCCGTACCACGCATCCGCGTAGTCGGCATCGTCGGCGACGGCGCGGCGGAAGTAGTCGACGGCGGCCGTGTAGTCGGCCAGGTCGTCGTAGGCCAGGCCGAGGTTGTAGAACGTGGCCGCGTCGCCGTCCTCGTGCTCGAGCACCTTGAGGTAGCTGTCGGCCGCCCCCTGCGCGTCGCCGACGTTGGCGAGCGCGTTCCCCCGGTTGTACCACGCCGACGTGAACCCGTCGTCGATGGCCACGGCGAAGTCGTAGGACGAAACGGCCTCCTCGTAGCGGCCGAGCCGGTTCAGCACGATCCCCCGGTTGTACCACGCGTTCTGCGCGTACGGGTCGACCTCGATCTGCTGGTCGTACGCCTCGACGCTGTCTTCCAAGCGGTCGAGCTGGTCGTAGCAGAATCCGAGCTCGTACCAGACCTCGGGGTGCTCGGGGTCGACCTCGGCACACGCTTCCAGCACCGCCGCCGCGTCCTCGTACCGATCGAGCTTCTCCAACGCGATGGCCTGGTTGAACAGCGCGTCCGACGCGAACGGATCGTACGCGAGGGCCTGCTCGAAGTCCGCCAGCGCCTCCTCCGGCCGGCCCAGCGTGTCGAGCGTGATCCCCCGGTTCACCAGCGTCTCCGCATCGACCGGGTTCAAGGCGAGGGCGTGGTCGTATGCGTCGAGCGCCTCCTCGTGGCGGTCGAGGTGGTTCAGCAGGATTCCCCGGCGCATCCACGGGTCGGAGGACCCCGGCGACCGCTCGATCTGGGTGTCGACCACGCCGAGAGCGTCTGTCAGCCGTCCGGTCTCGAAATACGTCGTGGCGATGTATTCGAGGTCGTCGACATCGAAGAACGCCGCGCTCCCCTCGCGCAGGTGCGTCTCGTAGGCTTCGATCAGGTCGTCCGACCGGTCACCGTCGGCGTGCTCGTCGAACTCGAAGTCGAACATTCGCGGTCGAGCGCGGGGCTCTGCAACAGGTGGGGGACTGGCGAGGAGCCGCCCGAGGCCCCCGCGTCGGCGCTAGTATAGTCGGGCCCCGACCGGGATGCAATGACGGGCGAGATCCTCGCGCTGTCTTGGTCGCCTCTTACGGCGTGCCCGCGGGATGTTCCACATCGCCCCTGGAGACCGCTCACGCATGCTTTTCAGCTTCGAAGGGATCGACGGGTCCGGCAAGTCCACCCAGGCCCGGCTGCTGGCCGCTGCCCTCCGGGAGCGGGGGTTCGAAGTGGTCGACGTCCGCGAGCCGGGGGGGACGGAGGTGGGGGAGCGCATCCGAGCGCTGCTCCTGTCGCCCGACTCGTCCATCGCTCCGAGAGCAGAGCTGCTGCTGTTCTCGGCAGCCCGAGCCCAGTTGGTGGACGAAGTGGTCCGCCCGGCCCTGGGCCGCGATGCCGTCGTCGTCGTCGATCGGTACTTCGATTCATCAACGGCGTACCAAGGAGGAGGACGCGGGCTTGCCGACAGCCAATGGCTTGATACGCTCCACCACTTCGCCACGGCCGGCCTGACTCCAGATCGGACGTACCTCGTCGACCTGGACGTCGAGGCCGCCGCGAAGCGGAGGGGGGGCCTGAACCCAGACAGGATGGAGAGCGGAACCGCCGGTTTCCACGAGGCCGTCCGACAAACGTATCACGCCATCGCGGCCCGACATCCGGAGCGCGTCCGGGTCCTAGACGGCCACCGGGCGCCCCAAGAACTCCATGGCGTGATCCTCACAGACGCGCTCGAACGTCTTGATGGCTCAACGAGAAGATCCTGAACTGGGAGGAACGAGTCCCCAAACAAAAGAGCCCCGCCGCTTCAGAAGCGACGGGGCTCACAGGGACTTGGCGACGACCTACTCTCCCACCTAGTGGCAGTACCATCGGCGCTGCGGGGCTTAACGGCTCTGTTCGGAATGGGAAGAGGTGGGACCCCCGCGCTATAGTCACCAAGAAATCGGTGACGTGCGGATAGCCGTAGCAAAACTGCATCGGGTGGCCTGGGCGAACCCAGACCTCTCGTGGAAAATCATATCGAGCGTCTCGAATCATCCCCCGGTACGTACACACGTACGAGGTGGAGTGCTTCAAGCTCACGTAGGTAATTAGTACGGCTCGGCTGAACACATTGCTGTGCGTACACCTGCCGCCTATCAACGTCCTCATCTCGAACGACCTACAAGGGAGAATTCATCTCGTGGTGGGCTTCGTGCTTAGATGCTTTCAGCGCTTATCCCTTCCCGACGTAGCTACCCAGCAATGCAACTGGCGTCACAACTGGTACACTAGAGGTCAGTCCGTCTCGGTCCTCTCGTACTAAAGACAGCTCCACTCAATTCTCCAACGCCCGCAGCAGATAGGGACCGAACTGTCTCACGACGTTCTGAACCCAGCTCGCGTACCGCTTTAATGGGCGAACAGCCCAACCCTTGGGACCTTCTCCAGCCCCAGGATGCGATGAGCCGACATCGAGGTGCCAAACCTCCCCGTCGATGTGAACTCTTGGGGGAGATAAGCCTGTTATCCCCGGCGTACCTTTTATCCTTTGAGCGACGGCCCTTCCATTCGGAACCGCCGGATCACTAAACCCTACTTTCGTACCTGCTCGACCTGTATGTCTCGCAGTCAAGCGCCCTTGTGCTTTTACACTCTACGCACGATTACCGACCGTGCTGAGGGCACCTTTGGGAGCCTCCGTTACATTTTAGGAGGCGACCGCCCCAGTCAAACTACCCACCTAACACTGTTCCCCGACCGGATTACGGCCGTGGGTTAGGCATCGACCAAAACGAGGGCGGTATTTCAAGGGTGGCTCCACGACGCCTGGCGACGCCGCTTCAAAGCCTCCCGCCTATCCTACACACGTTTTGGCCAATGTCAATGCTAAGCTGTAGTAAAGGTGCACGGGGTCTTTCCGTCCCGCTGCGGGTACCCGGCGTCTTCACCGGGACCACAATTTCACCGAGCGCGCGGTCGAGACAGTGCCCAACTCGTTGCACCATTCGTGCAGGTCGGAACTTACCCGACAAGGAATTTCGCTACCTTAGGACCGTTATAGTTACGGCCGCCGTTTACTGGGGCTTCGGTCGGAAGCTTCGCCACAAGGGCTAACCTCCTTCCTTAACCTTCCAGCACCGGGCAGGTGTCACTCCCTATACGTCGTCTTGCGACTTGGCAGAGAGCTGTGTTTTTGCTAAACAGTCGGTTGGGCCTTTTCACTGCGGCCACCCGAAGGTGGCGTCCCTTATTGCTAACGTAGGGGACTAATTTGCCTAGTTCCTTGACCGCGCATCACTCGAGCGCCTGAGGATACTCTCCTCGCCCACCTGTGTTGGTTTACGGTACGGGCTCCCTTGACAACCTACGACGCTTTTCTCGGCAGTGTGCTCGGGGCTACTATGGGTTCACCTTGCGGATCCCCCTACTGTCGTGTTTCGGCCTTGAGGAGCAGCGGATTTGCCTACCGCTCCAGCCTACGCACTTCAACGACCCATTCCGTCGGGTCGCGAGCCTTACGCTTCTGCGTCACGCCTTAGGTTAACGCCTTTGGGAGGTACGGGAATATTTAACCCGTTTGCCATCGCCTACGCCTTTCGGCCTCGGCTTAGGTCCCGACTAACCCTGTTCCGATTAACGTTGAACAGGAACCCTTGGGCTTACGGCGGACAGGTTACTCTCCTGTCTTATCGTTACTCATTCCTACATTTTCTCTTCCAGAAGCTCCACCATCTCTCACGAGACGGCTTCAGCGCCGCTGGAATGCTCCCCTACCACTCTACGTAGTAGAATCCGAAGCTTCGGCGCCATGCTTGATGCCCGATACATTTTCGATGCCGGACCGCTCGACTAGTGAGCTATTACGCACTCTTTAAATGAATGGCTGCTTCTAAGCCAACATCCTAGTTGTCTAAGCAGTCCGACCTCCTTTGGTCAACTTAGCATGGACTTGGGGGCCTTAGCTGTCGATCTGGGTTGTTTCCCTCTCGGACACGGATCTTATCACCCGCGCCCTCACTGCCTCTGAACATGTGTCCGGCATTCGGAGTTTGTCTGGAGTTGGTACCCGGTGAAGGGCCCGCGTCCAATCAGTGCTCTACCTCCGGCACACTTTGGAGAGACGCTGTACCTAAATACATTTCGGGGAGTACGAGCTATTTCCAAGTTTGATAGGCCTTTCACCCCTACCCACAGCTCATCGGAGCCTTTTTCAACAGACACCCGTTCGGTCCTCCACGCGGTCTTACCCGCGCTTCAACCTGGCCATGGGTAGCTCACCTGGTTTCGCGTCTACCTCCACTGACTGTGCGCCCTATTCAGACTCGCTTTCGCTTCGGCTTCGGCGCTGAACGCCTTAACCTTGCCAGTGAAGAGTAACTCGTAGGATCATTATGCAAAAGGCACGCCGTCACCCGATAAACGGGCTCCGACTGGTTGTAAGCACACGGTTTCAGGTACTATTTCACTCGCCTACTAGGCGTTCTTTTCACCTTTCCCTCACGGTACTAGTGCACTATCGGTCACAAGAGAGTACTTAGCCTTACCAGATGGTGCTGGCAGATTCCCACAAGATTTCTCCGGTCCCGTGGTACTCAGGTGCCTGCGGTGCTGCTCGCTGTACGTCTACGGGACTATCACCCTCTGTGGTGTGGCTTTCCAGGCCACTTCGTCTTCTGCTTGCAGATCACCGTACGCAGGTCCTACAACCCCGGCAGCACCGAAATGCTACCGGTTTGGGCTAGTCCCCGTTCGCTCGCCACTACTTGGGGAGTCACTGTTGTTTTCTCTTCCTCCGGGTACTTAGATGTTTCAGTTCCCCGGGTTAGCCCCTACACCCTATGTTTTCAGGTGCAGGTAACAGGCCTTCAGCCTGCTGGGTTTTCCCATTCGGAAATCCGCGGATCGTCGGGTATTTGCCCCTCCCCGCGGCTTATCGCAGCTTATCACGTCCTTCATCGCCTTCTTGTGCCAAGGCATCCACCGTGTGCTCTTAGTCGCTTGATGCGACCTCGTATGAGTCTACGTACGTTCTGGAGATGATCCAGAGCGCTCGATGCTATTTCTCAGCAAGACGAACCGTCTGTCAGCGCCCCGAAGGGCTTGCCGACGTCAGGTTCGACCCTGATGCAGTTTTGCTACGGCTATCAACACGTCAAAGAACCGTCCGGGTCGTCTCGCGGTGCGAGAGTTGCCAGTCTGCCGCCCTGACCCGTAGGTCGTGATCCCATTGAGAGGATCGGGCGTCAGGGAGTGGAGCCAGAGGGAGTCGAACCCCCGACATCCTGCTTGCAAAGCAGGCGCTCTACCAACTGAGCTATGGCCCCGATAAGCGTGTCCGGCGATGGATCGCCAGCGGTGGGACTGGGAGGAGTTGAACCTCCGACCTCACGCTTATCAGGCGTGCGCTCTAACCACCTGAGCTACAGTCCCGCGTCACACCATCGGTGTGGGCCGGACGGTCGCTCCGGTGGGAGCGGACCAACAACGGTCTAAAAGAACAGAGGCCGAGGCCTCGTGGACGGCGAGCCGTCCGGGGACAGAACATAGGGAGGCTACGCTGCCTTACCCGTGAACTGCCTTCGAACACCCGAGGGCATCGACGTTGAGAGAGAGAAGCATAGCGAGCCCACATCGGCCACCAGCGCGAGGCTGCGGGCAGAGGAGCTGTCGAGCTCTGTGAGAGGTAATCCAGCCGCACCTTCCGGTACGGCTACCTTGTTACGACTTAGCCCCAGTCACTGAGTTCACCTTCGGCCGCTCCCTCCCCGAAGGGGTTGGGTCACGGACTTCGGGCGCCCTCAACTTCCATGGCTTGACGGGCGGTGTGTACAAGGCCCGGGAACGTATTCACCGCGTCATTGCTGATACGCGATTACTAGCGATTCCAGCTTCACGGAGTCGAGTTGCAGACTCCGATCCGAACTGAGACCGGCTTTGTGGATTCGCTCCTCCTCGCGGAGTGGCTGCCCATTGTACCGGCCATTGTAGCACGTGTGAAGCCCCAGGCGTAAGGGCCATGATGACTTGACGTCGTCCCCACCTTCCTCACTGCTTGCGCAGGCAGTCTCGCTAGAGTCCCCGGCATTACCCGCTGGTAACTAGCGATAGGGGTTGCGTTCGTTGCGGGACTTAACCCAACATCTCACGACACGAACTGACGACAGCCATGCAGCACCTCGCTACCAGTCCGAAGAAGGGCCCCTTTCAGGGCCTGTCCGGTAGCGTTCGAGCCTGGGTAAGGTTCTTCGCGTTGCATCGAATTAATCCACATGCTCCACCGCTTGTGCGGGCCCCCGTCAATTCCTTTGAGTTTCAACCTTGCGATCGTACTCCCCAGGTGGGATGCTTAACGCGTTAGCTTGGACACTGCACCTGAAGCGGTGCAACATCGAGCATCCATCGTTTACGGCGTGGACTACCAGGGTATCTAATCCTGTTTGCTCCCCACGCTTTCGTGCCTGAGCGTCAGTACCCGTCCAGCTATCTGCCTACGCATTAGGTGTTCCTCGTGATATTTACGCATTTCACCGCTACACCACGAATTCCGATAGCCTCTCCGGGACTCAAGACGTGCAGTATCAAGGGCAGTTCACCGGTTAGGCCGGTGGCTTTCACCCCTGACTTACACGCCCGCCTGCGCACCCTTTACACCCAGTGATTCCGGACAACGCTTGGACCCTCCGTATTACCGCGGCTGCTGGCACGGAGTTAGCCGGTCCTTATTCGTACGGTACCGTCAGACCCCACCGAGGTGGGGTGTTCTTCCCGTACAAAAGCAGTTTACGCCCCTGAGGGGTGTCTTCCTGCACGCGGCGTGGCTGCGTCAGAGTTTCCTCCATTGCGCAATATTCCTCACTGCTGCCTCCCGTAGGAGTCTGGCCCGTGTCTCAGTGCCAGTGTGGCGGATCATCCTCTCAGACCCGCTACGGATCGTCGCCTTGGTGGGCCGTTGCCCCACCAACTAGCTAATCCGACGCAGGCTCATCCCCAGACGGCCGAAGCCTTTGATCGGTGGTCCATGCGGACCGCCGACGTTATGTGGTATTAGCCTCGGTTTCCCGAGGTTATTCCCCACCTGAGGGCAGATTGCCTACGCGTTACTCACCCGTGCGCCACTGTCCTCCCGGGGCAAGCCCCGGGATTCTCGTTCGACTTGCATGTGTTAAGCCCGCCGCCAGCGTTCGTCCTGAGCCAGGATCAAACTCTCCATAGTAGAGAGATTGATCTCCTGTCGAGTCCGAAGACTCGGATCAGGGATCGAGTGCCGTACCCTCTCGGGTACAGCCTGCTGTTGAGCTTGTTTGTGTGGACCTCCGAGGAGGTCCGATTTGACTTGTCTCGTCTGTCCGCTTCCGACTGGCGAACCAGCGGAGAGCGGCCGACGAGGGCTCGCTATGCTTCCAATCTCTCAATGAACGGTGCCTGTGGAGACTCAACTGGCGGGCCAGCTTTGCTTCCGAGGCGTCCTGCTAAACTACGGAGTCCGTAGCCAGGCGTCAAGGGCTTCGTCGTCTCTTCTCTTGCGATCTGTAGACCCGGCGGGTGCCGGTCGGCGAAGCCCCAGCCCCTCGTTTGAGGGGATCCCATGGTACGGAAGAATCTGAGTGACTGCAAGGCCTGGAGGCGGGTTCATAAACCCTTCGCCAGACCGGCTGCCAGCCGACCCTGATCCGTCATCCGATAGAGAACAGTGCAGCGGGCGAGCGTCGCGGGCGACGGCCTCCCTGCTGCGGAGACCCATGATAGGAACCCGGCCTGGTGGTGTCCATGGACACGCGGTGGAGAGGCGATGAGGGAGGTGTGAGGCCGAAGAGCCCGACCGCCGGGCCCCTATCTTTGAGGCGCGGCCCGGGTTGTCCGGGTGGCCTCTCCCTCCTCTCTACTATGGATCGCTCCGATCGCGGTGGCTTCCTGTCTGTCCTAGGCGACCGCGCCTTCTGGCTTGGCCTCGGCGTCATCGTTGCCGGGCTTGTCGTGTTCGCGCTCCTCTTCAACTCAGCCGTCATGCCGATCTGGACCCGGCACGACGCGGCCGTCCAGGTCCCCGACGTCAAGGAGCTCACGCCCGACGAGGCCCAGAACGTGCTCTTGCTGGCCGGCCTCGACTGGGAGGAGCAGGAGCAGCCGTACAACCCCAACGTCCCGGCGGACGTGGTCGTCGACCAAAGCCCGGCCTCCGGGACGACGGTGAAGCCGGGCCGGCGGATCTACTACTACGTCAACGTCAGCCCGAAGCAGCTGGTCGTCGTGCCCGACGTGGTCTCGCTCTCCGAGGGGAAGGCGCGGGAGGACGTCGGCGATCGGGGGTTGGTGGTCGACCGCGTCGAGATGGACACGGTCCGGACGCCGTACGAGAACACGGTGACGCGACAGATGCCGGCGTCCGACAGCCGCGTGCCCGTCGGGACGCGCGTGACGCTGTGGATCAGCCCGGGTGTCGAGAGCGGCCGCGAGGTGACGGTGCCGAACGTGGTTGGGATGTCGACTGACGAGGCGCGAGCGGCGATCAGCGACGCTGGCCTTTGGGTCGACTCTCCGCGAGCCGCCGAGGGGGCGGTGACACGGCAGGACCCGGCGAAGGGCGAGCGGCTGAACCCGGGAGAGGAGGTCCGCATCTACACGGACGACGACGCCTGAGCCGGGCGCCGGTCAGTCGTCGAGGTAGACGGCCGGCGTGCTCGGGTCGACGACCACGCGCTCGGCGTGCTTCGTCGGAATCACGCGGCCGACGAAGTCCGGGTGGACCGGCACCTCGCGGTGGCCCCGGTCGACCAAGACCGCGAGCCGGATCGTGCGCGGCCGTCCGTACTGCAAGACAGCGTCGAGCGCCGCGCGGACGGTCCGACCCGTGAACAGCACGTCGTCGACCAGGAGGACGTCGCGGCCCTCGGCACTCGGCGCGTCGGCGGGCAGGTCGAGGCGGTTGCTCCCGCCGAGTCGGGAGGAGGGCACGTCGCGGTCGTCGCGGAAGCCGGCGATGCTCAGGCCATGCCGCTCGATGGGCTCGCCCGATGCCTCTTCGAGCGCGTCGGCCAGGAGGTCGGCGAGGGCCGCGCCCCGCGACTTCAGCCCAAACACGAGCAGGCCGTCGACGCCGCGGTTCCGCTCGATCACCTCGTAGGCGAGTCGCGTGACGGTGCGGCGGACGCGCTCGGGCGTCATCAGGGTGGAGCGGCTCATGGGCGGGCGGCGGTTGACAGCTCGGCGCGGTACACGGTCACGGCCCGGCCGGTCAGCTCGACGCGGTCGCCCACGATGCGGACGCCGACGGTCCCCCCGCGCTTCGACGCCTGGTAGCAGGTGAGCGCGTCGGTCCCGAGGCGGTCGGCCCAGTACGGGCCGATGGCACAATGGGCCGAGCCCGTCACGGGGTCCTCGGGGACGCCGGCGCCAGGTGCAAAGAAACGAGAAACCACGTCGGCGTCTGAGCCAGCATCGGCGGGCGCCGTCACGATCACGCCGCGGGCGCCGATCCGGGCGACGGCGCCGAGGTCGGGCGCGAGCGCGCGGACGGCGGCCTCATCCTCCACCACCGCGAACACGTCGAACCGGCTCCGCCCGATCCACACGGGCTCGACGCCGAACGCTTCTTGGAATCCGTCCGGCGCGGGCGCGTCGGCGGGAGGCGTCGGCGGAAAGTCCATCGCGTAGGTCGCCTCGCCCGTCTGGCGGACCGTCAGCCGTCCGCTGCGGGTGTCGAACCGGGCTGGCTCGTCAGGCGCGAGTCGGCCGGACGTATATAAGAGGTGCGCGCTGGCTAGCGTCGCGTGGCCGCACAGGTCGACCTCGACCTCGGGCGTGAGCCAGCGCAAGCCGAATGCGCCGTTGTCACTGGGCGTCACGAACGCGGTCTCGGCCAGGTTCATCTCGGCCGCGAGGTTGCGCATCCAGCCCTCCGGCACGGGCCGGTCGAGGAGGCACACGGCGGCCGGGTTGCCCGAGAACGCGCGGTTGGCGAAGGCGTCGATGACGGTGACGGTCACGCCTCCGCGACCTCCGCTTTGTTCGGGCACGCCTGTCGCTGGCAGTGGCCGTAGACCGTGAGCGCGTGGCGGGCGACGGTGAACCCGTAGATGTCGGCGACGGTCTCCTGGATCTCCTGGAGGCGCGGGTCGCAGAACTCCAGGATCTCGCCGCAGTCGACGCAAATCAGGTGGTCGTGCTGCCAGTACGCGAAGGCCCGCTCGAACTTGGCCTGCTGCTGCCCGAACTGGTGGCGGACCGCGAGGTCGCACTCGATCAGCACGTCGAGCGTGTTGTAGACCGTCGCCCGGCTCACGCTCACGCCGTCGGCCAGGAGCCGCGAGTAGAGCGTGTCCGCGTCGACGTGGTCGGAGGTGGCGTAGAGCGCGTCCAGGACCGCCAGCCGCTCGGGCGTCCGCCGCTGGCCCCGGTCCTTGAGGAAGGAGAGGAACCGCTGGCGGACCTCGTCGAGCTGGGACGTGGTGAGGGACATGAGGGGAGGATAGAGAGCGGAGGGTAGAAGATGGAGACGGAGGCCCGGCCTCCCGTCCGTCGATCCTCTAGCCTCTCAGCGTTCGGCGCCGGGCCCACCGACTGACCGCCGGCGTCGCCGCTCCGTTCCCCGACGGGGTCGGAGTGGCGTCGAGACGAGCGAGCGCGGCGGCGACGAGGGCCATCCGCTCGGCCTCGGGCGACGGCGCCAGCGTCGCTGCGTCGAAGTGCTCGGCGACGAAGCCCGTGTCGAAGTCGCCCGACGTGAAGGCGGGATGGTCCATGACGGTCCGGCAGAACGGGATCGTCGTGCGGATGCCGGCCACGTCGTACTCGTCGAGGGCCCGGCGCATCCGGGCGATGGCCTCGGCGCGGGTCCGTCCCCAGGTGCAGAGCTTGGCCACCATCGGGTCGTAGAAGACCGGCACCTCGTCGCCCTCCTCGACGCCGGCATCGACGCGGACGCCGGGGCCGGACGGCGGGCGGTGGCGCAACAGCGGGCCCGGCGCGGGCAAGAAGCCGGCCGGCACGTCTTCGGCGTAGACGCGGCACTCGACGGCGTGGCCCCAGATGGCGAGGTCGTCTTGCTCATAGCCCAGCGGCTCGTCCTCCGCGATCCGGATCTGCTCGGCCACCAGGTCGAGGCCCGTGATGAGCTCCGTCACCGGGTGCTCGACCTGGAGCCGCGTGTTCATCTCGAGAAAGTAGAAGTCGCGGTTCGCATCCAGAAGAAACTCGACGGTCCCCGCGCCCACGTAGTCGCACGCCCGGGCGGCCTGGACGGCGGCCTCGCCCATCGCCGCGCGGAGCTCCGTGTCGAGCACGGCCGAGGGCGCCTCCTCGATCACCTTCTGGTGCCGCCGCTGGATCGAGCACTCGCGCTCGAACAGGTGGACCACATTTCCATGAGCGTCCGCCAGCACCTGGATTTCGACGTGCCGAGGGCCCACGAGGTACTTCTCGATGTAGACGCGGCCGTCGCCGAACGCGCTCTGCGCCTCGCTCCGCGCCCGCTCGAACGAGCCCGCGAAGTCCTCGGCCCGCTCGACCACGCGCATCCCCTTGCCACCGCCGCCGGCCGCGGCCTTGACCAGGACCGGGTAGCCGATCTCGCCCGCGACGCGCTCCGCCTCCGCCGGATCTCCGATGGCGTCGCGCGTGCCGGGCGCCATTGGGACGCCGGCTTGGGCCATCAGCTTGCGCGCCTCCGTCTTGTCGCCCATCGCCGAGATCGCGGCCGGCGGCGGGCCGACCCAGACGATGCCGGCGTCTTGGCATGCCTGGGCGAACGCGGCGTTCTCGGAGAGGAACCCGTAGCCCGGGTGGATGGCGTCGGCGCCCGTCTGCCGGGCGGCCTCGAGCACCTTGTCGGCGACGAGGTACGACTCCGACGACGGCGCCGGGCCGATGGCGACGGCCTGGTCCGCCAGCCGGACGTGGAGCGCGTCGGCGTCGGCGGCGGAGTGGACGGCGACGGTCGCGATGCCCCGCTCTCTACACGTCCGCAGGATGCGGACGGCGATCTCGCCCCGGTTGGCGACGAGGAGCTTGCGGATCGGGCGGGGTGTCATCACGTCGCGGAATAGGGCGTTGGCACGGAGTCTGTACCGGGGAATCCCTGGCCGGGCGTCCGGCGTCCTGTCGGGACGCGCGCCGACCGCCGGCCTGCCGCCCCTCCCCGATGGCCGAAGTTACCGACTACTACCTCCTGCTCGGCGTGACCGAGACGGCCTCGCCGGAGGCCATCAAGCGGGCGTATCGGTCGGTGGCCCGGGACTCCCACCCCGACCGGAACCCGCACGACCCGAGCGCCGAGGAGCGGTTCAAGCTCGTCCAGCTCGCCTACCAGGTGCTCTCGGACCCGCGCCGCCGGACCCAGTACGACCTGGTGCGGACGTTCTCGCTCGACGGCGAGCTCGGGCCGTACGCGATGGGTCACAAGCCGTTCGACCCCGCCGACAGCCAGGACCCGCTCACGTCGCTCTTCTTCGGCGACCCCCGGGGGACGCCGAATCCCAGCGAGCGCGGCGCCGATGTCGAAGCCCAGGTCCGGCTCACGTTCGACCAGGCCCTGCGCGGCGGAACCACCGAGGTGCGGATGAGCGGCGGCGAGCCCGTCCGGCTGACCGTCCCCAAGGGCGTCCGCTCCGGGCTCAAGGTCCGGGTGAAGGGGCACGGGCGCCTCGGCGCGGGGGGCGAGCGCGGCGACCTCTACGTCACGTTCCGCGTCGACCCGGTCGCCCGGTTCCGGCGCGAGGGCGACCACCTGCACGTGGTCGAGACGGTGTCGGCGCTCGAAGCCATCCTGGGCACGACGCGCTCGATCACGAACGCCTACGGCCAGACGATGAAGGTCCACATCCCGCCGGGCACGCAGCCGGGCGAGCGGCTCCGCCTGCGCGGCCAGGGCGTCGAGACGGCGACGCGGCGGGGCGACCTGTTCGTCGAGGTCGAGGTGACGGTGCCGCGGGGGCTCACCGACGAGCAGCGCCAGTCGCTCGCGGAGTGCGCCTGCAAATCTGGGCTGATGTAGGGCCGAGCGCGGGCCGGTGGTAGTCTCCGACGTGCCCGACGCTGCTCCCCTCCCCTTCCGGTACCGCGCGCTGCGGGCCGTCGTCCGCGCCGTCGTCCGGCTGTTCTTCCGCGACGTGGCCGTCGCCGGGACCCACCACGTGCCCCAAGACCGCGGCGGGCTCTTGGTTGCGTGGCACCCGAACGGCCTGATCGACCCGGCCCTCATCCTGTCGACGGTGCCCGGGCGGATCGTGTTCGGCGCGCGCGACGGGCTCTTGCGCTGGCCCGTCGTCGGCCCGATGATGCGGGCGCTGGGGACGGTCCCGATCTACCGCGCGGTCGACCAGGACGCGATGACGCCGGAGGAGCGGCGCGCAGCGAATGACCGAAGCCTGGGCGCACTCGCGGACGAGATCGCCGGTGGCTCGTTCTCGGCCCTGTTCCCCGAGGGCGTCAGCCACGACCGGCCCCACCTCAGCGAGATCCGCAGCGGCGCCGCGCGGCTCTACCTCCAGGCGCGCGAGCGGACGCCGGCCGGCCGGCCACCGCCCGTCATCGTCCCGGTCGGGCTCCACTATGAGGACAAGGACACGTTCCGCACCGACGTGCTCGTCGCGTTTCACCGGCCGCTCGACCTCGCCGAGATGGACCTCGACGCGCCCGACGCGCCGGACGTTCTGACCGACGCCATCGAGGAGGCCCTCGTGGCCGCCGTCCACCCGACGGCCTCATGGCGGCTCCACGCCCTCATGCACCGGGCGCGGACGTTGATCGCGGCCGAGGCCGCCGCGCGCCGGGGCGAGCGCCCCGCGCCCGAGACCGTCGTCTCGCGCACGGCTGGGTTCGCCCAGATCTGGGAGGGCTACCGCGTCCGCTCCGAGACGCACCCGGACGAGATCGAGGCGCTGCGCCAGGACATCGCGGCGTACCACCACGCGCTCCACCGGCTCGGGCTGGACGACGGCGCGCTCGACCGTCCGCCGCGCTTGGGATCGGCCGTGCTCGTGGTCGGCGCCATCGCGCAGGCCGTCGCCGTGGCGCTGCTGCTGCCGCCGCTGCTGCTCGTCGGGTTCGCCGTCAACGCGCCGCCGTACTGGGCGCTGAAGGGCGTGGCGCTGCTGGCGGCGAAGGCGGCGAAGGACGCGGCGACGGTCAAGATTTTCGGCGGGCTCGTGCTGTTCCCGCTGGCGTGGGCGACCGCGGGACTGCTGGCGGCGCTCGGCGTGGTCCGGCTGGCGGACGTGATGCCGGACCTGCCCGAGGCGCCCGTCGCCGTGGGGCTCGTGATCGCGGCGCTGAGCGCGCTCGGCGGCGTCGCGGCGCTGCTGTACTCCGAGATCGCCGTCGGCGCGTGGCGGGCGATCCGGGTCCGCGTCGCGCGGTGGCGGCACTACCACCAGATCGACGGGCTCCGCCGCCGGCGCGCGTCGCTCCACGACCGCTTCCTCGCCTTGGCCGACGGCCTCGACCTTCCGACGGGCGTGGTCCCGGCCGAGCGCCGTGACTCCTCGGTTCGGTCGGGCGGCTGAGCTCGCGGGGCAACTTTCCACCAGGTTCGTGATGCGACTCTTCGTCGCCCTCGCTCTGCTCGTCCTCGCCTCGACGGCAACGGCCCAGGACCGCGTCGACTATCTCGACCGGCTCGCGACGGCGGGCCCCGACGCGGACGCCGACGTCGACCGGCTCGTCGCTCAGCTCTGGCCCATTCTGCCCGACACGCTCCGGCGAGCGCTCGGCGCGCCTGCCCCCGACGCCGGGCTCGACCTCGTTGCGTGGTGGCACGCCCAAGACCCGTTGCCGGCCACGCCCGAGAACGAGCGGCTGACGCTCCACCTCGACCGCGTCGCCCACGCCGAGCGCCGGTTCGCCGATGCCAGCCGGCGCGGGTTCGACGACCGCGGGGCCGTCTTCGTCCGACTGGGGGAGCCCGACGTCGTTCGCGAGCTCCGGTCCCAGACGTTGCTCCTGTCTCGGTCGTCACTGGCCGTGGGGACGCCCGACAACGCGCTCTGGGTGTACGACGGCGGTCGGCTCGGTTTTCTGTTCGTCGAGGACGGGCGGACGTGGCGCGAGGCGTCGCCGGTCGATCTGCTGCCACCCGGCCTCCAGATGATCCGCCAGGGCGAGATGCACCCGCGCGCGCCGGAGTGGGCGAAGACCTCGGCGCTGGCGTTTTACGACCTGATGGACGCCATCGCGGCCGTCATCCCCCAGTACGCACTGGCGCTGCCGACCGTCGACGCCCTCCACTTCGAGATCACCGGAGACGCACTCGAAGCGGGGATGAGCCCGACCCGTTTCGCCGAGAAGCCGTCGGTGTCGCAGACGTTCACGAGCGGAGGGACGGCCGGCGACGTGCCTCAGATCGTGGCGTCGCTGTTCGAGGAGATCGAGGCGGAGCGCCAGCAGGCGGCCCGCGCCACGCGCGACGTGGTCTCCGGCGTCGACCTCCCGCCCGTCGCCGAGATGCCGGTGGCCGTCCGGGCGGCGCGCTTCCGCGGTCCGGGCGGGCGGACGCGCGTCGAGGTCGCGTGGGCGCCAGAGCCCGGCGCGTTCGTCGGCCTGGGCGATGGGCTCGCGGTCCGCTCCGTCGCGACCGTCGCCGAGGCCGGCGGGCGAGGCGACGGGGACCGGGCCGAGCGCGTCTCCCCCCTCTCGTCTCTCGCGACGCGGCCGGGCCAGACGACGCCGGTCGAGGCAGCCACCTTCCAAGCCACCGGCCGACGCCTGTCTGTCGCCGTCCAGACCGACGTGCTCGACGCCGAGGGCGCGGCTGTTCGGCGCGGCATCGCTCGCGTCGGCCCGCTCGCGCCGCTGACGGAGGGCCCGGGCGGGCTGCTCATCAGCGACCCCCTCCCCCACCTCGTCCCGCCCGACGCCGTCGACGCCATCTCGGGGGCGCCCCGGGCCCAGGCCGAGCGGGCTCGCGCGCGGTGGCGCTACCCGTACGACATGGTCGTGCCCGGTGCGCTCGTCGGCGTCTTCGTCGAGGCGTACGACCTCGGCACGCGCGGCGGGCGGTCCGACTACGAGGTCGAGCGGTCCATCTACCGAACCGACGGCGCGACGGGCGAGCGGTCGCTCGTGAGCCTGAGCGCGACCCCGTCGGGCACGACGAGCGGGACGGCGCGGGAGTTTATCGTGCTGCCCGTCCCCGCCGACGTCCGCGCGGGCGACCGTGTCGTGTTCGAGGGGACGATCCGCGACCGTGTCACCGGGCGCTCGGGGACGTGGTCGCTCGTGTTCAGCGTCGTCGGCGGGTCGGGCTAGCAGCAGCCTCCGCCCATCCCGCTGTCCGAGGCGGCCGTCGCCGGCTCGCAGTCGAACAGGCCGAAGTGCGTCGAGCGGTCGCCGGCCACATCGAAAAAGCGGCCGTAGCGGGTGCGGCCACCGTCCGGACGTCGGCCCAGCCGAGGCCGGCCATCAGCCAGCGGAAGCCCTCGGTGTAGAGCGCGCCGCCCAGGCACTCGCCGACGAGCACGGGGTCGCGGCGGACGGCCCCGGGCAGCCGCCGGTCCGCGAACACGTCCGAGACGTAGAGATCGCCGCCGGGCTTGAGGACGCGCGTGATCTCCTCAAAGACGACCGCCTTGTCCGGCGCCAGGTTGAGCACGCAGTTCGAGATCACCACGTCGACCGACCGCCGACACACGCCGTCCTCCCCCCCGCCCGCTCCTGGGCTTCCCGCACGGCACCCTTCACCGGAGGGCCGGAGTCCGCCGCGGTCTTGATGATTGACTGAGGGATGCCGGTCGGTTCCATCAGGGCCGACAGCCGCAGACCGTGCCTGTCGCCGCCTTCGTGCCGATTCCGACGTCCGGCTCTCTCTGCAAACGGAGCGCGAGGTCTCCCGAACGGCTCGGTGGATCAAGCCGGCCCGAAACCGGCCGATAGCTTTTTGGAGGCACGGACAGGCCGTGCCCGCCGCCCCCGCCCCCCGATGGACCGACGCGCCTTCCTGACGCGGCCGACCGCACCGACCCCACGGGGCCGACCGACTCCGCCTCGGCACGCGGCGCTCGCGGCGGACCTCGCCCCGTACGCCGGCCCCTGGACCGCGGCACAGGCCACGCACCTCGTCCGCCGGACGCACTTCGGCGCGTCCCGGCCCGACGTGGTGGCCGCGCTCGTGGCCGGCTCGCCCGCTGTCGCGGCCGGTGCGATCCTCGATGCCGCCGCCCAGCGCCCGCTCCCTGACGAGCCGAGGTGGGCCGGCTCGACCACGTCGGACGGCGGGACCAACATCCAGCGGTTCTACGAGTGGCAGCGGGCGTGGGTCGCCGAGATGGCCGCCGGCGGGCTCCGCGAGAAGCTGGCGCTGCTGTGGCACGACCACTTCGCGACCGCCCAGGCCGTCTATTCCCACGCCGCCTTCGCCGTCGACTACCTGACGTTCCTGCGCGAGCGGGCCGTCGGCCCGTTCCGGCCGCTGCTGGAGGGGATCGGCAAGCGGCCGGCCATGCTGCGGTTCCTCAACAACGACCAGAACCGAGCCGGCGACCTCAACGAGAACTACGCCCGCGAGATCCTGGAGCTGTTCTCGATGGGCATCACCGGCCCCGACGGCGCGCCCAACTACACCCAGGACGACGTGGTTGAGGCCGCCCGCGCGCTGACCGGGTGGACCGTCGACGCCCCCCGAGTCCGCAGCCAGTTCCGGGCCGAGCGCCACGACGCCGGTCCCAAGACCATCTTTGGGCGGACGGGCGGCTGGGACCACGACGACTTGGTCGACCTGATCTTCCAGGAGCGCGGCTCGGCCGTCGCCCACTTTGTGGCGGGCAAGCTGTACGCCTGGTTCGTCCACCCCGTCGCCAATGCGGGCGTCGTCGCCGCCCTCGCGGACGTGCTCCAGCAGACAGCCTTCGACGTGCCGGCCGCGCTCCGAGCCCTCTTCGCGAGCGCCCACTTTTACGACCCGGCCGTCGTCGGCGCCCGGCTCAAGACGCCGATGGAGTTGATGGTGGGGATCGGCCGCGAGCTCGGGCTGACGCCGTCGCAGGCCGTCTTGGAGACGTTCCGCGAGACCAGCCAGTCCATCGGGCAGGAGGTGCTCAACCCGCCGTCCGTCGAGGGCTGGCCCGGCTATGACGACCCGCTCGAGTACCGCGCCTGGGTCACGACCGGCACCATCGTCGAGCGCCGGGGGATCGCCGAGGCCGCCGTCTTCGGCGACGGCCCGTTCCCGACCTACGACCCGCTCCCGCTCGTCGAGCAGGTCTCGGACCGCTTCGACCCGTACCGGCTCACGCGCGACCTGGCCGCGCACCTGCTCGCCGTCCCCCTGAGCGAGGCCGACGCGGACGCGCTCGCCGAGCAAACCGTCCTGGACGGCGTCCCGACGTCCTACACGCGCGGCGAGCGCCAGGGCTTCTGGGTCGAGATCGTCGTCTCGGCCGAGGACGCCGCGCGCGACCGCCTGCGCCAGTTGCTCGCGGCCCTCGTCAACCTGCCCGAGTACCAATTGGTGTGATGCGTTTTGATGCGTGACACGTGATGCGTGATTCTCTCGCGCCAGCGCGGACGCCCACGTGGAAGAGTCACGCATCACAGATCACGCATCTCTGACGACTCCATCTGTAACCCCCCATGTGCGACCGCTCCCACGCCGCTCCGCCCCGCGCCATCTCGCTCGACCACGGCCGGGACCACGACCGCGACCACGCCGCGTGGAACCGGCGCGACTTCCTGACCGGCGCCACGACGGCTGCCGCGGGCGCCTTCCTCCTGGGGAGTGGCGCAAGTGCGCAGACCGTCCGGGCGTCCTCGCACACGCCGCTGCTCCGGTCGCTGGGCCGGGCCGAGACTGACCGCATGCTCGTCATCATTCAGCTCGGCGGCGGCAACGACGGGCTCAACATGGTGGTCCCGTACACGAGCGACGCCTACTACCGCCGGCGCCCCCAGATCGGCCAGGCCGCGTCGTCGCTGCTGACGCTCGACGGCGACTACGGCCTCAACGGAGCGATGGCGGGGCTCGAGACGATGTGGGGCGACGGCGACCTGGCCGTGATCCACTCGGCCGGCTACCCCGACCACAGCCGCTCCCACTTCCGCTCGACCGACATCTGGGCCTCGGCCTCCAACGCCAACGAGCAGCGGACGGACGGCTGGACGGGCCGCTGGGTGGACCGCGCGTTTCCGAGCCACGTCGCCGAGCCCCTCCCCTACCCGGTCGCCATCCGGATCGGCGGCGCGTCGTCGCTGCTGGTGCGCGGCGCGGGCGGGGCGCTGGGGATGAGTTTTTCCAACCCCGACCAGTTCGACCGGCTGGCGCAGACGGGCCAGTTCTACGACGAGGCCGCCGTCCCGGCCACGCTGGCGGGCGACGAGCTCCGGTTCGTGCGCGAGATCTACAACTCGGGCCTGCGCTACCGCGACGCCGTCTACCAAGCGTCGCAGGCCGGCGAGAATGATGGGGAGGCTGGCTACCCCGGCGGCGGGCTCGCGTCGTCGCTGGCGTCGGTCGCCCGGTTGATCAAGGGCGGGCTGCCCTCGCGGATCTACGCCGTCTCCATTGGTGGCTTCGACACGCACTCGGACCAGCTCGACCGCCAGCCCGGCCTGCTCCGCGAGATCGCCGAGTCCGTCCGCGCCTTCACCGCCGACCTCGGCGCCGACGCCGGCCGCGTGCTCACGATGACGTTCTCGGAGTTCGGCCGGACCATCAGCCAGAACGGGGCCGCCGGGACCGATCACGCCGAGGCGTCGCCGATGTTGGTGTTCGGCGGAGGCGTCGGCGGCGGGCTCTACGGGGATGGACCGGGCTCTGTCCTCGACAGCCTGCCGAACAACCAGAACGCGCTGCCGATGTCGGTCGACTTCCGGCGCGTCTACGCCAGCGTGCTCGCCGAGTGGTTCGGGATGAGCGGTGCCGACACGGCCGACGTGTTGGGCGGCGGCTTCGAGCCGCTTGCCGGTTTGGTCGAGAGCCCGTTCACCGTCGACGCCGCGCCCGCGCCCCCAGCGGATGGGCTGCGGCTGTCCGTCGCCCCGAACCCGGTCGCCGGCCGCGCCCGCATCGCCGTTACGCTTGACGCGCCCGCGCTCGCGACCGTCGAGGTCGCCGACGTGGGGGGGCGGACCGTCCGCGTGCTCCACGACCGGGCGCTGGCTGCTGGCGACCACGCCATCGCCTTCGACAGCGCCGGGCTCGCCGCCGGCCTCTACCTCGTCCGCCTGCGCACGCCCGGTGCGTCGCGGACCGTCACCGTCACCGTCGTCCGATGATGTCCCGTCTTCTCGCGCTGCTCGCGCTCGTCCTGTTCCTGCCCGCTTGCGATTCCTTCGGCGGCGACGACGCCGAGGCCGTCGACGGCTTCCCGGTCCTGTCCGACGGCCGGTGGGGCTTTATCGACGCCGAGGGCCGGCTGGTCTCCAGCCCCCAGTACGACTTCGCCGACGAGGTCACCGGCGGGCGGTCGGCCGTCCGGCAGGGCGCGCTGTGGGGCTACGCTCGGCCCGACGGCTCGCTCGCCATCGAGCCGCAGTACCTCGCGGCCGGCCGGTTCGAGGGGCAGCTCGCGCCGGTCCGCTCGGCGACCGAGGGCTGGTTCTACGTCGACCGCGACGGGGCGCGCGTGGGCGAGGCCGGCTACGACAGCGCCGAGCCGTTCTCCGACGGCCGCGCCGCCGTCCGGCGTGGGTTCGTGTGGGGCTTCGCCGGCGAGTCCGGGGCGGTCGTGGTCGAGCTGCAGTTCGCGGCTGTCGGCCCGTTCCGCGAGGGGCTAGCGCCGGTCCAGACCGCTGACGGCTGGCGCTACATCGACCGGTCGGGCGCGTTCGCGTTCGGCACCTCGTTCGACGAGGCCGGGCCGTTTTCGGACGCTGGGCTCGCGCCCGTGCGGGAGCGCGGCAGCGAGGTCTGGAAGTACGTCGACCGGGACGGGCGGATCGCGCTCAACTCGACGTTCGACGCCGCTGCGCCGTTTTCCGAAGGGCTCGCCACCGTCCGCGTCGGCGACCGGTTCGGGTTTATTGACCGCGACGGCGCGTTCGTGGTCGGCCCAAAGCTGGCCGAGGCCGGGCCGTTCTCCGAGGGCCGCGCGGCGGTCCGGTTCAACAACCGCTGGACGTACCTCCGCCGCGACGACGGCCTGATCGTGGCGAGCCCGGCCTTCTCGTCGGCCAAGCCGTTCCGGGGCGGGCTGGCCCAGGTCACGACCGGCAGCGGCGACAACCTGCGCGTCGGCTACGTCGACCGCGAGGGCGCCCTCGTCTGGGAGCCGACCCGATGACCGTTCGGGGTTCAGAAACGGTTTGGGGAACACCTCGGCGCCGCTCGCGAGGTCCCCTCTCCCCCTGGGAGAGGGACAGGGTGAGGGTCCGGCGGCGTCGCCAGGCCCTCGTGCGTCGGCGGCCCCCCTCACCCTAGCCCTCTCCCCCGGGGGTGGAGAGGGGACCCGATCTCGCTCACCAAACAGCTTTTCAGGGCTCGCAAGAGTCCGCACCCTGATGAACCCCGAACCTGCCGACGCACCGGGCTCCACGGCGTCCCAGTCTCCGAACGACGAACCCTGAACCTCCGCGACCCATGCGCCTCCTCTCCTCCCTCTTCCTCCTCGCCCTGGCGGTCTCCGCCATCGGCTGCGACGCCTTCGGCGGCGACGACGACGCGGCCGACGCGAGCGCCCGCCTGTTCCCGGCGAGCCAGAACGGCGAGCGCGTCCTGATCGACGAGACCGGCCGCGTGGTCGTCTCGCTCGGCGACTACAGCAGCGTCCGGCCGGGCGCCGAGGGGCTGACGCCGGCCCGCCGCTGGGATGGACGCCAGAACGTGTGGGACTACTTCCGCACCGACGGCGAGGTCGCCTTCTCGGTCGCCGCCGACGAGGCGTTCGCGCCGCGTGACGGCCGCGCCCGCGTCCGCGTCGACGGCAAGAATGCGTTCGTCGACACGGAGGGGCGGTTTCTCATCAACCCGTACCTCAACGACGCCCGGGACTTCTCGGAGGGCGTGGCCCGGGTCAAGACGACCGGCTGGCGGTGGGGCTTCCTCGACCGCGCCGGTGAGGTCGTGGTCGAGCCCGCGTTCGACAACCTCGGCGACCTCCACGATGGCCGCGCCCGCTTCGAGCGCGACGGCAAGGTCGGGTTCGTGGACCGGACCGGGGCCGTCGTGATCGAGCCCGCTTACGACGACGCTCGCTCGTTCTCCGGAGGTCGCGCGGCGGTCCGCCAGGGCCAGCGGTGGTTCTACGTTGACACGGAGAACCGGCGCGGCGCGGACGGGCAGACGTTCATTTCGGCCGGCGACTACAGCAGCGGCCTGGCGCCGGTCCGGACCGAGAACCGGTGGGAGTACGTCGACGAGCGCGGCCAGCGCGTGATCGGGCCCCAGTTCGACGCCGCGCGGGCGTTCCGAGGCGGCCGGGCCGCCGTCGAGGTCGACGGGTCGTGGACGTTCGTCCGGCCCGACGGCACGCTCCTGCGTGCGCCCGAGTTCGACGAGGTCGACGACTTCGCGGGCGGCCTGGCGGCCGTCACCGTCGACGGCCAGCTCGGCTACATCGACGAGGACGGGGCGACGGTCTGGCTCCCCCGCGAGTAGCCGCGACGGAAGACGGACCCAGGTCAACCCCAGGGCCGGAGGGAGAGTCTCTCTCCACCCCCCTCACACCGTCATTCCCGCGTACGCGGGAATCCATGCGCCCCTCGTGTCCGGCGAGCGGCCCCGTATGGGTCCCCACCTTCGCGGGGATGACTGTCGTTTTGCGTAGGAATATGACTCGCGCCCGAGAACTTAGCGGCCCTGCTCGGTGGGAGGGGGCGGGGTGAGGGGCCACCCGAGTTTGGCGTGAGGTCCGGCCTCTCACCGGGCCTCTCCCATGGGGAGATCGCGGTAGCCCGGATCGGGACGTTCTCTCCGGAGGCCGTCGCCCGGGTGGAGCAGGCGTCGCGCACGCCGTCTGCGGAGCTCGCCCGCGCGTCCGAGGACGCGCCGATCAGTCCGTAGCGCACGCCGACGCGGCGGTACCATGGGATCCCGCCTCCGCCCCTGCCGTGCCCCGTTTCTGCCTGCTCGCGTTTGCCCTGGCCCTCGCCGCGTGCGGCGACGCCTCGACCGACGGCCCCTCGGAGAAGCCCGAGCCCTCGGCCCGGTCGGCGTCGGAGGTGGCCCCCGGGGCGGCCGTCCGGGGGGACGACGGCCCCGCCGGGGCGCTCCCGGCCGAGGTCGTCCGCGAGTGGGCGGGGCGGCCGGTCGTCCGCGAGGACGGGGCCAACTTCCTGCTCCAGCCGTCGGTGCAGCCGGCGCTGAAGGAGGCGTTCTCGGTCGAGTCCGAACTGGTGGCCGCGCTCGCCGCGCTCGGCGAGACGCCGGCCTACACCGCGTCGACGGTCGAGTCGGTCGGCGACGCGCTCGCCGTCACCTTGCGCCCGGACCCCGACCTCACCGACGACGACCGGACGGTCTGGCTCTTGATCGACACCGACTCGGGCGAGGCGTACGCGCTGCTGAAGGGGAGCGGCTTCGCGTTCTACCGCGCCTCGTTCGGCGCCCGCGTCGCCGACCTCTCGCCCCAGGCCGTCACCTGGGTCGAGCGCCAGTCGGGCGAGCCGTTCGGCCAGATCGCCGCGTCGGCGGAGGACCCGATCTTGGTCCAGTAGCGCCGCGTCAGCGCGTGGCGACGCCCGCGATGTGGGGCGAGACGATGGCGAGATCCGCACGGAACGGCTCGATCTGGAGGTCCAAGAACCCGGCCGCGCGGAGTCGGCGCTCGGTGTCTTGGTCGGGCCGGCACCCGTCGGCGACCCACCCCCACGGGCGGCGGACGACACGCTGGAGCACGCGCAGCGCTGTGCCCTCGCGCGCGGCCACGTGCTCGACGAACACGAACCGGCCGCCGGGCCGGAGCGCGCGCCGGACCTCCGCGAGCGATTCGGCCACACCAGACACGGAGCACAGGACGAGCGTGCTACGACGGCGTCAGCCTCGCGGTCCTCGACCGGCAACTGCTCGGCGGTGCCCGTGCGGAGGTCGAGGTCGAGCCGATTCGTTTCGGCCGCTTTCCGAATGCGGTCGTGGAAGTGAACGTTGGGCTCGACCACGATCCACCGGGACTCGGCCGGCAGGAAGACCGCGTTGAGCCCGGTGCCGGCCCCGATCTCGACGACGACGGGCGGCGCGCCGTCGCGGCCCTCGATCTGGCCGAACAGCCGCCGCTTGCGGTCGGCGTAGAGGCGGTGCTGCGTGCCGTCGGCGTGGCCGAGGGACCAGGCGAACAGGCGCGACCGGAGCCCACGCCGGACCTCCGGGGCCGGACCCGGCGTTGGACCGTCCCCTTCTTCACCACCCCCCATTCCCATGGCTATCGCAAAGATCATTGAAGTGTCCGCCGTCTCGGACAAGAGCTTCGACGACGCCGTCAAGCAGGCGTACAAGGAAGTCTCGCAGACGGTCCGCGGCGTCCAGAGCGTCTACGTCGAGGACTTCATCTACGAGCCCGGCGAGGCCGAGGCCGGCAACTTCCGCGTCCACTGCAAGGTGACGTTCACCGTCCAGAACAAGGGCGACATGAGCTAGGGCGTGTGGACATTCGCGAGGTCAGGCTCGCACGAGGTCACGATTTCGGCCTCGCAAGGAGCGCGAGGAGTCCGGGGCCGTAGCCCCGGACGACGAGAGCGACGCGGTGAGGGCGGGATCTGGCCCGTGAGAGCCGATCTGGGTGATTGTCCACACGCCCTAGGCTCGGCGTCCGTCTCGCTCGCCCCGTCGGCCTCGGCTGGCGGGGCTTTTTTATGGCGCCTCGGAGGAGTCGGGTTGGAGCGTCGCTTCTGGGGCGAGGCCGGGGTCGGGCGCCACGTCAGGCTCGGGCGCCACGTCGGGCGTCGGCGCGAGGTCGGCGTCCGGGGCGAGGTCGCCGTCGGATTGGACGGGGTCGGTCCCGTCGAGGGTGGGACCGGGCGGATCGGCGTCGGCGCAGCCGGCCAGAGCGAGCGCGGCGATCAGCAAGACGACACGCATGGTGCTGAGGGCGAGAGGGCCCCGTAGACCCCGGCTACACCAGCGCGTTCCACAGCAGCCGCGCGGCGACGACGGCCGCGAACGCGGCGAAGCTCAGCCGGACCGCGCGGACGTCGATCCGGTGGGCCGTCGATACGCCCAGCCGGGCCGTCACGACGGCCGGCAGTGCCAGCGCTGCCGCGCCGCGCCAGTCGACGTAGCCGAGCGCGCCCTCGGGTACGGCCGCGCCCCACCCCAGTACGGTGTACGTCGCCACGCCGACGGCCGTGATGACGGTGATGGCCGCCGTCGACGTCCCCGCCGCCACCCGCATCGGCAGGCGGACGAGCCCGCTGAACGCCGGCACCATCACGACGCCTCCGCCGACGCCGGCCAGCGCGGCGATCACGCCGGCCCCGAGTCCCGTCGCCGCCAGCGGGAGCGGCCCGGTCCGCGCACCGGCCGTCGACAGCGTGTCCGCCCGGTCCTTCTTGAGCAGCATCCGCACGACGACGACGACGAGCAGCACGCCCAGAATCAGTTGGAACGCCTGCTTGTCGTACCACGGCTCGGTCGTCACGAACCGGCCGACGAGCACGACGGCGACGGCCGCGACGGCTCCGACCACGAGCGCCGTCCGCCGGTCGATGGCGCCGGCGCGGGCCTGGGCGACGGTCCCCGAGGCGCTCGCGGCGAACGTGCAGAGCAGGCTCGACCCCAGCGTCAGCGGCGTCAGAATCGGGTCTTCGATGCCGGCGGCCTGGAATACAAAAAACAAGACGGGCCCGAAGATGATGCCCCCGCCCACACCGACCAGCCCGGCCACGAACCCGCCGACGGCGCCGGCCACGAGGAGGAGGAAGACCATGCGGCGCTGAAGGGAGGCCCGCGCCTACGCACCCGCGCCCGCATCGGTCCGAGCACCGGCGGATCGCCGGCCACGGCGCGGCGCGATGCGGCTCATCGGCCGCCCGCGATGACGAGGCCCCTCACCCTGTCCCTCTCCCACTGGGAGAGGGGACTTCGTAGGCGGGCTAGGCGGAAACCGGAGGGTGTCGCGGAGACTCAGCGACTCGGCGCCTGGCACTCGTAGGGACACGGTTCATCCTGTCCGCTGGCGACTACCGGCCGAGCGCGCGGGCGTAGGCCGCCGGGTCGAGCAGCAGCCGGCGGGCCTCGGCCACAGCCGCATCTTCGGAAAGCGCGGCGACCGTCTGCGCCTGCTGGCCGACGTAGCGCGACAGGATCTCCTGGCGCAAGAGCGCCCGCAAGCGCTCGGCGTGGCGGTCGAAGTCGCGGTCCTTCTCGCGGCCGACGGCCTGGCGGAGGTCGGCGAGGGCGTCTTGGGCGCCAGCGTAGCCGGCCTCGTCGAGGTCCTCGGCGAGCGCGTCGGTGGTCCGCTCGGCGTCGGTGCGGTAGTCGACGCCCTCGGCCTCGACGAACTGGCGGAAGCGGCCGAACAGCGCGTCGTCGACGCGGAAGCTGGCCGGCAAGTCGGGCGTCTCGGCGGCGAACCGGTTGGCGAACCGCAGGAACGCGGCCGAGCGGACGAGCGCCCGCTCGAGCTCGCTCTCCTCCCCTAGCGACACGGCCACGTCCGGCTCGATCCCGACGCCGCTCCGCACAGCCCGTCCGCCCGTCGTCGTGAACGCTTGCCCCGGCCCGGCCTCGGTCGCCTCGACGCCCTGGGCGTACGTCAGCCGCTGGATCTCGCGGCCCGACGGCGTCGTGTAGCGGCTCACGGTCAGCTTAAGCGCCGTCCCGTACGGCATCGGCCGGATGACCTGAACGAGCCCCTTCCCAAACGTCGTCTCGCCGACGACGACGGCGCGGTCGTGGTCCTGGAGCGCGCCCGCGACGATCTCGCTCGCCGACGCGCTCACCGCGTCCACGAGCACGGCGACGGGGAGGTCGGGCAGCGTCGGCGCCTCCTGGGTGCGGTACGTCTGGTCGGTCCCGACGGCGCGGCCCCGCGTCTGGGTGACGAGCGTCCCCTGGGGCAGGAACTGGCCGCTGAGGGCGACGGCCTGGTCGAGCAGCCCGCCCGGGTTGCCGCGGAGGTCGAGCACGAGGGCCCGCAGCTCGCCCTCAGCCCGGAGCGCCGCGGCGGCCCGGGCCACCTGGCCGGCCGCGTCCTGCATGAACCGCCCCAACCGCACGTAGCCGACGCCCTCGGCCGAATCGCCGAGGAAGCCGGAATACGTGACCTCGGTGTCGGGGTCGCCGGCGCGGACCAGGACGAACCGGAGCGGGTCGGCAGTGCCCTCGCGCGTGACCTCGACGGGGACGCTCGACCCGGGCTCGCCGCGGAGCAGCGCGTTCGCTCGCTGGGCCGAGAGGTCCGTGGCCGGCTGTCCACCGAGGGTGACGACGGCGTCGCCGGGCCGGAGCCCCTGCCGCTCGGCATCCGACCCGTCCAAGACCGACACGACGACGAGCCGCCCGCCGCGCTCGGCCACCACGACGCCCACGCCGCCGACGTCGCCGCCCTGCTGGAGCCGGCTCGCGGCGGCCGTCGCCTCGTCGTAGTAGACCGTGTACGGATCGAGCGCGCCGGTCATCGCCCCGATCCCGCTCCGCATCAGCGACTCCGCGTCGATGGCGTCGACGTACTCGGACGTCAGGATCTCGTAGACGGCGCCGTAGAGCCCGAAGCTCTTGCGGATGGCGAAGTAGTCGACGTCCTGGGCCTGGGCGGCGGAGGCAACGAGGACGAGGGCGGCGAGAGCGAGACGGCGCATCGGGCGGGCGGAGCGGGGGCCGCAGGCTAACGCCGCCGCCCGGCCCTTCGCGCCCCGTTAGCGGCGGCGGTACTCGCGCAGCTCGCCGTCGACAGGCCGGTTGTCCAGGAAGAGTTGATCGCCAGTCACGCCGAACAGTTCGGCTCGCGAGTCGACGAACAGGTACGGGATCTCACTCTGCGTCCCGTCCCCGTACTCGACCGGCTCGACGCGGTACGCCACACGTCGGGCCGGGGCGCCGTCGCAGATCACCTCGGCCATCCCGTCCGCCTCGAACACGAGCCGCTCGGAGCGGCCGACCGCCGCCGCCGACCGCGTGCGGGTGCAGTCCTCGCCGATACACTCGCCCGAGGGCGTGACGGTCGCCAGCTCCCACGCGCCGACGAGCCGCGCCGGGTCCTGCGACAGGGCCGACACGTTGACCTCTTGCGGATCGAGCAGGCCGGCGCCGTCCGTGTCGCAGGCGGCAAGCGAGAGAACGACGGCGAGGCCGAAAACGAGACGGGGCATGGCGGTTCGGAGACGTGGGGCCGCAAGCTGGCGAGCGTCTGCGACGGCCGCAATCCCATCGGGCGTACCCGGGGCCGCCGACGTCGCCCCACCCGTTCTCTATCGACGGAGTCGTCGTGGTCTTGGCCGTCGTCTGAGGAGCGGCGAGTCAGGCGCTACGAGCCGGCACCTGCCAACCCGTGCCCGCCCACCGGTTCCGTCTCGAACCGCTCGCCGAACCCCGCGATCATCGGGCGGCCCTTCGAGATGGCCTCGCGAACTGACGGAAGGGAGAGCGACGCCTCGTGGGCCTCCTTGCTTTCCCAGACCTCCGAAACCCATAGCGCGTCTTCGTCCTCTAGGTCGCGGGCGACGACGTAGCTCAGGCACCCCGGCATCCCGGAGACGCCGCCGAGAAGGACGGCGATCAGCTCATCCCTCTTTCCAGGAGTGGCGAGCATCTTCCCGATCAGGCCGTACGTCATCGCGCTGGTTCTGGAGTGGTGGAACCTGCTGGTCGTCGCCAAGCTACTCGTTTCCGGCCGCCGCTCGCGCCGCCTCCTTCACCTCACGCGCCGCCTCGGCCGTCTCCTCCCGAATCCGACGGCGCTCGACGACGCGCGTGAGCAGGATCGACAGCTCGTAGAGGCCCATCAGCGGGATGGCCATCAGGAGCATCGTGTACGGGTCCGGCGGCGTGACGAAGGCCGAGATGATGAGGACCACCACGAGCGCGTAGCGCCGGCCCGCACGGAGCAGCTCTTCGGTCAGGATGCCGACCTTCGAGAGCACCACCACGACGACGGGCAGCTCGAACAGGAGCCCCGCTCCGAACGACCACGTGAGCAACATCGAGAAGTACTTCGAGATGTCGAACTCGTTGAGAATCGTGTCCGAGATCTGGAACTGGGCGAAAAACTGGAGCGCGATCGGCGCGATGATGAGGTAGCCGAACGAGATGCCGAGCGCGAAGAAGAACGCGGCGAACACGGCCGCGAACCGGAGCCCCTTCCGCTCCTCGGGGTACAGCCCGGGCTCGATGAACCGCCACGCCTGGTACACCACCGCCGGCGACGCGATCACCACGCCGGCCGCGATGACGGTGCCAAAAAAGGCGAAAAACTGGCCCGTCACGGTCCGGTTCTGGAGCACGATGTCGATGGCGTCGAGCCGGAGCACGTCGTACATGAAGAACGACGCCCGCGTCGGCCCGAGCAGCAGGCCGTCCATGATCCAGTCCGTAAAGAACAGGCACGCGCCGACGCACAGCAGGACGGCGCCGAGCGCCTTCAGGATGCGCCAGCGGAGCTCCTCGAGGTGGTCGAGGAACGGCATCTCGCCCGGGCCCGGCGCCATGTGCTCGGGGACCGACGACGCGGGAGTCGCCGGCGGGGGCGGCGGTGGCGTCTGGTCGAGGCGGATGGGGTCCGCTGCGCCATCGCCCTGGGAGCCGGCCGCCTTTTGCGACCGTGAGCGCCAGACGTCCATGCGGGTGAACAGTGAGGGGGAAAGGGTGAAGGGTTTCGAGGCCCCGTCGCGTCCCACTCGGGGTGGGGCTCCACGACCTCCTCAACGTACGGGACTGTCGATGGGCTCCATGACAGACCGCCCATCACCCATAACCCCTCACGCGCTCTAGACCGTGTCGCCGGAGGCCGTCGCCGAGCGGGCGCTCTCGCGGAGGTTGAGCTCCAGGAGCGACTCGACCCACAGGCCCTCGGCCTCGAGCCGGGCCCGGCCGCCGCTCCAGGTAAAGTTGAAGAGCGTCACGACGCCGGCCACCTCGAACCCGTCGCTCCGGAGCAGCGACGCCGCCCGCGCGGCGCTCCGGCCGCTGTTCAGGATGTCGTCCATCAGGGCGACCGGCTTCGAGCGGTCGAGCGGGCCCTCCACCAAGCGGCGCCGGCCGTACGCCTTCCGCCGCTCGCGGATGAACCCGCCGCGGAACGGCCGCTCGGCGGTCCCGTGCGGCAACACGGCCGTCACGAGTGGGAACGCGCCGTAGCCGAACCCGGCCACCTGGTCGATCCCCCGCGCGCGGAGCCGCTCGGCGAGCACGGCGCCGGCCTCGGCGAACACGTCGCCGTCGAGCATCGGCGTCCGCGTGTCCAGGAGCCAGCCGATGGGCTGCCCGCGCGGGTCGGTGATGGACTCGTCCTCGCGCCGGACCAGCGCCCGCTGGTAGAGCGTGTGCCCCAGCTTCGCCAGGGCCGACTCGGGGACGGTGCTGTGGTCGTTGGGCATGGAGGCGACGGCGGGCCACGACGGACGCGGCGCGGGGCGGGAAACATACGGAGGCGCGACCGGCAAGCGGCGTGCCGTTCGGGAGGACGGGCGGACACGCGGCGAGGTTGCGACGCTCGCGGCCACGGCGCGCTCGGCACAACGCCCGCGAGCGGCCAGTCGCATACGGAACGCCGAACGGTCACACGCTGCGGAGCGCCCATCGTCCAGAACTACGCCTCGCGGTGGGGAGGAATCTCCCCAGATCGGCGGTCGTCCCGCCGAGCCGCCACCCCGCCGAGGCGTCGGTCCCTACGCCCCGACCGGCTCGGCGCCGAGCGACGCCACGTCGTACAACGGGAACGCCTCGCACAGCTCGCGGACCTCGCCGCGCACGACCTCGGCGTCGGCGCCCCGGCTGGCGATCACGCGGTCCATCAGCGCGACGACCGTGCGGAACTCGTCGGTGCCGAACCCGCGCGTGGTCATGGCCGGCGCGCCGACGCGGATGCCCGACGTCACGAACGGGCTCTCGGGGTCGCCCGGGACCATGTTCTTGTTGACCGTGATGGCCGCGTCGCCCAGCCACGCCTCGGCCTCCTTCCCGGTGCACTTGCCACGGAGGTCGATGAGCGCGAGGTGGTTGTCCGTTCCACCCGACACCACGTCGTAGCCCCGCTCGACGAACGCCTGCGCCATCGCCTGCGCGTTCTGGATCGTCTGGCGCTGGTAGTCCACGAACTCGGGCCGCAACGCCTCGCCGAAGGCGACCGCCTTCGCCGCGATGACGTGCATGAGCGGCCCGCCAATCGTGCCGGGGAACATGGCCGAGTCGAGCACCTGCCCCGTCGACTTCGTCGCGCCGGACCGGAACGTCTCGCCCGTCGGGCTCGGCCCGTCGGTGCCGACCAGGATCATGCCGCCGCGCGGGCCCCGCAGCGTCTTGTGCGTCGTCGTCGAGACGACGTGGGCGTGGGGGAGCGGGTCGTTCAGGAGGTCGGCCGCGATGAGCCCGGCCGTGTGCGCCATGTCGACCCACAGGATCGCGCCGACCTCGTCGGCGATGGCCCGCATGGCGGCGTAGTCGAAGTCGCGGCTGTAGGCGCTCGCGCCGACCGACAGCATCCGGGGCCGAACCTCCTGGGCCTTGGCGCGGAGCTTGTCGATGTCGATCCGCCCGGCGTTCTCTCCGTCCTGCTCGACCCCGTAGAAGTGGGCGTCGTAGAGCTTGCCCGAGAAGTTGACCGGCGACCCGTGCGTCAAGTGGCCGCCATGCGCGAGGTCGAGCCCGAGCAGCCGGTCGCCGGGGTCCATGAACGCGAGGTAGATGGCGCTGTTGGCCGTCGCGCCGGAGTGCGGCTGGACGTTGACCCAGTCGGCGCCGAACAGCTCTCGGGCGCGGTCGATGGCCAGCGCCTCCGCCTCGTCGACGACCTCGCAGCCCCCGTAGTAGCGCTTGCCGGGAAGGCCCTCGGCGTACTTGTTGGTGAGCGGGCTGCCCATTGCCTGGAGCACGGCCGGGCTCACGAAGTTCTCCGACGCGATGAGCTCGAGCCCGTCGTTCTGGCGCTCGACCTCGCGGCGGACGATGTCGAAGATGGCGGGGTCGGAGTCCTGGAGGGCGGTCATGGCGTCGGGCGGGGACGGTGCCGGAAAGCTACCGCCGCACGGCGGTGGCCTCTACCTTGGCGGCATGGATTCGGCACGCTCCGCACTCGTCCGCGCCGCCCGCGCGTGGGCTCCGCTCGACGAGGCCCAGGCCGACCGGCTGGCGGAGGCGTTCGGAGAGCGGACGGCCGAGGCTGGCACTCCGGTGGCCCTGCCGGGCTCGGAGGCCCACGAGGTCCTCTTCGTCACCGACGGCCTGCTCCGGTTCTACTACCCCGGCGCCGACGGGAAGGAGTCGAACAAGGCGTTCGTGGGCGAGGGCGAGTTCGCGGGCGCGCTCGCGGCGGCGGGCCTGGGCGTCCCCATCGCCTATGGCATCGAGGCGCTCGAACCGACGCGCTACCTCGCGGCGCCTTACGCGCGGTGGACGGCGCTCCTCAATGGCGAGCCGGCGCTCGAACGGTTGGGCCGCAAGCTGGCTGAGCACTTGCTGATGCGGAAGGAGCTCCGCGCACGCAGCTTCCTCTTGCACGACGCCTCCGAGCGCTACCGCGCCTTGGTCGACGCTCGGCCAGACCTCGTCCAGCGCGTGTCGCAGTACCACCTCGCGAGCTACCTCGGCGTCACCGACGTCCACCTCTCGCGCGTGCGGCGCGGGCTCGTTCTGAACAAAGGCTAAGGCGGCGAGGGGGGAGAGGGCCGGACCCTGAGATCTCACCCGCCTCCTCTGCCATGTCTTCCGTTTCCGTTCTCGGCCTCGGCGCGATGGGCTCGCGCATCGCCGCCCGCCTGCTCGACGCCGGCCATTCCGTCACTGTCTGGAACCGCTCGCCCGAACCGGCCGACGCGCTCGCTCGCCGCGGTGCCACCGTCGCCGACTCCCCACGAGCCGCCGCCCACACGTCCGACGCCGTCCTGTCCATCGTCCGCGACGACGACGCCTCGCGCGAGGTGTGGGCGTCGGCGCTCGACGGGCTCCGGCCCAGAGCGCTCGCCGTCGAGATGAGCACCGTCACGCCCGACCGGGCCCGCCAGCTCGCCGCCGACGTGGCCGAGCGCGGCGGCCGATTCGTGGACGCGCCCGTCGTCGGGACCCGGCCCCACGCCGAGGCCGGAACGCTGGCCGTGCTCGCGGGCGGCGACGCCGCCGACGTGGACGCGCTCCGCCCGGTCGCGGAGGCGTTCGCGGGTGCCGTCCACCACGTCGGCCCGGCGGGCGCGGGGATGGCGATGAAGCTGGCCGTCAACGCGATGCTGGCCGTCCAGGCCGCGGCCCTCGGCGAGCTGCTGGCGGCGCTCGACGCCGAAGGCATCGACCCGGCCGACGCCGCGTCGACGCTGGCCGCCATGCCCACCGCGAGCCCGGCCGCCGCGCGTCTCGGCACGCTGATGGCCGAGGGCGCGACCTCGCCCAACTTCCCGATCTCGCTCGTCGCCAAGGACGCCGCCTACGCCCGGTCACTCTCGGACGCCGCCGGGCTCTCCGGCCACGTCCTCGCGGCCACCGCCCGCGCGTTCGCCGACGCGGAGCGCGCCGGGCTAGGTGCCCTCGACATCGTGGGAGTCGCCCGGCTCTACGCGACCTCCGAATAGCAGACGAGCGTTCGGCCGCCTTGGACTGCGGGCACCGCGGTAAGGAAGGGCGACGCAAGTGTCCACCTCAGCCGAAAACGCGGACGCCCCCCACCGTCCTGCGCAGCGGGCTCTGCTTCGGCCGGGCTACGCGGCCGGAGCCAAGACGACGTCGAACACGCCCCGTCGGTACGTGCCGCCAGCGAGCCGGACCTCTTCGAGCGCGATCACGAGCGGGTCTGGGAGCGGCTCGTTCGCGTTGTTCGCGTCGCCCTCGAAGTAAAGCTGGGTCACGAGGGTCTCGTACCCCGGCGCCCGAACGATGTGGTGGACGTGGGCCGGGCGGCCGTCGTAGTGGCCGGGGTAGACCGTCTCGTACTCGAACGCCCCCGCCTCGTCGGCCACGACCCTCGCACGGAGCCGAATGGCCCCGCCGTCGGCCTCGTACTGGCCTCGGACGTCGGCCTGCCACACGTCGAGGACGGCCCCGGGGAGTGGCCGGCGCGCGTCGTGCCCCCACACCCGGCCCGTGACGACGAGGAGCGCGCCCGGCTCCATCGGCGGCGTCACCTTGCCCCGGTAGGGCGAGCCCTCGCGGTAGAACGGGCCGAGTTGGTCCGGCTCCGTCACGGCCCACCCGTTCGAGGGACCGCCGTCCGGGCGGAGGCTCGCCGTCCGCGCCTGCCCGGGGACCGGGTCGTCAAGGACGTGCCGGTGCTTGTCGAGCGTCCCGGACGCTGGAGTCGGCTCGGCGTCGGCCCGGAGGATGAAGACGCCCGTACCGGCAACCCCGGCGGCGAGGCCGGCGGACGACCACTGAAGGAAGCGGCGGCGGGAGAGGTCGCTCACGGGGTGGCCCGAACCAGGCAGCGGGTGCGGACGGTAGCGCGGTGGCGCCACCTCGTCCAAGTGAAATCGTAGGAGCTGCCGAACAGTTGGACGCTCAGCCGCGAAGGGCTCAGGGCGGAGCGGAGCGCAGGATAGCCTCCCGGAGCGACGACGCTGACGCCCTTCGTCGCCTTGCAGCGGCGGGCTCTACGGCGCTGGTGTACGAACCGGGATGAGTGGTGACAGATCAGACCGGCTTGGTGGGTGACAGACCCGTTCACTCCGGCATGGCTCTCCCCTACAACTGCGATGCTCATGCATCCGCTTCGTCGCAAGCGCACAGCGGCGACCGTCCGTGCCACTCATGCTCAATCCCCCGCATCAGCAGCGCGCAGTCGAACTCGGTCGTGCCATTGGGAAACCGATCCTTGTCGTCGAAGAAGCTCGACGCCACCTCCTCTATTGCCAGAGGCTCGACATGCCAGTTCAAACACCGGAGCTCGAGTCCGTCATACCGGCCCGGCTCCGCTGTGGCGGAGTAGCCGAGCGAGCCGCGCTCGAAGAACGATGAGGCCGCGCCGACCGAGTCGAATATGGAGGAGTCCGAAATGCTGTCAGCAACACGACCGACGACGCGGAGGCTTGTGCGACCGTCATCGCTTCGGAGCGAGACGGCGTAGCAGCCATCCTCCTCCTCAACCTCAAACGTAGCGTGGTGGTGGATGCCAGGGAATACGCGCCCGCCCACGAGCGAATTCAGGTGCGAGGAGGTGTCACGGCGGGGAATGTATACGCCCTCACGTCGTGTGCTGCCCTCGGTCCAATCCACCGCGATCCGATGCGCGGCGTTTTCGGACCCGATGCCCACCTCGAAAGGGATGAACTGCGGACGGATGTGCTTGAGCCGGATGAGGCAGATCCCGCCAACCCCGAACCCACCGACGAGCTTCGGCTCGAACGGCGCCGGCAGCATAGCCGCGAGCGCGTCCGGGTCAACGCGGTAGTTGACGAGGATGCGCCGGTCAATGACACCTCGGACGGAGGGGATCTTCATTTGCGGGTGGCTCGGCTAGCCCCATAACAGGTGGCCGCTCAACCGCGAAGGGCTGAGGGCACGGTGGTGGAGCGAAGCGAAAGTAGCGCCGACGCCCGGACGAGCCGAGAGCGCTGACGCCCTTCATAGGCTTGCAGCGGCGGGTTATACGGCCATGGCAAGACTTGTCAATATGCACGGACGGAACGCCGCACGTTTTCGTGCATGACGGAGGTGTGGCGTCAGGGTGAACCGTCGAAACTAAGGGACTGTACGGCGACGATGTACACCGACCACGGCCCCCCACGGTCGCTCGAGAACACGAGTGAGCGCCCGTCAGGCGTGAAGCTCGGGAAGCTCTCGTTGGCCGCCGAGCTCACCCCTGCGTCGATCCGGCGAGCGGCGCCCCACCCGTCCGGCGTCCGCTCGGCCACGTACAGGTCCTCCTGCCCGGCCCCGTCCGCCGCGCCGGAACGCTGGAAGACGAGGTACCGCCCGTCTGGCGAGACGGCCGGGGCGGACTCGAAGGCGGCCGTGTTGATCGTCGGCCCAAGTGGGACTGGCCGCCCGAACAGGGTCCCGCGTGCGGGCGCGATGAACAAGTCGGCGTCAGCGGCATCGCGGAGGGCCGACCAGAAGATCAGGCTGCCGTCCGGGAGGAGCGCCCCCGCGAACTCGCTGCCAACGGGCCAGCCGTCACCGCTCGGACGTGGGCGGTTGATCGCGCGGGGCAGGGCGACGGGCTCGGACCACCCGCCCACCGTCCGCTCGGCCGTCCACACGTTGTCGGAGAGGTCGGCTTGCCGGTCTCGCATTGACCGGCGCGACGCGAACACGACACGTCGCCCGTCGGCGCTGATGGCGAGTTCCTCCTCAACGTCGGTCGAGAACGGTGCGAGCACGGGCTCGCCCCACCGCCCGCTCTCGTAGGTGGAGACGTAGATCTGCTGCACTCCGCCTGGCGGGCGGCGCGTCAGGAACGCCTCGCGGCCTTCGGGCGCGAAGACGGGGCGGAACTCCTCGGCGTTGGTCGAGAGCACACCGGGGGCCAAAAGGCACGGTGTGAGGCACGGCACGGGCGAGTTCACGTTCCACGTTGCGGCGACGCTCTCAGCGCGTCCCTCGGCGTACGTGACCTCGCGCTCGACGCGGCCGTCGTCGGCCCACCAGCGCCATATGCCGACTCGGTTTCCCTGCTTGTCGTATATGCCCTCGAACGCCTTGCGCCCGTTCGAGTGCCAGCCCTCTGATGGTCCGACCGGCGTGTCGCGCCGGTAGACGGTCCGGTCGCGGACGACGCCGCTCTCGTGGAAGTAGAACCACGCACCTTCGCCCGGACCCTCGGGGTGCCACTCGGCGAGATAGCGCACGGTCCCACTTTCGTACCACTCCGTCCACAAGCCCGCCGCGCGGCCGTCCTCTACGGAGCGCAGGAGTTTGAGCCGCCCGTTCGGCCAGCGGTCCCGGACGACGCCGGTGTACGACGCGCCCGTTGCGCGGAGCGTCGCTCGGCCGTTGACCTCGTCGAGCGCGTCTGAGGTGACCGTGTCAGGCAGCGCAGGCGAGAGCACCCGGCGGATCTCTGGGGCCTGTGCCTGCGCCGCGAGCGGAACCGTCCCCAATAGGGCCAGCAAGAGCAGTCGCGACGTTGACATGGTTGTTGTAGAGTTGTTGTAGAGCAGCAAGCTCACACCTGCAATGTGCGAGGCCGTATAACAGGTTGTGGCTCAGCCGCACGGGGCTGAGGGCACGGTGGGCTGGCGGAAGCTATGGAAGCAACGGAGTTCGGAGCGGCCAAGAACGCTGAAGCCCTGTGTCGGCCTGCAGCCGCGGGTTACACCGCGCCAGCGACTACGTTGACGATGAGACTTGCCAAGACGACGTACACGAGAAACGCCGCCACCAATCCGAAAGCCGCCAGAGCTATGGCCGAGTTGGAAGACCTCGCGCCCGGCTCCGGCTCGTAGAGACGGCCCTTGGCCCGGTTCGCCAAAATGGCGAAGGGGACCGCGATCAGTACGAGAGGCCACGACCACAATGAGGCAGCGAAGAGAGAGGAGACGAACCCAAACACGCCGACGTAGAACCAGAGCATCGTGCGCCAGTGGTGCTCAAGGAGTTCGCCGGCGGAGACGGTTCTCGGAGGTTCCAAGTAGTGCAGAGGGCTGCGAGCGCGGTGTAACCACCCGTTCTACCGCCCGTCGCCGGGCTGCTCGAGCGGCGTGAACCACCCCGCGATGCCGAGGTAAGTCCACTCGCCGCCCGGGATGCGCCCGTTGAGGTCGGCCGTGTAAACGCTGGCGACGTAGTAGTCCTCGCGCTCGAACTGGTCGCTGGCCAGGCTCCCCGCGCGCCGGCCGAGGCGGTCCGCCAGGAAGTCCGTCACGCCGTTCTCCGCGTCCCCGCTCGCGCGCTTGGCCGCCTCCGTCGTGAGGAACTCGCGGAACGCCTCGGGCCCCGGGTTCAGGACATACAGGAGTCCCGCCGTGAGGAGGAGGCCGACGAACAGGACACGTCCGGGAGTCATGCGGAGGTCGGTGGGAGAGCGCCCTAAGCTAGCCCACCGCCCCCGACCGACCGTTCACCCCGGGCCGTCGTCACTGCACGACGCCCTGCGTCATGGCGTAGACCAGCAGGTTGACGCCCATCCGCAACGCGGCTTGGCGCACCTCCGGCGGGTCCGGGTGGACGCCCGCCGGCTCCCACCCGTCGCCGAGGTCGCTCTCCGCCGCGTAGAACACGACGAGCCGCCCCTCGTGGAACAGCCCGTAGCCGACGGCCGGCTCGCCGTCGTGCTCGTGGATCTTGGGCAACCCGGCCGGGAAGGCGTAGTGGGCGTGGTAGACGGGGTGGCTCGCCGGCAGCGGCTGGAGTGCCTGCTCGGGGAACACCTTCTGGAGCTCGCGGCGGACCGCTTGGTCCAGCCCGTAGTCGTCGTTGACGATCAAGAAGCCGCCCCCTTCGAGGTAGCGCCGGAGCCGGCCGGCCTCGGCCTCGGTGAACGCGACGTTGCCGTGCCCGTTGAGGTAGAGGATGGGGACCGTGAACAGCCGGTCGCTCGTCAGCTCGACCGTGATCGGCTCCGGGGCGAGGTCGAGGAGCGAGTGCTCCCGAGCGAACGCGATCAGCGTCGGGAGCGGGTCGCCCGAGTACCAGTCGCCGCCGCCGCCGTACTGGACGCGCGCGATCTGGACCTCGCCCTGGGCCGAGGCGGCGGCGCCGAAAACGAGGGAGAGCAAGAGCAGACGCAAGGCAGCCATGGCGCTAGAATACGGGGGCACACACGCGACGCCGATGCGAACGCTCCGCTCCGCCCTCTTGGTCTCCACCGTCCTCGGCCTGACCGCCTGCGCGCCTGACCCGCCGGCCACGAACGCGGCCGGCGACCCGCTCGTGTCGACGTTCTCCATCGTCGCCGTCGACACGACGACGGGCGAGATGGGCGTGGCCGTCCAGAGCAAGTTCCCCAACGTCCGCGGGATCGTGCCGTGGGCCGAGGCCGGCGTCGGCGCCGTCGCCACGCAGTCGTTCGCGCGGCTCGACTACGGCCGGAAGGGGTTGGCGCTGATGCGGCTCGGCGCGACGGCTCCCGAAGCACTGGCGATCCTGATTCGGGAGGACCCCGCGCCCGAGACGCGCCAGGTCGGGCTCGTCGACGCGCACGGCAACGCGGCGTCGTGGACCGGCGCGGAGGCGTTCGAGTGGCGCGGCGGGCTCGTCGGCCAGGCCGATGGGTCGACGCGAGCCGCCGGGCCGGGCGTGGTCGTGACCGGGCGCGGCTTCACGGCCCAAGGCAACATCCTGGTGTCGCAAGCGACGGTCGAGGCCATGGCGCGGACGTTCGAGGCCACATCCGGCGCGCTCGGCGACCGGCTGCTGGCGGCACTGCTCGCGGGCGGAGCCGCCGGCGGCGACAAGCGGGGCGAGCAGTCGGCGGCGCTGCTCGTCGTCAAGCCCGGCGCGGGCTACGACGGCGACGACCGGATCGTCGACATCTCGGTCTACGACCACCCGACGCCGCTCGCCGAACTCGAACGGCTCTACACGCTCAACGACCTTTACTTTACCGACTCCGACCCGGCCGACTTGGTCCCGGTCACGTCGGCCATCGCCCGCGAGCTGCAAGAAATCTGGACCACGCGCGGCTTCTACGACGGCCCGGCCGACGGCGTCGTCGACGCCGAGTTCCAGCAGATCCTGACCGACTACATGGGCTGGGAGAACTACGACTTGCGCATCGACGAGGTGTCGAGTGTCGACCTCGCGGCCGGCGAGACGCTGGTGATCGACCGCGAGGTGCTCGAAGACATCCGCGAGGTGTTCGCCGAGGGGCGCTACCGATGAGCTTTCAGTTCCCCGGGTCCATGCCCGACCCCGCCCGCCACGCCCGGCTCGCGCAGCTCAGCCCGACCGACGCCGCCCGCGCCTTGCTCGAAGGCGACTTCACCATCGGCGACGAGCCCCCGCTCTTCTTCGCGATCCGCCGCGACGAGCGCGTCACGCTCGACGACGACGGCATCATGGACGTGTTCATGGACGTCCTCGACGAGTTCGGGGATGAGGACGGATTCCCGAGCGACCACGTCGACCCCGAGGCGTTCCTCGACCGGCTCGCCGCCGCCAGCCGGCCGTGACGCCCGCCCGCCTCGTGCTCTGCGGGTTGATCGCCGCGGCCGGGTGCGCGTCGGCGCCCGCCAGCGGCCTCGATCACGCGGAGGCCGGCCGGCTGCTGTCGGAGCTCGACCTGTCGTCGTTCCGCAACTCGACCGGCCCCCGACGCGAGCCGTCGCAGCGGACGCTCGCGGACCTGGGCGTCGCGGTCACCCAGGCGGGCGGCGACCGAGCCGAGGCCCGGTCCGACTCGTGGCTCTACGCGCTCACCGTCCTCGCGCGCAGCGACGCCAACGGCGACGGGGAGCCGGACGTGTCGCTCTGCTTCGAGGACCGCGCGCTCAACAGCGGGTCGTACGACACCCGGACAGCCCTCCTCGTCCAGCGCGTCGGCGGGCGGTGGGTCGCCCTCCGGTTCGAGCCGACGGCCGAATGCCCCGACGCGCTCTGAAGAACGGGGCCGCCGATGCGTAGGACCAAGCGTCGGCACGAGACGTGGTCATCTGCCGACCCGTTCGAGAGTGTCCACGACCTCGTCCGCGTCCAGGAGCCGGACGCCGCCCGGCGTCGGGTCGAGGTCCAGGTCCGTCCCCAGCACGCGCCACCGGCCGTCCGCGAGCCGGACGATGCGGCGCCGCGACGCGCCGATCTCCAGGGAGAGGCGGTCACCGTCGAGCGCCACGCGCGCTTCGGCAATCGGCCCCTCCCCGCGGTAGTGGCCCACCAGCGGTCGCATCGCGTCCGTCTCCACGGCGACCGCGCGCGGCAGGCTCGACGGCTCGACCCAGCGGCCGTACCGGCGCAGAACCTCTTGCAGCCGGTCGTGCGGGAGCGCGTGCGCCGTGAGCCCGTCACGGCCGGTCATCGTCTCGGCGGCGACCATCGCGTTCAGGATCGCCTCCTCGGTCGCGCCGACGGTCGCCTCGAACAGGTCGTTCATCTCGTCGTTCGGCAGCGCCGCCAGCGACGCCGTTGGCCGCTCGGCCCAGGCGCCCGGGTTGCCGGTCGAGAAGGCGACGAAGATGTCGCCGGAGCCGTTCGAGCCGACCCCGCCCATCCGGCCAATGGCGAGCGGGACGCGCTCGGCCAGCCGCTGGAGCTGCGGCGGCAACAAGGGCGCGTCGGTCGCCACGACGACGATGATCGAGCCGCGCGCGATCGCGTCCCAGTTGGGCCTCAGGTCCGTGATCTCCTGGCCGACGGGCACGCCGGCGACATGGAAGCGGTCGCGCCCGCCGTAGTTGGCCTGGACTAGGACACCGAGGGTGTGGCCGCTCCCCGTCAGCCGGGAGGCCGTGCCGATGCCGCCCTTGAACCCGTGCGCGATCATGCCCGTCCCCCCGCCGACGTTGCCCTCGGCGACCGGCCCGGGCGCGGCGGCGTCGAGCGCGTCGAAGGCGTGGCGCCGCGTGACGTGCTGGCCCAGGATGTCGTTGAGCACATCGTAGGTCTCGGCCACCAGCGGGTACGTGTACCACAGGCCGCCTGCCGGGTCGGCGTTGATCCCAGTCGAGTCCATCCACGCGACCACGGCGTCCCGGACGACGCCCACGCTGAACGTGTTGGTGATCGCGATGGGCGTCTCGAGGTAGCCCGACTCCTCGATCCAGTGGACGCCCGTCATCTCGCCGTTCCCGTTGAGCGCGTACGTCGCCGCCATCACCGGGTCGAAGGTGCGGCCTCGCGGCAGGATCGCCGTCACGCCCGTGCGGACGGGGCCCTCGCCCTTGACCAGCGGGCCGTCGCCCCGGATGAGGGTCGTGTGGCCGACCTCGACGCCGGGCACGTCGGTGATGGCGTTGAGCGGGCCCGGGATGCCGTCGAACGGGATGCCGAGGTCGCGGGCGCGCACGTCCTGTCCGCTGGCAGATGGGGCGAGGGCGACCAGCAGGGCGGCGAGGAGTGGAAAGAGGCGCATCGGGACGGAGAGAGGGTGCTCTGAGATACGGCCTCGGCACCGACCGCGCCCCCGACCCGTGCCGAGGCGGGGACCCCGAGCCAAAGGCGGCGTTGAACCGGTCCCTCTCCCCCGCTCCCCATGCCGCTCTCCTTCGACCGCACCTACGCCGCCGACGCCCTCGCCTCGCTCGACGGCGCCGACCGCGAGTCCCTCGACGCCCGCGCGCTCGACGCCCACCGCCGCGTGCTCGCCGGCGACACGCGCAGCCCCGAGATGCTCGGCTGGCGCCAGATGCTGCTCGACCCGGACGACGCGCTCCTGGAAAACGTGGCCGGCGTCGCCGCCGAGATCCGCGACCGCGCCGACGTCCTGCTGTGCATCGGGATCGGCGGATCGTACCTCGGCGCCGAGGCCGTGATGCAGGCCCTCGTGCCGCCGTTCAGCGACGACGGGCCGGAGATCCTGTTCGCCGGCAACCACCTCGGGCCGGACTATCACGAGCGCCTGTTCGAGTACCTCGACGGCAAGAGCGTCTACGTCAACGTGATCTCGAAGTCGGGTACGACGCTGGAGCCGGCGCTCGCCTTCCGCCTGGCGCGGCGGTTCCTGGAGGAGCGGTTCGACGACGCCGACCGCCGCATCGTCGCCACGACCGACGCCGACCGGGGCGCGCTCCACGACTTCGCCGTTGAGCGCGGCTACCGCCGCTACGTGGTCCCGAACGACGTCGGTGGCCGGTTCTCCGTCCTGACGCCCGTCGGCCTGCTGCCCATCGCCGCCGCCGGCATCGACATCCGGACGCTGTTCTACGGCGCCGTCGCCCAGGCCCGCGAGCTCGAAGACGCCGACGCCTCGGCGCCGGCCCTCCAGTACGCCGCCGACCGCTACGCCTTCCACGAAGCCGGCTACGCGACCGAGGTGATGGCCGTGATGGACCCGCGGCTGCGGGGGATCGGCGCGTGGTGGCAGCAGCTGTTCGGCGAGAGCGAGGGGAAAGAGGAGAAGGGCCTGTTCCCGGTCGTCCTTCAGTACACGACCGACCTCCACTCGGTCGGCCAGTACGTCCAGCAGGGCCAGCGGACGCTCGTCGAGACGTTCCTCCGCATCGACGACGCCGAGGCCGGCCCCTCGGTCCAGGAAGAGGACGGCGACCCGGACGGGCTCAACTATCTCGCGGGCACGCCCTACGGGACGGTCAACGAGAAGGCGTACCAGGCCACGGCCGAGGCCCACGCTGAGGGCGGCGTGCCGAACTGGACGCTTACGTTGTCGCGCCTCGATGCCGAAACGGTGGGTCGACTCCTCTACTTCTACGAGCACGCCGTCGCCGTGAGCGGGACGATGCTCGGCGTCGACCCGTTCAACCAGCCGGGCGTCGAGACCTACAAGCAGAAGATGTTCTCGCTCCTCGGCAAGCCGGCGTAGCGACGACCTGTCGCCCCTGAGGTCACCGGTCAACCGGCCCACACGTCCGAAAAACCGCTGTCCACACCGTGGATGACGCTGTGGAAAACCCCCGGTCTCGCGAGAAGACGTGTGGACGCTCGGTCCGATGGGGAAACCGACCCGCTCGTCAAGCACCAACGCCCCACGAGGTGTCCGACCTGTTCTCCACACCGATCGCCAGAGTCCTCGACGTGGGCTAGGCGCGGGGCCCGGCTGTGGACGAGTGTGGAGAAGTGGACGACCCCCCCGAGATCACCACGAGCACCGTCTCCGGCGACTGGCAGAGAGGCACCGGCCGTGGATGAGATCGTGGACGAGACAACCGGTTGTCCACGGCTCTCCACAAGTGTGGCCCGCCCTCGGGTTCTCCACGCCGTCCACAGGCCTACTACTGGTTCTACTCTTTAAACCCTTTGACAGAGTAATACAGAGGGGTGTGGACGGACGGGAGGCAAGTGATCACCCCCGTAGACGAGTGGTCGCCCGGAGTAGACCAATCGGTGACAGGCTGTCAGCCGGAACGAGATCCTGCCCTCTCAGCGTACCTTCCGGCCTCCCTCTCCCCCGGTCATGACCCAGCGCATCCTCGTCGTCCTCGACCCCGACTCCGACACGCCCGTCGCGACAGACACCGCCATCGACATTGCCCGCCAGCACGACGGCGAGGTAACAGGCCTGGCGTTCGTCGACAAGGACTCGATCGGGACCGAGACGGCCGGCGGCGGGATCGGGTCGATGTACTTCGCCGAGCGGCTCCGGGAGCAGCTTACCGAGGAGACGCGGCAGAAGGCGGCGGCGCTGATCGACACCTTCACGACGCGCGTCGAGGCCGAGGGCGTCCGCCACTCGGGCGACCGCGTGGGCGAGGGCGCGCTCGTCAAGAGCCTGCTCGACGAGATGCGGACGCACGACCTCTTGGTGGCCGGCCGCGAGAGCCACTTTTACTACGCCGACCCCGATCGCCGCACGCACACGCTCGGCAAGGTGCTCCAGGACGCCGCCGCCGCCACGCTCATCGTCGGCACGGCGCGGCCGACCGTCCGGCGCGTGGCCGTGGCCTACGACGGCAGCGGCGCCTCGGCGCGGACGATGCAGAAGTTCGCCCACCTCGCCCCGTTCGGCACCGACGTCGACGTCGAGGTCGTCCACGTCCGCGGCGGCTCCGATGCCGACCGGCTGGCGAGCGAGCGGCTCCGCGAGGACGCCGTGACGTACCTCCGCGCCCACGGCTTCGAGCGCGTGACCTCGACGGGCATCGAGAGCAGCGACCCCTCCGAGCGGATCTGCGAGCTGGCCCAGGGCGACCGCGCCGACCTGGTGGTCTCGGGGGCCTTCGCCAAGTCCGGCTTCCGCAAGATGATCTTCGGCTCGTCGGCGACCAAGCTGCTCGAAGAGTCGAAGGTCCCGCTGTTCCTCTACCACTGAGGGCGAGTGGGTTCGCCAGGTGTCGCGGGTTCCGCAGGTCTGGCGAGTTGAGAACCTGCCAAACCTGCGAAACCCGCCGAACCCGCGAGACCTCCGCTACAGCACCGGCGCCAGCAGTTGGGTCGCGTTGGCCGCGAACCGGAACGCGAACGACTTGCTTTCGAGGTCGTCGCTGTGGATCCGGGTGGCCCGAGCGAAGTCGCGCTCCAGCATGGCGGCCACGTTGTCGCAGGTCTCGACGTCCTTCGTCACGACCGTCGCCTCGAAGTTGAGCCGGAACGAGCGGTTGTCGAAGTTGGCCGTCCCGACGGCGGCGAAGTCGCCGTCGACCAAGGCCACCTTCTGGTGCATGAACCCGGGCTCGTAGAGGAACACCTTGACGCCGGCCCGCTCGACCTCGGGGAGGGTTGCGTACGGGACCCACTTGAAGAAGACGCTGTCGCTCTCGCGCGGCATGATCACCCGGACGTCGACGCCGCGGAGGGCCGCCAACTGGAGCGCCCCGAGCACGCGCCCGTCCGGGACGAAGTAGGGCGTCGCGATCCAGACCCGCTCCTCAGCGCTCTCGATGGCGTGGGAGTAGAGCAGCCCGCACGTCTCGAGCTTGTCGGCCGGGCCCGAGGCCAGCACGAGGGCCGTGCGGTCCGCCTCGGCGGCCTCGGGCTCCCACACGAGGCCGTCGATCTCCTCCCGGGTCCCGTAGAACCAGTCGCGCGCGAACGACAGCTGCAAGCCCTGCACGAGCGGCCCCTCGACCCGGAGGTGCGTGTCGCGCCAGTGCGGGAAGTCCTCCGTGTGGCCGAGGTACTCGTCGCCCACGTTGAGCCCGCCCACGAACCCGACCCGGCCGTCGACGACGGTGATCTTGCGGTGGTTGCGAAAGTTGAGCCGGAGCTTCTTGAGCCAGTTCCGCGGCCCGGTGAACGGGCAGACGCAGACGCCAGCGGCCTCCAACTCCTTCTTGTAGCCCCGGGGCAGCTTGATGCTTCCCACCGTGTCGTAGAGGAACCGGACGGTCACCCCGCGCCGGGCCGCCGCGATCAGGTGCCGCTTGTACCGCTGCCCGATGGCGTCGTCGCGGACGATGTAGAACTGGGTCAGGACGTAGTCCTCAGCGGCGTCGATGGCCTGGAACAACGCCTCGAAGGTGGCCTCCCCGTCGATCAGCAGGCGGACGTCGTTGCCGGACGTGAACGGGACCGTCGCCATCTCGTCGAACGCCCGCATCTCGCCCGTCTCGCGGCCGTCGCTGTGTCCGTCGTTGTCGATGAGGAACGGCTTGAGGGGCCCTTTCTTGGCGTCTTCGAGCCCGCTCGCGATCTCGGAGTCGAACTCGCGCAGGGCCGTCAAGTAGTCCTCGAACTTGAACCGGCCGACGATCCAGTACGTCGGGAGCGCCACCAGGGGGATCGTGGCCAGGGCAAACACCCAGGCCGTCGCGCCCTGCGGCGTCCGCGCGTTCATGATGGCGTCGACGGCCGTGGCGACGCCGGCGAGGTACACGACCGCGACACCGATGCCCGCGAGCCCGAGGTCGATGGTTCCAAAGTCCATGACCGCCGTATCGCTGGCGGCCCGGCTGCGTTCCCGCCGGGCCACGGCACGTCAGCCCGTCGCGGCGGTGCCGATGGCGTCGAGCGGCGTCACCGACGCTCGCGGGGTGTCGATGGGGAGACAGACCTCGAAGACGGTCCGGCCGGGCTCGCTCTCGACCGAGAGCCGACCCTGATGCTGCATCACGATCCGCCGGGCGATGTCGAGGCCGAGCCCCGTTCCCTTGCCCGGCTCCTTGGTCGTGTAGAACGGCTCGAAGATCCTCTCCTGCACGTCGGCCGGGATGCCGGGCCCGTCGTCGGCGATGGTGACGCAGACGACGGCGCCCTCGGCGCGCGTGCCGATCCGGACCTCGCCGCCGTCACCAATGGCGTCGAGCGCGTTGTCGAGCAGGTTCGTCCACACCTGGTTGATCTCGCCCGGGAACGCCGAGACCGGGGGCACGTCGGTGCCGTAGTCGCGCACGACGCGGGCGCTCTTGACCTTGACGCTGTGGCCCAGCATCGTCAGCGTCTGGTCGAGTCCCTCGTGGAGGTCGGTCCGCTGGCGGTCCGGGGCCTGGTCGCGGTGGGTGTAGCCCTTGACCGACGCCACCAGGTCGGAGATGCGGCCGGCGGCCCGCTCGATCTCGGCCAGGAGCCGGTTGGACGCCAGCCCCTTCTCGATCCACAGGATCACGTCGCTCAGCGCGGCCTCGTCCACGTGCTCGGCGAGGTGCGTCAGCGCCTTCGGAGTCACGCCCTCTTCGGCGAGGATCTCGGCGACGACGTAGGCGTGGGGGACGTCGTGGACGTCGAGCCAGTCGGCCAGGTCGTCCTCGCGCTCGCTCCGCTCGACGGTCGACAGCGTGCCGGGCGTGGGCGCGGTGCACGTCATCAGCGCGCCGCGCGCGGCCTCGACTTGGTCCGGCGTCAGGCCGTGGCCGGTGAGCCGGGTGACGAGCGTCGGCATCTGGTCGAGCCGCTCGCGCAAGTCGGCGACGGACCGGCGGATGGCGGCGGCCGGGTTGTTGAGCTCGTGGGCGAGCCCGGCCGAGAGCTTGCCCAGCGACATCATCTTCTCGCGCTGGACGTCGTTCTTCGACGACTCGCGGACGCGGTCGGTCATCCGCGCGACGAGGCGCTGGCCCACCTCCGGCATCCGCGACAGCATCTCGGGGAAGTGGTCCCGGTGGACGCGGGCGATCCGGCCGTCGGAGATCGCGACGCCCTCGCCGGCGAACGTCTCCATTCGCGAGAACGGGAGGAGTCCGCTGATCTCGCCGGCCCGGATGGTGCCGAACAGCGTCCGCGTCTCGCCCTGGATGGTGAAGATCTGGAAGCCGCCCTCGATCACGGCGAACATCGTGTCGGCCGGGTCGCCGCGCTGGAACGGGACCGCGCCCGTCGAGATGCGCTGCTCGTCGGCGACCGACGCGAGCCAGGCGAGGTCATCCTCGGGCTGGTCCGAAAAGACGTCGATGGTGCGGAGGTCGGCGGCGGTGATCATGGGTCGAGAGGGGAGAGGGTCCCGTCCGAGACGGTGGGCGGACCGGACGCGGTGACGCTCGGCCTCGGACGCTCGCGCCATCGGAATCCTTCCGCGAGAGGCTGTTTGGGGAGGAGGGTATCAGGTCCCCTCTCCACCCCTCGGGGGGAGGGGGGGACGGTCGGGACGAGCTGTGAAGTTGATTCAGCGTCTCCGGCCCCTCACCCTGTCCCTCTCCTCGAGGGAGAGGGGACAAGGGGAGGTTTTCACAATCGAGCGCTCTCCCCCCACGAGTCATCCCCGCGGAGGCGGGGACCCATACGGTGACGCTCGCGGCTTCGAGGTCGGGTCCGACGCCGGGACCCCTCACCCTGTCCCTCTCCCGCAGGGAGAGGGGACCCCTCGGGCGACGACGGGAGGCGGCTCGGATGCCGCACTCCGTGAAAGCCTCCCCCTACCAGCGAAGGAGAGGGGACCTCGTAGGTCGCGTTGAGTCGATCCCAGACAGCCTCTGATCCGTCCGACGCCGGGCTCGACGATTCGCCTCCTTCCTGCGTTGGAGGCTGCGTAGCCTCCCGTCCCCGTCGCCCTCCCCGATGCGCTCACTCGTCTTCGTTGCCCTCCTCGCCCTCGCCGCCGGCTGCGGGTCGGCGCCGCTCTTGTACGCCATCGAGCCGGCCACCGCCGACACCGTCGTCGACGGCGAGGCGTCGGAGTGGCCGTCGGCGCTCCGGCCGGTCCCGAGCGAGGCCGGCCTGAGCATCGGCCTGCGCCGCGACGCCGACGACCTGGTCGTGGCCTTGATCGCGGGCGACGACCGGCAGGCCCGGCGGATCGCGCTCGGCGGCCTGCGCGTCTGGGTCGACCCCGACGGGGGGACCGAGCGCGTGCTCGGCATCCGCTACCCGGCGCCCGAGGCGCCCGACGCCCGGTCGGTCGTCCGCAACGGCCCGCGCGAGGGCGGCCCGATGGCGGGCACGGACCCGCAGCGGCTCCGTCGCCGGTTCGAGTCCGGCCTCGACGAGGTCGAGGTCACGCGCGGCGTGCTCACCCAGCGGGCGACGGCGGACGGTTCGTTTGGCGGCCTGGTCGCGTCGGCGACGTGGGGCACGCGGGGTCTCGTGGTCGAGATGCGGATCCCGCTCGAGGCGGCGCCGGGCTTGCTGCCGACGTCGGCCGGCGACGCGGTGGGCGTGGGCGTCGAACTGGTCGACGTGCGCGCCACGGCGATCCAGGCGCGCTCCGCTGGCCGCCGGCCCCCGCGCCGTGAGGGCGCCGATGACCGGCCGATGCCGTCGGAGGGCCGCTCGGCCGTCGAGCCCGCAGCCCAGATCGCGACCGTCACACGGTGGCTCCGCGCCGGGTTCGAGTAGGGAGACGGGGGACCGGGGACGGACCCTCCTGGCGGTCCTCCGTCCTCCGTCTTTGGTCCCGGTAATCACATCGTCGGACTCGACTCGCGCTACCGCCGTCGCCAGTCCACGCGCTCGACGCGGCGGCCGTCCGAGCGGAGCCAGATGGCGCCCTCGGTCGCCGTCGAGAGGACCTCGGCGCCGGTCGCTGCCCACCGCTCGAGGGGCTCCTCGTTAGGCAGGCCGTAGCGGTTTTTCCGCGCGACCGACACGACGGCGACGGCCGGCCGGCCGGCGGCGGCCACGAGTGCTGGCGCCGACGACGTCCGCGAGCCGTGGTGGCCCACCTTCACCACGTCGGCCGCCAACTCGTCGCCGAAGCGGGCCACGAGCGCGGCCTCGCCGGCGACCTCGGCGTCGCCCGTCAGCAGCCAGCGCGTCGCGCCGTGCTCGATCCGCACGACGACCGAGGCGTCGTTGGGCGACTCCATCGGGCGCACTGGCCCGAGCACGCGGACTCGGATCGTGGGGTCGACGGCCAACGTGTCTCCGGCGTGGACGGGCCGGACGGGCACGCCCAGCGAGTCGGCGAGGTGGAGGACGTCGGCCCACAGGTCGCTCTCGCCGTGTTGCCCGTTGACGACCAGGCGCCCGACCGGGACGGCTTCCAAGACCGACCGGGCCCCGCCGATGTGGTCGGCATCCGCATGGGTGAGCACGAGCGCGTCCAGCCGGTCAATGCCGAAGCGGACGAGGTGGGGGACGATGGTCCGCTCACCCTCGTCGACGTAGGGAGAGCGCAGGCCGGCGTCGATCAACACGTGCCGACCGGCCGGCGTCGAGACGAGCGTGGCGTCGCCCTGGCCCACGTCGAGGAACACGACATCGAGGTGGGGCCGCGCGTCGCCGCGCGCGAACCCCGTCCACAGGCCGATGGCGACCGACGCCGAGGCCGCCAGCACCAGCCGTCGGCGCGCGACGGGACGCCGCCACAGGGCGAGCGCGGCGAGTGCCAGCACGCTTGCGACCAGCACCGACGGCGCGTCGAGGAACCCGTCGTGCGTCGCCCATCCCAGCGTCGCCGCGCCGGTCTCGGTCGTCCACAGGAGCGCTCGTCCGGACAGGTCGGCGATGGCGCCGAACGCGGCGGCCAGTGGCACGACCGGCGCCGTGAGTGCGCAGCCGAGGCCGGCCCCCAGCGTCACCGCCGTCAGCGGGATCGCGACGACGTTGAGGACGAGCCCGCCGAGCGGCAGCCGGCCGAAGTGCGCCAGCAGCGCCGGCGCCGTGCCGAGTGTCGCCGCGATCGACGTCGCGACGGAGCCCGCGACGAACATGCCGCCCTTCGACAAGCGGACGCGCTCCGGCACCGACGCCGTCAGAAGCGGCGTCAGGGTGACGAGCGCGGCGACGGCTCCGAACGAGAGCTGGAAGCCGACATCGAACAGCGCGGCCGGGCGGTGGACCAGGATCACGACCGCCGCCACACCGAGTGTGTTCAGCGCGTCGGACGGCCGGTCCATCGTTTTCCCGACGATCACGAGCGCCACCATCACGAACGCGCGGACGACCGACACGGAGGCGCCGGCGACGAGCACGTAGACCGCCAGCACGGCCAGCGTCACGGCGGCCCGCCCGACCTCCATCGACCGGCGCCTCAGCCGGAGGCGCCCCAAGACGGGCTTGAGCAGCACGTAGAGCGCCAGCCCGACGAGCCCGACGTGCAGGCCCGAGACCGCCAGCAGGTGCATCAGCCCGGTCTCGCGGAAGGCGTCGAGCGTCGGCGCCTCGATGCCGCTCCGGTCGGCCAGCAACAGGGCGCCGAGCAGCGCGCGCGACCCGCCGTCCGGCACGTAGCGCGCCAACGCCACCCGGACCCGGGCGCGGACGGCGTTCGACACGATCGTCACCGGGCTCGCGCTCGGACCGAGGAACACGGCGTCCGCCTCGCTCTCGACGTCCAGCATCGCGCCGACGCCCTGGCGGGCGAGGTAGGCGCCGTAGTCCATCTGCGCCGGGTTCCGCTGCCGGGGCAGCGGCTCCAGCCGGCCCGTCAGGCGGACGCGGTCGCCGGGGCGGAGCACGGGGTAGACCGCGCCGGCATCGCCGACCGCCAGCGACGCCTGGACCCGTCCGCTCACAGGCGCCCGCGTGTTGCCGATCCCGACCGAGTCGACCTCGACGCCGAACCGGATGGCCCACGTCGTCCGCGGCACGTCGGTGACGGTGCCCCAGACCGTTGCCGGCGTCTCGCGGCCCACGCTGTCGGCGACGCCGAGGGCCCGGGCGACGTGGGCGACGGAGTCGGGCGGGAGCCCCTGCCACGCGGTCTGGCGGGCGGCGCCGAGCGCGACGGTGGCGGCTCCGACCGTCGCGGCGAGCACGAGCGGTCGCAGCGTGACCAGGCGCCCGCGCGTCCACCCCGCGTAGCTGGCGGCGACGAGCGCGGCGCCGAGGCCGAGCGCTGCCCACCCGAACGGCCCAACGTTCGGGACGGCGCGGCTGAGGGCGATCCCGACAGCGAGCGCGCACGCGACGGCGAGCGCGGGGCGCGTCGACAGGCGGAGGGGCGGGGGAGGGGGCGCGAGCGGCACAGACCCCTAGACTCCGCACCCCGGCGGACGTACCCCCGCCTTTCGCTCCCTCTTGACCGGGTCGAATGCGACCGGCCGGGTATCTTGTCCTCCCCTCGCTCTCTCCCGTCCTGTGTCCCAGCCGCCCCGTCCGAGCAAGCGTCGCCAGGTGCGCGAGCGCGTGTTGCAGGCGCTCTACGCCTTCGAGGCGAGCGGCGACTCGGTCGACCACGTCCTCGCCACCGTCGTCCGGCCCGCGTTCGAGGACGACCGGACGTACCTCCGCTTCGCCGAGCGCCTGTTCCTCAAGACGGCCGACGCGCGCCACGAGTGCGACGTTTTGATCGACCGGCACGTCGAGAACTGGGACCTCAGCCGGATCGCGCGGACCGACCGGTTCGTCCTGTGGATCGCGATCACGGAGCTGCTCTACTTCGAGGACATCCCGCCCAAGGTGACGCTCAACGAGGCCCTCGAGGTGGCCCGGGCGTTCGGGACCGACAAGAGCGCGTCGTTCGTCAACGGGATTCTGGACGCCGTGCTGCGCGAGCTCCGGGAGGCCGGTCGGCTCAAAAAGTCGGGGCGCGGGTTGGTGGAGACGACGAACAAGGGAGGGCCGTAGCGCCGTGACGTACGCGATCGGGGACGTCCACGGGTGCGTGCGCACGCTCGACACCATGCTCGGCCACCTGGCCGACGACGCGGGCGGCGCGCTCGGGCCCGAGCACACCCTCGTGTTCGTCGGGGACTACGTCGACCGCGGGCCGTCCAGCGCCGAGGTGCTCGACCGGATGGTCGAGCTCGAGGTCGCCTCGGACGCCGGGGCCGGCGCGCGGTGCGTCTTCCTCCGGGGCAACCACGACCAGATGATGCTCGACTACGCCGACGGCGTCGGCGACTCCGAGCTGTGGTGGGTCAACGGCGGCCGGACGACGCTGGCGTCGTACGAGGCCCGGGGCGAGCGCCACCTCCCGTCCGAGCACCTCGACTTTCTCCGCCGGACGGTCCTCGTCGCCGAAGCGGCCGGCGCCGCCTTCGCCCACGCCGGCTTCGACACGCGCCGCTCGGTCGCCGACAACCTCGCCGACCCCGACCCCCGCATCGTGCTGTGGACGCGCAAGCACTTCGACGCCGACCTGTCGAAGTGGGAGATGCCGGTCGTGTGTGGCCACACGCCGGTCTCGGAGCCGGTCAACTGGCCCCAGCTGATCGCCATCGACACGGGCGCCGTCTTCCCGCACCGCCAGGGCCTGGGCCGGCTGACGGCCGTCTCCCTGCCCGAGCGCCGGTTCCTCTCCATCCCGACCGTCGACGTCGTCGGCTAGCGGGTCTCGCCCAACCGGAGAGACGTCGACAACCCCGCGCGGAACGACGGGCTCTGCGTCCCGACCTCGGCGAAGAACACGCGGCTCGACGGCCGCCGGAGCGTGACCCGGGCGAACGGGTCGAGCATGACGCTGAACGCCCGCGACTTGCTCTCGGCCGACTGCTCGAAAAACGCCGTGTAGAACGACGGCCCGATGCGGATGCCGAGGTCGATGTCGAGCGCGCCCGGGTTCCGGTTCCGCACCAGGTCCGCCACGCGGAGCGCCCGGACGGCGCCCCCCACGCCGACCGTCGTCACGAGTCGGCCGCTCCCGCCGGTCACGCGCGGCACGTAGTCGGCGTAGACGGCCACCTCGCGGGTGAACACGCTGAGGACGGGGTCCGTCCCCATCGCCACGCCGCCCACGCCCGGGCTGATGCCGGCGCCGACGTAGACGCGCGGCCGGCTCCCCAGCGGGTCCGGCCCGACCTGGGCCATCGCCGGGCTGGCGATCAGGAGGGCGAGGACGAGGGGGAGGCGCGAGGTCAGGGTTGGGCGGGTTTGCGGGTCCGGCAGGTTACGCGGGTTCTCGCGTGGCGACCCGCTCGACTCGCCAAACTCGTCCAACTCGCTCGACCCGGTCCCACTCTTCGCCCCCGCTCCGCCCGCCTGCCACGCCGCCTGGCTAGACTCGTCACCCTTCACCCTTGACCCCTCCCCCGCATGGCCCTCCGCGTCGGCATCGTCGGGCTGCCCAACGTGGGCAAGAGCACCCTCTTCAACGCGCTCTCCCAAGCGGGCGCCGAGGCGGCGAACTACCCGTTCTGCACCATCGAGCCGAACGTCGGCGTGGTGCCCGTGCCGGACGCCCGGCTGGGTCGGCTGGCGGAGCTCGCGAAGTCGGCCCAGACGCTGCCGGCCGTCATCGAGTTCGTCGACATCGCCGGGCTCGTGGCGGGCGCGTCGAAAGGGGAGGGGCTGGGCAACCAGTTCCTGGCAAACATCCGCGAGACGGACGCCATCGCCCATGTCGTCCGGTGTTTCCAAGACCCGAACGTGGTCCACGTCGAGGGTTCGGTCGACCCGACGAGGGACATCGAGACCATCGAGACGGAGCTGCTGCTAAAGGACCTCGAGACGGTCTCGAAGCGGCGCGAGCGCGTCGCCAAGTCGGTCAAGACCGGCGACAAGGCGGCCCGGGCCGAGGCCGACTTCCTCCAACGTCTCGAAGACCACCTCGGCGACGGCCTGCCGGCCCGGACGCTCGACGTGTCGGACCAGGAGGCGCCGATCCTGCGCGAGCAGTTTTTGCTCACGGCCAAGCCGGTCTTGTACGTCGCGAACGTCGGCGAGGGCGACCTGCCGGACGGCAACGCCTTCGTCGACCAGGTCCGCCAGCGGGCCGAGGCCGAGGGCGCGGGCGTCGTGGTCATCTCGGCCGAGTTCGAGGCCCAGCTCGCCGACCTCGACGACGACGACCGGGCCGAGTTCTTGGAGGCGGCCGGCGTCACGGAGTCCGGGCTCGACCGGCTGGCGCAGGCGGCGTACGCGCTGCTCGGCCTGATCACCTACTTCACGGCCGGCCCGAAGGAGGCGCGGGCGTGGCAGATCTCGCGCGGCACGAAGGCGCCCCAGGCGGCCGGCGTCATCCACACCGACTTCGAGAAGGGGTTCATCCGCGCCGAGACCATCAAGTTCGCCGACTACGACCGGCTGGGCAGCGAGACGGCCGCTCGCGAGGCGGGCTCGATGCGGAGCGAGGGCAAGGAGTACGTGGTCGCAGATGGCGACGTGATGCTGTTCCGGTTCAACGTGTAGGCGACCGGCGCTGGAGGCGGCTGTCCGGGCCGTGCGTTTAACGCCAGCGGAGGGAACGATTCGGTTCCCTTTGGCAGATCCATCGGCCGGCGGGGGAGGCTGGCGTCGATCTCGATAGCAGGAGACCGCTCGTCCCTGCGTTCTCGTGCCGCTCCCCATCGTCCACTCGCTCTACGGGCTCCGTATTCAGACGGACGTTCCTTTGGGCGTCTTGCCCCTCGCGCTCGGCGACTCCGACGTCGTCGTCCGATACGGGCCGGCGCGGCGTTTGGCCTCAGCGAGTCCCCGGCCCGGGTGCTTCGAGGTGCGGCCTGGCCTCGCGTGCTTCGCGACGCTGGGAGGGACCGTCGTCGTTGCCCGGGGCGGAACCGAGATCGTGGTCGAGGACGACCCGAATGAGGATTCCGCGGCGGTCGCGTCGCTCGTCCTTGGCCAAGTGTTCGCCGCCATTCTCCACCAGCGGCGCGTGCTCACGCTCCACGCGAGCGCCGTCGCCATCGATGGGTCGGCCATCGCCTTTGTCGGAGACCAGGGGGCGGGGAAGACGACGATGGCGAGCGCCCTCTGCCAGCGAGGCGACCGGCTGGTCTCGGACGACGTGCTCGCGGTCCGAGGCTTGGGGGACGAGGCGCCGGTCGTGTCCGGGGGCTACCCGTTCCTGAAGGTCACCGAGGCGACCGCCCAAACGTTCGGCGGCGGGGTCGGAGGGCTCGACGCGGCGTATGCGTCGGTGCCGAAGTGGAAGCGTCCTCAGCCTGTCGCGGAGGGCGCTCTGCCTCTCCGCGCGCTGTACGTCCTCCACTGGGGAGAGGAGGCCGCGATCCGGCCCCTGGCTCCGATCCCGGCCTTTGCCGAGGTCGCCCGGCACTCGTTCGCGGCCGGGCTGACGGAGGCGACCGGCACCCAGTCGCTCTACGTCGAGTGGTACTCGGCGCTCGTCCGCTCCGTCCCGGTGTTCGACGTCGTTCGCCCACGGTCCCTCGGTCGTGCGGTCGCTCTCGCTGCCGATGTCGCCGCTCACGCCGAGGCGGTTCGCGGCGACTCCACCTTCATCGCGTCGGCGACTCCGGCGCGGTCCCTCTCGCTCACCTAACTCAACCCACCATGCGTCACCCCTCGGCGACCGCCGCTCTATCCGACGCGACGACGTCCGCTGCGTCCGACCGGATCCTCAAGCCTTACCAGGTGCCTACGCTGACCGACCTCGGGGCGATCCACGCCGTGACGGCGACCTCGTGCGACCTCCCCGAACCGTCTGACTCCGGCACTATCGTCACTCCTCCCCCGGGTGGCGGCGGCGTCTGCGACTGGTGGTGCTAAGGCGTGCGGACAATCAGTCAGATCGGCCCTCACGGCCCAGGTTCCGCTCTTGCGACGTTGCGCTGCATCGCCGGTGCTGTGCATCGTCTGCTTCGCGCGCCTCGCGAGGGCGGGATCGTGGTCTCGCGCGGGCCTGACCTCCCGAACGTCCACACGCCCTAGGCCGATGACGCTCTCGACGGCCTTGGACCGGTTCGGGCTCTGGATCTTCCAGCGCTACCTCTTTCCTCCGTCGCGTCGACCCTGGACGTGGCCGGCCTCCGGCGACCGCCGCGACGAGTGGGACTCCGTCCTCGTCCCGAAGCCCGACGGCACCGCGCTGGCGGGCTTGTTCGGACGGGCAGAGGGACGGGCCCGGGGCGTGGTCGTCTGCACGCACCCGTACAAGCGGGTGGGGAAGGGGTTTTTCGTGGAGCACGGCCACGCCCGTCCGCTTCGGGCGGCCGGCTACCACGTCCTCCTCGTCGACTTCGGAGGGTTCGGGGAGTCTCGACAGACCAGCGTCCTCTTCCCCCGCGACGTGCTCGCGGCCGGGGAAGAGGCCGCGCGCCGGTGCCCCGGGTTGCCCGTCGGGTACCTCGGCGTGTGCTTCGGTGGGGTCTACGGGGCGTGCGCGTTCTCGACGCCGGGCCACGTGTACCGGGCCGCCATCTTGGATTCCCCGTACGAGTCCGCGCTCCACGCCCTCGCGGCGATGCAGAAGGACGTGTCTCGGCCTCGGCGCTTCGAGTTCCAGAAGGCGCTCGTCCGAGTGTTCCACCCGCTCTTCCCGATGCTCGACCCGCTCCGCCACGCCCGCCGGGCGAAGGGGCTGCGGGGAGTTCTGATGATCGCCGGCGGCGCCGACGACCAGTCCCCGGTCGAGGGCGTGATGGCGTACGCCGAGGCGTTCCGACAGGGGGGCACCTCGTGTCAGAGCTGGGTGGCGCCGGACGCCGAGCACCTCGACGCCTACGCGACGCACCCGGAGGAATACGGAGCTCGTGTCGTCGCGTTTCTCGATGAGCACCTGGTCGGGACGCCCTCTCGCCGGTCCCAACCGGGCCGTTGGGCGTTGGACCGTCGCCGCGCCCGTCCATCTCGGGCGGCATAGTCCGACCGTTCCTGGTGCGGCCACCCGCGGCTAGGGAGGCCCCGGTCCGCAAGCAGCAAGGGGGCGAGGCCATCGCGAAACGCTGACGGGCGTAGCCGGTACAACCCTCTGGCGGCCAACGGTGGCAGTACCCGTCGGGCACTCCCGATCCGCCCTCGGTTTTCTCTCGCTCCATGTCCGCCTTTACGCCCTCGTCCGTCGCCCAGACCCTGTTGTTCCACCTTGCGCGCACGCCGGGCGCCGTCCACCGCGACCGGCTCGCGGAGCTGGCGGGGACGACGAAGGACTACGCGGGGCGCGTGCTGAGCCGGATGGTCAAGCGGGGCCGCGTCGAGCGCGTCGGGCGGGGCACGTACGATTTGGTGAGCCGCGTCTAGCGCGAGGTCTGGCGACCGGCCGTCCCTCACAGAGTCCGGTGAAGACCGGACTTCCGGGCGTCGAGCCGCCCCGGGCGGGATAGCTTGCCGCATGAGCGATGCCGTCCCGCGCCCGAGCCTCCCCGAGTACGACGTCGTCCTGACGGTTCGGAACCCGCAGCGGCCGGGCATGATCGGGCGGCTGCTCGGGCTCGTCGGCGACCTGGGCGCGCTGGTGGGCGACATCGAGACGCGCTACATCGGGCGCGACCACTTCCTGCGCGACGTCACGCTGTCCGTCTTCGACGAGGCCCATCTCGAAGAGGTGCTCGCGGCGATCCGCCAGGAGACCGACACCGAGGTGCTCGACGTCAAGGACCTGGTGTTCGAGCGCCACACGGGCGGCAAGATCCGGACGGTGAGCACGACCGAGGTCGAACGGCTGGAGGACTTGCGCTACATCTACACGCCCGGCGTCGCCCGCGTTTGCCGGGCCATCGAGCGTGACCCGGCACTCGCGCGCGACTTCACGGCGGTCGGCCACACGGTCGGCATCTGCACGAACGGGACCCGCGTGCTCGGGCTGGGCAACATCGGCGCGCTCGCGAGCCTGCCGGTGATGGAGGGGAAGGCCGTGCTCTACGACCGATTCGTCGGGCTGAGCGCCGTGCCCATCGTGATCGACGAGGAGGACCCCGAGGCGTTCGTCGAGACCGTCGTCCGGCTCGCGCCGAGCTTCGGGGGGATCCACCTCGAGGACATCCAGACGCCCGACTGCTTCTGGATCGAGGAGGAGCTGATCCGCCGGTTGCCGCAGCCGGTCATGCACGACGACCAGCACGGCACGGCGACCGTGTTGCTGGCGGCCGTGCTCAGCGCGCTCCGCCACACCGGTCGCGAGGGCGACCGCGACCTGACGTGCGCCCAGATCGGGCTCGGCGCCGCCGGCCTCGCCATCGCCAGCCTGCTCCTCCACGCCGGCTTCCGCGTCGTCGGCGTGGACCCGGGGGCGGACGCGCGCGCCCGGCTCGACGCGCGCGGCGGGCGGACGGCGACGCTCGAAGAGGCCGCGGCCCAGGCCGACGTGCTGATCGCCACGACGGGCGTCGTCGGGCTCATCACGCCAGAGCTGATCCGGCCTGGCCAGATCGTGCTGGCGCTGTCGAACCCGAACCCGGAGATCGTGCCCGAGGCGGCGCTGGCGGCGGGCGCCGTGTTCGCGGCCGACGGCCGGAGCGTCAACAACGCGCTCGCGTTCCCGGGCCTGTTCAAGGCGGCGCTCGACGTGGGCGCCCCGGCCATCACGAGCGCCATGAAGATCGCGGCGGCCCAGGCCATCAGCGCGCTCGCGCCGGACGACGAGCTCGTCCCGAGCCCGTTCCACCCGGAGGTCCATCAACGCGTGATCGACGCCGTGGTCCGGGCGGCGGCGGTCTAGAGCGGTGCCAGGTCGCTCGTAGGCGGACCCCCCGCTCCCGCTGCCATCGCTCCGCTCCGTGCAGCAGGAGCTGTCCCCCTTGAAGGGGAACAGGTCGTCCGACCGCTGAGAAACTGTTTGGCGAAGGCAGGACGTTTCCTACGGGGTCCCCTCTCCCCGTGGGAGAGGGACAGGGTGAGGGGCCTCCCGGCCGCCCGGCGCGCGGCCCCGTATGGATCCCCGCGTTCGCGGGGATGACGGCTGGAGGGGAGGCTTCCCCAGACAGTTTCTGAGCGGAGCGAGGGGCAGACGGGCAGGGGGTCTGCTCACCAGCAACGTGTCACGGCACTAGCGGCGGCGTTACGGCAGGCGGATCGTCGGCTCGTCCGGGTCGGGCCGGTACAGCGTCGCGTTGCGGCCGACGACCTGGACGACGGCCGCGCCCGAGACCCGAGCCGCCAGCGCGTGCGCCGTCTCCTTGGCCGGCTCGGGCGCCGCCTCCAGCACCCGCACCTTGACCAGCTCGTGCGTGTCGAACGTCTGCCGGAGCGCGTGGACGGCCGCCTCGGTCACGCCCTCCTTGCCGATGTGGGCGAGGGGCTTCAGCGAGTGGGCGAGGCCGCGGAGGTGCGCGCGCTGCTTGGAGGTGAGGTCGGCCATGGGGATCGGAGAGACTGGACGCAGTATCCGCATTTCCCGGAAGCTCGCGTCGTGAGTCTGGGCGAACTCGGTGCCGGCCCGGTCCCATCGTAGACTGACGGCTCTACGCCCTGCTGCCCGATGCGTCGCTCGCTTGTCGCCCTCGTCCTGCTCGCCCTCGTCGCCGCCGATGCCCGCGCCCAGCGGTCCGTGCCCGTCGACTCGACGCTGTTCTCGTCGCTCGAGTACCGGCTCGTTGGGCCGTTCCGGGGCGGTCGCGCCTCCGGCGCGGCCGGCATCCCGGGCGACCCGCTGACCTACTACCAGGGCGCGACCGGCGGCGGCGTCTGGCGGACGACCGACGCGGGCGGCTCGTGGGAAAACATCTCCGACGGCTATTTCGGCGGGTCTATTGGGAGCGTGGCCGTGGCCGAGAGCGACCCCAACGTGATCTACGTCGGCGGGGGCGAGAAGACGTGGCGCGGCAACGTGTCGCCAGGGTGGGGGATGTGGAAGAGTGAGAACGCCGGCCGCTCGTGGGCGTCGGTCGGGTTCGAGGGCGGGACGCACATCCCGCGCGTCGTCGTCCACCCGCGCGACGAGAACACGGTCTACGCCGCCGTGCTCGGCCACGCCTTCGGGCCGGACGCCGAGCGCGGCGTGTTCCGCTCGACCGACGGCGGCGAGACGTGGGACAAGATCCTGTTCGTGAGCGAGGACGTCGGCGCCTACGAGCTCGAGATGGACCCGACGAACCCGCGCATCCTCTATGCCTCGATGTGGCGCGCCCGGCGGACGCCGTACAGCTTCTTGAGTGGGGGAGAGGGCTCCTCCATCTGGAAGAGCACCGACGGCGGCGACACGTGGGAAAACATCTCCGACGCCGAGGGCCTGCCCGACGGCATCTGGGGCATCAGCGCCGTCTCCATCGCCCCCTCGAACCCGGACCGGATCTACGCGCTCATCGAGAACGAGGACGGCGGCCTGTTCCGCTCCGACGACGCCGGCGAGACGTGGGCGCTCGTCTCCGCCCAGCGCGACCTGCGCCAGCGGGCGTGGTACTTCACCCAGCTCGGCGTCGACAGCCGCGACGACGACAAGGTGTGGGTCCTCAACGTCCAGCTCTGGGTGAGCGCCGACGGCGGCCGGACGTTCGAGAGCGTCGACACGCCCCACGTGGACCACCACGACATCTGGATCGCGCCCGAGGACGGCGACCGCATCGTGATCGCCGACGACGGCGGGGCCCAGGTGACGTTCGACGGCGGCGAGACCTGGAGCACCTACCTCAACCAGCCGACCGCCCAGTTTTACCGCGTCACGACCGACAGCCACTTCCCCTACCGCATCTACGGCGGTCAGCAGGACAACTCGACGATCCGGATCGCGCACCGGAGCGCGGGCGGCTCCATCACCGAGCGCGACTGGGAGCCGAGCGCGGGCGGCGAGTCGGGCTGGCTCGCGCCGCACCCGGACGACCCCGACTTGGTGTTCGGCGGCTCGTACGGCGGCTTTTTGCAGATGGTGAACCACCGGACCGGCGAGACGCGGATCGTCAACGTGTGGCCGGAGAACCCGATTGGGGCGCCCGCGAAGGACCTCAAGATCCGGTTCCAGTGGAACTTCCCGCTGCTGTTTTCCCAGTACCGCGACGACGCCTCGGGCGACTACCCGCTGTTCGCGGCCGGCAACCACCTGTACCGCTCGACGAACCTCGGGCAGACGTGGGAAAAGATCTCCCCCGACCTGACGCGCGCCAACCCGGCCACGCTCGGCTCGTCGGGCGGGCCGATCACCCAGGACAACACGTCGGTCGAGTATTACGGGACCATCTTCGCGCTCGCCGAGAGCCCCCACGCCGAGGGCACGCTGTGGGTTGGGTCCGACGACGGCCTGCTTCACGTCACGCGCGACGGCGGCGGCTCGTGGACCGACATCACGCCCGGCGAGCGCCTGCTCCCCGCCGACGCGATGATCAACTCGGCCGAGCCCGACCCGCGCCGACCGGGCGGCTTGTACGTCGCCGCGACGCGCTACAAGGTCGACGACTTCCGCCCGTACCTCTTGCACACGGCCGACTACGGTGAGACGTGGCGCCGCATCGACGCCGGTATTCCCGAGGGCGCCTTCACCCGCGTCATCCGCGCCGACGCCGACCGGACGGGCCTGCTCTACGCGGGGACCGAGCAGGGCATGTTCGTCTCGTTCGACGACGGCGGGATCTGGCAGCCGTTCCAGCTCAATTTGCCCATCGTGCCGGTCACGGACCTGGCCGTCCGCCAGGGCGAGTTGGTCGTCGCGACGCAAGGCCGCGGGTTCTGGGTGCTCGACGATCTCACGCCGCTCCACCAGCTCGCGCCCGCCGTGTCGAGCGCCGAGCTGTGGCTGTTCCGCCCCAAGCCGACATATCGCGTCGATGGCTACCGGGCCGAGAACCCGCGCGCGGCCGGCACCAACCCCGAGGCCGGCGTCGTGATCCACTACCGCCTGGCCCAGGCGCTGCCCGACTCGGCCGACGCGGCGCTCACCATCCTGGACCGCGACGGCGAGACCGTCCAGACGTTCACGCCGACCGACGACGACTTCGAGCTGGCGACCGAGGCCGGCATGAACCGCGTCGTCTGGGGCCGCCGCTACCCCGACGCCTCACGCTTCGACGGGATGGTCTTTTGGGGCGGCGGGCTCAACGGGCCCGAGGCAATCCCCGGCACTTACACCGCCCGGCTGCGGGTCGAGACCGACAGCGTCGAGGTCCCGTTCGAGATCCGCCTCGACCCCCGCTCGTCGGCGACGCCGGCCGATCTGGAGGCGCAGTTCGTGTTTCTGCGCGAGGTCCGCGACAAGGTGACCGAGGTCAACGAGTCGGTCGAGCGCGTCCGCGACCTGCGCGATCAGATCCGGACGTACCTCGCGCGGCTGCCCGAGTCGACAGGGGCCGACTCGGTGAAGGCGGTCGGAGAACGACTGGTCGAGCGGATGACGGCGGTCGAGGAGGCGCTCTACGAGACGCGAAGCGAGAGCCGCCAGGACCCGCTCAACTACGGGATCAACCTGGGCAACGAGCTGAGCGCGCTCGGTGGGACCGTCGCCGCCGGCGACTTCCGCCCGACGGACCAGGCCTACGCCTACCGCGACGAGGTGATGGCCGAGATCGAGGCCGAGCTGGCGACGCTGACCGAGATCCTCGACACCGACGTCCCCGCCTTTAACCGGCTCGTCCGCCAGGCCGAGCTTCCAGTCATCGTCCCCACCTCCGACTGACGGGTCCGCGGCCTCGGCAAGATCGGCACGGGTTCTCCGCAGTGCGCCGAGTCAACATGTTCACCGACCCCCTCTCGACGTGACGCTTCGCTCTCTGATGTTCGGCTCGGGCGACACCTCTCGGGCGACCGACCTCGGTCTGCTCGTCCTCCGCCTCGGGTTCGGGCTGACGTTGGCGTTCGCGCACGGGCTCGGCAAGATCCCGCCGTCGGACGGGTTCATCGAGGGGACCGCGGGCATGGGCTTCCCGCTTCCGGTTCTGTTCGCGTGGGCCGCCGCGCTAAGCGAGTTCCTCGGCGGGTTGCTGATCGCGGTCGGGCTGGCGACCCGGCCGGCCGCCGTCTTCGTCGGCATCACGATGGCGGTCGCCGCGTTCGTCCGGCACGGCGCCGACCCGTTCGGCGACAAGGAGATGGCTCTCCTTTATCTGTTCGCCGCCCTCGCGCTGGCGCTTGCTGGAGCCGGCCGCTTCTCGCTCGACGCCGCGATCTCGCGCCGCTCGCCGACCCGGTACTGAGGCCGGGTCATGCCGCCTCGGCCGCCGTCGCCTGAAGCGACTCCACGTCGTCCGCGAGTCGGGTCAGCAACGACTCGGCCGCCTCCAATGTCGGCACGTCCTGGAGGATGGCGCGGAGCTTTCCAGCCCGGCTGTCCTTCATCACATAGCGCTTGCCGAGCCCGTTTAGCGCCTCCAGCAACGGGTTGAACAGCCGCTGGTGGAAGTACGGGTCCTCGGACGGCTCGGGGATGGCGAGGAACAGCCGCTCGTTTTTCCAGACCACGCGCGGCAGCCGGAGCCGCATCGCGAGCGGCCGCATCGCCGCCAGCCGCAAGAGCGTGTCGATCTCGTCCGGCGCCGGGCCGAATCGGTCGTTGAGTTCGGCGCGGAAGGCGTTGATCTCGTCGGCGCTGTCGAGGTCGGCGAGGCGGCGGTACAGGTTGAGCCGCTCGACCGGATTCGACACGTAGTTCTGTGGGATGAACACGTCGTCGTCCACGTCGACGGTCGGCTCCGGCGGGGGAGGGGCCGCGTCCTGGTCCGCGAAGACGTCGGCGAACTCGTCGTGGCGGAGCTCCTGGACCGCCTCGTCCAGAATCTTGTGGTACGTCTCGAACCCGACGTCCTCGATAAAGCCGGACTGCTCGGCGCCCAGCATGTTGCCGGCGCCGCGGATGTCGAGGTCGCGCATCGACAGGTTGAAGCCGGAGCCGAGGTCGGAGAACTCCTCGACGGCCTGAAGCCGCTGCCGGGCCTCCTTGGTCAACGAGTGGACACTCGGGACGAGAAGGTAGCAGAAGGCCCTCTGGTCGTTCCGCCCGACCCGGCCGCGGAGCTGGTGGAGGTCCGCCAGCCCGTGCCGCTCGGCGTGGTTCACGATGATCGTGTTGGCGTTCGACACGTCGAGCCCGGACTCGACGATCGTCGTGGAGACGAGCACGTCGAACTCGCGGTCCATAAAGTCGATCATCGTCTTCTCCAACGTGGCCGCTGGCATCTGGCCGTGCGCCGTCCGGATCCGCACGTCGGGCACGAGCGCCCGGACCATCGCCGCCATCTCGTCAATGGTCTGGACGCGGTTGTGGATGAAGAAGACCTGTCCGCCCCGGTTCACCTCGTACAGGATCGCGTCGCGAATCAGGTCGCGATCGAACGTGTGAATCTCGGTGACGACGGGCTGGCGGTTGGCCGGCGGCGTCTGGATGAGCGACAGGTCGCGGGCACCGAGCAGGGAGAACTGCAACGTCCGCGGGATCGGCGTCGCCGTCAGCGTCAGCGTGTCGACGTTGGGGCGGAGCTTGCGCAGCTTCTCCTTCGCGCCGACGCCGAACCGCTGCTCCTCGTCCACGATGAGGAGGCCGAGGTCCTTGAACTGGACGTCCTTCGACAGCACGCGCTGCGTCCCGATCACCACGTCGACGGTCCCATCGGCCAGCCCGGCGATGACCTCCTTCTGCGCCGCCTTGTCAACGAAGCGCGAGAGCTGGGCGATCTGGATGGGGAACCGGCCCATCCGCGCGGTGAACGTCTCGGCGTGCTGCCGCGCCAGCACGGTCGTCGGGACGACGACGGCGACCTGCTTGCCGTCCTGGATCGCCTTGAACGCCGCCCGGATGGCGACTTCCGTCTTGCCGAATCCGACATCGCCGCAGACCAAGCGGTCCATTGGGATGGCCTGCTGCATGTCGGCCTTGATGGCGTCGATGGCCGTCGCCTGGTCGGGCGTCTCCTCGAAGGCGAAGCTGGCTTCGAGCTCTCGCTGCCAGACCGTGTCGCCCTTGAAGGCGTAGCCCTGGGAGGCCCGCCGCTTGGCGTAGATCTGGATGAGGTCGCGGGCGATGTCCTTGACGCGCTTCTTGGTCCGCGCCTTGAGCCGGTCCCAGGCTCCGGTGCCCAGCTTGGTCAGCGACGGCTGGTGGCTCTCCTTGCCGGTGTATTTGTGCAGCTTGTGGAGCGCCGTCACGTTGACGAACAGCTCGTCGTCACCCTTGAACAGGAGCCGGACGGCCTCTTGCTTCTGGTCGCGGACGGTGATCGTCTGGAGCCCAGCGAACTTGCCGATTCCGTAGTCCACGTGGACTACGAAGTCGCCGGGGCGGAGCGCTTTGACCTCGCGGAGCGACAGGCCACCGCGCGCTTTCCTCCGCTTGCGAGCTGTCGGCCGGTGGTAGCGGTCGAACAGCTGGTGGTCGGTGTACACGGCGAGCCCGATCTCGAGGATCTCGAACCCCTCGTGCAGGCTCTCGACGATGAGGTCGGCAGGGGGCGGCTTGCCGGTTTCGAGGTCGCCGCCCAACAGCTCCCACAGCCGGTTTTTCTGCGAGCCGCTGTCGCACAGGAGCACGAACCGAGTGTCGGCGCGGGATGCGAGGTCGCTCCGCAAGCGTTTGAGGTCGCCGTTGTACGACGGCTGCGGCGTCGCCTTCAACTCGGCCGTCTGGTCGCCGTCGCCCGAGAACGTGCCGAACAGGAGCGTCGGCCGGGCGGCGATGAGGGCGGAGAGCGCGTCGCCGGTGAGGTAGCGCTCGGCCGGTTCGTGGGGCGCGTCGTCGCCCTCCGCGAGATCCGCGATGCGCTGGCGGTACGCCTCGGCGGCGGTGTCGAACCGCTCCTGCGCCGACTCGACCAGCCGCTGGTTGTCGAAGAGCGCGAGCGGGGCAGACGCCGGGAGGTAGTCGAGCGCCGTGACGTGGCCGCCCTCGGGGTAGCGCTCGGCGCCCAGGTTGGGGACGAGCCGGGCCGTCTCGAGGCGGCTCACCGACCGCTGCGACTGCGGGTCGAACTCGCGGATCTGGTCCACCTCGTCGCCGAAAAACTCCAAGCGGATCGGGTAGCCGCCGGCGAACGGGTAGACGTCCAAGATGCCGCCGCGCAACGCCAGCTCTCCAGGCTCACTGACGAACTCGACCAGCTCGAAGCCCTGCCCCGTCAGCCGCTCCATCAAGTCCTCCGGCGCCACTTCCTCGCCAATCCGCACCGTCAACGTTTCGTCGCTGACCGTCTCGGGGAGCGGGACCAGCTCCGAGATCGCCTCGATGCTCGTGACGAGCAAGCCGGTGAACCCCTCCCGCAAGCGGCCGAGCGCGTCGGCGCGCTGAACGAGGGGGAGCGTGTCCGAGAGCTGCTCGGGGTCGTACGGGTCGTGGCCGGTGGGGGGGAGGAAGAGGATCCGGTCGTCCGAGCCGAGCAACTGCTCGAGGTCGGAGCGGAGGTAGTCCGCGCTCTCGCTCTCGGCGAGCAGGGCGACGAGCGGCCCGCCCTGGCTCTCCAACAAATCCGCCAGCACGAAGGCGGGCAGCGAGCCGACGGTGCCTTTGACGCGGAGCGCCGTCCCGGGTGCGAGCGCTTCGGTCTCGTCGCGCACGCGGGCAAAGAAGGGGAGGGCCGCGATCTGGTCGCGCAGGTCGGAGAGCGTCACGGGAGAAGCACACGTCGAGCCCGGATCCGTCGAGGACCCGGGCGGGGGAAGAACGGCACGCCCCGAGCGGTCAGAGGCGGTCGGCGAACAGAACGGTCCCATGCGGCATCCGGCCCTGAACGCGGTCGCCGGCGGCCGGGCTCGTCGGGTACGTCTCGCCGTTGAACCGGAGCCGGCGCGGACCGTGAGGGCTCGGAACGACCAGGTCGCTCCAGTACCCGCGTCCACGCACGGCCATGACGGGCCCGCTGACCATGCTGATCTCGGCGGCCGGCCGGAAGCGACCGAACTCCTCAGCGTCGAGGGCATCCATCTGCTCGAACACCAGGACGGTACAGCCGCCCGAGCCGCACCAGTCGGGCCCTTTGAGCAAGACGACGGCGTCGTCCAGGCCGTCGCGGTTAAGGTCTACCCAGGCCACGTTCACGGCTGACGGGTCCCATTCCAGTCCGAGGGGCTCGGCGTAGCTGGCGATGGCGTCCTCTAGGTCGCCTCGCCGGTCGTCGGTGGTGTCGACGGCGCAGGTGAGTGTGAGCAGGAGCGGGAGCAGCCACATGGGAAGAAGGGAATCGTCCGAGCCTGCGGCTGTTCCCTCGGTCGAAGGACTCCACGGCATCTCCGGGCCACCCCCAGACCGGGCCACGGTGATCCGTTCGGAGGTTCCCTCCGCCCTCTGTCACCGTCCTGTCTCTCCACCCGGCGTTATTCGGGCGCCGTCCCAGCGATGGCGTGGCGGACGAACCCGTCGGCGCGCTCGATCCGTCGCCGGGCCGCGTCGGCGTCGACCTCGGCCAGGAGCATGACGAGGGCGGTCTTGACGTGGCCGCCAGCGGCGTCGAGCGTCTCCGAGGCCGTGTCGTAGTCGACGCCGGTCGCGGTCATCACGATCTTTTTGGACCGCTCGACCAGCTTGAGGTTCGTCATCTGGAGGTCGACCATCATGTTCTCGTAGACCTTCCCGAGCCGGATCATGGTGGCCGTCGACAGCATGTTGAGGACGAGCTTGGTGGCCGTCCCGCTCTTCATCCGCGTCGAGCCCATGATGGGCTCCGGCCCCACGTCCGGGCAGATGGCGACGTCCACGTCAATCGTGAACTGGCTCCGCGGGTTGCACGTGACGAACAGCGTCCGCGCGCCGATCTCTCGGGCCCGGGCGACCGCGCCGACCACGTAGGGCGTCCGGCGGCTCGCGGCGATGCCGCAGACCACATCCCTGTCGGTGACCCCCGCGGCGTTGATGGCGTCGGCGCCGTTCGACTCGTGGTCTTCGGCTCCCTCTTGGGCCACGAACATGGCCTCGCGCCCGCCGGCGATCAGGCCCTGGACCTGCTCCGGGGGCGTCCCGAACGTCGGTGGGCACTCGGCCGCGTCCAAGACGCCCAGGCGCCCGCTCGTCCCGGCGCCGGCATAGAACAGCCGGCCTCCGTTTCGGAAAGCGTCTTCGATGATCTCGACCGCCTGCACCACGTAGGGCAACTCCGGCGTCACGGCGCCGACCGCGATCTGGTCCTCGCGGTGGAGCATTTCGATGATCTCCGGGAGCGGTGCCGTGTCGATCCTCATCGTCCGGGGGTTGCGTTTCTCGGTCGTGAGCGTTTGGAGTTGGTCGAAGAGAGCGGGGCGGTCGGGCATCGGCGCAGTGTGGTCGAAGGGAGCAAGCTAGCCCATGGCCCCACTGGCTCTCGGTGCTTGAGGGACGCCTGCGAAGGTCGCTGTGCTCGATTCCGTTTCACGTGGAACGACCCGGGAGTGTGAACTCGGCAACGGGCCTGGACGAAGCTTTTCAGGGTTCGGGGTGTGAGCGCCGGCACGCGACAGAGCGAACCGTGGCCCCCCCTCTTTGTATGACTTTGCCGTCTCCGTTTCGCTGTGCGCCTCCGTCGTCTGTCCCTTTCTTCCTTCCGCGGGCATCCCGACACGGAGATCGAGGCGGCCCCCCGAGTCAACCTTTTGGTCGGCCCCAACGGCGCGGGCAAGACGAACGTTTTGGAAGCGCTCGGATACCTCTGCCTGGGGAAGAGCTTTCTCGGCGCTTCCGACGCCACTGTCCTCCAGCGGGGCGCTCCCCATTTCGTGGTCGAAGGGTCGCTCGAGGGTGAGGACCGGCCGGACGTCCGACTCCGTGTCGCGTTCGTGCCGGGAGAGGGAAAGCGGGCGTTCGTCAATGGCGCCCCGCTCGACCGACTCACCGCTTTGGTCGGTCGCGCACCCGTCGTCGTCCTGTCGCCCGATGACCGGGACCTGACGGCGGGGGGGCCCGTCGAGCGGCGGCGGCTCCTCGACGCGACCCTCAGCCAAGCGTACCCGGTTTACCTCGACGACCTGTTGAAGTACCGTCGGGCGCTAAAGCAAAAGAACACCCTGCTCCAGCAGACCCGCCGGGGGCGCCCCTTGGCACCCGGCACTATGGATGCGTGGGACGAGGAGCTGGCATTGCTCGGAGGGCGCGTGGTCGAGCGGAGGCGCGCGTTCCTGGAGCGGTTCTCCGACCTGCTCGTCGAGGCCCACGTCTTGCTCGGGACGCCAGGTGGTGACCCGACGCTCCGCTACAGTCCATCGAGTGGAACCGATGGGAGCGACGACACCGACGCGCTCCGCCGTGCGCTCGCGCGGACCCGGCGCCGCAGCGGGGAGCTAGGTCGGACCCTCGTTGGTCCGCACCTCGACGAGGTCGAGTTCCAGATCGACGGGTTCGATCTCCGCCCGTACGCCTCTCAGGGTCAGCATCGCACGTTCGCGCTGGCCGTTCGGGTTGCTCAGTCGTTGTTCTTCCGCGAACGGACGGACGAGCCGCCGCTTTTGCTCCTCGACGATGTGTTCGGCCCGCTCGACCCCGCTCGCACTCGGGTGGTCCTCGATCTGCTCGTCTCCGGAGAGTTGGGGCAGTCGCTGATCACTGCCGCTCGGCCAGAACCCTTCAGTGGGGTCGTGCCGTTTGAGGACGACGCCCACGCTCTGTTCCACGTGGAACGCGGCGCTGTCACCGCACTTGACCCTTCCCTTTCCACCACGCTCTCTTGACCATGACGTCTCTACGCACCGCGTCCCGATCTGCGGCCCTCCTTCTCCTTGCACTGGTCGCGTCCGCTTGCGGGACGACCAACGTCAACTACGTGACGGGGGAGGAGCAGCGCGGGGCGTACACGTGGGCCCAAGAAGTCCAACTCGGCACCGAAGCCGATCAGCAAATCCAGGCCCAGTTCGGGGTCTACGACGACCCCGCGCTGACGGCCTACGTCGAGCGTGTGGCGGCGGACGTGCTCCAGACCAGCGCGTACAACGACCCCAGCACGCCCGCTGAGATCCGCAACACGCCGTTTTACTTCCGCGTGCTCGACTCGCCCGTCGTGAACGCATTTGCCCTCCCGGGTGGGTTCATCTATGTGACGAGGGGGCTGCTGGCGTACCTCGAAAACGAGGCCCAGCTAGCGGTCGTCCTCGGTCACGAGATCGGCCACGTACTCGGACGGCACTCGTCGGAGCAGGCGGCGAGAGCTCAGCTTAGCCAGTTCGGCCTTCTCGGCGCCGCCGTGCTCGGGGGGGTCGTCGGCGGAGGGCAAGTGGCTGAGGGGATCCTCAACTACGGTGGGACGGGGCTCCAGCTCCTCCAACTGAAGTACGGGCGTGGAGCCGAGCGCGAGGCCGACCAGGCGGGCGTCGCGTACGCCGAGTTCGCCGGGTACGACGCGACGGAAGCCTCGCGCTTCTTCATCTCGCTTCAACGCTTGGGCGAGCGGTCGGGCCAGAGCGTCCCCAACTTCCTGTCGACGCACCCAGACCCGGGGGAGCGGGCGCAGACCATCCCGCAGCTCGCGGCGCAGTACGACCCGGGCGGCACCGAGGTCGACGCGGCCCAGTATCTCGCTGAGATCGAGGGGATCATCCTCGGCGAAGACCCGAGGCAGGGTTACACCGAGGGGAACACCTTCTACCACCCCGAGCTCCGCTTCGCGTTCGACTACCCTCGCGGGTGGCAGACGCAGAACTCCCCGTCGGCCTTTTTGATGGGCGAGCCGAACGGGGCGGCCGTGATGCAGCTCACGCTCGCGTCCGAGTCGTCGGCGGCTGCGGCTGGCCGGGCGCTGGCCTCTCAGCAGGGGGTGCAGGTCCAGTCGAGCGGGGCGATCCGGGTCAATGGCAACACCGCGTACCGCGTCGAGGGGGCCGCGCAGCAGCAGAGTGGCGCGGTCGCCTTCTCAGCGACGTTTATCGAGTACGGGGGCAACGTCTACCAACTCCTCGGGCTGACGGCCCCCAACAGCTTCAGCCGCTACGCCTCGGCGTTCCGGTCGACCGCCGGCAGCTTCGAGCAGCTCAACGACAGCCGCTACCTCAACCGCCAGCCCTCGCGACTCGAGGTGATGACGGCGCCGAGCGGGGCCACTCTCCAATCGCTCCTCCAGGGGCGGACACTTCCGAACGGACTCTCGGCCGAGGAGGTCGCCATCATGAACCAGACGGAGCTGACGGCACGACTCCCCAACGGCGTGCGGGTCAAGCTGCCGGAGTAAACCGGCCGGCCAAACCCGACGACGGGGCCTGGGCAGCGGATGCTCAGGCCCCGTTTCTGTTTACTCATCCGCAGACGGCGGAATGACAACGGCCTCACCGCCCAGCGACATCTTGCCGTTGGAGTAGGCGTACATCCGCATCTTGACGTGGCCGTGGCGCTCGATCTTCTCGGCCACCTTCACCTCGATGGTCACCTCCTCACCGACGGGGACCGGGCGGAGGAATTTGGCGGACAGGGAGACGGCAATCGACCCCGGACCTGGGAAGTCGCGTCCCAACACTTTCGAGGCGATCCCGAGCAGGTACACGCCGTGGACGACCGGACGGCCGAACCGGCTCTGGCGCCCAGCCTCCTCGTCGACGTGGATCGGGTTGTCGTCCCCCGTGACGTCGGCGAACGCCCGGACGTCGTCCATCGTCAGCGTGCGCGACCAGGAGAAGCTGTCGCCGACAGAGAGGGACTCGTACGTGTGGGTCATAGGGGGAGAGGAAGGGGGTCGAGAGGCTACGACGTTCGGTCCGAAGACGCCAGCTCGTCCGCGTCGAGGAACCGCTCGCGGACGCCAGGTTCGGGCAACCGGCACTCGTCCCGAGTCCCAAACCATCGATACCGGTTCCGCGCAACGACATCGTAGACCCGGTCGCGGACGCTCCGTGGGACCCAGCGCCCGAGGGCGATCCAGCGCCACGGTGCGTCGAGCCGAGCCGCGACCCGCCACGCCGCTTCGGAACGGACGTGGCACGTCCCGTTCTCAACGAGGACGACCGAGTCGGTGGAAGCTCCGTCCAGCCCACACCGCGCGAGGAGTTGCCTCCCGACCTCGGACTGGAGCGAGGCGAACCGAAACGAGGCGACCGACTCGTGGTCGAGGACGAACTGGACGGACCGGTCGCACAGAGTGCAGACGCCGTCGAAGAGCAAAGTCGGACCGTCGTCGGACATGGGAAACCGGGACGCGAGGAGAGGGTCGTCTGTACGCACGTTGCCTCTGCTCGGATGCCACCCGGCCTGACGGTGTCTCTCGACAACCGGCTCGCGGAGCTCGCGCGTCTTCTCTTCACAGGAGTGCTGTCGGATCGGCGGTCCCGCGGTCCACGTCGCGACGACGGGGGAGATCGTCCCGAGCAAGAGCGGTCGGTGCCCCGAAGTTTTCTCGACCGGGTCGGCGCGGCGACCTTTACCCTCGGCTCGAACTCGACCGTGATGAAGATCTACGTTGGGTTCACTCTGTTTCTCGCTGGCGGTAATCGCCAGAGCCCCCGGGTTGGCAGCGTGCTCCGCTTGCTTGGGATTCCGGTCTGACGTTTCACGTGGAACGGGAAGCCATCGGTCGTTCTGGATCTAGTCTCCGCCGTCCCCCCGCGCGCACGTGGTTTTCGACCGACTCCGGTTCATCCCCCGCACCACCGTCCACCACCCGTTTTTGGTGGTCGGCGTGGCGCTCCTGCTGGCGGGCTTGGGGATTTGGAAGGCGCTCGACCTGAGGGTGGACGCCAACATCGTCACGCTGCTCCCGCCCGAGTACAAGAGTGTTCAGGCCATCCAGCGGCTTCAGGAGACGGTCGGGGCCGAGACGACGGTCGACGTGGCGATCCACAGCCCGTCGTTTGAACACAACCTGGCATTCGCCCAGTCTCTTGTGCCTGCGGCGATGACGATGGAACGGCCGGGCACCGACGACCCCTACTTCACCCGCGTCGACTTCCGCCGGGACGTCCGGTTCGTATCGGAGAACGCGCTGTACTTCGCCACCTTCGAGGAGCTCGACCGGCTCGAAGCGTTCTTGCGCGAGCAGGCCCAGCAGGTCCGCTCGGCGACGGATCCGCTGCGAATGGACCTGTTCCGGGTGGCGTCCGACAGCGCGAGGCAGGCCCGCCAACGCGAGGGAGACCAGCTCAGGGCCGACCTCGCCCAGCTCGCGCTCACCGAATATTTCCTCAGCCCGGACTCAACGACGCTCGTCGTCAAGTTCTACCCGACGGGGGCTCAGACCGACATCGGCTTCGTCGAGCAGCTCTACGCCGACCTCGACTCGACGATTGCGCGCGTCGGACCGGAGCGGTACGACCCCGAGATGACGGTGACGGCGGCCGGCCGGCTGCTGCGCCAGACCATCGAGGTCCGGTCGATCACGACCGACGTCCGGAACTCGTTCGGCGCCGGCGTCCTGTCGGTCATCCTGGCCGTCGTGCTCTACTTCCTCTACAAGTCGATCCAGGCGCGGACCGGCGGGCGGTTGGTGTGGAGCGTCGTCGGGAGCGAGCTCCTGCGGACGCCGGTGACGGCGCTCCTGCTGACCGTCCCACTGCTCATCAGCCTGTCGTGGGCCGGCGGCCTGGCGGCGGTCACGTTCGGGACGCTCAACCTGATGACGTCGACGTTGGGCCTCGTCCTGTTCGGCCTGGGCATCGACTACGGGATCCACTTCTACGCGCGCTACGCCGAGGAGCGGGGGGCGGGCCAGAGTGTGCCAGACGCGGTCGAGGAGACGTTCGTGAGCACGGGCCAAGGCATTGCGGTCTCCGCGCTGACAACGGCCTCTGCGCTCTTTGTGCTCCAGATAGCGGACTTCCGTGGGTTCAGCGAGTTCGGCCTCATCGGCGGTGTGGGCATCCTGTTCGCCTTGGTCTCGATGCTGACGGTCCTCCCGGCACTCTTGGCCATCGCTGAGCGGACGGGCGCGCTCGACCTCCGGCTCCGTGGTGAGGCCTCCCACGTCGAGGTGGAGCCGCGCTTCCCGTTCTCACGGACGATTGTCGTGGCGTGCCTGGCCATCACGGTCGTGTGCGTCGTCGCCATTCCGAGCGTGTCATTCGAGTACAACTTCTCGAACCTCGAGCCCGAGTACGACGAGTACTACCGACGCGCCGAGGCGCTCGAGCCCGTCTTCGGGCAGAGCGAGCGCCGGAACCCGGCCTACATCCTGCTCGACTCGCCAGAGAGCGTGAAGTCGGTCACGGAGGCGGTCGGCGCTCTCGCCGAGCAGGACTCGCTGATCCTGGCCGTCGAGAGCTTGCAGGAGCGGTTCCCAACCGACAGCGCGGGCGTCGCCGAGAAGCTCGCGCGCCTGGCCGACATCCGCGAAGTGCTCGACGACCCGTTCCTGCTCGCGGACACGACGGGCCAAATCGCCCGGCTCCGACGCGCCGCCTCGGCGACGGAGCCGATCCCGCTCGACAGCGTGCCGGCGTTCCTGACGCGGCCTTTCACAACTCGGAGCGGCGAGGTGGGCGACTTCGTCATCGTGTTTCCCCGCGGCAACATGGCCGACGGCCGGCGCTCGATCCGTTTCGCCGAACTCATCGGCCAGGTGACGACGCCCGAGGGGGGCTCGTTCTACGCGGCCTCCACTCAGCTCGTCGCCGCCGACATGCTCCGGCTGATGCAGGAGGAGAGCCCACTGATGGTGGGCGTGACGTTCGTGCTTGTCTTCGTGCTCGTTTACATCTCCTTCCGCTCTCTCAAGTGGACCTTGGTCGCAGTCGTGCCCCTTGTCGTTGGGTTGTCGTGGATGCTAGGAATGATGGAGTTGTTCGGCGTCCAACTCACGTTCTACAACCTGGTCGTCTTGCCGACCGTTCTCGGGATCGGCAACGACGGTGGGGTCCACCTTACCCACCGCTATCGGGAGGAGGGGAGAGGCTCGATCCGCCGCGTCCTGCGGTCGACGGGGGAGCACGTCACGATGGGCGCGCTCACCAACCTCGTCGGCTTCGGCGGTCTGTTGCTGTCGTCGCACCCCGGGCTCCGGTCGATCGGCGTGCTGGCCGTCGTCGGCATCGGCGGCACACTGGCGGCGACGCTCATCTTCTACCCCGCGCTGCTCCAGGTGGTCGAGGACAACCACTGGCTGGACCGCCGGCGGAGACGCCGTCGGCAGTACGATCTGGGGGACCCGGACGCCATCCGCCACCCGACGTTCAGGCTCCACCCGTCTGGGGAACCCTCTTCAGACTCAGATATTCCCTAACGGTCTTGTCGGGAGACAAAGCCGTCCAGTCGCATGGGCCCCCTCCCAATTGGAAGCGGCTCATCCGGCTAGATATCGACTCTAAACATCTATAATTCGAAGTCTTAAACCTTTAATTAGTCACTCGATTACCGCTTGTGATCGGCGCTACGGGAGCGACTCGCCTACGGAGACGACGCCTCTGTAATAGGTCACCATCCGGCCGAGGACTTCGGACCAGTCGTACGCGCGGGCGGCCTCTCGCGCTGCGGCACCGAGGCGAGTCCGCAGGCTGGGGTCTGCGACGAGCCGGCGGGTGGCCTCTGAAAAAGCGGCCCGGTCACGCGGCGGGCAGAGCAGTCCCGTCGCCTCGTGATCAATGAGGCTCGCGGTCCCGGCCGCGTCGGCCGCGACGACGCCGAGGCCGGAGGCCATCGCTTCGAGCGTGACGTTGCCGAACGTCTCGGTCTCGCTCGGAAAGAGGAACACGTCGGACGAGGCGTAGGCCGTCGATAGGTCGCCGCCCGAGAGGTGGCCGGCGAACACGGCGTTCGGGAGAGCCGACTCCAGGGTCTCGCGCTCCGGCCCGTCGCCGACGACGAGGGCGCGGACCGGCGCGCCCTCGGCTTGTAGCGACCGGACGGTCTCGGCGAACACGTCGAGCCCCTTCTCTTTCACGAGCCGGCTGACAAACGAGATCACGACGACGTCCGACGCGAACCCGTGCGCACGGCGCCAGTCGTTCGACCGAGCGTCCGGGCGGAACCGGTCGAGCTCGATGCCACGCGGCCACAGCCGCAACGTCGACGTGACGCCATGCGCGGCGAGCGCGTCACGCATCGCGGGCGTCGGCGCGTAGACCTCGTCGCAGCGGTTGTAGAACCGCCGGAGCGCCGCCCACAGCACGCCCTCCGCGAGCCCGAGGCGGTAGTAGTCGAGGTAGGAGGCGAAGTGCGTGTGGTACGTCGAGACGACCGGGATGCCGAGATCGCGCGCCCATGCCAGCGCCCGATGCCCGAGCACGTCCGGCGTCGCGATGTGGACGACGTGCGGCGCGAACCGCTCGACTTGGCGCTGCACCTCGGACGGAAACCTCGTGCTGACGCGGTACTCCGGCCGTCCCGGCGCAGCGACGGAGGGCACGGCGAGGAACCGACCCGGCTGGTTGAGCGGGTCGTCGATGGTCGGCCCGAGCACGAGCACCTCGTGGCCCTCATCGACGAGGTATCCAACGAGCCGGCCCAGCGTGCGCGAGACGCCGTCCTCGATGTGGTTGTAGTTGCCCGTGAACAGGGCGATCCGGAGCGGAGACACGGCGCTGAGGCGGGGGCAAAGTGAGAGATAGCCACGCTTGGCGCCCTCCGCACTACGCCAGTGCCGCGCGCAGGAACGGGGCTGTGTGGCTGGCCTCGACCGTCGCCACCTGCTCTGGCGTTCCTTCCGCCACCACAAATCCGCCGCGCCGCCCGCCCTCCGGGCCGATGTCGATCACCCAGTCGGCGGCCTTGATCACGTCCAGGTTGTGCTCGATCAGGACGACGGTGTGGCCGGCCTCGACGAGCGCGTTGAAGGCCGCGAGGAGCGTCTTGATGTCGTCGAAATGCAGGCCTGTCGTCGGCTCGTCGAACAGGTAGAGTGTGTGGCCCTGGTGCGACTTGCTGAGGTGGGCCGCCAGCTTGACCCGCTGCGCCTCGCCGCCGGACAGCGTGTTCGACGGTTGTCCCAGCGTGAGATACCCGAGCCCAACGTCCTGGAGCGTCTGAAGCCGACCGGCAACTCTCTTTTGGCCCTTAAAGAACGCGACGGCCTCATCGACGGTGAGGTCCAAAATCTCAGCGACGTTCTTCCCCTTGAACCGGATCTCGAGCACGTCCTGCTTGAACCGGGCCCCGTGACACGCCTCGCATTCGAGGTAGAGGTCGGCCAGGAACTGCATCTCGATTTGGACCACGCCCTCGCCCTGGCACGTCTCGCACCGCCCACCGGGCACGTTGAACGAGAACGTGCCGGCGCGGTACCCGCGGATCTTGGCCTGGTGCGTGCTCGCCAGCAGCTCGCGGATCGCGTCGAACGCTTTGATGTAGGTCACCGGGTTCGACCGCGGCGACTTGCCGATGGGCGACTGGTCCACCATCTCGACCGTCTCTACTAGGTCGGCGCCTGTGATCTCGTCGTGCGCGCCGACCTTGCCCTCGAAGTCGTTCCCTTTGATGCGCTGCAACCCTGCGTACAGCGTCGAGTGAACGAGGGTCGATTTGCCGCTCCCCGAGACGCCGGTGACGACCGTGATCGCGTCGAGCGGGAAGGCCACGTCGAGCCGCTTCAGGTTGTGCTGGCGCGCGCCCGTCACCGCGATCTGGCGGTCCGGGTCGGTGGGCCGACGGGTCTCGGGAACGGGGATCGACTTGCGGCCTGAGAGGTAGGCGCCGGTCAGGCTCCGGTCGTCGTCGAGCGCCTGGTCGAACGTGCCCTGGAACATGATCTCGCCGCCGAGCGCGCCCGAGCCCGGGCCGACGTCGATGAGCTGGTCGGCCCGGCGCATCATCTGCTCGTCGTGCTCGACCACGAGCACCGTATTGCCGATGTCGCGCAACCCCTCCAGGATCCCAATGAGCCGGTCGTTGTCGCGCGGGTGGAGCCCGATCGTCGGCTCGTCGAGAACGTACAAGCTGCCCACGAGAGACGAGCCGAGCGACGTCGCGAGGTTGATCCGCTGCGTTTCGCCGCCCGAGAGCGTCATCGCGAGCCGGTCGAGCGTGAGGTAGTCGAGGCCCACCTCGACGAGATAGTCCAGCCGCTTGCGGACCTCCGTCAGCAGCCGGCCGGCCACCTCTTGGTCGTGCTGGCTGAGCTCGACGGCGTCGAAGAACGCCCGGGCGTCGGCCGTCGTCAGCTCCGACAGCTCGCCGATGTGGAACCACGCGGGCGTGTCGCCTTCCGTGCCGAGGGCGGGCCCCTTCAGCTTGACGGTTAGCGCCTGCGGCCGGAGCCGGTAGCCGTCGCACGCCGGGCACCGCGTGTAGCCGCGGAAGCGCGCGGCGTAGATGCGGTAGTGCATCTTGTACTGCTTCTTCTGGAGGTACGAGAAGAAGCCATCGACACCGACGTACTCGCCCTGCCCTTTCCAGACGATGTCTTTCTGTCCCCTCGGAAGCAACGTGTACGGCGCGTCGAGGTCGATCCCCGCCTGCCCCGCGATGCGGACCAGCGACCGCTGATGTTTCGACCACTGCTCTGTCCGGAACGGCGCGAGGGCCCCCTGCCGCAGCGACAACTCGGGGTTCGGGATCACCAGGTCCGGGTCCACGCCGGGCACGCGGCCGAAGCCCTGGCACGCCGGGCACGCGCCGAGCGGGCTGTTAAACGAGAACAGTTGGGGCGTCGGCTCCTCGAACTCCATCCCGTCGCGCTCGAAGCGGGCCGAGAACTCCAGCGTCTCGAACGGTTGGTCGCGCGGCGCCGTGACCACGACGGCCCGCTCGTCGCCCTCGCGGAACGCTTGCTCGACCGAGTCCGCGATCCGGTTCGTGGTCGGGTCGCTGGCGGGGTGGGTCGCCAGCCGGTCCACCAGCACGAGCAAGCGGGAGACCGGCGTGCGGACCGACTCGGGCGGCGTCTCGTTAAGGTCGATGACCTCGGCCGCTGCGCCTTTTTCGGCCTGCTTCTCGGTCGGCAACGCGACCAGGCGGAAGAAGCCGCGCGCGCGCAGCGCTTCGAGCTCCTCGACCTTTTTCGCCCCCTTGTGCGCGGGGAATGGGAAGCAGAGGTAGAACCGCGTCTTCTCGGGCAACACGGCCTGGATCGCCTCGGCCGCCGACCGCGGGCTGTCGCGCGTGACGACCTCGCCGCTGACCGGCGACACCGTCGTGCCGACACGCGCCATCAGCAGGCGGAGGTAGTCGTAGACCTCGGTTTGGGTCGCGACCGTCGAGCGCGGGTTTTTCGTCCCCGTCTGCTGCTCAATAGCAATCGCTGGCGCCAGGCCCGTGATGAGGTCGACGTCCGGCTTGTCCATCCGGTCCAGAAACTGGCGGGCGTAGGCGCTCAGCGACTCGACGTAGCGCCGCTGCCCCTCGGCGTAGATCGTGTCGAACACCAGCGACGACTTGCCCGAGCCCGACGGCCCCGTCACGACGACGAGCTGCTTTTTGGGGATCGTGACGTCGACGTTCTTGAGGTTGTGCTGGCGCGCGCCCGTCACCACGAGATCGCGCCCGACGAATCGGTCCTTCGACGCGCCGTCGGTCGCCTTCTTTGCTTTGGGTGCTCGCTTCGGGGCCGTCTTCGTCTTCGCCATTGTCGGAGGGTGGGGCCGGGGCGCCGGCGTGCTCCGCCAGCGGGACGGGGAGCAACGCGGCGTGGGCAGCGAAGATGCCGCAGGCGTGTGAAACCGTGGTGTCAGCGGGCCGCGTGTGGAGAGCCCGTGACTGGAAGCGGTGCCACGGCGGGCTGGGCAACTCACCGAGGGGATCGGACCGTTGAGACTCCATGACCCGATTCCTCTCCCTGATCCCAACGCTCGCGCTCGACCCGTGGCCGGCGTTCGCCGTCACGCTCGCGGTCGCCGTCGGCGGGGCACTCGTGCTCCACGCCGCCGTGTACGGGGCGCTCCACCGCGTCCGCCGGGTCGCTCCGGAGCGGCTGCCGCTGCGCGGGCTGCTCGTCCAGGCGACCGAGCGGTCGGCGCGGTGGGCGTTGGTCCTGATGGCCGCGCGCGCCGCGCTCCCACGGCTGCCCGACGACGCGGAGGTGGTCGCCGGCCCCGTCGCGACCGCCTTGTCCATCGCGCTCGTGGTGGCCGTGGCGCGGCTGGTGGTCCGGGCCGTCGGTGCGGTCCGGCAGTCGCTCGGTGACCGGCTCGACACGGGCAAGGCCGACAACCTCTCGGAGCGCCGGATTCTGACCCAGATCGGTCTGTTCGAGCGCCTGCTCAACGTGGTCGTCGTCGTCGTGGCCGTCGCCGTGATCCTGCTCCACTTCGAGTCGGTCCGCCGGGTGGGCACGGGGCTGCTGGCGTCGGCGGGGATCGCTGGGATCGTGCTCGGGTTCGCGGCCCAGCGCGTGCTCGGCAACCTGTTCGCCGGCATCCAGATCGCCATCACCCAGCCCATCCGCGTCGACGACGTGGTCGTCGTTGAGGGCGAGTGGGCCCGCGTCGAGGAGATCACGCTGACCTACGTCGTCGTGCGGATCTGGGACTTGCGCCGGCTGGTCTTGCCGATCTCCTACTTTATCGAGACGCCGTTCCAGAACTGGACGCGGTCGTCGTCGCAGGTGCTGGGGACGGTCTACGTCCGGACAGACTACGACGTCCCCGTCGAGGCCGTCCGCGCCGAGGTCGGCCGACTCGTGGAGGCGTCGGAGTTTTTCGACGGGGACCTCTGGCGGCTTCACGTGACGGACCTGGGCGAGCGCGGCGTCGAGATGCGCGCGCTGATGTCGGCGGCCACCGCGGACGATGTGTGGGAGCTCCGGTGCGAGGTGCGGGAGGGGATCCTCCGGTGGCTCCGCGAGACGCACTCGGAGGCGCTGCCCCGGACGCGCGTCGTCTTCCCGGACGCCGACGGGCACCTGCCCGCCGGCGGAGATGGCGAGCTGGCGATCCGGCACGCCGGATAGAGCGGGGCGAGTGCCTTCTACCGGATCGTTGCTCCGCAACTCCCTCTTTGTCATCCTGAGCGGAGGCCGTCGTCGGCCGGAGTCGAAGGATCTAGCCGCTCGCCGCTTCGGAGCCTCCCGAGACCACGAGGCCGCGTGGAGTAGATCCTTCGCTGGCCTCAGGATGACAGGTAGGCGGGCCAAGAGCACGGTCGGATAGGCCGGTCGGGCCGCGCGCGAGCGGCGGGCGTGGCTACGTTCGGCGGCCATGGGCTTTCTGAATCCGCTCCTCCTGTTCGGGCTGGCCGCCGCGGCGATCCCCATCGTCGTCCACCTGTTCAACTTCCGCCGGCCCCAGCGGGTGGACTTCTCGACGCTCCGCTTCCTCCGCGAGATCGAGGCGACGGCGATGCGTCGCGTCCGGATCCGCCAGTGGCTCCTGCTCGCGCTGCGGACGCTCGCGATCCTGTTCCTCGTCCTCGCCTTCGCCCGGCCGACGCGGACGGCCGACGCGGGCGTGTTCGAGGAGGGGGCGGCCCGGAGCCTGGTCCTTGTCCTCGACAACAGCCGGTCGATGACGCTGCGCGACGCCCAGGGCGCCCTTATCGACCAGGCGCGGACGCTCGGGGCCGCCGTCGTCGAGGCGACCGGGAGCGGCGACGAGCGCGTGCTGCTGCCCGTCGCCCGGCCAGCCGAGTCCCGCGTGGTGCCGTACCAGACGGCCGGCCCCGTCCTGGACGCCATCGCGGCCACGCCTGCCCTCGCCGGCGCCGAGGCGCTGACGGCCGCCGTCGCCCGGGCCGGCAGCGTGCTCGACGGCGCCGTCCACCCGCGCCGCGAGATCGTCGTGGTGAGCGACCTCCAGGCGGCCACGTTCACCGACTCCGCGAGCGCGCGGCTCCCGGACGACGTGGACGTGACGCTGCTGCCGCTCGGCGCGCGCGCCCAGGTCAACACGGCCGTGACGGACGTCCGCGTCGTGAGCCGGATCGTCGAGCCCGGCCGGCCGGTCCAGGTCGAGGCGACCGTCGTGCGGTACGGCGGTCGTCCGGGGACGGTCGGCGCGGCCCTCTTGTTGGACGGCGAGCGCGTCGCCGAGACGGCGGTCGACGTGATTCCGGGCGAGCCGGTGCGGGTCCCGTTCACCGTCACGCCGCCGGCTCGCGGGTGGCTCGGCGGCGAGGTCCGAATCGAGGCCGACGGTGCCGAGTGGGACGACGCCCGCTACTTCGCGCTCCGCGTGCCGCCGCCGCCCCGCGTGCTCGTGGTCCGGGGCGACGGTCAGCGGGCCGATCTGGTCACGCTCGCGCTCGGCGTCGCGGCCGAGTCGGGTGGGCTCGCGCTCAATGAGATCGCTGAGGGCGCCCTGCCCGGCGCCGACCTCGACGCCTACGACGCCGTGGTTCTCGTGGGGCCGTCGTCGCTCGGCGACCCGGGTCGGCTGGCGTCGCTCGTAGCGTCGGGCGGCGGCGTGCTCGCGTTCCCCGGCGACGCCACCGACGCGCTCAACCCGCTGCTCGCGGCGCTCGGCGCCGGCCGCGTCGACGGCGCGGCCGGAGAGAGCGGAGGGGACGTGCTCGGAACCACGACCGACCTCGACCTCGACCACCCGCTCTTTGCCGGCGTGTTCGACGCGGCCCGCCCGACGCCCGAGTCCATCGACCTCCGCAAGATTGCCCGCTACCGCCCCGGCGGCGCCGACGAGACGACGCTCATTGCGACGCAGACGGGCACCCCGCTCTTGCAGGAGATCCGGCGGGGCGAGGGGAGCGTGCTGCTGTTCGGCGTCGCGCCCGATCTGGGGTGGAGCGACCTGCCCCAGCGTGGCCTGTTCGTCCCGCTGCTGTACCGGGCCGCGGCCTACCTCGCCGCCGGCTCATCCGTCGCCGACACGGGCGAGCTGGTGGCCCGCGAGGGCGGCACAATCCGCGTCGACGGCGTCGAGTCTGGGGCGGCCCTCCGGCTGGTCGGGCCCGACGGCGTGACGCTGACGCCGCTCCAGCGGACCGTTCCGGGCGCCGTCGTGCTCGACGTGGGCGACGCCGTCGCTCGGGCCGGGCTCTACCGCGTGGTCCAGGGCGACCGGACGTTGCGGGTCGTCGCCGTCAACGAGGACGCGCGCGAGTCGGACCCGGCGGCGCTCGATCCGGGCGAGGCCGCGCGTCGGCTCGAAGCCATCACCGGCCGGCCGGTCCGCGTGGTCGATGGCGCTGCCGGGCTGGCGGCCGACGGCGACCCGGCCGGGCTGCCGCTGTGGACCGTCTTCCTCGCCCTCGCCCTCGCGTGCCTGGTCGCCGAGACGCTCGTCACGACACGACGTCGCCCGGCGCCGTCCGAGTAAAACGACGGCGGCGGGAGAGGTTCAGGCTCCCCCGCCGCTGGCTCAGCCACACCACCACAGGCAGCCGAGAGAGGGGACGAGAGCCTCCCCCTCTTCGGGGGAGAGGGGGAAGCGAGGTGCCGTCCCAGCACAGCGAGAGTGGGGTCGAGGGGACGCGGGCCCTTGCGGACGTCCGCCGACCGAGTCAAAGATCGGCTCGGACGAGGGCCGAGCGCATCCTGTGATCCCACGAGATCAGCGCGCCAGCGAGGAGACGGCAGTGCTGCCACTGCGTCGTGTCCCTGCCTAGCTTTCACGGAGCCTCCGCACCGATCTCCCCGTCGGCGCGTTCACCCTCACCAACTATCGAGACTGCCTTTTGACGCAACGGACCTCCCGCGGACGCGAGACCGCCGTCCTCGTCGGCGTTCAGACGCCCGACACGACCCCCGCCGAGCTTCGCGACGGCTTAGATGAGCTCGAGCTCCTGACTGACACCGCTGGCGCCGACACGGCCGCCCGCGTCACCCAGAACCTCCCGCGCGTCCACGGCGCCACGTTCATCGGGAAAGGGAAGGTGGAGGAGCTCCGCCGGACCGTCGAGAAGCACGGCGCCGACCTGGTCGTGTTCGACGACGACCTGTCGCCGGTCCAGGTCCGCAATCTGGAGAAGGCGCTGAAGTCGGAGGAAACCAACGTCAAGCTGGTGGACCGGTCCGGGCTCATCCTGGACATCTTCGCCAGCCGGGCGCGCTCGGCGCAGGCCAAGACGCAGGTCGAGCTCGCCCAGCTCCAGTACCTCCGCTCGCGCCTGACGCGGGCCTGGACGCACCTCGAACGCCAAAAGGGCGGCATTGGGATGCGCGGGCCAGGCGAGACCCAGATCGAGACCGACCGCCGGCTCATCGGCAACCGGATCGCCGTCCTCAAGGACCAGCTCGAAAAGATCGACCGCCAGCGGACGACCCAGCGCAAGGGCCGCGCCGAGCAGACGCGCGTCGCGCTCGTCGGCTACACGAACGCCGGCAAGAGCACGCTCATGAACGCGCTCGCCGACGCCGACGTCTTCGCCGAGGACCGGCTGTTCGCCACGCTCGACGCGACCACGCGCCAGATCGCCCTCGACACCAACAAGCCGGTGCTCCTCGCCGACACGGTCGGCTTTATTCGCAAGCTCCCGCACTCGCTCGTCGAGAGCTTCAAGAGCACGCTCGACGAGGTCCGCGAGGCCGACGTCCTCCTCCACGTCGTCGACGTGACGCACCCGAACGCCGAGGACCACATCCGCGTCGTCCGCGAGACGCTGGCGGAGCTGGAGGCCGAGGACAAGCCGACGCTGATGGTGTTCAACAAGGTCGACGCGCTCGACGACGCCGGGCTGCTCGACCAGCTCCAGTCGGCGCACGATCACGCCGTGTTCGTCTCGGCCGCGCGCGGGATCGGGCTGGACGAGTTGAGGGCCCGGACGCTCGCGCTCGTCGAGGCCGATTACGTCGACCGGGTCGCGCTCTTGCCGGTCTCGAAGCCGAAGGCGCGGTCCCACGTCCACAGCGTGGCCGAGGTGCTGGACGAGACGTTCGGGTTCGCGGAGGACGCCTACGACGCAACGGCGCCGCCCGTCCCGGTCGTGCGGCTCCGGTTCCGGGCCTCGACCAAGAACGCGCCCGACCTCGACCGGATGCTCGCCAGCTACGGCAGCCTGCGCTGGCAGGAGCCCGCGGCCGACGTCTCCGGCGACGGCGCCGCCGAGGTCGCCTCGCTCGCCGACGACCCCGACGCCTGACCGCCCGCCGTCCGCGATCTCGCCGAACGGGCGCAGGTCCCGCTGAACGGTCGAGCCGCGCCGACGAGTCGCTGGATGTGGTACGCCTCTTGCGCGTCTAGTACGTACCGGGCGCGCTAGCTTGCCGTCCCGGTCGTCCCCCCACAGCCATGACCGTTGCCACCCTCCTCAGCCCTCTCGACCCGCTCTCGACAACGGACACCGTCGGCGAGGCGCTCCTCGAGCTGGCCGACGCCCACGTCGCGCACCTGCCCGTGCTCGACCCCACCGGACGGCTCGACTCGGTCGTGACCGAGGCGGCGCTCCGTGCCCACCCCGAGCCGGACGCCCCGCTCGGCGCGCTCGTCGCAGGCGAGCCGGTGTCCATCGGCCTCGACACGCACGTGTTCGACGCGGCCCACCTGCTCCGCCAGCATGGCCTGAGCGTGTTGCCGGTGCTGGCCGAAGACGGCGCGTACGCGGGCCTGGTCGTCCGCCAGGACGTGTTCGCCCAGCTCGCCCACATGCTGGCGACCGAGGAGCCGGGCGCGATCATCGTGCTCGACGCGGCGCGGGACAACTTCTCGCTGGGCCAGGTGGCCCAGATCATCGAGCAGAACGGGGTCCGCATCTTGTCCGTGTCAACGGAGGACGACCCCGGCGCCGGCTACGTCCGGGTCACGCTCAAGCTGAACGTGAGCGACACGGCGCGCGTCCGCCACGTGATGGCCCACTACGACTACCGCGTGACGGCCGTGTTCGACGAGGCCGAGGACGATCTCGAGGAGCGCGCCGCGGCCTTCCTCCGCTACCTGAACGTTTGAGGTCCCGCAGGTTGAGCGGGTATCGCGGGGTTGGCGCGTTGAACCCGCCGGACCTGTTCTACCTGCTCGACCCCCCAAACCCTGAATGCGCGACCACTCGCACCCCGCCGTCGCCTTCCACGCCGTGGCCTTGGTGGCCGCCGCGCGGTCGGCGCTGAACGCGGCCCGCCAGATCGGCGACCGGCGGGCGGGGCGCGATGCGTCGGAGCAGGAGCCGGTGGGCTCGGCTCGGGCGGACCTCGGCGAGCTGTGGGCCGAGCTGGGCGCCCACGTCGTCCGGCTCCGGCTGCGCGTGGTGACCGGCGTGCCCGAGAGCCCGGCCGCCGCTCTGGCCCAGGCGTTCGAAGACCGGACGCTGCTGGACGATCTCGGGCGGACCGTTGGCGTGATCCACCAGAAGCTGCTCAGCCTGTACCCGGCCGTCGGAGAGGTCGTGGTCGAGGAGGCCCGGCGGCTCGCGGTCGAGGCCCGTCGCCGGGCCGTCGCCGACGCCTACGACGTCGGGCTGGCCGCGTTCGTCGCCCGAGTGAGCGACCTCCGGGACGCTCTCCGCGACACGCTAGGAGAGGGTGTTTGAGCCGTGTGAACAGGCGGTGACGGGGCCAATAGGAGGAGGGCGCGGGCGTTAAGAAATCACGGCTCGGAAAGCCGTCTGGCCGTAAATTTGGCCGGTTTGATGCGGGTCCCTTCGAGCCCGCGCGTCCCCCCTCCGACCCCCGACCGATGTCTGACACGAACGGCACCGACCGTCCCTACGAGAACGCCGCAACTCCGGACGGCCAGACCCCGACGCCCCCGGCCAACGCGCTGGCGGTCCCCCCGTCGGCGGGTGACGGTTCGGCTCCGCTCACCACAGGCTCCGCGCCCAAGGAGTACGGCGCGGGCAACATCCAGGTGCTCGAGGGCCTAGAGGCCGTCCGCAAGCGGCCGGCCATGTACATCGGCGACGTCGGCGTGCGCGGGCTCCACCACTTGGTCTACGAGGTCGTGGACAACTCGATCGACGAGGCGCTGGCGGGCTACTGCGACCACATCGAGGTCACGATCCACCGCGACAACTCGATCTCCGTCGCCGACGACGGGCGCGGGATCCCCGTCGCGATGCACCCGACCGAGGGCAAGCCGGCCGTCGAGGTCGTGATGACGGTCCTCCACGCCGGCGGCAAGTTCGACAAGGACACCTACAAGGTCTCGGGCGGGCTCCACGGCGTCGGCGTGAGCTGCGTGAACGCCCTCAGCGACCGGCTCGACGTCGAGGTCCGCCGCGACGGGGGCGTGTTCAAGATGGCCTTCGAGAAGGGCGACACGGTCGAGGAGCTCACGCGGGTGAGGGACCTCGGGCCGGACGAGGAGACCGGTACGACGGTCACGTTCAAGCCGGACACGGGCATCTTCTTCGACCGCGTCTACCGCTTCGACACCCTCGCGGCGCGGATGCGCGAGCTGGCCTACCTCAACAAGGGCATCACGATCACGCTCACCGACGAGCGCGAGGACGACCCCGAGCTCGGCGTCGAGACGTACCACTCGGAGGGCGGCCTGGCCGAGTTCGTGGCCTACCTCGACGAGGCCCGCGACAGCCTGTTCGACGACGCGATCCACATCGAGGACGAGGACGCCGAGGTGCCCGTGTCGCTCGCGATGCGCTACAACACGGGCTACCAGGAGAACGTCCTGTCGTTCGTCAACAACATCAACACGCACGAGGGCGGCACGCACGTCTCGGGCTTCCGCCGCGCGCTCACGCGGACGCTCAAGAGCTACGCCGACAACAACGACCTGCTCAAGAAGGCCAAGGTCGCGCTGTCCGGCGACGACTTCCGCGAGGGGCTCACGGCCGTGCTGTCGGTCAAGGTCCAGGAGCCGCAGTTCGAGGGCCAGACCAAGACCAAGCTGGGCAACGGCGAGGTCCAAGGCGCCGTCGAGAGCCTGGTGGCCCAGAAGCTCGGCGAGTGGCTCGAGGACCACCCGCGCGAGGCCAAGATCATCGTCCAGAAGGTGGTCCTGAGCGCTCAGGCGCGGACGGCGGCCCGGCGCGCCCGCGAGCTCGTCCAGCGAAAGTCTGCCTTCGGCGGCGGCGGCCTGCCGGGCAAGCTGGCCGACTGCGCGTCGAAGGACGCGAGCGAGTCGGAGTTGTACCTCGTCGAGGGCGACTCGGCGGGCGGCTCGGCGAAGCAGGCGCGCGACCGGCACTTCCAGGCCATCCTGCCGTTGCGCGGCAAGATCCTCAACGTCGAGAAGGCCCGGCTCGACAAGATCTTGGACAACGAGGAGATCAAGAACATGGTGACCGCCCTCGGCGTCCAGATCGCCGCCGGCGCCGACGAGTTCTCGGCCGAGAAGCTCCGCTACCACAAAATCGTCCTGATGACGGACGCCGACGTGGACGGGGCCCACATCCGGACGCTGCTGCTCACGTTCATCTACCGCTACCTCCGCCCGCTGTTGGAGGCCGGCTACATCTACATCGCGCTCCCGCCGCTTTACCGCGCCAAAAAGGGCAAGCGCGAGGTCTACTGCTGGACCGACCAGCAGCTCGAAGAGGCCATCCGCGAGCTCGGCGGCGCGGCCGGCGTCGGCGTCCAGCGCTACAAGGGGCTCGGCGAGATGAACCCCGAGCAGCTGTGGTCCACGACGATGGACCCCGAGCACCGGATGCTCCAGCTCGTCACCATCGAGGACGCCGCCGCGGCCGACAAGACGTTCTCGACGCTCATGGGCGACGCCGTCGAGCCCCGGCGCAAGTTTATCGAGCGGAACGCGAAGTACGCCACCATCGACACGTAGCAGCCGTGGCCACCCGGCTGGCGGCGCTCGCGGCCGGCGCCCCCCACCATGCACGCACGGTACCGACCGGCTCCGGACGTCTGGGACGGGATGCCCGTCTCGGCTGAGGCGTTCGACCGCCTGCCACGTCCGCCAGGGTGGAAGTACGAGATGTGGGACGGACGCCTCCGCCTCGAGCCGGACTGGCGCCACGAGATCGCACGCTGGACCGGCGTGGTGCCGGACGCCGCCGCTCCGTCCGGCGTCGCCATCGAGCCGGTGGAGGGCACCGAGCGGGCGAGTCTCGCGAACGCCGCTGCCGCCGCGTTCGCAGGCAGCCCAGACTTCTTCGCCGTCTCCGACGAGCGCTGCCGTCAACGACTGGCGGAGGGCATCGCCGAGGCGCTGGACTTGGAACCGGAGTGGGTCCGCCGGGCGCAGCGGCTGGCACGCGCGGAAGAGGGCGTGGTCGGGCTGCTGCTCCTGCGCGAGGTCGAGGGCGGCGTGACGCTGGAGACGGTCGGCGTCCGGCCAGGCTGGCGTCGGCGCGGGCTCGGCGCGGCGATGCTGCAAGCCGTCCTCGGCGCTCTTCCGGACGGCGTCGACGTGCGGAGCTGCTGGCTCATCGCCAACCGTGAGAGCGGGGCGTGGCACCGGAGCGTCGGCTTCGACGTCCTGCCGACGTCCGTTTCGCTGCACGCCCACCGAATCGCGGAGCGGTGGACGAGCGGGCCACCGACGCTCGGCGACCTCACGCGCCTGAGGGACGAGGTGCGGGCCCGCGAGGGACACGAGCGGGACGGACGCGCGCCAGACCCGTTCGCGTTCGCTCGGCCCATCCATCGCCGCCCCACCGGCGTAGGTTGACGCCATGTCGCAGATCCCGCCCACGGGGCGCCCCGACCTCTCCGTCGTCGTCCCGGTCTACAGCGAGGCCGAGAGCCTGCCGACGCTCGCCGACGAGATCCGCCAGGCCCTCGACCAAGCCGGGCTGACGTTCGAGGTCTGGCTCGTCGACGACGGCTCAGACGACGGGTCGTGGGGCGTCATCGAACGTCTGCACCGCCGGGACGCGCGGTTCGCGGGCGTCCGGTTCCGGCGCAACTACGGCAAGAGCGCCGCGCTCGCGGCCGGCTTCCGCCGGGCGACCGGCCGCTGCGTCGCCACGCTCGACGCCGACCTCCAGGACGACCCCGCCGAGCTGCCCGAGATGGTCGCCCGGCTCGACGCCGGCGCCGACTTGGTCAGCGGGTGGAAGCGCAGGCGGCGCGACCCGTGGGAAAAGCGGCTGCCGTCGAAGTTCTTCAACCACGTCACGCGCTGGCTCTCGGGGATCCCGCTCCACGACTTCAACTCGGGCATCAAGGCGTACCGCCGCGAGGTGGTCGAGAGCGTCCGGGTGTACGGCGAGCTCCACCGCTACATCCCGCTGCTGGCCAAGTGGGAGGGGTACACGGCCATCGAGGAGCAGGTCGTGAACCACCGACCCCGGCGCCACGGGACGACGAAATTCGGGTTCGAGCGCTACCTCCGCGGCTTCCTCGACCTGATCACGGTCGTGTTCTTGACCCGGTTCGCCCGGCGGCCGATGGTGTTCTTCGGAGGCCTGGGCACGGTCGGGTTCGTCTTGGGCTTCCTGATGCTGGCCTACCTGAGCGTGGTCAAGCTTGTCTACGGGCAGCCCATCGGCGACCGGCCGCTGCTCCTGTTCGGCATCCTGCTGATCCTGCTCGGCGCGCAGTCGTTCCTGGCCGGGCTCCTGGGCGAGATGATCGTGCGGCCCGAGATGGAGCGGCCCGAGCGCTACGACGTCCGTGAGGAGGTGGCGCCGGAGCCCGAGGTCGCGGTCCGCCAGCGGCCCGCCGTCAGGGCGTAGACGTTCCTCCAGCCACCGGGGCCGCGCGGGTCAGGGGCGGACGCGCACGACGAGCCCGTGGGCCGGGGTCGTCGCGAACGGGTCCGGGCCGGGGTCGAACGTGTAGCGGGCGTAGGTGTAGCGGAGATCGAACCGGCCGCCGAGCGCGTGGAGGTCCGGCCGGTCCGCCAGCGCGCCGACGAGTCGGAGCGCCCCGCCCGCGCTGATCGTGAAGCCCCACGAGTCCCGCTCGACAAAGGTGGCCCCCTCCATCGTCCCCGCGCTGAGCGCGACGGTCTCGCCGAGCGTCAGCCGGCCGGCGCGGCGGACGACCGCTTGGGAAGAGGGGTCGGCGCCCAGGAGGACGTTGGAGGCCGAGAGTCCGAACGCGGCCGCACCGGGGTCCTCGGCGCCGGTCAGGAACTCGGCCTCGACGGCCCGGAGCGGCGTCGCCGAGCGCTGGCGGACGTCGACGCCGGCGCGGAGGCTGATACCGGCCATCGCCTGCCGCTCGGGCTGGGCGAAGTAGCCGGACGGCGCGTCGCTCTCGGTCAGCCCGATCCCGAGGAGGGCGTACCCGAGCGTCACATCGATAACGCCCCGGACGCCGGCCGCCGTCGGCTCGGGCTGGAGCCACCGCCCGACTGGCGCCGTCACGTCGAGCCCGAGGTCGGCCACGAGCGCGCTCGCCCGCTCCCCGCCCGGCTCCGGGGCGAAGACGTCGAAGAGCGGGACGGACCGGAGCGACCGGCCCGCCACGCCCGCCCGGACCCGGACCGGCCCCTCGACGCCAACGCCCACGCCGAGCGAGACCGTGCGCTCCCAGTCGTGCTGGATCTCGTCGGCCGCAGGGAGCTCGGTCGGAAACCCGTCGGCGAGCGGGTCGAACACGGGCTGCCGGAACGACCCGTACGCGAGCCCGACGCCGACCGTGGCCGGCAGGCCCGCGAGCGTCGCCCGCCACCCGGCCGCGACGGCGCCGCCCGCGCTCTGGAGGTCGTCGGCCCCGAGCCAGTCGGTCAGCAGGTGGCCCGAGACGCGGACGCCGTCGCCGAAGCCGGCCAGGACCGCCGGGTTGTCGAGCATCCGCAGCGGGTCCTCGGTGTGGCCGAACGCGCCGGCCTCCGCGACCGCCTGGGCCTCGGCCGAGAGCGGGACGAACGGCGTGAGGTACGGGGACACAACGACCGTGAATCCCGGGTCAACGTCTTGGGCGAAGACACCGACTGCGAAGAGGAGCGAGAGGGCGAGCGCGCGCATCGTGCGAGAGGGAAGGACATGACGAACGTAAAGGACCGTCGCCTCGGCGTCGGGTCAGAAGGGCGCGCATACGCTCGGTGGTGCCCGAGGTCCGGGGGGGAGAGATCTTCCGACATGCGCATCACCCTCCTCGGCCCGGCGTGGCCGTACCGCGGCGGAATCGCCCACTTCCAGGCGGCGCTCGCGCGCGCGCTGGCGGTGCGCGGCCACGACGTCTCGGCCGTCACCTTCCGCCGCCAGTACCCCGAGCGACTGTTCCCCGGCACCACCCAGCTCGACGACGGACCGCCGCCGCCCGACCTCGCGCCCGCTGCCCAGCTCATCGACTCGCTCGACCCCCGCTCGTGGGTGCAAACGGCCCGGTACCTCGCCGACAGAGGAACGGAGGTGGCCGTGTTCATGCACTGGATGCCGTTCTTCGGCCCCGCGTTCGGCGTCATCGCGCGCCGACTCCGCAAGCGCGGCGTGACGGTCCTGGCCGTCGTCCACAACGCGATCCCGCACGAGCGGAGGCCGGGCGACCTCGTCCTCAGCCGGTTCGCGCTCGGCGCCTGCGACGGGCTGATCGCGATGAGCGACCAAGTCCGCGACGACCTCGGACGGCTCGGCGTCACGGCTCCTGTCCGCCAGGTGGCCCACCCGGCCTACGACGTATTCGGCGAGCCCGTCCCCCGACCCCACGCGCGAGCCACGCTCGGCCTGCCCGACGGCGTGCCGGTGTTCCTGTTCTTCGGCTTCATCCGCCGCTACAAGGGGCTCCACGTCCTGCTCGACGCCTGGGCCGACGTCCGCCGCCGCCTGCCCGACGCGCTCCTGGTGGTGGCCGGCGAGTTCTACGCCGACGAGGACGCGCTGAGGGCCCAGGCCGCCGGGCTCGACGGCGTCCGCCTCGACGCCGACTACATCCCGGACGACCGCGTCGGCCTGTACTTCGGCGCGGCCGACGTCGTGGTCCAGCCCTACGTCACGGCGACCCAGAGCGGCGTCGCCCAGATCGCGTTCCACTTTGGCCGCCCCGTGATCACGACCGACGTGGGCGGGCTGGCCGAGGGCGTCCCCGATGGCGTCGCCGGGCTCGTGGTCCCGCCCGAGGACCCCGGCGCGCTCGCCGACGCCCTCGGCCGGTTCGTCGACGAGGATCTCGGGCCGACGCTGGAGGCCGGCGCCCTTCGGCAGCGGACCTCGTGGGCCGGGCTGGCCGAGGCTGTCGAGTCGCTCGCCGGGCTCGGAGGGCGTTGAGGCTGAGACCTCGCGCTCGGCGACGGGCCCGAGTCTCCCCTTTCACGGAACCCGGCCGATCCGGCAGGGCGGCCCGGCGTACTCTGGCGCCTCCCCCGACCCGACCGTGGACTACGACCCCGTCAAGGACCGGCTCGGCGCCTTCTTTTGGAGGTCGCCCGCCCGCACGAAGGTGTTCTACCGGCTGCTCGACGCCGTCTTCCTGCGGTCGTGGTACGTCCGGCGCGCGCTCCGCCACCACGTCGCGGCGATGGGCGACCGGCCCGTCCGCGTGCTCGACGCTGGGACCGGGTTCGGTCAGTACGCCTACTGGCTCGTCGACACGTTCCCGAACGTGACCGTCACCGCGGTCGACATCAAGGACGACTACCTCGCGCGCGCCATGACGTTCATGGCCCGGACGCCCCACGCCGGCCGCGTCGCCTTCGAGAAGGCCGACTTGACGCTGCCGCTCGAGTACGCCGACACGTTCGACCTCGCGCTCTCGGTCGACGTGATGGAGCACATCGAGGACGACCGGGCCGTGTTCCGGAACGTCCGCGCGGCGCTGGCGCCCGGCGGCGTGTTCCTCGTCAACACGCCGAGCGACCAGGGGGGGAGCGGCGTGACCGAGACGGGCGAGGAGAGCTTTATCGGCGAGCACGTCCGCGACGGGTACCCGCTGGCGGAGCTGACGGAGAAGCTGGAGACGGCCGGGCTCGAGGTGGTCGAGACGGCCTACACGTACGGCCCGGTCGGCTCGGCGGCGTGGCGGCTGCTGGTGAAGTGGCCGATCCAGATGCTCTCCGCCAGCCGGTGGCTGACGCCGCTCGTCGCCGCGTACTACGTCCCGGCCGGGCCGGTCGGGCTGGCGCTCAACGCCGTCGACCTCCGCCGCGACAACGCGACCGGGACCGGGCTCCTCGTGACCTCACGACGACCGCTATAGAGCGGACTCCCGCATCAACACATGGAAGCCCGCCTGCTCGAAGTGGGCATCGGTCGTGAGCGCGTCGTTCAGATCCTCCTCTCGCATGACGACGAACGAGAGGCAGTCGACGAGTCCCCACGTCTTGTCCGAATGGGAGGCGTAGAGGGCCAGCGCGTCTTTGAACCGTCGGGCATCGGTGGAGAGAACCGTCACGTTCTCCGACGAACGGAACAAGCGGATGATGGCCGCCGCCTCAGCCCGGTGTGACCGAGACAGCGAGTTGCCGATCTCGAAGAGGACCGCGTTGGTGGTGACGAGTGGGGAGCCCTCGAAGCGGAGCGACAGGGCGACGGCCATCGGATGAAACTGGTCCTGGCGGCTGACGAGCGCCAGGACATACGCGGTGTCGACAAAGAGCGGGCTACGGCTCGGCATCGAACCCAGAAGCGTAGGCGTCGTGGTTTGCCGCCAGGTCGTCCGGGCCGTCGATCTGGATGGACCGGAGCCGGGCCATGACCCCGGCCTCGGCCGGCTTGCGGTCCGTCAGCCGATGGATCGTGTCGAGGAGGACGCTGAGGTCGGCGTCGCTGAGGCCGTCGAGCTCGGCGACGATCTGGTCTTTGCGGCTCATGGCGGTCGAGGAAAGGCTCCAGGGCCACAGTCTACGAACGCGCCGAAGGCTCTCCGCCGGACACAGCATGTTGCAGCAGGGCGAGCACGTTCGCGGCGAGCGGCTCGGAGACGGGTTCGGAGGATGGGGTGTGGGCGGATGGGAGTGGATTCCACCCACACCCCGGGCCACACTGCCGGCTCCGGCTCGCGGACTGGAGAGCGCGCTCGCTGCATGTTTCAGCGGCCGGGCTGACCTCCCCTTAGGTTTCCACCGGGGTTGGCCGTTGGCGTTGATGAGCGTGGGGACGTCGCGTATCCTCGACGAGGACTCAACAGGAGTCCCTGGCCGAATCCATCCGTCCACCACCCGGGTCCGATGCGCCGTTTCCTTCTCCTCGTGCTCACCGCCGTCGCGAGCGTCGCCGCGTCGGCCCAGCCGGAGCCGCTCCCGTTCGACCCCGCCGTGCGGCAGGGGGTGCTCGACAACGGGCTCCGCTACACCATCCGGGCCAACACCGAGCCCGAGGGCCGCGCCGAGCTCCGGCTCGCGGTCGACGCCGGGAGCACGCTCGAAGACGAGGACCAGCGCGGGCTGGCCCACTTCGTCGAGCACATGGCGTTCAACGGGACCGAGCGCTTTGAAGAGCCCGAGCTCGTCCGCTACCTCGAGTCCGTCGGGACGCGGTTCGGGCCCGACCTCAACGCCTACACGTCGTTCGACGAGACGGTCTACATGCTCCAGGTCCCGACCGACTCGGCCGACGTGTTCGCGACCGGGCTCGACGTGCTGAGGGAGTGGGCCGGCCGGATCACCCTCGCCGACTCGGCCGTCGAGCGCGAGCGCGGCGTGGTCCTCGAAGAGTGGCGGCTGCGCCGCGGCGCGGGCGAGCGGATGCAGCGGGTCCAGTTCCCCATCCTCTACGCCGGCTCGCGCTACGCCGAGCGCCTGCCGATCGGCCTGCCCGAGGTGATCCAGAACGCGCCGACCGAGGCGCTCCGACGGTTCTACGACGACTGGTACCGGCCCGACCTCATGGCCGTCGTCGTCGTGGGCGACGTGGACGTGGACGCCGTCGAGGCCATGATCCGCGAGCGGTTCGCCGACCTCGACGCGCGGGGCGACTCGCCCGAGCGCGAGACGTTCGCCGTGCCCGGCCACGACGACACGCGGTACGCCATCGCGACCGATCCCGAGGCGCCCCAGACCGTCGTCCAGATCCTCTACAAGCGCCCGCCGACGCGGACGCGGACGGCCGCCGACGCCCGGGCCGACTTGGTTAACGACCTGTTCTTCTCCGCCTTGCGGTCGCGCCTGGACGAGATCCGCCAGACGCCGGGCGCCCCGTTCGCCTTCGCGTTCGTCGGCAGCGGCGGCGGGCTCAGGACGCTCGATGAGGCGTACCTCGTCGCGCTCGTCGCCGAGAACCGGATCGCCGACGCCGCGCGCGTGCTCGTGACCGAGGCCGAGCGCGCCCGCCGGTTCGGCATCACGGCGACGGAGATCGAGCGCGAGAAGGCCGAGCTGGTCCGCCGCCTCCAGTCGGCCGTCGCCGACCGGGACGACCAGCCCAGCCGCCAGCTCGCGGGGGCCTACGTCCGGTCGTTCTTGCGAGACGAGCCCGTCGTGTCGCCCGAGGCGCGGCTGGCGCTCGCCGAGCGGTTCCTCCCGACGATCACGCTCGACGAGGTCAACGCGACGGCCGAGGAGCTCGTCGACGACCGGAACCGCGTCGTCATGGTCAGCGCGCCCCAGCGCGACGACCTCGCCGTGCCGACCGACGCCGAGCTCGCGGCCGCCCTCGCGAGCGTCGCCGACGCCGAGCTGGAGCCCTACGACGACGCCACCATCGACGGCCCCCTCGTGGCCGAGCCGCCGACGCCGGGCACGGTCGTCGAGACGACGACGGACGACGCCCTCGGCACGACCACCTGGACGTTGTCGAACGGCGCCCGCGTCATCCTCAAGCCGACCGACTTCAAGGCTGACGAGGTGCTGCTCTCTGCCACGAGCCCCGGCGGCACGTCGCTCTTGGACGCCGACGAGCTGTACGTGGCCGGCGGGGCGGCCGGCTACGTCGGTCAGTCGGGCGTCGGCGCGTTCGACCAGGTCGCGCTCGGGAAGGCGCTCTCGGGCCGGCTCGTGAGCCTCAGCCCCGTGATCTCGGACGAGGACGAGGGGTTCCGGGGCAGCGCGGCACCGGCCGACCTGGAGACGCTCTTCCAGCTCGTCCACCTGTACGCGACGGCGCCGCGCCGCGACCCCGACGCCTTCCGGGCGTCGCTCGACCAGACGCGCGCCATCTTGAGCAACCAGGTGGCCTCGCCGCGCGTGGCGTTCAGCGACACGCTCCGCGCGACGTTGGCCAACGGCGACCCCCGCTCGCGGACGCTCTCGGAGTACCTCGCCGGCCTGGACCGGGCCGACCTCGACCAGGCGTTCGCGTTCTACCAAGACCGCTTCGCCGACGCCTCGGACTTCACGTTCCTGCTGGTCGGCGCGTTCGAGCCGGAAGCCGTCCGCCCGCTCGTCGAGACGTACCTCGCCTCGCTCCCGTCGACGGGTCGGGAGGAAAAGGCCCGCTACTTCGACATCGCGCCGCCGCCGGGCGTGGTCGAGAAAACGGTCCGGGCCGGCGTCGAGCCCCAGGCCCAGGTGGCCATCGTGTTCCACGGGCCCTACGACGCCGAGGACCGCGTCAAGCGGGTCGAGCTCTCGGCCATGGGCGACGTGCTCTCGAAGGCGCTCCGCGAGGAGCTGCGCGAGGACCGCGGCGGCGTCTACGGCGTCGGCGTCAACGTGATCGCGAACCGCGAGACGTCGGGCCGCTCCCAGGTCCGCATCTCGTTCGGGGCCGACCCCGAGCGCGTCGAGGAGCTGGTGGCCGCCGTGTTCGAGCAGGTCGAGGCGTTGAAAAACGGCGACGTGACGGCTGACCACCTCGCGGCCTACCAGGAGCAGCAGCGCCGAGGCCGCGAGACGAACCTCCAGCAGAACCCGTACTGGGTGGGCGTGCTCACCGAGTCGGCCCGCCGCGACGAGCCGCCGGCCGACACCCTCGCCGAGGCCGACCTCGCCGCCGCGGTCACCATGGCCGACGTCCAGGCGACGGCGCGCGAGGCGCTCGACACCGACCGCTACGTCCGCGTGACGCTGCTGCCGGTGGAGTAGGCCCACCATGCATGTGTCCCTACTCGCTGTAGAGGCGAGGGGGTGAACGTCCAGACCTGCCGCATCCCCCCCCACTTGTCATCCTGAGCGCAGCGAAGGATCTCACCGCCGACGTTCTGAGCCGTCCGAACCGGCGTCGGCCGGCTTGAGACCCCGAGTTGAGATCCTTCACGTCCGTTCAGGATGACGTGAATGGGGGATCGGAGCCTGTGGCCGGGAGGACGCGATCTCCCTGGATGAAAGTCTGGGCGGAGGCGTCGCCCGGCCCGTCGGCCCGTAGCTTTCTGGGCGAGCGTCCACCCCTCCGCCGATGCCCGCCGACCCCGCCGTCAAGTTCCTCTTCGTGACCGGCGGCGTGACGTCGTCGCTGGGCAAGGGGATCGTCTCCGCCAGCCTGGGCCGGCTGCTCGAAGCGCGGGGCCTGCGGGTCACGATCCAGAAGTTCGACCCCTACATCAACGTCGACGCGGGGACGATGAACCCGTTCGAGCACGGCGAGGTCTACGTCACCGACGACGGGGCCGAGACGGACCTCGACCTGGGCCACTACGAGCGCTACCTCGGCGTGCCGATGTCGCAGGCCAACAACGTGACCACGGGCCGCGTCTACTCGGGCGTGATCGCGAAGGAGCGGGCCGGCGCCTACCTCGGCAAGACGGTCCAAGTCGTGCCCCACGTGATCGACGAGATCAAGGGCTGGATGCGGCGGCTCGCCGAGACCGGCGACTACGACGTCATCATCACCGAGGTCGGCGGCACGGCCGGCGACATCGAATCGCTCCCGTACCTCGAGGCCATCCGCCAGCTCTCGCTCGAGGAGGGGCGCGAGAACACGGCGCTCGTCCACTTGACGCTCGTCCCGTACCTCGCCGCCGCCGGCGAGCTCAAGACGAAGCCGACCCAGCACTCGGTCAAAACCCTCCAGAGCTACGGGCTCCAGCCGGACGTGTTGGTCGCGCGGACGGAGCACCCCTTGCCCCAGGACGTCCGCCGCAAGATCGGCCTGTTCTGCAACGTGGGCCCGGAGGCCGTGATCGAGGCGCTCGACGCCGAGTCGATCTACGAGGTCCCGCTGCTCTTGCGCGAACAGAAGCTCGACGAAGTCGTGCTGAAGCGTCTCCGCCTGGACGCCGCGCTCGATGTCGACCCGACGGCCGACCTCGAGGACTGGGTCGAGTTCTTGCGCCGGCTCAAGGCGCCCGAGGGCCAGGTCACGGTCGCGCTCGTCGGGAAGTACGTCGAGCACCAGGACGCCTACAAGTCGATCTCGGAGAGCCTGCTGCTGGCGGCGGCCAAGAATGGCGTCCAGGTCGAGGTCCGCAGCGTGCTCTCGGACGACGTGACGGCCGCCAACGTGGCCGAGACGCTCGACGGCGTCTCCGGCATCCTGGTCGCGCCCGGCTTCGGCGACCGCGGCATCGACGGCAAGATCGAGGCGGTCCGGTGGGCGCGCGAGACCGGCGTCCCGTTTTTCGGCATCTGCCTGGGGATGCAGGTGGCCACCATCGAGTTCGCCCGCCACGTGGCCGGGCTCGCGGACGCCCACTCGACCGAGTTCGAGCCCGACACGCCGGCCCCGGTCATCTCGATGATGGCCGAGCAGAAGACGGTGACCGACAAGGGCGGGACGATGCGGCTCGGGGCCTACACCTGCGCGCTCGGCGAGGGCACGCTCGCCCGCGAGGTATACGGCGGCACCGACGCGGTCCAGGAGCGCCACCGCCACCGCTACGAGGTCAACAACGACCTTCGCTATCGGTTGAGGGAGGCCGGGCTCGTGTTCTCGGGGATGAACCCGGACCGCGACCTGGTCGAGATCATCGAGTTGCCGCGGCCGGACGCCGGCGGCGACGGGGCGGCGGACTTGGCGCACCCGTGGTTCGTCGGCGTCCAGTTCCACCCGGAGTACCGCTCGCGCGTCCGGGAGCCGCACCCGCTGTTCGTCCACTTCGTCCGCGCGGCGGTGGCCCATGCCCAGGCCGGCGGCACGTTCGACGCGCCGACTCAGCCGAGCCGGACCCGCAAGGTCCGCCGGGCGACGGCCCGGGTGCTGGCGGAGAAGTAGGCTCGTGGGCAGAGGGAAGGGCCGCCGGGGCGGCTCGCGAGCATCCCGTACGGACACGACTTGTCGTGTCCCTGCCGAGCACGGTGTCGCTGGCGGACACGATGAATCGTGTCCCTACGGTAAGGCCGCCGTATCGGCGCTGGCGGTCGCGTGCGGCCGGCCGGAGATTCCACCCGTCCACCCCCGTCTACCCGTCCGTGACCGACCGTATTCCTGACCGCCTCGTCGGCCACGTCCGCGTCCGCGTGGGAGCGCTGGTGTTTGACGACCCGGCGGCGCCGACGGCAGTCCTGCTGGCCGAGCACGGCGGGCTGTGGGAAGACCGGCCGTTTTGGACGCCGCCTGGCGGAGGCGTCGAGTTCGGCGAGCCGCTGGCCGACGCGCTCCGTCGCGAGGTGGCCGAGGAGACTGGCCTGGCGGTCGAGGTGGGCGAGGTCCGCTACGTGCTCGACTTCGTCCGCCCGCCGCTCCACGCCGTCTCGCTCTACGCCGAGTGCCGCGCGCCGGACTTGTCGAAGGCGCAGCTCGGCCGCGACCCCGAGCTGGCCGACGACGACCAACTGCTGCGGTCGCTCCGCTGGGTCCCGTTCGACGAGTTGAGCCGCCTCACCGTCTACCCCGAGCCGTTCGTCGGCCGGCTGGCGGCGGACGCCCGCGCTGGGTTCCCCGAGGGGACCGTCTACCTGGGCACGTTCCGGTGAGCGCCGTCCTCCCGGGGTCTCAGAGCGTAGCCGGTCGCTGGGCGCGCGTGGGCGGGTGGATGGCGGTGGCCATCGCGCTGGGCGCCCTCGCGGCGGTCGCCAGCGACGGCGCCGGCCCAGCCGAGCGGGCGCGGATGGTGCGCTACGTCGGCATCCTGGGGTCGGCGGGTGTCGCCGTCGGCGTGCTGCACGCGCTGTACCCGTCGCCGGTGGCCGAACGGCTCCAACTCTCGAACCCCGGCCCGGCGCGGTTGCTGCGGCACCAGCTCGGCCGGTGGGCGCCGATCCCGCTCGTGCTGGCGGTGCCGGCCGCCGTGATCGCGGGGACGGCAGGGGACGGGGTGCTGGCCGTCGAGGGCGTGGCGTCCGCGCTCGCGCTGGGGCTCTACGCCTTCGCCCGCGTCGCCGGGCTCGGGCCGACGGTGCGGGCCTGGGAGCGGGGGGAAGCGGGCGGCTGGTACCGCGCGGTCTACACGTGGTCGCCGCCGATCCGCTACGCCGTGCCGGACCCGATGGTGCCGGGCCTCAACCGGACCGCCGAGGTGTTCGTCGTCGGCGCCGTGCTGTCGGTCGTGGGCCAGGCCATCGGGAGCGGGCCGGCAACGCTCGTCGCGCCGCTCGTCCTGCTGGCGGTCTCGGCCGGTCTCCTCCTCCGCTTGCGGCCGGCGTTCGATCGCGCGTTCTGGACGTCGCACGGCGTCTGGGCCGACGCCTTCCGCCAGGTCGAGCGGGTCGACGGGCGCGAGCCGATCCGCTACGACGCCGTGTACTGGGCACCGCGCGCGCTCCGGCCGGCCGTCTGGGCAGGGCTCGTGTCGATGGACCGCCGGCTCCCCCTCGGCCGGGTCGCCGCGCTCGGGCTCGGGCTCGTCGCCGTCGTCCACCTGGTCGAGGCCGGCGCGGGCGTCGAGGCGGCGGCGCTGGCCCTCGCGGTGCTCGGCCTCAACGGAGCCGTCGCGCTCACGGCCGACGACCGGGTGCTGCCGGCCGAGGCCACGGCCCGAACAGGCGGCGGCGCCCGGTGGAGCGCCGCGCGGTTCCTGATGAACGTCCGCTGGCTGCCGCCACTCGTCGCCGTCCTTCTGCTGCTCGTCTGGCTCGCCGACCTGGGCTGGGCCACGGTCGCCGCGTGGACGGCCATCGATCTCGGCGTCGCCGCGCTCAGCGCCGGTCTTGTCACGTTCGTCGCCCGTCTCCGCTTGCGCCGTGCTCTCGCCTGATCTCGCCTCGCTGCTCACCGTCGCCCCCGGCCGTCAGCGTCCGCTCGCGGTCGAGGACGTGACCAAGCGGTACCTGTTCGGGCCCATCGTGCTGCGCGGGCTGAGCCACACGTTCGCGCCCGCCACGGCGACGGCGCTCGTCGGGCCGAACGGGTCGGGCAAGTCCACGTTGCTCCGAGTGCTCTCCGCGCTCAGCCCGTCGACGGCGGGGCGCGTCCGCTACGACGATCTCGACGTCCACGCCCAACCGCACGCTTTCCTGGCCGACGTCGGCGTGGTTCACGACCGGCCGGACCTGCCGGGCTACCTCACGGGCGTCGAGACGCTGGAGTGGATCGCGCGCGAGCGCGGCGTCTGGGACGACGCGGCGCCGGCTCGGCACGCGGCGCTCTTCGACGCCGTCCACCTAGACGAGCGCCGCCACGCCCTCACTCGGACCTACTCGGCCGGGATGACGCGCAAGGCCCAGCTCGCCGCGGCTCTGTGCGGCGCCCCGGCCGTGCTGCTGCTCGACGAGCCGTTCCGCGCCCTCGACACCGACGCGACCGAGGCGGCGCTCGGCCTGCTCGCGGCGTTCCGCGACGGCGGCGGGCTCGTCGTCCTGTCGAGCCACCGCGCCGACTTGCTGGACCGCCTGTGCGACGCCCGCCTCGACCTGGGGACGATCTAGTCCGTTCGTACCAGACCGCCCGCGCCCGTCGCCCGTAGGGTCCGGCATGAAGCTCGCCGCCTGCCTCGCCACCCTGCTCATCTTGCTCAGCGCGTGCGGAACGGCCCGCCCGCCGTCCGAGCCGCGCGAGCTGGTCGTACTCGTCCACGGGATGGGGCGGACGCCGCTGTCGATGGCGCCGCTCGCCGTCTCGCTCCGGCGGGCCGGCTACCGCGTGCTCAACGTCGGCTACGACAGCCAGGGGCCGAGCGTGGCCGAGATCGGGGCGGCCGTCGGCGTGGAGGTCGAGGAGGCCTTGGGCGAGGAGCCCGCGTCCCAGGTCCACTTCGTGGGCCACAGCCTGGGGACCGTCGTGATCCGGTGGCTCCTGGTGAACGACCCGCCCGACGCGGTGGGCCGGGCCGTCCTGCTCGCCCCGCCCAACCAGGGCTCGCGCCAGGCCGACCGGTTCGCGCGGTGGGCCGGGTGGGCGCTCCCCCCGATCCGCGAGCTCCGGACGACGGGCGGGACGGCCGTCGACCTGGGGGCGCCGTCGGGCGTCGACGTCGCTGTGATCGCGGGCGACCGCGATGGGAAGGTGGCCGTCGCCGAGACGTGCCTCGACGGCGCGGCCCACGCCGTGGTCCCGTCGGGTCACACGGTCCTGATGATGCGGCCCCGAGTGATGCGGCGCGTGCGGTCGTTCCTCGACACGGGCGACCTCGTCGGCGCGTCGGACGCCGCGTGCGTCCTCTCCGCTCGCGGGACCGGGTGACGCCGCGTCCGCTGACGGCCTCGCGGGACGAGGGAAGAGAGAGCGGGACGCCGGCTCACCCCATGCTCCCCGGATCCAGAGCGGAGGCCCCTCAAGACGTAGTCGGTCGGGTTGCGGGCCTGGCAGGTCTTTGTTTTTGCCCCGTGGCGCCCGCCTCGCTTTCCCGGAGCGCAGTAGTCTCCCCCAAGTCCATAAGCCTCAAGTCCATCAACACGTCCGAGCCTGGCGCTTCGGGAGGGGATGAGGACGGGTCGACGGGGCGTTGTCCTACCTCCGACTGGGAACGGGGGGCGTATGTTGGGGGTGCCAGGGGGTGCCGAACACCCTGGCCTTTCTCGGTGCTCACTTTCATCTCCTCCTTCCACCCCGCCTTATGACTCCCTTGCGCACGCTCCTTACGGGCGCCGCGGCGGCCGGCTTGATCCTCGGCGCCGGTTTGCTCGCCCCCCCGTTCTCCGACGCCTCCAGCCACCGAGAGGCCCCACTCATCGCCGACGACCCGCTGGCCGACAACACGGACGTCTACGCGTTCCGGGACCCGAACGACGAGGACAGCATCGTCCTGATCGCCAACTACATCCCGCTGGCGCTCCCGGAGGGAGGGCCGAACTTCTCGCACTTCGGCGAGAACATCCGGTACGAGATCCACGTCAAGAACCAGACGTCGGCCGGCGCGCTCGGATCGGCGACCGACGACATCACCTACCGGTTCACGTTCGAGCGGGTCAACGAGGACCCGACGACGTTCTTCAACATCCGGCTGGGCAAGGAGAACCTCAACACGAGCTACACGCTCGAGAAGAGCACGGACGGCGGCATGTCGTTCCAGACGATCGTGACCGACGGCAAGACGCCGCCGGCCAACATCGGCCCGCGCTCGATTGAGGCGGCCCCCGGTCTCGGCACGACCTACGAGCAGCTCACCCAGGACGCCATCATGACGGCGACGACCGGTGAGACCGTGTTCGCCGGCCCCCGCGACGACCCGTTCTTCGTCGACCTCGGCGGCATCTTCGACCTGGGCGGCGTCCGCGACCAGTTCGGCGAGGACCCGTCGAACCCGGACAACGCCCGCGACGCCGTCGCCGGATTCAACACGCACGCGCTCGTCATCAAGGTGCCGATCTCGATGCTCCAGAAGGACGGGATGGAGGCGCCGGACGCCGACGACGACTCGGACGACGAGGAGAACGGCGCGAACTCGATCCTCGACCCCAACTTCGTGATCGGCGTCTGGGCCTCGGCCTCGCGCCCGCAGTTCGTGAGCCTGTCCTCGGACCCGCAGAACCCGACCCCGCAGGTCTCCGGCAACTTTATCCAGGTCTCGCGCCTGGGCATGCCGCTGACGAACGAGGCCATCATCCCGATCGGGATGAAGGACTACTGGAACTACACGTCGCCCTACTCGGAGGACGAGCAGGACTTCATCCAGTACTTCGCCAACCCCGAGCTCGGCCTCTACATGGGCAACGGCCAGTTCGGGCCGGCCGTCCCGGGCCTGAGCGATGACCTGGTGATCCAGGCCAACGCGCTCGCCGGCGTCTTCGGCGACCTCGACGGCGACGGGAACGCCGGGTTCAACTTCAACACCAACTTCGTTGGGGAGGAGACCGACTTCGACGGGCTCTACGACATCGTCGAGGCCATCGTGGCCGGCGACGTGCCGGCCTCGTTCGTGGCCGGGACCGCCTTCGACGACTCGGTCGCCCCGCTCCGCCCACTCGGCAACGGCAGCGTGACCGCGCTCGCGGGCAACAACCAGCCCCGGCTCGCGGACATCTTCCCGATCTTCTACTTCGGCGTCCCGAACCTGGCCCCGTACCAGTTGGTGACCGGCAAGACGGGCGGCAACCCGCTCACGCCGGGCAAGCCGTTCATCCACAACTTCCTGCCCATCACCCAGACGCCCGACGGCGGCCTGTGGGGCGGTGACATGTTGCGGCTGAACATGGCGACCCCGACGACGGACCGGGACTCGGACGAGTTCACGAACTGGGCCCGGCTCGGCCTCATCCGCGCGGCGGCCATCGGCCTCACCGTGGCGGACTTCGCCAACACCGACCTCCAGTTCCTCCCCCACATGGACGGCTTCCCGAACGGGCGCCGCCTGGAGGACGACGTGACGGGCATCGAGCTCCAGGCCGTTGGCGGCCTGGTCCTGACGGCCGTCGGCGTCCTGGAGGACGACTACACCGGCGCCGACTACATGGGCGGCCTGGTGACGCCGCAGACGCTGGAGGAGCTCGCGTTCATCGCCGGCCCGACCATGAACGACATCCCGCTCCGGGACGACTTCCCGTACCTCGCCAACCCCCACCGGGGCTACGACTACGTGAAGCAGCTGACGGCCGACCCGCCGCGGGCCAACTTCCCGACGTCGGGCCGGCTGGGCCTGGGCGTGCCCTCGGGGATGATCCTCGACCAGAGCTTCCCGAACCCGTCCGCCGCTGGGTCGACGGTCCGGTTCCAGCTCCCGCGCTCGGGCACGGTGCGCTTGGACGTCTACGACGTCCAGGGCCGCCGCGTCCAGACGCTGGCCGACCGGGACTTCCAGCCCGGCACCCACAACCTCCGGTGGGACACGTCGTCACTCGCGGCCGGCACCTACCTCTACCGCCTGATGGTGGACGGGGAGCTGGTGGCCACGAAGCGGGCGACCGTCGTCCGCTAGCGGGCACGTAGACACCCAGCCGACGGCCCCGCCGACGGCGCCTCTGGGGGGCGGAGCCACGCGCTCCGCCCCCCTTCTTTTGAATCGACCGACTGACTCGATGACCCCCCGTACCGCTCGCATTCTCGCCGTCGCCCTGGTGGTCGCCGCCATCGGCGTCGTCGCCTGGATGTGGACCTCGCGCGAGGAGCCGCCGCTCCCCAACGACCTGGCGCAGGTGGCGCCCGGCGACCGCTTCGACAACGCGGAGGCCGCCGTCGAGTACTACCGCGCCGTGCTCCGCCGCGACCCCGACGGCGTCGAGCCCCGCGTCCGCCTGGCGCACGCTCTGATGCAACTCGGGGAGGAGCGCGGAACCCAGACCGAGACGGTCCCCGAGGCCCGTCAGCTCCTCGAGGAGGCCGTCGAGCGCGAGCCGGACCACTACTACGCCCGGACGCTCCAGGCGTCGCTGTTCAACGTGCTCCACCGGTTCGAGGACGCCCGCGACCTGTCGCGCGAGCTGCTCGCGGAGTACCCGCACCACGCCTTCGTCCACGGCACGCTCATCGACGCGCTCGTCGAACTGGGCGAGTACGACCAGGCCGTCGAGGCGTCGGACCGGCTCCAGGCGCTCAAGCCGGGCCTGCCGGCCTACTCGCGCGCCAGCTACCTCCGCGAGCTCCACGGCGACACCGACGGCGCCATCGAGGCCATGCGGTTCGCCGCCGACGCCGCGCCGTCCGGCCGCCCCGAGCGGGCATGGGCCCTCTACCAGCTCGCCAACCTGTACCTCGGCGCGGCCAAGCCGGACACGGCGGCCTACATCTTCCAGGGCATCCTGGAGGAGCGGCCCGGGTTCGCGCCCGCGCTCGCGGGCCTCGGCCACGTCGCGCTCGTGAAGGGCGACGCGACGGAGGCCGTCCGCCAACTCGAAGAGGCCCGGGCGCTCCAGCCGCTCGAAGTGATCGACGAGCTGCTGGTGGAGGCGTACACCGCCGTCGGCGACGAGCGGAAGGCCGAGGCCGCCGCCGGCCGCGTCCACGAGGCTTTGCTGGCGGCGCGCGAGATGGGCGAGATCGTCGACATGGAGGAGGCGGACTTCTTGATCGACCAGGGCCGCGACCTCGACCGGTCGCTCCAGATGGCGCGCGAGCAGCAGGCCCGTCGGCCGGGCCACCTCCACGCCAACGAGACCTACGCCTGGGCCCTCCTCCACACGGGCGATGCCCAGGCCGCCGTCCCGTACATCGAACGGGCGATGCGGCTCGACACGGGCGACGCGATGGTCCACTACCGCGCCGCGCGGATCTACGAAGCGGCCGGCCAGCCGGACGTCGCGGCCCGCCACCTCCGGCTCGCGCTCGACGGCCACCTCGAGGTCGAGAGCCCGAGCACGGCGGCCGAGGCGCGGACGCTGCTGGCGTCGCTCGATGGCACGCCGATCCGGGCCGCCAGCGCCACGCGCTAGATGACTCGCTCCACCCGGACGGTAACCCGACAGACCCGCGCGCTGCGCGGGGCGCTCGCGGTCGCCGTCCTGGCGGGGTACCTCGCGGCGTGGGGCGGGACCTCTGCCGGCCACGGCTGGCGGCTCGCGCCGCACCTCGCGCTCGACCACGCTCGGCCAGCGGTGCCGGCAGCGCCCCACGTGCTCGGCGACACCGCGCCTGGTCTCGGTGTTCTCCCGACGCTCCGGCCGGACGCGGGCCACACCCACGGCGGTCGCGCCCACTCGCACGGACACGGGGAGGCGCACGGCCACGCGCCGGACCCGGACGTCTTCCCGGCGGGGAGGCCCGTCCTGGCCGACGACACCGGCGGGCTCCACGAGCACGACGGCGTCCTCCACAGCCACCGCGAGCCTCCGCCCGAGCCGGCCGTTCTCGTGACGGTCGCGGTTGACAAACACCGGTTGCCGGCGACGCCCGTCGTCCCGGCGCCCCCGCCCCCGACGGTCGCCGATCTTGGCGACGGGACAGTGGCTCTCGAGTCCATCGGGTCCTCGGTAGAGACGCCGCCGCCGATCCGGCGCGGCTAGGCGAGCGCCCCGACGGCGCTCTTGGAACACGCCGGACGCGGTCCGGCCCCGCGCTGCACGAGGTGTGCAGCGCCCGTCCCCACGTGCGCCTCCGGGCGCAGTGCGGCCTCTCTCTGCCGACTCTTTCCCGATGACACTCGCTCTCCGCCGCTTGGCGCGGCTCACCCTCTTTGTGGCCTTCCTCTCGGGAAGTGCCCTCGCCCAGTCTGCCGGCCGGCTCGCCGGCACCGCCACCGAGGCCGACACCGGCACGCCGCTCGCCGGCGTCAACGTGGTCCTCGGCACCGGCCGCAACGCGGTCACCCGGCCCGACGGCCGGTTCGAGATCTCCGGCATCCCGCCGGGCACGTACACCGTGCGGATCAGCTCCGTCGGCTACCGGCCCCTCGTCCAGTCCGTCGCCGTCGCGGCGGGGACGACGCGGCTCGACTTGGTGCTCACGCCCGGCAACGCCGAGATCGGCGAGGTCGTGGTCGAGGGCCGGGCCACGAACCTGGTCGGCGTCGCGACGGCGGCGTCCGAGGGGTTGGTCGGGCAAGAGCAACTGGCCCTCCGGCCGCTGCTCCGAGTCGGCGAGGTGCTGGAGACCATCCCCGGGACTATCGTCACGCAGCACAGCGGGTCCGGCAAGGCGAATCAGTTCTTCCTGCGCGGGTTCAACCTCGACCACGGGACGGACTTCTCGGCCACGCTCGACGGCGTCCCGATGAACCTGCCGACGCACGCGCACGGGCAGGGTTACCTCGACCTCAACTCGCTGATCCCCGAGATCATCGACCAAGTCGCGTTCGAGAAAGGGCCGCAGAACGTCGCCGCGGGCGACTTCTCGACGGCCGGCCGCGCCGACATCCGGCTGGTGCGACGGCTCGACCGTACCATCGTCAAGGCCGAGGCCGGGGCCGACGACTTCTACGAGGGGCTCGTCGCCGGCTCGTCGTCTGTCGGCGGCGGTGACCTCCTGATCGCCGCGCGCGGACGCTACTACGACGGGCCGTGGGTGAACCCGGAGAACAGCGCGCTCGCCAGCGCCGTGGCCAAATACTCGACGGGGACGGAGGCGAACGGGCTGTCGGTGACGGCGCTGGGCTACTACTCGGACTGGGACGCGACGGACCAGATCGCGCGCCGCGCCGTCGAGGCGGGGACCGTCGACCGGCTCGGCGCGCTCGACCCGACGAACGGCGGCACGACGGGCCGCTACACGCTCTCGGCCGCCACGCAGTCCACGACGCAGAGCGGGGCGCGGACGCGCGTCGAGGCGTACGCGGCGGTTTACCACCTCAACCTGTTCTCCAACTTCACCTATTTCCTCGACGACCCCGACCAGGGCGACCAGTTCGAGCAGGCCGACCGCCGCCTCTACACGGGCGGCGGCGTCTCGCACCGCTGGCTGATGCCGACGTTGGGCCAGGGCGCGGTCCACACGGTCGGCGTGGACGTGCGGCACGACCAGATCTTCGGGGTCGGCCTGTTCAACACCCAGGGCCGCGTGCGCGTCGGGACGGTCCGCGACGACGAGGTGGCCCAGAGCACCGTCGGGGTCTACGTCCGCAACGAGACGCGGTGGACAAACTGGCTCCGCACGACGGCCGGCCTCCGCGCCGACGTCTACCGGTTCGACGTCCAGAGCGACATCGACGTCAACTCGGGCGTCGAGACGGACGTGATCGCGAGCCCCAAGGTCGGCCTCGCGCTCGGGCCGTGGCGGAGCACCGAGGTCTACGCGAACGCCGGGCTCGGCTTCCACAGCAACGACGCGCGCGGCACCACGATCACCGTGGACCCGTCGAGCCGCGAGGCCGTCGACCGCGTCGACCCGCTCGTGCGGACGCGCGGCGCCGAGCTCGGACTGCGGACGGCGGCGCTGCCGGGCCTGCAGGCGACGGTCGCCCTGTGGGCCATCGGGCTCGACTCGGAGCTCCTGTTCGTCGGCGACGCGGGCGGCACGGAGGCGAGCGACGCCAGCCTCCACGTCGGCGTCGAGGTGACGAACCACGCGCGCGTGACGGACTGGCTCGACGCGACGCTCGACGTGGCCCTCACCGAGTCCCGGTTCACCGACGTGGGGGAGGCGGACCGGATCGAGAACTCCATCGGCCGGATCGTCACCGGCGGCGTCTACGCCGGGCGCGAGACCGGGCCGATGGGCGCGCTCCAGGTCCGCCACTTCGGCCCGCGCCCGCTGACCGGCGACGGGAGCGTGACGGCCGACGCGACGACCCTCGTCAACGCCAAGGCCGGCTGGCGCTTCGGCGCGCTCGCCGTGTCGCTCGACGTCCTCAACCTGCTCGACGCCGACGACGCCGACGTGAGCTACTTCTACGCCTCGCGGCTGCGCGGCGAGCCGGCCGAGGGCGTTGAGGACGTCCACTTCCACCCGGTCATCCCGCGCACGACGCGGCTGACGGCGCTCGTCCGGCTGTAGGCCGTCGCCCCCACGGACACGACGGGCGGACCCCACGGCGGGGCCCGCCCGTCTCATCGGCCCCCTCCCCCAGGCCCATGTTCTCCGTCCTCTCTCCCCGCGCGCACGGCGTCCTCGACTACGTCACGGTCGCCATTTTCGCGCTGGCGCCGACCGTCCTCGGGCTCGTCGGGCTCGCGGCGACGCTGAGCTACGTGCTCGCCGCCGTCCACCTCCTGACGACGCTGCTGACGGCGTTCCCGCTCGGCGTGGTCCGGCGCGTCTCGTTCCCCCTCCACGGGACCGTCGAGCTCGCCGTCGGCGCGGCGCTGGTCCTGGCCGGGTCGTTCCTCTTCGAGGGGACCGCGCGGATGTTCTACCTCGTCATGGGCGTCGTCATCCTGCTGGTCTACCTCCTGACCCACTACAGGGGAGCGCCGGCCACGGTCTAGACCCGGGCGACGGACGGACTCCGCCCGCCGGCCTATCGGAAGATGACCTCGTCGACGACCTCGCGGCCGAGGTGGGCGTTCATCCGCTCGCGCCACTGCTGGCGCTGGAACTGGAGCTGGTGCCGCCACGGGGCCGACCGGACCTTGACGTAGAGGGTCCCGTGGCGCATCCAGACCTGCTCGGTCACGCCCGCGATGGCCTCGCCCACAAGCGTCGGCCACGCCTCGACGGCCCGCGCCGCGTCGAACCGCTCGCGGTAGCCGTAGCGGTCGACGAGCTCGGAGAGGACGGCGCCGAGGGGTTGGGGCTGCGCCATGAGTTGAGCGGGTTTGGCGAGTCGCGCGGGTCGAGCAGGTTGGAGACGTGACCCAGGGCTAGAGGAGGGTACGGCATCTCCGATCTGCCAGACGGCGAAACCCGCGCGACTCGCGAGACCTGCCGAACCCACCGGACCTATCCCCGCGTCGCCAGGTGCCACAGGAAGCCGACCTCGTCGGTCGAGGTGACGGCGAGCGCGACCAGGCCGGCCACCGCCAGCAGGAACGGGACGCCAAACCCGACGAGCACGGCGCGCGAAGGCGGCGCGTAGGTCACGGCCTGGAGGTCCCACATCATCTTGTACCCGGCGACGACCTCGACGAGCAGGCCGACGCCCAGGAACGCTGGCGCGAGCAGGGTCGCGAGCTCGGCGTCGATGCTGCCGAGCAAGAGCGAGACCACCATCAGTGGGAACCAGCCCCACCGGCACCACACGGCCAGCGACAGGGCCTGGGCCGGGCGGAGCCGGCGCCGCCCCGAGATCACGTTGAGCCAGATCAGCGAGAGCAGGAGCCACGCGGCGTAGACGAGGGCGAGCGCTGCGACGAGCAAGAGCGGACGGCCGAGCAGTCCCGTCAGCCGGGCCTGGCCATCCAACGACCACGAGGCCGTCGCCGCCGCGAGCGCGTCGGTCCGCGCCAGCGCCCGCAGCGCCGACGTCCCGACCACGCCGAACGCCAGCGCGAGCGCGAGCGCCAACCCCGACGTCTCGGACGCCGACAGGTCGAACCCGCGCTGGACGGCCTCGCGGTACAAGTCGCGGCGGCCGAAGTAGCGCGGGGCGAGCGAGCCCAGACGCGGGGCCCCGGCGTAGAACACGCCGAGGCCGAGCACGAGTCCCCACCCGATCAGCAGGAGCGGCGACGCGCGGCGCTCCTGGCGGGCCTCCGACCCGGCGTCGAACGCGAACACGCGCTGGCGGCCGGTCCAAAACCCGCTCGCCACGTCGAGCGCCGGCCGGGGCTCGTCGCCCTCGCCCAACAGGCCGAACCGGGTCCCAGTGACCTCGGCGCGCTGGTCCCGCTCGACGCGCTCGGCGTCGGCGTCGCGCCAGCGGTAGACGAAGACGGCTTCGGGCGGCTCGGCGAGGGCGAGGATCGCGCCGAACGTGTCTTCGAGCGCACGGGCCTGAGCCGCCTCCGTCCCCAGCGTCCGCCACCCGCCGGGCTGCCCGGGCCGGACGCCGACGCCCACCGACGCGAGCCCTGCGGGCGTGTCGCGGCGGGCCCGCCACCGGCGGAGCGTCTCGACCGGGTCGCGCTCGCCGGCGTCCAGGAGCACCACGTCGACCGTCGCCGCCGCCCGGTCGTCCTCGGGGAAGCGGCTGACGTAGTACGTCCGGGTGCCGGGTGCGCCGCGGTCGTGCGCGAGCGCCGTCAGCGCCTCGAAGTAGGCGCGCGCGCGCGGGTCGCTGGTGTCGCTGGACCGGGCGAGCCCGAAGTGCCGGGCGGCCGGGTACGGCCGGGCCCGGTCGAGCGCCTCGGCGAGCAGGCGAGCCGCTTGGTCGGTCCGGCGGCGCAGGAACATAGCGGGGAGCCCTTCGACCGGCAGGTCCTGCCACAGCGCGATGCCGAGCCGGCTCGCCGCTCGGAGCACGAGCGTGTCGGCGACCAGGTCGGTGCGGACGGTCCGAACGCCAGCCCGGCGCATCGCGACGAGGTCGGCGACGGCGGCGTCCGTGTCGGCCGGGGCGCTCCAGACGACGCCGGCCAGCGACGGCGCGAGCGGCGGGAATGGGCCGGACGGAGCGAGCGCGGCCGAGTCGAGCCGGGTGAGCGGTCCGGTCGGCCGAGCGTCCGCGCGGGCCGTGTCACCCGCCGTTGTGTCGGGATCGGCCGGCGGGGCTTGGGCGGCGAGGGGCGCCGCGACGAAGACGGCGAGGGCAAGAAGGCGGAGCACGGGCGGGAGGGGACCGGCCGACAGTACGCGCGTCGCCTCGCCCCGTTCGCCACGTCGACCGGACAAAAGAGGCCCCGCCGGGCGGAGATCCGGCGGGGCCTCAGGACAACCCTGGCGAAGTTGTCCGGGGGGACCGTTTGAACGATGAACGACGAAGGCTGAACGATGAAAGGTTCGTCCTCGGACGCCCCGCTCGATCCTGTGCCCGGAGGCTACAGGCGGGAGGGTGTCACGAGTGCGTCACCGCCCCGCCCGCGTTTCCACTTCAGCGTTCATCGTTCTCCGTTCGGCCTAGTCCATCATGCGGCGCAAGAACGCCGGCACGTCGGTGTCCTCCTTGTTGATCCGCTCGCGGCGGGGGACGTCGGTGGTGGGGAGGGGGCGGACGTTCGACGGGCGCCGGTCGTCGCCGTCGCGGCTCGACGTCTCCTCGTCGACGCGCGAGCGGTCGGGATGCGGCGAGGCCGGGGTCCGGCGCTCGTAGGCCGGCACGTCGAGCGTCCGGAGGTTGTCCTCGCCCTTGTAGGGCGGGGCGCCGTCGGCCGTGCCGAGCGTGACGCGCGGGCGGCGGGCGGGCGCCTCGTCCTCGGCCTCGCGCGCCGTCTGGTCGAAGCCGGTCGCGATGACGGTCACCCGGAGCGAGTCGCCCAGCGTCTCGTCGATGACGGTCCCGAAGATGACCTCGGCCTCGTCGCCGGCCTCGTGCTGGATGACGCCCGTCGCCTGGGTCGCCTCCCGCACGCCCAGGTCGATCCCGGCCGTGATGTTGACGAGCACGTTGCGCGCGCCCGCGATCGAGATCCCATCGAGCAGCGGCGACGAGATCGCCTCCTTGGCGGCCCGCTCGGCCCGCCGCTCGCCCGAGGCAATCGCCGACGACATGAGCGCCGTCCCGCCGTCGAGCATCGTCGTCCGGATGTCGGCGAAGTCGAGGTTGATGAGGCCGTGAACCGTGATAAGCTCCGAGATGCCGCGCGTCGCGTTGTAGAGCACGTCGTCGGCCATCTCGAAGGCCTCGACGAGCGTCGTGTCGTCGTCGGCCACGTCGAGCAGGCGCTCGTTCGGGATCACGATCAAGGTGTCGACGACCTCGCGGAGTTGGGCGATCCCCTGGTCGGCCATCCCCGACCGCTTGCGTCCCTCGGCCGTGAACGGCTTGGTCACGACGGCGACCGTCAGGATCCCCATCTTCTTGGCGAGCGCGGCCACGACGGGCGCGGCGCCGGTCCCGGTCCCGCCGCCCATGCCGGCGGCCACGAACACCATGTCGCAGCCGTCGAGCGCCGCCTCGATCTCGCGGTGGCTCTCCTGGGCCGCGTCCGCGCCGACGCTCGGCCGGGCGCCGGCCCCGAGCCCCTTCGTCAGCTCGCGGCCGACCTGGATCTTCGAGGGCGCCTGGTTGGCGGTGAGGGCCTGCGCGTCCGTGTTGATCGCGATAAACTCGACGCCGTGGATGCCCTTCGTGAGCATGTTGTTGACGGCGTTGCCACCTCCGCCGCCGACGCCCACTACCCTGATCAGGGCCGTGTCTTGGGCGTCGTCGTCGAACGTGAATCGGGTGCTGAAGTCGTCCATATATGTCCCTCCGGAGGGGGTGTGTCTTGCCAGGGTTGGGAGTGGTGGCAGGACAACCGGCAAGGTACCGGCTCCGCAGTCCTGCCACCGCGGTGTGGATAAAGGGTGTGGAAGGGTCAGAGCTCGTCGAACCAGCTCCGCATCCGGCTGGCGATCTTGTTGACGAGCCCGTCGGGGTCCGAGTCGTACCCGTCGCCGACCGCGCCGACGGGCTCGCCGACCGGCTCGGGCGTGTCGTCGTCGGTCGCCGGCATCAGGAGCGACGTGCCGCGCCCGGCGCCCGTCCGCAAGCCGTGGAGCACGAGGCCGACGCCGGTCGCGTACTTCGGGTCGTCGACCTCCTCGACCAGCCCGCCGGCCAGCCCGAGTGGGCGACCGACGCGGGCTTCGAGCCCCAGGATCTCGGCGGCCAGCTCGGCCGTGCCCGGGATCAGCGCCCCGCCGCCGGTCAGGACCACGCCGGCCGACAAGTGCCGGCCGTAGCCGGACCGCTTGATCTCGATGGCCACGAACTCCAGGATCTCCTCCAGCCGCGGCTGGATAATCTGAGCCAGCGTCGACTGCCCGATGGACTTGTCCGGGCGCCCGCCGATGCCGGGGATCTGGATCTCCCGGTCCTCCGTCACCATGTCGACGAGCGCCACGCCGTACTCGTGCTTGAGCCGCTCGGCCTGGTCGTGCAAGATGCCGAGCCCCTTGCGCAGGTCGTCGGTCACCTTGTTGCCGGCGACGGCGACGACGGCCGTGTGGCGGATCGTCTTGTCCTCGAAGATGGCGATGTCGGTCGTGCCCCCGCCGATGTCGACGAGGACGACGCCGACCTCCTTCTCGTCGTCGTGGAGCACGGCGTGGGAGCTCGCGAGCGGCTCGAGCACGATGTCGTCGACCTCGAACCCGGCCTTCTCGATGCAGCGGTACACGTTCTTCGCCGCCGACACGAGCCCGGTGATGATGTGGACATTCGCTTCGAGGCGGACGCCGCTCATCCCGATGGGGTCGGCCACGCCGTCCTGGCCGTCGACGATAAACTCCTGCGGCAACACGTGGAGGATCTCGCGGTCGGCCGGCATCGCGACGTGCTTCGTGTCTTCGAGCAGCCGGAGCACGTCGTCGCGGTTGATCTCGCCGCCGGTCACCGTGATCACGCCCCTGCTCTGGAAGCTCTGGATGTGGTCGCCGGCGATCCCGACGACGACCGACTGCGTGACGACGCCCGAGGCGTGCTCGGCCTCGGCGATCGCCTTCTTCACGGCCTCGACCGTCTTGTCGATGTTGACGACGACGCCGCGGTTCAGGCCCTCCGACTCGGCGAGGCCGACGCCGCGGACGTGGATCCGCCCGAGGTCGTCGGACGACGCCACGACGGCGCAGATCTTGGTGGTCCCGATGTCGACGCCGACGACGACGCGGTCGCCGGTGGGGGGAGTGCGGTCCGGGTGGGGCATGGGTCTTGGGGGTTTGGGGAAGGATTACGCGGGGGGCGTCGCGGCCTCGGCCGCGGTCGAGTCGGTCGGAGCGCCGGGCCCCGCTTCGCGCGTCACGACCTGGCCGTCGAAGCGGAGGTCGACGACGTCAAAGCGGACGTCGGGTTGAGGCAACACGGCTTGGTCCCAGAAGGCGCGGAGCCGGCGGAGCTGGTCGTCGTGGCCCGCGTCGGTCGCCAGGCGGACCGGGACGCTCCCGTGGCCGGCCACGGGCGTGGTCCACAGCGTCGCACGGCGGCCCCACTCGACGTCCGAGACGAGCGCGTGCGTGGCCTCATCGGCCTGGGCCAAGGCCGCCAGGAACGACCGCAAGCCGGCATCGGCGACGGGCTGAGCCGGGTGGTAGTCGGGCGCGCCGGTCAGGACGGGCACGTCGAACAACGCGGGCGACGCCGCGTCGGCCGGCATCGCGAAGCCGTCGGCGTCGAGGAAGTGGCTCGCGCGGCCGGCATCGTCGAGGACGAGCACAACGGGGACGCGCTCCTCGACGGCGATCCGCAGCGTCCCGGTCGGCAGGCGGCGGGCCGATGCCGTGGCCACCCACGGGTGGCGCTGGGCGCGGTCGGCGATGAGCGCGGGCGCGAGCGAGAACAGCGCGACCGAGTCGGGCACGGCGCGCGTCAGCGCGATCACCTCGTCGGCCGGCGCGTACTCGGCGCCGACGACGTCGATGCGTTCGAGCGGGAGCGTCCGCTGCCACACCCAGGCGGCGGCGAGCATGACCGCGAGCACGACGCCGCCCGCGACGCGGACGAGCCGGCGCCGACGCGCCCTTTTCTGGTCTGGGGTCCGTGTCGCCATCAGGAGACCTCGTCGGCTGTGCTCGACCGGAGCGCTTCGAGGAACGACTCGCCAAAGCGCCACACGTCGCCGGCGCCCATCGTCACGACCAGGTCGCCGGGGCGGACGAGCGCCTGGAGGTGGACCGGCAGCGCGCCCTTCTCGGCGACGTAGTGGACGTCGCGGTGGCCGTACTGCCGCGCCAGGTCGGCGACGAGCTGGCCGGTCACGCCGGGGATGGGCTCCTCGCGCGCCGGGTACACGTCGGTCACGACGAGGACGTCGGCGTCGTAGAAGGCGTTCGCGAACTCCTCGGCCAGGTCGCGCGTGCGGCTGTAGAGGTGGGGCTGGAAGACGGCGACGACGCGGCGGTCGCCCCAGCCCCGCGCGGCCGCGGCGAGCGTGGCCTCGATCTCGGTCGGGTGGTGGGCGTAGTCGTCGACGAGCAAGACGGTGCCCGTCTGGCCGCCGACGTCGAGCGTCGCCTCGCCCTTGACCTGGAAGCGGCGGTCGACGCCGGCGTACTGGGCCAGCCCGTCGGCGATCTCGCCGAACGGCACGCCGAGCTCGAGCCCGACGGCGACCGCCGCCAGCGCGTTGCGGACGTTGTGCAAGCCCGGTGCGTGCAACGTCACGCCGCCCAGCCGCTCGGTCCCCTCGAACACGTCGAACTGCGTCACGGCGCCGACCTGCTCGACGGACTCGGCGCGGAGCGACGCCTGGCGGCTGGTCCCGTACGTCCGCACGGGCCGGTGGACTCGGCCGAGGACGGACCGGACGTTCTCGTCGTCCAAGCACAGGATGGCGGCGCCGAAGAACGGGACCGAGTTGGCGAACTGGACGAAGGCGTCCTTGATGTCGTCGAGGTCGGCGTAGATGTCGAGGTGGTCGGCCTCGATGTTGGTGACCACGGCCACGATCGGCGCCAGCCGCAGGAACGTCCGGTCGTACTCGTCGGCCTCGACCACGATGATCTCGCCGCCGCCGGCGACCGCGTTCGACCCGAACACGGCCACCTTCCCACCGACGATGATCGTCGGGTCGAGCCCGGCGTGCTGGGCCACCAAGCCGACCATCGTCGTCGTCGTTGTCTTCCCGTGCGTCCCGGCGATGCCGATGCCGCGCTTGGCCCGCATCAGCTCGCCCAGCATCTCGGACCGCTTGATGATGGGGATGAGTCGGCGCAACGCCTCGGCCGTCTCCGGGTTGGCCTCCGGCTCGCGGACGGCCGACGAGTACACGACGACGTCAGCGTCCTGGACGTGCTCGGCCGCGTGGCCCTCGTGGATCACGGCGCCGAGCGCTTCGAGGTGCGCCGTGACGTCGCTCTTCTTGAGGTCCGAGCCCGAGACCTCGAACCCGCGGTTGATGAGCACCTCGGCAATCGACGACATCCCGATCCCGCCGATCCCCACCATGTGGATCCGCCGGACCGTGCCCATCTCGCCGAGTTTGCGGATCTCGCTCATCGGGCCACGGTGTCTGCCAGAGCCACGACGGCCTGGGCGATGGTGGTGGCCGCCTCGGGCCGCGCGATCCGCAGGGCGGCGGCGGACATGGCCGCGCGGGCGTCGCCGTCGTGCAGCAGCGTCGGGACGACGGCCTGGAACTGGAGGTCGAGATCGGGCTCGGGCAAGAGCCGCGCGGCGCCGGCGTCGACGAGGGCCTGGGCGTTTTTGGTCTGGTGGTCGGCGGTGACGTTGGGGCTGGGAACCAAGACGGACGGCGTGCCGGTGACGGCCAACTCGGAGCACGTGATGGCGCCCGAGCGGCACAGCGCCAGGTCGGCGGCGGCGTAGGCCAGGTCCATCCGGTCGAGGTAGGGGACCAGCCGCAGGCGCGGATGCTCGGGGACGGCCGCGCGGAGCGTGTCGTAGTAGCGCTTGCCGGCGGCCCAGATCACGAACGCCCGCTCGTCGGCCAGGAGCGCGTCGAGGTTCAGCTTGAGTGCCCCGTTGATCGGCCCCGCGCCGAGCGAGCCGCCCATCGCCAGCAGCACGTCGGCCGCCTCGGGGATCTCCCAGTGGGCCCGCGCCTCGTCCTGATCGACGTCCACCAGGTCCTGGCGGACCGGGTTGCCGGAGACCTCGGTCGGCGCGCCGTCGAAGTAAGGGACGGCCGCCTCGAACGCCAGGAACACCTTGTCGGCGCGGGACGCGAGAAGCTTGTTGGTGGCCCCGGCGTAGGCGTTCTGCTCCTGCAACACCAACCGGCGCCCGCGCAGCGACGCCGCCAGCCCGACGGGCCCGCTCGCGTAGCCGCCCGTTCCGACCACGACGTCGGGGTCGAACGCGCCGACCAAGCGCCAGCTGTCCCACAGGCCCTTCGCCAGCTTGAACGGGAACGCCGCGTTCCGCGCCAGCGCGCTCGCCGAGAGCCCGCGCTGGAACCCGCTCACGGTGACGGCGCGGATCGGGTAGCCCGCCTTGGGCACGGCCTCCCATTCCATCCGGTCGCGCGTGCCGGCGAACGCGATGGCCGCTTGGGGCCGCAGCTGGCGCACGGCGTCGGCAATGGCGATGGCGGGGTAGACGTGGCCGCCCGTCCCGCCGCACGCGAACAGCACGCGCGGCGTCCCCGAGGGGAGGCCGGCTCGCGAGGCGGAAACGGGGGTGGGGGAGGTCACGAGTACGGCGGGAGATTGTCGGTAGGGACACCATGCGTGGTGTCCCCACGGGGGATCAGGAGGACGGTGAGGCGTGGCGCGAGACGTTGAGCAGGATGCCGACCATGGCGCCGGTCGCCAGCATCGACGTGCCGCCGTAGCTCACGAACGGCATCGGCAGGCCGGTCACGGGCAGCAGCCCGCACGTGACCATCGCGTTGACGAACCCGCCCAGCACCACGGCCGTCGTCAGGCCCGTCGCCAGGAACAGGCCGAGCGGGTCCGGCGCGCCGCGCGCGACCCGCAGGAATCCGCGCCCGAGGATCCACACGAACACGAACAGCACCACGAGCGCGCCGATCAGCCCGTACTCCTCGGCGATGATGGCCAGGATGAAGTCGTTGTAGGGCGCCGGGAGGAAGTCGCGCTGGACGCTCTTGCCCGGCCCGACGCCCGTCAGCCCGCCCATGGCGATGGCGATGCGGGCCTGGTCGGCCTGGTAGTTCTCGTCCTGGCTGTCGATGGCGATGGCGTCGTTCGAGGCGAACAACTCCAAGCCCGTCCACGCTTCGAGCCGCGCGGCCCGCTGCGGGCTCGACGCCAGGAACCCGACGGCCAGCACGGCGCCGACCAGCGCGACCACGGCCATGTGGACCAGCCGCACGCGCCCGACGAACAGCATGGCGCCCATCGTCGCCGCGAGCACGGCGGCCGTGCTCAGGTCCTCCATCCCGATGAGCAGGACCGTCGGCGCGATCCAGACCAGGAGCGGGACGAACCCGCGCTGGAGGTCGCCGATGTAGTCCTGCTTCCGCGCCAGCAGCACGGCCACGTGCAGGATCAGCGCCACCTTGGCCAGGTCCGACGGCTGGAACGAGATCGGGCCCAGCTCGAGCCACCGCTGGGCCCCGTTCGTCACCACGCCCAAGATCTGGACGGCGACCAAGAGCGCGAGCGCGCCGATAAGTGCCAGCTTCGACAGCCGCGCCAGCCACCGGTAGTTCACCAGCGAGAGCGCCCCGGCCACGCCGAGCGCCAGCCCCACCCGGACCACGTGCCGGAACAGGAACGCCTCGGTGTCGCCGCCCGACTTGGTCTCGGCCAGGAACGACACCGCCGAGTACACCGCGAGCACGCCCGCCGCGCTCAGCGCGAGGACGGCCCAGATCACGGCCCGGTCGGCCGGGCGGCGCGGGAGGCTGGCGGTGGCGGTGGACATCGGGTTGGTCGGTCGGCGTCGGTGTTGGGGCGGTCGGAGTGGATACGTGATTCGTGATGCGTGAAGGGGCTCGCGAAGAGTCACGTATCACGAATCAGAGAGCGTGGACGAGTCGCTTGAAGGTGTCGCCGCGGTCCTCGTAGTTCTCGAACATGTCGAACGAGGCGCAGGCCGGGCTCAGGAGCACCGTGTCGCCGGGCTCGGCCATGAGCCGGGCGTACTGGATGGCCTCCTCCATCGAGTCGGCGCGGGCGACGCGGGGCGTGTGCGGGCCGAGCTCGCGCTCGACGGCCTCGGCCCCCTCGCCGATGGCCACGATCCCCGTGACCTTGTCCTCGACCAGCCCGACGAGCGGGCCGTAGTCGTTGCCCTTGTCGCGCCCGCCCGCGATCAGGACGACCCCGCCATCCGTCGCCGAGAAGCTCTCGAGCGCGTACCAGACGGCATTCACGTTCGTCGCCTTCGAGTCGTTGACGTAGGCCACGCCCTGGACCGTGCGGACGGTCTCGAGCCGGTGCGGCACGCCCTCGAACGACGTCAGGCTCTCGCGCACGACGTCGCTCCGGATCTCGACGGCGCGCGCCACGATCGCCGAGGCGAGCGAGTTGTACAGGTTGTGGCGCCCAGGGAGCGCCAGGTCGGAGGTGGGCATGAGGGTCTCTGGACGGAACGTGGGGGAGAGCCCGCCGGGCGGAGTGCCGATGGCGGGGAGGTCCAGGACGATGTCGCCGTCGCGCACGAACGCGCCGGGCGAGGGCTCGCCGTCGGCCGAGAAGGCGACGGGGACGAGCCCGCGCTCGGCGGACCATGCAAGGACGTGCTCGCGGACGAGGGCGTCGTCGTGGTTGTAGACCAGCCAGTCGCCCGGCTGGAGGTTGTCGAACAGGCGGAACTTGGCCGCGGCATACCGCGCCAGGTCGTGGTCGTAGCGGTCGAGGTGGTCCGGCGTGATGTTGAGCAGGACGGCGACCGAGGGTCGGAACGTGGCCACGTGGTCGAGCTGGAACGACGACACCTCCAGCACCACGACCGTCTCGGCGTCGAGGTCGTCGACGTAGTCCGAGAAGGCGTAGCCGATGTTGCCGGCGACGACGTGCCGGCGGCCGTCGACCGCGCAGACGTGGCCGATGAGCGACGTGGTCGTCGTCTTCCCGTTCGAGCCAGTCACGGCCACGATGGGGGCGGGGCAAAACCAGCTCGCCACCTCGATCTCGGCGTACACCGGCCGCTTTTGTCGCAGCGCCGACTGAATCAGGTTGCTCGTCGACGGGACGCCCGGGCTCAGGACCAACCAGTCGGCGTCGAGCGCGCGCGCCGTGTGGCCGCCGAACTCGCTCGCGATCCCGTCCTTCGCCAGCGCCTCGGCGACGCCGGGCTCGGCCGCGCCGTGGTCGGTTAGGAACACGTCGGCGCCGTGGCGGGCGAGCAAGCGGGCGGCCGAGAGCCCGCTCCGGGCGCCGCCCACGACGGTCACATGCGAGCCGGGCACGGCGTCGCGCAGCGCGTCCGCCGAGACGGACGTCTCGGGCCGGACCGGCGGGAGTTGGAGGCCGGGCGTCGTCATCGGATCCGGAACAGGAAGAGCGCCGTGATCGACAGCAGCGCCGTGACGATCCAGAACCGGATCACGATCTTCGACTCGTGGACGCCCAGCGCCTCGTAGTGGTGGTGCAGCGGGGCCATTCGGAAGACCCGGCGCCCCTCGCCGTACTTCCGCTTTGTCCACTTGAAGTAGCCCGTCTGGACGATCACCGAGAGCGTCTCGGCGAAGAAGATGGCGCCCACAATCGGGAGGTACAGCTCCTTCTTGATCAGGATCGCCAGCGTCCCAATCGCCGCCCCGAGCGCGAGCGAGCCCGTGTCGCCCATGAAGACCTGGGCCGGGTGCCCGTTGTACCACAGGAACCCGAAGCACGCCGCCGACAGCGCCGCCCCGAAGATGACCAGCTCGCTCGTGCCCGGCAAAAACACGTCGTTGACGAACGCGGCCAGGTTCGCGTTGCCCGTGATGTAAGCCATGGCCACGATGGCGAGCGTCGCGAACGCCGCCGTGCCCGCCGTCAGCCCGTCGAGCCCGTCGGTCAGGTTGACCGCGTTCGAGACGCCGGTCAGGATGAACGTGATGACGGGGATGTAGACGAGCCACCCGACCTCGACGCCGACGAGCGGCGACAGGAAGTCGTAGTCGATCCCGCCGTCGGGGACGAACGGGAGCGACGTGAACGTGTCGGAGTAGCCGTCGGCCGGCAGCACGAACACGATGAGCAGGGCCACCAGGACGCCCAGCGAGAGCTGGCCGGCCAGCTTCACCTTGGGCGCGATCCCCTCCTTGTTCTTCCCGATCGTCTTGATGTAGTCGTCGGCGAACCCGAAGGCGCCCATCCACAGCGTGGCCCCGAGCGCGATCCAGACGTAGGCGTTCGTCAGGTCAGCCCAGAGCAGGACGCCCGACGCCAGCGCCAGGAGCAGGATGACGCCGCCCATCGTCGGCGTCCCGGCCTTGTGGGCGTGGCTGACCGCGCCGGCGTCCTCGCCCTCGCGCACGGTCTCGCCGATCTGCTTGGTGCGGAGGTACCGGATGATCTTCTTGCCGGCGAACAGGGCCACCAAGAGCGCCGTCGCCGCCGCCAGCCCGGCGCGGACCGTCGAGAACTGGAAGACCTGGAAGCCCGGCGGCTGGTAGGTCTGCTCGATCCACTCGAAGAGGAGGTACAGCATCAGCAGGACCCCTCGGTCGAGTGGGCAGGGCGGCGCTGGGTCACAGCGCGCGCGCGAGGCACTGGGTTCGTCTCCGCACTCCCCTTGCTTACGTCATCCCCGCGAACGCGGGGATCCATACGGTGCCGCTCGACTGCGACGGTAGGCCCGGCGAGCCACCCTCTATGGATTCCCGCGTGCGCGGGAATGACCCTCTGGGGTGAGAGAACAGCACTGCGCCCCCGGCGGCTATCGAGACGAATGGGCGTCGTCATGCCTGGACCTCGCGAGCGGCCAGGGCGTCGCGCAAGACGGCGCGGTCGTCGAAGTCGCGGCGCTCGTCGCCGACGATTTGATAGGTCTCGTGGCCCTTGCCGGCGACCACGATCACGTCGCCCGGAGCGGCGCGGTCGGCCGCGTAGCGGATCGCCTCGGCCCGGTCGATGATCTCGACGACGGGCCGGGTTGCTCCCCGAACGATGTCGGCGACGATGGTCTGCGGGTCTTCCGAGCGCGGGTTGTCGCTCGTGACCACGACGCGCGCCGTGTGACGGCTGGCGACGGCACCCATCTCGGGGCGCTTGCCGCGGTCGCGGTCGCCGCCGGCGCCGAACACGACCCACAGGTCGTTGCCCTCGGGCACGATCTCGGCCGCCGTCGCCAGCACGTTGTCGAGCGCGTCTGGCGTGTGGGCGTAGTCGACGACGCCGAGCACGCCGCCGCCCCGCACCGTCTCGAACCGGCCCGGCACGCCGGGCGCCTCCGCGAGCGCGTCAAGCACGGCCGAGCGGTCGAACCCGAGGGCCCGGCCGACGGCGGTGCTGGCAGCCAAGTTGAGCGCGTTGAACCGGCCGAGCATCCGGTAGCGCCGCTCGTCGCCGTCGAGGCGCAAGCGGAGCCCGTCGAGCGAGTTGTCGAGCACCTCGACGCGGACGTCGGCGTCGGCGGAGGTCCCGTAGGTGACGACGCGCGCGGCCGTGTCGGCGGTCATCTCGGCCGAGGCCGGGTCGTCGGCGTTGACGACGGCGACGGCGCCCGGGCCGAGCCCGTCGAACAGGCGCTTCTTGGTGTCCCGATACTCCTCGAACGAGGCGTGGTAGTCGAGGTGGTCCTGGCTCAGGTTCGTGAAGACGGCGACCTCGAACGGCAGCCCGGCCACGCGGCTCAGGGCGAGCCCGTGGCTCGACACCTCCATCGCGGCCGTCGTGCAGCCGCCCTCGACGCACGCGCGCAGGAAGCGGTGGAGCGCCGGCGCCTCGGGCGTCGTGAAGGCCGTCGCGTAGCGCTCGGTCCCGATCCGGTTCTCGACCGTACCGACGAGCCCGGCGGTCTCGCCGAGCGTGGTCAGCAGGTGGTGAAGCAGAAAGACCGTTGTGGTCTTGCCGTTCGTCCCGGTCACACCGAGGAGGGCGAGCGCGTCGCCGGGCCGCCCGAAGACGTGCCCCGCAACCTCCGCCAGCGCGGCCCTCGTGTCCGTTGCCGGAACGAAAGCCGCGCCGGGGAGGCGCTCACCCTTCCCCAAGGGCGCCGGTGCCGACGAACGCGCCTGGAGCCAGCTCTCCGAAACGAGAGCGGCCGAGGCGCCGCGCGCGAGCGCGTCGTCGACGAAGTCGTGGCCGTCGCGGCCGGAGTGCGTGTCGGGGCGGACCGCCGCGAACAGGACGCCGGGCGCCGCGCGGCGGCTGTCGATGGTGACGTCCGAGATCAGCCCGTCCGTCGGGCCGACGGGCTCGCCAGCGAGTCCGCGAGTGCGGAGCGCGTCCGTCACCTCGGCGAGCGGGACCGGGGCGACGTGGATCGCGGGAGTCTGGGGGTGAAGCGCGCTCATCGGGTCCGGGCGGTGAGCGTGACCGACTCCGTCAGCGGCCCGCCGGCCGCGACGGACTGGCGGCGGACGACGCCGTGGCCCTCGACGCGCGCCTCGACGCCGAGCGACCGGAGCCACGCGACGGCCTGGCGGACGCTCCGGCCCCTCACGTTGGGCATCGCAGCCGGCGCGTCCTCCGCTTCGTCCAAGCGGAGCGCGTCGGACAAGTCGAGCGAGTCGGGGTGGTCCCGGGCGACGACGGGGCGCCACGGGAGGTCGTCGTCGTAGCGGACGCGCAGGCCCTCGGCGCGGACGCGGTGGGCGGCGAGCGTGGCCGGCAGCCCGTCGATCCGGGGCACGCGCGCGCCCGTCCGCTCGGCAATCGTGCCCGAGGGCGCGACGCGCTCGGCGATGGAGGGGAACGTCCCGATCCAGCGCCGCGCTGTCGCCCCGAAGACGGGCGCGGCGACGGTCCCGCCAGCGTAGCCGTTCGTCGGGTTGTCCAGAACGATGGCGAGGACGACCTCCGGCGCCTCGGCCGGGAACATGCCGACGAACGACGACCGGTAGGTCCGCGAGTAGCCGCCGCCGGTGGCCCGCTGGGCCGTCCCCGTCTTGCCGGCCACCCTCAGTCCGGCGACCTGGGCGAGCCGCGCCGTCCCGTCCTCGCCGACGACGGCCTCGAAGTGGGGCATCAGCCGGGCCGCCGTCTCGGCGCGGAACGCCCGCCGAACCGAGTCCTGCCGCGCCTGCCACACCACCTCCCCCGTCGCCGGGTCCCGCCGCTCGGCGACGACGTAGGGCCGAACCAAGAGGCCGCCGTTCGCCAAGGCGCTGTAGGCGACGGCGAGCTGGAGCGGGGTCACCTCGACGGCGTAGCCCCTGCTCATCGACGTGAGGGTGGCGCCGCTCCAGTCCTCGGGCTTGCGGAGCGACCCGGCCACCTCGCCCGGCAGGTCCACGAACGTGGGCTGGCCGAAGCCGAGGTCGCGGGCGGCCTGGTACAGCGGCCCGCGCCCGATCCGCTCGGCCGCCTCCGCCATCGCGATGTTGGACGACTTGGCGATGGCTTGGGCGAACGTGATCCGGCCGTAGGCCCGGGCGTCCTGGACCGTCCGCCCGTGGAAGACGCGCCAGCCGGCGCCCGTGTCGAACACGTCGTCGGGCGCGACGGCCCCGCTCTCGAGCGCGGCGACGGCCGTGACCAGCTTGAACGTCGAGCCCGGCTCGAGCCGGTCCACGACGGCGTGGTTGCGCCGGGCGGCGTCGGAGAACGCGCCGGCCCGGTTCGGGTCGTAGGTCGGGACGTTCGCGAGCGCCAGGACGGCGCCCGTCCGGGGGTCGAGGGCGACGGCCGTGCCCCAGCTCGCGCCGGCCGCCTCGACGCCTCGCGCCAGCTCCTCCTCCAGAATGGCTTGGCGGACCAGGTCGATGGTCAGCACCACGTTGTCGCCGTGGCGCGGCTCGACGCGCGTCCCCCCGACGACGGCGCGGACGACGCCGCGGCGGTCGCGCTGGACGGCCTGGCGGCCGGGCGTGCCCCGGAGCACCTCGTCGAGCGTCATCTCGAGCCCGGCCACGCCGTCGAGGTCGCGCGTGACGTGGCCCAGCACGTGGGCCGCGCGCACGTCGTAGTTATAGCGCCGCTGGTACGACGCGGTCACGATGAGCCCGCGGAAGCCGGCCGCGTCGAGCGCCTCCTTCGAGGCCTCATCCAGGTCGCGCACGAGGACGACGTACTGGCGGCTGGAACGGCTGTTGACACGGGCGCGAAAGTGCTCGGCGCCGCGTCCGGTCAACTCGCCGAGGAGGGCGTACAGCTCGTCGGCGCGGGCGTCGAAGCCGCTCACCGTCGGGTCCGCCGCCACCTCGTACCTCGCCGTGTTGACGGCGAGCGCCCGGCCGCGCCGGTCCAGGATCGCGCCCCGTTGCGCGGCCAGCGTGACCACGCTCTCGGACTGGCGCGCGCCCTGCGCCCGCAGCTCGTCGCCCTCGTCGATCTGGATCCGGACCAGCTGCGCGGCCACCAGGACCGGCAGGATCAGGAGCCCCACGAAGACGCCGTAGAGCCGAGTGAGAATGGAGTCGCGAGCGGCGATGACGAGTGAGGGGTAAAGAGTGAGGGGTGAAGGGCTGCTACATGGAAGGCGAGGTTGGGCGGCGGGCATCGAGCCCTTCACCCGCTCCCCTTCACTCTTCACCCAGGCGGATCGTGGGGCCGTACGCGACGCCTTCCTCCAGACCGAGCCCAGCGGCGCGGCCCAGGACCGCGCTCGGCCCGGTCATCCGGTCGACGTCGCCCTGCAAGCGTTGGTGCGTCAGGCGGAGCCGCTCGTTCTCGCGGCGGGCCTCCTGGAGCGCGTCGAGCGTGGCCCGAGTCGCGTAGGCGTGGCCCAAGAACAGCGTGATCACGACGCACACCAAGAGCGTCGTCAGCCCGAAGCGCAGGCTGGGGACGGCGTCGAGCGGCCGGGCCCGACGGACTTTCTTGGCCGCCTGGGTGCCGGCCTTCTTGGCACCGGCCTTGGCCCGCGTCGCCGTCCCCGCCAGCTTCGACGGCGGCGAGGCCGGCAGGTCGGCCCAGCCCGGCAGGGCCACGCTGGCGCGCGCCTTGGCCGAGGCCCGCCGCTTGGGCGGGCGCTTGCTGGTGGTCGTCGGGGTCGAGGACATGGGGAAATGGAAAAGGGAGGGCGAGGCCCGGGGGCGAGGGCGGCGTGGCCGGCTGAGGCCGCGCGGGCCGCTCACGCTCCCGGGCGTCGCTCGGGGGGCTCGGTGGGCGACGAGGCGTCGCCGGTGATTTTTTCGGCCACGCGGAGGCGGGCGCTCCGCGCGCGCGGGTTCTGCGCGACCTCGGCGTCGGTCGCCACGATGGGCTTGCGGGTGACGGCCCGCCACGGCGTGATCGGGTTGCCGAAGGCGTCCTTCTCGACCTGGGCCGAGAACCGGCCGGTGCGGAGGAACTGCTTGGCGCGGCGGTCCTCCAGGCTGTGATAGGCGATGACGGCCAGCCGGCCGCCCTCCGCCAGCACGTCGAGGGCCGCCGGGAGCGCCCGCTCCAGCACGTCCATCTCGCCGTTGACCGCGATGCGGAGCGCCTGGAACACGCGCGCCAACGACTTCAGCTCGTCGCGCGTCGGGACCGACTCGCGGACGGCGGCGGCCAGAGCGGCGGTCGTCGTCGGGGCGGCGCGCTTGATGGCGCGGGCGATGGCGCGCGAGCGGCGCTCCTCGCCGTACTGGTACAAGACGTCGGCCAGGTCGTCGGTGCGAAGCCGGGCGACCAAGGCCGCGGCCGTCTCGCCGCGGTCGCCCATCCGCATGTCGAGCGGGCCATCTTGTCCGTAGGCGAAGCCGCGAGCGGCTTGGTCGAGCTGGTGGCTGCTCACGCCCAGGTCGAGCAAGACGCCGGCCGCCGCGCGCCCGTGCGTCGGTCCCAGGTCGTTCCGGGCGAGCAGGCTGTCGAGGTCGCCGAAGTTGCCACGGAGCGCGACGAAGCGGCCGGCGGCCTCCGCCTCGGCCAGGCGAGTGCGGGCGGTCGCCAGCGCCTCGGGGTCCTGGTCGATCCCGACGACGAGCGCGTCCGGCCCGAGCGCGTCGAGCAGCGCCGCCGCGTGCCCGCCGCCACCCAACGTTCCATCGACGTAGAGGCCGGCCGTGTCGGTGACGAGCGCGGCGACGGTCTCGGCCGGAAGAACCGGCGCGTGGTACGTCGTGGCGTAGCGGAGCCGGCCGCCGTCGGCCGGGGCATCCAGCCCGCCGCCCCCCTGCGCGCCGCCGGCGCCCACGTCGGAGCCGAGCCCGACGCGAGGGTCGTCGGAGCGGTCGGCGCGGCGTGGGCGGCGAGGGCGGGTCATGGGGGGGACGGCGGTCATGGATGCGGGTGGGATCTCCGGGGGGTCAGATCCCGCCCATCACTCGCTCCGCGAGCGACTCGTAGTCGGGCTGGTCGTTGATGTGGGCCTCGAAGCCGGCGGGGTCCCAGACCTCGAGCCGGTCGAAGGCGCCGATGACGAGGGCCTTCTCGCCCGGCTGGAGGCCGGCGAACTCGACGAGCGGCTTGGGCACGGCGATCCGGCCCTGGGCGTCCATCGTCACCTCGTCGGCCCAGCGGTTGAGCTGGCGGACGAACACGCGGTCCTCCTGGTTGAACATGTTGAGCCCGCGCATCCGGGGCTCGATCTCGCCCTCCCAGTAGTCGAGCGGGTACAGGACGACGCACTGCTCCTCGCCGCGCGTGGCCACGAACGTCTCCTTGGCGTCCGGGCTCAGGGCCCGACGCATCTTCGCCGGCACGGGCAGTCGGCCCTTGCTGTCGAGGGAGTTCTCCGCTTGTCCTTTGAAACCGGCCACGGCCGGGAGGGGGTGTGCGCAGGAGGGGCCGCCAGGCTGCGGGGCTGATTCCCCACTTTTCCCCACTGCTCACCCAAGGTACACCACCCCCTCAAACAGGCTCAGAAAGGCCCCTTTTTGTGGATAAGTCCCCTTCTTACCCACGGCCGTGTCGACGGCGACCCCCGCCGGAGACCGAAAGTGAAAATCATTTCACCCCTCTTATCCACTGGGTGAAAATGGTTTCACCTATCTTCGGGACTCCCCACCTGCCCCGCCAGCGTCCCATGCGCGACCGGCTCACCGAGCGTCAGAACCAGGTCTACGAGTTCCTGCGGACCTACGTCCGCCGCAGCGGGAAGCCGCCGACCATCAAGGAGATCGGGGCCCACCTCGACATCAAGTCGACGAACGGCGTCCACAAGATGCTGGTCGTGCTCGAGACCAAGGGCTACATCAACCGGACGAAGCACGAGGCCCGGGGCATCGAGATCGTCGACGACGTGGGCTACGCCGACGACGAGCCGCCGGGCGTGCTCATGCTCAAGCTGAAGGAGGGCGTCGGCCGGCGGGCCCGGCCGCTGACCTCGGAGACGGCCGACCACCCGCTCCCGCGCTCGCGCCGGCCGCTCCTGCTCGACCCGTCGCTGGTGCCCGACGACGTCGACCTCGACGACTGCCTGGGCGTGGTCGCCAGCGACGACGGGATGAACGGGGCCGGCGTCCGCAAGGGGGACTTGGTCGTCGTCGAGGAGATGGACTGGCGCGACGTCCCGAACGGGGCGTTGGCGGCCGTCCTGTTTTTCGACCACGTCGTGATCCGCCGGTTCGAGTTCGTCAACGAGCGGCTCCACTTCCGCGCCGCCGACCGGACCTACGCCGACGAGTCGGCCCGGCCAGACGACGCCGAGTTCTTCGTCGTCGGCCGCGCCCTCGCGATGATGCGCGAGCTCGCGTAGGGGGCGGTTCGGAGTTCGGAAAGCCAACTCTGAACTTCGAACTCTGAACCCTACATCGCGAGCTGGCCCAGCATCCAGGCGCAGCCGAGCGCGGCGTAGATGCCGAGCACGTAGCCCGAGACCGCCATCAGCAGGCCGACCGGGGCCATCGCGGGCAGGTACACGCCGGCCACGATCGGCGCCGACGCCGCCCCGCCCACGTTCGCCATCGAGCCCGTCGCCACGAAGAACAGCGGGGCCTTCAGCAGCTTGGCCGCCAGGAACAGGAGCCCGATGTGGACCGCGAGCCAGACGACGCCCATCAGCAAGTAGGCCGGCGCGTCGAGCACGGCGGCGAGGTCGGCCGTCGCGCCGATGGACGTGAGCAGGAGGTAGAGCGCGGCGAACCCGATCCGGCTGGCGCCGTCGGGCTCGAGCCGGCGGATGGGCGTGAACGACAGCGCGAGCCCGACCGTGACGGCGATGAGGACGGCCCACGTCCCGCCCGAGATGATCGTCGGGTCGCCGAGCGTGGGCAGGGCGCCGCCGAGCACGCGCGACAGGACGGCCGCCCCGAACCCGAGCCCGACGATGATGGCGACGGTCGCCGTGGTCGAGGGCCGCCGCGTCTGGTCGATCTGCTGGAGCGTCGCGTTGACGCGGTCGATGGCCGCCGAGTCGGCGCCGACCCAGGCGTCGAACCGGGCCTGGTAGCCCGAGAGGAACAGCAAGACCGCCATCCACCCGTAGCCCACGACCGTGTCCACGACGATGATCGGCGCCAGCCCGGCGTCGCTCAGCCCGACCGACTCCTTCAGCGCCAGCATGTTGGCCGTCCCCCCGATCCAGCTCCCCGCCAGCGCCGCCATCCCCTGCCACGTCTCGGGGTCGCCGATAAACTGGCCGACGGCGAGGTACGCGACCGGCCCGCCGATCACGATGCCGAGTGTCCCGACCAGCATCATCAGCAGCGCCAGCCGGCCCAGGCTCAGGATCGCGCGGACGTCGATCGTGATCATGAGCAGGAACAGCGCGAACGGGAGCAGCACGTAGCTGAACCAGTCGTAGGCCGGGTTCGTGGCCGGCGTGACGCCGAACGTCGTCAGCAGCATGGGCACGAAGTAGGCCCAGATCACTGGCGGGATGACCTCGAACAGCTTCGACAGGGCCGGCACGCGCGCGAGCGCGAACACGGCGGCGAGCACGGCCGCCAGCAGGGCGGCCACAGACGTGGGCTCGGTGACGAGGGCGGCGGGGTCCATGCGGGCGTCGGTGGGGCGCCGCGAAGATAGCCGGGCCGGCCCGAGCGGTCCGGCGGGCGCCCAATCGGGTTGAACCGTTTGGCGTCGTCTTGCGCGGTCCCCCTCGGCACCTGGCCGCCCCTCGGCACCGGCCGCAGGAGCGACCCGCCGGGTCGCGCCCTACCAAGGCCGTCGCTCTCTGCCCTCGACCGCTCTACCCCTCGTCCTCGACCTTGGTAAACACGACGCACGTGTTGTGGCCGCCGAACCCGAACGCGTTTGACAGCGCCACCTTGACCTCACGGTCTTGGGGCTCGTTGAACGTGTAGTTGAGGTCGCAGGCCGGGTCCGGCGTCTCGAAGTTGATCGTCGGCGGGATCCGGCCGTGGGTGATGGCCAGGATCGACGCGATGGCCTCGACGGCGCCGGCGGCGCCCAAAAGGTGGCCCGTCATCGACTTGGTCGAGGACAGGTTCATGCGGTAGGCGTGCTCGCCGAAGACGGCCTTGATCGCCTTCGTCTCGGCCACGTCGCCGAGCGGCGTGCTCGTCCCGTGCATGTTGAGGTAGTCCACGTCCGACGGGTCGAGGCCGGCCGTCTCGAGCGCCTGCTGCATCGCCAGCGTGGCGCCGAGCCCCTCGGGGTGCGGCGCCGAGATGTGGTGGGCGTCGGCCGACATGCCGAGGCCGGCGACCTCGGCGTAGATCCGGGCGCCCCGCGCCTTGGCGTGCTCGTAGTCCTCCAGGATGAGGGCCCCGGCGCCCTCGCCCATCACGAACCCGTCGCGGGCCGCGTCGAACGGACGGCTGGCGTGCTGGGGGTCGTCGTTCCGGGTCGAGAGCGCCTTCATGTTGCCGAACCCGCCGAGCCCGACCTCGGTGATCGAGGCGTCGGTCCCGCCGGCGACGACGGTGTCGGCCAGCCCGGCCTTGATAAGCATCCAGGCGTCGCCGATCGCGTTGTTCGACGTCGCGCACGCCGAGACCGTCGCGTAGTTGGGCCCGTGGAGCTGGTGCCGCATCGAGATGAGCCCCGGCGCCATGTCGATGATCATCATCGGGACGAAGAACGGCGAGAGCCGGCGCGGCCCGTGGGCGGCGTACTCGACCACCTGGTCCTGGAACAGCTTCATCCCCCCGATCCCCGACCCGACGATGACGCCGACGCGCGTCCGCTCCTCCTCCGTCATGGCCGCCGGGTCGATGCCGGCGTCGGCGAGGGCCTCGTCGGCGGCGACGATGGCGTACTGGGCGAACGGGTCCATCCGCCGCGCCTCCTTCCGGCCGAGGGTTTCGCCGGGGTCGAAGTCGGTGACCTCGCACGCGAACGTGGTCGGGTAGTCGCTCGCGTCGAAGTGGGTGATGGGCCCGGCCCCGCTCCGGCCGGCCATCATGGCGTCCCAGAAGGCGGGGACCGAGTGGCCGATGGGCGTGAGCGCGCCCAGTCCAGTGACGACGACGCGGCGGTCGGAGAACGACATGAGGGGGTACTCGGGGGGCGCCGGGGCGCGAACCAAAACCGGCGAGGCGCCCTGCGCCCCGCCGGAGAGAGTCGGTGAGGAGGAGCCGGGGCGGCCCTACGCCTCCTTGTGGTTCTCGACGTAGTCGATGGCGTCGCCGACGGTCGCGATCTGCTCGGCGTCCTCGTCAGGGATCGTCATGTCGAACTCCTTCTCGAGCTCCATGATGAGCTCGACCGTGTCGAGGGAGTCGGCGCCGAGGTCGTTCGTGAACGAGGCCTCGCGCGTGATGTCGGCCTGGTCGACGCCGAGCTTCTCGACGATGATCTCCTTGATGCGCTGTTCGGTGGACTCGGCGGCCATAGTGGGGTGGGCTGGCGTGAGGGCAGAGGGGGCGCCCGCAGGCGTGCGAGCGGCCGGTCAAGCTACGCCCGGCGGCCCGAAACGGGCAATCCGACGGCGAGATGAACGGCGGGTCCTGTACGCGCGTCGCCCGGAGCGGATTCGGCCCGGCGGGCGCCGCCGTCGAGAAACCGGACGTAGCCTCCGAACCGCGCGGCCCGTGGCCGTCGGCGCCCGGCGACTACGCTATGAGGTGTAATCCCGGCGCCCGTCCCGACTCCGACCCCGACATGCTGACCGTCTCCGCCATCGTCCCCGTCCACCGCGGGGGCGACGCCTTCCGCCGCTGCGCCGCGGCCCTCGCCGGCGCCCTCGGCGTCGAGGACGAGTGGGTCGTGGTGGCCGACGGCGAGACCGACGGGGCCTGGCGCGACCTCCCGGCCTCGAGGGCCTCGACCCGGACGCTCGTCCACCCGACCCCCCGAGGCCCCGCCGTCGCCCGGAACCGGGGCGCCCGAGAGGCCCGCGGTGACGTCCTGTTCTTCGTCGACGCCGACGTGGTGGTCCGGCCCGACACCGTCGAGCGCGTCCGGGCCGCCTTCCAGGCCGACGCCGGTCTCTCCGCCCTCGTCGGGTCGTACGACGACGCGCCGGGGGACCCCGCCTTTCTCTCGCAGTACCGGAACCTGCTCCACCATCACACTCACCAGACCGCGTCGGAGCCGTTCCGCACGTTCTGGACCGGCTGCGGGGCCGTCCGCCGCGACGTGTTCGAGGCCCTCAGCGGGTTCGACGAGGGCTACGCCCGGCCCAGCATCGAGGACATCGAGTTCGGGTACCGCCTGGGCGACGCGGGCCACCGGATCGCCCTCGACAAGGGGCTCCAGGTGACCCACCTCAAGGCGTGGCGCGCGGCCGACATGGTCGCGACCGACGTCTTCCGCCGGGCGGCGCCCTGGACCGAGCTGCTGCTCCGGCGCGGCGCCGTCGAGGACAACCTCAATGTGGACCGTCGCAGCCGGCTGAGCGTCGCGGCCGTGGGCACAATGGCCGCCGCCGCCGTCACGCTCCCGTTCCGTCCGAAGGCGGGGTCGGTGGCCGGAGCGGCGGCGGCACTCTCCTTCGTAGGGCTCAACGCAGGGTTCTACAGGTCCCTTTATCGGATCAAGGGACTGAGGTTCGCGGCTCTCGCCGTACCGTGGCACGTGCTCTACGCCGCGAGCAGCGGTGTCGGATTCGCCGTGGGTGCCGCCCGGCACCTTGCCCGTCGCCCCTCCATTCGGCTCCCGCCCGCCCCTTGACCATGCCCGACCGTTCCGAAGTCGTCGTCGTGGGAGGAGGGCCGGCCGGGCTCACGGCGGCGTACTCGCTGGCGACCCACGGCGTCCGCCCGCTCGTGGTGGAGAAGGCCGACAAGGTGGGCGGCATCTCGCGGACCGAGACCTACAAGGACTACCGGTTCGACATCGGCGGCCACCGCTTCTTTACCAAGGTCGGCGAGGTCGAGGCGCTGTGGCACGAGATCCTGGGCGACGACTTCGTCCAGACGCCGCGGCTCTCCCGGATCTACTACCGCGGCCGGTTCTTCCCGTACCCGCTCCAGCTCTGGCCCACGTTCCGCAACCTGGGCGCCGTCGAGAGCGGGCGGATTATGCTCAGCTACCTCTGGACGCGCCTGCGCCCGCCGTTCCCCCACGCCGAGAACCTGGAGGAGTGGGTGACGAACCGGTTCGGCCCCCGGCTCTACCGGACCTTTTTCAAGACGTACACCGAGAAGGTGTGGGGCATCCCCTGCACCGAGATCCGCGCCGACTGGGCGGCCCAGCGGATCAAGGAGCTCTCGCTCAAGCGGGCCATCGTCCACGCGCTCACGGGGCGGGCAAAGGACACGAGCCTGATCGGCACGTTCCAATACCCGCGCCTGGGGCCGGGCATGATGTGGGAACGCGCCGCCGGCCACGTCGAGCGGATGGGCGGGACGGTCGCGATGGAAACCGAAGTCGTCAAGCTGACCCACGTCGAGGTGGACGGCCAGCAGCGCGTGACGTCGGTCGTGCTTCGCGACGCGGACGGGGAGCGGACCGTCGAGGCCGAGCACGTCGTCAACTCGATGCCGATCACGCACCTGGTCCGCCGGCTCGATCCGCCAGCGCCGCCGGAGGTGCTGGAGGCGGCGCGCGGGCTGAGCTACCGCGATTTCCTGATCGTGTCGCTGGTCATCGACCGGGAGGACCTCTTCCCGGACAACTGGATCTACATCCACAGCCCCGAGGTCAGGGTCGGGCGGATCCAGAACTTCAAGAACTGGAGCCCCGAGATGGTGCCCGACGCCTCGAAGACGTGCCTTGGGCTGGAGTACTTCTGCACGCGCGGCGACGAGACGTGGGAGATGGACGACGACGCGCTCATCGCCCTCGCGACGCGCGAGCTGGCCGAGATCGGGCTCGCCCCGGCCGCCGCCGTCGAAGACGGCACCGTCATCCGCCAGCCGATGGCCTACCCGGTCTACGACGGGACCTACAAACAGCACTTGGCAACCATCCAGGGCTACCTCGACGGCTTCGAGAACCTCCAGACGACGGGCCGCGCCGGGATGCACCGCTACAACAACCAGGACCACTCCATGCTGACGGCGCTCTTGGCCGCGCGCAACATCCTGGGCCAGACGGCGGGCGACGGCAGCGCCCACGACCTGTGGGACGTCAACGTCGAGCGGTCGTACCACGAGGACTTTACGGTCGAGGAGGCGAAGGAGCGGGCGGTCGAGCGGCGGGAGCAGGACCGCTCGGAACGCGCGGCGGCCGAAACGATCCTCCCGAGATGACCGATGCCAATGCATGAGAGGCTGACGTCCACAACCCGCTCTGACCGATGACGACTCCCGTTTCCTCCACGCCGGAGGTGCGTCCCGACCTTTCCGTCGTGCTCGTCGGGGCGGGCGACGCGCGCTCGATCCGCAAGTCGTTCCGCCACCTCGCGGCGCAGACGATCCAGGACCGCGTCGAGGTGATCGTGGCCGTCCCCTCGGCCGAGGCGCTCGACCTGGAGTCGCTCCCGACGGACGGGTTCTGGGGCGTCGAGGTGGTGAGCACCGGGCCGCTCGTCTCGACGGCGCGGTCGCGCGTCCCGGCCGTCCGGGCGGCCTCGGCGCCTATTGTCGCGTTCGTCGAGGACCACAGCTTCCAGCCGCCCACCTGGGCCGAGCGCTTGGTCGAGGCGCACCGGGGGCCGTACGCGGCCGTCGCTCCGGTCCTCAGCAACGCCAACCCCAACACGGCCACCAGCCGGGCCAACTTCCTCATCGAGTACGGGCCGTGGCTCTGGGCCGACGGGCCGACCGAGCCGGAGCACCTTCCGGGCCACAACGACTCGTACAAGCGCGACGTGCTGCTGGCCTACGGCGACCGCCTCGGCGAGATGCTGGAGGCCGAGAGCCTGATCCACTGGGACCTCCGCGCGCGGGGCGAGCGGCTCCTGCTCCTGCCGGACCTCCGGGTCGAGCACGTCAACCACTCCCTCGTCTCGGCCGCCGCCCAGGTCCGTCTCAACGGCGGGCGGGCGTTCGCGGCGGCCCGGTCGCGCGAGTGGCCGTGGGCGAAGCGAGCGCTCTACGCGCTGGCGGCCCCGGCCATCCCCGCCGTCCGCTTCGCTCGGACGCTGCGGTCGGTCTGGGGGACGCCTTCGCAGGGCGCCGCCCTCCGGACGATCCCCGCCCTCGCGGGCTTCCTCGCCCTCGACGGCCTGGGCGAGATGATGGGCTACGCGCTCGGAGTCGGCAACGCCACGGCGGGGCTCAGCGCCATCGAGGTCCAGCGCGAGCGGTTCGTCCGGGACGACGAGAAGCCGCTCCTCCTCGACACATGAAGCGGCTCGGACTCACCGCCAGCGGTCCGTGCCCTGCGGCGGCGCGCTCGCTGCCGTCCTCACACCGACGACTCTTCCCCTGACTCTCATGTCTCCGCTTCGCGTCGGACTCGTCGGCTGCGGCCATCTGGCCCGCGAGGTCCACCTCCCGGTGCTGGCGTCGCTGCCCGGCGTCGAGGTCGTGGCCCTCGCCGACCCCGACGCTGGTGCGCGGGCCTCGGCCGCCCGGCTGGCGCCGACCGCCGCGCTGTACGAGACGCACGCGGCGCTCTTGGACGCCGCGGACCTCGACGCCGTCCTGGCGTGCCCGCCGACGGCGGCCCACGCCGACGTGGCCTGTGACGTGCTCGTGGCAGGGCGGGCGCTCTACCTCGAAAAGCCGATCGCGACAACACTCGACGACGCCGAGCGCGTGGTCGAGGCGTGGCGCGCGGCGGGCGTGCCGACGATGATGGGGTTCAACTACCGACTCAACCCGCTCTACGCCGACCTCCGGCGGCGCCTCCGCGCAGGCGAGGTGGGCGAGGTCGTCGCCGTCCGGACGACGTTCTCGTCGCGCGTCGGCGGCGGCGGCTGGCGCGGGCAGCGCGGCGCGGGCGGGGGCGTCCTGCTCGAAATCGCCTCGCACCACGTCGACCTCGTGCGGCACCTCCTGGACGACGAGGTGGCCGAGGTCGCCGCCGGGCTCTGGTCGCGCCGCTCCGACGACGACACGGCGACGCTCGACCTGCGGATGGCGAGCGGCGTGCCGGTCCAGACGTTCTGCTCGCTGAGCGCCGTCGAGGACGACCGCGTCGAGGTGATCGGCGAGCGCGGCGTGCTCCGCGTCTCGCGCTACGCCTCGCTCGCGGTCGAGCGCGTCGGGGCGGACGCGGGCGGGGCGGTGCCGTCGGTGGCCGGGCACGTCGCGCGGAGCGTGCGGGCGGCGCCGTACCTCTTCGAGAAACGGAAGGCCCCGTGGGGCGAGCCGTCGTATCGCCTCGCCCTCGGCCGGTTCGTCGAGGCGGCGCGGTCCGGTGAGGCCGTCGCCCCCGACCCCACGGACGGCGCCCGCTGTCTGGCCGTGCTGCTCGCGGCCGACGCCTCGGCCCGAGAGGGACGGCTCGTGGCGGTCGCCGACGTGGTGCCGTCGGGTCGTCCACACGCTCCCGCCGGAGGTTCGGCATGACGCGGATCGGGCTCATCGGATGCGGCCACATCGCCCAGGTCGCCCACCTCCCGGCGCTCCGGCGGCTGCCGGGCGTCGAGGTGGTGGCCGTTGCCGACCCTGGTGCCGGAGCCATCGCAGCGGAGACGGGAGCGGCGCAGTTTGCCGACGCAGAAGCGCTGCTCGCGGGCTCCGACGCCGAGGCCGTGGTCATCGCCACGCCAACGGCGACGCACGCCGACCTCGCCGTCGCGGCGTTCGCCGCCGGGCGACACGTCTACCTCGAAAAGCCCATCGCCCTCGACGTGGCCGACGGACGCCGTGTGGTCGAGGCCCGGCGCCGGGCGGGGACGGTCGGGCGCGTCGGCTTCAACTTCCGGTTCAACTCGCAGGTCGAGGCGGCCCGCGCGGCGCTGGCCGAGGGCCGCGTCGGCGAGGTCGTCGCCGTGCGGACCGTGTTCTCGGTCCCCCCGCAGGAGCGGGCGGGGTGGAGGGGCGTCCCGGGCCAGGGCGGCCACGTCCTCCTCGACGTCGCCTCGCACCACGTCGACCTGGTCCGGCACCTCCTGGCCGACGAGGTCGTCCGCGCGTTCGCCACGACGCGCTCGCTCCGAGCCGAGGCCGACCACGCCACGCTCGCGCTGGAGACGGCCGGGGGCGTCGGCGTGCAGACGTTCGTGTCGCTCGGCTCGGCGGACGAGTTCCGGCTCGACGTCTACGGCACGGCCGGGCGGCTGACCGTGGACCGGACGGGCGCGCCCGACGCCGAGATCACCGAGGCCACGTTCGACCGGGCGCGGGCGCGGCGCATCCGGCGGGCGCTGGGCCACCTCGACCCGCGCTTCCTGCTCCGCTCGCCGGGGCACGCGCCGTCGTTCGAGCGCGCGCTCGGTGCCTTCGTCGGGGCCGTCCGGGGCGAGCGCACGCCGGGGGCGACGCTGGACGACGGCCTCGCGACCCTCGCCGTGGTCGAGGCGGCCCTCGACTCCGCCCGGACGGGGCGGCCCGTCGACGTGACGCCCACGAGCGAGGCGTCGCCATGAGAGTTCTCCTCCTCAACGACTCCGCAGCGCCGACCGCCGGGGCCGAGTTCGCCACGCTCGCGCTCCGCGACGGGCTCCGCGCGCGGGGCCACGAGGTCCGCGTGCTCGCCAGCGACGCCGAGCTGCTCCCCGGCCCGAGCTTCGCCGACCGGACCTGCTTCGGCACCACGACGCGGCTCCAGACGCTCTCGTCGCTCGCCAACCCGTCGGCCGTCCGCGCGCTCCGCCGCGAGCTCGCGGCGTTCCGGCCCGACGTGGTCCACGTGACCATGTTCATGTGGCAGCTCTCGCCCGCCATCCTCCCGCTGCTCCGGGGCGTCCCGGCGGTCTACCACGCGGTGGTCTACAAGGCCGTCTGCCCGAAGGGCTCGAAGCGCCTGCCCGACGGCACGGGCTGCACGTTCCGGCCGGGCCTCGTGTGCCTCCGCGAGGGGTGCCTGACGGCGGCCGGGGCGGGGCCGCTCCTGCTCCAGCACGCCCTCTGGCGCCGAGGGCGCGAGGCGTTCGACCGGGTCGTGGCCGCGAGCGAGGCGGTCCGCGCACGGCTCGAAGCCGAGGACGTCCGCGTCGACGCCGTGATCTACCCGGCGTCGGTCCCGCCGCGCGTCGAGGCCGAGCCCGGCGGGGTCCCGCTCGTCACGTTCGTGGGGCGGCTGTCGCCGGACAAGGGCGCCGACGTGCTGCTGCGGGCGTTCCGCCGCGTCCTCGACCGCGTGCCCACCGCGCGGCTCCGGCTTATCGGGGCGGGCGAGGCCGAGGCCGACCTCCGCGCGCTGGCGGCGGGCCTCGGGTTGGGCGAGGCCGTCGAGTGGACGGGCGCCGTCTACGGCGAGGCCCTCGCCGAGCACGTCGCCGACGCCTGGGTCCACGTCGTCCCGTCGGTGTGGGCGGAAACCTTCGGGCTGACGACGACCGAGGCCATGCACCGGGGGACGGCGGTGGCCGCCACCGACATCGGCGGGTCGGCCGAGATCGTGGCCGATGGCGAGACGGGCCGGCTCGTCCCGCCCGGCGACGACCGCGCGCTCGCCGACGCGCTCGTCCCGATCCTGCGCGACCGCGCGCTGGCCGCCCGGATGGGCCGGGCCGGGCGCCGCCGTGCCGAGCGCCTGTTTACCGCCGACGCCACCGTCGACCGCTTCGCGGCGCTCTACCACGACCTCCTCGACCGCTCCCCCGTCCATGTCTAGTCCCGACCTCTCCGTTGTCTTGGTCGCCCCGAACGGGATGGGGTCGATCCGCCGCACGATGGCGTGCCTGCGCGCCCAGACCGCGCGCGAGCGCCTGGAGGTACTCGTCGTCGCGCCGTCGGCCGAGCTCCTCGACCTCGACGCGCTGGGGCGCGACCGATTCGCGGCCCTCCGTGCCGTCGAGGTCGGGCCGATCACGCAGCGCGGCGAGGCGGCGGCCGTCGCCGTCCGAGAGGCGACCGCGCCGATCGTGGCGTTCGTCGAGGACCACTCGTTCCCCCGTCCGGGCTGGGCCGAGGCGTTCCTCGACGCCCACGCTGGGGGCGACTGGGCCGCCGTCGGGCCGCGCGTCCACAACGCCAACGCCGACGCGCCGCTGAGCGTCGCCAACTTCGTCCTGACGTACGCCTCGACGAGCGGGCCGCAGGAGGCGGGGCCGCGCTCGCTGCTGGCCTTCCACAACTCGGCCTACCGCCGCGACCTCCTGCTGGCCTACGGCGACCGGCTGGGGCCACTTTTGGAGTGGGAGGGCGACCTCCAGGACGACCTGATGGCGCAGGGGCGCCAGCTCTACCTCGAGCCTCGCGCCGAGACCGACCACCTCAACGTGTCCGGGATGCGGTCCACGATCCGGCTTCACCTGCTGCGCGGCCGGATGATGGGCGGCGACCGCGCGACACGCGAGCGCTGGCCCGTCTGGAAGCGGGCGCTCTACGTCGCGGGCGCGCCGCTCTTCCCGCTCATGCAGTGGCGCCACGTGGCGCCCGAGATCCGGCGCTGGGGGCTCGGGACGGCCGAGCGCGTCCGGCTCGCTCCGTGGCTCGCGCTCGTGCTCGGCGCGGCGGCTGTGGGCGAGGCCGCGGGTTACCTCCTGGGGCCGGGCCGGGCGCGGGACCGCTGGCAGTCGTTCGAGCTGTACCGGACGCGCCACCTCTCCCGCAAGGAGCGTCGGCAGCGGGCCGCCGCCACCGAGGGCTAGATGCGCGTCCTCGTCACCGGAGCCACGGGATTTATCGGCGGCGCTCTTGTGGAGCGCCTCGCGGACGAAGGCGTGTCCGTCCGGGCGGGGCACCGGGCCACGAGCGACGTACGCCCACTCGACACGCTGGGCGTCGAGCGGGCGATTGCGGATCTCGACGATCCCAGAACACTCCGCAAAGCGGTTCGGGGATGCACGCACGTCGTCCACCTCGCGGCGGTCCGCACTCGAAATGGGTTCTCACCCGCCGAGGTCGCGCGCACCAACGTGGCCGGGACCGAGGCGCTGGCCCGCGCGTCGGCGGCAGAGGGGGTCGAGCGGTTCGTGTTCGGGAGCACGATCGGCGTCTACGGCTTCGTCACGCGCTCGCCCGTCGACGAGGCGACGCCGCTCCGCCCGAACTCGCCCTACCGACGCTCGAAGGCGGAGGCCGAGCGCGCGCTCCGCGCCGTCGAGGCCGAGACGGGCCTGCCTGTCGCCATCGGGCGGATTTGCAGCACGGTCGGGCCGGGCGCCTGGGGCTGGCGCCCGCTGGTCCGGTCGGTCCGGGACGGCTCATTCCGGCTCATAGGCGACGGCTCGAACCGCATCCACACCGCCCACGTGAGCGAGATGGCCGACGCGCTGTGGCGGTGCGCCGTCCGCCCCCAAGCGGCGGGCGAGACGGTCGTGCTCGGGGGCGCGGCGCCCGTCTCGGTCCGCGCGTTCACCGGCGCCGTCGCGGACGCGCTGGGCGTGCCGCGCCCGGCGCCCGGCCCACCGGCCGCTCCGTACGTCGCCGCGTGCCACGCCGCGTCCTGGGCGTTCCGGCGGACCGGCGCGTTCAGCCGGTGGCTCTACGCCCGCGAGATGCTCGTCGCGGACAAGTGGGCCGACACCGCGAAGGCCCGCACTCGCCTCGGCGTCGCGCCGACGTGGGCCGCCGAGGACGCGGTCTCCGACATGGTCGGGGCCTTCGTCGCTGCGGACGCCCTCCGCTGACGCCATGTCTCGACCCATCCCCACCCACCCCGTCGCACGTGCCCTCGACCTGGCGCGGATCTACGCCGAGACGACGCCGCTCGTGCGGCGGTCCGGCCGCGTGTTCGACGACGTGCGGCTGTACGTCAACTTCGTCGGCTACCCCCGGAGCGGGAGCAGCATCGTTGGCGCCCTCCTCGACGCCCACCCCAACGCGGTCGTCGCCAGCGAGGAGGGCGCGCTCCAGTACGTCTACGTCGGGTTCGGGCGACGGCGCCTGTTCGCGCGTCTGCTCTGGAACACGCAGGCCGTCGGGCACTCGCGGACGCACGGCGGGCGCACCCGGCAAGGCGGCTATTCGTACGACGTGCCGGGGCAGTGGCAGGGGCGGCACCGGCGGATCGAGGTCATCGGCGACAAGTTCAGTCAGTACAACTCGACTCGGCTGGGCCGGGACCCGGCGTTGTTGGGACGGCTGCGCCGCAAGGTCGACGTCCCCCTGTGCCACGTCCACGTGGTCCGCAACCCGTTCGACACCGTGAGCACGATGGCCCGCCGCCGCGTCGAAAAGGTCGGCGGGACGGTCGATCTCGAAACGGCCGTCGTGGACTACGAGGTGCTGTGCCGCCACACGGCGGACGTCCTCGCCCGCGCCCGCGACGCCGGGGACGCGACGCACGAGCTTCGCCACGAGGCGTTCGTCGCCCAGCCCGCCGCCGAGCTGGCGGCGCTCTGCCGCGTGCTCGGCCTCGACCCGTCGGCGGCGTACCTCGACGCCTGCGCGGGGATCGTGGCCGAGGCGCCCCGCCGCACCCGGACCCGCGTGTCCTGGGGCGCCTCGGAGCAGCGCACGCTGGAGCGCCTGATCCAGACGACGCCCTTTCTGGAGGGCTACACGTTCGAGGCATGACCCAGGCCGCCCCCGTCCACCCCGCGCTCACCGCGACCCCGCCCCCGAACCCCACGGGCGGCGCGTGGCCCACGTTCCTCGTCATCGGCGCCATGAAGTGCGGCACGACGAGCCTCCACCACTACCTCTCGCTCCATCCCGGCATCGGGATGAGCGCCCAGAAGGAGCTCTCGTTCTTCGCCGCCGAGCGGACCTGGGGCCGCGGGGCGGACTGGTACCGGGCGTGGTTCTCGCCCGACGATCCGGTCCGCGGCGACGTCTCGCCCGCCTACGCCACCGCGCCGGTCCTCGGCGGGGTGCCCGAGCGGATCCACGCGCTCGTCCCCGACGTGCGGCTGGTGTACCTCGTCCGAGACCCCATCGACCGGATCGTGGCGCAGTACGCGCACGCCTGGTGGCAGGGGACGGAGACGCGCCCGTTGCCGGAGGCCGTCCGCGCGTCCCCGGACGCCTACGTCGCGCGGAGCCGGTATTTCTTCCAGATCGAGCGCTACCTGCCCTACTTCGACGCCCGGCAGCTCCTCGTCGTGGACCAGGACGACCTGCTCCGCCGCCGCCGCGCGACGCTCGGCGAGGTGTTCGCCTTCGTCGGCGCCGACCCCGACGTGTGGGACCCCCGGTTCCAGATCCGCCACCACCGGACGGGACAAAAGCGGCGACTGACGCCGCTGGGCGAGCGGCTGGTACAGGCTCGGGGGTTCCAGGCCCTCCGGCACCTCCCGCGCGATCTCCAGTGGCACGCCGAGCGTTGGGTCACGTGGCCGGTCTCGCGCCCCGTTCCGACGCCCGTCGTGACGCCCGCGCTCCGGGCCGAGCTAGAGGACGCGTTCACCGACGACGTGGCCCGGCTGCGGGCCTTCACCGACAAGCCCTTCGCCTCATGGTCGCTGTGACCTCTTCCCCCTCCGGTCCGGCCACGAGCGCGCCCACCCTCAGCGTCATCGTGCCGACGTACGCCCGGCCGGAGCGGCTGGCGGCGTGCCTCGACGCGCTCGCCCGGCAGGAGCCTCCGGCCGGCGGCCTCGAGGTCGTCGTCGTCGACGACGGGAGCCCGACGCCCGCCGCGTCCGTCGCGGCGCCGTTCGAGGGGCGGCTGGACCTCACGGTGCTCCGCCAGCCGAACGCGGGGCCGGCGGTGGCGCGCAACACGGGGGCCGCTCGGGCGCGCGGCGCCCTCCTCGCCTTCACCGACGACGACTGCCAGCCAGAGCCCGGATGGGCGCGGGCGCTCGTCGAGGCGGCCCAGAGGCACCCGGACCACCTCCTCGTCGGCGAGACGGTCAACGCCCTCCCCCAAAACCCGTTCGCCACGGCCAGCCAGCTCCTGATCTCGTACCTCTACGACTACTTCGGGCCGGAGAGCGGCCGGGCGCTCTTTGTGGCCTCGAACAACATGGCTCTCCCGGCGGAGTCCTTCCGGGCGATGGGGGGGTTCGACGCAACGTTCGGCCTGGCTGCGGGCGAAGACCGGGACTTCGCCGTCCGCTGGCACGAGGCCGGGCGGCCCGCCGCCCTCGTCCCCGGCGCGGTGGTGCAGCACGCCCACGAGATGGGGCTCCTGGGGTTCTGGCGCCAGCACACGCATTACGGACGCGGGGCCGCCCACTACCACGACCTCCGGGGCGAGCGGGGCGTCGGGGATCAGGGGGTGGAGCCGCTGGGGTTCTACGCCGGTCTCGTGGCCTACCCGCTCCGCGAGTCGGTGGCGCCGAAGGCGTGGCTCCACGCCGGCCTCCTCGGGCTGGCGCAGGTGGCGAACGCGCTCGGCTACGCCGCCGCGCGCCGAGGGCGTGCCCCGAAGCGCGTGCGCCCCTCGACGCGACGCCGTTTTTAATGGGCCACCCCTTCGAGACATGAACGCGATTCTCCCTGCGATCCGAGGACGGGACCTCCGACAGGAGGGCGCCCTGCCGACGTTCCTCATCATCGGCGCCATGAAGTGTGGCACGACGAGCCTGCACTACTACCTCTCGCTCCACCCCGAGATCGGGATGTCGGCGGAGAAGGAGCTGGCGTTCTTCGTGGCGAAGCGGAACTGGCACCGCGGCGAGCGCTGGTACCGCCGCCAGTTCGACCCGGCCTACGGCGTCCGGGGAGAGGCGTCGCCGCACTACACCTGCTTCTCGCAGTTCCCCGACGTTCCCGAGCGGATGCACGCGCTCGTGCCGGAGGCGCGGCTGATCTACCTCGTCCGCGACCCCGTCGACCGACTGGTCTCCCACTACTGCCACGCCGTCTCCATGGGGAGGGAGGACCGGCCGCTCGCGGAGGCCGTCCGCGAGCCGGACTCGGCGTACCTCGCGCGGAGCCAGTACCACTGCCAGATCGCGCGCTACCTCCCGTACTACGGCCGCGACCAGATCCTCGTCGTGGACCAGGACGACCTGCTCCGCCGCCGCCGCGCGACGCTCGGCGAGGTGTTCGCCTTCGTCGGCGCCGACCCCGACGTGTGGGACCCCCGGTTCGAGTGGGAGCGCCACCGGACGGACCGCAAGCGGGTCAAGACGGCGCTCGGCGAGCGGGTAGCGGCGTCGTGGCCGATGCGGGCCATCGGTCGGCTTCCGAATCGGTATCGGTGGCCCATCGAGGACGCGGTCTACTGGCCGGTCTCGCGGCCGGTCGAGCGGCCCGTCGTCTCGCCGGGCCTCCGCGCCGAGATCGCCCGTCGGCTCGAGGCCGACGTGGCCCGCTGGCGGGCCTTCACCGGGCGGCCGTTCTCTCACTGGTCTTTGTAAGCGCCATGATTGACATCGGATGCGGGCACACCGCCCAGGTCGCCCACCTCCCGGCGCTGCGACGGCTGCCGGACGTCGAGGCGGCGGCCGTCGCCGAGGCCGACGCTGCGCCCGGAACCCACCTCGCCGCGTGCGCCGGGATCGTCCGCTCGACCCCACGCCAGAGCCGACACGAGGCGGCGTGGACGCCCACCCAGCACGACGCCGTCGCCCGACGGGCGGACCGCTTCGACGCATGACCTTCGCGCCCTCCCCCCGACCCGTGCGCCCGCCGCCCGACCGTGCGCTCGCCGACCCGCCCAGCGTGGTCGGTGGCCGGGACGGGGTGGGGCAGCGGTCGATCCGCTCCGGGTTCGTGCGGTTCGGAGAGCAGGGGAGCGTGCTCCTCCTCAGCATCGGCTCGACGGCCGTCCTGGCCCGGCTGCTGACGCCCGAGGACTTCGGGCTCGTCGCGATGGTGAGCGTGCTCGCGTCGGTCGTCTACAGCGTCAAGCACTTCGGGCTTCCCATGGCGCTCGTTCACCGCGACACGATCCGCCCCGAGGCCGCCGCGGCGACGTTCTGGGCGACGGTCGTGTTGGCCGGCGGGATCTGCCTGCTGATGGCCGCAGGAGGGCCGCTCCTGGCGTGGTTCTTTGGCGAGCCCCGCCTCGTCGGGCTGACCGCCGCGACGGCGGCCGGGTTGTTCGTGATCGCGCTCGGAGCGCCGCACGAGGCCATGCTGATGCGCGAGATGCGGTTCGGGGTGCTCGCCGCCATCTCCGTCGGCGCGACGGCCCTGGGGATGGGCGTCGGCGTCGCGGCGGCCTGGGCGGGGCTGGGCGTGTGGGCGCTGATCCTTCAGGTCCTCGTCACCGACGGCGTGAAGACGGCGGCCTCGTGGGCCGCGTCGGACTGGCGGCCGTCGTGGGAGCCGAGGACGTGGAGGCACTCCGGGCTCCGGGCGATCGCCGGGTACAGCGCTCCGTACGCGGGCTTCGGAGTCGTCGACCACGTGGGGCGCCGGCTCGACCGCATCCTCATCGGCTACGCGGGGGGCGCCAGCGTGCTGGGGCTGTACACGAATGCGTTTCGGTGGTCGCTCTTCCCGCTGGAGCAGGTGTTCAAGCCGCTCAGCGGTGTCGCCGTCTCCGGCCTGAGCCGTGTGCAGGGGGAAGCGGAGGTGTTCCGGAGGTACGTCCAGCGCAGCATGACGCCCGTGCTGGCGCTCGTGCTTCCGGCCCTCGCGTTCGTCGTCGTCGCGGCCGACCCGGTCGTCCGCGTGCTGCTGGGCGACCAGTGGCTCGCGGCGATCCCCCTGCTGCGATGGCTGGCGGCGGCGGCGTTTTTGCGGTGCTTCTCGAAGGTGGCCTACTGGCTGTTCCTGGCCGAGGGGCGGACGCGCCACCAGTTCCGCTGGGGGCTCGTCTCGACGCCCGTCCTGATCGTCGCGGTCGTCATCGGCGTGCAGTGGGGGGCCTACGGCGTGGCGGTCGGGTTCTTCGTGGCGACGGCCGTGCTGGTGGTCCCCGAGTGGGCGGTCGCGCTGCACGGGTCCGCAGTTCGGGCAGAGGACTTGGTCGCGGCGGCGTGGCGCCCGGTCCTGGCGGCCGTGACGGCGGCGCTGGCCGAGTGGGGCGTCAGCGGCGGATACCCCGAGGGTGCGGTGGGGGAGCTGTGCGCGGGAGCGGCCGTCTTTGCCGTCGTCTACGCGGCGACCTGGCTGGGACTCCCCGGAGGCCGAGAGTCCACCCGGCAAGTGGTTTTGCTCTTGCGCGCGCTTCGTCCCTCCCCCGCTCCCCCGGTCGCATGAGCGAGCCCCACGTCATCATCCCGACGTACGACCGGCCCGCGCGGCTGGTGGCCGTCCGCTTAGGCGGCGCCGTCGTCGGGCTCGATACCCTCGACGTGGCGCAGCTCGCGAACGCCGTCGGCTACGCGCTCGGTGGGGACCGATGATGGCGCCCGCCCCGCCCCGCCCCTCGGCAACGCCCCCGCCCGACGGCCGGGAGGGCCGAGGTCTGGAGGCCGACCGGACGCCGCCCCTCTGGCTGCGGCGGACGGTCGCCGTCCTCGCCGCGCTCCTGTTCGTCGTCCACGTCGCCGCGCGCGACGACGGCGCCCCGTGGAACGGGGACGCGGTGCAGTACACGATCCACGCCGAGAACCTGGTAGACGGCCGGCCCTACGCCGAAACGGGCCACCTCATCAACGCCGACCGGACGCTGATGCCGGTGGCCTACCCGCCGGGGTACCCGCTGATGCTGACGCCGATCGTGGCCCTCGGTGGTCGGTCCCGTGCGGCCGTCGGCGCGCTCCAGGCCGCGTGCCTGGCGGCGTCGGCGTGGTTGTTCGCGGCGCTGTACTGGCGGCGCCTCTCGCCGGCCGGGGTCGTCGGGCTCGTGCTCCTCGTCGGGCTCAGCCCGTTCCTGTCGGTCCAGGTGAACGCCGGGTACACGGCCCTCCCGTTCCTCGCCGCCGTGGGCCTCGCCCTCGTCGCCATCGACCGGTCCGGCCGAGCGGCCACGTCGCGGCAGGCCATCCTGTGGGCGGTCGCCGCGGGGCTGGCCGGGGGCGGGGCGATTCTGGTGCGGGCGCTCGGCGTGGTGCTCGTGCCCGCGTTCGTGGTGCCGGCCCTCGGGCGGACGCGGCGAGCGACGCTCCGCCCCGCGCTCGTCGCGGCGGCCGTCGCCGTGGTGGTCGCCCTCGGGGTCTTGGGCGCGGCGGACTGGGAGGTCGGCGGGCAGGTCGTCACCGGGTCGAGGGACGACACGGGGTACGACGAGATCGCCGAGGCGACGTTTGGGCGGGGGGCGGCCAGGGTCCCGCGCCACGTCGCCGCTCGTGCCGTGGGGTACGCGCGGATGGACCGCGAGGTGCTGTGGGCGTTGCCCGAGGCCGGCCGGTGGGTCCACCTCCCGCTCCGGCTGCTGGGGCTGCTGGTGTTGGGCGTCGGGGTGTGGGCGTCGGCGCGGAGGGTCCGGCCGGCCGAGGCGTTCGCCGCGCTCTACCTCCTGGCCCTGATGCCGTGGTCGTTCGGGTGGCCCCGCTATCTCGTCCCGGTCGTGCCGATCCTGTACGCCGTCCTGCTCCTCGGGGCCGAGCGGATCTGGACGTGGGCCGAGCGCGGGCGCGCCGTGGCGGCCGTGCCCCTGGCCGCGTGCGGAGTCCTGCTCGTCCCGTTCCTCTCTCACGGCGTCGGCCGGATGGTGGACCGCGTCGCGGACGGCCCGTCGCCGGTCCGGCCCGCGGGGTTCGAGCTGGTCGCGCAGGCGACGCCGCCCGAGGCCATCGTCCTTACTACGCGGGTCGACCCGCGACCGCTCATCTTCGCGACGGGGCGCCGCGCGTCGACGGCCCCGGAGGACACGGCGGCGTGGCGGGGCTACGCGCGCCGGGTCGGGGCCGAGTACGTCCTCGCGACGGGGGACCGCCCGCGGGCGGCGGCGTGGGCGGCGGCCTCGGCCTGGCGGCTGGTGGCTCGCGACGAGGCCGCCGACCTCTACGCCGCCGACTCGGCCGCTGCGCGGCCCGGGACCGCGCCAGGTACGGCGGTGCCGTAGGGCGGTGCCGTAGGGCGGAGCGGCCGGCGCCCCGGCGCGTCTATCTTCGCCGGCCCCTCCGCACTCGATCCGCCCCCGCTCCGCATGGCGCTCCTGTTCACCTCCGAGTCCGTCTCGGAAGGCCACCCCGACAAGGTCTCCGACCAGATCTCCGACGCGCTCCTCGACGCCTTCCTCGCGGGCGACCCCAAGAGCCGCTGCGCCATCGAGACGCTGTGCACGACGGGCCTGGTCGTGGTCTCGGGCGAGGTTACGAGCGACACCTACGTCGACGTCCAGGAGGTCGTCCGCGCGACCATCGAGGAGATCGGCTACACCGACCCGCTGTTGCAGTTCGACGCCCGGAGCTGCGGCGTCCTCGTGTCCATCCACGAGCAGTCGGCCGACATCGCCCAGGGCGTCGACGGCGACGCCGGGCTCCACCAAGAGCAGGGCGCCGGCGACCAGGGCATGATGTTCGGCTACGCCACGCGCGAGGACGAGGCGACGCTGATGCCGCTCGCGTTGATGCTCTCCCACCGACTCGTGGCCCGGCTCGCCGAGATCCGCAAGGCTGGCGAGGTGATGACCTACCTCCGGCCGGACGCGAAGAGCCAGGTCACCATCGAGTACGACGCCGACGGCCGGACGCCCCGGCGGGTCCACACCGTCGTGATCTCGACCCAGCATGACGACCTCGACGGCGACGACCACGCCGCGCTCGCCCAGGTCAAGGCCGACGTGAGGGAGCACGTCCTCCCCCACGTCCTGCCCGCCGACTTGGTCGACGACGGCCTCACGCTCCACGTCAACCCGACCGGCACCTTCGTCATCGGCGGGCCCCACGGCGACACCGGGCTGACCGGCCGCAAGATCATCGTCGACACCTACGGCGGGAAGGGGGCCCACGGCGGCGGCGCGTTCTCGGGCAAGGACCCGTCGAAGGTGGACCGGAGCGCGGCCTACGCCACGCGCCACGTGGCCAAAAACCTGGTGGCCGCCGGGCTGGCCGACGAGGCGCTCGTCCAGGTCGCCTACGCCATCGGCGTGGCCGACCCGGTCTCGATCCGCGTCGAGACGAACGGGACGGGGACGGGCCTCAGCGACGCCCGGTTGGCCGACCTCGTGACGGAGGTCGTGGACCTCCGGCCGGCGGCCATCATCGAACGGTTCGGGCTCATCGACCCCGACGGCGACGTCCGCCCGCGCTACCGCGCCACGGCGGCCTACGGCCACTTCGGCCGCGACGGGTTCCCGTGGGAGCGGCTCGACCTGGTCGACGCGCTGACGGAGGCGGCCCACGCGGCGCGGGCCGCGTAACGACACACATGAAACCGCCGCCCCGTACAGCGGGGGCGGCGGTTTCGGCGTTCGGGGAGTCGGCTCGATCCCACCACGAACTGAGCCGGTCCCGAACGGAAGGTCGACGGGGCACAGAGGGGGGCCCGCGAGGGGGCCGACGCCGTGACCCGTCGGATGCCCCAAGGTCACGCGGCCCGCCGGTCGCCGCCTCGGGGGATCCCACGATTCGCCGTCGGCCCCGTGTGCGGCGCGGGCCTCGGCCGCCCGGCGAATTTGCACAGTCTGCCCGCCTGAGCGGCCCGGGCTCGCCCTAGCTTTTGCACGACCCCGAAACCACGCCGCACCGCCGGCCCCCGACACCGATGGACCACAAGGAAGGACAGTACAAGGTCGCCGATCTCTCGCTCGCGCCCGACGGCCGCAAGCGGATCGAGTGGGCCGAGAGCCGGATGCCGGTGCTCATGCGGCTCCGCGAGGAGTACAGCCAGTCCCAGCCGTTCGCCGGCTACAAGATCACGGGCTGCCTCCACGTGACCAAGGAGACGGCCGTGCTCATCGAGACGCTCAAGGCGTGCGGGGCCGAGGTCGCGTGGAGCGGCTGCAACCCGCTCTCGACGAACGACTCCGTCGCCGCCGCGCTCGCGGTCGGCCCGAACGGCGACGGCGGCGGCGTCGAGATCTACGCCTGGTACGGCCAGGACACCGACGGCTTCTACTGGTCCATCGACCGGACCATCGACAAGACGCCCCACACGACGCTCGACGACGGGGCCGACCTCATCTTCCGCGTCCACAGCGCGTTCCCCGAGAAGCTCGACGACATCATCGGCGGCTCGGAGGAGACGACGACCGGCGTCCACCGACTGAGGGCGATGGCCGCCGACGGCAAGCTGGGCTACCCCGTCTTCGCCGTCAACGACGCCGAGACGAAGTGGGACTTCGACAACGTCTACGGGACGGGCCAGAGCACGCTCGACGGCATCCTGCGCGGCTCGTCGGTCTTGATCGCGGGCAAGAACTTCGTCGTCGCCGGCTACGGCCACTGCGGGCGCGGCGTCGCGATGCGGGCCAAGGGCATGGGCGCCAACGTCATCGTGACCGAGGTCAAGCCGACGGCGGCCCTCAAGGCCACGCTCGACGGCATGCGCGTCATGACGATGGCGGAGGCGGCGACGGTCGGCGACATCTTCGTGACGGCGACCGGCATGAAGGACATCATCCGCGGCGAGCACTTCGTCTCGATGAAGGAGGGGGCCATCGTGTGCAACACGGGCCACTACGACGTCGAGCTCAACCTGAAGGAGCTGGCGGAGGCCTCGCAGGACACGCGGATGATCCGCGACGACAACCGCGAGTACACGCTCGACAACGGCAAGAAGGTCTACGTCTTGGCCGACGGCCGCTTGGTGAACCTGGCCGCCGCCGAGGGCCACCCGTCGGAGGTCATGGACATGAGCTTCGCCAACCAGTTCCAGGCCCACCTCGCCCTCATCCAGCGCCACGAGGCCGGCGAGGAGATGCCGAACGACGTCCTCGACCTGCCCGAGGAGCTCGACCAGCAGATCGCCCGCGTCAAGCTGGAGACGATGGGCCTCGAGATCGACACGCTGACCGACGAGCAGGTGGCCTACGCCACCGACTACTCGGCCGGCACCTGACCGCACGAGCCCGCTGGCGCCAGCGCCAGTCCCCGACCGGGGTGGCTACCGCCATAGCCTCCCGGATAGAGCGCCCGTCCCGTTTCTCGCGGGGCGGGCGTTCGCCTGTTCACCCCTCGCCGGCGAGACGGAGGAGGGCGTCGTACGGAGCCTTGCCGAGGCGAAAGTTGTGCTCGTCACGAAGGGCATCCAGGACCGGGCGGACGCATCCGATGAGCCCGCTCGCTTTGGACGCGATCAGAACGCCGCCGGTCCCCGTGATCCGCAGTCCGAGGCGCTGCGCCACCTTCCGGCCTCTCGCTTCGTCGATGAGCAGTTGGGCGTCTGGGATCGACTGGGCGAGGGATGGCTTCCGCCTCGCCCCGGTCCAGCGGCCGGAGCAGACGGGCTACGTCGGGCGTCGGCGTCGGAGCCTGTTCTACGAGGAACCATGCCGGGCGCTGTCCAAACTCCTCGGCGACCGCCTCGGGCGCGCGGACGGTGAACAGCGCTGGTAGGACGTCGAGGTGCCCGACCCGGTCGAGCGCGATCAGACACGTCGCGTCGGTGACGACCAGCCTCACGGAAGCCCGCGCTCTTCCTTAAACGCCTCGACGAAGGCGACGTCGGACTCGTCGAAGGAGAGCGTAAGCGCCGGGATGCCCCGCTCGCGGAGCACCTCCAGAAAGTCGCGGTAGCTCAGGCCGGCGACCTCCGCGGCTCGGCCCACCGTCAGAGCGTCCTCCTGGAACAGGCCGATGGCGAGCACGAGGCGTGCGCGAGCTTCGTCGATGGACGGGGGCAGGTCGAGGGTCATGGCGGCGTCGGACGGGTCCGAGAAACGTACGACGCCGAGCGCCGGTGCCCCGCTGGCGCTCGGTGAGAGAGGCCACCGGCCCTGAGCGTCATAAGGCGTTCGCTCGTCCTGTCTCTCGCGGGGCGGGCATGCCTGTCTGTGCGGACCGTCGCCTCGTCGCCGGGGGCTGCGTCGTATCCTCTGCTCCGCCTGTCTCGGGCCGATCGAACGAACCATTTGGCTGTGTCCATCCCTCTGCTCTCAGCGAGCCAGTTCGTCAACACGGTTCTCGCTACTCCGGAGCGGGGCTTGGCGTACCTCGTGGGCTCGCCTATCGCTTACGACGAGGGGGGCGGTGTGCCCGGCGTGGGAGGGCTGATCGACATCATGCGCGAGGTCGCTTCGGAGGAAGACTTCGTAAGCGAATCCGCGTTCTACGATACGCTGCCGGAGACGGAGGACGCGGGCGAGATGTACCGGGCGGCGATGGGGTGGTGGGGAGATGAAGGCGGCGGCATCCCGCGGATCAACCAGATCGTCCGGCGGGCCGTGATGCGCGCCTGTCTGAACCCCGAGGCACTGGGCGATCCGCCGACGGGCGACGGTGCGCCGGACGATTGGTATCTGCCCCGAGGCGTGCGTGATCTCGCGGCGCTCGTCCGCTCAGGGGAGGAGAAGTTTGCCGGCCCCATCCTCACGACCAACTTCGATCCACTTCTCGAGCTCGCCATTCAGGCTGAAGGCGGCCTGTCCATCCCGGAGTCCATCGACTATCGAGACGGCTCGATCCGGGAGTTCAGCCCGGAAGAGCAACCCGTGATTCATCTGCACGGGTTCTGGCGAAAGTCAGACACGCTCAACACGGCCCCTCAACTGGGGACGGAGCGCCCCAAGCTCACGCGCTCGCTCGAACGGCTCCTCCGACACAGAAGGCTCGTCGTCGTCAGCTATGGGGGGTGGAACGACGTGTTCACGCGCGCCCTCATCAAGCTCATCCAAACGGAGGGGCTGGAAGTGGATGTCGTGTGGGGGTTCTACGAGGACGACCCCGAGACCATCGAACGCAAGTACGCGGACCTCATCGAGGGCGTGCGGCCTGAGATCGGCAATCGATTCAAAGCCTACGGAGGGGTCGATGCACACACGGTTTTCGGGGAGATGGTAGGGCATGTGCGGAAGAAGCGCGGGGAGCGGATTCAGCTCGCCATGCAGGGCGAAGACGTGGCCGAGGCCGATGTCGAGGAAGCGTCGCTCCTGAACGGATGGAGGCTCGTGGACGACGCCTTCCTCGGAAGCCTCCCCGAGCTTTCTCCCGCCGAGGTTATCCGCTACTTCGACGGCGCGGTCCCCTCGTGGCACCACGCGCTCTCCGACGCGATCCCCCGGCGGCGGCACATACAGCGCTTGCTGAACGAGCTACGCGAAGCAGAGGAGCAGGGTGGGGCCAGCTCGCTGCATCTCATAGAGGCGGCGGCGGGCGAGGGGAAGTCCACCCTACTGTTGCAGACGGCCGTGGACGCGGCCCGGCGCTACGGCTGGCGGGTGCTCGCCCGCCCGACGGCCACCCTCAGGCTGGACCCCGACAAGATCGAAGCCCTCGATCCCGACGTGCAGTGGCTCCTCGTCGCCGACGACGCCGAGAGCCTCGCGCGACGCCCGGACCGGCACACGCCGTCGGACCTCGAAGCGTGCGCAGAGCGTCTCCACGCACGCGGGCGCTCGAACGTCCACTTCCTGCTCGCCGCCCGCGACACCGACTGGCGGTGGACTGGGCGGAAGGTGGCTTGGGAAGACTGGCTCCGATTCCGGCCCCCTCCGCCGCTCGTGCTGCGCGGTGTGACCGCGGCGGACGCTGAGCAGATCGTGTCGGCGTGGGAGCAACAGGGGACGGACGCGCTGGGCGCGCTGGCCGAGGTGGACGCCGGAGCGCGGGCCGAGACCTTCCGCCAGGCCGTCGAAGCGAGCGGACGAGGGCGGGAGAAGGGATCGCTCCTGGGCGGGCTTCTCGAAGCGCGGCTCGGGGCGGCGGGCCTGCGCGCGCACGTCCGTTCGCTGCTGGCGCGGCTTCAGACGGTCCCCGTCCAGGGCAGCAGCCGGAGCCTCTACGATGCGCTCGTCTTTATCGCGGCGTGCCACTGCGGGCGGGGGCCGGGCCTCAGCCTGAACGTGCTGGCGGACCTGCTCGGGATCGACCGGGCCTGGGTGGGATCAACCGTGATGCGCCCGCTCGGCGAAGAGGCGGCGGCCGTGGGCGGCGCCGAGAGCGCCTGGACGCGCCACCCTCGCGTGGCCGAGGCTGTCATCGCCGAGGTAGAGGAGTCATTCGACACGGACCTCGCGGAGGTCTGGGCCGCCATCGTCCGGCAGACATTGGAGACTAGACGGGATGTATGGGTCCCTAAAGACAGCTTCGTCTACGTTGCCCATGCTGGGCCGCATCTCGTGAAAGACCTGACGATGCTATCGCCAGCGCGGCGGGGCTCGGTCGCCGTGGCTGCTGCACGCGCCTCCACCAGTGCATTGCCGGGGCGACTCGACGTAATAGTGAGTCTGGCTCGTACCCTGAGGAAACTCCGTCAGCCGGCAGAAGGAGCCGCTTTGCTTCGCACCCATCTTGATTCGGCTCCAGAGAAAGCAGATTATCGGAGAGTGATCCGTGGCTATTGGAACGAATGGGGAACCTGCGAGGGGGAAGCCGGCAACAGCGCGAGCGCGGCAGTGATTCAGAGTGCATCCGTCTCAGACTTGTTGAACCCAATGCCTCTCGACAGTGATAGGATCGCCCTGTCCTTCTCGGGAGCTGGAAAAGCATTCGAGAGACTCGTAAAAGGAAAATGCGATGTGTGGGGTTACGCTCTCAGAGGAGCTTCTACCATCGGCGTCCGGTCGGTCAATGCCAAGCGCGAGCACTTCGACTACTCGCACCGCAGATGCGACCGGCTGGGCATACCGAAACCTAGGGACCTACCTGAAGCGGTGGAGTGGTTCGAAGCGGGCGTTCGTGCCGCGCACCGGCTTCTCGAAGATGCGGAACTCGCAAGTCTGGCCGCGCCGGACGCCGTCACCTTCCTCGCCCTCCGTGCCCACCTCGGCATCGCAGACGACATCGGCGGGCAATCTGCAACGAAGCCACGCCCGAAAAAGCCACGTCCGCCGCGGCGAGACCGGGAGCCAGCAGACGGGCGCTGACATCGAAGGCGTCGCCCGCCCTGGCTGGATCGGCGTGACCTTTCCCTCCGTGTTTCAGTCCTCGCCGGCTTCTCGTAGCACCTGCTCGTAGATCGCGTCCGCCAGCCGGAAGCCGTGCCGGTCGCGCATCTCGTCGAGGACGGGGCGGACGGCCGCGAGCCGCCCCTCGCGCTTCGCGGTGAGGAGCAGCCCGGCGGTCTCCAAGATCGGGAGGCCGAATCCGGCGGCGGCCCGGCGCCCCCGTCGCTCGTCGGCGAGGAGCAGCGCGCCCGGGAGCGACCGGGCGAGCGTGATGGCCTCGGACTCGCCCCAGTCGAGGCCGCGCAGGAGCAGCCGCCGCACGCCCGCGCGGTCGGCGACCTCCACCTCGCGGAGCCAGCCCGGCAACGGGGCCGACGCCTTCGGCTCGTACTCGGCGACGACGGCGTGCGGCGCCACCACGTCTGTGAAGAGCGCCGGGAGCAACCCGAGCCGACCGACCCCGCTCAGCGCGATCAGGCACGACGTGTCCGTGACGACGAGTGGGCTCACGCGGCGTCGGTCCGTCGCTCGGTCTCCAACGCGCGGATCGTCTCCATCTCACGCGCCCAGTCCTCGTCGTCGTCGTAGATGTAGGCCGGGATGCCTCGCTCGCGGAGGGCGTCGAGGAAGTCGCGGTAGCTCAGGCCCGCAATCTCGGCCGCTTTTCCGACCGACACTTCCTCCTCCTGGAACAGGGCGATGGCGAGCAGCAGGCGCGCGCGCGCCTCGTCGATGGTCGGCGGGAGGTCGAGCGTGATCATGGGACCGGGGCGGGACGCCAGGCCAACGTACGACGCCATCCATCGGTGTCCTCCACCCGGGCGACGACGGCCACGGCTCCAGGCCGCACCCGCCGGACGTGGGGATACCTTCGGCCATCCCCGTTCGTCGCTGGCGCTGTCCACCCTGTCCCCCGCCGTCATGCCTGTTCTGCGTCGCCTCGTCCTCTTGATGTCCGCCCTGGCCGTGCTCGCCGGCTGCGCACGGCCCGCCGAGGTGGCCGAGCCGCCAGTCACAGGCAGAGCGTCGGCCGACAGCGCGGCGGCTCCGCCGTGGACGCCGCCGGACTGGGCCGAGGGCGCCGTGCTCTACGAGATGTTCGTCCCCGACTTCACGCCGGAGGGGACGTTCCGGGCCGCCGCCGCGCGCCTGCCCGAGCTCCGGGAGATGGGCGTGACCGTCGTCTGGCTCATGCCGATCCACCCGACCGGCGTCGAGGGCCGCAAGGAGGATCTGGGCTCGCCCTACGCCGTCCGCGACTTCTACGGCGTCAACCCGGCGCTGGGGACGGAGGCCGACTTCCGCGCGTTCGTCGACGCGGCCCACGCCCAGGGGCTCCGCGTGTTGCTGGACCTGGTCGCCAACCACACGTCGCCCGACAACGCCTGGGCCACCGAGCACCCCGACTGGTACACGCGCGGCCCCGACGGCGGCCTCACGACGCCGACCAGCCCCGAGGGCCAGCCAACCGACTGGACCGACGTGACCGACCTGGACTACTCGAACCCGGGCCTCCGGGCCGAGATGATCGACGTCATGCGCTACTGGGTCCGCGAGTTCGACATCGACGGGTACCGGTGCGACGTGGCCGGGTGGGTCCCGTACAGCTTCTGGGCCGAGGCCATCCCCGCCGTCCGCGAGATCAAGCCGGTCCTGATGCTGGCCGAGAACGACCTGGTGGGCATCCACCGGACCGGGTTCGACCTGACCTACGGCTGGCCCGAGTACGGCACCATGAAAGAGGTCTGGAAGGGCGCGCCCGTCTCGGATCTCACGGCGCTCGTGACCCGCGTCCAGGCCGAGCTCCCGCCGGGCGCCCGCCGGCTCCTGTTCACGACGAACCACGACGAGACGGCGTGGGACGCCACGCCGCCGGAGCTTTTCGGAGGCCAGGCCGGGGCGCAGGCCGCGTTCGTTGCCGCGGTCGCGCTCCCCGGCGACCCGCTCGTCTATAACGGCCAGGAGCTGGGCGTCGACGAGCCCGTCCCGTTCTTCAGCCGGACGCCCTACGACTGGACGGTCCGCCCCGAGGTCCGCGCCTTTTACGACCGCGTGCTCGAAGCCCACGCCGCCAGCCCCGCGCTCCGGTCGGGCGCCGCGTCGTTCCTCGCCCCCGACGCCGCCGACGTCCTGCTCGTCGAGCGGACGGCTGGCGAGGACCGGGCGCTGGTGGCCGTCAACGTCCGCGACCGCCGCTCGACGGTCGCCGTCCCGGCGTCGGCTCGTGGGGGTTGGCGGGACGCGCTGGCGGGGGGAGCGGCCGTCACGGTCGGGGACGAGGTCCAGCTCGGCCCCTACGAGTTCCGCATCTGGACCCGGTAGATGGCAGGCATCGCGAGGAGACTCTCGGACCCGCCGCTCGGACGAGGCGCGGGAGGTTGAGAAGAGGCGGCGGCCGTCGATACGAGGGAGTATCCACCGCTCCGGCTCGTGTCTCCGCTCCTCTTCGCCGTCCTCGCCCCGTTCGTCGTGGCCGCCGTCGCCCGGTGGGGGGCGGTGGCGGCGTACCGGCGCAAGGTGCCGGCGCTCGGGTTCCTGATCGTGGCGGCGGCCGGCGCGTCGACCTGGGCCCTCGGGGGCGACGTGGGGACCGGGCTTCCCTCCGCAGCCGAGCAGGCGATGGGGCTGGCGATCCCGTGGCTCGGCCTGGCATGGCTCGATGTCGCGTTCTCCGTCACCGGTCGGAGGGCGCCGGACTCGGCGTGGCCCCTCCAGGTCGGCGCCGGGGTGGCCGTTGTCACGAGCGCGGTGGCCGCGCTCGCGGTGGCGGGCTCCGCCGAGTGGGGGGCGTCTCCTGCCGTGGCCGAGCTCTGGCGTGTCGCCGCGGTCAACGGGGCGGTGGCATGGGCCGGCTCGGCCCTGGTCGTCTACGAGTACGCGAGCGACCGGCGTCCGCAGCGGTCCTTCTCGGTCGGGCGCGTCGGCGCGGTGCTGGTGCCGGTCGCCGTCCACGGGGCGCTGGCAGTCGGTCACGTCCCGATGGCGGGGGGAGCGCTCGCGATCCTCGCCGGAGCCGCCGGCATCGCCGCGTGGCCTCTGCGGGCGTGGGGACCGCGCCGGTTGACTGGCGCAGGCCCGCTCGCTCCATGGGCTCCCCCGCTGGGACGCCCCGTTCGTGCGTCGGCCCCCGTGCGGCGTCGGACGCCGGACGCCAGCAGTCCTGCGGCCGCCGAGCGGTCGCCGTCGGCTCTGTCCGTCCACGGACGGTCCGGGTACATCGGCCCGGTGTCGCACCGCTCGGCTCCGCGCCGAGAGTCGGCTCCGTAGGGCGCGGTCTGGCCGCCAGCGCGGGCACCATCTCGCAGGCATCGTCCTCGTTGTCGCGCGCCCGTTTGGGGAGGGATCGGGGCTATTCAGTGGTCGCAGGAGGTATCTTGCGCATTCCTAGATGTCAATTGCGACTCGGGTTGTGCTAACGAATATCAATGTCCTGTCTTTGATGGTCGGGCTCGCGACTGTCACGACTGTGGCCGCGCAGGCGCCATCAAATCCACCCGTCGACCCTGGCGTCGCGTGGACGGCGACGTTCGACGAGCCCAACCGTCCGCTGGGTGAGGGAGGAGAGGTCGTGTACGGCGTCGTCGGGGCGGCGGCGGGCGGCGTGTGCACGGCGGTCTCAGGGACCACGGTGGGTGGCGAGCATGGAGTCGCCGTCGCGCGCTACGAGGCCAGTGGCGCCCAGGTGTGGGGCGTGTCCGTCCCAGCCTGGGCAACCACGGACACCGCTCCGAGCGACGTAGCGGCAGTCGGGGACGATTGCGTGGTCGTCGCGTCCGTGACGGCGGACCGCGTGGACGTCGCCCGGGTGGGAGCAGGCGGAGTAGAGTGGGTTCGCACAGTTGAGTTCACAGACAACACGTCCACCCGGGCGTACGGGACCATCGAGGCCGATGGGGTCGGTGGAGTCTGGGTGGGGCAGTCGGTCAGCGACTACGTTGGACCCGGTTCCGTGCTGATCCACCTGGGACCTGACGGTGAGCCCGCTGCGCGAGTCGTGTTTCCGGCCTCCGAGAATCGGACGCGGAGCGCCAACGGCATTCAGGCTCTGGTGCCGGTGCCCGACGGTCGCCTCCTCGCTCTTGTCAACGCGGAGGCGGTCGCTCTCGTCGGGGCGGGTGGGGACTACGCCTTAACGCCCTTCGGCGACGACTTTGTAGCGACCTCCCTCGCCCTCAACGGGACTGGAGCCGACTCGGGCGTGATCGTGCTCGGGACCACGGCGGGCGACGAGGCCGAAGTCCGTCGGCTGCGTCTTGACGGCACCACCGCTTGGTCGACCACGCTCGGGCCGAGCGCCGAACGGGGCAACGCCTCCGTGGGCTCGGACAACATCGCGGGCCGCGATGGAGCCGTCTTTGCGATCTGGCAGACGGCCGCCGCTCCTCGCCTCGCCCGGCTCGGCGGCACCAGCGGGGACATCGTGTGGTCGGTCGATACGGCGGCGCCCATCGGGGCCCGACCGGACGGGCTCATCGCTGACGCGGAGGGCGTCGTGTTTACGAGCGACCTCGGGGGCTACTGGTCCGCCCACGATCTGGCTGGCGCTGTCCGCTGGGGCGAACCGCTCGATACGCCGACACCGAGGGCGCCAGGGACGCTCGTGCCGTGCGCCTCTGGAGGATCGTGCGCGTTCAACCAGGGCACGCTCACGGCCCGGTCGGCCGCAGGCATCGTCCTTTGGAGCGTAGCGTTTGACGAAGGTCTCGTCCCTGACTATGTCCTTACCGACCTCGCGTTGGCACCTGACGGTGGTGTCTACGTGACCGGGACTGCATGGGACGAGGACTTTGGAGAGGGCCTCTTCGTGGCTCGGGTCGCGCCCTCTGGGGCCATCGTGTGGTCTACGGTGGTCGACACCGAGGGGGCGGCGTTCAACCCGCGATTGGGCAGGGGCTGGTCGTGACGACAGGAGGGGGTGTCGCCGTAACCGCGACGGTGTTTGCACCCACGCGGGCGGTCGTCGCAGTCCTGGATTCGGACGGGGCCGCCCGGTTCGTCAAGTACGGAGGCGAAGAGACGAGCAGCCGAGGTGTCGCCGCGGTGGGCGACGGTGGGGTGGTCGTGGCTCTGGATCTTCTCGATGCGTCCCGACACCAGACTTCATTTCTCATCCGCTATGATGACGTAGGAGCGGAGGCTTGGGTCGCCGAGGTGCCGGGCACGGGGCCGCAGGTCGCGTTCGGTCTCTTCCGCACTCCCGACGGCGTCGCCATCGGGCAGGCTCTTTTCGCCCCGTCATTTGCCATCCAGGTAGACCGGTTCGGAGAGGACGGATCCTATCTGGGACGCACGAGGACGACGGGGACCGGAGGGTGCCATGCGTCCTACTCGTCGGGCATCGTCGCCGATGTGGACGGTCGTGGGACGGTGTTCGTCGGGACCAGACAGTCGGATGGGCCGCTCTCCTGCGCCCGAACGACGGTCCTGCGGTTCGGGCCTGGAGGGGCGGGAGAGGCGACGTACGGAGTCGAGTTCAGTGACCTGCCACCGTTTGCAACCGACGCACACGAGGACGGCGGTGTCGCGTTCGCCTACGCCGGTCCGGGTGGGCCTCGCCTCGCTCGGGCCTCTGCAGAGGGCGACGTTCTCGCCGACATCCCTCTCGCTGCAACGGGACCGATCACGGGCGTTGCCGCCGGTCCCGGTGTGTCGGCGTTCGCGGTAGGATTCGATATCTCGCCCGATGCGGGTGCGCTTCCGTTCGCGGTCAGCGTCGGGGACGATGGGACACCACAGCGCGCGATGCTCCCCCGGCTCGGCGGTCTCGCGACCGAGGCTGGTGTCGTCGTCCTCGGCGTAGACGGAGCTGGCTACGTCGTCCTCAACGCTCAAGCGAATGGCGCCCGTCCGGCCGCCGTGGCACGGGTTGAAGACGCGGTCCCGGTCTCGGCGGAGCGGAGTCGGAGCCAAGCGCGAACGCTCGTTTCAGCACTCGGGCCGAACCCCGTCCGCAGTGGAGCGTCGGTCCGCGCTCGACTCCGTGCTCCCGTCCGTGTGACACTCTACGACGCGCTAGGACGACAGATCATGGTACGCTCCGAGACCGTCGGTGAGGTTGAGATCACGATGCCAAACGTCGCGGGCGTCTATGCCCTCCGGGTCGAGGGCCCGCATCACTCGGTGACATATCCCATCGTTGTGGTTCGCTGAGGCGGGAGAGCGTCGCCATCGTCCTCCCGCGCGTCCGTGGTGGGGGGGCGTGCTGCCTCAACAGCTCGGGCGGTCGCCCGTGCATCCATACGCGGCCGACCCGTACGTTGCCGGTCCACCTCGCCTGGACCCATGCGTGTTCTCGTTCTGCTAGCCGTTCTCGCCGTGGTCCCGGTCGCCAGCGCCCAGCCCGCGGGCGACTGCCCAGTGCCGGTCGTGTTCGTCCACGGCTACACCGGCAGCCAGGGCTCGTGGGAGCCGTTCACCGGCGACCCCGACGTGGTCGCCATCTGGGGCCCGCGCGCCGACGTGTTCCACGCCGTCCTCAATGCGTACGAGAACGAGGAGCGGATCGCCGGACCCGACGGCGTGCGCGACACGGCCGACGACGACGTGCTGATCGCGTTCGCCAACCTCTCCAACGACCTCGCGCCGGGCTGTGTCTACGCCGCCAACTGGGAGAACTTCTGGAACGAGGACCCCGGCAACCCGCTCATCGAGATCAACGGCGGCGACTCGCCCGGCGGTTTCTTCGCGCGCGAGAGCGACTCGAACGAGGAGGCGGCCCAGAAGCAGGGCTACGCGCTCGGGCGGATGATCGCGGCCGTCCTCGCGGCCAACCCGGGCAAGGACCGCGTGGCGCTCGTCGGCCACTCGATGGGCGGGCTCGCCATTCGGGAGTACCTCCAGCGCCGAGGCGCCACCGGCGCGCCAACGTGGTGGGTCGAGCCGACCGAGGCCGCCGGCCACCGCGTCGCGCGCGTGCTGACCGTCGGGACGCCGCACCGGGGGAGCAACCTGTTCGGCAACCCCCTATTCACCGGAGAGGGCCTCGACGGGACGCCCGACATCAACAGCGCGGCCGTCCGCGACCTCCGCTACTCGTACCTCTGCATCTTCTGCGACGGGCCCGGCCCGTACCTCTGGGGCGGCGACGAGGACGGCATCGCGGCCGGCTTCCACACCGACGACGTGGACCTCGACGGCGACGAGACCTCGACTCTCACCGGCATCAACGTCGACGGGCGCGACCAGGGCGAGGACGACGCCGAGGACGGGACGACGGACAACCCGGCCATGCCGCTCCCGACCGACGTCCGCTACACCTGGCTGACGTCGGACGTCGGGACGAGCGGCGACTTGGTCGTCGACCTCAAGCGCCAGTGGATCTACGACGCCGACGGGCCGGTCCCCAGCGACGGCGTCCCGCACCGGCTGGCCGACTCCCTCCTCACCGACTCGTTCCACCTGGGCCAGCAGGAGGACACCGACGCCGTCATCCGCGGCCTCGACGAGCCCGACTATCCCATCCACGCCTACACGCTCGCGGTCGGGCCGACGTACGCGGCCACCTCGACCGTCCGCGCCGCGCTCGCGCCGGACGGCCCGCCGACGACCGACCCCGACTGGTTCCGCGTCGTCGGCCCGGCCCGGTTCGTGGTGATCCCGACGCCGGGGCTGGCCGGGCGGATCGACCGCTACGGCGGGACGCCGCCGCCTCACACGACGGCCGACGGCGAGGCCAGCGCCGCGTGGGACGCCGGCGACACCCGGCGCGCGCTCATCGTGGGGCCCGGCCTCCACCACGTCCGCGTGACGCACACGGGCGTCGGGCCCCAGAGCTGGCGGACGCCCTACACGGTGACGGCCGAGCCGTTGCCCCTCATCGTGACGGTCGCGCCGCGCGAGTCGCCCGTCGTGATCGGCTCCGGCGGCGGCGGGTTCCGGTGGGACGCGCAGCTGAAAAACCGGAACGCGATCGAGCTCCCAGTCGACGTCTGGGCCGACGCGCTCGGGCCGGACGGCCAGCCGACGGACCTGCTGCTGGCGCCGCGCGCGACGACGGCCCGCCCCGGCCGGACGACGCGCGTCACCGTCCGCCAGTGGGTCCCCCGCACGGCCGCACCCGGCGTCTACACCTACCGCGTCTTCGTCGGCACGTACCCGGACGCAGACCAGACGGTCACCTTCCCGTTCGAGAAGACGACCGCCCCCTCGTCGTCCGTCGTCGCCGAGTGGGCCGCGGAGGAGGTCGGCGACGGCGACGCTTTCGAACGGGCGGACCTGACGGCCGCTGCGGAGACGGTTGCCGTGGGCGCCCCGAGCCCGAACCCGTTCGGCGACCGGCTCACGATCCCGCTCGCGCTCGACGCCCCGGCCACGGCGACGGTCGCCGTGTTCGACGTGCTCGGCCGTCGCGTGGCGACCGTCTGGGACGGACCGCTCGGGCCCGGCGCGCACCGGCTGGTGTGGGACGCCGCCGACGCCGCGCCCGGCCCCTACGCCGTCCGCACGGTGATCGACGGCCAGGCCACGGTCCGCCGCGTGGTCCGCGCGCGGTGACCCGAGTCGTGCCTCCAGCCTTCGGGTCGATCAGGACCGAGGACGGGGGACGGAAGACCGTCCGAGACGGAGGCCGGTCCCCGGTCCTCCGTCTCCGGTCCCTCTTCAGCCGTCGGCCGGTCCCAGGTCGCCGGGCGCGTTCACGTTGTGGAGCGCGCCGCCCTCGACCCGGACCTCGCGGACGGCCAGCCGGTCCAGCAGGTCGCGGAGCGCGAGCCGGCCGGCCGCGACGTGCTCGGCCACGACGGGCTCGACCGTCCGCGTCCGCCACAGCGCGCACGTCGGCTGGCGGCCGCCGCCGGGGTCGGTGGCCACGAGCACGTCGGCGCCGTCGGCGGGGGCGGCGAGGAGCGGGCGGAGGGCGGCCGGCGTGAGGTACGGCAGGTCGACGGCCGCCGACAGGAGCCACGGCGTCTCGGCGTCCGCCAGCCCGGCGGCGAGCCCGGCGAGCGGCCCGCCGCCGGCCACCGGGTCGAGCACGACGCGCGCGGCGACGGGGTACGCGCGCGGCTCCGTCCCGGTCGCGACGAGCACCTCGCGCGCGTGCGCCGCCAGCGCGGCGTGGACGAGGGCGACGAACGGGACGCCGCCGAGCGCCGCGAGCGCCTTGTCACGGCCGAACCGCGTGCTGCCGCCGCCGGCCAGGACCAGGCCCGTCACGTCATCCGGTCGGTGCATCGGGGTGGGGGAAGGCGTCGGCGGCATCGGCCGGGCGGTGGAGGCAGTCGAACTCCTTCTCGACCGTGATGGCGAGCGCGTGGCCGTCGCCCGCGTCCTGCGTGGCCTCGAACCCGACGTGGATGTCCTCCTCCCATCCGTCCACCCACTCGCGCGGGACGGAGACCGTCACGGTCGAGCCCTCGACCTCGGCGCCGAGACGCGGGACGTCGGCCGCGCGGAGACGGTAGACGAGCGACGACCCGGGGGCGACGTGCGTGGTCGCCTCGACGGCGCCCGTCTGGTCGAGCGTTCGGAGGTCGCCACGTGACAAGCGCAGGCGAAGGGCGTCGTCGTGGATGCGGAGCTTCATGAGGGGAGGAAGAGTGCGGAGAGGGCGGGAGGTGATTCTGCTCCTCACGCCTCACCCCTCGGGTCGGTACGTTCGGCGCTCGCCCGTGCTCCCCGTGCCGACGCCCTCCCGATCCGCCGTCCTGCTGCTGACCTCGGCGACGATGGCGGCGTTCGCGGCCAACTCGGTCCTGGCCCGGCTGGCACTGGCGACGACCGCGACGGACGCGGCGTCGTTTACGGCTGTCCGCGTCGTGGCCGGGGCCGTCGTGCTGTGGGCCGTCGTCCGCGCGCGGCGACGGTCGGTCGGGGGGAGCTGGGCCTCGGCCGTCGCGCTCGTGGTGTACGCGGCGTCGTTCTCCGTCGCGTACCTCCAGCTGACGGCGGGAACGGGCGCGCTCGTCCTGTTCGGCGCCGTCCAGCTGACGATGATCGGGTGGGGGATCTCGCGGGGCGAGCGGCTGAGCGGTCCGGCGTGGCTCGGCATCGCGGTCGCGGTCGGCGGGCTGGTGGCACTGCTGCGGCCTGGCCTCGACGCGCCGCCGCTCGGTCCGGCCCTGGGGATGGCGGCGTCCGGCGTCGGGTGGGGCGTGTACTCGCTGCGCGGACGCGGCTCGGCGCAGCCGGCGGCCGACACGGCGGGCAACTTCTTGCGGGCCGTCCCGCTCGCAGCGGTCTTGCTGGTGCCGACGGCGCTCGGCCCGGGCCTCGCGATGGACGGGCCGGGCCTGGGCTACGCGCTCGCGTCGGGCGCCGTGACGTCGGGGCTGGGCTACGTGCTGTGGTACGCCGTCTTGCCGTCGCTGCGGGCGGCGTCGGCGGCGACGGTCCAGCTCAGCGTGCCCGTTCTGGCGGCGTTCGGCGGCGTGCTGATTCTGGACGAGGCGGTGACGCTCCGACTCGTGCTGGCGTCGGTGGCGACGTTGGGCGGCATCGCGCTGGTGGTGCGGCGGCGCTGAGGGGTTGGGGGACTGAGAGGGCGTGGCGTGCCACGCCCCTAACGGATGCCTTGGCCAGGTACCGCCCCTGGCCTCATGCCCCTTGCCTCTCCACTCGCCCCGCTCCGGCGTACACGTTGAACCGGCCGTCGCGGACGAACCCCAGCAGCGTCATCCCGTGCTCGGTCGCCAGGTCGACGGCCAGCGATGACGGGGCGCCGACGGCGGCGAGCACCGGGACCCCGGCCATCAGCGCCTTCTGCGCCAGCTCGAACGACGCCCGGCCACTCACCAGCAGCACGTGTTCGGCCGGCACGCGCGCGCCCTCCGCCAGAAACGAGCCGACCAGCTTGTCGACCGCGTTGTGCCGCCCGACGTCCTCCCGCACCCGGACGAGGCCGCCGTCGGGCGTGAAGAGGGCGGCGGCGTGGAGCCCGCCCGTCTGCTCGAACACCGCCTGCGACTCGCGGAGCGCGCCGGGCAACCCGTGGATCACGTCGGGCCGGAGCGACGGGCCGCCGGGCAACACGGGCGCGCCGGAGACGGCGACGGCGTCGAGCGACGCCTTCCCGCAGACGCCGCAGCTCGACGTCGTGTACACGCGCCGCTCGAGCCGGCCGACGTCGAACTGGACGTGCTCGGCCAGACGGACGACGACGATGTTGGGGTCGCGCCGGCCGCCCTGGAGCGGAGTATGCGCCACGTCGAGCACGTCGGCCGGGTCCGCGATCACGCCCTCGCCGGCCAAGAAGCCGAGCGCGAGCGCGGGGTCGTGGCCCGGCGTCCGCATCGTGACCGCCAACCGTTGGACGCGCGGCTGGCCGTCGGTCCCCCAGCGCAGGCGGATCTCGAGCGGCTCCTCGACGGCCACCCAGTCGTGGTCGGTCTCCGGCGCCCCGTCGCGGACGCGGACGACGGACACCTCGCGGGCGCCGACCGCCGTCATGCGGGCCGGGCGCCGTCGCGCCCGTCGTGGTTCGAATAAACCGGCGGCTGCGGGTCGTGGAGCTGGCGGCCCAGCGTGCCGACGAGCGTCAACGCGGCGTCGAGCCCGCGGCGGACCTCGGGCTGGCGCAGCTTGGCCAGGACCGACAGCGAGCCCGGCGCGTCGTCTTTGTCATTGAGCCGTTCGCTGGCGTCTTCAAGGGCCCGGTCGAGCGCGGCCACGAACCGGTCGAGCCCGTCGGCGTCGATCCGGCCGAGCAGCTTGGCCAGCACCAGCAGGTTGGCCAGCCCATTCCGCCCCTCGTCCGTGTTGAGCCCATCGAGGACCACGGCCACCACGTCTTGGAACTGGCCGATCAGCCCGTTCAGCACGCGCAGCGTGCCCGACGTGTGGAGCGTCTCGAGCAGCCGCGCCAGGTCGTCGGCCGCGGTGAAGGCCTCTTGACCGGGCGGCGCTGGCGGAGGCTCGAAGGCGATGGGTTGGGCCATGTGGGGAGGTACAGCGGTACGGGGTACAGTCAGGACGGGATCGTACCGCGTACCCGGTACCCCGTACCCGGCGCGTCATGCGCCGTTGTACCCGACCGGCGGGCAGGGGACGACGGGCAGCTCATAGTCGGGCCGGGCCCACTTGCGCTCGACCTCGACGCCGTGCTGAGGCGTCGGCGAGCCGTAGCGGTGGTGGGTGGCCGAGATCGGACGGCGGCGACGCCCGTTGGTTGGAGGGCCGTCGAGCACCTCGAGCCGGACCGCCAGCTCTTTGTAGGCCGGCGTGTGGCTGTCCGGATCGACCACGTTCGACGTCAAGTAGTTGACCGCGTGCTCGGCCGACGACAGCGGCATCCAGAGCTCGCCGTCGCGGACCTGGGCGCTCACCAGCACCTGCACCTTGACGGCCCCGCGCCGCGACACCAGCCGCACCCAGTCGCCGGTGTCCAGCCCGCGCTCGGCCGCCAGCGCCACGCTCACCTCGACGTAAGTGTCGGGGATGATCGCATTCAGCCCGGCCGACCGATGCGTCTGGTTGCCGACGTGGAAGTGCTCCAGATTCCGGCCCGAGTTGAGGTGGAGCGGGTACTCGTCGTCGGGCTGGTCGCTGGGCTCGGTCCACGCCAGCGGGTAGAGCCGGGCCTTGCCCTCGGGAAGGTGGAACCCGTCGGTGTACAAGAGCGGCGTGTCCGTCCCGTCGGCGTCGACGGGCCAGCAGAGCGACCGGTAGCCCGCCAGCCGCGCGTAGCTGACGCCGGCGAACAGCGGCGTCGTGGCCGCGATCTCGTCCATGATCTCCGACGGGTGGCCGTAGCCCCAGTCGTGGCCGAGGTGGCGCGCGAGGCCGGTCAGGATCTCCCAGTCCGGCCGGCTGTCGCCGAGCGGGTCCATCGCCCGGTACAGCCGCTGGATGCGCCGCTCGGTGTTGGTAAACGTCCCGTCTTTTTCGAGACTCGGCGACGCCGCCAGCACCACGTCCGCGAACTCGGCCGACTTCGAGAAAAAGATCTCCTGGACGGCGAAGAAGTCGAGCTTCGCCAGCGCCTCCTGCACGTAGTGCGCGTTGGCGTCGACGAGCGCGATCTCTTCCCCCACCAAAAAGAGCGCCTTCAGCGACCCCTCGTGGATGGCCTCGATCATCTCGCGGTTGTCGAGCCCTTTCTTGGTGGAGAGCTCGACGCCCCACGCCCGCTCGTAGCGCTGGCGCGCCTCGTCATCGTCGAGCTTCTGGTAGCCCGGGAAGTAGGTGTTGACCGAGCCTAGGTCCGAGCAGCCCTGGACGTTGTTGTGGCCCCGGAGCGGGTAGCCGCCCGTGCCCGGCCGGCCGTAGTTGCCGGTGACCAAGAGCAGGTTCGAGATCGCCGTGCTCGTGTCGGACCCCATCGAGTGCTGCGTCACGCCCATCGCCCACAGCCCGCAGACGGTCTCGGCCCGGGCCACCCGCTCGGCCACGTCGACGAGTGTGGCCTGCGGGATGCCGGTCCGCTCTTCCGCGTACGCGAGTGTGAACGGCGCCAGGCTCTCGCGGTAGCTCGCCTCGTGGTTGACGTGGGCGTCCAAAAACGCGCGGTCCTCCCAGCCCTGGTCCAGGATGTGCTTGGCGACGGCGCTCAGCCAGACCAGGTCGGTGCCCGGGTTCGGGCGCAGGAAGACGTCGGCGCGCTGGGCGGTCGTGTGGGCCCGGAGGTCGGCGACGACGTGGGTCTGGCCGCGACGCTTCTGGGCCGCGCGGAGGTGGGCCGCCAGGACGGGGTGCGAGGTGTCCGTGTTCGAGCCGACGATCAGGACGAGGTCGGCGTTGCGGATGTCATCGAGGGTGCCGGCGTCGCCGCCGTAGCCGACCGTCCGCCACAGGCCGACCGTGGCCGGCGCCTGGCAGTAGCGCGAGCAGTTGTCGACGTTGTTGGTCCCGAACACGGCGCGGGCCAGCTTCTGGACGAGGTAGCTCTCCTCGTTTGTCGCCTTCGACGACGCGATAAAGGCCACGCTGTCCGGCCCGTGCGCGTCGGCGATGGCCCGCATCCGCCGGGCGACCGTCGCCAGCGCGTGGTCCCACGACGCCTCGGCGAACGTCTCTCCGCCCCGGCCGTCGGGGACGCGGACGAGCGGCGCGCGCAGCCGGTCGGGGCTGTTGACGTAGTCCCACCCGAACTTCCCCTTGACGCACGTCGAGATGCCGTTCGCCGGGCCCTCCCCGGTCGGCTCGATCTTGAGGATCGTCCGCTCCCTCGTCCACACGTCGAACGAGCAGCCGACGCCGCAGTAGGTGCAGACGGTCTTCGTCCGGTCGATCGACGCCTCGCGCATCGCGGCCTCGGCGTCCGACAGCGCAAAGATGGGCGAGTTGCCGACGAACGGCTCGATGGCCTTGACCACGTCGACGGCCGGGGCGAACACGTCGGACCGGAGGCCGGTAAAGTGGCCGGCCTGGCCGATCATCGACTTCTCCATGAGCGCGTTGCACGGGCAGACGGTCACGCAATGCCCGCAGCCAACGCACGACGACTCGCCCGCGAGCGCGCCGCCGTCCCACTGCACGCGCGGCACGTCGGCCTCCCAGTCGATGGAGAGCGTCTCGGTCACCTGGACCTCCTGGCACGCCTGGACGCACTTGCCGCAGACAATGCACTGGTCGGGGTCGTACTGGTAAAACGGGTGGCTCGCGTCGACCTCGTACGGCTTGCGCTCGAACGGGTAGCGCTGGTGCTCGACGGCGACGTGTTTGGTCGCGTTGTGGACTGGGCAGTCGCCGTTGTTCCGGTCGCAGACGGTGCAGTACAGGTTGTGGTTGCCCAGGAGCCGGTGCATCGCCTCGTCCCGCGCCGCGCCCGCCGCCTCGGTCCGCGTGCTCACCGCGAGCCCCGCGCGGACAGGCGTGGCGCAGGCCCGCGCCAGCTTCCCGTCGACCTCGACGAAGCAGGTGTCGCAGGTCTGGATCGGGCCCAGCTCGGGCTGGAAGCAGACGTGGGGGACCGAGTGGCCGCCGGGCCCGCCCTCGGTCGCGGTGGCCTGCCCGTCCGCGCGGTCGAGGCGGTCGAGGAGGGTCGCCAGCCACTCGCCGTCCCAGCCCTCGACCGGCCGGCCGTCGACGGTGAGCGAGACGGGCTGCCGGGTGGCGTCGGCGGCGACGGCGTTGTGGGCCTGGGGGCCGGGGCGCGGCAGGTCCATGCGGAGGCGGCGTGAAGGGGCCGTCGGTACCCCTCCCCGACGCGCGAGGGTCCGCAGCCGGGCCCAAGTGAGGTGGGGTGGACCCTGACCCCATGCGTCGAGACGAACCCCGCGCGGCGTGGCTCGTCGGAGCGGCCCCCTCTCCGCCCCCTCATGGCCTCCGCCTCCCTCCGCCCCTCGTTGTGGAAGGGCGCCGTCGCCGGGCTAGCGGGCGGGCTCGTCGGCACCTGGGTCAAGAGCCAGGCCGAGCCCGTGCTGCAAGACCTCGGCGAGCGCTGGTTCCCCCCGACGCATGCCGAGAAGGAGCGGCCCGGCGCCGACGTCCAGGGCCACCCGGACCGAATGCCGCCCTCGACGCTGGCGCAGGAGGCCACCGACGTGGTCGGCGTGACGCTGAGCCGCGACGAGACGCTGGAGGCCCAGGGCGCCATCCACTGGGCGTTCGGGACGTCGGCGGGCGTGGCCTACGGCGTGCTCGCCGAGGTGAGCGACGCCGAGGTTGGGTTCGGCGTGCCCGCTGCCGCGGTCCTCTTCGCGGCCACCCACGGGACCACGCTCCCGGCGGCCGATCTGCAAGCCGACCCCGACCGGATGCCGACGGCGTGGTGGGTCTGGGAGCTCGACTCGCACCTCGTCTACGGGTTCGCCGTCGACCTCGTCCGCCGGGGCGTCCGCCGGGCGCTGGGGTGACCACGCCGCGAGGTCGCTCGACAAAAAACCGGCCCCCACAGAAGCGGAGGCCGGTCTGAGTGGGCTCTACTGAACGCGAACCCCGCCCCCGATCCGACCCGGACGAGACCCTGGAAAGCGGCCTGGCCCGTTGGAAACGCACTATCTTGATGGCCCGCCCGGTCTATCCGCGGGTGGTACCACCGTCGAGAGTGGTACCCATAGTGGTACCTGTTTTTCCCAGGCCGGCCCCGTGCGCCTCTCCGTCGTCGCCCTCCCCAAGCCGAACCGACAGGGCGAGCTCCCGCTCTACCTCCGGATCTCCCATGGCGCCGGGACCAAGCGCCACGTGGCCCTCGGCTTCCGCGTCCACCGCGACGACTGGAACGGGCGCAAGGGCGAGGTCCGCCGCTCGGCCCCCGAGGCCCACCACCTCAACCAGATCCTGGCCGACCGGCTCGCCGACGCCCAGGGCGCCGTCCGCGACCTCCTCGCCGGCTCGCGCCACGTCGACCCCGACCGGGCCAAGGCCGTCGTCGAGGCCGCGCTCCACCCGGCCCCCGAGTCGGCCGCCCCCGACGGCACCGGGCTCGTCGCCTACGGCCGTCGCGTCCAGGCCGACTGGGCCGCCCGCGGCAAGATCGGGACCTCGCTCGTCTACGGCACCGCGCTCGGCCACTTCGAGGACACCGTCCGCCGCGAGACCGGCGACCCCGACGTCGACGTCGAGGATCTCACGCCGGCCCTCCTCCGCGCCCACGAGGCCCGGCTCCTCGCGCCCAAGCCGGCCGGGCTTGGCCACAAGCGGAACTACGTCGCCAAGCAGCTCTCGACGCTCCGGGCCGTCCTCCGACGGGCCGCCCGCGATGGCGTCCCCGGCGCGGCCACGGCGGCGACCGTCGCCGCCACCATCCGCGTCAAGCGCGAGCGGGTCGAGAAGGCCCGCCTGACGCTCGACCAGGTCCGCGCGCTCGAGGCGGCCCGCCCCGACCTCTCTGGCCGCGCGGCCGACGCCCTCGACTGGTGGCTCTTCGCGTTCTACGCCGGCGGTATGCGGTTCGGCGACGTGGCCACGCTCCGGTGGGCGCAGGTCGACCGGGACACGGACGGCACGCCGACCTACGTCCGGTGGCGTCAGCGGAAGACGGGCGACGCCCAGGGCGTCCCGCTCCTCCCGCCGGCTGCCGAGATCCTCGCGCGGTGGCTCCCGCGGACCGGTCCGGGCGGCCACGAGGCCTCGCCGTTCGTGTTCGGCCTCGTCACCGAGGACCAACTGTCCGACCCGCGCAAGGCCCGCTCGCGGATCCAGTCGATGAACGCGCTCGCTCGGAAGCTCATGCGCCAGCTCGCCGAGCGGGCGGGGGTCCCGTACGTCGGGTTCCACGGGGCCCGCCACTCGTTCGCCGACGTGCTCCGCCAGAACGGGGCCTCGGTCTACACGATCTCGAAGGCGCTCGGCCACTCGTCGATCGCCGTGACGGAGGCGTACCTCGCCGCGTTCGACCGGGCCGACGTTGAGGCCGAGATGCGGAGCGCGTTCGGACCCGGAACTGGCGCGCAACTCGAGCACTGAGCCGTGCACGAGGGGGGGCATACCGGAGACCGAACAGAGCGGCGTCGGCCGGACGGTTGAAGCGCGGTGAGAGGGAGTTGCCCGTTCCCGTAGCGGCGTGAGGCATACCTTACCGCTCCTGACGAATAGAACATCAGTAGTCGGAGCCGCTTGCCTTCCTCGGAGTCCAGAATGACGAATCAGGACGCAGAGCCGACCACGGGGCTCTTTCTTGTTGAGTATGCGGTCAGACTCCTGGGAGACCGGGATTGGGAAGACTTAAGGGCCAGCGTTGCCAACAGAATCCGCTGGATCGACTACACAGATACACGCATTGACTCAGAAGACGTTTTGCAGAGCGCGCTTTCGAAGGTCCTCGATGGTTCAGTTGGGGGAGGGTGGCTGCTGCTAGGAACCATTGACTTGACGAGCGTCATGAGAGAGATGCACTTATTGTTGCTCAGAGCTTGCGTGAGGGAGTATTCCAACATGGTTAAAAGAGCCAGCTTCGCCAGAGAGAGGCCATGGTCAGATGACATCCATTCGGTGCCTGGGCAGGGTCCGGTAGACTCTGAGGAACTGTATCAGTTGTTTCGAGCGGCCGTCGAGCGGGCGTGCGACCGAGTAGGTCTCGACGATGAGGCCTCGAAGATGTTGGCGTATCAAGCAGGGACGGGCGAGGTCAACAGGAGGACCGTAGCGGAACATTTGGCTGCAGTATCGGGGCGGCCTGTCCGCGTCAATGACGTGACGAACGCCAGACGCCGGGTGAAGAACGTCGAAGACGAGCTGCGGGAGGCGCTGTCGGTTGAGTTGGGCACTCTAGGGGCCGATTGACCCTCTCGTCACCATCACTTACATTGGTCGCCTTGCGTCATGTCTACCACCTTGCCTCCTACTCCGGGACAGCTTTCGAAAGGGGACCCGTCTCCGGACTGGCTGTCTAGCGCTCTCGCTAATGCCCGCCGGAGGGTGACGGGCTCGGACCGCTCGTCCGCAGGCGCGTTGGTTGTCGGGTCCCGCTCCTACGCCGTCTACTCCTCGCCCTCGCTTGAGAGTGGAGAGCAGAGGTTTGAGATTGAGATTGCGGGCGTGATAGAGGTCCGCCAGTCGGTCCGTGCAGCGAAAGGCGAGATGAGTGTGGTTCTCGGTGACGAGGTAGTCGATCTCCACCTCTCACCCCCACAGGACCGTCAGGGCGAGGAAGAGGCCCCGCGAGGCTCTAGCAGGAGATTCAGGATGGCAGCATCCTCGCAATCCACGACAGGCACCGGGGATGGAGAGAGGCCCGTGCTGGTCGATGCCAACGGACGCGGGAGCATCGTCGCGGACTCGGACGGGCGCCCCATGCTTGTGCTCGCACCCAACTCCGTTGTAGAGTCGTCCTGATCCGCTATGCCGCCGGCCCTAGCTCTGCGGTCGGTTGGCTCTGCCCCCGCATTTGGAAGGTGGCGGAGCGCGCTAGAGGCGGGTCATGGAGCCCACGTGCTGCTGGCCCTGTCCCCGAGGGACGACGAGGAGGGGGTGCTGGCGCTCAGGGGGTTCTTGATCAACCGGCTGAGGGAGATCGACGCGCACCCGGCCGGATTAGCTGGGATGCCACCTCACGTCGTCCTCGGCATTAGAAGTCTGCTGGGGCACGAGCACCTCCCGCGGGCTGGCGACGAGCTTAGAGGGGAGTTCCACGACAAGGTTAGGGCGGCCTATCGTTCCCTGCTGGCGGTGGACGCCGATCGGACAGGGCGGAGGAAACTCCCCGTCTTCGACCGCGCCCGGATGTGGGCCAACGCGGTGCTCGACCGTGCTGTGAGACCAAGCGTAGTCGTCGCGATGGAGCGCGAACTGTTCGGGTGGCCCGATTCCGGAATCGACCGCGAGAGTCTCCTCGACGAGATCAGGAAGCCGTGGACACCGACGGTCGAACGCCTGGAGGCCGCTTCTCAGATCGTTGGCGCTGTCGGAGACGCCAGTCGATCTCAAGTCGAGAACGCTCTTTGTCACTCCCTCTTCGCGTGGCCCCTCCTCGTGAGTGGGCGTAGAGCCTCGACCCTCCCCATCGGGGTACACATCACGCGATCCGAGCACGTGCGTCCTGACGATCATTTCTCCGTAGTAGGCGTCAGTGGTGACCTCTCCACAGAGGACTGGAATCTTCGGATGAGGCAGTGTGTCGTGGTAGCCAAGGAGCTTTGGGCAGCGAAGAACGGCCGTACGGGTGAGTTCAGGGGAGAAGTCGACCGGGCCTGGGTCACCTTCGATTTTGGATTGGCCTCTACGATATCAGAAGCCGTTGCTAACCCGGGAGTTGGGGTTGATCCGGTAGAGCTGTACGACGCGAGCGCTGAGGTCCATTTCACTCAGGTCGTGCTGTCTCGCATTCGGGGATACGTCAAGACGCCCTCCGTCGTAGTGTCCGGACGAATCGGTCCGCGACTAGACAGTGACGACCGTACTGATCTGGACCCGACAAGCGAAGCCGACGGTGGTCCACCAGCCGCTACCCGGAACGATGCCCCTTCTGGCGGTTCGGAGCAGCCTGGGAGTCACTTAGAGCCTGTCCGGCGCGCCGACGATCGCAATCCGTGGGTCGATAGCGATGAATCTGAGGAACAGCCGCGTCCGCCCCCCTGGACTCACGGCCCCCCGCGCAACTACGCCTTCATAGGCTCGGAGGCTGAGGTCGAGAAACTCCGCCTGGCGTCAGAGACTCACATGTTCCAGGGAGCCGTTCTCAGCAGGGCATACAACCGATTCAACCCCCGGACAAGCGCAAGTCAACTCTGGTCCATTGACTACCAGGTAAAGCCGGGTGACGTCCAAGCCGTTTCTGATCTCGTCCAACCTGGCGCGTATCGTCAGTTCTCGTACATCCGAGCCCCCGATGCCCGAGCGGCACACATCCGTTATAAGGACAAGTCACCTCACGCCCCCAGTCTTCCCCCGGCCGAATCAGAGCCGGTGAGGGAGGTTGTCGAAGCTGTATACGAGGGATCAGACCGGGTCGTCGACCTCCGTGGTCGCACGGGCGTTAAGACCGTTCACGCAGTCGCGGCGCTCAACTACTTGAACACGACTGTCAGGGGGCGAATGGGCCTCCGTATGCCCCCCTCCTTCTCGTGGGCGGTCTTAGCGCCTGTCAGCTTAGAGCGGGGGGAGGCTTTCTGGGAGCTTGTGTACGAGGCATGTGGAGCGCCCCCAGAGGAGCTCCGTCGCCTGTATGCGCAACCCCAAAGCGCGGTGGCCGAGATCGCCTCCGTCCTCAACACCTTCGTTCCGTCACCCGAGGCGCCTGAGTTTGTGGCGCCGGACGTTCTGGTAATCGAGGCGCCAACCAGAGAATGGTCTCCCGAACCACGCGATGGCTGGAATCCGTATGCGTTGCATAGCGTGATTCCGGAGGTCGCCCCACGTCTCTACAGCCGACCCGGAACCTCGATCTTGGGGAGGACCCGAATTGTGTTCGTCGATGCCGCCGCGCCTGAGATGGAAGCGGGTCCTGGCATGGGCATCCCCCCAGCCGACCTGGAAGCCCTGGTCCGACTCAGCCCCTTCTACGGCGGGTTTACTCAGGAGATGGCAATCGGAGCGTTGTGGCGGTGTCCACCCGACTGGGGCGCACCGATCGACATCGTACAGCGGCTGGAGGAGTTGCAGGTCCTCGTTCGGGCTTCCACGAGGTACTACATCTCACCGTGGGCTCGGCGCATTGTGTCGTTCGAGTGGAGATCTCTTCCGGAGAACGAGCAGGCGGCGCTCCTGGTAGCATGCACAATAGCGTATGACCCCTACTCCATCGGCGCAGTCGCCCGAGGGGCAGTGATGGGTGATGCTGTGGACGCCGAATTCCGTCACGACGTAGTCCGCCTGCTGCTTCGAGCGTCCGTCCGACAGCGAGGAGACAAGAGAGTAAAGACACAACGTCTTCTTGGGCGTACGCTAGAGCAGAAGTGGCCTCCGTCGTGGGAGTTGGTGCGGTTGCTTTTGAGCGTCCGTCAGGTTCGGAGGGCGCGCCGTGTTGCCCACGAGATTATGGACGGTCCCTCATTCTCTTTTGACGTGTACAGCTCCGTGGTCGCAGGCGACCTCGAACGCGCGAGCGTTCGCTGGGAAGGAGAACGAGCAGTCCGGGCAGCCGATGAGCACTACGCCCATGCGTGGGCGGGGTCGGAACGTGACGACGTCAGGCTATATGTCGGCTCTCGCAGGTACCTACTTGCTGACTTGGCCAGAGGAACGACAGAGGCAGAAGAGCTCGATTGGGTACAAGAGCTGTATGGCCTGTCCAGGTATGAGAATGACCTGTCCCCGGCCCATCCCAGCTACTTGGAATGGTTGGGGGACGCTGAGAAGTCGGACGTCGAGGCGCTCCGTAGGTATGTGGCAGCATCAGCGGCCCACCCAAACCGGACGGTCCTTGCAGCCAAAGCGATCGGTTCGGCCGTGCTCTGTGGAGTCTCCGCAGAAGAGGCGATCCGTGAGATCCCGACGCGGGTTGTTTTGATGAAGCTCAGCAAATGGGACCTCAGCAGGCTGAAGCCCCAGCCGACTGAAGAGGCGGATGCGAGACTGATTGAGGGCGTGAGCGCGGTGCTGGGCGTCTGAGAGACGGGGCGTTCTGTTAAGAAATAGAGAACGGCGCAAAGTGACCAGGCCTTCTCAGGGATAGGGGTGGCCCCGTCCTCCAGCCGCACTCGGCGCGCTGAGGTAGGGGTGAACGACGGGCAACCGTCCAAACCACTATCAAAATGTTTCGACTTGCTATCTGGTCAGCTCTGCTCGGTGCTGCCCTCAACTCTACCGCGATGGCTCAACGGAGCCCGTCTCCTCAGACGAGTTTCTCGGTCACCGCAGAGCCCGCCGCGTTGATGGCGTTGGCCGGCGAGGGGCACTTCTCTACTACCGTCGATGGACAGACCTACCTAACAGCCGAGGCGCTCTCGCTTGCCAAGTCCCTGGGGCACGAGATCGTCCCGCACTCCGTCCGGGTCGAGGTCGGCTCTGCTTCTCTCGCTCGTTCGTCCGCTGCGGAGACCGTAAGTGGTGCCAACGGCAACGACGTCTCGATCCCGGACTACTCCGACGGACCGGGTTGGGCGTACTCCGACGTCACGATCAGCGATGCCCCCGAGGGCGCGACCGTCACGGAGGTCCGCGTCGGGACGAGGATAGTCCACACGTACCCGGGCGACCTCGTTCTGGAGGTCTGGAACGACGGCGTCACGTTCCGTTTCTGGGACCGCCTCGGCGGCGCCGACGACGGCGGCTGGGACGCCGATGGCGACACCGACGACGACATCGAGGACGTCCGCTCGACCAGTGTCTACAACGGCCGCCCGGTCAACGGGACCTGGTACCTCGACGCCTATGACTACGCGGCGTACGACACTGGCTACATCGACTTCGTGGTCTTCGAGATCGACTTCGAGAGCGACTCCGGGAGCGGGGAGCCGGACATCGATGTGACCCCGTCCTCCATCGAGGCTACGGCCGAGCCAGGAGATACCGTCTACCGTGAACTCGAGATCGAGAACGACGGCGACGAGCCCTTGAGCTTCTCAGTGACGGGGGCTGTCGGCTCGACGGCCAATGCGAGGGTCGACGCGAGACTGGCCCTCGCGGTCACGCTTCAAGAGGTCCCAGTCCCCGTCCGGGTCCCCGCCTCGCTCACGACTGAAGTGGCTCGACGGCCTTCCGATCCTGTCGACGTCATCGTCCGTATCCAGACCGATTTTCCGGTCAAGCTGACGCCGCTGGCGGAGGCGGAGAGGAGCGCGCAAGTCTCAGCCGTGTCCGAACGGGTGGCCGAGTTCACCTCCGCCGCGCTGGCGGCCGGCGCCGAGTCCGTTCGCCGCGTGTCGACTGACCTCCCGTTCGTCTCGATGCGCGTCGACGCGGGCGCGCTCGAGTGGCTCGCGAGCGACCCCCGTGTGGTCTCAATCCGCGAAGACCGGGCCCTGATCGCGCACGCGCTCCCGACCTACGACGTCCCGCGCTCGCTCCTGGACGATTCGATTCCCCTCGTGGGGGCCGACGTGGCGCAGGCCGCCGGGTTCGACGGCGACGGCACGTCGGTCGCCATCATTGATACAGGCGTCGACCGCTTCCATCCGCACTTCAACCAGGGCGGGGTCGTTCGCGAGGCGTGCTTCTCGATCGACTCCGGGTCCCGGACCACGGGGTGCCCCGGCGGGGGCGTCGAGGAGTACGGAGCGGGGGCGGCCGAGCCGCTGACTTCGCACGGCAGTCACGTCGCTGCCATTGCGGCCGGTACGTACGGCGTTGCACCTCGGGCCACGATCCTCGCGGCCAACGTCTTCCATCTCCAGCAGGACCCCGACGAGTGCGACGGTGCGGCTCCTTGCGCGAAGGCGATGACGACGGACATCGCCGAGGGGATGGCCTGGGCGTACCAGAACCGGAGCCAATACAATTTGGCTGCCGTCAACCTCTCCCTGGGGAACAAGACCGAGAACGCGGTGGCCTGCGACGATGCGGGAGACCCCATCTACATCGAGGCCCTCCGGCTTGCCAACGCGGGCGTGCTCGTCATCTCTTCCGCCGGCAATGAGGAATACACCAACGGTATCGGCTACCCGGCGTGCATGAGCCCGATCGTCGCCGTAGGCGGGACGGACAAGGACGACGAGGTTGGTGTGACGTTCACGAACTCGGGCGACCTCGTCGACCTGTGGGCTCCGGGACGGCGGATCGTGGCCGCCGTTCCAGGAGGGGGGACGGACTCGAAGACAGGAACCTCGATGTCCGCTCCCCACGTGACGGGCGCCGCCGCCTCGCTCCGTCAGCAGGGAGTCACGGGCGACCAGGCCCGCACCCGTATCGTCACGACTGGCGACCCGATCACCGACCCTCGGAACGGTCTGACCCGTCGACGTCTCCGCGTTGACCAAGCGCTCGGTCTGAACGGTGGCGGGGGCGGCGACTGGCTTGCCATCGACGTGACCGGGGGGACGCTCCAGCCCGGCTCGTCCCAGATGATCGGGGTGAACCTCGACGCGAACGGTCTCGGCGACGGGACGTACGACGGGGAAATTGAGATCCAGTCGAACGACCCCGACGAGCCGGTCGTGACCGTGCCGATCGCGTTCACCGTCTCGGGGAGTGGGACTGGCAACCCCGGCGGCGACGGCCCCGACCTCCGGATCCTTTCGGCGTCGTACGGCGGCGGCTCGGTCGAGGCCGGAACGGAAGCCACCATCGAGTACACGATCCAGAACGCGGGCAACGAGCGTGTCATGGGCCACGTGAGTGGCAGCTCCTACAAGAGCTGCTTCTGGCTCTCGACGGACGCCTCGTTCAACGCGGATTCCGATGTGTACGTCGGGTGCGACTCCATCCAGGAGAACGTCCATGCCCCAGCGGGCTGGACCTCGGACCGAGACGAAGACGAAAACGTCCCGGACGTGAGCCCCGGCACGTACCAACTCTTCGTCTACGCCGACTACGACGAGGACTCGCCAGGCTCGGGCCGCGTCGCCGAGACGGTCGAGACGAACAACCTCTTCGGCCCGGTCGCCGTCACCGTGACGTCGTCCGGGAGCGCGGGGATCGACGTCCAGCCGACCTCGGTCTCGTTCGGGACCGTCAGCGTCGGCGCCAGCGCCACGCGTTCGCTCACTGTGTCGAACACGGGGACCGCCGCGCTGGCCGTCGACGTCGATGTCGACTGCCCGGCGTTCGCGCTCGCCGGGTCCGGTTCGTTCTCCGTGTCGGCCGGTGCGAGCAGGGACGTGACCGTCCGGTTCGAGCCCTCCGGAGCTGGGGCCGCGTCGTGCAGCGCCGTGGTCTCATCCAACGCCGGGTCCGACATCATCGTCGCGCTCTCCGGCGTCGGGTCAGCGTCGGGGGGGGGCGTCGTCGTCTCAGCTCCGACCACTTCGGTCGGTTCGGGCACGTCGTTCGAACTCCCGGTCAACGTGAGCGGGCTTGGCACCGACGTGATCTCGTTCTCGATGGTCGTCGGCTACGATCCGACCGTCGTCGAGGTCGACGGCGTCTCTGTCAACGGTACGCTGGCCGACGGCTTCAACGTCAGCGCCAACCCGACGACGGGGCGGATCTCCGTGTCGGCCGCCAGTGCGTCTCCGTTCTCGACCGACGGCGTCCTCGTCATCCTGACGGGCCAAGCCGTCGGCGACGGGACGAGTCCGGTGACGTTCGAGTCCGCCGTCTTCAATGAGGGGACCCCGGCCGTCTCGACGCAGGACGGCTCGGTTTCGGTCTCGGCCTGCGTGTGCGGCGACGCGTCCGGCGACTCCAGCGTTAGTGCCTACGACGCGGCGCTCATCCTCAGGCACGAAGTTGGACTCCCCTACGACACGTTCAGCGCGTGCGGTGCCGACGCGAGCGGGAACGGTCAGATCACGTCCTACGACGCCTCCCTGGTACTCCAAAGCGTGTCGGGGATCTCGGGGACGCTCATGTGCTCGTCGGGAGCGAACTCGGCTACCACGAGTGCGGCCCGGTCCATGGGCGCGTCGTGGCGCATCGTCGAGCGACTCGCCGGCCGAGTCCGTGTCGCTGTTGACATCCCGGCGGGCACCCGCTCGGTCTCCCTATCTGGGGCCGCCCTCGCCTCCGGCACCGTGGTCGACGTCCCCACGGGGTGGGCGGTCGCCTACAACGCCGAGGGGCACTTGGCTACGGCAGGCCCCGCCGATGCCGGCGTGCCGCTCGTGATCGAAGTGCCCGCAGATGGGGCCGACCTCGTAGCAGACGTCGCCTTCGACGAGGGACAGGCCTCCGCGCTGCGGCCGCTGGCGGTCGGTCCCGATGTCTCCGAGTGGGCCGTGAGTCCCCCCAGGCCGAACCCCACGACCTCGTCCGTCTCCATGTCGGTCGACGTTCCGGTCGAGGCAGAGGTCGGTCAGGTCAGGGTCGTCGTCGTCGATGCTCTGGGCCGAGTCGTGGCAGACGCCCTGCGGGACCTTCCTGCGGGCGGTCGGCGCGAGGTCACTGTCGACCTCGCCGGGCTCGCGCCTGGCGTCTATGTCGCCGTCGTCACGGCGCCATCCGGCGACCGGTTCTCCCACCGGTTCACCATCATCCGCTAGATCGCGTCCCCTCCTAACCAATGGCGGGGGCACCTCCGGGTGCTCCCGCCCCCGAATCTGATGACACACCGAACAATCATCTTCGCCCTCGGGCTCGTGGTCGCCTCGGCTGCCCGTGCGCAGCCCATACAGGTCAACGTTCCCACGTTTTCTATCGGCGTCGCGGAGACCGCAACCGCCGCCGTCACGATCACAGGAACTGGGACCGCCCCGGTCTTGGCCTACGAAGCTCGGTTCGCCGTCGACCCGAGCGTGGCCGAGTTCGTCGGCGTCTCGTTAGCGGGCACGGCGTCGGAGGGGTGGACCGTCGTCGTCAACTCGACGTCACCAGGCCGTTTCGTCGTGTCGGCCGCCAGCGCGACGCCCCTCGCCAGCGACGGTCCGCTGTTCTCGCTGACGCTGGAGGGTGTAGGGGTGGGGGCGAGCTCGCTCAGCCTGCCGTACTTCCGAGCGAACGAGGGGTCTCCGGAGGTCGCTGTCGAAGACGGTACAGTCGTCGTCGGTGGCTCCGTTTCGTCTGAGCCAGACCCTTCTGTCCAACGGCTCTCTGTGTATCCCAATCCGACGTCCGGGCAGGTCCGAATCACTGGTCCGTGCCCGACACCCTCGCCTACCCTCCACGTCTGGACGGTGACAGGGCGTCTCGTCGCTCGAACGTCGGAGCCGGAGTGCGGACCATGGGACCTCGACTTCGGAGCTTTACCAGCCGGGGTTTACTCCGTTGGCGCTCCCGGCGTAGCACCCGTCCGAGTCACCGTCATCCGTTAGAGGATGCGAGGCACCGGGACTCCGGAGTCCCGGTGCCGTCCCAACGAAAGCTGCCCGATCCTGTACGCCGGAGCTCCGAACTCGGTAGGTTCAGGATTCTGAACGTGAGAAGCGGCGGCGTGCGTAGCAGCCGGCTCAACGCGGACGCCGGAACGCGGAGCGCTTCAGTCCCTACGTTGTAGAACCGGACCAATGCTCAGCGAGACTCCTATGCCCGCAACGCTCTCTCCTGCCCAGCGCGAGATCCTCTCGCTCCTGCGCCACGACCTTCCCGAGGACACGCTCGACGAGATCCGCCGGGCCATCGCCGAGGTCCTCTACCGCCGGCTCACGGCCGAGGCAGACCGGGTCTGGGACGCCAACGGGTGGACCGACGAGGACGCCGAGCGGATGCTCCACGCCCACGATCGGCGCAGCTCCACGGACGACGCCGGCGCCGACTCGTGAGCCCGGTCCGCGTCGTCCTCGACACCAACGTCCTCCTCGTCTCGCTCTCCACCCGGTCCCCTTATCACTGGGCGCTCCGGGCGGTCGCCGAGGGTCGAGCCACGCTCTGCGTCACGACCGGGATCGCGCTCGAGTACGAGGAGGTCGTCGCCGACCGCATGGGCCGCGCCGCGGGCGACGTCCTCACCTCGTTCCTCGACGGCGTCCCGTCGGTCGAGTGGGTCCGCGTCCGGTACCGCTGGCGGCTCGTTACCGCTGACCCCGACGACGACAAGTTCGCCGACTGCGCCCTCGCGGCCGGGGCGACCGTCGTCTCGGAAGACCGCCATTTCGACCCCGTCCGCGACCTCGACTTCCCGCCGCTCCGCGTCGTTGGGATCGAGGGGTTCCGCAAGCTCCTCGACGAGGGCGAGGGCGGATAGCCCCATCACACAAAACAAAACCCCGACTGGCACGGGAGCCCCGCCTCATCCGTCTCGCCGTCGCCGAGTTGCACCTCCGCCAGCGGCACGCCGCTCCGGTGGAGGAAGACCCCGGGGTCCCACTCCCTGAGCTCCTCTTCGAGCGCAACTGCCCGCGCCCAGTCCTCCGGCCACTCGTCCCGGAGCTGCCGCCACTGGCGGTCCCCACGGAACGGGCAGCACCAGCACGACGACTTCGGAGGGCGCGGCCACCCGTGCTCCTCGACGAGCCGGACACACTCCGCCCGCGTTGTCGGCCGGTCGAAGATGAGCGGCCATCGCGTCGTCATCCATTGCACCCGGTCGCCCGAGAGCCGGTTCACCTCGTCGCGGCTGATCCCGAGCCAGTTGACGACAGGCCCCCGCTCGCTCCGCCCTGCCGGCCCGTAGCCCAACTGGCGGACGTAGCGCCGGACGACCTCCCGCTTCCACTCGCCCGAGCAGAAGTTGCGCATCTGGCCTACCGGTCCACGCCCGTCGTCGCCTGGCCGGCGCGTGTACACCGGCATCAGCGGCTTCCCGTCGGCCGAATGGAGGTCCTTCGTCGCGAGGCTGTGGGGGGCGACCTCGACCACGAGGCCGACCTCCGCCAGCGCTGGCCCGACGACCTCATCGAGGTACGCCCACGTCGCCGACGCCTCGCGCGACGTGTCGGCCATGACGATCCGCTCCGGCCGCGGCAGCTCGCCTCGGAGCACGAGGACAGCGATCGCCGCCGACTGCGTCCCGCCCCCGTAGCTCCACACGACGGGCCGCTCGCCGGCCCCCGCCGTCGTCCACCGCGCGCCGCGTTCTGCCGTTCCGCTCATCAGTCGTCCCCGTCGCTCGGTGCCGCCTCACCGTCGGCCAGCCACGATTCCAGGTCCGCGCGCCTCACCCGCCAGCCCCGGCTCGTCCGCGTCGCCGGGAGCGGCCCCCGGTCCGACAAGCCCCCGCCGATCCACCGCTGGACCGTCTCGGACCGCCGTCGCCCCGTGAGCCCGGCGTAGGCCGCCGCCTCGTCCGTCGTCAGCCAGTCCTTCAGGCCCGCCCGCGTCGCCGCCGCCTCCAGCCGCTCGGCCAGCCGCGCCAGGCTCCGCGCGTGGCGCTCGGCCTCCTCGCGGGCGCCCCGCGCCGCGGCCTCGGCTACGAGCTCGGCCAGCTCGCTCCGGCTCAGCGTGACGACCTGGACGGCCGCCAGGCTCCCACTCTGTACGTTCGGGGTCATCGCTCTCATCGGATCACATGGACGGCGCCTCGGCGCCGGGTGGGGAGGAGGGCACGGAGCGAGCGGGACGGTGGAACAGGGCGGCGCCATCGGGCTGGCGGACGACCTCGAACTCGGACATCCGCCCCATCCCCCCGTTCGACTCGCACCACCGGACCATTTCGGCGTGCGAGAGGAGGGGGGAGGCCTCGGCCGACTCACCTGCGTAGCCCCGCCGGAGTGCGGCGACCAGCCATCCTGGCCCGTGCGGCGGCTTCGGGCTCTGCCTCCGCTCGTCGTACAGCCGCGCCGCCTGGCCCACGGCCTCCGCCCCGTGAGATGCCGCCAGTTCCTCGGCAACGGGCCGGTCTACGCCCCGCCGAACCAGCGCCGACACAGCATCTTCCCCATCCTCACTTCTCATCGCAGCAGCAGCATCGCCGACGATCACTCGGAGTGGAACGGCTCCGCCGGCCTCGCGCGCGGCATGTTGCTGCTGCTGAGGGTTCAGAGAGGTGTTCTCTGTGGGTTCGGGTGGGCGCAGTGCCACACCCCCCGTGGGCGCACCGTCACCCCCCTGTGGGCGCAGCGCCACCCCTCCCCCCGTGGGCGTACCGCCACGGGTGGGTGACGCCTGCCCCGTGGGCGCACGGTCACCCGTGGGCGAGTCGCCACCCGTGGGCGCGCCGTCACCCGTGGCGCCCGGCCCGCCCCCCAGTGCCCCGCCCACGAGGTGGTACACCGTGCTCCGGCCCGGCCGCGTCTCGCGCCCGACGAACCCCTCGCGCTCGAGCCAGTCGAGCTGGCGGAGCACCGTCCGCCGGTCGGCCGTCGCGCACTTCCGCCCGAGCGTGGCCACGCTCGGCCAGCACACGCCCTCGTCGTTCGCGTTGTCGGCCAGCGCGAGCAGCAGCAGCCGGTGGCTGCTCCGCCTCGGGCGTTCGCTCGCCCACACCCGGGTCATCCACGCCAGGCTCATCGCTCCACCCTCATCTGGACCACGGCCTCCGGCGGCACCTCGACCTCGCCCCGCTCGATCCCGAGGAGGAGCACCTCGATCCGCACGAGCGTCGGCTGCCCGGTGTCCGTCCCACGCAACACCTCCGTCACGCAACGGACGCTCCGCCCGACCTGGCTGGCGACCCACCGACGTTTGAGGCCGAGCGTCTCGACGCGATCGTACGCACGACTTCTACGCTCGGAGTAGCCGTTCGGGAGTCCGGTGCGGGCGGGGCTTGGCGGGAGGGGCATCACGTGAGGTATGTTGCGTCGCTGCTGGTCACGTGAGCGAACGTTACGCAACGTTTCATGCTTGCGCAACAGTGCTTGTCGAACCCGCCCGCGCCTCCCGTGCCCCGCTCCTCCGGCCCCGCCACGCCGACCGCCCCCGACGGCTCGCCCATCGACCCCGACCGCTTCGCCGCCGCCGTCTCGGCCGCGCTCGCCGAGCAGGACCTCTCCCAGGCCGACCTCGCCCGCGCCGCCGACGTCTCGCGCTCGTCGGTCTCCCGCTACCTCTCCGGCGCGCTCACGCCGTCGCGCGAGACGGCCGCCCGCGTCCTCGACACGCTCGGTCTCGCATGGGCCGACGTGTCGGCGGCCTCGCCCGCTCTCCCGGCCGAGGTCGTCCTCATCCCGCGCGACGGCTACGCCCAGGGCGCGCGGTCCGTCGAGGAGGGGTACGTCAACGGCGACGGCCACGGCCACGTTGTTGCCGCGCTCGAGCGTGACCCGTACTCGCGGACCGAGCTGGCCCGGCTCACAGGGATGGACCCCGACCGCTTCCGGTCGTGCACCATCATCGGCGACTCGCTCGTCCCCGAGATCCCACCCAACACGCGCGCCGTCTACGTCCCCGTCGAGGAACACGTCGGCGACGGCCTCTACCTCGTGGCCATCGACGAGGCCCACGTCGTCAAGCGCGTCCAGCGGCTCGCCGACGGGACGCTCCGGTTCCTCCCGTACAACCCGGACTACGAGCCCGAGACGCTCACGCCGGTCCGCGACGCCGACACCGAGAACACGTACCGGACGGGGACCGGCGGGATCGCCGTCGTGAGGTTCGTCGGGAAGGTCGTCTACTACCCCAAGGCCGCGTAGCAGGTGAAGCCGACGCCCCCCGGCTCGGCGTGCCGCTCGAGGCCGGGCCGCTCGCCTCGGTGAGCCCCGGCGTCGTGCCGAGACCCCGCTGGCGGCGCGGACGCTCCCGCCCCGCCCTCAGGCTGACGCTGACCGGTTCGCCTCGCCGCCCGCCCGTCCGGCCGGGCCGCTCGGCTCTGTGCCGTCCGTCGTAGGCCGGCGGGACGACGGCGCCCGGCCCTGACGGTCCCGGCGCAGTGCGCCGAGGGCTGGCCTCCCGTCGGGCTCCGCCCTCTGGTCGGGCGGACTACGGTGCGGCCTGCGGCCGCGGTCTCGGGGGGTGCGCCCGGGGGCTCACGCAAGGTAGGCGCGACGGCCTGCCGGCCTCTCCGGGCTGCGACAAGGGCCGCTCCGGCTGACGCCTCCGCTCCGTGCTCGCCGTCCTCCTGCCGACGAGCGGCCGTCCGGGCGGCTCCGCGCGGCCCTGGCCTCCGCCCTCCGCGCGCGAATGCGGGGCTTCCAGCCCCCGGGCGCTGGGCCTCTCGGTCCCGCCTCGGGGTGGTTGTCTCACTCACATCCCCTGCAGCCATGCGCATCCGCTTCGAACGCCTCTTCCGCGACGGGTTCACCGTCACCGACCTCGACCGGCCCGGCCGCGTCCTCGTCGTCTACCGCGACCGCGACCCCCGCGCCTACGACGCCCTCCGCGAGCTCGAGCTCTGCATGGTCTCGGTCACGCCCGCCCGCGAGGCCCAGCTGCACAGCGTCATCGCCGCCGCCTGGCGCGCCCGCGACGCCCAGCGCTCGACCTCCGCTGCTGTCCGCCTCGCCGCGTAGCCCCTCACCCTCCCGCTGCGGCAGCCGTCGCCAGCGGGGCACCCCTCTCTTCCATCATGGCTTCCCCTGCCCGCAAGCTTCCCCGCCCCTCCGAATCCGCCCGGATCTCGCCGGCCGCCTGCCCCTTCTGCAAAGGCGCTGGCGAGGTCCACTACCGCGAGCGCGACCCCGACACCGGCCGCGTCGCCTACGAAGGCGTCGAGCCCTGCGAGGCGTGCGACGGCATCGGCTGGCCTGGTCTCGTCTACGGCGGCCCGCTCCCCGGTGGCTCTGTCCGCGAGCATGCCCGCGTTTATAGGCTCCACCCACCACGCTTCGCACTAGGCCTCATCGTCGCCACGCCCGGTGCGCTCGCCCTCGCCCACGAGCACGGTGTCGACGTTCGCGCGCTCCTCCGGCGCCACCGCGCCGGCGACTGGGGCGACCTCTGCCGCGACGATGCGCTGGCGAACGACCTCGCGCTCGACCCGGCGTGCCCGGCCCGGCTCCTATCGGCCTACGACACGCCCGGCGGGCGGCTCTGGATCATCACTGAGGCCAACCGCTCCACAACCACCGTTCTCCGTCCAGAGGAGTATTGACCCCGCTCGGCCGGGGCGCTGCGTGTGCCCTGGCCGGTATCTTGAGAGCAACAGTTGCGAAACAGACGAAACACCGTGAAACAGGCACCCGACGTCATCGAGCGGCTCAACGGAGAGGCGACGAGCCTCGATGCTCACCTCGACGACGTCAAGGCCGCCGCCGCAGAACTCGGTTACGCCGACGCCGGGGAGTACCTCCTCGCCCTCCACAGGATGTACCGGGACGGCCACGCGCACGTCCCCCGGAAGGACACGTGGAGTCCGCAGTTCAGCGGTGACCCGCCATCCATCGCTTTCGAGCGACCGGGAGGAACCGGCACCCTCTATCACGGAGACTCGGCCGCACTCATGGCCGACCATCTCGACCCCGAGAGTGTCGACCTCATCATGACGAGCCCGCCGTTCGGACTCGTTCGGAAGAAAGCGTACGGGAACGAGGACGCCGACGAGTACCTCGACTGGTTCGACCAGTTCGCGTACGGAATGCGCCGGGTGCTCAAGGAGACCGGCAGCCTCGTCATCGACATCGGAGGGGCGTGGCAGAAGGGGAGGCCGACACGGAGCCTCTACCATTTCGAGCTGCTGAGCCGGCTGTGCCGAGGGTTCGGGTTCTACCTCGCCCAGGAGTTCTACTGGTGGAACCCCGCCAAGCTGCCGCTCCCCGCCGAGTGGGTCAACGTCCGCCGCATCCGGGTCAAGGACTCGGTCAACTGCGTCTGGTGGCTGTCGAGGACGCCGTTCCCGCGAGCTTCGAACAAGCGCGTGCTCCAACCATACTCCGACAGCATGAACGAGATGGTCGAGAGGGGGAGCTACAACACGAAGCGCCGCTCTGGGGGGCACAAGCCCGGCGAGACGAGCTTCCTGGCCCAACACGGCGGCAGTATCCCGCACAACCTGATCGCAGCGGCGAACACGAAGGGGAACAGTGCATACCGGCAGTACTGCACTGAGAACGACGTGCCCATCCACCCAGCCCAGTTCCCGTCCGTCCTGCCAGCCTTCTTCATCCGGATGCTGACGGACCAGGGCGACGTGGTGCTCGACCCGTTCGCTGGAAGCTGCGTGACGGGCGAGGTCGCCGAGCAGATGGGCCGCCGGTGGATCTGCTGCGAGCTCTCCGAGGAGTACGTCAAGGGTGCGAAGGGCCGCTTCGGCCCGCAAGCGCCGGAACCTTTTTGCCGAGTTCGAAACGAACCGGACCGAGCCCTACGCCGCGCAGCCTCCGAGCCCGCAGGTTAGCTGGCGGTCTCGCTCGAAGTCCGCCAGCGGCCATCGTCGTCGCGCTCGATCTGCCCTCGCTGCTTGAGTCGCTGTTGCGCCGTGCGGACGGCGTGCTTCCACTTACGGCCGAAGTTCTCGCCCTCGATCACGCGGTTCTCGTCGTCGCAGAGGTCGGGATGAATCTCCTGAACGTGCCGGTGGAGCTCTCGCGTCGTCATGGGTCCCTCACGTCTGAGGACGTAGAGCACCGTGCGGGCGAATGCGGTGTGGATGGGCTCGCCTCGGGCATAGCCGCGGACGAGCACGTCCTTTGCTTGGCGGACGGCGTTGTCGAACCGTTCCTGCGCAGGCGCGGGCGTCCGAGCCTCCGCAAGCGCCGCCCTCGCGTCGAGCGTGTGCTTCCGAAGCTCGGCCAAGTCGGCCGCCCCGAGGTCCGATCCGAGCGCAGCGTAGTCGAGCACGTCGCGCCGCACGTCGGCCGCCAGTCGGGCGTCGAGCAGGCGGAGCCCGTACTCGTAGTTGAGGCGGAGGCCGCCAGCGGTGAGGTTGCCCGACGTGACGATGGCTTGCCCCTCGTCAGCGACGTAGACCTTCCCGTGCAGTCGCGGAAGGTGAATGAGGCGGACGCTCTCGGCAGCGGCGTAGAGTCCGATCAGCGCCTCGGGGTCGGTCGATCCCTGCGCAGCGTGGACGGGAGACAGATCCGTGAGGACCGTAACTTGACCGCGGCTGAGGACCGCCCCGCCATGTGCGACGAGAAACTGAACTCCCGCTTTCGTGATGTACGCCGACGAGACGGTGATGCTTGACTCGGCGGAGCCGAAGAGCTCACCAAGCTGGCGGCTCCAACCGCGCCCGAGAGTTTCAACGAGAGGATGTTTCATGTCTGAGTGCAGCGCAGGCCGGAAGGTCGTCACCGAGTTCTCGAAGTCCCAAAAAAACCTGTGGCCCGCGAGCCCCAGCAGCGCCGACGCGGGCGACGGCGAGGCTCGGGTTCAGAACCGCCGGGCCCTCGGAGCCAGAGCTACATCACCGAGGACCGGGGCGGCGGGAAGCTGGCCGACTGCGGGCTCCTCCTCCTCGACGAGGAGCGGGTCGAGGCCGAGTGGTATCTCTGGGAGGGCGACCGCCCGAACATTGGCCCCTACGCCAAGCAGAACGGCTACATCGCCATCCGCTACAACGGCGAGCTCTTCCACGTGACGTCGCGGAAGATCGAGTTCCGGTGGTTCGGGATCATCGAGAAGACGGTCCAGGACCGCGTCACGATCATCCTCGAGCCCCGGCACTTCAAGCACGACGGGATGAAGTGGGGCGTCCACCCGGACCAGAGCCGGAGCCGTCTCATCTTCACGGGCGACGGCGAGAAGGGGGTTGAGGTCCCGCTCTCCGACTGGGGCTATGAGTTCGCCGAGGTCATGCCCGAGCCAATCCGCGAGGCCGTCATGGCTGCTCGCGGCGACCTAGCCGGTTCCATCGACGACGACGAGTACCGCAAGCGGCTCCAGGACAAGTTCGGTGACCGCTGGACAACGCGGAAACTCGTCGTCTCGCCCAATGGGAAGGGCGATAAGGAAGTCGCACCTCCTACCGGCGAGGAGGACATGAACGACGCACCGCCAGGTGGTGGGGGCGGAGGCCGGTCGCGGTCTCGCCAGGGTAGCCGGAGCACGAAGAAGGTCCGTCTCCGGACCACGACTGACGCCGGCCCCCTCAACGGCCGAGAGCGCGAGCGGCCGGTCGATGTGCCGCGCTACGCCTTCCGCCGGGCCGACGACTTCGAGAAGGACTGGCACCTCGCCACGTACATCCCGAACGACCCCGAAGGCCCCACGGTCTACATCAACCTCGACAGCGGCATCCTTCAGGAGGTCATCGAGTACCATCAGGAGCGGTACCCCGAGGTCCTTCACGAGGAGGTAGCCGGCATCGTGAAGCAGGTCTTCGGCGAGGTCGCTGCGTGCAAGGTGGCTCACGCTCAGCGGCTCACTAAAGAGATTCCGGAGCAGGAACTCAACAAGAGCTACCGCAACGAAGAGGCGCTCACCATCGGGCTCATGGGGCTCATCGCCGAAGAGGCCGTCATTTCTCAGCGAGTCGGCCGCCTCGGTAAGAAGAAGGCCGATTGACATCGCCGGCCCGAACACAGGGTGGGCACCTGATTCAAGGTGCCCGCCCTGCTCCGTCTCTGGCTCTATATCAATCCACACTGCCCCGGACCCCGTGCCTCGTCATTTCCTCCAACCCTACGAGTTCACAATCCGCGAGCGCGGAATCGACACCCGACTTCCCATCCAGGCTTTCGACGGCAATACCTCGGCCGTCTCCGAAATCGCTCGGATGTTCTACCAAATCCAGGCGACTGGAACCCATGACGCTCGTCGCCAGCGGGTGCTCCGTCACCACGGGACTGTCCGAGAGACGCCCGACTCGGTCTGTGTCCAGCTGAAAGCGGGCGAGTATGGAATCGCATCGAGCCTGTTCGACGTCGAGTCCGGCCACGAAGAAGAAAAATCGCCAACCAAGGCTGATCTTTTCAAGCACTACGTCCGGTTCGACGCGCCGAGCAATGCGACGCGAGCCGTCGTCATGCTCCACAAAATCGGAAACCGGAGCGTGCTCAATCCGCTCCGGGATAGTCTCCGGGCGTGGTTCAGAGGCCGGCACCCGCTCTACGTCGTAGAGGTCTCGAAGCTTATCCCCCGAGAGATTCTCAAGCGGTTCCTCGAAGAAGGAGATCTGACCGAGATCCGCCTCAAGCGATTTCGGCTCCCGTCGGACCGGACTGACATACTCGGGACTGACGGAGGGTTGGCAGAGCAAGTGGGGACCTTCTATGAGGTGCTCCGTCCAAAGCGGGGCAGCAGGTTTCGCACACCCCGCTTCCTCAACGAGATCATCAACGGGAAGCGGTACACGGAGGTCACGGCTCTTCAGGAGCCCGACCTCTCTGGCGTCTCCGTCGAGTTGGAGTTCGGCGGCTCGACGAAGCGCGTGCATCTTGACGACTTCAACCGCTTCCCCAACTCGCTCGAGGTCACCGATGACCTCACCTTCGACGAGGGCCAGAACCCTACATTCACCTCGGTTGACGTTGTCGCCCAGAACCTCGCGGGCGACTTCATGCGCCAGCTCGGGATGGCCGGTCTCGACCAAGATGACCCTTCTCAATGACTGGTTCGGGAAGTTCTCCGTCGTCGAGATCGTACGGGAGCACTGGCGAACCCTCCAGATCATGGACACCGCGTCCTACCTAGACGCGACGCGTGACGGCCCTCGCGATTGGTGGACGGTCGGGGTCTTGTATGGACTGCCTGCCCTCCTCGCTGGGCTGGCGGGCTGGGTTGGCCTATCCATTGGCGATGTACCAGCGTCGGCGCTTCTCGGTGCGTTCGCCGTCCTTGCCGGTTTCCTATTCAACCTACTCATCCTGCTTCTCGACGTGATCAAGCGGCCGGAGGGGACGGGGCATACCGCTCGGCTCCGCAAGGAGACCTACGCGACCCTCTCGTACTGCATCCTCATCGCTCTCGTCGCAGTCGTCCTCCTCGCCGCGCTGGTGTTGAGCGGGAGTCCGGTCGCCCGGCCGCTCTTCCACTTGCCTCCTGTCGTGATGGAGGGAATTTCGTCGTTCTGGGACGCGGTAGCTCTCTACCTCTCGGCTCACTTTGTACTGAACCTTTTTGTCGTCCTGAAGAGGATAAACAAACTGGCCTCCCGAGAAGCCTAGCGGCCCAACCCTCACCACCAGTGGGACGGGTCGACCGGTGTGAAGCTGACGATCCGGAAGTAGCTCCCCGGCGCGATCCGCCGCTGGCGCCGCCACACCCCGTCCCCGTCGCGCTGGCTCCCCGCCCGGCCCGGCGACGTGTTCCCCTCGACTGTCTCGCCGCTCGCGCCGTTCCAGGCCAACGCGAACCCCGCGTGCCCGAACGGCCCGTTCCCCTTCCGCCAGACCACGACGGCCCCCGGCGGCACCGGCTTCGCGCCCCGGAGCGCCTCGCTCGCCCGGATCGACCGGGCCGTGATGAACCGGGCCGCGAGGCCCGACCGGATCATGCGCCGCCGTCCGTCGAGCGGCGCCCGGACGCCGGCCGCGTCGAGCACGTACGAGACGTAGGCCGCGCACCACGGCTGCCCCGGCCCGAGCCCAACCGAGCGGAGGAACCGCTCGACTCGCAGCCCCCGGTTGGCCCCACCGCGCTCGACGGTCCCGACGTAGGCGAGCGCCGTGTCGAGGTGGGCCGGCCGCATTCGCGCAGTCCCAGGGAGTTCGTGGCCTGACTCGCCGGCCGCTGGCGGCGCGCACGAGCAGACGCACCGGCACGCCGCCTCGCTGTCCGTCTCCGTCGCCGTGGGTAGCACACTCGCCGACTGCGCCGTGGCCACGGTCGCCGAGAGCAGGACCGCCAGCGCGAGAAGCGCGAGTGCGTACGCCACGTTCCCCGCCTTCAGCTCTGCCACGGTGTCGACTTCGTCCAGGACGTACCGGTCGAACGCCCAGAACAGCCCGACGGCCAGCGCCGCCTTGAGCAGGCCCGCCGCGAACCCGGAGAGCTCGACCGGAGTGACGACCCCGGCCCCACCGTCGGTGAACGTGGCGTAGACGGCCGTCCCCGTCGCGAGGAGCAGCGCGCCCAAGAACTTCTCGGCCTTCATCGGTCTGGTGGGGTTGAGTGAGAGAGTCAGCGATCCGGCCGCGCTACCGTTCGAGTCGGGCCTCGAGCTGGTCGATCCGGCGCTCGGCGTGCTCGATCCGCCGCTCGTGGCTCGCCTGCTGCACGAGGACCCCATTCAGTGAGTCGCCGAGCCGTTCGAGGCGGGCCGTGTTGACGGCGATGTCCTCGGCCACCTCGTCGAGCGTCCGGTTCGCGCTCCATCCGAAGAGGGCGACGAGGAGCGCGACGGCGAGGTGGAGCGCGTTCCGCGCGAGCCAGCTCTCGACGGGGTGATTGTGAGCGTTCGGGTCCATCGGCCCAGTCGGAGACGACGCCGGCCCCGCTCCCAGTTCGCTCCTGACCAACTCCTACTGGAGGGCGGTCGGAGCGAGCGAGAACGGGGCCGGCGCCTCGGGTGAGCGCGTGGCGTCCGCGCGTAGCGCCAGCCCGCGGCTAGACGAGCGCGCCGGCCTCGTCCGGGACCGGACCGGCGTCGCCGTCCCGGGCGGCCTGGAACGCGGCCCGCTTGCTCGCGCCGCTCACGACGACGTCGGCCGCAGCGTCGGCGTCGTAGCGGACCGAGCCGTGGAAGGCCAGCTTCGGCTCGCCGCCGGCCACCGGCCGGTACGGCACGACGTGGACCGCGTACATGGCCCGGTCGGCGAACGGGACGCCGAGCGCCGCCTGACCGTCGGCCCGGGTCAGCCCGGTGATGATGTCGACGGCCGCCCCGTCCGGCCCGGCTACGACGACGGCGATGGCGTCGTCGGGCTGGCCGCCGGCGGGGTCCCACGTCACGAGCGTCGCGCCCGCGCCGTCGTCGGCGAGGCTCGTCGGCTCGGCTGGCGCGAGGCCGCCCCGCGTGAGGAGCATCTGGGCCGCGTCGAACGTGCCGGCGTCGGTGCCCGGCACGGCGTCCGAGCGCATGACGCGGACGTTGGCCCGGACGAACTCGTTGAACGCTGTCGTCGCGTTCCGGCCGGAGCGTGCGAACCGGCGCCAGTACGGCCGGACGAACCCGTCCATGAGTGAGGAGCCCGCGCGCGTGAGTTGGGCGAACAAGTCGCGCTGGGTCGTCTGCGCAGCGGTCTGGGGGTTTGTCGGCGTGACGCGGGCACGGATCACGTCCTTCCCGCGCCACTTGGTCATGACGACGGTGCCGACGGCGTTGCGCCCGCCGCCGAGGATGCCTCGGTCGAGGATGGCCATGGGTCTGTCTGGGGGGTGGGGGAGCGCTCAACCTCGGCCTCCCTCTCATGCCGGTCCAGGTCGTCTGCTCAACCTCACGGGAGTCCAATCAGTCCTCGCTCGCGTACACGATGGACCGGACGCGCTCCTCGCTCAGGTAGTACGGCCGCCCCTCAGCGTCGGCGTACGGCCCGACGAGCTGGCGGACGGCGTCGTCGACCGTCGCGCCGCCCGACCGGAGCCGTCGGAACGCTGTCCGCATCCGCCGGTCCCGGACTACGACCGCGACCGCCCGCCGGACGCGCCGGTCGGCGAGCGCGTCTTTGACCTCAGCCGCACTCGGCTCCGCCGCCAGCGGGGCGGGAGCACCGGCGGGGGAGGGCGCCGAGGGTTCTCGGGAAAAAGTGGTACCCATCGTGATACCACAAAAAACGAAACCGGCCTCTTCGGGTTGCAGGGACCGGTTTTGGAGCGGTTCGGGTGGGCTCTACTGGACCTGAGTTCCTGTCGCGGCTTGGCGTAGATTGCGACGGACGACGCCGCAAACCGCGTTTCCCGCCCCTTTAGCGCCTCTCCTTGCCGCCCCGAATGACGCCCCGTGACGCAGATCGTTGTACCCATGTTGTACCGGGCTCGGTCTCAGCCAGGGGCGCCCGCTCTCTCTCCCTCGTGCGCGCGCGCGTACGCGCGAATGAGACGCTGAGACCTGAGACACGTGAGACGTATCGGAGAGAGAGAGTAGTAGTACCCCCCTCTACTACTACCCTGGAGGGGGTGTGTCCTGAGAGAAGGGCCGGGGGGCGCTGCGCCTGAGACCGATGCCCGCGCCCACCGTCGCCCTCGTCCTCCGCCCATCCAAGTCCCGCGACAACGGGGAGGCCCCGGTGTGGCTCCGCGTCACCCACGCCCGGCGCTCCCGGTTCTACACCGGCACCGGCGTCGCCGTCAAGCCGCGCGACTGGAACGAGAAGCGGAAGGAGGTCCGGGCCTCGCACCCGCTGGCGGACGCCTTCAACACCCGGCTCGGCGACCTCTACTCCCGTGCCCGCGCCGCCGCGACGACGGCGGACTCGGCCGAGGACGTCGTCGCCAGCCTCGACGGCTCGGCGTCCGGCTCGCTCTCGTCCTTCTTCGACCGCTACCTCGACCGGCTCAAAAGGGGCGGGCAGGTGTGGGAGGAGAAGAAGTACCGGACGCTCAAACGGAAGCTGACGGCCGCGCTCGGGTGGCCTCTCACGTGGGGCGCGCTGACGCCCGACCGGCTCGACCGCTTTGCGTCGCACCTCCGCACGAAGGAGAAGAACGGGCCGAACACTGTCCGAAAGGAGTTCGACCGGCTCCGCCGCGTCGTCCGGCTGGCGGTCCGGGAGGGTGAGCTCGACCCCGGGGCGGACCCGTTTGTCCGGTTCCAGATCCCGAAGCCTGCGCCCGTCGAGCGCCGCCGCCTCACGCCCGCCGAGGTAGGGAAGCTCGTCGGGCTCGGCCCCGACGACGGGGTCCGCGACGGGTCCCGCCTCGCGGCCGTCCGCGACCTCTTTGCCCTCCAGTTCTACGGGGCCGGCGCCCGCGTCTCCGACGCCCTCCAACTCACGCCCGAGAACGTCGTCGGCGACCGGCTCGCCTACACGATGATGAAGACGGGGCACGTGCAGTCGGTCCGGCTCCCGCCGCCCGCGCTGGAGATCGTCGCCCGGCTCTCCGCCGCCGTCGAGGCCCGCGACACCCAGGCCCGGGGGAAGCACGGCCGGTACCTCGTCCCGCTCCTCAAGCGCGGCGACGACACGGACCCCACCGGGCTCCGCCGACGCATCAGCTCCGCCTCGGCCGTCGTGAACAAGCTGCTCAAGGAGCTGGCGGAGCTCGCCGAGATGGACCCGACGGGCCTCTCGTCGCACGTGGCCCGGCACAGCTTCGCCGACTTCGCCCGCCAGTCGGGCGACCTCTACGCTGTCTCGAAGGCGCTCGGTCACTCCGACCTCGCCACGACTCAGGCCTACCTCGCGAGCTTCGACCGGAGCGCGGTCGACAAGCTCACCGACTCCATGTGGAATGAGTGACGCCCCCGCCAAGCGGCCGACGGAAGACGCCCTGGAGGGCTACCCCCTGGAGTTCCAGCGCGAGCTGTACTCGTTCTGCGGTGCGCTCATCTTCAAGCTCCTCCAGGTCGGGTTGCTCGACGCACCCACTGTAGTAGGGATGATCCGGGAGGCCATCGAGGAGGCCCGGACCGTCTTCGTCGAGCGGGGGATGATCGAGTTCAAGAGGTGGTGGGAGGACGAAGGGCAGTTCGCCAATGCCGTCGAGGCGACAGTCGTCGACGGCAACTTCCTCACGCTCATCCCGGTGCAGGACACCCGAGGCGGCAAGCAACTCGTGGAGAGTGAGCACACATGGGGCGGAACCACTCACGTCCACGTCTACACGATCCCCGAGGTCGACCCGCTCCCGGAGAGCGAGCTCGGCGAGTCGCCGGACTACTGGCGGCACCGGCTCCGCCAACTGGCGGCGGAGTACGTCGCCACGCACAACATCCAGCCCCGGAACCCGCTCGGCCGGGACTTCCCCGTCGGCCCCGACCTCATCCTCGAATCCGGCGTCCCGACCCGTCTGCCAGCCGATGAGGAGGCCGTGATGATCGCGAACCGGCTCACGGGGCTCGGCAACCCCGACCGGCTCCGCTACAGGATGAAGCTCCTCCGAGGAGACGGCCCCTACATCCCGGCCGCGCTCCTCGAAGACGTCGCAGCCAAGATGATCACGTCGACGGCAACGGCCCGGAGGAACCTCATCAAGGGTGGTTTCGAGCTCCCCGAGGATCTGACGTACGTGCTCACCTCGCCCCGAAAAGCGACGTAGCCCCGTCCTCCGCACGCTCGTTCACGCTGGCGAGCGCCTCGTTCACAAATCGAGCCCCCCCGAGATGAGCCTCGGGGGGGCTCGTTCGCACTTCTACGGGTGGCGGTCGAAGCGCCAAACGAAGACAACGAACGAGATCCACGATCCGAACGAGACGGTATGTTGATGAACGAGAACCCTGCCCGCCCGCCCATGCAGATCCACGAACCCCTCGCCCTCATCCCGGCCCCGGTCTCAGAGATCGGCCTGGAATTGGGGCGTGTCGCGTCGGCCGACCTCCTCGCGACGATGCCGGAGATCATCCGCCGCTCCCGGTTCGGCGAGTACATGACGGGCGGGCAGGTCGAGGCCGAGACCGGGCTGTCCTCGCGACAGCTCCGGCACCTCCGGTCGACCCGTCAGATCCCCTACACCAAGAGGGGGCAGACGATCCGGTACAAGACCTCCGAGGTCTTCGCCTTCATGGACGCCGGCCGCATCCCGGCCCGCGACCCCATCCCATAGACACGAGCGCGCCCCGTCAGCCCGAAGGCCGGCGGGGCGCGCTCGCATTCGTTCACCGGCACCTCGACCGCCAAGTCATCAAAGGTGCCCAGCCACATGGACCGTGCTCCAACATACGTCTCCGACCGCTGCGGGTTCAGCCCGAAGCAGCGCCCCCAGCGCGAACACGCCGACGCCGACCGTAGCGCCAGCGCTCATCTACGGCCGCGCGCCCGACGGCTCGCTTGCGTTCGCCTCGGCCGTCGCCGACCCCTCGGCCCTCCACGCCAGCCCGGCCGACGTCGAGACCTTCCTGAGTGTCGACGCCCCGGCGCCGGTCTCGGTGCAACGGCCGATGCCCTCGCCATCCGTCTGCCTCGACTGCGCGTGGGCGCTGGCGGCATGACCGGACCCGGCATCTTCGGCCCCCCGGCCCTCCCGCGCCCCTTGGGCCGCCCCGTCACTCCGCCCGCCTCGGTCGACCGAGGCGGGCACAGGCGGAAGCCACTTCCGCCAGAGGCCCCATCCCGGCCGCGCGTTTCCGCCTCGGCGACGGGCTCGTTCAGGATGGGGCGGGGCGCCCGAGTCGTCACCGTGGACGTGCTCGTCGACGGCGTCGTGTTCTCGTGCCTCGTCCGCGCCGACCGCGTGGTCACGCCGACGATGCGCGGCGAGCGCGCCGTACGGTTCGCCGACCCCGGCCTCGACGCCGAGGTCCACCGGGCCGCCGTCGATGCCGCCCGAGATGCCGAGCTGGCGGGGTGGCTCCTGTGACCTACGCCGAGATCCTATCCCGCGTCGAGTCCCGGACGGGCCACACCCCGCGCCGCTCCGGTTCGGGCCACGTCGCCCGGTGCCCCTCCCACGACGACTCGACGCCGAGCCTCACGCTCTCCGAGGGCGACGACGGCCGCACGCTCGTCTGCTGCCAGCGCGGGTGTTCGTTCGAGGACGTGACCTCGGCGCTCGGGCTCAAGCCCTCCGACCTCTTCGACGGGTCGAGCGACGGTTCCGCGCCCGCGTGGGACCCGAAGCGCGACGGGTACGACGAGACGGCCGTGTACGTCTACCAGGCGTCCGACGGCGCGGCTCTCTTCGAGAAGGTCCGGCGCGAGCCGAAGACGGGGCACCCGGCCCGAGGGACGGCCAAGGCGTTCACCCAGCGCCGCGACGATCCCGACCGGCCGGGCCGGAAGCTCTACAACCTCCAGGGCGTCGATCGTCCGCTCTACCGGCTCCCCGACGTGCTCGATGCCGTCGCCAGCGGGCGGCTCGTGTTCGTCGTCGAGGGCGAGAAGGACGCCGACCGGCTCGCCTCGCTCGACCTCGTCGCGACGTGCAACGACGGTGGGGCGGGGAAGTGGAAGCCGATCCACACGGCCGCGCTGGAGGGCGCGCTCGTCGTCGTCGTCCCGGACAACGATGCGGCGGGGCGTGCCCACGCCCGGGCCGTCTGCCGTGCGCTGGAGGGCGTCGCCGAGTCCGTCGCCGTCCTCGACCTGCGGGAGCTCCCGGACGGGTCGCCGATGCCGGTCAAGGGCGACGTGTCGGACTGGCTCGATGCGGGCGGGTCGGTCGAGGCGTTCAAGGACCTCGTCCGCGACGCCCCCTCGTTCGCGGCTTCGGCCCTCGCCCGTGACGGCGACGAGGCGGAGGACAGCCCATCCGGCACGGACCCCGTGGCGATCCCGGAGCGGGTCTACGGCCTGCTTCCGCCCGCGCTGGCGGACGCCGTCGGGCGCGTCGAGGCGTGGGCTGTCCGCGACGCCTTCCTCACGTCGCTCCTCGTCTGCCTCTCCGGCGCGCTCCCGCACGTCCGGTTCTCCTACGGCCGGGGCGAGTACCTCAGTCCGCACCTCTTCGCGTTCCTCTACGGCCCGGCCGCGTCGGGCAAGGGCGTCGTCTCGCTCGCCCGCGCCTGGCTCCACGGGATCGACGACGCGCTCACTCGCGACTCCACGACGGCCCGCGAGGGGTGGGCCGCGAAGAAGGCCGAGCGTGACCGGCTCCGGCGCTCCCGCAAGAAGGCCGACCAGGACGAGGTCCAACTCCTCGACGAGACCGACCCGCTCGGGCCGGAGCCGCCGTCGCGCTACGTGCTGATGGGCGAGGACACGACCTCGGCCGGGCTCGTCGACGCCGTCCACGACAACCCCGAGGGGGCCGCGCTCGTCTCGACCGAGGCCGACACTGTGACCGACGCAAACGGGAAAGAGCACGGCCGCTTCTCCGCCATCTTCCGCAAGGCGTTCCACAACGAGCGCCACGCCGAGAACCGCCGGACCGGCGGGCGCCTCGTCGTCCCCTCCGTCCGGCTCGCCGTCCTCCTCGCGGGCACGCTCGACCAGGTCGGGCGGCTGTTCGAGCGCGGCGTCGAGGACGGGCTGTTCTCCCGGTTCATCTTCTACGGGCTCGGCTCGACGCTCCGCTACGAGAGCCAGCGCGGCGCCAGCGCCGACCGGGAGTTCGACCGGATGACCGAGGCCCGGGCCGCCGACGCCCTCGCGCTCCACCGCGCGCTCAGCGCCCGCCCCGTCGACGCGGAGGGCCGGACGGCCCCGCTCTACGTCGACCTCCCCGGCCCGGCATGGGACCGGATGGACGAGGCGTACCGCGCCCTCTTCGACCGGCTGTTCAACGGCGCCCGTGCTCACCCGGCGCTCGCGGCCACCGTCAAGCGTGGCCCGGTCATTTGCTACCGGATCGCGTCCGCCCTCGCGGTATCGCGGGCCTTCGGGGCCGGCGTCGACCTCACGGCCGCCCCCTCGCTCACGGTCTGCGACGACGACGCCGAGGCGGCCCTCCTCCTCTCGCTCGTCTACGTCGAGACGGCCCTCCGTCACGCCGAGGCGTTCAGCGAGAGGTACCGCACCGGCGACGCCCTCGACGGCGACGACGCGCCGGGCGGGGCGCACCGGACGACGGCCGCCGACCGCGACTTGCTCGACCGGCTCCCCGACGAGTTCGACCCCGACGCGCTGGAGGCCGCCGCCAGCGAGGCCGGCGCGAGCCGTGCGACCGCGTTCCGCCGCGCCGCCGCGTGGGTGAGCGCCGGGCTCGTCGTCAAGGAGAAGGAGGGCCGTCGGACGACGTACCGGAAGGTCACGCGCCCTGCCCCCGAGGCGTTCGTCGGCGACGGGCGGGCCTCGACGCCCCCGGACCTCTCCGTCCCCTCCGACCCGTGGGCTGGAGAGCCGCCGTTCTAGCCATGACACCGACCGACCCCGCTCCCCGGCCGACGCCCCGCGACGCCCGCATTCAGCTCAACAAGATGGAACGATGGTGCGAGCGGAACGCTGACCGCCTCGGGGCCGCCGCCGTCCGGCTCCGCGCCCTCTTCGAGGTCGCCCACACGCCGGAGCACGCCGACTACCTCGCTGGCGAGATCCGCGAGCTGGCGGGCGCCCTCACCCACCAACCCCACGCCTGACGTGTCCGCAGACACACCCACGACCGCCGCCCGCGTCCTCGTCGGGATCGACCCCGGCACGACGACCGGGCTCGCCAGCGTGGATGTCGACACCGGCGCCGTCCTCGGGGTCTCGTCGGCCGGGCCGCTGGAGACCGTCCGCCAGCTCGAAGCGCTCGCGGCCGAGGGTCGGCTCGCCGGGGCCTACCTGGAGGACGCCCGCGCGCTCCCGCTCTACGCGAGGCACGGCCGCGCCAACCGAGGCCAGCGCGACCGGATCGCCCGGGGCGTGGGCCAGGTCGACGGGCTCACGGACCTCTACGTCTCGCTCCTCACGGCGCTCTCCGTCCCGTTCCAGTGCGTCGAGCCGTCACGCCGGAAGAAGTGGTCGGCCGAGGTCGCCCGGCGCCTCACGGGCTACCAGGGCCGCACGAACGAACACGGCCGCGACGCGCTCCGCCTCGTGTACGGGCGGAGTGTGCCGGGTGGCCTCTTCGACCTCGCCGACACGTCGAGCGGGGGCCACGGAAACCGTAGCACAACGCGGCGCGGCGCCCCAACGAGATAGGCCGATGGCGAAGCCTCACCCCGACAACGACGACCGCGCACAGGCCGTCCTCTACGCCGCTCTCCACGGCGATCCCGCCGCGTGCGCCCGGTTCGGGATCACGTCCCGCTCGCTCCGCAACTGGCGGGCCGAGACCCGCCGCAACGGCTCCGAACTTTCCGAAACGTTCCGCCGCTACGCGGGCGCCGTGTGCCCGGACGTTCGGGCTGGCGACTTCGGCGCGTGGATGCAGGGCCGCGTCAAAGAGCTGTCCGACGTCATGCTGGAGAAGGCCCGCCAGATCGACCCGAAGAACCCGGAGGCGCTCCGGGCGGTCGGCGAACACATCGGGACGCTCCTGGAGACCCTGACGGCGCTCACCTACATCGGGCGCCTGTTCCAACGCGAGGAGTCCGACCGCCAGACCGGCGAGGCTTCCTGATGGGCTGGGAGACCCGGAGCGGACGGGACGGGGCCGAACACGGCCCGTACTACTACCGCAAGGAGCGGACGGCCGACGGTGTCCGGTCGGTCTACGTCGGGTCGGGCGAGACGGCCGCCCTCTTCGCGCGCTCGGACGAGATCCTCGCCGAACGCGCCGCCCTCCAGCGCTTCCGGCTCCGGTCCCTCCTCGGACCCATCGACGACGCGCTCGGAGCCCTCAGGGACGCCGAGCGCCGTCTCCGGCTCTACCGCGACGCTTACCTCGTCGCTTGCGGCTACCGCGACCACAAGGGCGAGTGGCGCCGCCGACGGCGCTCCTCGCTCACCCCGTTCTCACTCCCCCCCGCAGACATGGCAAAGAAGTCCGCCCCCCAACGCGCGAACACGCGCGCAACCCTTCCCACAAAGCCGGACGGGATGCGGGTCGGGACCGCCCTGGAGATGGACGGCCGCGAGGTGTTCCGCCCACCCGTGGGCTCCGACGAGGCCGACGTCCGGGCCGTCGAGGCCGCCCTCCGCCTCGCCGAGGCGGGCGACGACGAGCGCGCCGCCGTCGACCTGCGGAAAGCGCTCTCCGCGTTCCCGCCGGAGGCGTTCGGGCCGTCCATGCAGGGCACGACGACGACGTGCGTGGCCCGGTCCTACACGAGTCAGCCGGTCCCCCAAGCGTTCCTGATGCTGGAGTGCGAGCGGAACGCCGAGGCGCTTATCGAGCCTGGGGACTCCGCCCTCGTCGCGGGGGCGTGCCGCCTCGCTGCCCTCGCCGAGCTGGCGCTCCACGTCGCGCAGGCGCGGGCCTCGGCGTCGCTCGGGAAGGGCGAGAGCCTCCGGCTCATCGAGTCGCTCGACGCGCGGGTCACGTCGGCCCAGACGCGGTACCTCCGTGCCGTCGCCACCGTCGCCAAGCTCCGAGAGATGGAGCGTCAGGAGCGCCGTCGGGTGGACAAGCACACGAAGACCCACGGGTCGAACATCCCGCAGATGGCCGCCGCCGAAATCAGCCGCCGCCGGAAGGCTCGCGCCGAGGCTCAGACGGTCGGTGAGTTGCTGGAGACGAACCCGGCGGCGCGTCCGCCAGTGCCGCTGCCGGCGCACGCGGGCGACTCGACTCCGAGCCCCGCCGAGCTCGACCTCGTCGCCTCGGCGTGAGCGTTTTCGTCCGGACGAAAACATAACTTGCCAGGGTCGCCCGCCTCGGTGCTGACTCTCTCTGACTCGACGTGATGCCGCCCCCCGAATCGCCGTCCACTTGCGGGACCGTCGCCCCCACGACGGAGGCCGTCCTCGACGCCGTGCGAGAGATGAACGGTCGGCGGGCTCTCCGCCCGGCCCGGACCGTGAGGGACGCCGCGCGGGAGGTCGAGGGGTTCCTCGTCGTGCCGGAGTGGTACGCGGGCGAGCGGGCGTCCGACGTGGCCGCCGACTTGCTCCGCTCGGTCTACGGCGTCGAGCCGTCCGCCTCGCCCTACCTGTGGGCGCTCTACGCCGAGGGCGCCCGGCGGCTCGGGTTCACCGGCGCCGTGCCCGTCCCGGTCCTCCCCGCTGGCGGAACGGCCCGGCCGGCGGAGGCATAGCAGGAGTGGAGCGACGGGGCGCGAGCCCCTGACTCTGTGCGGGACCCCGGTGCGTTGCAGCGTGCCGGGGTCTCTTGTTTTCAGACTCCGCCCGAGGGGACGCTACGCCAGAGACGCCGCCAGCCCGCGAACCTCCTCGGCGTGCGCCTCGACGGCCGCCCGGAGCCGGTCGAGCTCGTCGGCCGTGAGCTCACGGCCGCGCGTGACCGTGGTGTACCACGTGTTCTCGGCGAACCCGGCGGCCTCGGCGACGCGCCGGACGGGGAGGTAGGGCTTGAAGAGGTCGGAGAACTCGCGTGCGGTCATGGGTGGAGCCCAGAGGGCGGAAAGGGG